>NZ_CP145886.1:1372500-2572500 GCF_038049935.1 Rossellomorea sp. y25 | reverse complement strand
TTTTGAATTAAGCGTATTTGAGGGGCAGACTGAATGGTCATTTGTCTACTCAGCTTTAAATCATGAATACGCTTATCCAATCGATCTAGAAACTGCATCGTATCATTGACTTCCTGATAAATCAACTCGTCATCCGTTTCTTCCGCTTTCTTGCGTAATGAAGGAAGCAGTGTATGTTGAATCTCTTCACGTTTAATTTCAGCTGCTGCAATGTACATATTCAGTGCTTGGAAATAGTCTTTATTTTTTTCATACAAAGTTTCCAACAACCGGTTATCATCGAGTAAGGTTTTTTTGGAGTGCTCAAGTCTGACTGAAATCCGATCAATTTGGGATCCAATCTTTTGATACTTAGAAAGAACCTCCTGCAGAGAAGAAGAAACCTTTCGAAATAGTTTCTTAAACACACCTTTTTGTTTAGTATTCAGCTCATCAGGATTCATTTGCTCGAGCTTCTTCATTAAATCACTTAAGACATCCCCGATCGGCCCAATATCCCGTTTCTGGACATGATCAAGCATTGAGTGAGAAAAATTCGATAATTGTGATTGAGCGGCTGTTCCGTATTTTAGAATGGCTTCATAGTCTTTATAGTCGATCTGAGCGGCCAGTTGCTTTGCTTTTTCCTGTTGTTCTTTAGGTAATCGGTCAAGTAGCAAAGGAGATTGCTCTTTGACGGCCTGAACTTCCTCCCCAAACGGGTTGGAAAGCAGCAAATCCAGTTCAGATTGTTCATTTCGATGCTCCATCATAAAACCTCCGAAATTTATTTTAATTCTTTTTTATTAGATAGATGTTGATTGGCAAAGTTTAGTTCAAACTTTAATGTATCCATATCATTAGCCAATACATTTTGCAGGTCTTTTTCCAATGACCCTGTCAAATCATCCAGAGTCGTACGTGTTTGTTGTAGTGATAAGAATGTTTCTTTGTTTTTGCCGGGTTGAGCAGCAAGAAACGTATATTTTTCGGTGATTTCAACAACGGAATCCAGGTGATAGAAGAAAAATGATTCAGCTGAAAAGAATCTTTTTGGCTCTTTCTTTACGAGTTGATAAATTCTTCTGCTCAATCGGTTCAGTTCCAGAATTTGTTTGAAGGCTCCCAGAGATCTGACCTTCAATTGTTGTTTTTGAAGGCGGTTAACTTTTTCTTTCGCCTCTTTTAAATTCTTGTTAATATATCGAAATTCCTGTGAGGAAAGGCCATTTTTATTTAGCCACCATCTCTTTTGCAGCCCCTTTACAACAAAGAAAAAGAGAATCCCTGTACCGAGGCTTGATAAGAATGTTAGAGGGAATCCTAAGTCAAATAGGAGTAAGTAGGCGATAAAACTACTGGTCCCTATACTGAATGAGATGACGGTTCGTACTAAAAATTGAAGAAATGTATTCATTTCATCTACCCCTTAATAAAGATGCTTAGTTTAAATACGATTAAATGTGCAAAAAGGTTTCATATCATACTCTTATTTTATTGTAATTGAAGGTGAAATGGAAATTTTGTCCCCTTTTTATCTATACAGGCCGAAATGGATGACAGGAATTTACATCATTCTTTCAATTTCTTAACATTTCTCACATTCATGATTAAAAGAAATATATTTTTGGTAGAATGGGTTAGTACATTGACAAGACAGGTGTGTGGATATATGAAAAAATGGTTCATTGTGCTGATCTTCTTCTGCTTTTCTACATCTATCGTATCAGCTCAAGAAAATAATGTAAAAAAACCTAAAGATTTATTTAGCGATTCGGCTATTATTATAGATTCTAAAACAAAGAGTGTTTTGTATTCTGAAAACTCCAATAAACGAATGAATCCTGCAAGTATCACCAAAATAGCAACAGCTATTTATGCCATTGAGCATGCGAATCTCAATGATCAAGTCGAAATCAGTGAGAAGGCAAGTAATACGGAAGGATCCACAGTGTATTTGGAAGCCGGAGAGAAAGTGTCCTTGAAGCAGCTGCTTCAAGGACTGATGGTTAACTCCGGAAATGATGCAGCGGTGGCCATCGCTGAGCATACGGAAGGGTCCGTACAGCAGTTTGCGAATAAATTAAACGTCTATTTAAAGGAGGAGGCAGGTGTAGAGAATACACACTTTGAGAATCCTCATGGACTGTACGGGGAGAATCACTATACCACGGCATATGACATGGCCTTGATTACAAGCTACGCCTTAAAGAACAAACAATTTCAAGAGTTATTTAGTTTAAAGTCCATCGATTGGTCGACTGAGGGGTGGAATACAACTCTTTATAATCATCACAAAATGGTGAAAGGAGAGCTTCTCTATCCTGAAGTGACCGGAGGGAAGAACGGGTTTATCAATGAATCCCAGCATACCCTTGTTACTTCAGCTGAAAATGAAGACCTTTCTATAGTAGTTGTTACGATGAAGGCTCAGTCAAAAAGAGCCATTTATTCAGATACCACAAAGCTACTTGATTATGGACTAAGTAACTTCATTCGAAGCTATATTCCAAAGGAAACAGCCTTTCAATATGAGGATACATCCTTTCTGCTTAAAGAGAATTTCCAATATACTCAGCCTGCGAATGGAAAATTTACTGAGGCCCTGGATCGTAATGGCGTTTTAACCCTTTATAACGAAGATAAAGAAAAAATAGTTTCAACCAAGCTGAATCCTGTGATGAACTCTTCTGTAAAACACAAAAACGCAGTTGCTTCAACAGAAAGTACAGGAGTGTTTTACGGAGATGAATTACGTCAACAAACTCTGTTTTATCCGTTATTTATTTACATGATCCTGCTGTTCATTGTGGGAATATCCATTTTCAGAAAAGGATCTGTCAAAAAATAATCCTATCCATCATTTATAATTGTAAAAAAGGGAGCTTGAGGGCTCCCTTTTTTCATTGACTTTCTTGTTTTTCTAAAGATGGTTGATGATGATAAAGAGTCTTACCAATCAGCGTTTGTAATATGAGGAATGCCCCTCCTATAGTCCAATACAGTGGTAAGGCAGCCGGCGCATTAACTGAAAAAATAAAGATCATAATGGGTGAAAGGTAACTCATTATTTTCATTTGGGCAAGCTGTTCTGCAGGAACATTCATCAAGGATACCCGAGCTTGGGCTAAATACACAACACCAGCGATGATGGCCATTATATAGTCCGGCTGTCCCAAATTAAACCATAGAAAGGAGTGGCTTGCAATTTCAGATGATGACCGAATCGCATAGTATAACCCAATCAATATGGGGGTTTGAATGAATAAGGGTAAACATCCCATATTAAGAGGATTCACTCCATGTTTTTGGTAAAGCAACATCATTTCTTGCTGAAGCTTCTTCTGTTCATCTTTATTTTTCGCTTCTTTTATGTTCTTTTGGATTTGCGTCATCTCCGGTTTGATTAATGCCATTTTTCCTTTCATATCCTGTTGATTCTTATACGTTTTAAGCATAAAAGGAAGAAGAACGAGACGAATAAGAAGGGTAATGACAATGATCGCAAGACCAAAGTTTCCACCCAGGAAGGTACCTATTTCATGGATGAGAAACGAAAATGGGTTAACAAGATAGTCGTGAAAGAACGCTCCTTCAGTTGTTGCACTTTGACACCCTGTTAGAGTGAATAGTGACAAGAGCATGATGAATGAAATTTTTCTCAATGATAATTCCTCCTCTGTATAAATGCTTGCTGGTTATAAGCAAACAGAAGAGGATTCTTCGTCATTATCGGTATGGTAGAATTGAAATTTCATGCATGTAATGAACCGGATCCCGATAGGAATAATTTCATTAGCTGCAACGCACTTTGCGATAAAATTTTGTCCTTCAACTTTCTTATCATAGGGTCGTACGTAAAGATGAAATGTGCCAGGTAAGTGCTCCCAAATCAAAGCGAAGATAAATAGTAATACTATACTAAAATGTAATGGACTTAAGTAAAAATCTAATAAGTCTTGTATAATGATAAATGTCAATGGAGAAGACTCCTTTAATTTACTGATCAATATAATTGTTAAAGCATTAACTCTGTTCCAGTTAAAGTATACTCCCAAATGGAAAAAGAAACTATGGTAATTGTATATACGAAATTGTGAACAATAGGTTTCACCAAAAAATAATCATAAAAAATAGGGATGTTATACAGAATGAAATATTTACTAGTGGGGATCGGTGGAGCGTTGGGAAGTTTTTGCAGGTGGGGAATCAGTTATCTTTGGACCATTCAAAATGGGCTGCCGTTCGCGACACTAACGGCGAATCTCCTGGGAAGCTTTCTATTAGCCTTTTTCTATTGTCGATGGTCTTCTAAATATGAAAAATCGTATTTACTTATTGCAACAGGGTTCCTGGGCTCTTTTACAACTTTTTCGACACTTAGTATCGAGTTGGTCACCTTTTTCTTGCAAGAGCAATGGGGCATGATTTTCTTATATATGACCATTACTTCTTTTGGAGGGATGCTTTTTGCATGTTTGGGCTTTGTCTCTGGAAGGAAAGGGAGGGTGATCGGTCATGGGAGTTAGCATTTTGTTGATCGCATTAGGGGGGAGTGTTGGGGCAATCGGACGGTTTATAGTTGCGAACGTCGTTAAGCGATGCAGTAGTTCGCGATTTCCGAAAGCGACTCTGTTGGTTAATGGAGTTGGCTCTTTACTTTTGGGACTTCTGGTTGGAAGAGGTGCTGAAGAGAATGTTATGTTTTTTTTCGGGATCGGAGTGTGTGGAGCATTTACTACCTTTTCAACCTTAAACTGGGAGATATTGAGACTTCTCCAGGAAAATACAAAAATGGGTCTGTTTTATTTTTTCGCAAGTTATCTCATTGGGGTCGTATTGGGAGCGGCAGGGTATGCAATGGGCATGGCATTGTAATAGGATGCCATGCCCAAGATCCCCAAGTGGCTAACTTCCATGTTAGAGTACCCACAATTCATACATTAATCAACTACTATATACGCGATCATTGGACCGTTAAGATCAATGGTATCATGTGTTTCACAAATCAGTCTATACGTCCCCTCTTTTGAAAACGACACATTTACAACGGTTTCTTCCCCTTTTTTCACTGTACCTTTAATATCGGTTCCCTCGATATAGAACGGGTGTTCCATACCGTTAACACCATAAATGCGCAATTCCACAGGATGATCTTTTTCAACTACAATCGTACCCGGATCCCATCGATAAGCTTCTATTTCTTTTCCCCCAGGTGTTTCTGATTTGAATTCCCCTGTGACAAGCTGAATGACTTGTTTCTCACCCGTATTATCTGATAATGAAACGGTAGGATAGGAGTTTTTAGAGGATAATGTCCATATCGTTCCGACTGTAATGATCATAATTGTAACCAACACGGCGATGATGGAGCCTTTCTTCAAAACAATAAAATTCAAATGTTTTTCCTCCCTTTTATAACTTGCTTTGATCAACATAGGTCTTTTCTAATAATCGTATGCTTGTACATGGGGGGACTTGTCAATAATTTAGAGTAGCATGATTTAAATATTTTTCTTTCGTTCATATTTTATGTACAATTTGGTCATGGAAAAAAGGAGGGTGAAGCATTGAATAATATATGGAGAGTCATGACAACAAAAAGTGATGCAGAGCCTTGGTGGTTTTTTGAAGGCTGGGAAAAAGATATTGTTCAAGAGTGGACGTTTAATAACAGGGATGAAGCAATCGAAAGGTTTCTTGAGGAAATGAGAAGCCTTAGTAAAAGCCATCGTAAGTCAAAAAGTAAGAGGATGCACTCAATTGCGTTTTGGGACCCAGGTGAAATGTTTTTTTGTGAAGCGTGTGACGATGATCTGCAGGTCTATTACGGATTGATTATTTTCGAGAATGGCCAACCGATGGAAATCAAGAGTGAGTCCGTCATCAACGAAATTACAGATCGAGTTACAGAGGAATAAAATAATAGGTCCATCTTTATTGGATGGACCCTAAGGTTTAATCAATCACTCCTGTTCGTATGATTTTATTTTCTACTTTCACATGAAAAGAAGCATCCTTGTACAGCTTATCCCACTTTTCCCTCGATAAATCTTCGTTCCCCCTTATACTTTTATACTCCATACCAAATCCAATCGGATCAGTGCCTTCCTCTTGAAGCATCAAGATAATTTCTTTAATGTTCTTTTCGATATAATCCCCAATCTCATCTTCAAGTAAGCTTAACGCTTTTGGGTCTGACAACTTCATTTCTTCAGACATTTCAAGTAAACGTGATTCGATATTCAATTTCACTTCAAAGGTTGGTGTTGCTTTTTTCTTTGTTTTTATCTTATGGGATGATTCGATACTATCAATCATAATATAAACCTTATCTTTTTCTTGTCCAAGATGAGGACTTGTCAAGTAAGGTTTGAACTTTTCTAATGGCAGATCCACTTCGACGCTACCGGCATCGTAATCTTCCATAAGAGATCGAATAAAAAAAATCTTGTCTTTTTTTATCTCTTTAATGAATTTATCCCGTGTAAATAATGCGAAGCCATCTATTCCAACCTTCCCGTCTGATGCCTTTAGCAATGGCAGCATGGGGTCTTTGCCAACACTGCCGTAATCAGTGACGAATTCTTGAAGTGTCGGTGAAACAAGTGTCTCCGATTCAACATTTTGCCTGACCAAGTTATATAAGTACGTCCCCATATTCGAAGGTCTTTCCGTCATTTGATAATTCAGGATTTGTTCGGCAGTCGTATCAGCAATTGTTAAGTACACCATATTCCCAATGGAAGAATCCCTTTCCAACGTATCAACTAAGTGGGAAATCCCTTTTTCCGCAAGCTCCCTTCCGTAAACAGTAATCCTTAACTGACCGGAAACAAGCTTATGATCGGTTTCTAAATTCTGCGACAGACGGATTCCTTTACTGGTCTTAGATTTACTAATCAGTACCTTTTCAACGTCCTGCATTGCCGGGTTAAACTGATACAGGACCATTGTGCCGGTTATTTTCTCGTCTTCAGCCTGATCATATCCAACGGCTGTAATCAATCCCAGCTTTTCTAAATATTTTGACTCCACACAGCTGCTTAAGAAACAAGTACAAAGACAAAGCAGAAGAAGCATGATGGTTTTAATCATACATCTACACCCTTTTCTTTCTTACTAATGTATTTCAATTTAACCAGTATGAATAAGAGGCAGGGATAGACAAGGGAAAGAATAAAACTGGAGGTCCCAACTTTGTCTGTAATGACATTCATCGTGAGACGATCCTGCACGCATAGGGATAATAGCCATAGCAGGATGGCGAAAAGGTAAATGGATTTTTTTTGAGAAACATTAAATACTCTTTTCATTCCTCTTGAAGCTGTCCAAAAATAGAGACAAATGTTTGGAAGGATGACCAGCATCCAGAAAGAGACGGCAATGAATTCAAATCGCTCCAAGTTTGGGATCCTCAATATCTTGAACATGGACAGGACTGGCCAGATGGTCTTTAAAAGGGCATCTTCTGAGAAAAACCCGATACTGACAACGGTCACAATCGTAAAGAGAAAAGTGGAATATCCTGCACCAATCAGGCCATATTTTAGTACTTTTTTCTTTTCCTTGATGTAAGGGTACACAAATAACACCAATTCAAAGCCAATAAGGGTAAAGCTTGATTTATATATACCCATCATTATTTCTTTGGGGGAAGATGTTAAAACAGGTAGAAGATGATTGAAGTCCAGATATTTAATAGGGGTGTAGATCATAAAGATTAACCAGAAGGCAAAGATGAGCCCTAAAAAGGCAATACCGACCACAACCCGGATCCCCCCCAACACACTATAAACCATTAAAAAAATCAATAACCCCATCAAGAGCCATGTAGGCATTTTAGGGAATATCCATGCCTGGACCATCTCGATATAGTTCATTAAAATCACGTATGTGACACTGAGATAATATCCAATATAAAGAACGTTAATTCCTTTGCTGATCCATTTACCATAAATATCCATATGGATACCGTACAAATCGGTACTGTCGTATGTTTCAAGCGTTTTTACCATGAGAAATAGAACGAACGAAACGAGAATTCCAGCTAATAGAACAGAAATCCATGCGTCCCTGTTTGCCTCCATGTAAATGACCCTGGGTAGTCCTGCAATTCCGACTCCGGTTTGGGCTGTGTGTACGATAAACATTATCAAGAAGGCATTAAACATTAACCGTTCCTTTGGATTCACATTAATATTCATACATTTCATCCTTTACTCATCAACGTCTTTCTTCTCTTTTGCTTTCTTCTCAGGGATTCTTCCCTGATCTATGGGGTGGTTGGAAATCGGACGTTGGACTAAATACTGATAAGGTAAGCGGAATAGACTGTATTTGAAGTCTGCAAACCTAAATGGGTAAATGGGTGATAGATAAGGTCTGCCCAATGTTGTCACTTTCAATAAGTGAATGAGAATAAAACAGAAGCAAAACATGATTCCCACACCCCCGTATAACCCCGCCATGATGATGATCGGGAAACGGATGATTCTCACGGCTGTACCGATTGCATAACTCGGAGCAGTGAACGAACCCAAAGCGGATATCGCGATGATAATAATCAAAATGTTACTCGTGAATCCTGCTTGCACTGACGCTTGACCGATGACGATACCACCTACGATCCCCATGGTTTGCCCGACCTTTGTTGGTAATCTAGCTCCCGCCTCTCTCAGGAGCTCAATGATGAATTCCAATAAAATTGCCTCGAACACGGGAGGAAATGGAACGTTAGATCTTGACTGTCCCAGAGAAACAAGGAGAGCAGAGGGAATGACCTCGTAATGAAACGTCAAGACCGCCACATATGCCGGTGTTAAAAGAATCGAGAAAAAAATGGCGACAAAGCGAATCAATCTTAAAAACGTACCCATATTCCATCTCATATAAATGTCTTCCGTGGATTCAAAGAAATTCATAAACGTGGATGGTCCGATGATCGCTGTAGGACTGCGATCGACAAGTAAACAGATCTTTCCATGAAGAAGTGAGATGCTACAGCGGTCCGGCAGCTCAGTCGTTATAAATTGCGGGAAGAATGTAAATGAATTATCTTCTATCATTTGAGCGAGCACTGTGGAATCCACTATACTATCGACTTCAATTTCCGTAATACGCTGTCTAAACGTATTTACGTTCTCTTCTTCCGCAATGTCCTTTATGTATACCATTTGAACTTTTTTCTTCGCTCTTGATCCAATCATGAAGGTTTCCACGCATAGTTTAGGATCGTTAATATTAGAACGAATTAAATTCAAATTCTTCGTAATGGATTCTGTAAAAGAAATTTTAGGACCAAACACAAGGGATTCTGTTTCAGCTTTTTCCAAGGCCCTTGTTCCTTTATCAGCTACATCCGCTAAAATTCCGTGAGTATCGCCTTGTTTAAAAATATAGGCCGTTCCATTTACTAAGTTGTCTATAACGTCGTTAATTTGATTCGTCTGTGTAAGTTTCGCAATATTAATCGTATCTTGGATGACATGATAATTAAGCTCTCCAGAAGTTTCCTCAAGTGGTCTGATAATACTATCCTGCATCGATGTTGTATTGATCAGGTCATCAAAGTAAACCACGGCGAGTTTCTGTTCGCCGATCGTAATGATTCTAAAAACTAAATCCTCACTATTGCTAACCAAGGTGAGTACTTCTTTGTGAAACGTTTCTATATCAAAGCTATGGGGGGACCCGTTATCAATATCCTTTTTTACTTCTCTCCGTCTAAACACAGAATTCAACACCCTAAACCTTAATTTATTGATTAGACTTCCCATGAATCCTTTTCTTAATCACATGATGGCGTAAAATCCATGTAATGAAATGAGGAAAATCCATACATAAATCGTGAATGATTTGGGCAAGGTAGGAGTGGAGGTGAAGCAGATGAGCAACAAGAAAAAAGATCCATCAAAAGCTGTCCTGGGTTCTTCTCAAGTGGAGGGACAAGGTACGACCAACCAGGAATTACCGGGTGGAGTAAAGGCTCCTTCTTCTAGAAGCAGAAAGAAAAAATGACGAAGGATCTTTATCCTTCCTTCATTACATATGAGGCGATTGTTCCGTTTACTAAGGAGTTCATATATTAAATTGGAGTCAAGTATGGTATAATGGAAACAATCGTAGAAATTGTTCCGATTAAACTGGCTACACCTAACTGACCACATACTATCTGCAGCATAAATTACCACAATCATTATTTTCCTGTTAGAAGCATAGCAAGGAAATCCTACTTACCTTAAAGGAGGACGTTCAATGGCTTTTGGTCGTAGAAATCAAGTTGAAGAAGAAATTAAAACAGAGGAAACAAAGATTTGGGCTTGTTCCGCTGAAGATTGTAAAGGCTGGATGAGAGATAACTTCAAAAGTGAAGATACACCTAAGTGTCCGCTTTGTAAAGAAGATATGGTGACATCTACCAAGGTATTACAAGTTGTAGACAATCCACATCCTACAATGAAATCATCCTAATGGATCGTAAGGAACCAATCATTTGATTGGTTCTTTTTTCTTGACCGGGCTTTACTGACCTCATCCCATGAAGTGTTTTTAAAAAAATTATTAAACTCTTTTTTTACATTTGAATAGTATGTAATGTATTTATGTATTAAAGGAGGGAGCACCATGTCTAACAAGAAAGAGAAGGAAGTCAAGAGTACTTCTACTGAGAGTAAAGAAAATGTATGGGAAAGCTTTTGGAAGCTGTCAAAGCCTGTTGAAGTAAATAAAGAAGAAAAAACAGTTAAGTGGTTTTAAGTTAATGGCAAGGTTGTGCATTACGTGTATGTATACGAATGTACAGCCTTTTGTTTGAAAAATCGGAGCTTTCTATTGGCACGTTCCTCGTTCTGGAATACAATAAAGGAATACGAATAATTTTCTTGGAGGGGAAAAATGTGATCGTAGAAGCACAACAAGTATTAAAACAATACTTTGGTTATGATGAATTTAGAGATGGACAAGCAAGTATTATCGAATACATACTTGATGGAAAAAACACTGTAGGAATTATGCCAACAGGAGGGGGGAAATCGCTCTGTTACCAAATTCCCGCTTTAATGCTTGATGGAGTAACATTGGTTATCTCTCCACTCATATCTTTAATGAAAGACCAGGTGGATTCGTTAATTCATCAGGGGATTCCAGCAACCTATATTAATAGTACATTATCGAATAATGAAGTAGAGACAAGAATGGAAGAGATTTCTTTAGGTGAATACAAGCTCGTTTATATTGCTCCTGAAAGATTAGAATCATTTGGGTTTATCCGTTTCCTCAATTCATTACCCATACCCCTTGTAGCTGTTGACGAGGCGCATTGTTTATCCCAATGGGGTCATGATTTCAGACCAAGCTATTTAGGGATTTATAACGCTGTTAATCAACTACAATCAAATCCCACCATTCTTGCATTGACCGCTACTGCAACTCCACAAGTACAAGCTGATATCCTTCATCATTTACACATTCCGGATCAATATAAAGTATTAACTGGTTTTCAACGGACGAATTTGTTCTTCCAAGTTGTAAAAGGTGAAGATCGAAAGCGTTGGGTAGAAAGGTATGTACAAAAGAATCATCAGCATTCCGGCATCATTTATTGCGCCACCCGGAAGGAAGTTGAAAACCTTTATATGTATCTTGAGAAAAAGGGATTTTCCGTCGGGAAATATCATGGCGGATTGTCTGATACAGTTAGGCAGGAACAGCAGGAAGCCTTTCTGAATGATTCCATTACCATCATGATTGCAACCAATGCATTTGGTATGGGGATCAATAAATCAAATGTACGCTTTGTGATTCATTATCAAATTCCCAAGAATATGGAGGGATATTATCAAGAGGCTGGCAGGGCAGGCCGTGATGGAGTGGACAGCGAATGTGTCTTATTATTTTCACCTCAGGATATCCAGACTCAGCGGTATATCATTGACCAGAATATCGTAAATGAGGAATTACATGATAATGAGATGCAGAAATTACGTGAAATGGTTGACTTTGTCCATACAGAAGCATGCCTGCAGAACTACATTTTAGCGTATTTTGGTGAACATGTAGTGGAAGCATGCGGTCATTGCAGCAATTGCTTGGATGATAGGGAGTCTGAGGATGTAACGAGAGAGGCACAAATGGTATTATCCTGTATGATACGAATGAATGAACGATTTGGAACCTCACTCATCAGCGGTGTACTAACGGGGTCAAAGAACAAAAAGATCCTGGAATGGGGATTCGACCGGCTTTCCACATATGGATTAATGAAGGAGCAATCTCAGAAGGATGTCGGTCTGTTCATCGATTATTTGATTTCAGAGGGCGTCATACAAGTCGAGGGTGGAAGCTTTCCTATCCTGAAAGTTTCATCTAAAGGCAAAGAGGTGTTAATGGGGGAAAGATGCGTAACTAGAAAGGTACAGCCTACTGTTTCGGCCATCAACCTTAAAGAAGATGGATTGTTCCAGACCTTGCGAACACTCCGGAAATCGATTGCGGATTCAGAAGGAGTACCACCTTTCGTTATTTTCTCCGATAAGTCGCTTCAAGACATGTGTGTGAAGATGCCGAAAACATCAGAAGAATTTCTGCAGGTTAGCGGAGTAGGTGAAAACAAGCTGAATCGGTATGGAGAAATTTTCATAAACGAAATTTCCGTTTTTTTACGTGAGAATCCCGAACATCAAGTTGAGGTCGTCAAGCCTTCGCGATCACGGAAGACAAGTCAGTCTGACAAAGCGTCCCATTTAATCAGTTATGAATTGTTCAAAGATAACATGGATATAAAGAAAATTGCGAAAGAGCGGGGAATGAGTACGGCAACGATCGAAAATCATATCATCCGTTCCTATCAGGAAGGCATCACGCAAGACTGGTCTATCCTTTTTACAGAAGAAGAAGAAGAACTTATTGAGGATGCAGTCTCGAAAGTAGGGGCAGGCCTCTTAAAGCCCATTAAAGAAGAATTACCGAAAAAAATAAGCTATTTTCAGATTAAAGGATACTTGGTAAAACATGGACAATATCAGTTATGAGAATAAGGACTAAATAGAAAAAGCAGGTGCCATCCGGCTACCTGCTTTTTTCTGGTATACATTAAGCTTTCATAGAAGCTTTCATTTCAAGAAATTCATCGTACGTAGTTTCTTTATCAATTACACCATCTTCGGTGATCTCGATAATACGATTAGCGATGGTCTGGATGAACTGGTGGTCATGAGATGCAAAAATCATGGCGCCCTTGAAGTTAATCAATCCATTATTTAATGCCGTGATGGATTCTAGATCCAAGTGGTTTGTTGGTTCATCCAATAGAAGAACATTAGATCCACTCAGCATCATTTTTGATAACATACAGCGAACTTTTTCTCCTCCGGAAAGGACACTTGGCTTCTTCAATACTTCTTCACCTGAGAACAGCATACGACCCAAGAAACCGCGGAGGAATGTTTCGCTCTCATCTTCCGGTGAGTATTGACGTAACCAATCCACAAGGGAAGGTTCATTTCCTTCAAAGTACTTGGAGTTTTCATTCGGGAAGTAAGCTTGAGATGTCGTCACTCCCCACTTGAATGTGCCGCTATCCGGCTCCATTTCACCTGCTAGTATTTTGAAAAGAGTCGTTTTGGCAATTTCGTTTGCTCCGACAAGTGCGATTTTGTCTTCTTTATTCAAGATAAAGGAAACATTGTTTAAGACCTTTACTCCGTCAACCGTTTTTGTAAGACCTTCAACACGTAGAACATCGTTCCCGATTTCACGCTCTGGCTTGAATTGTACATATGGATAACGACGTGAGCTTGGCTTGATGTCATCCAATGAAATTTTCTCTAACGATTTTTTCCGGGAAGTGGCTTGTTTTGATTTAGATGCGTTCGCACTGAATCTGGCAACGAAAGCCTGAAGCTCTTTGATTTTTTCTTCCTTCTTCTTATTCTGATCCTGAGCCATTTTAAGTGCTAATTGACTGGACTCATACCAGAAATCATAGTTCCCGACATAAACTTGGATCTTTCCAAAGTCAAGGTCAGCAATATGTGTACATACTTTGTTTAGGAAGTGACGGTCATGCGATACAACGATGACTGTGTTCTCAAAGTTAATTAAAAAGTCTTCTAACCACTGAATCGCTTGAATGTCCAAGTGGTTGGTAGGCTCATCCAGTAAAAGAACATCCGGCTTGCCGAATAGTGCTTGTGCTAATAATACTTTTACTTTTTCCCCACCTGTTAGTTCGGACATTTGTTTCGTGTGGAGATCTTCGTTGATTCCTAAGCCTTTTAGTAGGATAGCAGCTTCTGATTCAGCTTCCCAACCGTTAAGCTCAGCAAATTCACCTTCTAATTCTGCAGCTCTCATACCGTCTTCATCAGAGAAATCTTCTTTCATGTAGATGGCATCTTTTTCCTGCATCACTTCATATAAACGGGAATGCCCCATAATGACAACTTTTAGCACTTCATATTCTTCATATTCGAAGTGATCCTGCTTTAATACAGCAAGTCGCTCGCCTGAACCCATCGACACGTGGCCGGTCTGCGCTTCGATTTCTCCTGAAAGAATCTTTAAAAATGTTGATTTACCAGCACCGTTTGCTCCGATAAGTCCGTAGCAATTCCCTGGATTAAACTTTATATTCACGTCTTCGAATAGCTTTCTATCACCAAAACGTAAGCTTACATCTGATACTTGAATCATGTGTGATATACCTCCTAATACTCAATCTAAAAGATTATAACACGCTAGTATGCTAAAAAGATAGAGTATTGGGCTGAACAGTTATAAATTAACCTGCTTTTTACATAAGCGGATGAAGGATTTGGAATGGAGGGAAGGAAGCTGAGTTTGGGGTGGGTGGTAGCACTATTTATTGGGAGAAGCAGTTGGTTATTCTGTTTGAGATGATTTTTGGCTCATTCGAGGGAAACGTATGTTTCCCTCGCCTTTCAGCAAAGCTGAAATGAGCCAAAAATCAATGCTATATATTAGCAGATGCTCTTGAAATGCTCAATCCCTTCCATTGTTTGTTGTGCTATGATAACAAAATAATAAAAGATAGGTGATGAGAGCGAATGATGAAATTTGTGAAGCGGGTGAGGTTTCTTTTTAATGTTCGCAGGTCGGTGCCGTTTTTGGTTGATTTTTTTCGGTCTAAAGAGGTTTCGTTATTTAAGAAGGTATTCTCGATTGGGCTGGTGGCGGGATATTTCTGGGTTCCGTTTGATTTGATTCCCGATGTTTTTATTTTGTTTGGTATTGTTGATGATTTGGCAGTGTTTGCGTTTGTTCTTCAGCTTATCGTGAAGATGGCTCCTGAAGAGTTACAGCATCGATACGAGTTAAAGAAATGACGCAGAGCATCACTATGGATGGGCTTCTATCATAGTCTGTAAAAGGCAATGCTTTAGGAGGAGATGTATGATGTACAATCAATATCCATATTACTTTGAAAATCATGACGACCGTCAAATCGATCGACAGTTGAGAAGGGATATACAAAAAGCCATTAATGATGAGTTCAAAGCTATTTCTTACTATACACAGCTGGCTGAACTTGCCCCGAATGATACAGCCAAACAAGCGATCCTGGGAATAAGACAAGATGAGATCCGTCATTTTAATGGATTTACACAATCGTATTTACAACTGACCGGTCGCTACCCTTCCATTAATTTAGTCAATCCAAGAGACCTTCCTTCGAATTACCGGCAAGGAATAAGAGAAAGCATTAAAGATGAAAGTGAAACGGTATCCTTTTATTTATCCATTTCAAACCGGCTTACCGAGCCAAGAGCCAAACGTAGATTCATGAGGGCTGCATATGATGAACAGCGTCATGCAGAAATACTAAGGAACCTATAAATGATAAGAACCGAAAGTAGCCAAAAAATGGGCAGCTGCTTTCGGTTTTTTCTTTTGATTTTTACTGCTGTATCCATTACACTATAATTACAATAATTCCAATAAGGAAGGTATGGATTAAAAGTGGATACATTCAATTCAATACCAAAACCGCTCGTTCAATTAAATCAATGGTTTATCGTTACATCTGTTGCCTTTTCATGGGTATTTCAAATAGATTTCTTCTTAGTACTTCCATTCCTGGTGGGATTGACGTCTGTACTATTCAAGTTCAATCCTGTCATAAAAACAGGGAGGCATTTCTTAAAGAAAGAATTGTCATCCTACCCAGCTGAAGACGCTGATCAACAGCAATTTAATAATATCATTGCCGTGAGCTGCCTGGGAGCAGCTATCATTAGTACTCTAGCTGGATGGAGTACAGGCTTTTATATTTTCTCAGGAATGGTATTCTTGGCAGCATCAATTGCTCTTGCAGGATTCTGTATCGGTTGCTTTATTCGTTTTCAATGGAAAAGGTTCCAATATAAACGGTCTATGCAATAGCCTATTGACAATAGATCCCATACATCGTAAACTAATCATGAATTTAATTACTGTATATTAAGGGAGTATGTTATATGTTAGGTGTCGTTCTTAACTAACCGTGAAATGAATACGGACATTTTGTAGGCAGTGGCCTTAAAATTAGGCTATTGATTAATGCTTATTTAGTTATGCCTTCAAAGTGTAGTTAAGAACAATGGTCATAGCATACTCAAACCTTTATTAGGAGAGCTGTGTCTTTGTGCACAGCTCTTTTTGTGCACAATGCGGGAAATCAATGTAGTCGTTTCTAACTTCGAGTTTTGAACGATACACGTTTTGCCTAAGCACAAGCTGCTATTACGGGGTAATTAGTATACGAGTGAAGGAAGACCACAATGGACATTGTTCGTTGTGGTCTATTTTTGTATATGGAGGAGAAAACATTGAACGAAAAAACGTTTCAAACATTAGAATTTAACTCAGTGAAAGAGGAGCTAACCCGATTTGCTCTGACAGAAGAAGGAAAAACAGTACTGATCAATATGATTCCCACAACAAACATCCGCCAGATTGATATGCGTTTAGATGAAGTAACAGAAGCCGTTAGAATCCTGGAGAAGAGTGCCAGTATCCCGATTCATGCACTGGACGGAGTAGAAAACATTATAGCTAATCTAAATAAAGGAGTACCTTTAAGGCCGGATCAGCTTACAAACCTGTATTATTTTCTGGATGCATGTAAAAAGCTGAAAAAATATATGCAGGATAAACAGTGGGTGGCACCGAGGGTATCTTCTTATGTCTATTCCATTGAAGATATCCCTGAAATTGGGGAAGAAATCAATCGATGCATCCGAAATGGTAGAGTAGATGATTACGCAAGTAAAGAGTTACTGCGGATTAGAAAGCAAGTTGGGATTCAAGAGGACCGCTTAAAGGATAAAATCCAATCGATTGTAAAGTCGGCCAAGTATAAATCGTTCCTTCAAGAATCGATTGTGAGCCAGAGGAACGGCAGATACGTCCTCCCGATCAAGAAAGAATACAGGGGGAAAATGAAAGGTGCGGTACTCGATACTTCTGCTTCCGGGTCAACCTTATACATTGAACCAGAGGAATTATGCAATCAGCAGGACCAACTATTGTTTTATAAACTGGAGGAAGACCGTGAAGTCGAGAATATCCTTTGGACATTAACAGGATTGGTTCAATTATATGAACCACAATTAAAACTGGCGATTGAAACAATGGTACATTATGATGTATTATTCGCAAAAGCGAAATATAGCCGTTCCATTGATGGTGTGAGCCCCATGGTAAATGAAGATCATCAAATACATTTGATAAATGCAGTTCATCCCCTGCTTGGAAAACAGGCAGTACCATTATCCATTCAGATGGGTGAGGGCTTTCATGCATTAGTCATAACCGGTCCCAATACTGGAGGTAAGACGGTCGCCATCAAAACGGTGGGCCTTCTTACACTCATGACCCAATGCGGCCTTCATATTCCGGCAGAAAAGGGCAGTGCAATCAGTATTTATCAAGATATTCTTTTAGATATAGGGGATGGTCAAAGCCTTCAGCAAAATTTAAGTACATTCAGCTCCCATATTAAAAATATTATCGATATTTTAAAGGGTACAAATGATCGAACTCTGGTTCTGTTAGATGAGCTCGGTTCAGGTACTGATCCCTTGGAAGGAATGGGTCTGGCCACAGCCATCCTGAAACAATTATATGAGAAGGGCGCAACGATCCTCGCCACTACTCATTATAGTGAAATAAAACATTTTGCAGAAGAACACGAGGGATTTATGAATGGAAGTATGGAATTTAATATCGACACATTGCAACCAACGTATCGATTGATTGTAGGGGAAGGAGGCGAAAGTCAAGCATTTTCCATTGCGTTGAAACTGGGAATGCACCCTGAGATCATTGAAAAAGCACATGAAATTACGTATAGAGAAAAGAAAAGCTATAGCCTTGGAGAAATTGATTATCATGCGAAGAAGGAAATGGAGAAGCAGGTTATTGTAAACAAATACAAAAAAAGGCTTCATAGAAAACCCAATTCATTAAAGAGAAACAGTTCAGTTCGATTATTTCACAAAGGAGATAATGTGAAAATTTCGCCGATTGGAGAATTCGGGATAGTGTATGAAGGACCTGATGAAATGGGGGATTACATGGTTCAAATAAAAGGAGAAAAAAGAAGTTTTAATCATAAACGATTGGAGTTATATGTGTCAGCCCAGGAATTATATCCCGATGACTATGACTTTGATATTATTTTTAACAGCAAAGAAAATCGTAAGAAAGATAAACAGATGAGTAAAGGCTTTGTTGAAGGATTAACCATAGATCATGAATGATCATAAAGACGTACTGAAGCACTGGCTCCAGTACGTCTTTTCAGTTTGGCTTAAAAGGCTGGCCAAAGTATCTACGATATATGGGTTAATATATAGGAAAGGATTATACCAAATGAAGATAGGAATCCGACAATAGGTCCTCCTTCTTCAAACGCCTCAGGCAGCATCGTAGAAGAAACCATGGCCAATAATCCGCCTGCACCAAAAGCGCCTATTATGTAAGAGATGCTTTCTGAGGCATCTTGTAAAAATACATACCCGAGCAAGGAGCTAAGGGAGGAGAGAACGACTACACTCCCCCAGAGGGTGAGAATTTTACGAGTACTATAATGATCAAGCCTGAACCCGATGCTGCTTGATAGTGATTCAGGAAAATTACTGATGAAAATGGCGATGATAAATACCCATTGTATTGATTGGTCTCCTATAAAGCTGACTCCAATAATGATGGATTCGGGTATTGCATCCATGATGGTTCCCACATAAATGGCTAATCCAGAATGACCATGGGGATTCTTCTTTGACCTCTTCCTTTCACTTCCACCTTTTTTGGAAATAAAGATTTCGAAAAGAGTGAATATGAGTGCCCCCAGCAAGAACATGGATGTGAGATGGTAAAGGTTCGCTTTGCCTTCTGCCTCACTTAGTAGATCAAAGGTGGCAGAACCTATGATCAACCCCGTTCCTAATGCCATAATATAGGCGACGATTCGTTTTGATATGTGCAAATAAATCCCCATAATAGCCCCGATTAGTAGGGATAAACTTGCAATCCCTCCCCATAAAGCAGCCTGGAACATTTCTCCACCTCCATAAACCTTCTTCATATCAAGTTTTCCCTTATTGTGTGATGAATTAAACACTGGATCATCACTGAATAGTTTTAATGAGCTGTGGGGATAGTAAGGTTGAATAATATTTAGGAGGTAGTCAAAATGAAAAAATATCTATTGATTTCCCTTTTGGGAATAATGTTCATTGGTACCGCAGCTGGTTGTGGTATGGGGGATAACATGAACGAAGAAGGCCAAGAAATGAATAATCGGAATTTGGAAAAAGTGAACTACAAAAATGATCAGGCAAATCGTGATTATGTAAATAATCGTGAGTATGTAAATGACGGAACAATGAGAGAGAATTATTCAATGGCCGATAAAGAGGCGAATAAGGTGGCTAGTCTTAATGAGGTCAAAAGCGCTTATGTTATGACAACCGATCAAAACGCGTATGTAGCAGTGGCACTTGAAGATAATATGAATGGAAAAGTTTCAAAGGACTTGGAGAAAAAGATCTCAGATCAAGTGAAAAGTCAAAACGGAAATATAAATAATGTTTACATTTCAACAAATCCTGATTTCACTGATCGTATGCGAGATTATGCAAACAAAGCAGAGAATGGGAAACCCATTGAGGGACTAGGTGAAGAGATTGCAGAAATGCTGAGACGAGTATTTCCGAACAGAGGCTAATCCTAATGGTTAAAAGTCGAACATTGCTTCGGCTTTTTTTATTTGCCTGTAGGAAATGGAAAAGGAATTCAGTATAATATTTAGAGTAACGAAATAATAAGAAGGAGTGACAATATTTGACTCAACCTGCTGTAAAGCCCATGCAGAATCCTACCATTTACGGTATTCTATTAGCCATCAGTTCCGGTCATTTTATCAATGATACGTTACAGGCAGTTGTTCCAGCCATGTTTCCGATCATTGAGAAATCCTTACAGCTGAGTTATACCCAAATTGGCTGGATCGCATTTTCACTCAATATGACTTCTTCATTGTTGCAGCCGGTATTCGGTTATTATGCGGATATGCGTTCAAAACCTTATTTACTTCCATTAGGAATGCTGTCAAGCTTAATAGGTTTAGTGGGCTTTGCATTATCCGGTCATTTTATCTGGATTATTCTATCTGTGTTATTTATCGGGTTCGGCTCGGCCATCTTTCATCCTGAAGGTTCCAGGGTAGCGTATATGGCAGCCGGAAATCGCAGGGGCCTGGCTCAATCGATTTATCAAGTTGGTGGGAATACAGGGCAGTCACTTGCTCCATTGATTACGGCATTTATATTTGTTCCATTTGGCCAAAAAGGGGCCCTGTGGTTTTCCGTTGTAGCAATCTTAGGGGTCATCGTTTTATTTCATGTATCCAATTGGTACTCTGAACAATTACGTTCTAATGAAAAGATGAAACGTCATAACAAGAAAAGCGCGAAGAAGATCCCGATTCATCCTAGAATTAAATGGGCAATGGTATTAGTTGTGTTTTTAGTGTTTGCCCGTTCGTGGTATGGAGCTGGATTATCAAATTACTACCAGTTTTATTTAATTGAAGATTACGGTCTTTCAATTAAAGAAGCTCAAGCATACATTTTTGTATTTATGTTTGCTGGAGTACTGGGAACCTTTTTGGGAGGGCCGCTTGCAGACCGTTTTGGAAAAAGGAATATCATTTTCTTTTCAATGTTAGGTGCTGCGCCGTTAACCCTTGCATTACCTTACTTATCTTTAAGTATTGTCTATCCATTTATCTTTTGCATCGGATTTATCTTGTCTTCAAGCTTTAGTGTAATCGTTGTCTATGCACAAGAACTTTTGCCACAAAAGATTGGAATGGTGTCAGGACTAACCGTTGGACTTGCCTTTGGAATGGGAGCTGTAGGTGCAGTCATTTTCGGGGGATTGGCAGATCTATACACCATTCGTTTCGTCATGATACTTTGCAGCTTTCTCCCACTACTGGGGATGATGACGTTCCTGCTTCCTTCCGACGAAACGGTACGGAGTTTTCATAAATATCTATAGAAAGAAAATAGAGAGTGATTGCAAAGTTGATAGTCCAGCAATCACTCTCTTAATTTTAAGAAAAAGCAAAGTAAACAATGAATAATGCACAAAGTATGTACATGATCGGATGAACGTCTTTCCATTTTTTTAACGAGATCATCGCTAGTGGATAAAGGACAAATCCTAAGGCAATCCCGGTTGCAACACTGAAGGTTAAGGGCATCATAATGATTGTTACAAATGTAGGAATAACGATTTCCAATCGGCTCCAGTTAATATGCCTTACCTCGGTAGCCATTAAAGCACCGACAATAATCAATGCTGGAGCTGTCACCTCAGGAGTAATAACAGATAATATAGGAGAAAAGAAGAGAGCAATAGAGAAACAGAATGCAATCACTATAGAAGTGAATCCCGTTCTGCCTCCAACGGCTACTCCTGCAGAGGATTCTACAAAGGAGGCTGTCGTTGAAGTCCCAAAGATCGCTCCCGCCACTCCTGAAGTGGAATCAGCTAAAAGAGCTCTACCTGCATTCGGAATCTTATTATCTTTCATTATACCTGCTTGGCTGGCAACAGCAATCAATGCCCCTGCAGTGTCAAAAAATGCTACAAATAGGAATGTGAAGATCACCGCCATGATTTCAAGGGTGAAAATGTCACCTAAATGAGTAAAAACAACTCCAAATGTAGGCTCTAAGCTAGGAACCTTCCCAATAATGGAGTGAGGCACCTCAATCTTCCCAGTAATCATACCCAGGACGGTGGTTGCCACCATTCCGTAAAATATTCCTCCTCGAATGCCTCTGACTAACATCATCAATGTAATAACGAATCCAAAGACTGCAAGAAGTGTAGTAGGAGAAGAAAGGTTTCCGATAGAGACAAAGGTTTCTGGGTTGGCAACCACAAGTCCGGCATTTTTAAATCCTATAAACGCTACGAAGAAACCAATTCCACCTGCAATCGCATATTTTAAATCCTGTGGAATGACATTGATGATTTTCTCGCGTATTTTCATGACACTTAGGATCATAAATATGATGCCTGCAACAAATACTCCTGTCAGTGCAATTTCCCATGGAACACCCATTCCTATGCATACTGAAAAGGTGAAGAAAGAGTTAAGTCCCATGCTGGGGGCAATACCTATCGGGAAGTTTGCAAGTAATCCAATTAGAAGGGACCCTACAATCGCCGACAGGGCAGTAGCCGTAAATAAAGCGCCTTTATCCATTCCCGCCTGGCTAAGAATGATTGGATTGACGACAAGAATATAGGCCATTGAAAGGAAGGTCGTTACCCCTGCTAATGTTTCTTTTCTATAAGTTGTTTCTCTTTCAGCAAATTGAAAGAATGTTTTCATGTATTATAACCCTCCAAGAAGATAAAATAAAAAAACTCTGGTTCAAAATCAACCAGAGTTATATCCACAGGATAAAATAATTGTTAAAGAATTACTTTATTCTTGTAGACAAGCCATTTAAGGTAGCTGGTAGAAACGTTCAAGCCGTATTCTTGAACTTATACAAGGTGTATGAGATTTTGTTATAATTGAATTAGAAGCATCATATCAAGTCACTTTCATCAGGTCAATGGAAGTAAAAAATGTTCGTGAATTCATTATTTTCTAAATTGATGGTTTATTATAAAGATCGCCGCATGTACTATACATAATCATCTAAAAAAGCTATATTTAGTGAATACAAACGTTGAATAGAGAGAACTTAAGTAAATACTTAATTGAAATAGGAGGAAATAGAATAATGTCTTCTTTAAAACCAGGTACGGTAGTGGATTTATTCGTTGATCATGAAGTACCGTATGGTTTCTTTCTAACGAATGAAATAGATCGTGTGTTACTGCACCATTCTGAAATTACAGAAGAAATTCAAGAAGGAGATACTGTGAAGGTATTTCTTTATCATGATAAGGATGTTCGTCTGACAGCGACAATGCGTATCCCTAAAGTACAAGTAGGTGCTTACGGATGGGCTGAGGTAGTGGATAAACGGGAGGATTTAGGCGTTTTCGTTAACATTGGCTTGCCTAAAGATATTTTAGTGTCAGCAGATGATCTTCCTAAATTCCTTGAACTTTGGCCAAACCCGGGCGATCAGTTGTTTTTAACATTGAATCGTGATAAGCAGGATCGTTTATACGGACGATTAGCCACTGAAAATATCATTGAACAGGTATCTAGAAGAGCATCTGCAGAAATGATGAACGCAAAAGTGCAAGGAAGAGTATATCGACTGCTGAGAGTCGGAACGTTCTTTTTATCCGAACAAGGATATCGATGCTTCGTTCACGAGAATGAACGCAAAGCGGAGCCAAGACTGGGAGAGCTGGTTGAAGGAAGAGTCATCGACGTTAAGGATGACGGGAACTTAAATGTATCGTTCTTACCGTTAAAGCAGGACAAGATGTTGGATGATGCAGAAGTCATTCTTGAGTATCTGGAAGAAAGAAATGGAGCCATTCCTTTTTGGGATAAGAGCCAGCCGGATGACATCAAAGACCGCTTTAATATGAGCAAAGCTTCTTTCAAACGAGCCCTTGGGAAACTCATGAAGGAAGGCCGGGTTTATCAAGAAGAAGGCTGGACGTACTTGAAAAAGCAATAAAAATAGCGAGGAGGCTCCGGCTGAGAGTGTGGCCCCTCTTTGATTTCCTTAAACATACAAAAGAGTGCTGACAATAACTGTCAGCACTCTTTTGTATTATGATTCTATTTGATTCACATTTTGCTGGCCTTTCTGTACACTTACGGATTTAATAGGCAGGAGCGTACCGATTAATGCGATAAAGGCACATCCAATCAATACAGAGGAATATCCTGTCACTGCAATTGTGGATAACACTCCAAACACTGCAAGGTCCAAGCCGGAATCTACAATGGATAGCAATGAGATCGTTGTCGCCCTGATCCCGGATGGAATCAAATCATTGCTTAATTGAGAGTATATCGGATAACGGATGGCTCGAACGAGTCTTAATACGAAAAAAGATCCAAGAACAATCCATAAAGAAGAACCGAATATGGCGGATAATAGTAACCCAACTACCGCTAACAAACCAGATACACTCATAAGCTTCACCCTCGAAACTTTTGCAGTCATCCATCCAATGGAATTAGAAGCAAGAAAACCCATGACTGCCGAAATGGCATAAAAAACTCCAATTAGATAAACAGGCAACCCTGCCTCCTTCATCAAGGGCTGATCAAAGTATTGATATACAGCACCTGCAGGAATGAAGACCAATGTTACGTTTAGAAACATCAGCAAAAGCTCCGGTGCTTGACGAATCACGAGCAGACCGCTTTTAATTTGAGAAAAAGGATTCTCTTTTTTGAAGGAGTCCATAGTGGGCTGCTTAATTCTGAAGACGAAGAAAACCTCTATTAAATGGAACGCCAAGCCTAAGGTAATGAGTAGATTAAATTGGCTGTCAGCTAAATCTTTAGCTAAATAAGAGCCGAACATAACCGCAATCAACATACTGATAAATGTGGCAGATTGAATTTTGCCCATTGCATGATCCATGCGATTTTCTTCATTGGATTCTTTGAGTGAGTCATAGATAAGTGCCTCATCAGCCCCGGAAAAAAAGGTCACGCTAAACCCATTTATAAAGCTGTACAGGAAAAACACCCATGGCTCATAGGCGAATAAAAGCAGCGCAATACTAAGGATTTTAAGAATAGATCCAAATAAAAAGGAATACTTTGCCCCAAACCGATCAGCAAACATTCCAGTTGGCACTTCTCCAATTAATACAGCTCCACTCCAAAACATGAGTAAAATCAAAATTTGGGAAGAAGATAATCCTCTTTCAAAATAGAATAAAGTTAAGACTGGTTGAAGAAAACTGATCGTACCAAAAAAAGAAATCCAAAATAGCATCCGGATATTATGGGATGCAATCGTTTGTTTGTTCATTCATGTCTCCTACTTCCTTTTGTTGTACTATATGTCCCGGAAGAAGGAGCGTCGTTTCATGTATAAGGATCCTAAACGTTCACTCCTTCTTGAAATGAAAGTGTTTTGAACGTTTTTTGCATGTTATTTCCCCCTCGTCATTGATGCAATTAGTTTAGCATAATGATGAGAAAAAGAAGAGACTATTTGTTCGACAAATTTCTGCATAATGGTTTTATTGAAGAAGGAGGGAATTAGAGAAGGGAACCGAGCAAATCGGGCGATTTATGGCTTATTGTAGTGGAGGACTTCCTCGGTTCTTATTCTTAAAATGTACAAATTTTTATAAATTTATGCACTATTTGAAAAATGGTTAAAAGTCGGGGTATTAGTCTCCCCTGGTGGCCCCGATTCCTCAGGTGGAGCATATTGGACCATTATCTGGACAATTCTCATTCGATTGTAGCGCTGCACCAAGATAAGTGGGAGATTAAATAGAATTCCATATAAAAACATCACCCAGGACACAACGCCATTATTTAGAATATAAAAAAATGGTGCCGGTATCATTTGCAGCCAGTGAGATCATTCGGCACGTTTCAATTCGTTAAGGAAGGCCACTCTACCCTGATGAGAAGATAGCCCGATTTCATTCTTATTCACTCCTCCCCGAAACCATCCTCCTGCATCGGGTATATGCTTCTTCCATTTTTTGATCCTTATAAACCTATACATTCCGCCACCCGCTTCCATTTCCAATGGTTGGAAGAGGGTGGACAATTTCTGGAGTTGGTGTGGGGTCAATCTGGAAGCCATATAGGAAACAAAGAAATGAATACTTACCCATGCGACAACATTCAGAAGGATGATCATTTCATTTTTTCATCCTTCCCTTTTTCTATATAAACATATCGATCCTTCCACTTCGTGTTTTTCGTGAAAAATGTAGTCAAAACGGAGTGGGAAAAAGTCACAATAAAAAATAGAATATGGATTGGAAATAAGAGCGTATCAAAAACGGTGAAATTCCCTATCCTACTAATTATGAAATACAAGTAAACACTTAAAAAAATGTACTGAATCATATAAATATATGGGTTTGTCCATACCATTACCGGCGAATGAATGATTAAAGAAGTGAAAGCGGCAATCCACAAAGAAGAAAGTCCCAATAATATGATATTTGTCGATTTTGCCCCGGAAGCGAAACTCTTCGACCATCCTTGCATTAACTCACGTAAACCGTTCCCATACATTCTCATGGAAATCGCATTACTTCCGCTGACTGCTTCTACTGATTCTCCACATTTTTTAGCGTGTCGACTTAAGGCAAAATGCTCCACCATTTCTCCTTTGATTGCTTCGTGGCCACCGATTCGACGATATACATCTCTTGAACACAGGAAGCACTGACCAAAGCCACCGGAAGGGGTGAACAACCCGGAAAGGAGATGGGTGACACCGGTTGAGGCGAAAACCATTAAATGAAAAATCATGGATAATGCCTCATATCCACTATTCATCCGATGATAAGGGTGAATGCTCAGAACTCCCTGACATTGCTGTTGTTGATAAGTCTCGCATATTCTAAGCAGTCCTGCTTGCTCAAACCATGTGTCAGAATCAACAAACAATAAGAATTCACCCTTTGATGCTTTCATCCCATTCCAACAAGCCCAGGATTTCCCGTTCCATCCACTTGGCAGAGGGAGTGGATCGATGACTGTTGCTCCGTATCCTTCAGCTATTTCCTTCGTTCGATCCTTTGATCCATCATTCACAACGATCACTTCTACGGGCTGAATAAATTGCTTCTGAATACTGGATAATAGATTTCCAATCGTCTGCTCTTCATTTCTTGCAGGAATGATGATGGAGCATTTTTTCACGAGAAAACTATTCCTTACATGAATGGACTTTTTGACGGTAGGAATTCTAGTGAAAAGGAAAACGGTAAGAATAACAGTCCCTAACCAAATATACATTTTTTCACCCTCTAATCTATTGATTTGTATCGACATTTTAACCATTTTCGTTAAAGGTGATACGTTTATTCATCAGGATTGGATGTTTTGTGCTGAATTCTCTTGCATGAATTCATGTTAAAGTTGGTTTGAAATCCTACAAAATGGGCACAATGGAAAGCTGAATAGACGATTCAGTCGAAAACGATCTTTCTCGTTAGGAGGAAATGAAATGAAGAAGAAAGTAATAGTAGTAGGAGGCGGCTTGGGAGGTATGTCAACAGCCATCCGTCTTGCCTCAGAAGGATATGACGTTACGATTGTTGAAAAAGGGGAAAGACTTGGCGGAAAATTAAATAAAAGAAAAGGAAAAGGCTTTTCTTTCGATACAGGACCTTCCATCCTTACGATGCCATGGGTACTGGAGAAAGTATTTGCTCATGCGGACCGTGATCTTAATGATTATGTAGATATCATCAGAGTGGATCCGGGCTGGAGGACATTTTTTGAAGATGGAAGGGTCCTTGATGTTTCTTCGGATCTCCCGACCATGTTAGAAGAAATGAAGAAGACATCCACAGAGGATGCGAATAACTTCTTTAACTATTTAAGCTACTGTGGAAAAATGTATGAACTTACAATGAAAAGTTTCTATAAAAAGAGCATCAATGGCTTGCAAGACTTGCGCACGATGCATCCGGTCAAAGAATTACTGCAAATGGATCCAATGAAATCCATGGATGCTGCAAATCGTAAATTCATTAAAGACAAGCATCTACAGCAGCTATTTAACTTCCTTATCATGTACGTAGGGTCTTCGCCTTACCATGCACCAGCCATCATGTCACAGCTTACCCATGTTCAGTTAGGTCTTGGAGTCCATTACGTAAAAGGCGGAATGTACAAAATTGCTGAGGCAATGGCCAAGGTGTTGGAGGAACTCAATGTAGAGGTCCGCTTAAATTGTGAAGTTGAAGATATACTTACATCAGGCAGCCGTGCTGAAGGAGTCCGAACAAAAATTGGAGAAGAGCTGATGGCGGACATCGTTGTATCCAACTTAGAGGCCATTCCTTGCTACAAATCCCTCTTAGCTGATTATCATGAATCTTCTAAGGAAGTCGATGAATTAAGCAAATTTGCTCCAACGGTTTCAGGACTGGTGCTGCTACTCGGGGTAGATCGTAAATATGATCACCTCGCTCACCATAATTTCTTTTTCAGTAAGGATCCAAAAAAAGAATTCAGACAGATCTTCGATGAGCAAAAGCTTTCTGACGATCCGACGATTTACATCGGCATCTCGTCGAAATCGGATTCCACACAGGCTCCTGAAGGGAAAGAAAACATGTTTGTGTTAACACATGTGCCTCCATTAAAAGAGGGGGAAGATTGGGCACAATACAAAGAATCTTATCGCCTCAAAGTTCTGGATAAGCTTGAGAAAATGGGCGTAACCAATTTAAGGGATCATATAGAATACGAATATACCTTCACTCCAAACGACATTCAAACCCTTTATGGGGCGAATGGTGGATCGATCTATGGTACTGTCACAGACCGGAAGCTTAACGGCGGTTTCAAGATTCCGAACAAGAGCAGAGTGCTCTCTAATATGTATTTTGTTGGAGGTTCAACCCATCCGGGTGGAGGTGTGCCAATGGTCACGCTTTCTGGACAACTTACGGCGGAATTGATCTTAGATGAACAAGTGAAGGTAAACCGTTTTATAGGATAAAAAAAATATAAGGTGATGGTTTGCATGATTACCATCACCTTATATTTTCATTTTCATTCAGAACTATGATTATCCACCGTATCAGAATTATTCACTTTCGCCTCGTCTTCAGCTGGATAGGGATCAAAGAAGTTCACCAGTTTCCCTGGCCCTTCATATCCAACGACTTGCTCTTTATCTTCTTTAACGTGATCATTTTTCTTCATATAAAAACTCCTTTCTGCCAATTAGTTTGGCGAAAGGAGTTTTTTTCATTCTCGGGGAATGATACATTTTTTTAAAGCCCTTAAGCTTTTGGGTTATCCCAATGACTCTCAATAAATTCGTCACGACCGGATTTCGCCCGGTCTTGTTTATATTCATCGGGATTCTTTTTGTAGAACTTTTGATGATATTCTTCTGCCTGGTAGAAGGTTGAGGCAGGTAGGATCTTTGTGACGATTGGATTTTTGAATCGTCCACTTTCTTCTATTTCTTTCTTCGAGTTTTCTGCTAATTGTTTTTGATGATCATTGTGATAGAAAATAGCTGTGCGATACTGGTCACCGCGATCATGGAATTGTCCTCCGTCATCAGTCGGATCAATTTGCGGCCAGTATAGTTTTAATAATCTTTCATAGGGAAAGAGAGCAGGGTCGAAGGTAATTTGAACAGCTTCATAATGTCCGCTGTTACCGGCTTTGATATCCTGATAGGTAGGGTTTTCAAGATGGCCCCCTGAATAACCTGATACGACGTCAATAATACCCGGTAGTTCATCAAATGGTTTTACCATACACCAAAAACAACCCCCGGCAAAAGTAGCGAACTCTTTCTTTTCATTCATTGCGAAAACCTCCTATACATATGCCACTCTAAAGTAGTAAAGCAATAGCTTGAAAAAGATTCTATCATGAAAGGGAGGAAGCGACAATCAATTAGCATCAAAGCTTCTTTGCCTATATGGTTTACTATAAGTGGGCAATTGATAAATCACATAAGCCAAAGCTCTTTTCCTATTCTATAGCCCAGGCATCAACATGCATTATAGAGGTAGATTCAATCATTCTGCAAATTTCCACAAATTCATAAAAATCAATTCACTAACGATGATAACTTGTGTATAATTCATGTGAACGGAACAATTACATATGATACGAGATTAGGTGAAGCGGAAGTTTCGGTAGCAAACTTTTAGCTTCATAATAGGGAAGTTGGTGTAATTCCAACGCGGTCCCGCCACTGTAAATGGAAGTGCGCTGTATGAATGCCACTGTACTAATAGGTATGGGAAGGTGCAGCAAACATTGACCATGAGCCAGGAGACCTGCCTAATGTCTTTCGCACCAAATCTACGCGGATAGAAAGGTGTAATGTGCATGTTTGACGGTATGGAAGCCATTTTTGCATCTTACACAACATCTCTAGTCCCACTAGAGGTGTTTTTTTGTCTGACAATAAGTTCAATTCACAGGGGGAAAAAACATGAAACACTTCAAAATCATTTTCGCACTATTATTATCTTTAGGGATCCTCTCAGCATGCGGTGCTGATGGTGAAAATGTAGAAAAGGGAAAAGGAAATGGAGAAGTCACTAAGGGACAATCTGATTTCCCTTTGTCGGTAAGCGACGCTCTTAGTAATAAAGTTACGCTGGAAGAGCAACCTAAGCATATTGTTTCATTGATTCCAAGCAACACAGAAATCTTATTCGAGTTAGGGTTGAATAAGGAAATTGTGGGGGTTTCAGATTTTGATAATTATCCAAAAGAAGCGGCGGAGAAAGAAAAAATAGGTGGAATGGAATTTAACGTTGAGAAGATTATCAGTCTGAATCCGGATTTGGTTCTCGCTCATGAGTCCACTGCTGTTTCGGCAGAAGAGGGGTTAGAACAGCTTCGAGGTGCAGGGGTAAAGGTATATATCGTACGTGATGCCAATAACTTTGAGGAAGTATACACCACGATGGAAAACATCGGCACATTGGTTGGCAAGAAAGATGAAGCTGAATCCATCATTTCGGAGATGAAAGCTGATCTAGAATCCATTAAGGAAAAAGTCAGTGGTGTCTCCGAAAAGAAAAAAGTGTATATAGAGGTGTCACCTTCGCCTGACATATATTCTACAGGTAAAAATACATTCATCGATCAAATGCTATCACTTGTAAATGCCGAAAATGTGATGAGTGATCAAGAGGGATGGATCCAAGTAAACCAGGAAGCAGTCATCGCATCAAATCCAGACATCATCATTACAACATATGGTTACTACAGCGAAAATCCTAAAGAACAAGTGATGGGCCGGGAAGGATGGAAAGACGTGAGTGCTGTGAAAAATGAGGAAGTTCATGACGTACATTCTGACCTGGTCACACGTACTGGCCCAAGACTGGTTGAAGGAGTAGAGGAAATTGCAAAGTCGATCTATCCGGAGTTATTTACAGAATAAAATATGGATAACATACGGATTGGCAGTATCGTTTTTACTATTCGCTCTTCTTGCCGGTATATCGATTGGAACCATTCCGGTGCCGCCGAAGGACATTTTGTACATCGTCGGAGCTAAATGGTTAGGATACCATTTACCAGAAGAGATTGATCCGATGTTTACAAACATTGTCTTTTCAATTAGATTACCCAGAGTATTATTGGCACTTTTGGTTGGAAGCTCCTTAGCAATCGCAGGAGCTTCTTTTCAAGGACTTTTGCGCAACCCGCTGGCAGATCCGTATACATTGGGTGTGTCTTCAGGAGCATCAGTCGGAGCTGTTATTACATTGTTTTTTAATTGGAGCATTCCGTTCATTGGTAAGTTTACGCTTCCTTTTCTCAGTATTCTTTGTTCGATTATTACCGTGTTCCTCGTATTATGGTTTGCGCAAAAAGTTGAAAGAACAATGAAGGTAGAAACAATCATATTAACAGGAATTATTTTCAGCTCTTTTTTAGGGTCCTTTATTTCCTTAATGATCGCCCTAACTGGAGAAGAATTAAGGCAAATCATTGGTTGGCTTCTTGGAAGTGTATCCATGAGAGGGTGGGATTACATTGCGATTATATTCCCGTTTTTCCTTATTGGAGTGATTTTGTTGTTTTTTAATAGCAAGGAACTGAATGGCATGAGTTTTGGTGAAGAACAAGCCCATCATATCGGGATATCCGTACAAAAGAGAAAACTTCTCATCTTAATTGCAGGAAGTATCCTGACAGGAGCGGCTGTCGCCGTTTCAGGTACGATCGGATTTGTTGGTCTTGTGGTCCCTCATTTTCTACGGAGGATGGTAGGGCATGATCATAAGCATTTACTTCCTTTGTCTATCATAGTAGGCGGAGGCTTTCTCGTTCTGGCGGATCTTATCTCGAGAACCATCATTGCACCCACAGAACTTCCAATCGGAGTGATAACATCCCTAATCGGTGCCCCCATGTTTGCTTATATTCTCCTAAAGAAAAGAGGTCTTTCATCATGATTGATATAAACGGGGTGACTGTTGGATACAACGATAAAAAAATCGTGGAAGACATGAATTTTCATATAGATAAAGGAGAATTCTTTGGGATTCTTGGACCTAACGGCAGTGGAAAGACGACGCTGTTAAAAGCCATGACGGGTCTGCTTCCATTAATGGATGGAACCATCACGTTAAAAGGAAAAAAACTGCATCATTTTTCTTCAAGGGATTTAGCAACACAGTTAGCGGTACTTCCTCAGATATCGACAGAATCCTTCTCCTATGAAGTGAGGGAAACGGTTATGCTTGGGAGATATGCTCACCAGAAAGGTTTTTTTAAAGGAACGACTGAACGTGATGTTGAAATCGTAGAGAGGGTAATGAACCAAACGGGCATTACGTCCTTTCAGCACCGCTACCTTCATGAATTGTCAGGGGGAGAACGGCAGCGGGTGTTCCTAGCACAGGCTCTGGCTCAGGAACCACAGGTCCTGTTGCTTGATGAACCTACTAATCATCTTGATCTATCGTATCAGAAATCACTATTGGATTTAATCAAGAATCAAACGGTACACGAAAAATTAACGGTAATCGCGATCTTTCATGATTTAAATTTAGCAAGTTTATACTGTGATCGCTTACTTCTCTTAGACAAAGGAAGAACCAAACTTCTCCACCACCCGGAAGAGGTTCTGAAAGAGAAACATATAGAAGAGGTGTATCATACAAAGGTTCAAAAACAGGCTCATCCTTTAGTGGCAAAACCTCAAATGGTAATCGTTCCTGAGGAGAGTGCGACAGAGAACTTTGTGTTAGATGAAAGTTACCTAAACGTGAAGGGAGAATACATACATTTCTCTGCCCCTTATCCATTAAAATGCATGTCCTCAGGGATTATTGGTGCAGGAATAGGCTGGTACAAGCACTTTATCAATCGTAAAGTCCCTGCAGATTATGACTGCCCGGATTATCAAGAGGATATGAAAGAATTTCTTGTTCAAAGGAACCTGGATCCCTCATTGTCTGTAGGCATGATGACGGCTCTTCCTTTAAATAATATGGTATGTGATCATTTCGAAGTTCAGGGGCATTCCATATTCGTTGTGGTGACAGCAGGTATCGGGAATGCGATTGATATCTCTACAAGTTATCAATTTGATATAGATACAAGGCCAGGCACGATTAATATGTGGGTGTTCCTAAATGGGAATCTATCAGATGAAGCATATATTGAAGCCCTTGTAACTTCAACAGAAGCGAAAGTGAGAGCCCTTCACGACATGAATGTGAGGGACAGACGAACAGGTCAGCTTGCAACCGGGACACCGACCGACAGTATTTTGATTGCCTCCAGTCAAAAAGGTGAGCTGGAACCCTTTGCCGGGCCGATTACGCCGATAGGGAAGTTGATTGGGCGCGGTGTGTATGAGGTAACGAAAAAAGCCATTCAACGCTATTTGGATCAAACATAGTAGAATTATTTCAACGACAGAGTGATTGTGGAGAGGGGGAGTCGACTTGGGAACCCTATATTTTATTACCGGAGGGGTTAGAAGTGGCAAAAGCTCTTTTGCTGAAAAATGGGCAATAGAGATGAAAAAGTCAAACGTTCCATTGGTCTATCTTGCTTGTGGTGTGAACACTGACAGGGAGATGGAGCAAAGAATCTTGAAACACCAGCAGGACCGGCAAGCGTCTGCTGGTGAATGGAGGACGATTGAATGTCCCGATTCGATTGAATGGATAGTCAACCACATACCTCAACACTCCGTTGTTCTGTTAGACTGCCTCACGACTCTTTTAACAAATGAGATGTATGGTAATGGAGATGGGAAAGGTCAGAATATAGAAGAGAAAATCTATCAGTCTATCATACAGTTACTAAATAGAGTAAATGTACTGATCCTGGTTAGTAATGAATTGGTTTCTGACCTTCCAATTGATTCAAACGATCTTCTTACTTTCCAGAAACGACTTGGTGCATTACATATAAGAATGGTGAAGAAAGCATGTGTGGCGATTGAAATGACGGCGGGAATCCCTATTGTGAAAAAGAGGGGTCACAATGAGGAAGGACGGTTGCCTCATGATCCTATTTAAAAGCTTTCTCCTGAACCTGCAGTTTTTTACAATTCTGCCGATTCGAAAAGAATTCTCAATAGGGAATAGGGAAATGAAATGGATGGTCCGTACATTTCCACTGCTGGGTTTATTTGTAGGTGCGATTCTTCTAGGAGGATATGTTTTTTTGAATGCTTTTACCCACATAAGCTCTTTAGGAATATCATTCTATATTTGGGTAATGCCAATCGTATTAACGGGTGGTATCCATTTAGATGGTTATATGGATGCAAGTGATGCCTTTTTTTCCTATAGAGATAGGGAGAAGCGATTAGACATCATGAAAGACCCGAGGGTAGGTGCCTTTGGCGTTTTGTCACTGGCGGTATTGCTTTCATCACGGTTTTTATTTATTTATGAAACCATCCTTCAAACCCATTCCACTATTTTGATTGGTATGGTCCTTGTGTCGATTCCCTTTTTAAGTCGAATGATGATGGGGGCGGGTCTAATTCTTATCCCTCCAGCCCAGGCGTCAGGAATGGGATACGGTTTCAGTAAGAATGTGACGGGTTATGATCTTATTTGGATTGTTTCTGGTTTATTACTGGGTGGAGTCGGCAGCTACTTTTTAAATTGCTTTTATTTTTATGCTTTATTTACCCTGGTGACGTTTGCTTTATTCTGCTTTGTTTATTCTAGATCCATCAAATGGTTTGGCGGTATGACCGGCGATACAATCGGGGGCAGTGTAGAGGGGGTGGAGTTGTTTTTATGGATGACTATATGGTTATTGCATGTATTCGCCATGGTTTAACAGAGGAAAATGAGAAAGGGAAATACCTCGGCTGGACCAATTCCAGTTTATCTCGAAAAGGAATCGAATTACTTAAAAGTCGAAATACTTTTTTTCAAGAGTATGAACGATGCTTTTCGAGTGATCTAAACCGCTGTTTAGAAACCGCTCATTTTCTGTTTCCTCATGCTCCATTGATCTCTTCATCCCTTTTAAGAGAGATACACTTTGGAGGCTGGGAAGGTTTAACCTATGAGAGCTTAAAGGATGACGATGTTTATCAAGAATGGTTAATGGACCCATCCATTTCTCCACCAAATGGAGAAGGGATAGAACAATTTGGAAAACGAGTCGATTTAGCCTGGGCACAGATCGTAGCTCAGATAGAAGAGCACAATGGAAAGAGGTACGCCGTTATTACTCATGGCGGAGTCATTCGACACCTATTAACTTCTTTATCTCCCAGACATGTTCACAGAACGTTTTGGGAGTGGAAGGTCAACCACGGAGAAGGGTATGAAATGGTATGGAAGACAGAAAGTGATTGGAGGAATCAAACATGTACTTCGTTACGGGAGGTTCCTTTAATGGGAAAAGCATATGGGTGAAAAACCATTTTAATCTTAAAGAAACTGATACAACCTGGATTCCATTATTTAGTGGAGAAAGGTTTCATTTGGATGATATCAACTTTTCAAACTCTGTCATCGTAATAGAGGGACTTGAGTATGGGATTCGATCAACTATTTTAAATAATGAGCCTGAAGTCAGAAAGTCTTATGCAATTCTGATGCAAACCTTACAACAGTGGGAAGAAGAAGACCCTGATCGCAGAGTGATCTGGATAGGTTCAGAGGTCGGGAAAGGAATTGTCCCGATGGAAAAGCTGTCCAGGGAATGGCGGGATATGACAGGATGGGTTTATCAAGATCTGGCGAAAATTTCTCAAGAAGTATGGCTGGTTTGGTACGGGCTTGCTACATCATTAAAAGGATAAAGGAGAGGGTAGGTATGCAGCTTTACACAAGAACTGGTGATAAAGGTCAGACGAGTTTAATCGGTGGAAGAGTAGATAAAGATGATATTCGTGTCGAAGCATATGGTACATTAGATGAAGTCAATTCATTCGTTGGACAAGCCATTTCTGAACTTCATGATGAGCGTTTTACAGATTTGTTAGAGGATCTTGAGACGATTCAGCATGAGCTCTTTGATTGCGGAGGTGATCTATCCAACGTTTCTAAAAATAAAACGATCAAGCTTCAGTCCCAATCCGTCCAGGCGTTGGAAGAGAAGATTGATCGCTTCACTAAGGAAGCGCCCCCTCTGGAAAAATTCATTTTACCAGGTGGTGTGAAAGCCTCTTCAAGTATTCATATTGCGAGAACGGTTACAAGAAGAGCAGAGAGAATCATGGTTTCGCTTTCAAAAACGGACGAGGACTTTCCCATTGTGACATTGCAGTATATCAATCGATTATCCGACTACTTTTTTGCCTTAGCACGTGTGATCAATTTTCGTTGTAATGTAAAAGATGTTGAATATATTCGCAGCGCAAACGTATTTTCAACAGGTAAAGTTCAGAAAAAAAATGAATAGTAATCTAAGGACTCTTTTAATACTTTCCTTGTTTATGGCTTTTTCTGCGATCGGTGGAATGGTAAAGATACCTGCTGTAATTGGGACCATTGCTTTAGATAGTATGCCTGCACTATTAATTGCATCCCTTTACAATCGGAGATGGGGTGCAATCGTTGCAGGGGGAGGACACTTGCTATCAAGCTTATACGTTGGATTCCCGCTGGGACCGCTTCATGTTCTCATTGCTATTGAAATGGCCTTCTTCGTATGGATATTTGGATATGTGTTTTCGAAGGGTAAACGTGTACTTGCAGCCATCCTGTTTCTTATAGGAAACGGGGTACTGGCAGGGATTCCATTTATATTTATCCTGAGTCCTTCTTTTTATTACACCATTGTTCCATCCTTATTATTGGCCAGTTTCATTAATTTGACGATTGCCCACTTCCTGTACCCTCCTCTTGTTTCAAGAATTAGAAGGGGAGAAATCGCATGATTCAACATCGGGATGTTATATCCATATCGATCTCAGATGAAGAAGAGCTGATCCTGGCATCAGATTGCAGCGGAGGGATTGGAAGCAAAAAAGGGGATGCGGTCATTGCTGAACCGGAGACTGTGGGGTATTACTGCTTTCGTGTAGCAGCGATGGAATGCTTATCCGTGGGAGCAACCCTAAAAGCTGTTCAAGTATTGAACTTTACGAGTAATTCTGCATGGGAGAGTTATTATAGTGGTGTCAAGAAAGGTTTGAGTGAATTAAACATAGAGGATATTCCCATAACGGGAAGCTCTGAATCGAATATCGTTCTACATCAATCTGCTCTTGGAGTTACTTGTATTGGGATGAGAAAAAAAGAGAGACCTTTTACCTCTTGTCATAACCTTGCTCATGCCCTTATCGGAACGCCATTAGTAGGAAATGAAGTAATCACAAATGTTGCGTCTGTTGCCCCTCTATCCCTGTTCATGGACTGTATACACCACCCTTCCATCATAGATATTCTGCCAGTGGGCTCCAAAGGCGTTTTTCATGAACTTTCTCTCTTATTGGGGAAGCCTTTAAAAAGAGAGGGTGTTACCTCTATTCAAGACTTGTATAAATCTAGCGGACCTTCTACTTCATTTATCATTTCTTACAAGAAAGAGGATGAACATGATGTACGAGAACTTACCGGGAGGCATTTTCATTCACTACATTTATCATGCTAGGAACAAATAAATACTTTTTAGGATATTTATGATAAAATATACTTTCAAATGGTATGGAGAAATATGTTAGTTTATCCAGCATTCTGCGATTGTCAATTGTATTTGGATAGAGTACTATTTCATACTATCATCAGTAATTCATGAATGTCATAAAAGTAGGTGAAGAAATGGATTCACGATTAGATCGCAAGAGTAGAAAGAAAAAACGAGGAAGAAAAGTGATATTGGTATTATTATTACTTATCTTTAGCTTGCTCGGTTATGCTGCTTATCAATTTTATAGTGGATATAAAATGGCTGGAAACGACCAGCTTCAAGGAGATTATAAATTTAACGGAGTCAAAGATGAAAACGGTAAGGTTAATGTTTTGTTATTAGGAGTCGATAGCAGGGGCGAGGAAAAATCAAGAACCGACACGATGATGCTCGCACAGATTGATCCAAAAACAAATGAAACCAAACTTGTTTCCTTTATGAGAGATATCTATGTTGAAATACCCGGATATAAAAACTACAAGCTGAATACAGCTTTTTATTTAGGTGGACCCGAATTACTCAGGAAAACCATCAAACACAATTTTGACATTGATATACAATATTTTATGGTGGTCGACTTTAAGGGGTTTGAACAATCCGTTGATATACTTGCTCCTGAAGGTATTGAAATGGATGTTGAAAAGGCGATGTCAGAAAACATCGGTGTTTCCCTCCAGCCGGGTGTCCAAAATTTAAATGGGAAAGAATTATTAGGATATGCCAGGTTCCGTGCTGATGCAGAGGGGGACTTTGGAAGGGTTGAAAGACAGCAAAAAGTCATTAACGCTCTTAAAGATGAGGTACTCTCAATAGGCGGCGTCACAAAACTTCCGAAAATGGCAGGATCCATTCAACCCTATATTAAGACGAATATGAGTAAGCTAGATCAGATTTCCATCGCAAAGGATATCTTGTTGAGTAACACGAGTGATATGGATAAGCTCACCATTCCAGTTGAAGGTAGTTATGGTTTTGGAAGCTATAGCGGTGTAGGATCAGTACTTGAAATCGATTTTGAAGAAAACACCAAAGCACTAAAAGACTTCCTAAATGGAAAAAGCTCGGATGAAGCTGCAACTGAATGAATTCGTAAAGCCCGTTAAGCTGGTAAATGGCTTAACGGGTTTTTTTGTACAAATGGAAGAAAGAATACGTTCCTAACAGTCTTCATCATAAAAAATATTGATGCCAATTCAAGTGGAGGCAGAATTTGAAATTCTGATTATACGCTCTCTGAGCCAATATATGGCCTTTAGAAGGAATCTGACTAACATAAATGGTGATGATAACGCTTCCACTAGCTATTTCGGCCAATTCCTTACTACTTCCTATATTGCCCTTGATATCATTTACCAGCATGTTACGATAATAAACGTTGTGAACAAAACACACGCCAACAAAGGTTTTTAGAGACATGAACCAGGAAATTTAACAACAAACAATCCTTTATATTAATACTAAATTTAAAAATGAATGCACGATTAAAAACCAAACAGAAAATATACGAACAGGAGTGGATATGATTGTTAAAACATAAAACGATTGCTTTTTTAGGTGCAGGAAATATGGCTGAAGCTATGATTTCAGGAACTGTACAAAGTGGAAAAATCCCATCCGGACAAATTATTGTTTCAAATCGAAGCAATCAAGGAAGACTTCAGGAAATGAAAGCCAAATACGATATAACAGCTTTAACAAAAGATGATCTACCCTTTAATGAAATAGATATTCTTATTCTGGCGATGAAACCGAAGGATATTGATAAAGCATTAGATTCCATTAATCACTTAGTAAGGAACGATACGGTGATTATGTCAGTGCTTGCAGGAATCACCACTTCTCATATGGAAGAGCAACTACCAGCAGGGCAGCCTGTTATCCGGGTCATGCCAAATACGTCAAGTATGTTGAAAGAATCTGCTACAGCCATAAGTGCAGGGCGTTTTACTTCTAGAGAAGACATGGAGAATGCAGAAGAATTATTATCAAGCATCGGAGAAGTTTTCGTTATCGAAGAAAGCCAAATGGACATTTTCACTGGAATTGCCGGTAGTGGTCCAGCATACTTCTATTATTTAATGGAACACATTGAAAAGACGGGTGCTGAAGCAGGATTAGACCCTAAATTAGCTCGTAAAATCGGAGCTCAAACCATTTTCGGCGCAGCTAAAATGATGCTTGAGCGAGAAGAATCACCAACTCAACTTAGAGAAAATGTAACATCCCCAAATGGTACTACAGCTGCAGGACTTGATGCATTAGCAGAGTTCGGCGGAGGTAAGGCTATCTCAGAAGCTGTCAAGGGAGCAGAAAAACGTTCGAAAGAAATCAGCTCATCCTTACAGTCCAAACAATTAGTAACTAGCTAAAACAAACATCGACTATTAAACACCCCATATAAACATTACCAACCAAACAAGAAATACAAGTCCGTCCCTACACACATAAAGAGGGGCGAGGGACGGACCTTTTTACTAGGAGTGATTGAATGTCCCAAAATAATCAGAAGAAACGTATCGTAATTAAGATTGGAAGTAGTTCATTAACAAGCTTGCATGGAGAAATGAGTCGCAGGAAGCTGGAGCGACTTGTTGATGAAGTTGTTCGATTAAAGGATGACGGTCATGAAGTATTGCTTGTTTCATCAGGAGCCGTCGCTGCGGGCTATCGTAAATTAGGATGCTTAACACGCCCAAGCTCTCTTCCCGAGAAGCAGGCAGCAGCAGCTATTGGCCAAGGACTATTGATTGAAGCGTATTCTGATCTGTTAATCTCCAACGGATACGTGGCTTCTCAAATTCTGATCACTCGTAGTGATTTTTCTGATGAAGACCGATACAACAATGCAAGAAACACAATCAATGTTCTTCTTGAACGAGGGATTATTCCGATTGTAAATGAAAATGATACCGTAACGATCGACCGATTGAAATTTGGAGATAATGATACACTATCTGCTAAAGTTGCGGCATTAGTGGATGCTGATCAACTCATCATTCTATCTGACATTGATGGATTATATGATTCTGATCCACGCAAAAATCCAGATGCTGAACTGTTAGAAAGCGTAACGGAAATTACTGAAGATATCGAAGACATGGCAGGAGAGCCTGGAAGTTCTGTAGGAACAGGTGGAATGAGATCCAAAATCGATGCATTTAAGATCACAATGGCTTCTGGAATTCCTGCGTTTCTAGGTAAATCAGGCAACTCAAATGTTATTTACGATGCTGTCCAACATACTGCTAAAGGAACGTACTTTGAATCTGCAGAAGATTCCGTAAACCTTGATTCCAAAAAGCAGTGGATTGCGTTCAACTCAGGTCCCGAAGGTGAAATCACCATCGACTCAGATGCGAAAGAACGTATTCTGGAACAAAAAGAAAGTTTAACAATTGATGATATTTATACTGTAAAAGGCCGATTTAATAAAGGTGCAGTCGTGCGAATCCTTGATAATCGAAATGAAGAAATTGGTTTGGGAATGGTAAATTTCCGTTCAGGACAACTGAAAAATCCTACAGACATCAAAGCGGATCAAATCGCAGTCGAAATTGACCAACTAGTATGTCATGTCGATTTACCCATTCCAGTAGGAGTATAAAAGAAGGAGTTTGTCTCCTTCTTCCCCTGCACAATCCGGTCGAATTCTTTTTCAAAAAAACAGGAGGTATTTGATGACTTTAACTATAGAAAAAACGGATGTAAAAAAACAAGCGATACTAGCAAAGAAAGCTTCTAAAACATTAAGTATGCTGACTACCGACCAAAAAAATAAAGCCCTTCATATCCTTGCCGATCATTTAGAGGAGAATTACGAATCTATACTAAAACAAAATGAAAAAGACCTTGAAAGAGGGAAAGAAAAGGGCTTCGAAGCTGCATTTATGGATCGTTTATCACTTTCTAAAGAACGTGTTGAAGATTTCGCAAGTGGTCTCCGTCAAGTAGCTGACTTGGAAGATCCCACTGGAAAAGTGGTATCCGATTGGACTCTTGAAAATCAACTGCAAGTTCAAAAAGTAACGGTTCCACTTGGTGTCATTGGAATGATTTATGAAGCACGTCCTAATGTAACGGTTGATGCAACCGGATTAGCACTAAAATCCGGCAATGCCATTGTCCTGAAAGGTGGGTCAAATGCCATTACCTCGAACAAAGCAATTGTGGACGTCATGCATGAAGCACTTGAGAAAACGGATATTCCTAAAGATGCAGTACAATTCATTAATACAACCGATCGAGATGCAACAAGTGAGTTATTCACGATGAAAGAGCATATTGATGTGCTGATTCCCCGCGGTGGAGGTGCATTAATCAATGCTGTCGTTAATAATGCAACTGTACCTGTCCTTGAGACTGGCGTAGGAAACTGTCATATCTATATTGACAAAGAAGCTCAAGTGGATAAAGCATTAAACATCATCATCAATGCAAAAACAGACCGTCCAGCGGTATGTAATGCAGCTGAAACCGTCATCCTGCATGAAGACTGGTTTAAAGAAAATAAGGGTGCATTTGTAGAAAAGCTTAAAGAACACAATGTATCTATTCACGGAGATGAAAAAGTAGTCGAAGCGATTGAAGATGCGAAGCTTGCTGGAGAAGAAGATTGGGCAAATGAATATCTAAGTCTGGATATTGCCGTGAAGATTGTACCTTCTTTGGATGAAGCAGTCGATCACATCGAACAATATGGTACAAAGCATTCAGAAGCCATTGTCACGGAAAACACAGAAACAGCGAAGAAATTCATGATGCTCGTGGATGCAGCCGCTCTCTATCATAATGCTTCCACTCGTTTCACTGATGGAGGAGCGTTAGGATTTGGTGCTGAAATTGGAATCTCTACACAGAAACTTCATGCTAGAGGACCAATGGGGCTACCAGCTTTAACAACCGTTAAGTATATGATGCATGGAACCGGACAAATTCGATAATAAACATGCAAAACGCTTGAGGAAATGTTCTCAAGCGTTTTTTCTCTTTTATCAGGGGAAGAAATCTTATCAGAACCCGGAGCTTGTCTCCTCCAATATAAACTCATTCAATCCCCGTATCGTGTGGACTTCTTGCTGATAACAGATTTTTAATAGTTCTTCGAAGATTTCGGCGGTCATGATCGCATCATTTAGAGCATGATGACGGGTCCGTGAGTCGATGTCAAATTTCTTTACAAGGGCGTCCAGGTAACAATCGTCCCGTTCCAGTAATCCATTTGCAAGTGAAAAGGAGTCAACATATTCCGGATTAAATGATGGTAGCTGCCACTTGTAAATGCGTTTCTGAAGAAAATTTATGTCAAAACTAGCAGGATGGGCAACAAGGATGGTACCTTTGCTGAACTCTAAAAATCGCTGCAACCCAATCGGCAGTGTAACTCCGTTTAAAAAATCTTTTCTTCTTAGACCAGTAAATCGTTTCGTATCCCTTGACACCGTTTGAAGGGGATTTATGACCTGATAGAACGTGTCATTTCGCTGGACTTTACCTTCCTTGACCTTTACGGCTCCGATTGAGATGATTTCATCTCCCACCTCCGGAAAAAAGCCCGTTGTCTCAAGGTCGAAAATGGTAAAGTCACAATCGAATAAATGCTTTTGTTGAAGCGTGGGTTTTTCCTCTTCAAACTCTTTTAGGGCACGAGATAATTTATGGTAGGAAAGCTTTTCTTTTTCCCGTTTCACTTGAAAGCGAAAGAAAAATTGCTGCCATAAATAATATTTCAGAATGCGGTAACCCACATTAATTCCAATATCATTCATTAAACCACCCGGTTCCTATTAAAACTAATTTCCATCACTTGTTGAAGTCGATTAGCAATTTGGATGGATTCTTTTAATTTCTGACGATCATCTTTTGAAAGAGTACGTACATCAATATCGTTACTTAATGTCTTTCCTTCTTTAAGTTCAAGAAGGTTTTGCTTAGTACGCAGAGTGAGAAGGATATGCATAGCTGTTTTAACATTTTCTGCATCCCTGGGATGAAACGCCTGCATATTTTTCAATGCGTGAACACGTTTAATTGTATTGACTTCCTTGATTCCGTACTTTACAGAATGTATACGTATCATATTGACGATCTGCAAAAGACCTGACTTCTTAATATTAAATAAATGATTTCTGGGTTTCAGGTTCACGCGTCCCAAAGGACCGACAGGAAGCTTGAAGCGAAGGGCATCTTTTCTTAATAGTTGCTGCATATTAAGAGATCGTTTCGATTTTTCCGCTAAATAATTTCGGATTTCTTCAGCGATGGAGTAATCACCGTAAATCGGACGAAAATCATAAAACATTGTAATGTTTTGGACTTCCTGTGCATCTATTTCGTAAAGCCATTCATCAATCGCTTTTTTCCAATCGGTATAGGAACGTTTCCATTTTTGTTCCTTCGCCATGATCCCGCCAGTACATTCAGGAAAACCGCATGCTGCCAGCTTTAAATTGAGTTTTTCAGTAAATGCCTGGAAATACAAATCAACCTTCTTGAGATCGGATAAGTGATTATAATCATCGAGTATGATTCCATTATCCTGATCCGTATGAAAGCCTTGCTCACTCCTGCCTTGACTGCCCATGACGATAAAACAATAATTGATAGGCGCAGATCCGAATCCTTCCTTACGCATTTCTTTTTCAGTTAATTGAATGATTTTTCGGTGCAGGCGATCATTATAGTTTGAGATCACTTCGCAAATATCGTAGCCAAAACTATCCTGAAGGAGTAGATCTTGAATGAACTGTTGAAAAGTCTTACTTTTCACAGTTGCCAGTTCTACCAGTTCGTCGTTCGTAATGGCTTTTTGGATTTTATACGAAAGATCCAAATAATTTGAATCCTGAATATTGAGAAATGAAGTACTGGTCAGAACTCCCACAACTTCATCGTTGCGGATAATTGGGACAAAGTCGACTTCTTCATGCTTGAAATAAGAAAGGGCTTCATAGGCAAAGGATTCATCACGAATCCAAAACGGTTTTTTCTTCATCCAATCTTTTACTGATTCACTGATACTTGGGTTTGTAATATAAGACAGGATTTCTCGTTGGGTGAGAATGCCTTGCATTTTCTTCTCTTGGTCTACTACCACTAAACCATATGTATCTTCTTCTTTCATCTTTCTTGCTGCGTCCAAAACAGTGGCATTGCCGTCAATGAAAGTGGGGCGATCCATTAGCGTATGGACTTTGGTACGAAACAGGCTGATATTTTCGTCGTCGGTATCAGTGGCAGACTTCGCTTTTATTTCATCGTACAAAGTTTTCATGCGATTTCCGATACTTTCAAAGATGATTTTTGAAAAGTCATTGTTCTTGGTCATAACCTCCAAGAGCCGGGCCTTCTGAATACGGAAGACGGTGCAATTCTCTATTGCCTGTACGGAAAAGGTCATTTCACCGCTCGTGAGCATAATCATGATCCCGATCAAGTCCCCAGGATAATAGAATCGGAGGGAATACTGCTTGCCACTTGATCGATGCAGAACGTTTTTCGCAAGTCCCGAGACAAGGAAATATATATCCAGTTCTTCTACTGTTTCATCTTCATGAAAAAGGAATTCACCTTTTTTGAAGGTAGTGTATTTAGAACCGGAAATAATGTAATCTAACTGTTCTGTGGTTAGAACATCAAAGGGATAGTGATCTCGTATAATGTGTAATAGTTCCTGCTGGTTCATCGAATACCTCCCATTCTCATTAGTTCCATAGTACTTTACCATAGAATTCCCTATTTTGAAAACGATAAAACAGGCTCGATACTTACATAAAACACCCAGATGCTATAGCTTTATATGTTTATAGTTCTTGGTTATTCTTGCTGAACGAATGGGAAAAGAAAATGGTGTCCCGTCCTTACAGGAACAAAGGGGACTTACTTATTAGTGACAATTAATTCAGCAGCTTCCATTAAGTTAGTAAACATGTAATCGGCGTTATATAGAGGGGAGGGCCCGTCTGCAAGTAAGATAGTAGTGCATCCCGCTTTGCGGCCAGCTTCAATATCTACATCGCGATCACCTACCATATATGATCGGGCAGTATCTAAATCGTACTTTTTGGCTAAGTCCAAAATCATCCCAGCTTCAGGCTTTCTGCATTCACAACCCTCGTGTGGCTTGTGAGTACAACAAGAAACTTCTTGAATGAATCCACCAGCCTTTTCAATTTCCTTCACCATATAATCGTGTATGGAATCAAGTTGTTCATGAGAGAGATATCCTAACCCAACTCCACCCTGGTTGGTGACGACGAAAATCAGAAAGTTGGAGTCAGTCAATAATTTAATCGCTTCAAGAACTCCCTGCAGGAAATAAAATTGATCTGATGTATTAACAAATGTCACTCTCTCGGTTTTTACCTCATTGATTACTCCATCACGATCGAGAAAAACAGCTTTTTTCATCAGCAAACCTCCTCATTCGATCTTTTTCTCTAAAATATCCTTATTGTGTGTCGCTTTTTGCGGTTTCCGAGGAAATAATGACAGAGTATTCTGTCATTTATGGAAAGCAATGAACGTATACTTATCAATGAAATCTTACCACAGATTCTTTACAAAAATAAATAAGGGGAGTAGGACTTATCCTACAGATAAACAAACAGGAATAGGGACGGACCTTTGAAAGGTCCGTCCCTATCTATTATAGTTTTTGAATAAAAGCGACTTTAAGGTAATCACTCTGTTTGTATTGACTGAGGGTTTTAAAGTCTTCTGGCAGAGTGTACTCTTCAAGTATTTTGTATTTACCATTGGTTTCTTTAAAGGCTGCTTCAATAAAGCTTTTGAATTTTTTCATATTAAATGTACTGCAATTAGTGGATGCCACAATGGTACCGTTTTTTTCAGTAATGGCAATCGCTTCCTTTAACAAATCTTTATAATCCTTTGCAGCACTGAATGTATGTTTCTTTGAGCGGGCAAAGCTTGGTGGATCAAGAATCACAAGATCAAAGGAGAGTTCTTTTTTTACGGCATATTTAAAGTACTTAAAGACATCTTCCACAATGATGTTTTGTGCTTCATAATCAATCCCGTTTATACTGAATTGTTCAATCGTTTTGCTTAGACTGCGATTAGCAAGGTCTACACTGGTGGTCAGAGATGCACCACCGAGTGCAGCGAAAACAGAAAATGCTCCTGTGTAAGAGAACGTATTTAATACCCGTTTTCCTTCAGAATAAGAGTCGCGAATTCGTTTGCGCACTTCACGTTGATCAAGGAAAACCCCTACCATGGCCCCGTCATTTAAATAGATGGCAAATTGAACGCCATTTTCTTTGACGAGAAGGGGGAATGAAGGACGGTTTCCTTCAACGAAATCATCTTCATCCACATATTTCCCTTCCTGTGCAAACCGCTTTTTTTGATAAATCCCTTTGAAATCCGTTAATTCTCTTAACGATTGCATAACCTCTTCGTGGAATGAATAGGCTCCTTTTGAATACCATTGAACGAGATAGTATCCATCAAAGTAGTCAATGGTGATGCCCCCGAAACCATCTCCTTCACCATTAAATACCCGAAATGCTGTAGTATCTTCACTATAGAAGAAGTGAAGTCGTTGATTGATTGCAGCTTGAAGTTTTTTAAAGATAAAGTCTTTATCAATTTCTTCTTTTTCTTTCCAGCTCAGAAGCCAGCCGATCCCTTTGTTCTGAATTCCGAAGTAGCCTTTTGCAATAAAGGTATTCTTATTGTCAACAAGCTTAAAAATTTCTCCGTCTTCTACATGCTCAATTGATGATGTCACATTTTCTTTATTTATGAGGGGAAAACCTTTCTGGAATTGTTGTATGTATTTAGGGTTTGCTTTAATGATTCTTTCTTTTGTCATTCTACTCATCCTAACCTTGAGGTTTAGTCTTGTGTAGTATAGAACGTAAAGGAATTTTACGCAACTGCACAGAAAAAAACTTCCGTATCAGAATAGAAACTCTATTTGAGTACGGAAGTGAAAATTTCCCTTATTTACTCCATAGGTAATCTCCAACAAGACGGTCTACTTTAATCGTTTCATGTAAGCCGCTATGAGAAATAGATGGATCATAAACGATCTTGGATTGAAAATGACTTTCTTCAAATAGTGATTGACTGCCCATAGCACTTTGAACATTTACCACATCATCACCTGATCCTGCGATGGATAATACATGTATATATGAAGGGATTAAATGGCGATTCATAAATAAATCTTTCAATGCCCGTGATTCTGGTTTTAAGTCAATAACAGCTGCGCCTGTATTAATCTGGTCATAAGATTCCTTGGTAACGCCAAGGAAAGGTGTAGCAATCGTAATAAATTTATGGGTCTTCGGAACAAATGAGTTATCCCTTGTATTTAGAATATATTTAGTTGAAGCAAGCCCACCCATGGAGTGTCCTACGATATTTACGTTTGAAACGTCAAATTGGTGGTACAAGAGCTTCATTGCATTCTCTAACCAAATTGCTTGCTTCTCTAATGATGCACGGTTATCTTCAAAGATGACTTGAACGAGAGGAGGTGAAGTGGGATTTGTGGAAAGAGATCCTTTATACACTACACTGCCATTCTCAGATACATAAATCTCCAACGTTTTTTGACCCCAGCCATGCTGGTTTTCAAATCGTTCTAACATCGTTCTGAAAGAATTGTATGTACCTTTGTACCCGTGTACAAAGACGGTAGGATATTTTTCTTCAGCTGTTAAAGGCTTTTCACTGGATTGTACATTTGTAGTGCGAAATATGATATATAAAGTGAAGAAAGTGAAGATTATGCCACTCCACAAAAACGAATGTTTATGATTGATTGACAAGGAAACCGCTCCTTTAAAAAGGTATACTTCTATTGTAAAGTATTCGTGAAGTATTGAATATGTTAAAAAAGAAATTTATTTGTCATATTATATGTAACTTTTACCAATAATGCGGCAGTATTTAAATGTGTACGTCCTAATGTCGTATGTGGAAGTCGAAATTGTATGATGACATTAAAAAAAGGCTTAAATGAAGCATTTAAGCCTTAACCTTATTCTCCCTTGGAAATCAAAATTTTAAACCCAATCACCAGCTTTGAAAATAGGTTCGATCGTCCCGTCTTCCTTTTGGCCGTCGATATCTAACTGATCCGATCCTATCATGAAATCTACATGTATCATGCTTTCGTTAAAACCTACTTCCCGTAACTGTTCAGCCGTCATACTATTACCATCTTCTACACAGACGGATAAGGCTCTCCCCAGCGCTATATGACAAGAAGCATTTTCATCAAAAAGTGTGTTATTGAAGACAATGTTTGTATTAGAAATAGGGGAGTTGTGGGGAACTAATGCCACTTCTCCTAAATAGGAAGACCCTTCATCTGTTTGTAGTAGATTTTTTAAGGTTTCATACCCTTCCTCGGCTGTGAAATCTACGACTTTTCCCTCTTTAAACGTTAGTGAAAAGTTCTTAATTAACGTACCGCTATAGTTAAGTGGCTTCGTGCTTGAAACTACCCCGTTCACACCATGTTTAACCGGAATTGTAAACACTTCTTCCGTTGGTAGATTAGGAACAAAGGGAATTCCCTGATCATTTGTGAACTGGGCACTGATCCATTTCGTTTGAGGATGGAATTCAATTGTAAGATCTGTTCCAGGTCCTTTATAATGAAGCTTTTTATAATTGTTTTGGTTTAAACGGTCGGCGTTCTTATTGAGGTTACTAATATGTGTTTCCCATAAGGCAACTGTATTCTCTTTATCTGTTCTTGTTGTATAAAAAATGTTTTCCCATAGTTTATCAATTGCTTCTTCTTGAGAAAGTTCCGGGAAAACGGTATGAGCCCATTCGACTGTAGGGAACGCAGCTATTAACCAGCTTATTTTCCCCCCGCCTATATATGCAGAAAAATCTTTCATGGCTTCCGCTGATGTTCTATTTAATATAGCAACCCTTTTAGCATTTGTATCTCTTAATAGGAAAGGATTTGGTGCTGCCAAATTCAGGAGAGCCACATTATTTTCTGCCATCTCGATATATCCTTTTGCTTTCCAATCAGGAAACACTCTCAATCCTTCCTCAGAAGAATTCTCTAAGCGGATTTTCTTTAACTCTTCATCGTAGAAGTCCGTTAATACATTTAAAACCCCGGCTTCATATGCCTTCTCAGTAACAAGGCGAACAAACTTGTACGCTGTAACAGGTGCGGAGATCAATAGTTCCTGATCCTTTTGCAGGTTTAGTCCTACCTGTACGATTAAATCTGCATATCTCTCTAATTTTTTTTCAAATGCATGATTCATCTGAAATCCCCCTTAATATGTATTCAATACTAACTATATCTCTTTATTCAGAAAATTTCATTGATAATGTTTATGAAGTACTTAATGAAGAGATGGAATTGAGTTGACTAGGTCCTGAGGAAGTACGGGCGTGCCGAGACCATTGAAGCGAAACTGAGTAGGCTCGGCCGAACGCTAGCTGCCAGTTGGGCAGTTCCCCCCACCATCCAGCACACGCTAATTGACAGGGCCTTGCAGAGCGTATGTTAAAAAGCAACAATCTTTTGCAAAAAAAGCGAAATAAAAATAGAAAAAGGACTGGCCCGGATTAGGCTAGTCCTGTATTATTTTATAGTTTACTAGAGAATGGCGGGAACTCTTCTTCATTGCCATTGATTACGACAATACCGGAGAGTGCCATAGCAGTCAGGCTGGTGATTAGTAATAACTTTTTCAACTTTTTCATCATTTCACCTCCTATAAAGTTAACATTTCTTCATAAATGACATTCGCTTCATTTAGATGAAATGCTGCATGTTTATATTTTCTAATCCCCTGGTAATACTGACCAAGGAATTTAGAATACTCAGCATATAATAGATGGGAGCCGCTCTTTTTAAAAAAGGGCAGTGTATACTCCTTCATAAACGTTTCAAAACCTTGTGGGAAATCATTTAAAGCAAACTGATAATAAGATAATTGATAGAATTTATCCGGGTACTTTTGTTTAGAGCAAAGATGTAATCCTTTAGGTAACCAGAAACGCACCTCTGAAAATTGGTTTTTTTTATAATATTCTTTGACCAGAGAGAGAATGGAGTATAACTTTCCTTCTTCGTCTGAATCTTTCAATTCAATGCTTCGCAAATAATGCTGAATGGCTTCTTCACTCTTATTCATAAATGATTTCAAATACCCTAGGTTCTGCTCCACCTTGGAATTTAATGACGTATAGTTTATGGAATGTGAAATGAAATTGGCCCACTCATAATGCTTCATTGCTTCTTCACTATAACGTATACGCCGATAGCAAATCCCTAAAATCAAATGTACCTCAGCGCATCTTTTCTGGTAGTAGACGCCCTGGAAAATGGAAAGTGCCTTCTCTCCATAAAAGATTGCTAAACGGTACGTGCCTAAGCGGGTCAAGACTAAGCTGAATAAATAATATAAATCTGCCCGTTCCTCTTCATTAATCACATTACCAAGTACATAGTAGGTTTCAGCTTCTTTCAGTTCTCCTTGGGCTTTATCGTACTCTTCAATCAAATAATAGTAATTCCCTTTGTATTTGTGATAATAGAATTTAAGCGTATCTGAGAGTTCTTTATAATTGGCTTGGATCTGTATCATATGCTCAAAAGCTTTCTGAAGGCTCCCTTTAATTAAATGGACACGGAAGCAAAGGATCTTATGGAATAAATGAGGAGTGAGGTCATCCGATTGTTCAAGTTCCTTCTTAATGACCTTATTGATGGACTCAGCTTCCTCTGTTTTATTCCACAGCAATGCATGGTTCCAGTTTTCTAGAAGCTTGTTCAAATGGTTTGGGTTATCAAGCAGATTATTTACACCTAATCGCTCACAGAGCAGATTAATTATGTCATTTGACGGAGAAACTTGATTGTTTTCCAGTTTGGAAAGATATGATACGGAAATAATCCCTTTTGATAAATCTTCTTGTGTTAAATTCCGTTTAAGTCTGTGAAAGCGGATTTTAGAACCGATTGTCATATGATCCTTCTCCTCTGACTGGGCTTTAATAACTCATTACTTTCATGTAAATGAGCTATTAAAATAGTAACATATTAAAAGGATGAATGTTTTGAATATTCCTATAATTATATTTTTTATGGGTATTTTGTATGGTGTTTCATTCCTGATTCTGATATTGAGGGAACATGCAGAATGAAATGTGAGAAACTTTTCCTCTTTCCAGTGGGGTGAGGCAGATATTGGGGTGGAGTGGAAGGGGAGGAGACCCTTCCACCATTTTTCCTATTCTTTGTGATTCAGTTGTTTACCGTGATGTGGATGTGGATGCCATCTCATCATGTAGTCATTTTCTTTCAATTTTTGATACTTAGCTTCCATCATTTTAAGTACGTTGTCTCCCTGTTCTTTTGAGAAGACGCCATATTCTACATATTTGTTCACAAGTTCTTTTTTGGTTGAATACATTTGTTCATGCAACTTGGCAAGCTCCGTTTTTTGTTCTTCAGTAAGGTTTACCTTAGGCGTTTGTGGCTCACCTTCTGCTGCTGCAAATGTACCGACAGTAAGACTAATCATGAAGACAGCTAAAATAGATGTGACCATTTTTTTCATATTATTCACTCCTTTCCAATGTTTCTCTCATATTCTTTGCCGAATACTCGCAGAATATGTAGGAATAGACGAATATGAAGGGTACATGATAGGGTAAAGATAATTAGGTATAGGAAAGGTGGCTGAAAAATGATTAAACAATTTTTGTCCAGTATAGGGATAGGACATGTAAAAGTGGATACAATTGTGCACAAAACTGAAATTTCTCCTGGGGATTCGATTGAAGGGGAAGTCGTTTTAGTCGGGGGAATGGCCGATCAGCCTATTAATGAAATTCAGTTATTGCTTTTAGAGAAATATGAGGAGGATAAAAAAGATAGTGATTTTTCCTATCATGAAAAAGATTTGGACACGATTATCCTAGATAAGATCGGTACAATCCGTGCGGGTGAAGAAAAGAGAATCTCTTTTATATTTCCTACATCTTCCGATCATCCCAAAACATCGGATTCCAACAAAACCATATTAAGAACCACAGTAGACATACCCCAAGCGGTAGATCCCACAGATGAAGATAGCATATACGTCGTATAACCTTAAGGCAGATTCTATTATTGAATCTGTCTTTTTATTTAGTTCTAAGACCGAATAAGAGTAAATGTTCTCATTGAAATCCATAAAAACCCAATGTAAAATGTAGTAAGCGTATACATTCTAAAAATTCAGATATTTGAATGTATACAACTTATAATAAAAAGGAGGAATTTGATGGGTGGAATATGGTTGGCGGTAATAGGAGGGCTTGTTTTTTTAGTTGGGTATAAATATTATTCCAAGCTTATTGCTGAGCGGGTGTACCGTCTGGATCCCAATTATGTGACGCCGGCACACCAATATAAAGATGGTGTCGATTTCGTCCCAACGAATAAGTTTGTTCTGTGGGGTCACCATTTTACTTCTGTAGCGGGGGCGGCTCCGATTGTAGGACCTGCAATCGCCGTTTACTGGGGATGGCTTCCAGCATTTCTTTGGGTCATATTAGGAACAGTATTTGCAGCCGGGGTGCATGATTTTGGAACGTTGGTTCTTTCAGTTCGAAATAAAGGACAATCCGTCGGTTCATTAGCCAATAAGTTAATAGGGAAAAGAGCAAAAGTACTTTTTCTATTTATTATTTTAATTCTTGTGTTGATGGTGAACGCAGTTTTTGCCTGGGTAATTGCAAATCTGTTCATTACTTTCCCTGCTAGTGTCATTTCGGTGTTCATTCAGATTCCATTAGCAGTTTGGATTGGGTATTCGGTTTATAAGCGAAATGGCAGCATGTTGCTACCTTCAATCGTAGCACTGGCAGTCATGTATGCATCAGCTGTCATTGCCAGCCGGGTTGGATTTTTGCAAATAGATTTAGTTCGTTATTTCGGTGGTCAAGAGGCCACATCATTGTTTGGCTTGAGTTCAACAAGCATGGCTTTCCTGGTGTGGATCGTCATTCTGATGATTTATGTCTACATAGCTTCAACTCTACCTGTTTGGAAGCTATTGCAGCCACGTGATTATATCAACTCCCATCAATTAATTGTTGGTTTAGGATTGTTATATCTTGGCCTCCTGTTTACAAATCCTGAAATTACAGCACCAATGACGAACGGAGCTGCAGATGTTTCCTGGTTCCCGTTACTATTTATCACAATTGCCTGCGGTGCGATTTCCGGGTTTCACGGCCTGGTTTCTTCTGGTACATCGTCAAAACAGTTGGACAAAGAAACGGATGCACGCTTTGTAGGATATTTAGGTGCTGTTGGGGAGGGGGCACTGGCATTGATTGCGATCATTGCATGTATAACATTTTTCCCGAACGTGGAAGAATTCCAAGCCACTTACAGCGGTTTTGCTGCAGCAAGTGGTGCCGGTTTGGGTGTCTTCATTCAAGGAGCCGGACAACTTGCTACAGGTGTTGGAATTCCGGCGGATATCGCAGCTACGATTGTTTCAGTGATCATTGTGAGCTTCGCAGCAACAACATTGGACTCCTCTGTTCGACTGATGCGTTATATCATTGCCGAGTTGGGAGAAGAGTACAACGTAAATCCTTTAACAAATGCTCATGTTGCAACGACGATTGCCGTCGTTTCAAGTGCAGCCTTAACTTTATTACCTCAAGGCCCTAAAGGATTCGGGTCAGGTGGATACCTGCTATGGCCGCTTTTTGGTACTTCGAATCAATTGCTTGCAGGAATCAGTTTACTTCTCATTACCATCTGGCTAAAGCGTCAAGGAAGGAATTATATAGCTACCTTAATTCCAATGGTATTCCTTATGTTCATGACCTTATGGGCGATGATTAACCAAGTCGTATTTGAATGGTCAGGTGTCGGTGAATCAGAAGGGAATATGCTGCTCTTTATCTTTGGAAGTATCATTCTGATTTTCACCTTGTGGATCCTTATTACTGCTGCATCTTCACTGTCTAAAAAGGGAGATGACCCTTCACAGTTCTCTGCTTAGTTATAAGATAAGGGTGACTCGTGCTCGAGTCCCCTTTTTCTACATCCTTTTGAAGGAGGGATTATGTATGGTAGAAGTCCTAATGATTCGCTCAGAGCTTGAAGTAGGCATGGGGTGATGTGGTGGAGTAAGTGGTGACAGGTTCATCACAATGAAACATGATTTCTCTCATCATCATCACGAAAGAAGTTCCCTTGGAAAACTTTATTGTGAAACAAGTGAAAAATATCGGGAGGCCGTGTCCATTCTATACTGCGACCCTAGAAATCTCTTGGCCATCATCTATTATTTGGTGAGGCAGGTGAGAAGAAAGCATATACCTCTATATAAAGCTTTTTTTTACCTTCTCTTCTCAATTAAAAGACAAGCTATTTTCATTAATGGTCATTATCTACAAGATAATCTAAATTATCATGCCACATTACAGAGACATCTTTAAGGAGGGGAGCACGAATGGATTCGTCTATGAAAGAAAAGTTCAAAAGAATCATACAGCTTTACGATGACATGATTCGCCTTCCTCATAAAACGGAAATTGCAAGGGAATTAAGAGATGAGGATGATTTATTCTTATTATTGCTCTATTCAGATATGCTAGGCCTGCCGAATCCCGTTTTTTATTACACATTGGAACTTTATCCGTATATAATAGAGAAATTTCATGATTGGCATTTAAGAATGGGAATGGAGCACTCACCCTTGGATGGCATCAGATGTTGTTGAAGTAAAGTGAGGGGGATATGTACATGAATGAATTACAACACCAGAAAATTCTTTTTGTAGGAGGAAAAGGAGGAGTAGGAAAATCAACATCTGCCTCTGCTTTAGCCGTAATGTTTGCGAATATGGGGAAGAAGACGTTAATCATTTCAACGGATCCTGCTCATAATTTAGGTGATATCTTCCATCAAGAGATCATGGAATATAAAACGCCATTACTTGAAAATCTATGGGGAATAGAAATAAACCCACACATCGAAACACAGCGATATATCAACGGAGTGAAACGGAATTTAAAGGGAATGGTTAAATCAAAAATGGTGAATGAGGTACACCGTCAAATTGATATGGCTGCCTCGGCACCCGGGGCAGAAGAAGCTGCATTATTTGATCGGATGGTTTCCATCATTCTCGAAGAAGGAAATGAGTTCGATAAAATCATCTTTGACACAGCCCCTACAGGCCACACAATCCGACTATTATCCCTTCCCGAATTGATGGGAGTATGGATGGACGGGATGCTTGAAAGGCGAAAGAAAACAAATAAGAATTATTCACAACTATTAAATGATGGGGAGCCGGTCGAAGATCCCATTTATGATGTGCTGCAAAGGCGTCGTGAAAAGTTCTCAAAAGTACGGGGGATTCTTCTGGATCAAAAAAGAACAGGATTCATTTTCGTACTCATTCCCGAAAGGCTCCCGATACTTGAAACTGAGAAGGCCATTGAAATGATGTCCAATTACGGATTGAATATAGGGGGACTGATCATAAATAAGATCCTGCCCATTCAGGCGGATGGAGAGTTCTTGGAAAAAAGGAAAGAGCAGGAAAAGCTATATTTAAAGATGATGATGGAGAAGTTTACAAACCAAACGTTATATCGGATTCCACTACTAGAAGAAGATATCTGTTCAATCCGGCATCTTGAAAATTTTGTAGACCATCTACAAAAAGAAGTTTTTTTAGGTGAACGAAGCATTTAGCATACATATGAACTCTTCAACCAATGACCGTTAGGCTATTTCCTCTAACGGTCATTTTTATTTTTCAGAAGGGATAAATCATTTTTTGTCGAAAGAGTGTAATGAAAACATTGGAATAAGGGAGTGATACCCATGAGGAATAGTGACATGAAGCATTTACCGGGAATTCTCCCGTTGAAGAAAAGAGAAGAAACACAGAATCGTTGGCTATTTCACCGACTTAATACCCTTTTACCTTCGTTAATGAAAAAACATAATCTAGATATGTGGATTATTGCGGGCAGGGAGTATAATGAAGATCCTGTCCTGAAGACGCTTTATCCATCATCAATAGACAGTTCAAGAAGATTGACGATCCTGGTGTTCTTCCTCGACGGAAATCAACAGGTAAAAAGATGGGTACTGCACCCCAATCCGAACTTTGAGCCGTTTTATGAACGGGTATGGAATCCCGAAGATTGTGATCAATGGGAGTGCCTCAAACGACTAGTAGAAGATCATGACCCTGATACAATTGCGTTAAACTATTCCACTACCTTTGCCGCAGGGGATGGTTTAAGTCATTCGTTTTACCAACATTTGGGGATGTTACTAGATGAGTACACTCATAAATTTGTATCTGCCCAACACATCATAGTTGATTGGCTATCAATGAGGACATCGAAAGAACTCATCGCCTATCCTTCAATAGCGGAGCTGGCGCGGCAAATAGCAGCAGAAGCTTTATCGGGAGCGGTGATTCATCCAGGTATCACAACGACTGAAGATGTAGTCGATTGGATAAGGCAACGCGTCTTGGATTTAGGAATGGAAACGTCATTTTACCCTACGGTCGATTTACAAAGAAAAGGTGCTGATATGGATCGATTAGAGGGGGAAATCATACGATGTGGAGACATTGTCCATTTGGATTTTGGTATTCGTTATCTTGGTTTAGCGACAGACACTCAGCAGCTTGCTTACGTTCTCTATCCAGGCGAAGAAGACGCTCCTGAAGGAATTCAATCAGCGTTACAGTCAGCCTTAAGGTTTGAGGATATTGTATCAGAAGAAATGAGAGTGGGTAGAACAGGAAACGAAGTGTTTCAGCGGGTAATGAAAAAGGCAAGCGATGAGGGGATTGAGGCGATGCTTTATTCTCACCCCTTAGGAAACCACTGTCATGAAGCAGGGGCCATAATGGGATTATATGATCAACAAAGAGATATCCCGATAAAAGGCGACCTGCCACTAACAGCAAATACCTGCTATGCTATGGAGTTCAACATCAAGCAATACATTCCTGAATGGAATCAGATTGTGCCGATCTATCTGGAGGAACCTGTCGCTATTATTCAAAATCGAGTCGAATACATGGCAAAAAGGCAAGTGTCCTTTTATCTTATATAATGAAGGGAATGGATGATAGGTTATTGACTAAGGAGCTTGAGTACAGTGAGAATCGTACTCAAGTTCTTTTTTCATTGTGGCTGCATGGCCTGTCATTCCGAAACGATCATAATAATTTCTACAATCATCCATTCCCTTTAATAAAATTGTTGATTATTCCTTGACTTTATACCTAACGGGGTATATTATTGTAATTGTAGCAAGAAACAATAAGCCAACAGGAGGTGTCTTTATGGAATACAATTCACAAGTTCAGAATCGAATTAAACGTGTTGAAGGGCAGCTCCGTGGAATCGTAAGAATGATGGAGCAAGGGGAAGATTGTAAAGACGTTATTACACAACTTTCCGCAGCAAAAACAGCTCTTGACCGTTCCGTAGGCTTAATTGTCAGTATGAATCTTGTTGAATGCGTAAGAGATTCACAAGAGACTGGTGAAAATACGGAAGACCTTGTAAAAGAAGCTGTGAATTTATTAGTTAAGAGTCGATAAAGAAAAGAGTTGACATCTTTTTTTATATCATATAATATACCCTTGTGGGTATTAGAAACAATCATTCTTAGGAGGAATTATTAATGAACGCAGATAAAGTACTAGATGCTAAAGGATTAGCTTGTCCAATGCCGATTGTGAAAACAAGAAAGGCAATAAAAGAAATTGAATCTGGTCAAATTTTAGAGGTTCAAACAACGGATAAAGGAGCTAAAAGTGACCTGACAGCCTGGGCTAAATCTACAGGACATGAATTGCTCGATTCAAATGAAGAAAATGATGTATTTACATTCTGGATTAAAAAAGTTTAAATTTTTTTAAGGGGATCAACACCCCTTACAGTAAATAGGAGGAGATACAATGACTGAAAGAAAAACAACCAATATTATTCTCTTTAGTGGAGATTACGATAAAGCGATGGCTGCATATATCATTGCGAACGGGGCTGCAGCTTATGATCATGACGTAACCATTTTCCATACATTCTGGGGACTGAATGCTTTAAGAAAAGAAGAGATGGTGCCTGTGAAAAAAGGATTTATGGAGAAAATGTTTGGGGGGATGATGCCTCGTGGCGCAGATAAACTAGGATTATCAAACATGAATTTCATGGGCATGGGCCCTAAAATGATCAAAGGTGTTATGAAGAAGCATAATGCTATGCCTTTACCTGATTTAATTGATATGGCAAGGGAACAAGAAATCAAATTGGTTGCGTGTACCATGACAATGGATTTATTAGGATTACACAAAGACGAATTATTAGAGGAAATCGAGTATGCTGGAGTAGCTGCGTATTTAGCGGATGCTGAAAATGGTAACGTGAACCTATTCATCTAATTTTTTTTGCAATGAAATATACCCTATAAGGTAATTGGAGGTTTTATATATGAACACGATTGAATCAAATTTCGTATTGGATGCAAAGGGATTAGCTTGTCCAATGCCGATTGTAAAAACAAAAAAGGCCATGAATAACCTGGAAGCTGGCCAAGTGATTGAAGTTCAGGCAACAGACAAAGGATCAAAGGCCGATCTTCAAGCGTGGGCAAAAAGTTCCGGGCACGATTATCTCGGAACCATTGAAGAAGGAGATGTTCTGAAACATTTTGTCCGCAAATCAAGCGGGGAAGAGACTGTAGAGCGTAAACATGAGTCAGTAACAGATAATGAAACATTGTCTACTAAACTAGGCGATGAAAATATCGTCGTACTGGATGTCCGTGAAAAGGCCGAATATGCATTCAAACATATTCCAGGCTCGATTTCAATGCCACTGGGAGAACTGGAAACCCGAGTGGATGAACTTAATAAAGACAAGGATATTTATGTAGTATGCCGTACAGGAAACAGAAGCGACATGGCGGCGCAACTATTAGCTGAAAAAGGTTTTCTTAATGTAATCAATGTAGTTCCAGGTATGAGCGATTGGACTGGAGACGTTGAATCGAACGTGAAGTAAGATGATACCACAAATACAGGGAGGTTAAATGAATGGCAGTTAAACCAATGAATTCAAAAGAAGTAGCACAAAAAGTAATGAAAAAAGAAGATTTATTCATTTTAGATGTACGTAATGAAGATGCCTTTGAAGATTGGAAAATTGAAGGTGCAAAATTTGAATATCTGAACATCCCATACTTCGATCTTTTAGATGGTGTAGAAGAAATAATGAATCAACTTCCAACGGATAAAGACGTTCTTGTCGTGTGTGCGAAAGAAGGTTCTTCTATGATGGTAGCGGAAATGCTTTCAGATGAAGGGAAAGATGTTTCTTACCTTGAAGGCGGCATGAAAGCTTGGAGCGAACATTTGGAGCCTGTCAGAGTGGGTGAATTAACAAATGGCGGGGAGCTTTATCAATTTGTTCGTTTAGGTAAAGGTTGTCTATCCTATATGGTCGTGTCAAATGGTGAAGCAGCGATCGTCGATGCTACTCGTATGACTGATATCTTTATCGATTTCGCAAAAGAAAAAGGCGCAACGATTACAAATATATTCGATACTCACTTGCATGCCGATCATATTTCTGGAGGACGTAACATTGCAGAAGCAACAAATGCTACCTATTGGTTACCTCCTAAAGATGCTGAAGAAGTTACCTTTGAGTATGCAGCACTTGAAGACGGGAATAAAGTCGTGATTGGAAATACAACGATAGATATCACAGCTCTCTACTCACCGGGGCATACAATCGGTTCAACGTCATTTGTCATTGATGGAAAGTATTTATTATCAGGTGACATTCTATTTGTGGACAGTATCGGACGTCCGGATCTTGCCGGGAAAGCAGAAGATTGGGTAGCTGATCTTAGAGAAAGTCTATACAAACGATATAAAGACCTTTCTATGGAGCTTACCGTTTTACCGGCTCATTTTATGATTATTGAGGAATTGAATGAAGATGGATCTGTAGGTGAAAAGCTGGGAACATTATTTGCAAAAAACCATGGTTTAAATATCGAGAGCGAAGAAGAATTCAGAAAGCTGGTATCTGAAAACCTTCCACCTCAGCCAAACGCGTATCAAGAAATTCGTGAAACAAACATGGGTAAAGTAACTCCGGATGAAGAGAAACAGCGTGAGATGGAAATTGGACCAAACCGTTGTGCTGTTCGTTAATCAATCGTACAAATCTAAACAAATAATCAAAATGGGAACCTGCTAAAGAGGTTCCTGTTTTACTAGAAGAGGAGGAACTACACGATGGATTTGGCCTTTATTATTACGATCTTTCTAATCGGATTTGTCGGCTCTTATATATCAGGAATGGTAGGTATCGGGGGGAGCATTATTAAATATCCCATGCTCCTTTATATTCCACCAATGCTTGGAGTAGCAACATTCACTGCACACGAAGTTTCAGGTATTAGCGCAGTTCAAGTATTCTTTGCCACACTTGGTGGGGTTTGGGCTTACCGTAAAGGAGGCTATCTTAATAAAACTCTTATCACATACATGGGAGTGAGTATTTTAATCGGTAGCTTCATTGGCGGGTACGGATCTAAATTCATGAGTGAAGCTGGAATAAATATTGTGTATGGAATACTTGCATTAATTGCAGCTATCATGATGTTCATCCCAAAAAAAGGAATAGATGATGTAAAACTCGAGGACGTTACATTTAACAAATGGTTATCTGCAACACTAGCTTTGATCGTTGGTATTGGAGCAGGCATCGTTGGTGCTGCCGGAGCTTTCCTGTTGGTTCCGATCATGCTTGTTGTTCTTAAAATCCCGACAAGAATGACAATTGCCTCATCCCTGGCAATTACGTTGATATCTTCAATTGGATCAACGATTGGTAAGATATCGACGGGTCAAGTGGACTATTTACCCGCTATGATCATGGTGGTAGCTAGTTTGATTGCATCTCCACTGGGCGCTATGGCAGGAAAGAAAATGAATACAAAGATTCTTCAAATGATTTTAGCCGTTTTAATCCTGGCTACAGCGATTAAAATCTGGCTCGATATACTATAAAACTATTTAAGCTTAGTTCTTATTTACATTGCATCTTCGCTTTAAAAGAAGATTTGTTGTGAACAGAACTAAGCTCTTTTTTGTGTTGTAGATCCGTGGTTGTTATAATATTTAACAAAAAGTCATTGTAACTTTCATCTGGTATTGTGCGTCTAATCAATTGCTAGAAATAAGACTCTGGATGGATGAACATATTCAATGACACTAGTACAATGGATGAATGGAACAGCTCTATTATCCATCCAACATGAAAAGGGAGAATGATTTATGAAAAAATTGATTGGTATTGCCTTACTGTTTTCACTAATGGTGGGCCTCATTCAGCCGGCATCGGCGGCAGATAATGATAAAGAAAGCATTAATGAAAAATTCGGATTACCTATCGTCGTTTATGGAGAAACACTTACTAATGAACAAAAGAAAGAGGTTCAGGCTCAATTAGGAATTGAAGAGGGAACAGAAGTAGAAGAGTTTATGGCAACAGGCGAAGACTTGGTGAAGTATATTGACGGTGAAAACCGAAATGCCCGTATGTTCTCCTCTGCCATGATTACACGAAAAGATAAAGGTGAAGGTTTAAAGGTTAATATTGTGACGCCCGGGAATATCACGGAAGTGACGAATTCTATGTATTCTAATGCTCTTTTAACTGCGGGGGTTGAGAACGCAGTAGTAGATGTAGCTTCTCCTGTAAAGGTAAGCGGACACTCTGCATTGGTGGGAATCTATAAAGCGTATGATGTCAGTGGGGAGAAGCTTGATACAGTCCGCATGGAGGTAGCCAACGAGGAGTTAACCGTAGCGACAGAACTTGCTAAAGAAGCCGGGATTGATAAGGAAGAGGTTAGCGAACTGTTAACTGAAATCAAGAAGGAAATAGCCGAACAAGATCCAGCTACGAAAGAAGAAGTTGAAAAAATCGTCGAAGAAAAGCTCCAAACCCTGAACATCGAGCTCAGCCCGGAGGATCGCCAGCTATTAATCGACCTGTTTGAAAAAATGAGGTCACTTGATATAAATTTTGATAATGTTCAACAACAATTGGACGACTTAACGAAAGATATCCAAACTACCATTAAAGACATTGTGAATGATGAAGGTTTTGGTCAAAAAGTGTCGGACTTCTTTACCGGCTTGTTAGAGGCCATCGCTAATTTCTTTAAGTCAATAAAAAATCTATTTGGGTGATGGACTATTTGTATGCAGCATAACGAGAAGACTGAGTCAGCACGTGACTCAGTCTTTTTCGTTATATTTCAAGCAAAGGGAACCTTAGATACACTGTTGTTCCTTTGCCTTCTTCACTATCTATTGACAAAGAACCTTGATGTTTATGCATGATTTCTTTCGCTATTGATAAACCGAGACCGTATCCTCCCGTATTCCTGGTTCTCGACAAATCCGATCGGAAAAATCTTTCCCCGATTTGAGACAAAGATTCTGCTGGAATCCCAATTCCGGCATCTTCGATTTTCACCACAGCCATTCCATCTTCCTCATAGGATTGAATGATTATCCGACTCTGTTCAGGAGAATATTTCAATGCATTATCAAAAATATTATAAAACACCTGCATAACCCGGTTGGGATCCCCATTAATGATCGATTCTTCATTTAACTGATGTTGCACATCAATTTTTTTGTTTTCGGCATGAGGCTGAATGAGTGTTAAAGAATCCATTATGAACTGAGAGAGAACAATCGGTTCAATATCTAAAGAAAAAGAGGCATCCTCCAATTTATTTAATTCCAGTAGCTCTGTAATTAATTTCTGCATCCGTATCGTTTCTTTTTGAATCAGGTGCAGGCTTTCTTCCATTTCTTCAGGATTCGTTTGTACCCTGTCAGTCAATGCCTTTGCATATCCTCCAATATAAGTAAGGGGGGTCCTTAATTCATGCGCAACATTCGAAAGAAACTGACGTTTTCGTTCTTCTTGATGTTGAAGTGAGTCGACCATACTATTGAATGTTAGTGCAAGCTCCGCCATTTCATCTTTAGAGGTGACATTGAGCCTGTCCGAAAAATCCCCTTTGGCTACTTTATTCGAAAACAGCTGCATTTCCCGGACAGGTTTAAATAATGACCCTAAAGAAGATTGAATGATTAGGAACAGTACAAAATAAAACATTACCCCAGTGAGGACCAATATAGGAATCCCCTTGCTAAAGACCTCCGTCATTTCAGCCAGGGGGATATAAATAAGTAAATACCCCATTAATCTTTCTTCATTCATTAGAGGAAAGATCGCTCCAATCACATTCCGATCAAACTCTTCTACATATCCTTCTTTCATTACCCGATGACCTTTGATCAATTCACTTTTGTCATCGTTATTGATGAGAGGCTTTTGGTCAATAAGATAGGGGAAACTTTTTGTTAAGTCGTCAAGGTTCTCGACAACAGACACTTCATAAGGGGAAATTACGTTATACCAAAGAATTTTATCCCTTACACTTCCGCTTACGTCACCGTAGTGATAGTGAGCGACTGTTCTTTGTCCTTGATAAAGCAGTGACTCCTTAACCGTGCCAATATATAAATCTTTGTAGAGAAAATGAATAAAAAGAAAGGAAAAGACAATGGTTAAAAATAAGCTGCTTAATAATAGAAGAGAAACTTTTTTATTGAGAGTCAGGGTTGCGTTTTTCAAGCTGATCCCTCGAACTTATAGCCAAGGCCCCACACGGTTTCAATCAAATGGCCGTAGCTCTTTAATTTAAGTCGTAATGTTTTAATATGGGTGTCGACTGTACGATCACTGCCTTCATAGTCACTTCCCCATATTTGATCGAGCAGCTGGTCCCTCTTATACACCCTGCCTTGATTACGGGCAAGGAACAAAAAAAGTTCATATTCCTTTAAGGTCAATCGAGGTGAAAGTTCACCAACGGATACAGTTCTGGATGCTAAATTAAATGACACTGGCCCATACCGCTCAATCATCGACTGTTGACTGGATTGAGTTCCGTAAGATCTTCTCAGAATCGTTTCGATTCGTGCAACAAGTTCTTCGGCGTTAAACGGTTTAACCATATAATCGTCACTTCCCAGCTTAAGTCCCTTCACCTTGTCTAAATCATCGCCCTTTGCAGAAAGGAAGATAAAGGGGATTTGACTGGTTTCCCTAACCTCTTTTAGCAACTGATAACCATCCATGAAGGGCATCATAATATCCACAACCATGATATCCACATGTGTTTTCTTCAGTTGATCAAGAGCAGCGAGACCATTCTCTGCTTCTAAACAGAAATAATGATCCCTTTTTAAATATAGTTTGATTAGCTGTCTCATTTCAGGTTCATCATCTACAATTAAGACATTCCATTTTTTCAACGTAAATCACTCCCGTCCATTAACATAGGCAATTGCTGAGTTTTATTATAGTCGCAATTAGTGAATTTTTTATGATATAAGGTTTATTTCCACATATCTTCAGTTTTCACCATTTTAGCATGAAATACAGGAAGGGATTAAGAAATGGATTCCTTCATTTGTCCACTACTTTTCCCCTGGGCAGGGACATCTGCCCTTCCCCTTTTCCCATTTATTAATAGGCTAATAAAGAGGAGTGACGAAGATGTATGAGAGGGGAACCACAGACAGAAAAAATTTATTGAACATGTTTAATTCCGGCTCAGGATTTCCGAATAATGGGACTGGATTTAATTACGGCAGTGGAAATGGCTATCAGGGATATGGACCTTGGGCAGATTACCAAGATCAAGTGGCGGGTTTCGGAGGATATGCGCCATATAGTGGGTATGGACCACAAGGGTATCCGCCACCAGGGTTTCCACAGCAAGGTTTCGGTCCATCACCTTACGTGCCAGGAAGCGGCTATGGATATGGTATAAATCCAATCGGTGCAGGATTAATTGGTCTAGGATTAGGGTTTCTTGGAGGGCAAATCGTGAACAGCCCATTTAAAGGCCCACATAAACGTTACTATTATTATCTATAAATAAGTAAACCGACTCTAAGGTCAGAGTCGGTTTTTCTATGAAGATGTTCTATAAGGGGATAGGGTTCTAATAAGTTGCACTTGACTTAATACCTATGGGGGTATATTATGTAGATATAAAGTGAATGCTTTGGCAATCACGAGCTAAATAAAAAAGGTGAGGTGCTTATTTTGGAGTTTATAGGATTAACCTTATTGGCTGTACTTATTTTTCTTTATTTGAGAATGAAAAAACCAGGTGAAAATATCAACCAAATTTCAACGAATGAATTAAAACCATTGCTGGGGGATACCTCCAAGCAGTTTATTGATGTACGAACACCAGGAGAATTCAAACATAATCACATTGCCCAATTTAAAAATATGCCATTACAATCTTTACAACAAAACGCTCACACACTATCAAAAGACAAAGAAACCATCGTGATCTGTCAAAGCGGAATGAGAAGTGCCAATGCATGCAAGGTGCTTAATCAGCAAGGGTTCACATCTGTTACAAATGTTAAGGGTGGAATGAATTCCTGGTCCAATTAATGAGGTTCTATTTTTAGACTTTGTTTTTACAGAATAAGAAGGGTTTTTTATTACAAGGTGAACGATAATCTTAATTCTAAATGAAAAGCAAGTGCGTTATAAGAAAACAATTTTAAATAAAGAGAGGGAATGTAAATGAAAACAATCTCACCAAATGAAGTGATTGAACGATTGTCAGCTGGAGAACCCTTAAATATCATTGATGTTCGAGAGGTTGCAGAGGTGCAAACCGGGAAAATTCCAACTAGTATTCACCTTCCGTTAGGACTACTGGAATTTCGCATGAATGAATTAGATAAGAAGAAAGAGTACATTGTGGTTTGTCAATCCGGTGGTAGAAGTAGTCAAGCTGTAAGGTTTCTCGACTATCAAGGATTCAACGTAATCAATATGAATGGTGGAATGCTCGCATGGGAAGGGAAAGTTGAATAATTCTTTCCTTTTATTCTCTGATTTTCATCAAAGTATGGTGAATATTCAATTTTGTAATACCCCAATAGGTTTAAAATGTGGGAAATAGGATAATTTATTTTCGATGGGATGAAAATAGGATAAGGGAGGAATTCATAATATGACAACTACAGTAAATCAATTGACGGCAAAGGAACTTACTAAAAAGATACTTAATGGAGACAGGATGTTTATTCTGGACGTCCGCCCGAAAGATTCCTTTGATGATTGGAAGGTTGAGGGCAAGAATGTAAAAATTATTAACAAGCCTTTTTCCGAATTGAAAGACAACCTTCAATCTATTCAATCTACACTACCGAATGATGAAGCCATTTATGTTATTTGTGCCAAGGGAAATTCCTCGACGAAAACGGCAGAAATGCTTGTTGATGCCGGGATGGACAACATTTATTCCGTTGAAGGAGGCATGCAGGCTTGGAGTGAATATTTAGAGCCTGTTAAAATAGGTGATATTTCAGGCGGTGCACTTTATCAATTTGTCCGGATCGGGAAAGGATGTTTATCCTATGCCATCATCTCAAATGGAGAAGCGGCTTTCGTTGACCCCAGCCGACTGCTAGAACCTTATAAGGAATTTATTCAAGATCATAAAGTTTCCGTTCAAGCTGTACTTGATACACATCTGCATGCTGATCACATTTCGGGAGGTAAAACTTTGAGCAATGAATACAATACTCCTTATTATTTACCACCTAAAGATGCAGAGGAAGTTCAGTACGAATATGAAGAATTAAACGATGATACTGTCATTAAAGTGGGCGACACAACCATTAAAGCTGTATACTCACCTGGACATACGATAGGAAGCACTTCCTTTATTGTAGATCACCACTATTTGCTAACAGGAGATATTCTATTTATTGATTCAATAGGTAGACCTGATTTAGCCGGGAAAGCAGAAGATTGGGTAGGGGACTTGAGAAAAACATTGTATTCCAGATACAAAAACCTTGAGGATCAGTTAACTGTATTACCTGCACACTTTATGACGATAGACGAGATGAATGAAGATGGATCAGTCTCACATCTTCTAAGTGATCTATATAAGGAAAATCACGGTTTGAATATTGAAGATGAAAAAGAGTTTAGAAAAACGGTCACAGAAAATCTTCCACCTCAACCGAATAGCTATGAAAAAATTCGTGAAACCAACATGGGTAAAATGGATCCTGAAGAAGATGAAAAACGGGAAATGGAAACAGGACCAAACCGGTGTGCTGTCAGATAACAAGAAAGCTATCCTTAACTTCTAGCTGGCCAGCTGGATAAAAACCATAATGTTTAAAATAAAGGATAAGCAACTAATATACAAATCATCCCCCGAATTAGAGGGGGATGATTGCATGGAATGGAAGAACCAGGGAAGTGGAAATCATGAATGAAACCAATGAATCAAAATATATTCAGCAGCACTTAGCAAACGAACGAACGTTTCTGGCATGGATTCGAACAGCCATTGCCATCATAGGGATCGGTTTCTTAACAACAAGCTTGCATTATAACTCGCTTCAAGGGGATGCGGTCCAAGATCGAATCGCCGTTGCCATCAGTGCTATCGCTCTCATCATTGGATTAGTTATCATTATTGGATCAACTGTTAACTATTATAGGACGAGAAAGCATATAAACACACAAACATTTGTGTCCGCAGATGCCATTATTAAGATGATGGCCATTGTTGCAACTGTTGTTCTTCTATTTGTAACGGTTTATTTTTTTACACTGAATTAAAAAGAGCTGAACGAGGGAGGAGATTCAATCCCCGCGTTCAGCTTTTATTTAATCTTGTTTCTTCTCATTATAATATTGAACCGATGTCATGGCTCCTTCACTCACCATGGAATTGTCTTCGATATTGGCGGGATCCGGATTACCGCCTTTTTCTACAGGTAAATCTTCTTTTCTTCTCTTTTTGAATTTCGTAACCAATCCTTCTTTTACATTATGCAGCTGATTACGCTTCTCTTTTGATGACAGAATCCATCCTAATGAACCAGCCGTAACTGTCGCACCCACAAGTAAGCTTTTATTTACTTTCATTTTTTCTCCTCCTACCAATAATAGAGTTTGTTTGGTATGCTCTTTATTTTCCCGGCGTACATGAATTTAAACATCGGGGGTTGAATCAAATAAATCCAGGAGTGGACATTTTTAGAGTTCTAGTTAAAAATATACATAGAAGAAATGCAAAGGGAGGATGAAGTAAATGAAGGAATTAACGAAGGAAAGCGTCATTGGATTTATTGGAACAGGTGTGATGGGACAAAGCATGGCTGGGCATCTACTCGATTCTGGTTTTCCGATGGTCGTTTACAATCGCACGAAAGAGAAAGCATTAAAGCTTATACAAAACGGTGCAAAATGGGCTGACACTCCAAAGGAAGTTGCTGAAGTTTCGGATATAGTCATTACGATCGTGGGCTATCCATCTGATGTAGATGAAATTTACCTTGGTGAAAGTGGAATTCTTCATCACTTGAAACAGGGTTCGATTGCCATCGATATGACCACATCATCTCCAAGATTAGCAGAGGAAATCTACACATATGGGGTTGATAAAGGGGTTTTCACATTAGATGCCCCTGTTTCCGGGGGAGACATAGGAGCAAAAGAAGCAAGGCTTTCTATCATGGTAGGAGGAGACAAAGAACCATTCGAAACTGTAAAGCCTCTATTAGACCTTCTAGGTACAAATGTTGTATATCAAGGAAAAGCAGGGGCGGGGCAGTATACGAAGATGTGTAACCAAATCACGATTGCTTCTAACATGATGGGAGTCAGTGAAGCCCTTCTTTATGCCAAGAAATCAGGCTTGGATCCTAATAATGTTCTTAAGAGTATCACGTCCGGGGCAGCAGGAAGTTGGTCCTTAATTAATCTGGTACCACGAATGATCAAGGAAGACTATGCTCCTGGTTTTTATGTAAAGCATTTTATCAAAGATCTTAAGATTGCCCTGGATTCAGCCAAGGAAATGGACATTAAGACACCTGGGTTAGAGTTAGCCCTTTCACTATATGAAGATTTGGCTCTTAAAGGTGAGGAGAACAGCGGTACTCAAGCTCTTATTAAATTATTGGAAGCATAAAAAATAAAGCCGTCTCATCGACAGGGACGGCTTTTTATATTTTTCCAATGAAGTCAGGATCTTTCTGAATTCCGGATTGGTTCGGCAGCCAATTGGCAGGAACGCCCGCTCCTGTTTTTCTTCCAAATTGTATACCTTCCAGTACTCTCAATATTTCATACGTATTACGCCCAACCTCAGGCGGATAGATCATTTTAGATGTAATGATGCCTTCAGGGTCGATGATAATGGTGGCTCTAAACGTAGCACCAGCACGCTCATTTAATACCCGATAAGCTTTACTTATTTGATGATTTCGATCACTCACTAACGGAAATTGCACTTTAGATGCGGACGGGGATACTTCAGTGAAAACTTTGTGGGCGTAAACACTGTCTGTACTTATCCCGAGAACTTCAGCTTGCAGTGCTTGAAATTTAGGGTGAATAGCAGCGACCGCTGCCAGCTCAGTTGGTCAAACGAAGGTGAAATCGCTGGAATAAAAAAACAGAATAACCCATTTGCCCCGATACGATTCTAAGTTAACGGTGTTTATTTTCTTTTGTGCGTTATCATACGCCTCAGCAATAAAGAGAGGGGCAGGATCATTGGTTTGTGCACAAAACGGTAAGGTACAATCTTCACTTCTCACCGCACGATTAAATGAATAGTGGGGGTTATACATTGGATCACCCCTTTCACAAAAAGTACTATCAACATATGCCAGGTCATGACTTTATATGATTGGATAAGCGGTTCTTTTCCATTTCATACTTCTTTTTAAAATGGGGATAATAGGAGAGTGTTGTTACAATTTTGAAGGTTAGGTGATTCCTTTGAGAAAAAATTCAAGTAAGCAATTTTCGAAACTTATATACACAATTGGTTCTATCATGACCATGGTTGCCTTCCTTGTATCATATTTCCAAACGAAAACAATCATTCAAGCAATTAAGAAGTATAGTCCGTATAATTAAGGTTGATTGGTTGCAATATTTAGATATAACTTAGACAATGATAGTGAAGAAAAGTGAGGAGGGGTCCTGTTGAGGTTAACGGGGAAAAAAGTCATTCAATTAGTAAGTGCAGATTTCGAAGATCTTGAACTGTGGTATCCTGTATTGCGTTTGCGGGAAGAAGGAGCAACTGTACATATTGTCGGAGAAAATGCCGATCAAGAATTTATCGGAAAGTACGGAGTTCCGATTGTTTCAGAATATGCGTTTAAAGACATCAATCCTGAAGACTATGATGCCATGCTGGTACCGGGTGGGTGGTCTCCCGATAAGCTGCGCCGCTATGAAGATGTCATCTCGATGGTGCAAATCATGGATAGGAGTAAGAAACCGATCGGTCAAATCTGTCATGCGGGATGGGTATTGATTTCAGCCAAAATTCTTCAAGGTGTAAAAGTCACAAGTACACCGGGAATAAAAGATGACATGGAAAACGCTGGGGCAACCTGGGTGAACGAACCGGTCGTCACTGATGGTCATATCGTTTCAAGCCGCAGACCGCCCGATTTACCAGACTATATGAGAGAATTCATTGAAGTGATGTCAAAATAAATACAATATAAAAAGGATTGGCCAAGAAAAACTGTGTTTGTGTTTCAGTTTCACATGGACCAGTCCTTTTTCTTCCCTATTTCTTTTTTTCTCTTTTATTACGATCGTTCACCCTTGAGAAAAACGTCTGTTTAACAGATTGATGGGTCGTAATCGCTGCACCCGTTGCGATGAACCCATTGGCAATTCCATTAAAATCAAATCCCAAAGTCCAACTACTGGCAGCAACCCCCACCAGCAACAAAATCCAGATAATCAACCAATCCGGAATGTGAGGAGTCCTCTTCAATGCGTACCCTAAAACCCATAACATTGGAACAAGTACGGTGACTTGGGGGTCAATGGAAATCCCGCTTAATAAATTTTCAATCATAAGTTTCACTCCCTAAAATGAAAAATGACTTCTTTAAAGCTTATTCGAACAAAGTAGTATTTCATGACAACCTGTGCTCGAAGTTTTTAGGGAAAGTGAATACAGCAAGCATTAACATAAAAATAACAAAAATGGTAAGTTCAATAAAGTGCATCCTGATTAAAACAAACCTTTAAAGTGACATTAGAATTGTTCAATGATATTATATTGATTGACCTATTATAAAAAAGGAGCTGTTAATAATGGCGAAAAAAGGATACATACAATTTCAGACAGGTGAAAAAATCGAATTTGATCTATTTCCAAATGAAGCACCTGGAACAGTGGCAAATTTCGAAAAACTAGCAAACGAAGGTTTCTACAACGGTTTAAGCTTCCACCGTGTCATCCCTGGTTTCGTAAGCCAAGGCGGATGCCCTAATGGAAATGGTATGGGTGGTCCTGGTTACACAATCAAATGTGAAACAGAAGGAAATCCACATAAACATGAAGAAGGTTCATTATCCATGGCCCACGCGGGTAAAGATACTGGAGGAAGTCAGTTCTTCATCGTTCATGAGCCACAGCCTCATCTAAACGGCGTTCATACCGTCTTCGGAAAAGTGACTTCAGGAATCGACATCGCTAAATCAATGAAAAACGGCGACGTTATGGAGAAAATGGAAGTATACGACGCGTAATGAAAGAGGGACGGACCTTGGTCCGATGCTTTAATTAACGAGTATCTGTTGCTGGTAAAGAAAAACAATAGTTGAAATGTTATTCATGATGATGTATTATACTAATACAGGCTGCGTTGTACGTAATCATAACGAAGTTTTAACCTTTAAACTGTAATAGGGAGTTTTACATCGAAGTTGGAATGTCAAGCCTCCACGATTTGAGGACGACAGGAAACCTTCTGTAAACACCCACTTTGAGGAGTGGTGGTTTAAAACTTTCTTATATCAAATTACGGCAAATGTGGCTCCTTACATTAGTATCTCAAGCCAGTTCCCAATCGGGGGCTGGCTTTTTCATATCTATAAAAAGTTTCGTTGTGATTAATTAAAATGCCAAATAAAAAAGACCGAACCCCTAATAGGAATTCAGTCTGTAAGTTTTGTATCGAGGCCCCTCCCGTCCGTACATGGTTAAGTGTCCCGCAACAAGCGAATGTTCGGGAGAGGCAAGAATATTATAACACGCTATTAGTCTAAATAGCAAAACGGTCTATCACAGCACACCAATACGTGTTAGATAACGGTCAATGTCATTAAAATCATTCACTTCAATAAAGGAAGTATTGTTTTCCTTTAAAATAGCCTGTAGTGCTTTCATCGCAAAGGTTACATCGGCTACTTTTGCTGGATGGCTATCAGGTTCACTATCACCTGCAAAATAGATGGTTTCATACTCTTTTTTAAGGTCAGTAAGTACCTTTGATTTGTCAATTCCATATCTTGCAGAGTGATGGGGATGCCCGGGATCAATATTCATATGTACATTCTTCTCTTTGTAGTACCCTTCATTTGAATACACTTTAACATTCGTAATTTCATGCTGTTGTAGAATATGATGAATATAGTAATCAGTGCCTGCACTTAATATATAGAAGTCTCCACCTTGAGCCTGCACTTTACGGATGAAGGAAGGGACGTATTCATCTATTTCGAGAGAATGGATGTCATCAATAATCTGATTTTCTTCTTGATTGATGGATGTGAAAACCTGACTCAAGAATTCGATATCCTTTATTTCGCCTGACTTCCATTGTTTGTATAAATCTTGTCCCTCTACAAAGTATTTCTCCAGTATAAGATGATAAAAATCCTTCTTAGAGATCGTTCCGTCAAAGTCAGAAACAAATGCCCAATTTTTCATACCGAATCCTCCTCGTAACTAATCTAGTCGATTGTAGCATGTTTAAAGAGGCAGATGGAAGTAAAGGGAAGGGGGTTAACGGTAATTTGATTATGTAAATTGTAATGAGCTACATAACGAATCACCTCACAATAGAGTGAGGTGACGAGTATTTATTTCTTCAGGCTGCTTAAAAATCCCTTCAGTACTTCTGGTGTTCGTTTGACTTCTTGAATCGTGCTGGTGATAGTCGTTTTTTTGTATTCTATATCTCCCTGAATCTCCCCTTGAGTTTCTTGAAGCTGGTTCGCTTCAGTAGAAATTTTGTCCATTCTGGTTTGAATGCTTGCCACCGTTTGATTCATATCATTTATTACGGGTCGGGTCGTATTTACTGTTTTCATTAGTGCGACTCCCAACATCACTAAAGAAATCACCATCAACCCAATACTTGCATAGACAATCCACATGTTAAATTCACCTCAATAAATGTTGTTTCTAGTTATATTCCCTAAAAGCCTTGAAAAAAACGCGTGAAAATTATTTTCTATTGCTGGTTTACTAATTGCCGCATAGCTAGTAATCTAACATATAAGTCAACATAAACGAAAGAGGGGGAGAAGAAGATGATCAAAGCCATCATGTTTGATTTGGATGACACATTATTATGGGACTCCAAAAGTATTGAAGAAGCGTTTAAAGCAACTTGCCGTTATGCAGAGGCGAAAGTGGGGGTAGATTCGAAAAGCCTAGAGCTTAGTGTTAGAGATGCTGCGAGAAAGTTGTATGAAACCTATGATACATATGAGTTTACACAAAATATCGGTATTAATCCCTTTGAAGGACTTTGGGGAGACTTTCTGGATGAGCATGATGAAGGCTTCCTTAAGATGAAAGAAATCGTTCCTACATACCGCAAAAAGGCTTGGACGTCTGGGTTGCAATCTTTAGGCATTACGGATGTAGAGCTTGGTGCGGAATTATCCGAGCGATTTCGTAAAGAAAGAAAGGATAGACCTTACGTGTATGAAGATACCTTTCGTGTATTAAATGAAGTGAAGGGGAATTTTCAACTATTGTTATTAACGAATGGCTCTCCCCATTTACAGAATACAAAACTTGATAAGACTCCTGAACTTGTGCCTTACTTTGAAGAAATTATCATCTCAGGAAATATCGGTAAAGGAAAACCAGATTCCGCGATGTTCCTTCATGCATTAGAGAGGCTTAAGCTTCAAAAGGACGAAGTGATCATGGTAGGAGATAATTTAAATACAGACATACTTGGGGCCTCTAGACTAGGAATAAAAACGGTTTGGATTAATCGCGGTCAGAAAACAGTTCAAGATCTTGTACCTGATTATGAAATTAAAGAGCTCTATGAAGTACTCGAAATCGTAAATAATATGGAATAAGAGGCTTCGTAGCGAAGCTTCTTTTTTTGTCTACTCCAATCAGTCATAATACCATCAACCCCTTCATACTATTCACGGATATCTCATTTAATAAGGAGGGGGTCACTCTGATGGTACGGGGAATTCATCATGTTAACGTACATGCTTCACAATCACATGTATGGGAATTCATTCGTGATATGAATGCATGGGCTCCTCTTGTTCATGGATACAAGGAGCATTCCATTGTTTCTGGCGTTCAATCGACGTGGAAATTCACCATTCATTATGGGGTGGTGAGCAAAAGGGTTCATGTGAAAGTACTTATTACAGATTGGAAGGAACCATCTCATGTGAAGTTTATATTAAGTGGGATCAATCAAAAGTTTACTGGTGTAGGCTTTTTTAAAGCTGAAAAAGTAAACTCTTCCAATACGGCTATGACTGGATGTTTAAAGATTGAATCCTCAAGTTCACTGGCTAAAATCCTTGAATCTACATTTGATAAAATGGTCCAAGAGCTCACAAGGGAGCTAACTGAAGCGGTTGGAGAAGCAATCGAGAGAGAAGTGACCTAAAATGCAGGCCCTTATCAATGGGGCCATGTATACTTCTGGTTCAATTTATCCGCATTCAGGGGCAGCTTCTATGCTATAATGAACTATTTGTAAGCATGAGAATTGTTAGATCGAGAAGAAATACATACACTATAAAGTACATATTAAGATAATTTGTAAAACGTATAAAGGGGTCTTACCGTGCAAAACCTTCACATACTTAGAGAAGAAGCCATAGAGGAAACAAAACGAAAAATAGAAGATGATATCACACTTTACTTAGAGAAACATGAAAATTGTCCTTCATTCAGGGAGTATGTTAGTGAAAGAAGTGCCTTCTTTCACCAAATCTGGACGAATATCTGGCTTAACAAAGTAACCAACGATGTTCTTAGGAGCCATAAAAAAGCCTTTTTAAGAAAGAAAGGCTATGATATCGAGGGGACAGATAAGAAACTGATAAACAAATTATTTCGCAATGAAATTAGAGATTTTGAGCCATTTCATATTTTGAACTGGTTAAACGAAAATCCACCTTCAGCAGACGCGTGGAAAGGGCGCCATCAACATGTAAGAGAAAATTATCTGAAAAAAATTGAAGAAAAAAAACAGGCAGCACTCCAAAAAGATATCCAAAAAGAAATCATCTCCTTCATAAACACTCAAATGGAAGAGTTTGAGCTACATTGGTATGTGGAGTTACGGTATTTATTTGCAAAGAAATTTATACATGATTTAGGAACAAAAACAAAATTCCGACATACGGAACCATATATGCTGGAAGAAAAACTGGAAGATGAAGGGAAATTCACCAGTGATTCCTTTACAACGGTATCTGACTTTCTTAAGGAATTTACCGGCTCCATTCACAAGAAGAGCGAGAACTGGGATGGGCATGTGTGGGAATATGAAACCTATTTCTATCCATACGAACGATTCGTATTCTATTATTCAGAGCAAGTTGTATATCGCTCTCTTCTTGATCAAATGCCGGAAAAATTATTGACGGATTACGTTAAAATATTCGGTCAACAGTTATCAGAAGAACGCTTGAGCAGACTTAGTCACCATTTTCTCCTGACGTTGAAATCAACCTTTTTCACCATGATTCAAGAGGAGTATGTCGTGGATTTATTCAAACTTATAGAATATCCATTTGATGAGAAAATGCACCTTTCCATTTACGAAAGAGACATAAAAGAGCGGGAGAAGAGAAAGGCTGCTGAGTTAGCGGAGTTAAAACGGAAGCTAGAAGAAGAGCAGCGAATGCTGGAAGATATATTCGGAAGGGAGTACAGTCCTTCATTTCGGGGTGATATCAAGTATATTCTCCACATTGGGGAAACCAATACAGGGAAAACCCATCATGCCATCAGCCGGATGAAAGAAGCCGATAGCGGCATGTATTTGGCCCCACTCAGACTTCTGGCACTGGAGGTATTTGATACATTAAATGCTGATGGAGTACCTTGTAATCTGAAAACAGGAGAAGAGGAAAAAGAGGTTTTTAATGCAAAACATACTTCCTCCACAGTTGAAATGTTTCGTGAAAAAGACGAATATGAAGTGATTGTTATTGACGAAGCTCAAATGCTGGCCGATCAGGATAGAGGTTTCTCTTGGTACCGTGCCATTACGAAAGCGAGGGCGAAAGAGGTCCATATCATCGGGAGTGAAAACGTTCGAGAGCTGCTTTTGGAATTAGTCGGAGAAGGGAACATCGAGGTTCATAATTATAAAAGAGAAATTCCACTGCAAGTCGAATCAAAAGAATTTCAACTGCGGCATGCGAAAAAAGGGGATGCTCTCGTTTGCTTTTCCCGGAAGAAAGTATTAGATACAGCTTCAAGGTTGCAAAATAATGGTCATAAAGTGAGCATGATCTACGGTAGCATGCCTCCTGAAACAAGAAAGAGACAAATGATGCAATTTATTAAAGGGAAAACGAACATGATTGTAGCAACAGATGCAATTGGAATGGGTTTAAATTTACCGATACGAAGAATCGTATTCCTGGAAACCGATAAATTTGACGGAACGAGAAGGAGAAGGCTGACATCCCAGGAAGTAAAGCAGATTGCAGGCCGTGCTGGTAGAAAAGGTCTTTATAATGAAGGGAAAGTCGCTTTCACAAAGGATATTAAAGTGATGAAAGAACTTTTGGATCAGCCCGATCGCTCTCTCGAAACATTCGCCATCGCACCGACAAGTGGTGTGTTTGAACGTTTTCAACGCTATTACCATGACCTTGACACGTTTTTCTATTTATGGGAGAAATTCAAAAGTCCTTACGGAACAGAGAAAGCTACTCTATACGAAGAAAAAGAGCTATATGAATTAATCCGTGGGACCGATATTGAGGCGAAGCTAACATTAAATGATCTGTACGGTTTTTTACATCTTCCCTTTTCGAAAAAAGAGGCTCAGTTAACTGAGCAGTGGTTAGAGTGTATGTACGCCATTGTACACGGAGAAGAATTACCGGAACCAGCTATTAAGAATAAAAACCTGGAACAAAAAGAGGTTTCCTATAAGGCTGTTGGTCTGCATCTCTTGTTCTTATATCGTTTAGGTAGACAAACAGAGGCATATTACTGGGAGCGAATTCGAAGTGAAATCGCTGATGGAGTACACGAAAGTCTCAGAACAGAGGTCACCAGTATGACTCAAACGTGTAAACAATGTGGAAAGAAACTCCCTCCAAACTTTGGGTTTCCTATATGTGATCGGTGCCATGCAGCCAGAGTAAAAAGAAGAACGAGAAGAAGGCCTCCTTATTCGAATTCATGAGCAAATCATAAGGAGGAATGCATGATTTATGATACGATCAGATATGAATTGAAAATGTAAATAGAGGTGTATAGGATGAAAATTGAAATTTGGTCAGATTATGTATGTCCATTTTGTTATATAGGAAAACGCCATTTAGAAGAAGCGCTTCAACAATTCCCTCAAAGAGATCAAGTTGACATTGTGTTTAAAAGCTTTGAGCTAGATCCCAATGCGCCAGTCCATACAGAAATGAGTATTCAAGAAATTCTTTCAAAAAAGTATGGTACGTCTCTTGAACAAGCAAAAAACATGACAGACAGCATGACGCAGCAAGCGGCAACCGTTGGTCTGGATTTTCGTTTTGATACCAGTATTCCGACGAATACTTTCGACGCCCATCGCCTGACAAAATATGCGGAAACGAAGGGGAAGGAAGCAGAGCTTACTGAAATACTGTTACACGCTCACTTTACTCTTTCAAAGCATATTGGTGACAAGGAAACTCTGTTAGGATTAGCGAAACAAGCCGGATTAGAGGAAATAGAATCAAAAGCTGTTTTAGAAGGCAGTGACTTCTCTCAAGATGTCCGAACTGATGAAGAACAAGCAAGACAAATTGGAGTACAAGGTGTACCATTCTTTGTGATTAACCGTAAATACGCTATTTCAGGTGCGCAGCCAAGTGACGTTTTCTTGAATTCCATCCAAAAAGTTTGGGAGGAGGAAAATGAAGCTTCACCACTACAACCTCTTGGAGCTGAGGGGATGGCTTGTGATGAAAATGGATGCGATGTTCCACCATCTAAATCGTAATCCAAAGAGACATTAAATAGTAAGTAAAAAGCAAGTGAGGGATGCTCACTTGCTTTTTTACTGGGTATGAATTTTTTTGCTATTTACTATAAAAATTCTCTGTGAAATATGGCTGTTCTTTTTCGTTAAATGCGACTCCTACGCCTAGATGTTCATAATGAGGTTGCAGGATGTTTTCCCTGTGACCTTTTGAGTTCATTAATCCTTCATGTGCGTGGATTGAACTTAATTGACCGTAGGCTAAATTTTCGCCTGCGGTACGGAAGGATACCTGATCTTCTTCCATACGGTCAAATGGGGATTCACCTTCCAAATTCGTATGACTGAAGTAGTCCTGCTCTGCCATATCCAGACTATGTTTTCTAGCAGTGTCTCTAACTTGATCATCCCATGAGAGAACATTAAACCCTTTTTCGACACGTGTAGCATTTGTTAAATCGAAAAGCTGGAATTCAAATCCTTCTTTCAACTCGTTACTTGCTTCTGAATAGAAATTCTTCTTACTTGCTTCCAGGCTTTCATCGATTATTTGTATGGCCGTGACGGTGTCATTTTCATGCTTGTCATAGAACACGGTTACGTAGCTTCCATCCACTTGATAGACTTCCTGTTCACCATTGTTTTGGAGCTGATATAGAGTCAATCCTTTTCGGATATTTGAGAGTGGTTCACCGAGTTCATTCTGAACCACCTCTTTGGATACCCCCATTTCGATACCTGATGAGGAGGAAAGGAGGTCTTGATTGGTGTAAAGGCCGTTAACCCGGTTATTTTCATCATAAGAAACCATTAAGAAATTACGGTAGTTTTCGTGATATGCATTCCAGGAAACACCGTATTCATTAGTGGATTTTCTCTTGGCCTCTCCCAGCTCCTGTTCAAGTTTATCTTTTGAATCTCCCATTACAATATTATAGATAGAAAAGGTTTGATCACTTGGTACTGTTAAAGCAGGTTTTTCTACAGGGTTCTCATCCTTTGTATCAGAGGGATCTTCGAGATCTCTAAATGACTCGTCCAACTTTATGAGCAGAAGGTTTACTTCGTTGTAAAGTTGATCGAAGGTGTCTTTCACTTTAGGACTGTTCTTTATTTCTTCAATTTTTGTGAGCACAGAATTGAATTCTGTTGCTTCCACTTTGTCTTCCCATGCGGGTTTTGATATATAGGCAAAAGCAACTATCATAATAAGAAAAAACAATCGTCTCAATTGCTAACACTCCATTCTATCTTCCATTGTATCCAAATTTAGAAATAAGTAAAAAGGGAAATGCTTATTCACTATGTTTAGTACCCATTTTCAACCATCTTCAATCAAAAGAACCTGTTTTAGTATGGTTGGCTCTGGGTAAGATAAAAGCATAGGCAGGCACGACAAACTTACATATAAGGGGAAATTCACAATGAAATTATCTCATGAAGAACGGATTCAACTACATGAATTTAATAACTTAACGAAGTCATTGAGTTTTAATATGTACGATATTTGCTATACTAAGACCCGTGAAGAACGTGAAGCGTATATTGAATATATCGATGAACAATACAATGCTGATCGGTTAACAAAAATCCTGACACATGTATCGGATATTATTGGCGCACACGTCTTGAACGTTTCTAAGCAGGATTATGTCCCGCAGGGAGCTAGTGTGACAATCCTGGTTTCTGAAGGGCCGATAGTTGAAGTGCCTACGGAACATTTTGATGAATCTCCGGGACCACTACCATCCACAGTTACGATGCACCTTGATAAGAGCCATATCACAGTTCATACGTATCCAGAGTATCATCCTCACGAAGGGATTTCTACTTTCCGGGCAGATATAGATGTCTCTACTTGCGGGGAAATTTCTCCACTTAAGGCGTTGAATTATCTTATTCACTCCTTCGACACAGACATCATGACGATGGATTATCGGGTGAGAGGATTTACACGTGATATCAACGGACGAAAATTATTTATCGATCATGATATTAATTCAATTCAGAATTACATACCAGAGGAAATCAAAGATGAATATCACATGATCGATGTAAATGTGTATCCTCAGAATATTTTTCATACAAAATGTAAGTTGAAAGAATTTGATTTAAATAACTATTTATTCGGCTATACAAAAGATAAACTGGATGAAAGTGAAATGGATGAAATTACAGATAAAGTGAAAATGGAAATGGATGAAATTTTTTACGGTAAGAACATTCCTAAGCCATGAAAATGGGGAGACACACTTCGTCACGAGCAGATTCGTGACGGAATGTGTTTTTTTAATGAAATCTCATTATTGCGAAAATAGAATTAGAGAAGGGAAATGCATCTGTCTTGAAGAATAGGTAAATATGCTTGAAATTAGAAGGGGGAACAAGGAATGAATTCACATGAAATTGAGTATAAATTGCATGGGGACGATATGCAGTTTGTTGAAATAGAATTGGATCCAGGAGAAAGTGCCGTAGCCGAAGCTGGTGGAATGATGATGATGGAAGACGGCATAGAGATGGAAACGATCTTTGGAGATGGTTCCAAGGGTAGCGGGACCGGGGGGTTTTTAGGAAAGCTTGTTGGTGCAGGGAAGCGTGTATTAACGGGTGAAAGCTTGTTCATGACCGTATTCACCAATGAGGGGAGGGGTAAAAAGCATGTATCATTCGCTGCCCCTTATCCAGGAAAAATCATCCCGGTTGATCTAAGTGAATTAGGCGGTAAAGTTGTTTGTCAAAAGGATGCCTTTCTATGTGCAGCAAAAGGAGTTTCTGTTGGGATCGATTTTCAAAAGAAATTAGGAACAGGCTTCTTCGGCGGTGAAGGATTTATTATGCAGAAGCTTGAGGGCGACGGATTAGCCTTTCTTCATGCAGGAGGTACGATCTATAGAAAAGAACTTCAACCTGGCGAAATGTTACGGGTAGATACGGGTTGCTTAGTGGCCATGACGAAAGATGTGGACTACAATATCGAGTACGTCGGAAAGATTAAATCTGCCTTCCTTGGAGGAGAAGGATTGTTTTTTGCTACAGTCCGTGGACCTGGAACTGTCTGGATTCAGTCACTTCCATTCAGTCGTTTAGCTGAAAGAATTTATGCAAGTGCTCCCCAGGGCGGAGGTCGTTCGACTGGTGAGGGAAGTTTACTTGGTGGAATCGGTGATTTTCTAAACGGAGACGATTGATTTAGTGCTATACATAAAAAGCATTTCCATTCGTGGAAGTGTTTTTTTATTTTCAAACGTTTCCGCTTTCGCTTCGTCCAGCTCCAGCGGCGGGAGGCGACAAGCCGCTCCCGCTTTTGCAGTGGGTATTCACCTATTTAGACCCCACATCATATGTTTAAATATATGATGCGAAAGGGTGATTTCATGAAAGGAAAGGTTCGTCATTATTATGCTGGGGGAAATACGGCTAAAGGCTTTTACAGTCTATATGATTCGGTGTTAAATGGATTAGAGCGGATTTATATCCTTAAGGGTGGTCCCGGGACCGGTAAATCCTCATTGATGAAGTCGGTTGGAGAACGATTTGAGGGTAAAGGGTTAGAGGTTGATTATTTACATTGCGCTTCCGATAATCACTCAATCGATGGCGTTCTACTCCCGGAATTTGGGGTTGGCATTGTGGATGGGACGGCTCCTCATATTATAGAACCGAAAGCACCCGGCGTTATTGAAGAATATGTGAATTTAGGAGCGGCATGGGACTCAAATAAACTTTTGCCGCACAAAGAGGAAATCCTTGGCTTAAACGATAAAATCGGCTCATTCTTTCAGAAAGCATACGATACCTTTGCCGCATCCCTGAGTGCCCATGATGACATAGAAGAAATCTACATTTCCAACATGAACTTCCCAAAAGCGAATGAATTAGCAGATGAGTTAATTTCACTCTTCTTTGATAATAAGAGTCTTTCTAAACCCTCTACTGTCAAACATCGGTTCTTAGGTGCCGCTACTCCTGATGGGGCAGTTGACTACATTCAGAATTTAACAGAGGATGTCGGTAAGCGCTACTTCATCAAAGGGCGTGCAGGATCCGGAAAGTCAACGATGTTAAAGAAAATTGCTTCTGCTGGAGAAGAGAAGGGTTATGACGTAGAGGTTTATCATTGTGGATTTGACCCTAATAGTCTTGATATGTTGATCATTAGAGAAAAAGGAATCGCTATTTTCGATAGTACAGCACCACATGAATATTTTCCTGACCGGGAATCTGATGAAATCATCGATATGTATGAACGATGCATCACCCAAGGGACAGATGAAAAATATGCTGCCGATATAGAACGAACGACAAAAGCTTATAAGGATAAAATGAAAGAAGCAATCTCATATCTTAAAGAAGCTAAGTGTCTTCGTGAACAACTTGAATCCATCTATATAAGAGCAATGGACTTTTCAAAGGTGAATACGATTAGAGAAGAAATCTTTCAGGAAATAAATGAGTTAATAAAGAAGTAGTATATGAGTGAACACGCGAACGCGATGATCTTTAGGTGATCGCGTTTTTATTTAGGTGATTAGCTTGAAGGATTCGAAATGGGGATCCTTTTTGTTCTTGCTTTTTTACCACGAAACCTTCACTATTAATAGACAAGTCAAATCTCGCTTTAAGAAAGTAGGAATGATCATTGAATTCGTTTGCAAGTCTGGGACTATCAAAAGGTCTTCAGAAAACCTTAGCTACTACCGGTATAAATAAACCGACACTCATACAAGAAAAAGTAATCCAGGCCCTCATGGAGGGAAAAGATGTCATGGCCAAGGCTCAAACCGGGACTGGTAAAACCTTTGCTTACGTTTTACCTATTTTGGAGAAAAGTAAATCAAACACCCATCACGTTCAGAGTTTAATTATTACACCTACACGTGAACTGGCTATTCAAGTAACAGGCGAAATAAGAAAGCTCACCAGAAAAAACAAAGGATTTAGCGTTCTCTCCGTTTATGGTGGTAAAAGTCATGAAGAGGAAATTAAGGAACTGGAAAAGAATGTAACTATTGTGGTTGGAACTCCAGGGCGGCTATTGGATCATCAGAAAAGAGGGAATCTCGATCTATCACATCTTATGTTTTTGGTCATTGACGAAGCTGATCAACTTCTGCAAATAGGTTTTCTAAATAAAGTTGAAGAAATTTTAAGGAAAACTCCGGCTCAACGTCAAACGATGTTATTTTCTGCGACGATCCCTGCTGACATCAAAAAATTGGGTCGCAAATATATGAAAACTCCACAATTTATCGAGGTGGCGGAGGCTGAAAAATCTACTTCCATTAATCAATTTGCCATTTTTACAGTGGATCGGGCCAAGCAAGACACAGTCATTCAATTAATAGAGTCATTTCAACCAAGTAAATCCATCGTTTTTTGCAGAACGAAACGACGGGTGACGAAATTATATCAAGTGCTGAAATCAAAAGGATATAAAGTGGCTGAACTTCATGGGGATATCCCACAAGAAAAGCGTGAAGTTGTAATGGAACAATTTAGGAACGGTGACGTACCAATGTTAGTTGCGACTGACGTTGCTTCCAGGGGATTGGATATTGAGGGAGTCACTCACGTATTTAATTATGACATGCCTGAGAAAGCCGAGACCTACATTCACCGAATTGGAAGAACCGGGAGAGCGGGTGAAACAGGCTTAGCTTATACACTTTATTCTTCTGAAGAAAGAAGCCTTCTGGACGGAATTGAAACAGAGCTGAATTGTCGCATTCAAAAGCAAAATCTAGGGAATACCATTTCTCTAAAAACAAAAACAGCCTCAAAGAAAAAAGGAGAAAAAAGACAAGGTAAAAGGAAAAGCAAGGAACTGGAATCCCGGACAAGAGGGAAGGACAAGTTCAAAGATAAACAAATGACGAGCAGAAAGTCCTCTAACTCACCAGAACAAAAACCTTCAAAACATTCAGAGGGGACAGCAAGAGAAACGAAGCCGGACTTAACAGGGAGAAGAACAGGAAAAAAATCTTCTTCTAAAACATATAATCAAAAAAATAAACGATAAAACCATGCACACGCATGGTTTTTATTGTGCCAAAATTCTAAGGGGGAGCTGAAGTTATACCAGAATAATATCGCATAATCAAATATGTTATATCAGTATAATGAATGTCTTTCGGCGGTTTTATGGTAGGATAATAAAGGGTATTGCTATGAGTAAAGGAGTTAAATAGATTAATATGAAATTAGTATCATGGAATGTAAATGGAATTAGAGCGTGTGTGAAAAAAGGATTTTTAGATTATTTTCAACATATGGACGCAGATATTTTTTGCCTTCAAGAAACAAAGCTTCAAGAAGGGCAAATCTCATTAGAGTTAGAGGGCTACCATCAATATTGGAACTATGCGATGCGAAAGGGATATTCAGGAACGTCCATATTCACTAAAAAGGAACCACTCGCTGTCTCATATGGTTTCAATGATGACCAGATAGAGCCAGAAGGAAGGATCATTACATGTGAGTTTGATTCTTTTTATTTGGTGAATGTTTATACCCCTAATTCAAAGAGGGATCTGTCAAGATTGGGTGAACGTCTGGAGTGGGAGGATACTTTAAGGATGTATCTTCTTGATTTGGATCAACATAAACCTGTTGTTCTATGTGGGGACCTGAATGTCGCACATACCGAAATAGATTTGAAAAATGACAAATCAAATCGAGGGAATTCAGGCTTTACAGATGAAGAGCGCGGGAAAATGACGATGCTGCTCCAGAAAGGTTTTGTGGATAGCTTTCGATATTTACATCCAGAAAAGGATGATGCCTTTAGTTGGTGGTCTTATATGAGTAAAGTGCGTGAACGGAATATTGGGTGGAGAATTGATTACTTTATTGTGTCCAATCGTTTATCCCCTGCAATAAAGAGTGCGGAAATTCATTCTGAAATCCTGGGAAGTGATCACTGTCCTGTATACTTAGAGTTAGAGTAGTACATACAAGAAGTAGGCAAATTACATTTACGGAGGGTAAAGGATGTTACGAAAAAGATTGCTGCAGTATATTGAAGAATCAAAAGCCACCGTTTCTTTATTTCAACAGGAAAAAGAATATGCAGTAAAGCATGGATTGTTGCTGGATGCTCGCGATATCTCTACTCCAGAGTCGGGTTCACGTTATCAAGATGCTTATATCGAGCGTTGTAATAAGGAAACAGAAGATCTAATCAAAAATGAACCTGTCACATTTCTTGATCAGCCTATCGGCTACTTAAAAGAACATAAGAACGAGTTCATCTTCCTCGAATCAAATTGGTTTGATGTGATTGGAGTGGATGCTGTTTCATTGGAAGTGGATGATGTGTTCGGAACGTATGATGCGATGCTGGGGTTGAAGCTCCAAAAAAAATATCGTACACACATTGTCCAGTATTTAGAAGGAAGGCTTCAAGGAGAAACGTCGTATGACTTATTGTTTAATGGGGAAGATGGATTATGGGATCTAAACATCACATTAAACGATCACCCGGATTTTCATGAAGGTTTATCGATGCTTGCTGTATATGAGCTCATATATGATTTCCTTTTTCTTCTCCTTCAAACGGTGGATGAGGCTTAAAGTAATATGTGAATAAAAATAGAGGGACGGACCTTGTTAAGGTCCGTCCCTTTAATGGTTATCCTTTATTTCCAGGACGCTTGCTGATTTCTTCTGTTACGACATGGGCAAGGTCATCATTGCCGAATAGGGAGAGGACACCCAGTAAAGTCGTGTCGGGAATTTCTTCCGATTCTTCTTTAGGGACCGTTAAGTCAATTCCTTGCAATAAGGCGGGATTTTCCCCTTGATTGGGGTAGGCTTTCTGATAAAGGATTGCAGGGTCAAGGTCGTGATTCACACACCATTGCGCAAACACAAGGATCATCATATGCTCGTCCTTTTGATAATTTTCAATGATTTTTTCTTGCATCTCTTTAGAATTCATTGCATTCTCTCCTTAAACTTCGTATCTACTTCTATTATAACGAAGTTTGGGGAGCAAACCCATTCATTTACTTATGAGGCTGAATAGAGGAATACGTTTTTAAAATCCACCGGTTTAGGTGTATAATAGAATGATGAAAGAAACTTGTTTCACATTGAAAGGAAGTTAAAAAATGAACATTACAAGTCATAGTGCCGAGGAACTGAAAGATCCTACCGGTATTCTAAATGGAGATCGATATGAAGTTATTCTTGATATTGAAGTACCCGAGGATGATGAGCTTTACAGAGAACAGGGTATTTACATAAAAGTCATTTTTGTTCGAGACGAGAACGGTTCCAGGATTGTGCAGTCGACCATTGTAGAAAGAAACACTGAAACGTATCTTGATTTTGAATTAGAAGAAGATGAAGAAAGTCTCATTCTTTCATATTGCGAGGAAAATATCGGCTAATCGATATAAGCTGCACCCTCTACATTCGTAAACAAACGAATGTAGAGGTTTTTTTATTGGTTCATTTATTACCTCACCATAAACATCCAATTTTAACCCTTTCTTTCTAATATGATTGATAATTCAGAGATTTCAGAGTTGGCATGGAAATTGCATAATAATTAATTGAAAGGCTCTATTCGTAAAGTTTGTTGCTATTGTAGAGAAGAAAGTAATAGTTGATTTCCGCTACAGGATGCTCGCTTTCCGCGGGGCTGGCGGTGAGCCTCCTCGGCAAGCCTCCGGGGTCTCACCTGTCCAGCTATTCCCGCAGGAGTCGAGCATCCTTCCGCTCCAATCAACTTTCTAAGCATGTATCCTTCATAGAAATCTATAATAACAAGAATTTTAGCAAGCAATCTCATTTAAGGTAAAAGAGATTGAATTTCATTTTAAGGAAGAAGGATTATTTTTTTCTAGTTACATTGTTTTCTTACACACCTTGAAGCTCTGTCATGAAAATACTGTTTAAGATGGTGAGGGGAACTACGCAGACTCCTGCGGAAGTACGGACGTGTCGAGACCCCGGAAGCGAAGCAGTTCCCCTCACCATCCAGCATAAACCTGGTTGACAGAGCCCTGGTAGATTCTATGCTCGAAAACAACAATCTTTGCGAAAAGAGCCAATTGAAAATAGATTAATAGAAGGGAGAAATGTTGATGAATGGTTATTGGGGTAAAGCGAAGAAACTATTCATTATTATGACTGTATTTACAGTTATAATCAGCTTGGCAACTTCCAGTGTATTTGCCAAGGAAAACGAGAGCAGCATCAAGGGGAATCTAGTGATTGTCGGAGGAGCTTTAGGTAGCAGCAACTCGGCTGTTTACGAAGAGTTCATTAAACTATCAGGGGGGGAAAAGAAAGCGAAAATAGGAATCATTCCTTCTGCTTCAGGCTCTCTGAAGTCATCAAATCAATTTAAGAAAGATTTGATGTCGTATGGAGTAGATGAAAAATCAATTGAAATCCTTCCTCTATCTGCTCACGATTTCTCAGGCACAGAGGAAGACGAAAGTAAATGGAAAAATAATGCTCAAAAGAAAGAAATAACAGAAAAAATCAAGAAGATGACAGGAATTTGGTTTGTCGGAGGAGATCAACTTAAGATCACAGACACATTGGTTAAGGAAAATGGGAAAAACACGAAAGCTTTAGATGAAATTTGGAATGTTTACCGGGAAGGAGCCGTTCTTGGTGGGACAAGCGCCGGAGCAGCCATCATGAGTGATGTGATGATTACGGGTGGTGACAGTTTAGGAGGTCTTCGTCAAGAGTTCATAACGGAAGACGTATCCAATCGAGATGAAGAATATGCACCTGTGTATATCGAAAAAGGGCTTGGATTCTTCCAATGGGGGATTGTGGATCAACATTTTAATGAAAGATCTCGTCTTGGCCGACTAGTAGCTACAGCCATCCATTACGAAACAAACAAACATCACTTCGCCTATGGAATTGATGAAGATACGGCGATGGTGGTTAACAACGAAAAACAAACGATTTCAGTATTAGGAAGAAGTAACATCACGGTAATAGATGTAGCACAATCAACTTCCACTGGAAAAGAAATAAAGAACGTTGATCTTAGTTATCTATCTCCTGGTGATGAACTTAATGTCAAAACGAAGGAATTTACGATGAGCGGGGATAAGGTTGAAACAAAAGGCTATGAATATTATAACTTTAAGCCTCTTGCAGCTACGGGTGTTCTATCATCCTATGGGACACTCCCGCAATACCTGTCGTATTCCCTAGTGGACAATGAAGAAGTAAGTGAGGTACATAGTTACCTTTATGATAGTAAAGGAAATGGTTTTGAGCTCGGATTCAAACAGACAGATGAAACAAACGGATATTGGGGTTATCAGGATGGTCAAAAGGATTCTTACTCTTTATTGCATGTGAAGATGGATATCTCTCCAGTATCGGTCCGCTTTAATGAGAAAGACCGTCTGACACAAGAATATAGGGAGTCAACATTAGAAGTACCTGAGAATTCTTTTGATCCTGAAACAAAGGGAAGTTTGGTGATCGTCGGGGGAGCTTTAGGGAGCAGCAATGAAGAAGTGTACCATGAATTTATTAATCGTACTGGGGAAAATGGGAAAATAGGGATTATCCCTGCAGCAAGTTCCAGTTTGAAATCATCAAAAGCATTTAAAGAGGATCTTTCCTCATATGGTGTTCCGACAGAAAGAATCGACATTCTTCCTATATCTAATCATGACTTTAAAGGGACGGGAGAAGACGAGTCCCAGTGGGCAGATAATAAGAATAACCCGGATTTGGCAGAAAGGATTCTAGAGTATGATGCCATTTGGTTTGTAGGTGGTGATCAAACGGATATCACTCGATCCCTATTAAACGAAGATGGATCGAAGTCAATGGCTCTTGAAAGCATTTGGGAAATCTATCGTAATGGAGCCGTTCTTGGCGGTACAAGTGCAGGAGCTGCAATCATGAGCGATGTGATGATCGCAGGTGGAGGAAGCTACGAGACTCTATCAAAAGGATTTACAGATATGTATGACGGGATGTCTCAACAAGAAGGTGGACCTGGATATCTTGAGAAGGGATTAGGGTTCTTCCCGTATGGTATTGTGGATCAGCACTTTGATAAAAAAGCACGATTGGGGCGTTTAATTGCAACCAATGCTGAACATGGAGAAGAAAATGAATTCGCCTATGGCATCGATGAAGATACGGCGATGATAGTGGATAACGAAGCGAAAACCATTGAAGTAAAAGGTAGAGGCGGCGTTTCCGTAGTAGATTTGAGTCAGTCAAATCTATCACAATCATCGCATACGTATAAAAATATTCAATTATCATGGATTACCTCTGGAGATCAATTAAATTTAAATACAAATGCATATACGATCAGTGATCATAAGGTTTCAACAAAAGACTATGAATATTACGAATATAAAGCTGCTCCCCATACAGGAGTATTAACGCCGCACCCTTCTCTTGCAAACTATTTAAGCTATAGCCTTCTTGATAACTTTGGCCAGGATGAAGTGAAGAGCTATAGTTTTTCTGAAGATGAAGGCTTCGAACTGACTTTCAAAAAGGGAGATCAAACGGAAGGCTTTTGGGGTTATAAAGATGGAAACAAAGATGATTACTCATATCTCAATGTGAAAATGGATATCGTACCAGTAAAAATCTCGATTGAAAACAAATAGAATTGAACGGAAAGCCTGGGCGGATTGACGCTCAGGCTTTTTCAAAGTGAATCAACTTTTCTTAGGTCATTTGCCAGTATATTTGATTGGTAGCATCTGATATACTAGTGATAACAAAGTGCTAGCAGTTGCTAACAGATAGATAGAAAAGGAGGGCGAACCTTGTCAGATCAAGGAAGAATGCAGCTTAATGTAAGGGTTGATACGGAAACATCAAAGAAATTGGATGAAATCGTTGAATACTATCAGCAAAACACGAAGATTGGAAGAGTTTACAAAGGCGATGTGTTAACTGATATCATCCATAAATCCTACGAGGTCATGCAGAAGCAAAAAGCGATTCAAAATCGGAAATATTAATATTTTTCTGTCTTGGGATTCATATGATCAACTCCTCTAATAGATAATGAAAATTCAGCCACTCGGTATGAAAATATGGGATAATTCATGTAATAATATAGGAGACATGTTTAAAATAATGAAAGTAAAAGAGGTCCTCATCGTGCAAATGCCGAAAAAGTTAATCAATATTCAAAAAGGGTCCGGAATTTCCCCGTACATATGGAGCATCATCAGCATCCTGCCATTTTATTTTATCTTTCAGTCCTCCTCTACGATCGAAATTGTTGTAGGGATTTCCTTGACCATCATGTTCTTTATTTCTTTACGATTTGCTTTTATTTCAAAGGACTGGCCGGTTTATTTATGGACATCAATTTTAATTGCGATATCCATTACCATGACCATTCAATTTAATTTTATCTACTTTGCTTTTTATATTGCCTATTATAATGGGAATATAAAAAACCGGGTGGCGTTTTTAACCCTTTATATTATCCACCTTGTGTTAACGACGGCATCGATCAATTATAATTTTGTTATACAGGATGAATTATTTTTATCTCAATTTCCTTTTATTCTGATCATTTGGATAAGCGTCATTCTGTTACCGTTTAATATTTATAATCGAAATAAACAGGTGCAGCTCGAAGATCAGTTGGAAGATGCTAATAAACGTATTTCAGACTTGGTCAAGCAGGAAGAACGCCAGAGGATTGCCCGTGATCTACACGATACTTTGGGTCAAAAGCTTTCTCTCATCGGTTTGAAAAGCGATCTGGCCAGAAAATTGGTGTACAAGGATCCAGAGCAGGCCCGGAGTGAATTAAAGGATGTTCAGCAGACGGCACGAACCGCTTTGAGTGAAGTAAGGACAATGGTTTCACAAATGAGGGGTATTCGATTAAAGGACGAAATCGTCCGGATCAAACAGCTATTAAAGGCAGCGGAAATTGATTTCGTGATGGATGATGAAGTCATGCTGCCCCAAGCATCACTCTTTCTGGAAAATATCTTGAGCATGTGCCTAAAAGAAGCCGTGACGAATGTTGTCAAACATAGTAAGGCTTCATACTGTGAGCTCATCATTGAAGAGTCGGATAAAGAGATGACCATTGTGGTGAAGGATGATGGTGTAGGAATCGGAGGAGATTACACACAGTCTAAAGGCAGCGGTTTAATCGGGATGAGAGAACGCTTGGAATTTGTAAATGGAAGTTTAGACATCCTTACAGAGAATGGGACCATCTTGATTATGAGAGTGCCGAAAGTGATTAAGCAGACAGACAGGGAGGGAATGGAATGATTCGAATTGTTATCGCGGAAGATCAGCGAATGTTATTAGGTGCCTTAGGCTCGTTACTTAGCTTAGAGGATGATATGGAAGTGGTGGGAAAGGCGGGCAATGGAGAAGAAGCCATTGCCCTCGTCCACGAGCTGCAGCCGGATATTTGTATCATGGATATTGAAATGCCTAAAAAGACCGGTCTTGAAGCAGCAGAGGAGTTAAAAGGCGAAAATTGCAAAGTGATTATCCTGACAACCTTTGCCAGGTCCGGTTATTTCCAGCGTGCATTAAAAGGGGGAGTGAAGGGTTATTTGTTAAAGGACAGCCCAAGTGAAGAACTGGCGAACTCGATTCGCCTTGTGATGGAGGGTAAACGTATTTATGCACCAGAGCTCATGGACGATGTGTATAGTGAAGAGAATCCTTTGACAGACCGTGAAAAGGAAGTGTTGGAGCTGGTTGCTGACGGGAAAAACACGAAAGAGATAGCCGATGAGCTTAGCCTGAAAACGGGTACCGTCCGAAACTATATCTCTACCATACTCGACAAGCTTGAAGTTAAAAATCGAATCGAAGCCATCACTCAATCAAAAGAAAAAGGATGGTTTAAATGATGGGCAGGGAGGGACTTCCAACATGGAAGCCCCTCCCTACTTTAATTGTAATGATTGTCATCCCATAATCCATTTTTGTATATTTATACATTTGTAGTATGCAGTTAATATTGCTGTAAAGAGCTTTATTCTTAAAGGAATTTCATTAAAATTTTTAAAGTGGGTATCCTTTGCTGTGATTGGTTTTGTAGGGGAAGGGCGAATGGGAAATTGATGAAAGGTTTTCTTTTTGGTGTTGACAAGCAAAAGAATCATGGTACGATAGCATCGAATACAAAATTTCATAGGACGATCCACTAGGGGTGCCTTATTAAAGGCTGAGATTAAAGTATGACTTTAAGACCCTTTGAACCTGATCTGGTTGAGACCAGCGTAGGGAAGTGGTGTTTGACGGTCGCGTAGAATCGTAATCTTACATTCTGATCTCAAGCCACTTTCTGTATGCTGCATGCATAATGGGAAGTGGCTTTTTTGTTGCCCAGTTCGGGTCGTCTGGAAAAGGAGAAAGATATTATGTCATTTTCAACGTACTTAAGAAACGAAGTAAACGAAATTTGGGAAGCGAGCTTTCAACATCCTTTCGTTAAAGGGATTGGTGAGGGAACCCTCCCCCTTGAAAACTTCAGGTATTACATCCTGCAAGATGCCTATTACCTATCCCACTTTTCAAAGGTGCAGGCACTTGGGGCAGCCAAAGCAACAGACTTACATACTACCTCTAGAATGGCAACACACGCTGTTGGGACAAATGAAGCAGAGCTTTCACTTCATGAAAATTTCTCAAATCGATTAGGGATCACGGAAGAAGAAAAACAGCAGTTTGAACCTGCTCCTACGGCTTATGCGTACACGTCACATATGTATCGGTCCGCTCAGTATGGGGGGCTCGCAGATATTCTGGCGGCAATACTCCCCTGCTACTGGTTGTATTATGAGATCGGTGAACGCTTGAAATCATGTACACCTGAGGAGGCCATTTATCAGGAGTGGATCGCAGCTTATGGGGGAGAATGGTTTCGGGAGTTAGTGGAAGAACAGATTCAGCGACTGGATGGATTGGCAGCAACGATGACAGAAACAGACAAGGAAAGAATGAAAGAGAATTTCATTTTGAGCAGCATTTATGAATTCCAATTTTGGGAAATGGCATACACACTCGAGAAATGGCCGTTTCAGTCTTCTTTAGTCAAAGAAGGTAAAGTACATGTCTAAATTAAAGCTGACGGACATTTTAGTAACGGTCGTGATCTCCATAGGTTTTGGAATTATATATAAGCTTTGGGGACCGGTTTATAACCTGTTAAAGCCATTTGGATTGCATGCGGATCAACTGATCTATGGCATGTGGTTCATGGCGGCAACCGTGGCTTTTTTAATCATTAGGAAACCTGGTGTCGCACTTCTGGCAGAAATTGCAGCATCTTCAGGGGAATTTCTCATGGGAAGTGAATGGGGCCTCGAGGTACTCCTATTCGGTCTTATTCAAGGATTGTTTGCAGAGTTGATTTTCCTTATCACCCGCTATAAGCGTTATGATGTCATCATCATTTGTGCAGCAGCTGTGGGCTCAGCAATTGGCTCAATCCTGATGGACTACTTTAAGGGATACATGGGAGACCTGGTTCTGTGGAATTTATCACTTTTTATTGGTGCCAGATTAATAGGATCCATCGTGATAGCAGGCATAGGAGCCTTTTATCTCGTTAAGGCTCTGGAGAAAACGGGGGTAACCAGTTTAGTCAGAAATGCAGAGCAAAAAGATTATGACGCGTTGAATCAGTAAAGGAGGGAAGGACGATGCATGTTGAAAATCTGCGCCTTACATTCTCCGGTTCAGAGGAACTGATGTTTAAAGACGTAAGCCTTTCAATAGAAGATGGGGAAAAGGTATTGCTATTAGGACCGTCGGGATGTGGCAAATCCACACTCCTCCAGGTTTTTTCCGGTGTGATACCCCATTCGATAGATGTGCCGATGAAAGCTGACTCGATTGAACGTCCTGAATCCTTCGGGTATGTCTTTCAAGATCCGGACGCTCAATTTTGTATGCCCTATGTAGATGAGGAAATTGCCTTTGTTTTGGAGAACAACCAGATTCCAAGAGACGAAATGCCAGAGATTATTAAAGAACTGTTAGAGAAGGTGAATTTAAGTCTGAGGGATTCCCATACGAAAATCTCCTCTCTATCTGGGGGGATGAAGCAAAAATTAGCCATTGCCTCTGCCCTTGCGCTCCATCCCCATACGCTATTTCTGGATGAGCCTACAGCCATGTTAGATGAAGAGAGTACAAAATCTGTATGGGAAACAGTGAAAACGACATGCAAAGATAAAACGTTACTTATCGTTGAGCATAAGCTTGGGCACGTACTGGATATCATAGATCGTATTATTCTTTTCGATGCTAGTGGAAGAATAGTGGCTGATGGTCCAAAGACTCACATTTTATCAAATTTTAAGGAAACAATGAAAACAGTTGGGGTATGGTATCCGGAAGCGTGGAAAGATTATCTTTCTTCCCACCTCCCGGAGAAGGCTGCCCCGTTTGGAAAAACGAATATAAAGCTAGAGAACTTCAAAGGGTATGTACAAAAAGAATTGAAAATCCACCTTGAAAATGCCGTCAGCCTTGAAGGTGAATGGATTGCAATCACCGGAAAGAACGGAGCAGGTAAATCAACATTACTCCACAGTCTCATGAAATTCATCCAAACGACCGGGACGTATGAATTATATGGGAGACAGGTAAAAGGAAAGAATGCTCCCGAGGAATGTACGTTTGTTTTTCAAAATCCCGAGTTTCAGTTTGTAACACACAGTGTGTTTGATGAAGTTGCGTATTCCTTTCGGCGGGGGAAAGTGGATGAAGGGATAGTGGAGGAAAAAGTGCATGCAATTTTAAAGCGATTTAAGCTTGATCCATACAAACAACATCATCCCTATCATTTATCAATGGGGCAAAAGCGCAGATTAAGCGTCGCAGCGTCCCTTGTCAGGAATAAAGATCTTCTATTATTGGACGAACCGACCTTTGGCCAGGATTCCCAAAATACGTTTGCGTTACTTGAGATGCTTCAAGGCTACCAAAAGGAAGGAACTACCATTTTGATGGTGACACATGATGAAAATATTATTACTCACTTTGCATCCAGAGTATGGGTAATTGAAAAGGGGCGTCTCACCCAGGATTTCCATAATGAGATCGCAGGTAGTAAAGCAATATGAATATAGAACTCGAGCATAGAGAAACCTGGCTTCATCAAATAAATCCCAGCTTCAAGCTAATGAGCTTGATCGGGCTTTTTGTATTCCTGCTTTTTATTCATTATCTTAACTGGTTGTTATATTTGAGCTTACTCTTTTTTCTCCTGTTATGGGTGTTCTCGGGATATTCATATAGAACGGTCAGTTTAATGATTTTACCCTTTTTCCTTGTTTTCATCTCTACTGCTTCATCAATGGTTTTATTTGGGAAAGGTGAAACAACATGGATGAAATTTGGATGGATCCACATTACCGAAGAGAGTTTTTATCGGGGGATCCATGTTGGATTGCGTACCATCGTATTCGCTATATTGGGATTATTATTTGCTCTTACAACGAGACCGGTGAAGCTTTTCTACTCCCTTATGCAGCAGCTGAGATTAAAACCTAAGTATGCGTATAGTTTTATGGCAGGATTCAGATTAATACCCATTATGATTGAAGAATTCTTCACGATACGAAACGCCATGAAAGTCAGGGGAGTTGAGGAAATGAAAGGAATAAAGCACGTATTCCATAAAATGAAATCGTATTCCATTCCCCTGCTTGCCCAAAGCATCAGAAGAGCTCACAGAATTGCCGTGGCTATGGAGACAAAAGGTTTTAAAGAAAGTGGGAAACGAACCTATTACTACAGAGTAACCTTCTCGAGATATGATGGATATTTCTTGGGGAGCATTCTCTTCATGATTGTGCTCAGTTATTATTTTTCTACCCATCTACCTATTTTTCCGGCGGGAGATGTTCGCTATGGGAATTGAAACGAGAAAACAATTACATGTGATTTCAACAGGAAAACAATCAGTGGAAGAATTGGTGGAAATCTCGAAGTCCATATATCCATACTTCGACGTGCTCCACCTTCGCGAAAAGCAGTGGACGGGGAAAGAATGGACTGTGGCCATTGACCGTTTAGTAAAAGCAGGAGTCCCATTAACGAAATTATGTGTCAATGACCGGGCAGACATTGCCATTATGAAGCATGCAAGAGGGGTGCAGCTTGGCCATCAAAGTGCGGATATCAGCTTAGTGAAAAGTGCTTTTCCTTCCTTACAAATAGGTGCTTCTGTACATTCCCTGGAAGAAGCGCAACAGGCGATGGATAGCGGAGCGGATTATCTACTCTATGGAAATATCTATGCTACCTCTTCGAAGCCAGGAAAGACTGGTGTGGGGGTAGCAAGCTTAGAAAAAATGGTTCAATCAATCCCTCTTCCTATTATCGGTATCGGTGGTATCACACCTAAACGCGTAGGAGAAATCATGCAAACTGGAGCAAAAGGGGTAGCGGTTTTATCAGGCATTTTCCTTTCAAAGGATCCGATTGATTCAGCACGATCCTATTATAAAGAATTACATATGGAGGTGTGGTAGCTTGGTAAAGCAGTATGACGTCATGATTGTGGGTGGAGGAGTAATTGGCTGCTCCATTGCGTATCAGTTATCCAAAAGAGGAAAGAAAGTTCTCCTGATTGAGAGGAATCAATTGGCGGGAAAAGCGTCGAAAGCCGCTGCAGGCATGCTTGGTGTTCAAACGGAATTACATGGGGGGAGTCCTCTGTATCATTTAGCGATGGCCAGTCGAAATATGTATTCTACTCTAGCTGAGGAACTCAAAGAAATTAGCGGAATGGACATTGAGTATGTAGAAAATGGAATGATTAAACTAGCGAAAACAGAGGAAGAAGCCCAGGACTTACTGGAAGTTGCATCTATAGCAGCAAAGGAGGAACAGGTTGAATGGTTATCTCCTAGTAGCCTATCTATCTACGAACCTCATCTATCAAAGGATGTGGCTGGTGGTTTGTATATTCCAAAAGATGGGAATGTCTCAGCCCTAAAGCTTTCACAAGCGTTAGGTTTAGCAGCATCGAGATTAGGTGCAGAAATGAAAGAATTTACGGACGTTTATGATTTTATTATAGAAGGAAGCAGGGTTACGGGGATTCAAACATCTATTGGTCCCTTTTACGCAGACGAAACGATCGTAGCGGGAGGTGCTTGGAGTCAATCTCTACTGAAACAGCTGAATATGACTTTCAATACGTATCCAGTCAAAGGAGAATGCTTTTCAGTTAAAGTATCCCGCAAAGTAGTAGAGCGTACAATTTTCACGGATGACTGCTACATTGTTCCGAAGATTGGTGGAAGGCTTTTGATAGGAGCAACAGAGAAGCCGCATACGTTTGATGAAACCATTTCCGTAAATGGTTTGTTGAACCTCATGCAGCTGGCGACAAGCATTCTGCCTGATCTAGCTTACGCAGAGTGGGAAAAGGCTTGGGCGGGTATACGACCACACACTCATCATGGATTACCATTTATGGGGAGAAGTGAGGAATGGGAAGGCCTTTCCATTGCAACGGGGCATTATCGTAATGGTATTCTCCTCGCACCAATATCAGGAGTGATGATGGCAGACATTATTGAAGGTAGGGATACTCATTCAAAAGATGAATACCAGAGGAGTTGAGAAAGTGGAATTACGGATAAATGGACAGGTGGTCACGGTACCAGACACAATTTCGACTATAGCAGATTTAATTCACTATTTTAAATTTGAAAATCGAGTGATTATAGTTGAGCAGAATCAAAACATTCTTGAAAAAGATGAGCATGAAAAGGCTGAACTGAATAAGGGCGATACAATTGAGCTAATCCAATTTGTAGGAGGCGGTTGAAATGTTAAAAATCGGAAAGTACACATTCCATTCAAGACTATTACTGGGGACGGGAAAATATCCTGATTTTGATATTCAGAAAAGAGCTGTCGAGATTTCCGGTGCAGAAATTCTTACATTCACGGTAAGGCGTATGAATATTTTTGAGCCTAGTCAACCTAATTTCTTAGAAAAGCTGAATCTTGAAAACTATTCATTGTTACCGAATACAGCAGGGGCAAAATGTGCTAAGGAAGCGGTTCGACATGCGAAATTAGCGAGAGCTTCAGGGCTTTGTGACATGATTAAAGTGGAAGTGATCGGATGTGATAAAACGCTGCTTCCCGACCCCGTTGAGACACTGAAAGCAACGGAGGAATTAATAAAAGAAGGCTTTACAGTGCTTCCATATACGTCGGATGATGTGGTTCTTGCCAGAAGATTAGAAGAATTAGGTGCTCACGCAATTATGCCTGGTGCGTCGCCCATCGGATCAGGGCAAGGAATCATCAATCCAGTCAATCTTCGCTTCATTATTGAACAAGCCAAGGCACCTGTCATTGTGGATGCCGGAATTGGTTCTCCTGCAGATGCGGCTTTTGCAATGGAAATAGGGGCAGATGCGGTATTACTTAATACAGCCGTTTCATCGGCTACCGACCCTGTCAAAATGGCTAATGCCATGAGGCTAGCCATTGAAGCCGGCCGATTCGGATATGAAGCTGGTAGAATTCCGAAGAAACGTTATGCATCAGCAAGCAGCCCGTTGGAGGGGATGAGTGTTTGATGGAAGATAGATATTCAAGACAAACATTGTTTACTCCCATTGGAACAGCGGGGCAGAATCGAATAAGGGATAAACATGTGTTAGTCATCGGGGCTGGAGCACTGGGAACTGGAATCGCGGAAGCACTTGTCCGCGCTGGCATCGGGAAACTTACAATCGTAGATCGTGATTATGTGGAGTGGAGCAACCTTCAACGTCAGCAGCTGTACAACGAGCGGGATGCAAGGAATCGTCTCCCGAAAGCGATAGCAGCCAAAAAAAGACTTCAAGCGATTAATTCAACAGTTGAAATCGAAGGACATATCCTGGACGCCATGCCTGAGGAGATGTCATGGCTTGCCCGTGGGGTGGATCTTATCCTCGATGCCACGGATAACTTTGATACGAGAATGATCATTAATGACGTATCACAAAAATATTCCATTCCCTGGATCTATGGAGCTTGTGTAGGAAGTTATGGTATCTCATTAACCATTCTTCCTGGAATCACTCCATGCCTTCAATGTTTAATCGAGCGTGTTCCGATAGGAGGTTTAACCTGCGATACAGCGGGAATCATCAGTCCTGCTGTATCCATGGTTGTTGCATACCAATCAACCGAGGCATTAAAACTTTTAGTGGGAGACATTGAAGCCCTGAGTCATAAGGTGGTTTCCTTTGATTTATGGAAAAATGAGCATACTTCAATGGATGTGAGGAAGTTGAAAAGAGGAAGTTGCCCTTCATGTGGAGACCAACGAACATATCCAGGTCTCCAGTATGAAAATCAAACAAAAACAGCTGTCCTCTGTGGGAGAGACTCTGTTCAAATACGTCCTTCTTCAACCAATGAGGTTGATCTCGTTAAAATAGCTAAATCTTTTCACAATAAAGGGAAGCAAGTGGACACAAATCCGTATTTGGTTTCTTTCAGTGTTGAAGCCTATAGAATCGTACTTTTCAAAGATGGGCGGGCTATCATTCACGGAACAAAAGATATTAGTGAAGCAAAATCAGTTTATCACCGTTATTTAGGTTGAAAGGAGGAAAACAGCATGATTCAAAAAGCATTGACGATTGCTGGATCTGATAGCGGGGGCGGAGCAGGAATTCAAGCAGATCTTAAAACGTTTCAGGAACTGAAAGTGTATGGAATGTCTGCGATCACTGCGGTTACTGCACAAAATACAAGAGGATTACAAGGAGTGTATCCATTATCGCCAGAGGCTGTCATTGAACAACTGACATCCATTGCTGAAGATTTATCACCTCAAGCGATTAAAACAGGCATGTTAGTGAATGCAGATATCATTTCTAGTGTTGCCGACTTTGTCCTTTCACGCTCCTGGGATATGCTTGTTGTGGATCCAGTGATGATTGCAAAAGGTGGCGCATCTTTATTGGAAGAAGAATCCATATATGCCCTCACCCAATTATTGTTCCCGCTTGCTTATGTGATCACCCCGAATATTCCAGAAGCGGAGGCGTTGACAGGTATAGACATTCTGAATGATGTTGAACGTAAGAAAGCGGCGGAGGTATTGTTCCAAATGGGACCAAAACATGTGGTGATTAAAGGTGGGCATCAATCTCATGCTCAATCTGTACAAGCGACTGACATACTCTTTGATGGAAAGAGATTTTATGAGTTTAGCAGTCCGAGAGTCTTCACACCACATACACATGGAACAGGGTGTACATTCTCTGCTGTGATTACAGCACAATTGGCAAAAGGACATACGGTCTATGATTCTGTCCAAACTGCCAAACAATTTATAACTGCCGCGATCAGTGACTCCCTGGGAATTGGGAGTGAACACGGCCCGACGAATCATTGGGCGTACCATGCAGGTATGAATGTATGACTCTCAGAGAAAGTCTGCAATTATACTTTGTGATGGGAAGCCATAATTGTGAGAAGCATCCGGCACTTGTATTAGAAGAAGCCCTTTTAGGCGGAGTTACCATGTTTCAGTTTCGTGAAAAAGGTATGGAAGGTTTAGAAGGTGATGCGAAAGTTGAGCTGGCACATGAGCTACAGCGTTTATGTCGGCAACACGGTGTTCCTTTTATCGTGAATGATGATGTAGAGCTGGCGTTATTAATGAACGCAGATGGAGTACATATAGGTCAGGAGGATGAACCTATCGAAAAAGTCCGTCGGAAAATAGGGAATAGAATACTTGGTGTCTCCTCACATGACGTGATTGAAGCCAGGTTAGCTGTGGAGTCCGGGGCAGACTATCTTGGAGTCGGTCCAATGTTTCCTACCAATACAAAGAATGATTGCAGAGAGGTCCGTGGCCCAAAAATCATCCAGTCAATAAGAACATATGGGATCGATATCCCCCTTGTCGGGATTGGAGGCATTCATGACAGTAATGCTTCTCAAGTATTGGAAGCAGGTGCGGACGGTGTCGCAGTCATTTCTGCGATTTCAAAACATCCCTTTCGCACGGAAAACTTATCCCAAGTTGTCCAACAAAAGCTTTTACGATCGTAAGCGATCCACAATAAAAAATTAAACCACTATAGCAACATATCTCCCACTCCCTCATCATACTATACAGTAGACCTCGGTCTAACTTGTATTATCATCAACGATAAGAGGGAGGGGTAAGAATGAATGTCTGGTTTGTTTTGTTAAACATTTTGGTGTTTCTTGTTCTCATTGGTGTATTACTTTATATGCAAAGGAAAAATGTTTCATTTTCAAAACGGGTGTTTACCGCTCTGGGGCTGGGAATTTTATTTGGTCTTGGATTACAGTGGGTATATGAAGCAGGGGATGAAAATGTCACACAATCGATCGAATGGTTTAACATCGTCGGAACCGGCTATATTAAACTTCTGCAAATGATTGTCATGCCATTAGTGTTCGTGTCCATAATATCAGCCTTCACTAAATTAAAACGGTCGCATAATTTAGGGAAGATCTCCGTGCTGATCATTGGATTGCTGGTAGGCACAACAGCCGTTGCTGCTGCTGTCGGAATTGCTACGACCGTGGCTTTTGACTTGGAAGCGATCCAGATTGATCAAGGAGATGCAGAAACGGCAAGGGGTGTTCAATTAGAGGAGAGAGCAACAGCTTTAGAAGGCCAGAGTTATCCTCAAAAAATTCTCGAGCTTTTACCTGCGAATCCGTTCCTGGACTTGACGGGACAAAGAGCAACCTCAACGATCGCTGTCGTAATTTTCGCAGCTTTCATCGGTATCGCTTACTTGGGGGCTCAGCGCAAAGAGCCTGAGGCTGCTGAATTTTTCAAGAAGATCGTTGATTCCGTCTATGCTGTAGTGATGAGAATCGTGACTTTGGTGTTACGACTCACTCCATTCGGTGTGTTGGCCATCATGGCTAAAACAGTGGCATTGAGTAATTTTGATAGTATCATGAAGCTTGGAGAATTTGTTGGAGCGTCTTATGTGGCCTTGATTATCATGTTTGCCATTCACTTAATCATGCTTACTCTTCTTGGCTTAAATCCGGTCACTTACATGAAAAAAGTTTTTCCTGTATTGGCATTTGCTTTTACGTCGAGATCCAGTGCCGGAACACTTCCACTTAACATTCAGACACAAAAGAATAAATTGGGTGTTTCAGAAGGGATTGCCAACTTCTCAGGATCATTCGGGTTATCCATCGGTCAGAACGGTTGTGCAGGTGTGTATCCTGCCATGCTTGCAGTGATGATTGCACCGACTGTCGGGATTAATCCATTAACCCCTTCCTTTATTCTTACGCTCATCGTAGTGGTGGCCATCAGCTCCTTCGGTGTTGCTGGCGTTGGAGGCGGAGCTACGTTTGCTGCTATCCTTGTTCTATCCGCCTTGGATCTTCCAGTAGCGTTAGCGGGGCTATTAATTTCTGTTGAACCTTTGATTGATATGGGGCGAACAGCAGTTAATGTGAGTGGTGCAATGACATCTGGAATCATAACAAGTAAAGTGACAGGGGATTTGGATAACGAAACGTACAACAAAGAAATCATTGAAGCAGAAGCTTAAAAAAGAGGGCTGGCTCATTCAAATATGAGTCAGTTTTTCTTTTGTATGAAAATTAATTTATCTATTTCCAGTCATTATGATTGAAAATTCAGAGTATATTCATTACTATAGAATTAAACATACCGACCGGTTAGTATCTAAGGTGTGTGAATGAAATGCTGTAAAAGATGAGGAGGCACGACCATGCATGTGAATGAATTATTTGATTTATCAGGTAAAGTTGCCCTTGTGACTGGAGGAGGCAGGGGGCTCGGAAAACAAATCGCGACAGGGTTTGCTGAGGCGGGGGCAAACGTTGTAGTATGCTCGAGAAACGTTGAAGCATGTGAAGACGTGAAGAAGGAATTAGAAGAAATTGGTGTCCAATCACTGGCATTGAAATGTGATGTCACTAATCCTGAAGATGTACAGCACGTTGTAGATGAAACGAAGAAGGTTTTCGGCCGCATTGATATTTTAGTGAATAACAGTGGTGCATCCTGGGGGGCACCTGCAGAAGAAATGCCTCTTGACGCTTGGCATAAAGTGATCAATGTGAATGTAAACGGTACTTTTATTATGTCACAGGCCGTGGGGAAATTAATGCTCGAGCAACAGGGAGGAAAAATCATTAATATTGCTTCCGTAGCAGGTCTTCAAGGTACAGACCCACGTTATATGGATGCCATTGGCTATAGCACCAGTAAAGCAGCGGTCATCAATTTCACGAAGGATCTAGCCGTGAAATGGGGATCCCGCGGAATTCATGTGAATGCAATTGCACCGGGATTCTTTCCAACAAAAATGTCAAAAGGAATTCTATCTCATGCAGGGGAAGCCATTTTAAACGGAACACCATTAAATCGATTCGGTACCGAAGATGATTTAAAAGGAGCGGCACTTTTCCTGGCGGCTCGTGCATCTGACTTTGTCACTGGTTCAGTTCTCGTCGTGGATGGTGGATCCTCAGCGATGTAACCAAGTGGGAAGTATTACATGTGGTGGTTAAGAAAGGATGGATGTAATGGATTTCTCCTATTCTCCAAAAGTACAAGAATATCAAAATAAAATATCCCGTTTTATGGAAGAATACGTGTACCCGAACGAATCCCTCTATGAAAATCAGCTCAATCAGCATGAAACCCGCTGGAGTGGGGTTCCTACAATCATGGAAGAATTAAAAGCTGAAGCGAAGAAACAAGGATTATGGAACCTATTTCTTCCTCAAAGCGAATATGGGGCAGGGCTCAATAATGTAGAATACGCCCCTCTTTGTGAAATCATGGGGAGATCTCTGATCGGCCCTGAAGTGTTTAATTGCAATGCTCCTGATACAGGAAATATGGAAGTGTTGGAACGTTATGGGACGCCCACTCAAAAACAACAATATCTTATCCCACTTCTAAATGGTGATATCCGTTCGTGTTTCTCTATGACTGAGCCTGATGTCGCGTCTTCCGATGCAACGAATATAAAGGCGAGTATCATCCGGGATGGAGACGAATACATCATTAACGCGAAGAAATGGTGGTCATCTGGCGCCGGTGACCCTCGGTGCAGCTTTTCAATTTTGATGGGAAAAACGGATCCAGAAGCGAGTCGTCATGAACAGCAATCAATGATTATCATCCCACTTAATACACCGGGTGTGAAAATTGAGCGTATGCTTCCTGTGTTCGGTTACGATCATGCCCCTCATGGTCATGGAGAAATCACCTTTACCGAAGTGAGAGTCCCTCTAGAAAATATGATCTGGGGTGAAGGAAAAGGTTTCGCTATTGCACAAGGAAGATTAGGACCGGGGCGAATCCATCATTGTATGAGATTAATCGGGGCAGCAGAGCGGGCACTTGAAGAATTATGTAAGCGTGTTCAGGATCGTGATGCATTTGGAATGGCGTTGGCAAATCAGGGGGTCGTAAGAGAATGGATTTCGAATTCAAGAATTGAAATCGAACAAGCCCGACTTCTCACAATGAAAGCAGCCTACATGATGGATACAGTCGGCAATAAAGCAGCGAAACAGGAAATCGCCATGATTAAAGTGGTGGCTCCTTCCATGGCTTTACGTGTGATTGACCGGGCCATTCAAGCGTTCGGGGCAGCAGGAGTATCGGATGACTACACGTTGGCAGCTCAATGGGCAAATGCCCGTACACTGCGCCTTGCTGATGGACCTGATGAAGTACACCGCGCCCAATTGGCAAAATTGGAATTGAGAAAACACGAAAAAGCTTCTCCTGTAGAGAGCTAGGAAGAGAGTTGGATGATGATGAGATTACAAGGGAAAGTTTCCGTTATTACAGGTGGGGGCGGAGGAATTGGGCGCGCTACAGCACTAAGGTTCTCAAAAGAAGGTGCTGCTGTTGTAGTAGCAGATCTGGATGATGCAAGTGGTGAAGAAACGGTCAGACTCATTCACGAAAAAAAAGGAAGTGCACTCTTTGTCAAGACGAATGTGCGGGAAAGTGAAAGCATTCAATCCCTCGTACAAACAACGGTAGAACATTTCGGAGGTTTCGATATCCTTATCAATAATGCAGGAATCGGACAGTCGGAAGTCAGGAGTATTGATCTGGACGAAAACGAATGGGATGCCGTATTGGATACAAACCTAAAGAGCATTTTTCTGGGAATGAAGTATGCCATACCTGAATTGATGAAAAAAGATGGTGTAATTGTGAATGTATCGAGCCTTCTCGGTTTAAAGGGCCGCAAATACGTGTCAGCCTACAATTCGGCAAAAGGTGGTGTCATCCTACTGACACAAAATGCTGCCCTGGAATATGGAAAGGATAATATTCGAGTGAATGCAGTAGCGCCTGGGGTTATTGATACGAACATCATCAATGGTTGGAAGAAAGATGAGAAGAAATGGTCGGCGATCTCTCAATCAAATGCTCTAAGACGGATTGGAAATCCAGAAGAAGTCGCATCAGCGATTCTGTTTTTAGCTTCTGATGAGGCTTCCTTTATAACCGGTGCCACACTATCTGTTGATGGTGGAGGATTAATCTTTTAAGGTACATTCAGAATTAGTATATGAGTAATCTGAAATGGAAGGAATGATTTTATGACAACTAAATCTTGGCTCAGTCATTACCCTTTAGCGTATGAGACTGAAATTCCTGCGGTGGATTTTTCAATACCAGAAATGCTTCGACATACCGTTTCTTCATTCCCGGATCATCCATGTATCAGCTTTTATCAAAAACGGATCACGTATGTTGAACTTCAAGGTGCCGTCTCCATGCTTGCTTCATCCTTTCAACATATTGGATTGAAGAAAGGAGACAGGGTGGCGATCATGCTCCCGAACTGTCCGCAATATGTGATCTCTTATTATGGAATCCTTACATTCGGGGGAATTGTCACACAGGTGAATCCGATGTCGGTTGAAAGGGAATTAATCCATCTGCTTAATGACTCGGGAGCTGAGACAATCGTCGTATTGGACCGTTTTTATCCTATGGTTAAATCTATACAACAGGAAACAGAGATCAAGACGATTATCGTAGTCAGCCTCCAGAAGGAATACAGTGCTTCGGACTACTCCTTTGATGAATTTTTAAGGGTGGGGGATGGTAAAGTATCGCCCGTGTCGATAAATCCTGAAGAAGACGTGGCAGTCCTTCAATATACAGGTGGGACAACCGGTGCATCCAAGGGAGTTATGCTCACTCATAAAAACATTCTTTCAAATGTCATTCAGAGTCAACTTTTCTTTAAAGAGAGCATCGAAAGAGGAAAAGAGAGAAGCCTGAGTGTGATTCCGTTTTTTCATGTGTTTGGGATGAATTCCTGTATGAACTTTGCGGTCTATTCGGCCAATGAAATGATCTTGCTCCCCAGGTTTGAATTGACCGAAGTATTAACAACGATTAAAAACGAACAGCCTACACTGTTCCCAGGTGTGCCGACGATGTACGTGGCAATCACCAATCATCCACAGGCAGAAGAGTACGGAATTGATTCTATAAAGATTTGTAATAGCGGAAGTGCCCCGATGCCAGTAGAGTTATTGAATCAATTCGAGAAGAAAACAGGAGCGAAAATATTAGAGGGATACGGTTTATCAGAGGCTTCACCAACGACTCATTGCAACCCAGCTTTTGCAGAAAGAAAGCCGGGAACCGTCGGAATCGGCTTTCCATCCACAGACTATAAGGTAGTCGATTTAGCGACTGGTACTAAGGAGGTTCCTTTAGGGGATGTGGGCGAACTCATAATTAAAGGCCCTCAAGTCATGAAAGGCTACTGGAATTTACCTGAAGAGACTGCCCACGCCCTTCGAGATGGCTGGCTTTACACAGGGGACATCGCCCGGATGGATGATGAAGGGTATGTATCGATAGTAGACCGAAAGAAGGATATGATCATTGCATCAGGATACAATGTGTATCCGAGGGAAGTCGAGGAAGTCATTTACGAGCACCCAAGCGTACAGGAAGCTGTTGTAATCGGAGTCCCGGACTCTTATAGAGGAGAAACCGTTAAGGCAGTGGTCGTCTTAAAGTCAGGGGAAAAGGCATCTGAAGGAGAATTGGTTCGATTCTGTCAGGAGAATATGTCTTCATTCAAGGTACCAAGAATCATCGAGTTCCGTGATGAGCTTCCTAAGACGAGTGTTGGGAAAATATTAAGAAGAGCTCTGCGTGAAAGCGTGAGGTAATATGATATAATTCAGGTGATATTTGCAGATTGAGAGGATTTCAGATGAAAGAAAAACTTACAGAACATGCTGTACGCTTATTTGATGAGAAGGGGTTTACTGTTACTTCCATCCAGGACATCGTAGAATCCATTGGTGTAACGAAAGGAACATTCTATTACTACTTTTCCAGTAAGGAAGAGCTGTTAAGGGAAATTCACATGAGCTATATTGATGGCTTATTATCTAAACAGGAAAGAGTTCTTGGGGATGACCGGAAGAGCTACATGGAAAAACTATATGATATTGTCCATCTTTCCATTCTGGACATTAAAGAGCAAGGGGGCAGTGCCAAAGTATTTTTTAGAGAAATGAGGCACTTGAGCAAGGAAAGTCTGGAGGCAATTGAGCCTAAGCGGGATATGTATCGATATAATATTGAAACTCTCCTGAAAGAAGGTAGGAAGAACGGGGACTTTCATGAGGTCTTTGACGTATCGATTGTAGCTTTTGGAATTCTCGGAATGATGAATTGGAGCTACCAATGGTATAAACCTGATGGTGCGAAATCCGATCATGAAATTGCCCGGACTTTTGTCGATATGGTATTAAAAGGGATTGAGTCATAGTAAATGGGAAATCATCTACAGGATTTCCTTTCGAATTAACATACCGACTGGTTAGTATTTATGGAAGGAGAGGGCGTGCAAATGGAAACCATCATGGTAACGAGTAGATTTTGCGAAACGGATGCATTAGGTCATATCAACAATACAACTTATTTTGTTTATTTAGAAGAAGCAAGAATTAGATTCTTTCAAGCTCTCGGATTTGATATGGATGTGAAAGACTGGCGATTTATTCTGGCTTCAACCAAATGTGACTTTATATCCCAAGGATATTTTAATCAAGAGCTGAAGATCACCACCTATCTATCAAAAATTGGATCAAAGAGCTTTCAATTAGAGCATGATATCTTATGTGCGAACACCCATCAATTGATAGCAAAGGGAAATGCGGTGATCGTTTATTTTGATTTTCTTGAGCAGCAAAGCAAAATGATCCCTGAGTTGTTAAAAGAGCAGTTAAGCATTCATCTTCAATCAGAAAAGACTGAATATTCTTAATTAGGGAGGGGTAACATGACTGAAAAAACAGGATATGAAACGGTAGCGGTGCGACAAGGAGAAGAACTGAATGTAACCAATTTAAAATACTTCTTGAATGAGCATTTCCCTAACTTCATTCAAGAAGACCTATCCATAAGGCAATTTTCTGCGGGACACTCAAATCTGACGTATTTATTAAAAATGGGTGAATGGGAAGGTGTTCTGAGACGGCCTCCCTTGGGACCCGTGGCTCCAAAAGCTCATGATATGAAAAGAGAATTTAGGATTCTTTCAGAAATTCAACCACTATTCGGGGTTACACCGGAGCCGTATGTATTCTCTGATGATGAAAGGATCGTAGGCAGCCCATTTTTTATCATGGAGCGAAAAAGGGGTGAAGTATTTGATACTTCCTTTCCCCCGCATCTCCATGTAACCCCAGATGTCTGCAGGAGAATATCGGAGGAAATGGTTTCTAAACTGGTGGAACTTCATTCCATTGATCACAGAAAAACAACTCTTAATGAAATCAGTAAGCCCGAACATTTTATGGAAAGACAAGTACACGGGTGGATCAATCGTTACGAGCGTGCCAAAACAAGTGAAATTGGTGAAGTAGATCAGCTGACACACTGGTTGATAAAGAATGTACCAGGAAATGCTGAATCGACAATCATTCATTATGATTATAAATTAAACAATGCCATGTTTTCTTCTGACATGAAATCCATGGTGGGGTTATTTGACTGGGAGATGGCGACCGTTGGCGATCCCCTTGCAGATTTAGGTGTCGCTATGGGGTATTGGATACAGAATGATGATCCCGAGTTATTAAAGTTCGGTCTTGGAAAGCCTCCGGTAACGATCATGGACGGTTTTTACAGCAGAAGGCAATTTATCGAAGAGTATGCCAGGAAAAGCGGCAGGGACGTGAACCATATCCATTTTTATTTATCTTTTGCTTACTTTAAGCTCGCAGTCATTGTGCAACAAATCTATTACCGCTTTAAGATGGGGCAAACCAGGGATCCACGATTTTCTCAATTTGATCGGTTTGCGGAATCTTTAATCACCCTTGGAAATCAAGCTGCATTCGAGCGCCAGGAATAAAGACAAGGAGATGATCGAAACGATGAAAACCTCTTTACTAATTGAAACCACTGACCGGGTGCTTACATTGACATTAAACAGACCGGATAGCTTGAATTCCTTTGATGAGAGCATGCTTACGGGAATCGTCGAAGCACTCCAGCAAGCAGAACATAATGAGGAAATTAGAGCCATTGTGATTCGCGGTGCCGGGAGGGCCTTTTCTGCAGGCGGCGACGTGAAAACAATGGGGAGCGCCACATCAACAGAAGTCTATGAACATATCGGGATATTAAATACATGCATTAAAGCGATTAAGGAAATAGATAAACCGGTCATCGCCTCGGTACACGGCTTTGCAGCAGGTGCCGGATTTAATCTGGCCCTCTCCTGCGATTTGATTATCGCTTCAGAAGATAGTCAATTTGCTTTAAGCTTCTCTAAAGTAGGTCTTATATCCGATGGCGGAGGTTCGTATTTTCTTCCACGCATCATCGGTCCTCATTTAGCGAAAGAATTCTTCTTTTCAGCAGAACCTGTGGCTGTAAGAAGAATGTATGACTTAGGTGTGGTAAACCGTATTGTCCCTTCTGAAAGACTTGAAGAGGAAACAACTGATTGGGCTCAGGAATTAGCCTTGGGTCCAAGTAAAGCATATGGAATGATGAAGAAAATGATTGATCGTTCATTCACCACATCATTGAATGAAATACTTGAACAAGAACGAATCACACAAACAATGATGATTTCAACTGAAGATCATGCTGAGGGAGTTTCAGCATTTAAAGAAAAAAGAAGACCATCTTTTTCAGGGAAATAGGAGGGATTAGGATGAAAGCCATTCAGTTTAAAGAGTTTGGAAGCCCTAATGTATTAGAGAATGTGGATATAAATGTTCCGGTGCCTCAAGGTAGAGAAGTCCTTATCGAAGTTCATGCATCTGCAGTCAATTATGCTGATACAGCAAGACGGGAAGGGCAATATGTGGTAAAAACCCCACTCCCATATATTCCGGGTTCTGAAGTGGCGGGAATCGTCACTGAAGTGGGAGAAGATGTGACGAGAGTAAGAAAGGGAGACCGGGTTGTAGCCATGATGGATTCCGGAGGTTATGCAGAATTTGCCCTGACAGATGAGCGTTCGGTGATCCCCCTCCCATATGGATTGGATTTCAAAGAAGCTGCCGCCATCCCTGTTCAGGGTTTAAGTGCCTATCATATTTTGAAAACATTGGGAAGAGTGCAACAGGGAGAAGCCGTCCTCATTCATGCAGCTGCTGGTGGCGTTGGCCTGCTTGCCGTCCAACTGGCAAAACGTTTTGGAGCAGGTAAGGTGATTGCCACGGCCAGTACAGAGGAAAAGTTACGTCTTGCTGGGGAAATGGGGGCAGACGTATTAGTCAACTACACTCAGGATGGCTGGGAAGCAGACGTCTTAGAAGCAACAAATGGAAAGGGCGTAAATCTGGCATTGGAGATGGCTGGCGGTGACATTTTCTATAAAACGTTAAAATGTCTCGACTATTTCGGAAGAATGGTCATTTACGGAGTAGCAAGCGGGGAGCAGAGCAGATTTTATCCTTCTTCATTGATGGCAAAGAATCAATCTGTTATCGGGTTCTTCCTCCCTCCTCTCATGAGAGATTCCGAACTTACCCAGAAAACCCTTCATGAAATCTTTCATTACGTCGCGTCCGGGGAATTGAAAGTAACGGTTGGTCATGTGTTTCCTTTAGAAGAAGCAGCAAAGGTTCATTCACTCATGCAGGCAAGAAAAACGGTAGGAAAGGTAATCCTGCAACCAAAATTCTAGGACTTTATAGGGGGGAACCGGTATGAACTTACGGTTATCAGATGAACAAAGGATGATTCAAAAAACCATCCGTAAATTTGTTGAGAAAGAACTTATACCTTTAGAAAATGAAGTGCTAAGAAATGAACGGGAAGGAAAACCAAGTCTTTCCCCGGAAAAAAGAAATGAGCTACAGTTAAAAGCAAAGGAAGCAGGGTTCTGGGGGATCAATACACCAGAAGAGTACGGCGGAGCGGATCTCGGGCAAATGATGATGGCCATTGTATATATGGAAATCTCCAAAACCTTTGTGCCTTTCAGTTTCGGTGGTTATGCAGACAACATCCTATACTATGCCAACGAAGAACAGAAAAAGAACTATTTGATCCCCACTATAAACGGAGAGAAAAAGTCCTGCTTCGCCATGACGGAACCGGGAGCTGGATCCGATACTCAAAACATTCGGATGACCGCAGTGAAGGATGGAAATGAGTGGGTGTTAAATGGTGAAAAAACCTTTATTACGGGCGGAAATGAAGCAGACTTTGTCATGGTCATGGCGGTGACCGATAAGGAAAAGCATCGGCGAACGGGTCGGGACGGAGTAACCTGTTTTATTGCCGATCGTAGGATGGGATGGACATCTGAATACATTCATACCATGGGGGAATGGGGACCGGCCAGTCTGTTTTTTGATGACGTGCGGGTGCCTGAAGAAAATATTCTGGGTGAAATTGATGGTGGCTACAATCTTGGCCTGGAATGGATCGGGTTCGCACGGTGGATTGTAGGGGCACAAGCGGTAGGAGCAGCGGAACGCTTACTTCAAATGGCGATTGACTATTCAAAGGAAAGGGAGACATTTGGAAAGCCAATCGCGGATAGACAAGCGATTCAATGGAAGATCGCTGACTCTGCCGTGGAAATTGAAGCTGCCAGATGGCTTGTGCTAAATGCAGCATTCACGCTGGATCAAGGAGAAGATAATCGCCATGTTGCATCGATTGCCAAGCTGTACGGATCGAATATGGGCAATCGGGTAGTGGATCGGGTCCTTCAAATTCACGGAGGGATGGGCTACACAAGAGAGCTTCCCATCGAACGCTGGTATCGTGAAGCAAGATTGTGGCGGATTTATGATGGTACTGATGAAATTCAAAAACTGATCATTTCACGGAATCTATTAAAAGGGCATGTAAAAGTGGGCCAATTTGTTTAAAGGAATAGGGAGGTAATGTGAATGGGTGATAGATTTAGAGGAAAAGTAGCTTTAGTAACAGGCGGGAGCCGGGGGATCGGTAAAGCGATTGCAAAGCTCTTTGCAGAAGAAGGGGCAATGGTTGCCATCATTGACGTGAATGAAGAGGCACTTTTGGAAATCAGCGAGGAATTGAAAAAGTATGAAATATATACAAAAGTTGCGAATGTAATAGAATCCCGGGAAGTAGAAGAGGCCATAAACGAAGTCTATGAAACTTTCGGCTCCGTTGATATTGTCATCAACAATGCAGGAGTCATCAGAGACAATTTGCTATTTAAAATGACCGATAACGATTGGCAAACGGTCATGGATGTGCATTTGAAAGGATCATTTAACGTAGCAAAGGCAGCGCAAGGTCATATGGTGAAGAACAGGTATGGCCGTATTATTAATATCTCGTCTACCTCTGCACTCGGTAACCGCGGACAGGCAAATTACGCTACCGCTAAAGCAGGTCTTCAAGGTTTAACGAAAACTCTGGCAATAGAGCTTGGACCTCTGGGCATTACGACCAATGCAGTCGCCCCCGGATTCATCGAAACGGAAATGACTAGAGAAACGGCGAAGCGGATCGGAATCCCCTTTGAACAACTGGTGGAAGCGAGTCTTCAAGGAATTCCTGTAGGAAGGAGCGGGCAGCCGGAAGATATAGCGAATGCAGTGGCGTTTTTTGCGGATGAAAGCTCGTCATTCGTTAACGGTCAAGTCCTATACGTAGCTGGCGGGCCGAAAGCCTAAAGGGAGAAAGAGGTGAAGGATATGTTTGAATCTTATATTGGTAAACGCTCAACTTCCGTAGAAAATTGTGTGGAAAAAGGAGCGGTCCGTAAGTTTGCCGAAGCCATTGGAGATCTCAATCCCATTTATGTTGATAAAGAAGCAGGAAAGAGATCCAGGTTCAGGGGGAATATCCCTCCCCCCACTTTTCCCAGAGTGTTCGACTATGGAACGATTGAAGGTTTTCATTTACCGAACGTCGGGTTAATTCATGGTGAACAATCTTTTCACTATGAAAGACCACTGAAGGTCGGGGAATGTATTCAGTGTTACACGAAAATAAAAGATTACTATGAACGGAAAGGATCGGGTGGAACACTTGGTTTTCTTGTAATAGAAGACATCGGTGAAGATTCAGGAGGGAAAAGGGTTTTCACTTCCGAAGCGATTGTCATTATCACTGAAGCGGTTAAAGAGAGGTTGGGAATATGACTAAACTATCATCCTTTAATATAGGTGAAATCCTTCCCCTTGTTGAGTTAGGTCCAGTCTCGAGAATCGACTTAATCAAATATGCAGGAGCCTCGGGGGATTATAACCCCATTCATACGATCGATGAGGAGGCGCATAAACTGGGTCTTCCAGGAGTCATTGCTCATGGCATGTGGACGATGGGCAATGTCTCCAAGCTTTTTAGTGATCTTTATGAAGAAGGATATATCAAAGAGTACACCGTCCGGTTTAAAGGGATGGTTTTATTGAACGATGTCATTACATTGATTGCAGAAGTATCAGAAAAACAGGATGATCTCATACATTTTAAAGTTTTTGCGGTCAACCAGGACCAGAAAAAAGTGATCGAGGGTAAATTAATCTTTCAATTATTTTGATCACTCAGGTGAAAATAGTGTCCTATAGCGTTAATAAAGCGAATAGAAATAAAGAGAATGAAGGCTTTGCAAGAAAAATAAGCCAAAAGACATAAATCCGATAGAGAAACTCGGGTTGACTTCCTTGTAGAATATGATATTATTTAGAATATTAAAATTAATAACTCTTATCCAGAGTGGTGGAGGGATCTGGCCCTGCGAAGCCCAGCAACCTACGTTATGTAAGGTGCTAATTCCAGCAAAATGTGAAGTCATTTTGGAAGATAAGGTATCCTTACCTGAACAACTTTCCAAAATGGAGGGTTGTTTTTTTTCATTCATGTTTTTCTGGATAAGATAAAAATTGGGGGAATCATGTGACTAAAGAAAAAAATCAAGAAGCAGATTATGATGTGGTAGTCGAAAAGATCACTTCGATGTTGAAGACGATGAGTTTTGGATCGATTACAATTGTGGTTCAGGACGGTAAAGTCATTCAATTGGAGAAAAACGAGAAAGTGCGAATTAAATAAGCTGACTAGACAAACTAGAGGCGCATAACACAGATAAAGGAAATTCCTATATCTTGTTATCGCCTCTTTTTGTTTGGATGAGCGGGAAAGGGGTGTATCATGTTAACCTATCAAACTTGGAAAAAACCATCCATCAATTTTGAAATTGATCCGGTCTATAAAGGAGCGCTTAACGTCCTTGAGTGGACGTATGATCATTATGGTGAAAGTGTCGTATATGCATGCAGTTTTGGCATTGAAGGGATTGTATTAATCGATCTCCTAACCAAAGTGCAACCGAAAGCAGCCATAGTATTTCTTGATACAGGTGTTCATTTCAAGGAAACCTATGAAACGATTGAAAAGGTGAAGGAGAAGTATCCTGGTATCACCATTCATATGAAAAAGCCTGAATTAACGCTCCAAGAGCAAGCAGGAACATATGGAGATAAGTTGTGGGAGAGAAACCCCAATCAATGCTGTCAAATTCGAAAGCTTGACCCTTTAAAAGATTCCTTATCCAAAGGGAATGCTTGGATCTCAGGATTAAGAAGAGAACAATCACCTACAAGAAGTCAGGTTGAATTCATCAATAAGGATGACAAGTTTCAATCAGTTAAGATTTGTCCATTGATTCACTGGACGTGGAAGGAGATTTGGAGGTATGTCCATAAGCATAACCTATCCTATAATCCACTTCATGATCAGGGGTATCCAAGTATCGGATGCTTCCATTGTACAACACCATCCATAGACATCAATGATCTTCGCTCCGGTAGATGGAAAGGAAAAGGGAAAACCGAATGCGGTCTTCATTAAAAAGAGGTGACATTCTTTGCTTGAAACATTCGCCCTGATCATAAGCTTGTTCTTCGCTATGAACATTGGTGCCAGCGGAGCGGCAGCATCGATGGGGGTTGCGTATGGTGCAGGAGCAATAAAAAACATCAGGAATTCATTATGGATCTGCGCTGCAGGTGTCCTGAGTGGTGCTGTTCTTGGTGGTGGAGAAGTAGTTAAAACCATTAGTTCAGGGATTATCCCGCAGCATGTACTCTCCATCAAAATCGTGGTCATCATTTTGTTATCCGCCACCATATCCTTGTTCCTTGCAAATGTGATAGGGATCCCGCTGTCTACAAGTGAAGTAACGGTAGGAGCGGTTGTAGGAGTTGGAGTCGCATATCAAGTTCTATATGTGAAATCACTTTTAACAATCATGTCATTCTGGGTGATTGTCCCGGTCATTGCCTTCGGGATTACATGGGTATTCGGTATATGTTTAGTAAAACTTGAAAAGCGTGGTTTCCATTTTGAAAAAAGGTGGCTTGCGTACCTTTTGATTATCGCCGGATTCTTTGAAGCGTTTTCGGCAGGGATGAATAATGTAGCCAACGCCGTCGGTCCATTAGTGGGTGCGGGTTTAATGTCTCCTTCTCGGGGGATTTGGCTGGGTGGCTTATTCGTTGCCCTCGGAGCTATCATAATGGGGAAAAAAGTAGTGGAAACAAACGGGAAAAAAATTACACACTATTCAAAAGCCGAAGGAATCCTCATTTCTTCTACAGGAGCGATCCTTGTGATGGTGAGCTCACTGTATGGATTACCGATTCCGCTTACTCAGGTTACTTCGTCCTCGATCATAGGCCTCGGGATGGCGAAGAACGGCAAACATATGCTGCAAAAGAAAATTGTCAAAAAAATCGTCAAAATATGGGTGGTCTCTCCCCTGATTTCACTTAGTATTTCATATTTTTTAGTAAAGCTCGTGATCGATAGCGATCTATATTCGATTGTGGTTCCAATAAGCGTCATTATCGCAACTGTGGGAGCACTATCCCTCATGCGAGTGATCAATGAAGAAAGGCGATCCGTTCACGAAGACGGAGGCGGAATTTAATCTTAATTCCGATTAAAACAATATGTTAAGGAGGATAAATGATGAGTTTACAGCCCCACGGAGGAACGCTTGTTCAATCATATTTACCAGAAGAACCCTATGAGGATATTCTCCATGAGATCCCGTTAGACGAAACCGCGTTAAGTGATTTGGAACTTATTGGAATAGGTGCATACAGCCCTATAAATGGATTCTTGACTGAAGTTGATTATCAACATGTAGTAGAAAGTTTACGTTTGCGAAACGGCAGCGTGTGGAGCATCCCGATTACCTTGCCCATTGCAAAAGAAAAAGCAGGAGACGTAAAGAAAGGCTTAAAGAGCCGCCTTGTTTATAAGGGGGAAACATATGGCCTCATTGAAGTCGAGGATATTTATGAACCAGACAAACAGAAAGAAGCCCTTCTCGTATACGGAACGACCGACAAGGATCATCCAGGTGTCAAGAAATTATTCCAACGTGGAGATGTGTATGTAGGTGGGAAAATCAGCCTTATTAAACGTCTTTCCAAACCGTTCAACGAGTATACATTTGACCCAAGTGAAACGAGAAAGTTGTTTAAGGAAAAGGGATGGAAAACGATTGTCGGTTTCCAAACGAGAAATCCTGTTCACAGGGCCCATGAGTATATTCAGAAAACGGCATTGGAAACCGTGGATGCACTCTTCTTAAATCCGTTGGTTGGCGAAACAAAGGCGGATGATATCTCAGCGGGCATCAGAATGGAGAGCTATGAAGTTCTATTACAGAACTATTACCCTAAAGATCGTGTGTTTTTAGGAGTCTTCCCTGCTGCCATGAGGTACGCCGGTCCAAGGGAAGCCATCTTCCATGCACTGGTACGAAAAAATTATGGATGCACGCATTTTATCGTCGGGAGAGATCATGCCGGTGTTGGTGATTATTATGGTACCTATGATGCACAGAAAATATTTGATCAGTTCAATGAAGAAGAGATAGGGATTACCCCTCTCCGCTTCGAGCATAGTTTTTACTGTGAGAGATGCGAAGGGATGGCGACTACGAAGACTTGTCCTCATGATAAGAGCGATCACGTTATTTTATCCGGGACAAAAGTGAGAGGAATGCTCCGTAATGGGGAGGTTCCCCCTTCAACGTTCAGTCGCCCTGAAGTGATCGAAGTGTTAATTAAAGGCCTAAAGCAAGAAGCTAGACAAACGTCTTAAGGAGGATACCGGGTTGAATGAAAAATCAGAAAACGTCGTATGGCATGAAACCGCAGTAACGAAACAAGAGAGACGAAAAAAAAATGGACATCAAAGCTTTATTTTATGGTTCACGGGTTTATCCGCCTCAGGGAAATCGACTGTCGCCAATGCATTGGCTCACTCTCTTTTCGAACAAGGACATCAGGTCTATGTTCTGGACGGTGATAATGTCCGTCATGGATTAAACCATGATTTGGGATTTAAGGAAGAAGATCGCAAGGAGAATATTAGGAGAATTGGCGAAGTGTCCAAACTTTTCATCGACAGCGGTCAAATTGTGCTGACAGCCTTTATTTCACCATACAGGGAAGATCGTGCTCTCGTACGAAAGTTAGTGGAGATTGATGAATTTATCGAAGTTTATGTGCATTGTTCTTTAGAAGAATGTGAAAAGCGCGATCCGAAAGGCTTGTACAAAAAAGCACGTAACGAGGAAATCACTCATTTTACGGGAATCAGTGCTCCTTATGAAGCACCTGAAAAACCGGAAGTGGTACTGGATACAGAGAAACATTCAATTGAAGAATGCGTGGAGTACTTACTAACTGTATTGAATCAAAAACAACTTATATAAGGGGAGAAAATCATGGCATATTCAAAATCATGGGAGTCAAATGAAAAATTGAACAAAACGGAACAATGGAAACTGGAGAAAGACGGGTTGTCTATCTTTGAAGATATTCCTTACTATGCGGAAAACGGCTTTTCTTCGATTCCGAAAGAAGAGTGGGATAAATTTAAATGGGCAGGTTTGTATTTACAAAGACCAAAGGAAGACGGCTATTTCATGATGAGAGTGAACGTTCCCTCGGGAATCCTGACACATGAACAGGCTTTGGAGCTCGCTGCCATTTGTAAAGAGTATGGAAGAGACGTCTATGACATCACCACCCGACAGGCGATTCAATTTCACTGGTTGAAGATTGAACAGATTCCGGACATCTTCAAACGTCTGGAAAAGGTCGGATTGTCTTCTGCCGGTGCATGTGGTGATATCACACGTAATATCGTCGGGAACCCTCTTGCAGGGATCGATCCTGATGAACTTTTTGATACAAGGAGTATTGTGAAAGAAGTGTATGATTTCTTCCAGCATAACGAAGACTTTTCTAATTTACCGCGAAAATATAAAGTAGCCATCTCCGCAAATATCAATAATGCGTCGAATGCTGAAATCAATTGTGTTTCCTTTGTTCCTGCGAAAAAGCTGATTGACGGTAAAGAAGAAGTCGGCTTCCATCTGAAGATTGGTGGAGGATTGTCCGCAAGACCATTCCTAGCCCAAGAGTTGGATGTATTCATCCTTCCACACCAAGTGAAGGAAGTCGCAATAGCCGTCACCACGATTTTTCGCGACTTCGGTTATCGGGAGAAAAGACATTTGGCCCGGTTAAAATTCCTAATGGCAGATTGGGGACCGGAGAAATTCAAAGAAACCTTGTTACAGTATGTTGAACTTTTACCTGCGGGAGAAGATGCCGTGGAAGGATGGAATGCAGGATATTTCTACGGAGTACATCCACAGAAACAGGAAGGACTCAATTATGTGGGGCTGAATGTTCCGGTTGGACGCTTAAATTCTGATGAAGTATATGAGCTTGCGAGGATTTCCAAGAAATACGGGAATGGAGAACTGAGAAACTGTAATTCTCAAAATCTCATCATCCCCAACATTCCAGATGAACATGTTAATGCTTTGCTTTCTGAGAAAATCTTTGATCGCATTTCAACAAGTCCACTATCCTTCATCGGGTATTCCGTATCATGCACAGGCATCGAATATTGTAATCTCGCTTTAGTGGAAACGAAGGAAAGGATGAGGCAAATCGCCAACCAATTGGATCGGGAACTTTCATTGGATGTCCCTGTCAGAATCCACATGGTGGGATGCCCGAATTCATGCGGCCAACGACAAATCGCCGATATCGGGCTACAAGGAATTAAAATGAGAACAAAAGATAAGAAGATGATCGAAGCATTTGAAATATACGTCGGAGGAACTCTTCAAGACGGTGGAAAACTGAATGAAAAGTTAAAAGGGAAAGTGGAAGCAGGCAACCTGACAGGAGTGGTAAAGCAATTGCTCCTTCATTTTAAACAAACAAAAGAACCGGGAGAAGCCTTTTTTGACTATATCAACCGGGTCGGTACCGCTCCCCTTCAAGAATCGTTAGATCAATTACTTCAGGAAGCGTAAGGAGGCATGCTGGATGAACTTGTATCGATTTGAAGTGACTACTCACGACTTCGTCACGATTGTCGTAGTAGCGGCTGAATCAGATGAGAAAGCCTTTGATCTAGTAGAAATTGAATTAGAGAAGTATTTTTTGAAAAAGCCTGATGTGGTAGACATCTCTCTTTACGAGAAACGTAGAATCCGTGGGAATGGTGCAGGGTTTGTTCTGCATGAACAGGAAACAATCTTAAAACCTTAAGGAGGAAAAATGGATGGGGAAGGTTTACTTGGTGGGAGCGGGTCCTGGAGATCCTGAATTAATCACATTAAAAGCATTGAAGTCAATACAAAAAGCAGATGTCATTTTATATGACCGTCTGGTGAATAAAGAGCTTCTCTCCTATGCAAAGAAAGGAGCCGACTTAATTTACTGCGGGAAACTGCCAAACTATCATACGATGAAACAAGATACGATCAATCATTTTCTCGTGCGTTACGCCACCAGTGGCAAGGTAGTGGTGAGATTAAAAGGGGGTGATCCCTTCGTTTTCGGCAGAGGTGGAGAAGAAGCAGAAGCCCTTGCAAAAAAAGGAATTTCCTTTGAAATCATCCCCGGGATCACTTCCGGCATAGCAGCGGCTGCCTACGCAGGAATTCCCGTTACACACCGGGATGCCAGTTCAAGCGTCGCCTTCGTTACGGGACATAAACAAAATAATCTACAAGAAGATGAAAAGTGGGAAAGTCTGGCCAAAGGAATCGATACACTCGCTATTTACATGGGGGTCGGCAATCTCCCATATATTAAAGAAAAGCTCATTCAAAACGGTAAGTGCAAGGAAACGCCTGTGGCACTGGTCCATTGGGGAACAACGGAAGTGCAAAGAACCGTAACAGGCACGCTGGATACGATTATCGATATTGTAAAAGAAGAGAAAATTGAAAACCCGAGCATGATCATAGTCGGAGAAGTGGTCCGTTTCCGGGAGAAGATTCAATGGTTTGAAGAAGCCTTTGATAAGAAATCGATCATGAGTGAGGCACTGTAATTGACAGGCGCGGTCTTATACATTTGTCATGGAAGTCGTATTGGGAAAGCCCGTGAAGAAGCCATTGATTTCATTGAAAGATGCCAGAAACATGTTAAAGCGGATATTCAGGAAATAAGCTTTCTGGAGCTTGCATCACCTTCTATTGAAGAAGGGTTTGAAACATGCGTGAAAAAAGGAGCTTCACACGTTTCCGTCGTTCCGCTTCTCCTTTTGACAGCGGTTCATGCGAAAAAAGATATTCCAGAAGAAATTCAAAAGTGTCAAGAAGCCTATCCTTGGATTACGGTAACGTATGGTAATCCTATTGGGGTTCACGATAAGATGGCTGAAAGTGTGATAAAGAAAATACACGATGCTGCTTCAATTGACTCTTCCACCGTTGCCGTATTGATAGGAAGAGGAAGTTCAGACCCCGATGTTACAAAGGATTTAGGAGCCCTGGCTGAACTTGTACAACGAAAGACAAAGTTAGCAGGTGTAAAGACCTGTTACTTAACAGCGGCCTCACCAAGCTTTTCAGAGACCTTGGAATCTGTCAGGAATACAGAGAAAAACGTCATTTTTATTCCCTACTTGCTGTTTACCGGGTTACTTATGAAAGGAATTGAAAGGGAGATCAGCCGAACCGAAAATGAGCATATCATTCTGGGGAATTATTTAGGGTATGACCCTCTTGTGGAAGAAGCATTCCTGGACCGGGTGAATGAAACCCACTTAGTTAAAGGAGAATCACATGCTGCCAATCATGATTGATGTGAATGGAAAACAAGTATCGATTGTAGGCGGAGGGAAAGTGGCGTATCGTAAACTCTCTGTATTTTTAGAACAGGGAGCAAGGATAACAGTCATCAGTCCTGATGCTGTAGATGGAATTCAAGCATTACATGAAGACAATAGAATTTTATGGGTTAAAAGAGAAGTGGAACCAGATGATTTACGAGATGCTTTTATCGTCATCGCAGCCACGAATGAACGATGGGTGAATGAACAGGTTAAAATCCATTCTGAGGAAAACCAACTTTTATGCGTGGTGGATGACGGTGATGGCGGAAATATGCAGATGGTCTCCTTTAGGCAGAAAGGTAATTTGACGATTGCCGCCTCAACAGGCGGAGCAAGTCCATTCTTAGCTAAAAAGCTTACCAATCAATTCTTCCAATCATTTGATGATTCCTATATAGAAAGGCTTGCTTTCATTGCCTCTAAGAGAAAAGAAATCAAGGCATCAGACTTGACTGATGGTGAGAAAAGGAAGCTGTTACAGGAACTTTCTGAACGGGTGTAAAGTGGATGAAACTTTATGCCCGTTCACTCGTTTTACGAACATTTTTATAAATTACGTGCATATTGTTAAGAAATGAATCTTTACAAACTGTCAAGTTCCCGTTATACTATCCAATATCAAATCAATATTCGTTTTCACTCATATAATAGCGAGGATATGGCTCGCGAGTTTCTACCGGATTACCGTAAATGATTCGACTATGAGTGAGCAATGGATTGTCCGACAACACGGACGCTCTTTGCCTAACCCAAAGGTCATTGTCTCACTCTAGCCAGAGCACAATAGCCTTTGGGTTTTTTTGTAGACTTCCAGGTTCTATTACATTAAAGGAGCGTTTTGATTATGAATTTATTAAAAAACAAGATTGAAGATGAAGGTGTCGTCCTTTCAGATACTGTATTAAAGGTAGATTCATTCCTGAATCATCAAGTGGACCCTGAATTGATGATGGAGATCGGGAAAGAATTTGCACGCCGTTTTAAAGATCTGGGAATTACGAAGGTGTTAACCATTGAGTCGTCCGGAATTGCTCCTGGCGTGATGGCTGCTCTTCAATTGAATGTTCCACTTGTATTTGCACGAAAGCGTAAATCATTAACCCTTTCAGAAGGGGTTCTTACATCAACGGTTTACTCCTACACGAAGCAGGAAGAGAACACAATCTCGATTTCCAGTAAATACATAGGAGAAAATGACCGTGTCCTATTGGTTGACGATTTCTTAGCAAATGGACAGGCGGCCTTGGGATTAATCGATTTAGTTAAGCAAGCAGGCGCCCATGTTGCCGGCATCGGGATTGTCATAGAAAAGTCCTTCCAAGACGGAGGAAAGCTCGTTCGTGAAACAGGATACAGAGTTGAATCATTAGCGGAAATCCATTCCCTTGAAAATGGCAAAGTGACATTTAAGCAAGAGGAGGTGCGGGTATAATGAAAAATCAGCCTATTAAACTGGCGTCACTCGGGATTCAACATGTTCTCGCTATGTATGCCGGAGCGGTCATCGTTCCACTGATCGTAGGAGGAGCATTAGGATTAACGGGAGAACAGCTGACTTATCTGGTATCCATTGATATCTTCATGTGTGGGATCGCCACCTTATTGCAAGTATGGAAAAATCGTTTCTTTGGGATAGGACTTCCAGTCGTACTCGGATGTACGTTTACGGCTGTAGGGCCTATGATCGCGATTGGTGGACAGTATGGTATTTCAGCGATCTACGGTTCGATTCTGGTTTCAGGTTTATTCGTTATTGTAATCAGTAAGTACTTTGGGAAACTGGTTCGTTTCTTTCCTCCTGTAGTGACTGGCTCTGTAGTAACGATCATAGGGATTACCTTGATTCCAGTAGCCATGAACAATATGGCAGGTGGACAAGGGAGTGCTGATTTCGGTTCATTGGAAAATTTGTCTCTTGCTTTTGGAACGTTGTTCTTTATATTAATCCTTTATAAATTCTTTACCGGTTTTGTCCGCTCTGTTTCCATTCTACTGGGATTGATGGCAGGAACAGCCGTTGCATTTGTACTAGGCAAAGTAGATTTTAGTGCAGTTGGGGATGCCTCCTGGTTTCATATGGCAAAACCTTTCTACTTTGGAATGCCGACGTTTGAAATAACGGCAATCCTAACCATGATACTAGTAGCAATGGTGAGTTTAGTAGAATCTACAGGAGTTTATTTTGCTCTGGCTGATATTAGCGATAAGAAGGTTTCAGAAGAAGATTTATCGAAAGGATATCGTGCTGAAGGATTAGCCATAGTTCTTGGTGGGTTGTTCAACGCATTCCCCTATACCGCATATTCCCAAAACGTAGGCTTGGTCCAGCTTTCAGGAGTGAAGCGAAACAGTGTGATTTATGCAACAGGAGCATTTCTCGTGATTCTTGGGTTGGTACCCAAGATTGGTGCTTTGACGACAGTGATTCCTGCTTCAGTATTGGGCGGTGCGATGGTGGCCATGTTTGGAATGGTCGTAGCTTATGGGATTAAGATGCTTAGCCATGTGAATTTTGCATCTCAGGAAAATCTATTGATTATCGCCTGTTCAGTCGGAATGGGATTAGGAGTAACCGCTGTTCCGGAATTATTTGCCCAAATGCCATCCAGCATCCGAATCTTGACGGACAACGGGATTGTTGCTGGAAGTATAACAGCCATTGGACTGAATATGTTTTTTAACGTGTTTTCTAAACGCAAGCTAAATGTTGTGTTGAATGAGCAGAAAGCTTCGTAATCATTGTTGTAGAAAGAACGTCACCTTTGCACGATTGGAAGGTGACGTTTTTATTTGCGAATATATTTCTGAATTATCAGATATCAAAGAAGGGTATACATACAACTGTCTCGAACATAAATGAATAGGGAATGTTGCAATAAGGGGAAATACCTTAAGTTAAAGGGGGAGAAATATGTACGCAACGACAGGATCCATTTTTGATCAAACGGTAGAGAAATTTCGGAACAAGGAGGCGATTGTAGAAGAAAAAACAGGTACCCGGTTAACCTTTGCACAGTGGCAAGATGAAGTTCACCGTGCAGCCAATGCGTTACTAAAGGCAGGTGTGAAAAAGGGAGATCGGGTTTCGACATATCTATTTAATACGCTGGAGTTAGCAACTGTGTACTTTGCGTGTGGGAAGATTGGTGCGGTGATTAACCCAATTAATTTTCGCTTGAAGGCTCAAGAAATACACTACATTTTGAAAGATGCCGTACCAAAGGTCGTGATATTTGAAGAAGCCCTCACCCAACCGATTGAGCGGATTTCTCAAGACTTCCCACAGACCCTTTTTTGGTATGTTGGAGAAGATGCCCCTACCTTTGCTCAAAGCTATAAAGAAGTTGTGAATGCATGTTCGAATGACTTAATAGACATCCCTGTTGAAGAAACGGACGCATATGCGATTATGTATACGAGCGGTACTACCGGGAGACCAAAGGGTGTGCTGCACAGGCATAGGGATATGGCAGAGCAAAGCTTGATTTGTACGTCTGTTATGGGGCTGACACCAAATGACATAGGACTTGTTACAGCCCCTATGTTTCATTGTGCCGAACTTCATTGCTGTTTCCTTCCACGTGTTCAAGCAGGAGCGAAGAATATTATCGTTCATCAGTTTCAACCGCAAACCGTATTAGAAGTGATTGAACGGGAAAAGGTCAGTTCCTTTTTTGCTGCGCCAACGATGTGGAACATGCTTCTGCAACACGGGGTAGATGATTATGATACTACTTCTTTACGTATCGGTCTCTATGGGGCAGCACCAATGGCACCAGTCCTTGTCAGGGCCCTCCATGAGAAAATGAAGATTGACTTGATACAAGCCTATGGTCAGACCGAGATGGGTCCAGCGGTTACCTTCCTTCTTCAGGATGAGCAGTTAACCAAGACAGGCTCCGCAGGAAGGGCTGCCTATAACCATGAAATACGGGTAGTCAAACCGAGTGAAAACGGCCCTTCTGAACCGGATGATCTTTGCAAGCCTGGTGAAGTCGGGGAAATCATTGTTCGCGGTTCCTGTACAATGCTTGAATATTTCAATCGCAAGGAAGCGACGGAAAGAGCATTGTATAAAGGCTGGTATCATTCCAGTGATTTAGGTTATATGGATGAGGACGGGTATCTATACGTCGCTGATCGGGTGGATGATATGGTCATATCGGGAGGAGAAAATGTGTATCCCCGTGAGGTAGAGGACGCTCTGCACGCTCATGAAGATATTGTAGATGTCGCCGTGCTAGGTCAGCCTCATGAAAAGTGGGGAGAACAGGTGATTGCCGTTGTTGTATCCAAAAATCCTTCATTGTCTCCTCAAGATCTCGATTTCTTTTTGAAAACGGGGGATCTGTTGGCCGATTATAAGCGGCCACGTGAATATATATTTGTAGAAGAACTTCCTCGGAATGCAAGTGGTAAGATTCAAAAGTTCCTGTTAAGGGAAAGTTTTCCTTCGAAAGAAAAACTAGTTTAAATTAATGTAAGAAAGGTAGATTTGGATTGTAAATATCCATTCTACCTTTCTTTTTTTAATGAAGTGACCGGTAAAAATCTGAATAATAAAATTTTTCATTGAATATGAAGTATATAATGCAATATACTATAAAAAATGAAGGATTTCCTTCAGTGAACAGAAAGGAGTAGTCATGGATCAAAAATCAATTGCACGAATCATTAAAGATAATTATTCCTCCTTATCTGCCGGGCAAAAAAAAGTGGCTGAGTTGATTCTTAAGCATCAAGGTGAAGCAGCGATACTCACGGCTTTTCAGATGGGGAGGAAAGTTGGTGTAAGTGAAACTACTGTGATTCGTTTAGGATATGCTTTAGGCTTTAAAGGATATTCCGAAATGCAGGAAGTGGTGAGAAGGGATTGGTTAGAGAAGGAGCAGGTAAATGAAAATGAATCATTTCCTTCATTCTCAAACGAAGGTGATGAGGAGAGTGTATTCAGTAAGGTCATTGAAAAAGAAAAATCCGTGCTGGAGCAGCTAATGAATCAATTAGACGTGAAAGAAATATGGAAAACGATTGATCGCTTAATTCAATCAGAGCGAGTTTATATCGGTGGGTTTGGAAGTTCTTATGGAGCAGCTTATTGGATGTATTATACGTTAAAACAATACAGGGCAAATGTATTCATTTCTAGTCCAACAGGGTTTGTTCCTGAAGATATATGTGATTTGAACCAAGATTCTACTGTCGTTATGTTTTCGTTTCCCCGGTTCCGTACAGAATCTTTTGAGCTTGTGGAGAAGGCAAAATTACAAGGTTCTTATGTCATTGCGATCACCAATAGACAATTATCACCTCTCGGACAGATTTCTGATCTGACACTGACGACCGAAGAAGGGATGAATTCAGGACATCATTCGATTGGATCTGTCGTAAGTTTAGTTGAAATCATTTTAACCGGTCTTCAACATCGAGATCAGGACAACATAAGTAGTCGGCAAAGGAAGCTGGAGCAATTATATACAAATCAGGGGTTATTTATTGAATAGAACAGAGGGGTGGAGAGTTTATGAACGGGGTATCACAAAGGAATGAAAAGATAGAACCGAAAGCATTTACTACCAGTGACATGTGGAAATTTCTGATTCCATCATTGATTGGAATCCTATTATTTATTGTACCTATTACAACGGAGGATGGCATCACGATTCCTGTCGCTTATTTAGCTGGACAAATCAATGTATATCTAGGTGAAGTTATCCCTGCAATGACTGTATTGATTATGGCGCTATCTGTCATAGGGTCACTCCTAGCGATAACGATCAAACCAGCTTTTATTACAAAGAGTCGTTATTTGAGCACTCTTTTAATCATTAGTCCCTTTTGGCTCGCTGCACGTATCCTTGGAACAGTGTTTGCTGTGATGACGATTTATCAATTAGGACCCGGGATGGTTTTCTCAGAAAATACGGGTGGGCTCTTGATCTATGATCTGATTCCTATTCTATTTTCCACTTTTCTTCTGGCTGGTTTACTGCTTCCGCTCCTTCTTAATTTTGGATTATTAGAGTTCTTTGGTGCCTTATTGCTGAAAGTGATGAGACCTGTTTTTACATTACCAGGACGCTCTTCACTCGACTGCCTGGCATCATGGGTGGGAGACGGCACAATAGGCGTTCTTCTGACGACCAAGCAATATGAGGAAGGGTATTATACAAAGCGTGAAGCGGCTGTCATTGCCACTACATTTTCGGTTGTTTCCATTACGTTTACGATTGTGGTCATTTCTTACTTGAACTTAGAGCAATATTTCCTTCACTATTACGCAACGATTATCTTTGCCGGGCTTGTAGCGGCACTGATCATGCCACGTATACCACCATTATCAAGAAAACCGAATACGGGATATGAAAGAACCGAGTTAAAGAACGAAACAGGGATTCCATCCGATTTCTCCGTTGTTAAATGGGGCTTTCATCAAGCAGTCACGAAGGCTAAAAAGAATAATGGACCTGTTTCTGTCGTGAAAGAAGGGGTTCAGAACGTATTGGATATGTGGCTTGGGGTCTTACCAATCGTTATGGCGATAGGGACAGTCGCATTAGTGATAGCAGAGTATACACCTTTCTTCACCTATCTGGGAAAACCTTTCGAACCAATCCTTACCATCATGCAGGTTCCTGAAGCAAGTGAAGCGGCCCAGACCATGGTAGTCGGGTTTGCCGATATGTTCCTTCCTGCTGTCATCGGTAGTGGAATTGAAAGTGAACTTACCCGGTTTGTCATTGCATGTGTATCTGTTACACAATTAATCTATATGTCTGAAATGGGTGGATTGCTTCTTGGTTCGAAGCTGCCTGTCAGTATCATAGATTTGATCTTGATCTTTTTAATCCGGACATGCATCACTCTACCTATTGTCGTAGTGATTGCCCATATAATTTTTTAATAGGAGGAAGAAACACAATGAACTTTGTAGATGAACATCATGATGAGATTCTAAAAACCTATCAGGAGCTTCATCAATTGGCAGAACCGAGCTGGATGGAAGAAAAGACATCCAGCTATTTAAAAACAAAACTTTCAGAGGCGGGCTTTTCTGTTAAAACGTACGAAGGGCATTACGGATTTATTGCAGAATTAAAGGGTGAGCAGTTAGAGGTCATTGCTCTTCGTGCCGATATGGATGCATTGCTTCAAGAAGTGGATGGAGTGGTTAAACCGAATCATTCTTGTGGTCATGATGCCCATAGTACGATGGTTTTGTATACAGCTCTTGCTCTAGCGAAGAAACCCCTGAAGCATACGGTTCGCTTCATCTTTCAACCCGCTGAAGAAAAGGCAGCGGGGGCACTGAGAATGATAGAAGAGAATGTTCTGGAGAATGTTAAGTTTCTTGGGGGTATCCATCTTCGACCTGAAATAGAGGTCCCTTATGAAAAGGCCGCCCCCGTCATCGTTCACAGCTCTACTGCAACGCTAAAGGGAACCATTAAGGGAATACCTGCACATGCAGCAAGACCTGAACAAGGGAATAATCCCCTGGAGGCAGCGTCTTTATTGATTCAAGCGATCAAGCAGATCAGGTTGAATGTCAACAATCATTATTCCATTAAGATCACGGAGCTTCACGGAGGCGAGTCATCAAACTCGATTCCGGAAAATGCACATTTCACCTTCGATTTAAGAGCTGAATCGAATGACACCATGACAGCATTATTGGAAAAGGCAGAACAGGTGATTTCATGTATACAACAGGAGGCGGATACCGCCATCACCTATCAAGTGGAAGAATATCTACCAGCTGCTGTGAAGGATCCACGGGCAAAGGAGCTTGCCCGTGACGCCATTCGTTCGGTTCTTGGAGAGGAGAATGTGGTATCAGAATGTATCTCTCCCGGAGCGGAAGACTTTCATTTTTATTCCATCATTCATCCTGAGTTATGTTCTACTATGATTGGGCTGGGATGTGGTCTTTCACCAGGATTGCATCATCCTTCCATGCGATTTAATCAAGAATCTCTGGTTTATGGAACAAAGATATTGATACAGATGTTAGTAGTAGCTGATCGGCAAGACTGGGAATGAGGAGGTAGAGATCGTGAAACATGAAGTGCAAGCATCATTGAAGATCCGGACACTGCACTCTGTAGAGGATCTAGAAGATGTCAGAAGATTAGAGTCACTTGTGTGGAGTTTTGAAGATTCTGTACCGGTTAATCAGAGTGTAGCCGTGGTGAAGAACGGCGGGTTCATTCTTGGAGCCTATTATCAGGAGAAGCTTATCGGCTTTCAATATAGTTTTCCAGGTTTTGATGGAAAAAAGGTGTATCTTGTATCCCATAGTTTAGGGATCCATTCCGACTTCAGGAAATTCGGGATTGGAGAAATGCTGAAAAGAGCACAAAAAAATACGGCTGCTGAGATGGGGTATGATGTCATTACCTGGACGTATGATCCGTTGGAAACTGTGAACGGTAACCTGAACTTACATAAACTTGGAGCTGTTGTGCGTACGTATATCCCCAATATATATGGAGAAATGTCCGATCAATTGAATGCAGGAATAGCGACGGACCGGTTTCTTGTAGAGTGGCGGGTACGTCAATCGAAGAGTAATAGCGTGGCAGGAAATGATCTACATTTTGCTTCTGCTATTGACTTAAAAGAATGTGAGCTTGGTTGGCTTGTAGATAAGGTGAATTTATCCCTCACCCCTAATCACATTTCCGTTTCGGTTCCGGGCCATTTCCAGGAGATTAAAAGGGCTGACCTTTCACTTGCTATGGATTGGCGAAAAAAAACAAGAGACGTCTTTTCTCACTACTTAAATCATGGCTGGATCGTAACAGACCTCGTTAAAGATAAAGAACACCACGGGCAATACCTATACCTCATAGAGAAAGGTGATCATCATAATGGAAATCAAACGAATCATTCTTAGACAGATCAAGATGGATTTACTGAATCCTTTTACGACGAGTGTAGGGACAGAAACGGATAAAACGATTATTCTCGTTGAAGTGAAATCAGCATCAGGGATATCAGGATGGGGGGAGTCGGTCGCGATCACCCAGCCGATCTATAACGAAGAAACGGTGGAAACCAACTGGCATATGATGAGCGAACACTTGATTCCTCTTCTTCAGGGGGAAGCGGTCCAACATCCTGATGAGGTGTCCTGCAGATTTAAAAAAATCAGAGGCAATTATAATGCGAAAGCGGCCATCGAAGGTGCTGTTTGGGACCTATATGCAAAGGAAAACAACCTCCCGTTAGCAAAAGCACTAGGGGGAACAAAAGACAGAATCGAAGTAGGAGTAAGTGTAGGTATTCAGCAAACCGAGACCCTTATGTTAAAACAAATTGAAGATTATTTGAAAGAAGGTTATAAGCGGATCAAGGTGAAAATTCAACCTGGATGGGATATCGGGATCATCCGGTCGATTCGACAGGAATTTCCGAAGATTCCACTCATGGCAGATGCAAACTGTGCTTATTCCCTAAATGACATTGAAATCCTCAAAGCTCTGGATGATTTCGATTTAATGATGATTGAACAGCCGTTGGATCATGATGATATCATTGATCACGCTAAGCTGCAGTCTCAACTTAAAACGCCTATCTGTTTAGATGAGAGTATTCACAGCTTTGAGGATGCAAGAAAAGCCATTGAACTCGGAAGCTGTAAAATCATTAATTTGAAAATTGGACGTGTAGGAGGACTTACTGAATCAAAGAAAATCCATGATCTATGCGTAGAGCACGATATACCTATGTGGTGCGGGGGGATGCTTGAAGCAGGAATAGGAAGGGCTCACAACATTGCCATCACGTCACTGGGGAATTTCACCCTGCCTGGCGATACGGCACCATCTTCTCATTATTGGAAGCGGGATATCATTCAACCTGAGGTGGATATGGAGGATGGATATATAGTTGTACCTGAAGCGCCCGGTATTGGATACGAACCGGACTTGGACCAGATCGAAGCGTTGACTATGTATAGTAAAGTTTTTCATTTTTAATGAGATCAGTCGAATTTCAAAACAGATACCAAGATGCGAACACTTGTTCTTTTGTGTATTATTAGGCAAGTTGGTGCGGAAATGGCCGTAAAATCGAGAAAAACAAAGATATTAAAAAGAGTTAACTTGAAAATATATAATAAACTACACGAAAAAAATTGAGCATGGGGAGCCCCATGCTCATAGAGAGTAATTAACCCCTTTATAAGATAAAACGATCAGTGGAATAGGGGCTTTCACTTAGAAATTACGGTTGCATTTAGGACAATTACATTTATGGTGATGGTGATGATCCTTCTTATGGCATCCACAATGGTGTTCATGCATTTTACCTCCGCAATCACGATGATGGTGATCTTTTTTATGACATGTACAGTCATGTTTGTCCATTATTTTAAAACATTTCACTTCTTGTTCTTCGAATTCTTTTCTTCTTGGCTTGTCGCAAACATCATAGTCATCATCGCATGAACAGTGGATGAACATCAAGTTGTCCCAAAAACGGCAACGATGAAAATCATCTCTTCTGCTTCTTTCACACTGATTAAAAAATGGGAACCACATACTAAATCCCCCTAACTTCTATAAAATTGTCAAGGTAGACCTCGACTTACTCTATACTATGCAACTTTGTCCACTGTGCTTGGGCAGGAGTCATAATTTCTATGTGTTTTAATCAGATAAGGAGGGAGCAGATGTTCAGTTGTTTAATGAAGAGAAGAAGAATAAGAAGTAAGAAGAACTTTAGAATTTGCTGTAAGAATAATGGATCGTCGGTGTAAGAATGGTGTATTTTGATAATACACAACATCAACGAAGAGGATAAAGTATGTCTTTTATTTTGTGTAACGGTTGGCATAACTGGAAGCGACGAAGGCATCGGGTTTAATTTTCGGTTCCACACCCATTGCTTCCATCCTTGCGACCATTTCCTTAACAAACTTGCTTGTTTTATTCTGTTTTCCAGCCCCGATATCAATATGTCCTTCCATTGAAAATGTAGCTCCTTCATAAAGATATGGAAGGATTATATCAATTAACTGATTTTTTCTTTCCTCAGTAAATAACGAAACAATTTCCTCGGATAAAGACAATTCGTAGGAAATCCGCTCATGCAATTGCAGCATTCTCCTAGGGATTAACACTTTTCTAATGCATGCCCACACACCATTTCCTTCATTTAATATCACAATTCCTGTTATGAAGGTGGTATGTGATTGATGAACTTGAGAATCAGTCCCCACCATTAATCGATAGTTACCATTTGGCTCTAATCGCATGAACTTCAAAATATGTTCAAAGACCTTGTCAAATGACATCCCAATTTCCTGTAGATTTTGAAATGAGAAGTAATCATCATTACAGTTTTTCATCTTGTCAAATCACAACTTTCTTAACCAATTTGTGAATGAAGAGATTAGATCTTATCCATATCCTATGATAAGAATTTATTAGCGTGTGAGGAAAAAGATGCAGGTAAATTTGTTCCTTAATGAGGCGTTTTAGCGTTTCAACAATATCGAGGAAATTAAGTTGAAATGATAAACGCCTTTATGAACTACAAGACAAATGAGATATGGGGATGATTTTATGGAATGATAAAGAATTTAACGAAATCGAGGTGAAGAATCTGTGTCGCACGGCATCAGCAGTGGAGGGGGAGAAAGTTATCGATTACTCAACGTTCGTTTCTAATTTTAAGTTAACATAATATCTATTATCGGTACCTAAATGAAATAACCGATTTCTGTCTCGTATCACAAGTATACTGTTAATAATGAGACAGAATTGAAAAATGAGATCGATTTGATCTACAGTTTAATTTGTCCTTTAATAACCCTTTGTTTAATGCTAATTATTTTTATCCTAAACTTCGTTTTATTTCATGATAAGTTTAGTTTGATCAACGGTTTCATTTTTTATATTAAAATCTACTTGATTTCTGAATCACTATTTTTATTTTTCTCTTGCTATTATCTGAAAATTCATTGTTGATTTTAAGATTGTTTACTATTTCAATTTGCTAAACAGTCACTTTCCAAACCACCTGTTTGTTAATCCATTCAATTTTAATTAGTTTACATAATATGACGATTGTCTATTTTATTGCGATCAACCCTATTTTATTATAAGCATGCAACTTCATGGTTGTTCCTGCATGATTTCATAAATATCATTACCTAAGAATTCTCAATGCCTACCTCCTCTAAAAAAATGTAACTTCATGGCAGTACAGTTCAAAGAAAAAAGCATAAAGAGTCTAACTCGTGAACCTCTTTATGCTTGAGTACTATTTCAATAAATATTGTCTTGGTGTCCCGAAATAAAGTGTTTGATGATATTCCGGGAATACGGATTCAAAGCAGATGATGATGGGTGCATCAAGAAGCCATGGATAGTACGTATAAAACCCTTTATCCCCGTTCACCATTGCTGCTAAGGCCAATGGCAGCTCCTTTTTGAAAATCATAAACCGTACATTGGAAAGTTGTTGATCAAATTCCCCCCCACTCACATACACGGTTCCTGAAAGAGTGTATTGACCAAGGTCTCTTCTCCATTCTCCTAACACTTCGTCCCTCATGGATGGATTGATCTTCTCCAAATCATAGTGACAACCAACGCTCAAAAATAGTTCACCCGTCGTATCAGAATGAGTCAATGTGTATTTTCGGTTATCAATGGGGTTGAAGATTGAAGCTGGTGGCAAATATGTCACAGCTAGCTTTTCAGGCTTGAATTCACTCATGCGTAAGCCTCCTTTACAAAAATGGGCTTACAACAGAGTATGATAAGAGCCTAGAAATGGTTCAGTTATTTATTTGCTTTCCACTTTATCTTAATCAGGTTCCATTGTTCATTTTCATAATACCAATAAGACGTAGCCGTTCCGATGCCATCCGCCTTATAGGCACCGCTAATTTGCTGATATCCTTTTAATCCCTTACCAGGTTTGCCAATGATTTTCGTCGGCTCAAAAAATGCATACGGTAAAACCATTAATTCCATAGGTTCATTTAAGATTCCATCCGTGTAAATCCCCAATCGATCGTAGTCTTCTTTTCGATCACCTAAATCGACTGTGTAGGATTGATTCGTATCTACAAAGGTAATAGATGCTTGGTAATCATCTTCAAACTGAGCTTGAATCGTTAAAGGCTCAGGTAATCCGATGTCGACAAGTTTATTATCTGCTAACGTATGGAGGGCTTCATTATAGAGTCCGCCGCTTCCCCCTGTTGCTGATGAGTACAGAATATCCTTTATTCCATCATGATTTAAATCAACGAATTGGATTTTCGGCTCATAACCACCTTCATAATCAATTCGAATCTTACTTCCTTCAGACGTTTGAATATCCGCCCAAATTTGTTTCAGAAACAGGACATCAGGAGAAAACGGAATCGCCTTGAGCGTAATCGTATCCTTTTTACCATCGCCGGTTACATCTTTTTTATAAACATTGACAGTCAGTTCATTCACAGGCTGTTTTTCCATTGGCTCACTGGAAAAGTTTCCTGCAATGGCATGGAGGGACATAACAAAGAAAGCACCGAATGCAAATAGTAATTCTTTTCTCATGATTCTCTCTCCTCTTTAGAAAATTATTCACTTTTATTTTCACCAAAGAAGGAAAATCTATGTAATCATTATCGTTTCTATTCTCATCTTTCTTTGCATAAAACAAGTTAAAAAGGACCAACCCATGATAGAGGTTGGTCCTTTCTTGCTATTTTTGTTCTGTTGTCGTTTCAGGTTTTGCTTCCCAGCTCTCAATTCCTTTTAACCCTTTGATAGAGTTGGAGTAGAAAACAGGATCTTTCCCTAGTTTCTTCTGTTCACGGTAATCCTTTAGTGCAGATATGGCGATCTTAGCTAATAGCGTGATGGCGATTAAGTTGATGATCGCCATTAGACCCATAAATAAATCTGCCAGGCTCCACACAATATCCAGTTTGACCACCGCTCCGAAAATCACCATGCCAAGGACGGCCATTCGGTAGATAAATAGAGTGACAGGGCTGTATTTGATAAACTCGATATTTGTTTCTCCGTAGTAATAGTTTCCGATAATCGAACTGAAGGCAAATAGGAAGATAGCGACAGCGACAAATGTATCTGCCCATTCCCCAACATGGAAACTTAAGGCTGCTTGTGTCAGCTGAATGCCATCGATTCCTGTTGTGTATTGATCAGACAGGATGATCATGAAGGCTGTTGCTGTACAAATAAGCAATGTATCAGTGAAAACACCAAGAGTTTGAATAAGTCCTTGTTTAACGGGGTGAGTGACACCAGCAGATGCTGCTGCGTTCGGTGCACTACCCATTCCGGCTTCATTTGAGAATAAACCACGTTTGATTCCCATCATGATGGCTGCACCGACCCCACCACTTGCAACTTCCCGGATACCAAATGCATTTTCAAAAATGATCACAAACATATTTGGCAGCATGGTGATATTGGTGATCAGAATATAGAAAGCTAGAATCAGATAAAGAACTGCCATGATCGGAACCACAATTTGAGTTACACTGGCGATTCGTTTTACTCCACCGAAAATTACAAGGGCTGTTAATACGGCCAGGATGATACCAACAGTCATACGATCAAATGCATACGCTTCTTCCATAGCAAGTGAAATCGTATTGGATTGTACTGAGTTAAATACAAGTCCAAAACAGAATGTGATGATAACGGCAAATAGGATCCCCATCCAACGGGCATTCAATCCCTTTTCCATATAGTATGCCGGACCACCTCGGTAGCCGTCTTTTCCGTCTTTCACTTTGTAAATTTGAGCAAGTGTACTTTCCACGAAGCTGGTCGCTCCTCCTAGAAGGGCGATCAGCCACATCCAAAATACAGCTCCTGGACCACCGCCTGCAATCGCTGTTGCAACCCCAGCCAGGTTACCTGTGCCGACACGGGATGCGGTACTGATCGTGAAAGCCTGGAAGGAAGAGATGCCTCGTTTTCCTTCTGCTGAAATCGTGGTCTTATCTGTTAATAACCTTCCCATTTCTCCTAAGTAACGGAATTGTGCGAATTTTGTTCGTAGTGAGAAGTATAAACCGAGACCGATCAGCGCTACAATCAGTATGTATGACCACATGTAATCATTCAAGGTACCTACTAAACTTGTGAATAACTCCATAATTGTTCCCCCTAGATGTTGTATTTATGACAAAAAATGTATGAATCTATGTAAGTTTACCCATTCAGACACTTTCTTAATCTATCAAAAAATAAATGCCTATTCAACTGATAAATTCATCTTTTCGAAATAATATTAATTGTTGTACAATTTTTTGCTGGTATTGTACAACAATCACGAATGATTATACATTGATTATTCACGATTGTTTCCATGCGGATATAAAAAACGACCAGAAGCAGTTCTGGTCGTTTCAATACATGCTATTCTTTTGTTTCGGGTAGTAGTGATTCTGCCCACGTTTCACAAACAGATCCGCTATCCCCTTCATCAATCACAAATGATCCATTTGAATATCGGTCATTCGGTCTAAGGTCTGAAAGGAGCACCTCTTCTGCTTTTCCTTTTTTCGTGATCAGGCCTACTTTATCTGTGTCTTTAACTACTTCTATACTTACCACGCGATGTGGATTTGATTTCAATTCCCGCAGCATGATGACTCCACGCTTGGCACGGGATGTTTTTTCGAATTCTGCTAATTTCATTTTCTTCACTGCCCCACGCTGGGTAGCTAAGAAAATGTAATCCTTCATTGGATCTTTTATGATTTTACCTGATACGACATAATCGTCATCCTTAAGGTTGATCCCTTTCACACCAGCCGCACGCGGTCCGACGATGTTCACATCTTCTTCCGAGAACCAAAGTCCATAACTTAAGTGTGTTGCTATGAATATATCGTGTGATCCATCGGTTAAGTGCACATCGATCAGCTCATCGTCCCCTTTTAAATTGATTCCTACAAGAGGACGTGAGTAACGCTGTGCTTTGTACTGAGGAAGCTCGGATCTCTTGATCATTCCGTTCTTCGTTACAAACAATAAATAATGGGATGGATCAAATTCTTTAATCGGTATTGCTTTTAGAACCTGTTCATCGCGATCAATCGGTACGATGTTCCCCACATGCTGACCAAGGTCTTTCCAACGAATATCCGGGAGCTCATGTACAGGGCAATAGATGTAATTTCCTTTGTTCGTGAATACTAAAAGTACATCCGTCGTATTCATCTCATATTGACCAAGCAACCTGTCTGTTTCTTTCATGGCCAGATCCTGCCCGTTTGAAGCAGAATAGGAACGGAGACTTGTTCGCTTCATGTAACCATCACGGGTAACGGTAACCATGACATCCTCACTCGCGATCAGTACTTCAAGGTTGATTTTAATTTCCTCTATCTCATCCTCAATTTTAGTGCGGCGAGCATCAGAGAACTGCTTTTTGATGCCTTTTAATTCTTTTTTGATTACACTGTAAAGCTTGCCTTCACTTTCCAGGATAGCCGTTAACTCAGCAATCGTTTTCGCTAATTCTTCCGCTTCTGCCTGCAGTGCTGTTATGTCTGTATTCGTTAAGCGGTATAGCTGTAAGCTGACGATTGCTTCTGACTGTGCTTCCGTAAATTGAAATTGCTGGATTAAATTATCCTTCGCATCTCGTTTATCTTTCGAAGCACGAATCGTTGCAATTACTTGATCTAAGATTGAGAGAGCTTTCATTAAGCCTTCGACAATATGCTGGCGATCCTTCGCTTTGTTTAGATCATGCTTGGTACGATTTGTCACAACTTCTTTTTGATGTTGAATATAAGCATCCAATAGTTCACGAAGTCCCATCAGCTTAGGACGTCTGTTATGTATCGCAACCATATTAAAGTTATAGGCGATTTGAAGATCACTGTTCTTATAAAGGTAGTTTAAGACGCCTGTGGCATCTGCATCTTTCTTTAACTCAATGACAATGCGCATCCCATCGCGGTCTGTTTCATCACGAACTTCTGCAATTCCTTCCACTTTGCGATCCACACGGAATTCATCCATTTTCTTAACGAGGTTCGCTTTGTTTACTTCATAAGGAATTTCCGTTATGACGATCTGTTGTTTGCTTCCACGGATGTTTTCAATATCAGCTTTTCCACGAACAACCACTTTTCCTTTTCCGGTTTCGTAGGCTTTTTTGATACCGTCTACCCCTTGAATGATACCACCTGTTGGAAAATCAGGTCCTTTTAAGACCGTCATTAAATCATCCACTGTGCTTTGTGGCTTTTCCATTCGCATGATTGTCGCATCAATGACTTCATCAAGGTGATGAGGTGGAATGTCAGTTGCATATCCTGCTGAAATACCGGTAGAACCGTTTACTAAAAGGTTCGGAAAACGTGACGGCAAAACAGTCGGTTCACTGGATGTATCATCAAAGTTTGGTACAAAGTCCACGGTTTTCTTATCTATATCACGCAAGAGCTCCATGGAGATTGCAGAAAGCCGTGCCTCTGTATAACGCATGGCAGCAGGCGGATCTCCGTCAATGCTTCCGTTATTTCCGTGCATCTCGACTAAATATTTTCGCACTTTCCACGTTTGACTCATACGCACCATGGCATCATACACAGATGTGTCACCATGTGGATGATAGTTACCTATAACGTTACCGACGGTTTTTGCTGATTTACGGAATCCTTTTTCCTGGGTGTTCCCATCTACATACATAGCGTAAAGAATACGTCTCTGTACAGGTTTCAATCCGTCGCGTGCATCTGGTAATGCACGTTCCTGGATAATATATTTGCTATAACGTCCAAATCGGTCGCCAAGTACCTCTTCCAGAGGTAAGTCTTGATATCTTTCTACAGTTGTCATGTATTACCCCTCCTCTGCGACCGTAATGTTTTCATTTTCTAGAATGCTTCCATCTTCTTCCAATCCAAAAGCTACATTACTTTCAATCCATTTACGGCGCGGCTCTACTTTATCTCCCATAAGAGTGGTCACGCGACGCTCAGCTCTGGCAGCATCATCAATACGCACCCGGATCAGTGCACGTGTATCAGGATCCATCGTCGTTTCCCACAGCTGATCGGCGTTCATTTCTCCAAGACCTTTGTAGCGCTGGATCATATAGCCTTTACCAACTTTAGAAATGGCTCCTTGGAGCTCTTCATCCGTCCATGCGTATTCAAGCTTTTGTTTCTTCCCTGCCCCCTTACTTACTTTGTAGAGAGGAGGAAGTGCAATATACACTTTCCCTGCTTCTAATAATGGTTTCATGTAGCGATAGAAGAAGGTTAACAGCAGAACCTGGATGTGGGCACCATCCGTATCGGCGTCGGTCATGATGACAATTTTGTCATAATTGATATCGTCGACGTTGAATTCAGGACCGACCCCGCCACCAATTGCATGGATGATTGTATTGATTTCTTCGTTTTTGAAGATATCCTGCAGCTTTGCTTTTTCCGTATTGATGACTTTCCCCCGAAGTGGTAGAATCGCTTGGAATTTACGATCACGACCTTGTTTCGCAGAACCTCCTGCCGAATCACCCTCCACCAGGTAAAGCTCGTTACGCTGAGGGTTTCTCGATTGAGCCGGTGTTAATTTACCAGATAGAACGGTTTCAGAACGCTTACGTTTCTTTCCGTTGCGTGCATCTTCCCTTGCTTTACGTGCCGCTTCGCGGGCTTGAGCCGCTTTAATGGATTTTTTAATAAGAAGGGAACTTGTATCAGGATTTTCTTCTAAGAAATAGAGAAGATGCTCGGAAACAACTGCATCCACAGCTGAACGTGCTTCACTTGTGCCAAGCTTTCCTTTCGTCTGCCCCTCAAACTGAAGGAGATGCTCCGGTATACGTACAGAAACAATGCTCGCCAGCCCTTCACGAATGTCGGTCCCTTCAAGATTTTTGTCCCGATCTTTTAGAATCCCAACTTTACGAGCGTACTCATTAAAGACACGGGTCATCGCTGTCTTTGCTCCGGCTTCGTGGGTACCTCCGTCTTTTGTACGAACATTGTTTACGAAAGACAGAATGTTTTCCGAGAAACCGTCGTTAAACTGAAAAGAGAATTCCACTTCAATGGTATGGTGTTCCCCTTCAAAGAAAGCAACGTTATGAAGCACATCTTTTTCTTCGTTAAGGTATTGAACAAAGGCCTGTATGCCACTTTCGAAGTGAAAGACTTCCTTCTGATCATGACGCTCGTCAATGATTTCAATTTTTAATCCTTTTAGCAGGAAGGCAGATTCCCTTAGACGCTCACATAGCGTTTCGTAATTATACGTGGTATTACTGAAAATCTCCGGATCAGGTTTGAAATGGATACATGTTCCTGATTTTTTCGTTTTCCCAATCTTCTCAAGAGTGGTTTCCGGTTTTCCACCTTTTGTAAAACGTTGCTCATACTTCGTTCCATCTCTTTCAATCGTCACAATAAGCCATTCGGAGAGGGCATTTACGACTGAGGCACCTACACCATGCAATCCACCACTGGTCTTGTAACCACCTTGTCCGAATTTCCCACCGGCATGTAGCACAGTCAAAATAACTTCGGGAGTCGGCTTTCCTAGTTTATGCATACCAGTTGGCATCCCCCGGCCTTTATCTTGCACTGAGATGCTATTATCCTTATGTATCGTAACAATAATCTCACTTCCGAAGCCAGCTAATGCTTCATCCACCGAGTTATCGACAATTTCGTATACTAAATGATGCAAACCTCTTGAATCTGTAGAGCCTATATACATTCCAGGTCTCTTCCGGACGGCTTCTAAACCTTCTAATACTTGAATGGCATCATCATTGTAATCCATGGTCTTATTCTGGTTGGCCACGAACATTCCCCTTTCAAAACTTCTCTAACCGAAAACAATTACTTGTACGGTATTATTGGTTATGTATATATTAACTATAACACAAGAACGTTTGTTCGTTTACCTGTTTTAATCATTTCTGAGGTAAACCACTATGCTATATTGTAGCGTTTTATTTGATTTTCGCAAATGTAATTACTGTGACAGGTCTAAATTGCGCCTGTATTTCTTTTGTGTTGCCCTGTTTTTTTCAGTGGTAATTGAGAACCATCCATCCGAAAAAAAACAAGCGGTAAGAGCCGCTTGTTACGAGTGAGAATTATTTGGTTAAAGCATGTTCAACCTTAATACAGCGATCCATAATGACTGTATACCCACGTTCTTTCAAAAAGCGATAAGCCTCTTCGTTCATTACACCAAGTTGCGCCCAAAAAACGTTAGAATCGATTTCATCAAACTCTTTCGCGATCTCAGGCAAAAATTCTGAGCGGCGAAATACATTGACAATATCAATCGTCCCTTCCACCTCTTTCAGGGTGGGAACTGCTTTAACGCCTAATGCCGACTCAATGGTTGGGTTTACAGGAATAATCTCATAGCCTTGATCCTGCATGGCTTTGGATACCATATAAGATGTTCGTGCTGGATTATCACTTAATCCAATCACCGCAATGCGTTTTGATTGTTTAAGAATGTTTCCGATTTCTTCTCGGGATGGGTTTTCCATGGGTGATCACAACTCCTTCATCGATCCTTATCCATTCATTCTTTGACTGTTCCTTAAGTCCTATTCTTCTTTTATACCATATTTCCCTTTAACTTTTCAAAATTTTATAAAATTATTCTAAAGAGAACAAAGTGTCAGATGGACAAAAGGAAGCTCCTTAATCCTACCTGACACGCTTAAACATCTTACTCTTCAATTAATCCTTTGGAAATAAGAAATTCCCGTGCGACTTCTTTTGGGTCTTTTTTATCCATATCCACTTTGGCATTCATCTCACTCATCTCTTCTTCAGAGATTTGTCCTGCTAATTCATTCAGGACTTCCTCGACTTCAGGGTGCTCTTCCAGAACTTCCTGACGGATGATTGGTGCGGCATCATATGGTGGGAAGAACCCTTTGTCATCAGTAGTCGTTTTCAGGTTGTAACGTTGTATTCTTCCATCGGTAGTAAAGGCCGGAATAATATCGACGTCTCCGTTCTTCACTGCTTCATACATAATGTTAGGATCGAAGCTTTCTTTCGCTTTGAATTCGTATCCGTAAGCTTCAGCAAATGCATCGTACCCATCACCTTCACGCTCATAGAATTGATGAGGCGCACCAAAACTTAAATCTTTCGATAGGGGTACAAGGTCAGAGAATGTTTTGGCATCGAATTCCTGGTCTTGAGTATAAGCAAGAGTATACGTGTTTTCGAATCCTAGTGGTTTTAACCATGTCACATTAAACTTTTCCTCGTATCCTTTACGTACTTGAGACAGAATTTCCTCAGCTGAAGCCCCTTCTGCCGCTTGCTCTTTTAGAACCGCTTCCAGTCCAGTTCCTGTGTACTCGATATATACGTCGATATCGCCTTTTTCAAGAGCGGGTGTCAGAATCGATACTTCCCCCAATCCTTCTTCCACCTTAACATCGAGATCTGTTTTCTCTTTGAGAAGCTCTGCCATCATTTGAGTTAAGATAAACTGCTCGGTCCACATCTTGCCTGAAACCGTAATCGTGTCTTTCCCCCCACCATTTCCGCAACCAGCGATCACAATGGATAGGGCTATTAATAGAATAAATGGTTTTAGTTTATTTTTCATTCTTACTCTCCTTTGAATTATGGTTTATTTCCGTGCTTTTAGTCCTTTAGGTGTTGTCATTCTTTCGAGAAGCTTTAATAAAAAGTCGAAAGATAATGCAAGTAATGCAGCTGGAATGGCTCCCGCAAGAACTAAAGAATTATTCCAAGTAGAAAGTCCCCTGTAGATGAGGTCGCCCAGTCCACCTGCTCCAACAAAGGTTGCAAGGGTCGCAACTCCAACCGTCAAGACAGTCGCTGTTCGGATACCGGCCATTATGAAAGGCAGAGCGAGTGGAAGCTCCACTTTAAACAGAAGCTGTGAGCTTGTCATCCCCATCCCTCTGCCTGCTTCTATGACTCCCTCATCGACCCCGATGATCCCGGTGTACGTGTTCCTCAGTATCGGTAAGAGTGCATACACAGTCAGGGCAATAATCGCTGTAATACTGCCTGTACCTAATAGGGGAATGAGAAAACCAAATAGGGCAAGGCTAGGGATCGTTTGGAAAATGGCAGTTATTCCGATAAAAAATTCAGCCGTTTGTTTTTTTCGTGATATGTATATACCCAGTGGCAAAGATATGGCAATCGCAATGAAGATAGATACGAATGATAAATATAGATGCTCAAATAATCCATTTAAGATTGCATCAGAACGGTTTGATATCGTGTTGATAAACAAGAACGAGAATGAATTCATACAGAACGTGCCTCCTTTTTCCCTTCTGAGGCTACTGCACGAAGAATCCCGCTGGCCGTTACGCTGCCGACATTCCTGCCGTCTTTTGTAACCATAAGATAATGTTTTTCTGACATTAGAAGTATTCTTGCAGCTTCTTGGATGGACGCGTCATATGGAATCAATGCGTATTCTGATTCTTCCAAGAGCAAATAGGTTGTGTTTTCCTCCATGATGTCAAAAACACGCTTTTGGGGCTGTTGAACATTAAGTCTGTCCTCTCCGATAAATGCACGAACGAATTCGTTCGCAGGATCTTTTATGAGCTCGGATGGGGTAGCGATCTGTTCAATTTTCCCATCGCGCATAACCGCAATTTCATCAGCGATCTTCAACGCTTCGTCAATATCATGTGTGACAAACACAATCGTTTTATGTATCGCATTTTGGATGCTTTTCAATTCATCCTGAAGCTGCTCCCGGCTGATCGGATCAAGGGCACTGAATGGTTCATCCATTAGAATGATGGGCGGTTCCGCTGCCAGGGCACGAATAACGCCAACCCGTTGCTGCTGTCCCCCGCTTAATTCAAGTGGATATCGTTTACGGTATACTTGAGGATCCAGTCCGACAAGGTTTAGAAGCTCGTCCACTCGACCTTCGTATTGTTCCTTCTTCCATCCTTTTAATCGTGGAATCAGACTGATGTTTTCTTCTATTGTCATATGGGGAAGCAATCCAATTCGCTGAATCACATAGCCAATATTACGCCTGAGCTCCACTTCATCGGTTTCAGAAGTATCCTTTCCATTAATCAGGATCGTTCCACTGGAAGGTGAAATAAGCTTATTGATCATTTTCATCGTGGTCGTTTTCCCGCATCCGCTTGGACCAATCAAGGCGACAAGCTTTCCTTTTGGTATCGTCAGGTTGATTCCCTTTATGGCTTCTGTACCATCTTCATAGACTTTTGTGACGTCCTTAAATTCAATCATTTTTCCACCTGCTTTATGAACTGAGAAATTTTTCTATACATAGAAGGGATACCCTCATTATACAAAAGGTAACCATGTTGTCCAAGAAATTGCGTTAGTACTTTTAGTTTATGAATAAGGTGGAATCTACATACAAGATACTTTTTAAAAGAAAGGCGGAAAAGTCCGGCCTTCAGAGCATGGGACAAGACAATAAAAACCAGCAAACTATTGTTTACTGGTTTCAGGATGTTGTTTGTGCTTTAACAGGATATATTGTTCTACGATAATTGCTGTGATGGTTCCGAGTATCAATCCATTGTTTAATATTGAGGCCACCACTACAGGCATGTCTTTAAAAGCGGATGGGGGAACAAACATGGCCCCTACACCCACAATGAGAGAGATACCTGCGACAAAATGGATTTTATCGAGGTCCTTTTCTTTCCGATATTCACCAAGAGCAAGGCCGACCATTTTGATGAAAATGACCGTGGTCACAGCATAGCCAACTGGAGCGGGCAGGCTTGCGAAGAGATTCATAACTTTTGGGATCAGACTGATGATAATGATCATAGCACTTCCAAGAATAAAGGGGATAATGGAGTACATTCCCGTAGCGGCAACAAATCCGGCAGACCCGGAAATGGGAACAGATCCAATTGCTGAAAATATTCCACCGAACAGCTGATTCATTCCGGAAGCAAAGCCGCTCTTTGTATATCTTTCATACGTCGGATGTCCCTTTGCCTTCATTACCTCTTCCATTACTCGAATGGAAGCAATCATATTGGTTGTTAACAAGAATGTGATAAAGATCGATGTCACAATGACACCCGTATCGAACACAGGCGCACCAAATACGAACACATCAGGTAAAGAAAACCAGCTCTCAGAAACAGTAGTGCTTTCACCTAGGCCCATAAGAATAAAGATTATCCAGCCCGAGATGAGGGCAAGAATAATGGAGTATTGTTGAATCCACTTTCGTTTATGGCCTGAGAAGTATAATGCCACTATTATGGTCAGGACGCTCCCGAGTAAGACATGGGGTTGTAGAGATTGTCCTTCATGCTGTATACCGAACATTCCCTTGATAAAAGATCCGCTCAATTGGAGAATCAATAGCATTAAATAAATAAACGTGATCGTTGGTGTAAATAAAGATGACAACTTTTTTAATAGTCCTGTTGCAGAAAGAATAAAGAAAATCACACCACTGACAATCATCCCGCCCTGTAATACGGCGAGCACCTCTTCATGACTGTGGTAAAGGGTTCCTGAAAACCCTGCATAGATGGCGAAAACTCCCCACCATAGTCCAGCGGGTCCTTCGTTAATGGGAAGTTTATGACCAATTAATGCTTGAATAAGACTCGCGGCTCCTAACACAAAGATGGTCCGCTGAATAAATCCTGCCGTGTCTGCGGGTGACAATTGAAACAGGTCAGCTATGGCAATGGGAGCGGCAATTGAGCCTGCAACCATAAAGGCCACCCATTGAAACGCCGATAAAAGTAATTGCATACGTGTACACCTTCATTTCAACTATGTAAAGTGTGTCTATTTTAACATACTTCACTCCTTCTTAATCAGATTTATGAGGAATAAAAGATATTATCTACTTTTATGAACAGGTACTAATTTTTTTGCTTATTTTCTCCCCAACCTTTGGAAAACATGTTAAAATAAGAACGGACTAGTTATATTAAAAGGAGCAGTGATGATGATTTTTGCCCTTATACTCGTATTAGCATATTTGTTAGGCTCCATTCCCTCCGGTTTACTGATCGGGAAGACGTTCTACGGAAAAGACATTCGTGAGCACGGAAGTGGAAACCTGGGCGGAACCAATACATTCAGAACCCTGGGTGTGAAAGCCGGTATGATTGTAACAATCATGGATATTTTAAAAGGAACGGTTGCGACTCTCCTGCCATTGCTATTTGAAAGTGATGTACATATGTTATTAGCAGGGGTCTTTGCTGTTATCGGCCATATGTATCCTGTGTTTGCAAACTTCAGAGGAGGAAAAGCAGTAGCAACCTCTGCTGGTGTTCTTCTAGGCTATAATTTCATCTTATTTTTCATCTTACTGGCTGTATTTTTTATTTGCTTATATGCTACTAAGTATGTGTCACTTTCTTCAATGCTGGCAGCAGTACTTGCCTTTGCGTATTCGATCTTCACTGGTGATATCCCACTTATAATCGTCGTAGGAATTCTGACCATTTTCGTTGTTTACAGACATCGGGCGAATATAGTACGAATAAGAAATAAAACCGAACCAAAAATTAAATGGCTGTAGTAAAAAAGCGACCAAAGCACCAGGATCTCTTTATTTTATATGGAGTTCCTTGCTGCAGTGGTGGCTTTTTTTCATGCTTTGATAAAGTAAATAGGTATACCCTTTGATTCGTATGAGAAAGATGATGGATATAAAAAGGCAAGTAATATCAAGGATTAACGAAATAGTCTAAAAATCACAAAAATATGATAATATTCTTCAATATTTTCTTAAATATGCCCCGCTTTCCCCTATTTTTTTGTAAAATAGAGGTAGATTTAAATAAAGGATGATGAATATGAATAAAAAGCGATTAATGGCAGGGTTATTCCTTTGTATACCTTTACTCTTAGTGATTGGATATCTTGTAGATAAGCAATACTCAGACTGGAGAACATCTGCAGAAGGATTGCAGGAGGAGAACCTTTACTCTTTGCTGCATACGACGAGAGAAGTTCAAGCCTCAGGGAAATCGATGAAGTCCAGTGCTTCAATTGCCGCCATCGGAGATATCCTTCTCCATGATACAGTGTATAATGATGCCAAAGATGAAAACGGGTATAATTTCACCCCTATGTTCTCACCGATCAAGGACATGCTGGCGGCCCCTGATTTTCTGATTGCCAATCAGGAATCAACTCCGGCTGGTGTGGAGCTTGGAGTCTCCAGTTATCCCCTTTTCAATAGTCCTAAAGAGATTGTGAAATCTTTACAGGACGTGGGGGTCGACGCCGTCACGACTGCCAATAACCATTCATTGGATCAAGGTGAAAAAGGGCTTCTAAGTGCAATCGACTATTATGAGAAGATATCCATGCCGTATGTGGGTGCGTTTAAAAGTCAGGAAGATAAGGAACGGATTCGTACCTTCAAGGTAAATGGAATCAAGTTTGCCCTGCTTTCCTATACATATGGAACAAATGGAATACCGGTTCCAAAGGGGAAAGATTATTTAGTCAACCTGATCGACGAACAAAACATGATACAAGAAATTAAGAAAGCCAAAAACATGAACATTGATTTAGTCGTATTGAGTTTACATTGGGGAAATGAATATCAACGCTTCCCTACTGAGGAACAGGAAAGACTGGCAAATGTCTTAACCGAAAGTGGGGTTGATATCATTTTTGGTCATCATCCACACGTCCTGCAGCCAATCCAAACGTATAAAACGAGTGATGGTCGTGATGCTGTTGTCATTTACTCATTAGGGAATTTTCTTTCGGGACAGAAAGATGATTTCAAAGACATTGGAGGAATGGTTACGGTGCAAGTAGAAAAAACGATGAACCCGGGCGGTTCTAAGATCACGTACCCTACCATTGAATTTCAGCCAACCTTTGTGTCAGAGAATCATTACAATAATTACAGGATTTATCCTCTTGATTTTGCTAATAACAACGGTATGATCAGGTATTCAGAAGAAGAAATGGTCTCACATATGGTGAATGGCTTACCTGAATAAGAAAAGGCAAGGTGAACTTGTGGCTTCAAGCCATGCTGCTTTGAAGATACGTCCATAATAACCTATTCCAATGTATTAACCTGAATTTACTCAGCTGCAAAAAAACGAGCTTCCACAATGGGAAAGCTCGTTTTTTTAATGTCCACCGAATAGCAATGAATTAAAGAAAATGCCACCAAGGGCTAAAACAGCCAATAAGGCATTGGCCATCAAAAAAGTTTTGCGGCTCGCCTTAAAGTATAGGGTGACCATACCATAGTAAATGAGTGCAGCAATGATAATAAATGTACCGGCTTCTATCTGATATTTGGCTTCGTGCAATTGCAGAAATGTTAATACACTTAATCCGGCAAAGATAAATGCACCTATGTAATACAATAATGATTGTGTATTCATTTGTCTCATCCTTTATGCGTAATAGTAGATGTTCCGTCTTCTATATGTATATAATATGAAATGAAACCTTCTTTGTAAAGTTACAAGAAATACTCTGGGAGAATACCTGTAGAGAAAGGAGACTCATCGATGAAGATACATATTTCAAAAGAAGCTCTTACGTGGTTTAAAGACGAAATGCTTGTAGAGGAAGGCGATCAAGTTCGTTTTTATGTGCGCTATGGAGGTTCCAGTCCTCTGCATGATAGTTTTTCATTAGGAGTGAATAAAGACGAACCGGTGGATATTGGCGAACGAGTCGAAGTCGAGAACCGGGAATTTTTTATTGAAGAAAGAGATTTATGGTTTTTTGATGGTCATGATTTGTACGTTAAGTTTGACGATAAACTTAAAGAACCTTCATATGAGTACAAAAAATAAGAAAGCATGGAAGGCTGGCATATGCCAGCCTTTTTATGTCCGGTTCAGAAAACGTGCAATATGGTCGTGTAACCCCTCTGTAAGGAGAATATGATATTGAATGTCTCCCAAAAGATCAAAATGAGGAAATCCGTCTTCCCTCTGATGAATCCATTCTTTTTTTAAACCATACTTCTTACCCCATCCAGTTAATGTATCGATGTCACAGCAGCCGACTTTCGTTACAGATCGTGCATGGGGAAATCGATCATCAAGCCAGTAATGAGTGAGAAATGCAATCTCTCCACGCTTTACACGCTCTTTCCATGCATGTAATTCATGTTTTGTTAACCCGAATGCCATGGAGGATCTTCCTTTCTGTCATGCTTCAGTATGGGAGTTTTAAAAGGGGCAACTCCTCTATGTAGAAATTACTTCTTAGCTTTTTCATATGCTTCGTGCCAATGTGGGAACATTTTACGAATCGAAATCGGACGGAAGTTTTCCTGCTTGACGCAAACATGTTTCGATTGTCCCGTGATGGCCAGCTGGTTCTGACCATTATAAATTTCATAAGCATAGGTAATGCGAAGCCCGTCATATTCCTCAACCCACGTTTTAATAAACGCTTTTTCCCCGTAACGAACCGGTGATTTATAGCTGACATTCAGATCGATAACAGGAGAAAGAATCCCTTCTTTTTCGATATCAGCATACTTAAAGCCGAGATCTTCAATTAGTTGCGTTCTTCCTAATTCCATCCATACAAGATAATTGGCGTGATACACAACACCCATTTGATCCGTTTCTGCGTATCTTACCTCGATGGTTTTTTCAGCAATTTGCATCTTTACACCCTCTTCATCTAATCAGTATCCTTCCTCATTTTAACATAGATGGAGAAAGCATTGAACAAATTGGTTCCGGAGTGAATTGCTTCTGGTGCCTTTATTATGGATGAAAGAACCCGAACGGAAAGGTCTCATTTGAGCCCTTTCCGTTCGGGTTGCAGGTGTTATTGCTCAGTTTGATGAGCTTCGTCTTGAATTTCGTTTCGGAAAGCTTGCAGGCTTTCCCGGCGACGTTCATTCTTATCTTTAATAGACTGAAGCTGCTCTTCACTATCTGTGAAAGCCATCGACTCCTCAGCCTTCTCCATATTCTCAATCGTATGCTGAACCATACCTTGAAGCTTTTCTACATTATCACTACGATCATCTAGATTCGGTTTATCCCATGCCATCCTGCATTCCTCCTGCTATTCGTGTTGAGGGACGGACCTTAGGGCCTATCCCTTTTCATTTTTCGTCTGAAGCGTTTATTCACCCTTTGTCTGGATGACTTGTGCATGCTTACCAGATTTATCTTGCATTTGTTTCCCTTTGTTGCCGCCTGCAGCTCTTGATTGAGTTCCTATATGGTTTGGTGCAAAATGATTCGGACTTCCCTTTGAATTACTCATAACTTCCCCTCCTTACTAGTATGATTACCAAAATGGGAAGGAAGAAAAGACGTAATAATTGGCAGTATTATTTTCTGTGGGCAAAAAAAATAAGCCTCGTAATTCCTTACTCGGCTTTGCCTATAGGGCGCTTAATTTCCAGTCTTGCATCGATTCGTTCTTCAATGGCATCCATGGCATCTTGATCTAGAAGGAGCTGCTTTTTGTTTTCTTTCACAAGATCTGCAAATGATTTCTTCCTTGGTCTGCGCAATCCAATCGCCTCACTCTCCAGTGTGATTTGTTATAAGTAGTATATCCAAATGTCAGATATTTTAAACAAAGGTCACAATAGATGATTGAGTTTGGTTCAAGAATTCACTATATAGAGTCTGCTGGAGGTCCGTCCTTCACTTGATTAGCGCGGTGAAGTCTGCAAGGGTGGTAATGGCTCCAATTTGTTTGTGGGTGATGGTTCCTTGTTCGTTGATGACGAATGTGGTTGGGACGGTTAGGATGTCGTAGGCGTTGTTGATTTTGTCGTCTTTGTCTAATAGGATCGGGAAAGTGAGTCCCATTGCTTTTTGGTATTCTTTTACGTTGTATTGGGGATCGATATTGATTGCCAGTACTTCAACGTTCTGCCCGTATTTCGTATAGAACTCCTGCATGATCGGCATTTCTTCTTTACAGGGTGGGCACCATGTAGCCCAGAAGTTAAGAATCACTTTCTTTCCCTTTAATTCAGACAATGTGATCGTTTCCCCGGATAAGGTATCCAATTTAAAGTCGATGGCTTTGTCTCCCACATTTGGTCCAGGATAGTTCTCTACTGGAGTAGTTTCTGACACCTCCCCCTCTTCTATATCAATTAACTGATCATATGCCTCAGCTTGCGGGAACGTATTTTCTGAAAAGTAAGTGGGCTCTGACTTATTCTCAATATAAAACGTGAAGACTAATAATGCTACAAGCAAAATGCCGAAAATGGATTTCAAAGGAGTGTGCTCCTCTCATAGGAATGATATTACTATCATCTTATGTTAGCTTGTCTCTGATTAGTCATGGAATTTAGAATGAGCTTCTAAGCTAGTCAGTTGCTGAGGGTAATTAAAAAAGCCCCGGGAAGACCCGAGGCTTAAAGGTTACATTATGACTGTAATTTATTACGTAGAACCATTTGTAGAATTCCACCATGGCGGTAGTAGTCAACTTCTACATCGGAATCAAAACGAGCTAATACTTCAAACTCTGTTTTAGTACCATCTTCAGCTACAGCTGTAACTGTTAAGATATCACGAGGTTTAACATCGTTTGTAACATTGACAGAAATCGTTTCTCTACCCGTTAATCCTAGAGATTCAGCGCTGTCACCCTTCTTGAATTGAAGTGGAAGCACACCCATCATCACAAGGTTTGAACGGTGAATACGCTCATAGCTTTCTGCGATAACCGTTTTAATCCCAAGAAGATTTGTACCTTTCGCTGCCCAGTCACGAGAAGATCCCATTCCGTAATCTTTTCCTGCCAGTACAACCAATCCAGTACCGTCTTGTTGATACTTCATGCATGCATCATACATAGGCATCACTTCATTTTCAGGCCAGTATGTTGTGAATCCACCTTCTGTACCAGGAGCAATTTGGTTACGGATACGAATGTTTGCAAACGTACCGCGCATCATTACTTCATGGTTACCACGACGAGAACCGTAAGAGTTGAAATCACGAGGCTCAACATTATTCGCGCGCAGGTATTTCCCTGCTGGAGTGTCTTTGCCGATAGCACCTGCAGGAGAGATATGGTCAGTTGTTACAGAGTCACCAAATTTCCCTACAACACGCAGTCCATTCAACCCTTGGATATCTTCAGGAGTTGGAGCTAAACCAGTGAAGAATGAAGGGTTTTGAATGTAAGTTGAAGTTTCATCAAAGCTGTAAAGCGGTTCATTGCTTGTTTGGATTTCGTTCCAACGCTCATTCTCAGAGAATACATGCTCATATTCTCTACGGAATAATTCAGGTGTAACTGTTTGCTTCACTACGTCTTTAACTTCATCTTGAGAAGGCCAGATGTCTCTGAAGAACACATCATTACCGTCTTTGTCTTTACCAAGAGAATCCTTTTGAAGATCGATATCCACTGTACCAGCTAACGCGTATGCCACAACCAATGGTGGTGAAGCCAGATAGTTTGCTTTCACTAATGGATGAATTCGTCCTTCAAAGTTACGGTTACCTGATAGTACTGAAGTTAACAATAGATCAGCATCTGATACTGCTTTTTCAATTTCAGGACGTAATGGACCAGAGTTACCGATACATGTTGTACAACCATATCCTACAAGGTTGAAACCGATATCTTCAAGGTATGAAAGTAATCCGGAGTCTCTAAGGTACCCTGTTACAACTTTTGATCCAGGTGCAAGTGATGTTTTCACGTAGTCTGGAACATTCATTCCAAGCTCTACTGCTTTCTTGGCGACCAGGCCTGCTCCCAGCATTACGTATGGGTTAGATGTATTTGTACAGGAAGTAATGGCTGCGATCCCGATTGCACCGGTAGGCATGGAAACATCTTGACCATCTGCCGTTGTATACTTTGCTGTTTTATTGATTTCAGACTTATCAAGTCCAAATCCTTGTACGCCTTCTTTAGCTGTAATGGATTTGTGGAACATTTCTTTCATGTCAGAAAGTGGAATTAAATCCTGTGGACGTTTTGGTCCGGAAAGATTTGCTTCTACTACTGATAGATCGATTTCCACAACATCTGTGTAAGTAGGCTCTTCTTTTTCAGGTGTAAAGAACATTTCATTTTTCTTTAAGTATTCTTCAACCATCTTGATATGCGTTTCGTCGCGACCAGTTAAACGAAGGTAATCCAATGATTCTGAGTCAACTGGGAAGAAACCGCATGTTGCGCCGTATTCAGGCGCCATGTTGGCAATCGTTGCACGATCTGCAAGTGGAAGAGTGGCTACTCCTGGTCCGAAGTACTCAACGAATTTACCTACAACACCCTTTTGACGTAGAACTTGGGTTACTTTAAGAGCTAAGTCAGTAGCTGTTGCACCGTTTGGAAGTTCGCCAGTGAATTTCACACCGATTACTTCAGGGATTGGGAAATAAGAAGGCTGACCAAGCATTCCTGCTTCTGCTTCAATTCCACCAACACCCCAACCAAGTACACCGATACCATTGATCATTGTGGTATGAGAATCAGTACCGACCAATGTATCTGGATATGTTTCGAAGTCACCTTCTGTTGTTTCAACAGCGTGGACAACATTGGCCAGGTATTCTAAGTTAACCTGGTGAACGATTCCTGTTGCTGGCGGCACGGCACGATAGTTTTCAAATGCTTTTTGAGCCCAGCTTAAGAATTGGTAACGCTCAGCATTACGTTCAAATTCAAGGTCCATATTTGTTTTTAATGAATCAGCTGTACCATATTTATCTACTTGTACGGAGTGATCTATTACAAGATCAACCGGAATTTCAGGATTGATCTTTTGTGGATCTCCACCAATATCAGCCATTGCTTTACGTAAAGACGCTAAGTCAACTACTGCTGGTACACCAGTGAAATCTTGAAGGATGACACGGGAAGGTTTGAATGGAACTTCCGCATCTTTCACTTCAGTTGAGCCCCAGTTTGCTAAATTTTCAACGTGGTCTTTGTTGATCACGCGTCCGTCAAATTGACGAAGTACAGACTCGAGCAATACCTTTACACTGTAAGGTAAGCGATTAATCTTTGTTACTCCTGCTTCTTCAAGCGCTTTTAAACGATAATAATGATAACGTTTTCCTTCTAGTTCGAAAGAAGATCGTGCATTAAATACATCGTTCTTTGCCATTTCGATTCCCCCTCTAAACTACATCACACAATAAGTCGAAAAGTTTTCGTTCTAAACTAACGAACTTTTCTCACATTTACATCTTAATACAAGCGATTACATAAGTAAATAACAATAAAGTTATTGTTTTTGATAAGTTTTTCTTATCTAAAATAATAAACTCCTTTGGGTTTCTAGAAAAATATTGGTATAACAACATTTTTCCCCATGTCAAAACGTGTCAGCTGCCAGAAAATATTATTTTGAAAAAACAAATCTGTTAGCCTTTCCCTCTAATAACGGGTGGATGATGGTGGCATTCTATCCTTATGGAGGTGTTCTACAATGGCTAAACGTAAAGCTAACCATGTAATTAACGGCATGAATGCGGCAAAAGCACAAGGAAATGGTGCCGGTTACAATGAAGAGTATTCAAATGAACCATTAACTGAAGCTCAGCGTCAGTTTAATAAAAAACGCAAAACCAATCAGTAATTCAAATGTAAGGTGATGAAACTAACAGGGCTTATATACATAAGCGAATTAGTTTTGTCACCTGCATTTATGTACATGCCTTCCTCTCTTCTCCCCTACCCTATTTGTTTCAAAATAAAACCCACACTGCTTATTTAGCAGAGTGGGTTTTTTTCCGTATTATTTCTTACGATTGCCCATTTACTTCATTGACGATCGAAGACAAGTCCGATTTGAATTGTTGAAGTTGGGCTCTTTGTGTCTCTGATGCTACTTCAAGTGCATTCTCGATTTGTTGATACGCTTCGTTTACTTCATTCTTCAAGTGAGCCAGCTGTGACCCATAACTAGCTCCATCTAGTACTAGTTCATTAATTGTATTCTGTATTTCAGTAACGCTTTGTTCAGCAGCTTGATAGGCTTGTTGCTTGTTTTTATGGTAAGGCAGGGATAATCTCTCCTTATTCTGAAATTAGCTTTTTTAGTATGGTCAAAATAGTTAAAAATCATACCCATGAATAAACTGTTTTCCAACATAGCATTCTAAGAACAGGAGGGATGCTTTATGAACAAAAATGATGGTAAAGATATGCGTAAGAACGCTCCAAAGCAGTCAGGACAGCCGGAGCCTTTAAGTGGATCACATAAAGTGAAGAATCGTAATCACACTCGACAAAAACAACATAGCCATCACGATATGTAAGCAATAATTAAGGTAGTGCGGAATTGTGATAACACAATACGCACTACCTTTTATGGTCTATTGCAGATTCTTTAATGCATGGATAATGTCCGATTGTTCAATGGAGGAGACAGTCCGCAGATCAAGGAGGACGGACCCTTCTTGAATTCTTGTTATGATGGAAGGGTTCCCCTTTCTGAGTTTGTCATGAATTTCTTGAGCAGACAGAATGTTATGAGAAACGGAAACAAGATAAGTATCTAATTCAACATCCGGCATCGTTCCCCCACCAATTTGGCTTTTTCCTTCGATTATCTCGAAACTGAAATCCACTTCCAGTGAATTTTCTATGAAATGGTGGGATTGCTGGAGGATATCTTCTTTTTTCCGGGTGATGGCTTCAATGGTCGGATTTTTATCCTGGACTTCCCCTTTTATATAATGCAAGAGAGTCACCTCCAAAGCTGCCAATGTCATTTTATCTATGCGGAGTACACGAGCGAGCTGATGCTTTTTAAGTTGATCGATCCATTGTTTTTTCCCTGCAATGATACCTGCCTGGGGCCCTCCCAATAATTTATCTCCACTAAAGGATACAAGGTCCGCCCCTTTTTCAATGACTGTTTTTACTACAGGTTCATTTCCGATTCCCAGTTGTCCGAAGTCGTAAAGAACTCCACTCCCTAAATCTTCATAATAAAGAATGTGTGGAAGCCGATGGGATAACTGAACAAGTTCATCGGTGGAAACGGATTCTGTAAATCCTTTTATTACAAAATTGCTTTGATGAACCTTCATGATCATGGCTGTCTCTTCACTCAATGCTTCTTCATAATCTCCTAAGTGAGTTTTGTTCGTCGTTCCCACTTCAGAGAGCAGAGCCCCGCTTTCTTCCATGATGGAAGAAATCCGAAATGATCCGCCGATTTCCACGAGCTCCCCTCTGGAAACAATCACTTCTTTATGTTTGGCAAGGGCAGAGAGAATAAGGTAAACAGCCGCTGCATTGTTATTCACAACCATGGCTGCCTCCGCACCGGTTAGATCACAGATGAATCTCTCGGCATGTGTGTGCCTAGACCCTCTTCTTCCCCCTTCAATGTCATATTCCAAATTACTGTAGTGACCTGCAATCTCTTTAACATGATCAATGGAGACTTGTCCCAATCGGGCCCGACCTAAATTCGTATGGAGGATTGTTCCAGTTGCATTGATGACTTTTAGAAGAGAAAGGGAATAGGTTTCCTTCATCAAGGCATCTGCCTGTGCAAAAATCTCTTCGATAAAATCGTCTGTGAATGGATGAGGTCCTTGCCATTGTTCATTCAGCAGGGACTTACGACAGTTTGTAACCGCCTTTTTTAATAAGTCCGTCCCTCTTTCCTTGGTAAGTTGATGCTTGTTGAGGAGAGTATGGAATTGAGTGGCTTGTTGGAGTTCATGGATGGGTGGGATGTTTCTGACGAGTTGTTTCATTATTAACCCTCTTTCATTCTTTATACTGATTATAACACCCTCACCAAATAAATTAGAACGAATACAATGTGTAAAAGAAGAAGTTGGGGGTCAGGTGTAAATGAGTAAGGAAAAGGAGGGTTTCTATTTAGAGAACTGGGAGGAGAATATGAAGGATTGGTTGTTGGATCCTGCAACGGTTCAATTGGATGAACAAGAGTTTAGAGTAGAATTTCTGGATACAACGGAAGCATTCATTGTAGAAATTGAGACAGAAAATATTTGTCCAGAGGAATTGATCATTAAGAAAAATGATACTCAATTGCTTGTATCGATATTGATGAAAGACGAAATCAAGGTGAGAAATCGCACCATACGTTTTCCCTTTTGTTTAAAACAAAGGGCGATCACCTATTCAATTGAGCATCATACAATCGAAATCAATGTTCCTAAAAAAGAATGCCCCACCCCCTCATCCTTCGTTATTCGAGTCCAAGGGTTATCTCATGAGTAATCATACTCTCTAAATAGATGAGAAGGTCTGAGGTGAAAACTCAGACCTTCCTCCATGATTATAAGGAATCGATCGAAGAGATGATACGGTTGACCTCCGGGAAAACACCTGTATCCAGTTTGGAATAAATCTTTTTATCCCCTACTGAAATTTCAAAGGCGCCACCAGAGGATGGTATTAACTTTAATTCTTCAATGTCTGAGCGAAAATGGGTAAACAGTTGTTCCGCGAAACTCGCGGCTTTAGGTGCATAGTTTCATCTCATGCAAAATTCGATTGTAATCGAAACTTTTTTCATCATGAGCTTCCTCCCTTTTCTTGAGCATTTTTTGTAGGATCCCCTCTTATTATAGAGGAATTTTATGTGCAAATCATCTTATTCCCCGCCTGATTTCTAACCGCCCTTCAGTTCTCCTTTGCTCAATTGTATTTTTATCCTGTACAATTAGAATATTCATACATAAAGGGGTGAAGTGAATGAGCAGGGAAGAAATTATGCGTTTAACAGAACTTTCTTCAAAAGCTGGCTGAGGCTGTAAAATTAGTCCTAGTGACTTGACGCAAGTTTTGCGTCAGCTACCCCCTCAACCATTTACCGAAGCATTATTAGTAGGAACCGAATCATCAGACGATGGTGGTATCTATCAACTGACAGATGAACTTGCAATGGTACAAACCGTAGACTATTTCACCCCGATTGTAGATGACCCTTACCAATTTGGTCAAATCGCAGCTGCCAACGCGCTAAGTGACGTCTATGCAATGGGTGGAACGCCGAAAACCGTTTTAAATATCGTAGGCTTTCCAATTAAAAAGCTTGGAAGTGAAGTACTTGCTGAAATCTTGTCAGGTGCACAATGTAAAGTAATCGAAGCGGGTGCTGTGACGGTCGGTGGCCATTCCATCGACGATCAAGAGCCTAAATTTGGGTTAAGCGTAACGGGAATCGTTCACCCGAAAAAGTATTGGACGAATAATGGTGCCAAAGAAGGAGACGTTATTGTTCTTACAAAACCATTAGGAGTAGGGATTTTAACGACAGGCATCAAACGGCAAGTGGTGACAGAAGATCAAAAAAAAGATGTGATCGAAGTCATGAGCACGTTAAATAAATTAGCTTCAGAAGTATTACTGGCCTACCATCCGAATGCAGTGACAGATGTAACAGGCTTTGGTTTATTGGGCCACGCCTATGAAATGGCTAAAGGCAGTAATGTGTCCATCCAGTTCTCATACTCCTCCATTCCCCTTTTAGACGGGACGAAAGAATTAGCAGCCCAAGGGGTCATTCCTGGTGGATCCAAAGCGAACCATAAGTGGCTTGAAGAAAAAGTTTTCTATGATCCGGGTCTCAAACAGGAAGATCAATGGATCGTATGTGACGCGATAACTTCAGGGGGATTATTAGTGAGTTTGCCTGAGGATGAAGGAGAAAAGTATATAGAGGAATTACGTCTTCACTCGGTATCAGCAAGCATAATTGGTAGGGTGCGAACGAAACAGGACTGGAGTATTCTGGTTGAAAAATAAGAAAGCGGTGACTCCTTTTGAGAGAAGTAGATTTCTGCTACTAGCTTTCTAAAGGAACACCGCTTATTTCTCTTCATTCATTTTGAGGAATTGTCCAATTATTTTCTTTGACAAAATTCTAACATGATAAGGGAATCGGTTATTTTCTTTTGAGTAAGAATTGAACCAGATGACCTTATCATCTAACACAATGAACGGTATGATCGTTTTGGATTTTTCAAATTTGATGCTCATTCCCGAGTGCAAAGGGCTGCCGTCTTTACATAAGAGTATGACGTTTTTCTCCCTTGATACAGTTATTAATACGCTCATTATATCTCCCGGGATATCTTTGATATGCTCCACATTCACTACGATTGTTTGTTTTGCTGCGTGAAGATCCTTCACCAGTTTACGGTGATCGTTCAAATCAATCCACTTCATTTTTTTAGTTGAAAGAGGAGTGAGTGTTGAACTTGTTTCCTTATGCCCCTTCTTTTGAAGGTGCTTGATGAATTGATGAACCGGTTTGGATGAATGAGTCTTCTCCTGGATAAATTGATCGTTTCCAATAAGAACAAACTTCCCCCTCGCCCGGGTTATCGCAACATTAAGTAGTCTATCGCTTCCGTTTCGGGTTAGTAACGCCCCAGGCTTTCCATGGGAAACCCCATCCACGAGATCAAATAAGATCATGTCATTTTCTGATCCTTGAAAACCATGAACTGTAGCGGCATATAAATCAGTTTGAGAATGTGTGCTCTTTACCAATTCATCTAGTAAAAGGTTATACCAATTCGCTTGAATACGGTAGGGAGTTACTATCCCGATAGATTGAATTCCATCCTCGATTGCTTGCAGAGTAAGTTGGATCGTTACTAAGCTTGATAGGACATTCCAACGTGAGCCTTTTTGAACCTCTGCCCATTCAGTCCCTTCTTTCAGTGAAAATAATACCGCTCCATGTGATGGGAAAGGATTTTTATTCGTAATCTCAGCTCTCTTCAATCGTACCGAATGGTGATCGCCTACCTTAGAATGGTAGATATATTGATTGGTAAATGCCGAAATACTGGGATGCATTCGCCGCTGTTCTGGAAGTAATAATAACTGAGGGTGATCCTGTCCCCTATCAACGGCATGTGCAACCTGAGCCGCATGAAAGATGTCTTCCTTCAGCCATTTGGTTACCATCGGATGGAAGGATGTAGAAATAGGTGGGAGCTGTTTGAAATCCCCGCAGATTATGATCTTCTTTCCCAGGGATGCAGCGAATGCTACCTGAGGTATATAGGCCATACTTGCTTCATCAACAATAACAAGGTCAAATTCTTCTTCATAAAGAATACCATCAATCGCAGCTTTTGAGAGAGTCGTCCCGATGACCTTTGCATCAATAACAAGCTCCCCTTCTCTTCGTTTAAACTTTTCTTTGATTTTTTGATAATGAACCTCAAGCTGTGACAACCGTTCTGAATCATAACTTGAATACGTTTTAGCCAGTTTATTTTTTAACCTTTTCCGGTAGGTTTCGACCTTTCCTTTTTCCTCTGCAAGGGTGGGGTCTAGTTGTTCTAATAATTGAAGTACGCTTAAATCTGTAATATTTTCACTATACACTTTCCGGTTGGTCCCATAACGTAAAACTTCTCCTGCTTTCCACCGATTATGGCTGCTGAGGAAGTGGTGCATTTCCTCTATTAAGACATCAACTGCTGCATTACTATGGGAAAGAAGCAGCACTTTTTTTCCTTCTGAATAATGATAAGCGGCTACTCTGGCGAGCGTATAGGTCTTTCCTGTTCCAGGCGGTCCCCATACATACGTAACAGGATTATACTTACTGCGTACGTATGCTTCTTGTAAAGGGTTTTTAAAAGTAGATTTCGGATGTCTTGTGTCTTTCGGTGGATTCATCACATTCTGAATACGCAGTGTTTTTCCATGGCGCTCTTTTGCTTCGTCCAATCGTTCTATTAGCTTTTCTAATATTTCCCATGGTTCGTGCAATATTTGACCATAAGAAATAGTGTCTCCAAGGAATCGTTCGAGCTCAATAATGCACTCTCGTTCCTCTGAACTAATCACCACACCTGTGATTGTAGATTGCTTTCTCTTGTAAACTACGCTCCCTCCTTCTGGTAACGAAGCAGGATAACTAAGGGTGAACCAATAAATATAGGCATTTTCTTCTTTGCGGATACATCGGCCTTCTTCTATCAAAACGCCTGTGTTTTCCCGGTTTTTTAGTTGTAGAATTTCCATATCAAGAGCGGTTTTCCATTCTTCTATCATTTCGATTATTTTCAATTAAATCACCTTTATCATCCGTAAAAATCACGAACCTTATCATAACAATTTATTAAGTGTGTGTATACGATCAAGGACTTATTGGAAATTTTTATTGGTGGCAGAGGGACTCATAAGAGTATGTTCATCAATTGGCGTACCAATTCACAAAGGAAAAATTAAAAAAAAAAAACCGAAATAGAATCCGGTTCTTTTTTTAAAACAGATTTAGAAATCACATAGCCTTGTCTGACTCCTCTTCTTCCTTTTCTATAAATCGGTCTGCGTAGTATAGAACATCTTCAACATATTTGTCACTATGATTATAGGCAAATACGGCTTGTTCAATTTTCCCATCTGCTGCTCCATTTCGTGCTAAATAGTTGGCAGCACTGAATACTGCATCCTCAATTTGAAAAGGATCGGCTATTCCATCTCCGTTTGCATCAACCCCATAGCCACCGTACTTTTCAATGACGTCAGGGTCTGTTTTTTGGTCTGAAGGGATGTTTCCCTTTCCCAGACCTGAGCACGTTGGATGGGACCAGCCCACAAAGGTACAAGGCATAAACTGCATGTGTCCCTCTGCACCTGCTGGGGAGACAAGAGTCTTCATGGTTGAAAATTTCGTTTCAACCCGGTGATGGGCAGCCAGTAAGTACCATGGTACCCCATATTCTTCTTGGGCAGCTTTATAGATGGGAATATATTCGGCTGGGACCTCTTCTTTACCCAATGATGACAGGTTATAAGAGACCTCTCCACTATATACAGTATAATAGATAACTAAGATGATGATGGGGATAAGGACGATCGTAAATGGTGAGGATCGTTTTTTCTTACTGGGACGCTTTTTCTTTGTGATTTTTTTGGTCATTAAGGTTCGATCCTTTACAAGAATATTGATTCCTCTTGTATTTTAATATGAGATTTAATCCATGACAATCCAATATGTATAAATAAAAAAGATGACCCCAAAAGTCAGTTCTTTCTTCACCGGATGTTGGTAGAGAAATCATCGACTATGGTCGGGGTCACCTAACCATTATTTATTGTTAACAAACAAACGCTGCTCCAACGATAATTAATAGGATGAATAATACTACGATTAACGCAAAGCCACCAGCGTAGCCACCACCGCAGCCATATCCATATCCAGGGTATCCATATCCATACATCATCAGTCACCTCCAGTTATCTTACTACGATATTAATGTATGTAGTGGACAAATTGTAGGTTAATTAAAATCTTTATTCATTTTTTGACTATGAAATGCATTTGTAGCAGATTGCCTATGAACAGTGGGTTTTGCTGTTTATGGAGGAGCGGAAAATGAGTAAAATGTCTAGATAAGAAGTCCTCGATATGCAAAAAGAGCGCCTGGGATAGCTCCAGGCGCTCAAGGATTTTACATATGCTCTTTAGGTTCTTTCGTTTTTCTTGGCTTAGGTTTGATGTATAATCCAAGCTCTTTTTTCTCTTGATTCAGTGATTTATACAGAGACAGCATCATCAGGGCCATAATGACCGAGAATGGCAGCGCTGCAACAATTAATGCATTTTGTAAAGCCTGTAATCCTCCACTATAGAGCAGGATTAATGCAACAGTAGACTGAGCAAGTCCCCAAGTTAACTTCACATAGTTTGGCGGAGTTAATGATCCATAGGTAGTTTGCATCCCCAGAACAAAGGTAGCTGAGTCAGCAGACGTAATGAAGAATGTTCCGATCAATGTGATGGCAATGACTGAAAGGATCGTTGACCATTCGAATCCATTAAATACAGCAAACAATACCTCTTCTGTATTTAGTCCTGATAAATCTGTTCCTGCTTGTTGAATTTCAATGGCAGATGTACCAAAAGTAGCGAACCAAATGAAACTGACTAAAGCGGGAAGCAATAGCACACCGATTAAGAATTCACGAATGGTTCTACCTCGTGATACACGTGCGATGAAGATTCCGACGAATGGAGACCAGGAAATCCACCATGCCCAATAGAAAATCGTCCAGCCATTGATCCAGCCGCGATGCTCTTCATTTAATGGGGCGATCCGGAAACTCATGGCAGCGATGTTTTGAATATAAGCACCAATTGTATCAGTGAACATATTCAGGATGAGCAATGTAGGCCCGATAAAGAACATTAACACGAACAGTCCAATTGCCAATACCATATTCGTATTAGATAGATATTTAATTCCCTTACTTAATCCTGACCATGCCGATATCATAAATAAGACGGTTACAACCGCAATGATAATGAATTGAACGGTGAAATTATTTGGAACTCCCAGTAAATATGAAAGTCCTCCGTTAATTTGTGCTGCACCGAACCCAAGCGTTGTGGCAACACCGACAACAGTGGCGAATACAGCCAATACATCGATGACCGTTCCCAGTGGACCGTTCACTTTATCTCCAAAGATCGGTCTCAACGTAGCTGATATTAAACCAGGTTCATCTTTACGGAATTTATAATAAGCTAGTGCTAAAGCGACAATCGCATAGATCGCCCAAGCATGTATTCCCCAGTGGAAGAACGTATAACGCATTGATTCCTTGATCGCCTGATTCGTTCCACCTTCTGCAAGTGGGGGCGTCAAATAGTGTGACAGCGGCTCTGCTGCCCCCCAGAATACTAAACCGATTCCCATCCCTGCACTAAACAACATGGCGAACCATGTTCCTTTCGTGTACTCAGGTTTCTCGTCTGGCTTTCCTAATCTAATCGTTCCAATTGGACTAAAGATCAAGAATACGCAGAAAATAACAATCACTGTTACTAAAATAAGATAATACCAACCGAATGTTGAGGTAATAAAGCTTTGCATATCAGCTGTTACATTTTCGAATGACTTTGGCGCGATGACACCATAGGCAACAGAAGCTGCAACTAATGCAACGGTAATCCAGAAAACATTTGATATCCTCTTCATAAAATTCTCCTTTCCATTTTTAATGTATTTTTGCTCTTTTCTGAATGAAGGTAACGAAAGCCGGATTAAGGGTGTTTGTCATAGTATGTACACCTGCGGCAATAATCTTCATCGTGAAAGAGTCTCAGTTAATGCAGCTGGGAATATGTGCATTCTGAGGAATGTGGAGGAATGATTACTTATTACCTATTCCCTCACGACACTCTCATAAAACCAACATTTGTTACCCTATCAGAAAAAAGTTTAACTTTGCAAGTGATAACCATTATATTTTTTTATAGTGTTTGTCATTTAAACGTTTTCATTCCTATTCTTTTTTTGAAGTTAAAGCCCATTTAGGAATTTTTCGAGCTTGAGAAACTGGAAATGAAAACGCGTTATATTCCGTTAAAATAAATCGGGTTGACAATCATGTTTTAACTGTTTTATAGGAAGAAAAAGTATTTAAGTCGATATAATTAAAGGTTTCTCTATAATACTTGAAGTAATAAATGGGAATTCTGGATGAAGTACCTGTAGTAATTTTCATGTATCGGTGAATATTAATTAAAAAATGTACGGGAGGAGGTCCAATCATGAAAAACAAGCAAAAGAATTCTCAACATGAAGCAGCAGAAAAATTAGCTCAACAACAAATGGGTGAGGAAATTGAGATGAAATCAGTAGCTCCTTCTGCTAGAAAAGGGTCTGACGTTCAAGGGAAATAGTTTTTTTATACAAAAAGGACGCCTGAATCGGCGTCCTGACTATTCGTTACTCTTCAATAATTTTCACTTTAACATCCTGTACACCATATTTAAGGGCATCTTTTTCTTTTTCCATATAGATGTCGATACGTTTTCCTTTAATGGCTCCACCTGTATCTTCTGCACGGGAATAACCGTATCCTTCTACATACACCTTAGACCCCAGTGGAATGACACTTGGATCGACGGCAATGACTCTTGCATCAGGGTTCTCGATTAAGTCAACACCTGTCTTTGTGATACCGATACAGCCTTCACAATATGCTGTGTACGCAGTGGCTGTTACATTAACCTCTTTCACCACATTATCCTGAGAATCCTCAGAAGACTTTGTATCTGCTGATTTAACCTCTTGTTGTTCTTCTGATTCGTTATTCACAGTTATACCTTCTTCTAAAAGTTGTTGGCGTGTCCCAACTTCATCTATCGAAACATGATATCGATTTGCAATCTCCCAAAGAATATCGCCTTTTTCAATATTATGATAATCATTCATTGCAGTATCGTTTGAATCTGCATAGGCAGAAGTAAGTCCGATTGTTAATAAAACTGTGAAGGAAAAAATGGAAAATAATACTTTTTTCATCTTGTGTAATTCCTCCTTTTGTGTTTTGTCTATGAAACCAACATTTGAAATAGTAACATAGACTTACCTCAGACGCATAACAAACTGGTTATAAACCGATAACAATTAGATGACAAGCGTGTAATATTTATTGTTTTCTGGCGATTCAGCTGGAAGTGTTTCTAACTCTTTCAATTGAAGGGAAATATTAGTTGGAAGAATGGAAAGATAACTAGTATCGAAGGGATTTATTTAGAAGTTTATAACATGTTCATCTTGGGTTTTTAGATTAACTCTACAAAAAAAACCACTGAGAATGATTTCTCAGTGGTTTCAATCTATTATTTAGTTTCGAGGATTTTTACGTTAACTGATTTTCTGCCCCAATCAACTGCTTGATCTTTTGACGGAATGAATACGTCGATTCGATTCCCTTTAATCGCTCCGCCAGTGTCTTCTGCAGTTGCATAGCCGTATCCTTCAACATATACTTTTGATCCTAGTGGAATTACATTCGGATCAACTGCAATCACTTTTGCATCAGGATTTTCTAAAAGGTTAACGCCAGTTGCTGTCGTACCTGAGCAACCTTCACAACTTGCTGTGTAAGCAGTTGCTTCTACTGTGATTTCCTTTACAGCTTCCTCTTGAGGAGCTGGTTCTTCTGCTGCAGCTTCTTCTTTAGCAGGTTGTGCTTCAGCTGGTTCTGCTGCAGGCGCTTCAGCTTCTGGAGCTACTTCTGCTGTTTCTTCTTGAGCAGGGGCTGCTGCTTGCTCAGAAGTATTTGCAGTAGCTGAAGGTGCTTTTTTATCTTCTAAATTGATGACTAACTCTTGTCCTGGGACAATCAGGTCACTCTCAAGTGCGTTCCAGCCTATTAAACTGTCGACGGAAACACCATATTGTGAAGAAATTCCCCAGAGTGTGTCACCTTTTTTAACTGTATAGTACTCTTTTGATGATACCTTGAGTTCTTGATCAGGGTAGATTAAGTGTGAATTTAAATTGTTCCATTTCATGAGTTGATCAACGGATGTACCGTACTCCTGCGCAATTCCCCAGAGTGTGTCACCTTTTTTAACTTCGATGTCTTGTGCTGAAGCGCTAGCTCCACCAGACACTGCAAGTGTAGTAAATGCAGCCACAGAAATAATCGATTTTTTTAGTTTCATAGAAAAATTCCTCCTTATGTAGCTAGCGGTTTATTTATTTTTGCTAACAGGGAAAATACTAACATAGTAAAATCTCAAATCAATAACAGGAACTTTAATATCGTGCGTCAAGAATATTTCACGACTGTAATAGAAAGCGATTTCCTGTATAAACTATCATATAGAGGAATACTATGGGAATTATTAATGAAAATAATAGATGTAAAGGATATTTATGGATAAAATAGCGAAAAGGTTCTATTCTGTTTGAAGGGTGAAAAAATAGATCCTGTTATCTTTTTTGTACTTAATAAATTGAAGAAGAGCATTATTTTTGTTTGATGAAGAGGGTTCAGTTTTTTAGAATAAGGCTCTTTTCGTATAGTTTGCTATTGTAGAGGAGAAAGTTCTAGTTGATTTCCGCTCCAGGATGCTCGCTTTCCGCGGGAGTCGAGCACCCTTCCGCTCCAATCAACTTTCTGAGCATATATCCTTAATGGAAATCAATAAAAACAAGAACTTTAGCAAACCATCTCATTTAAGGTAAGTAGAGATTAATCTTCCTTTTAAGTAAAAAAGAAATATTTTTTCTAGTTACTTTGTCATCTTCCACACTTTGAAGCTCTGTCATGAAAATCCTGTTAAAGATGGTGAAGGGAACTGCGCAGTCTCCGGCGGATTTTGGGCGTGCCGAGACCCCGTTCGGCTAAGCCGAGGAAGCTCAGCCGAACGCTAGCTGCAAGCGGAGCAGTTCCCCTCACCATCCAGCATAAACTGGTTGACAGAACCCTGGCAGGTTCTATGGTAAAACAACAATCTTTTCGAAAAGAGCCTAGAATAAAGAAGATTTAATCTTAACAAGGTAGAAGATTGCCTCTATACTATAAGAAGAAATGTTTAAACTAGGGGATGACAATGATGGAAAATATGGAAGAAAATATCGTACTTTATAAAGATGAGCCGGATGAACATAGCGGTCGCTGTGAATGTGGCAACAATATTTTCAAATCCCGAGTATTAGATGGAAAGTTTTATCGAAAGTGTCAAGAATGCGGTAAAACGAAAATCGTTTGATAAAAAAAGGAAACCGACTTGTATTCGGTTTCCTTTTTTATGTGTTCATTTTATGAATGTTCGCGGAACCAAACTGAACCAATCCGTCAGTGGTATGATTTAACTGCCTAAACTAATCGTTTTCCTACATATCACCCATGTTGTTATACAAAACATATACAAAAAGAGGGACGGACCATTGATCCTAGGAGCTACTCCCAGGAATCAATGGTCCGTCCCTCACTGCTTTACTGTGTTAAAATGATTGGCTCGTCTTTGGTGATGATGATGGTGTGTTCGATTTGGGCAACCAGGCTGTTGTCGGGGGTGATGTAGGTCCAGCCGTCGCCTTTTTCGATTACGTTTTGTGCTTTGGTTGAGATAAAGGGTTCAAATGCGATGACCATTCCTTCTTTTAGAAGGGCATTATCCCATGGGTCGAAGTAATTTAAGATGTGATCAGGTTTCTCATGTAGAGAGCGGCCAACGCCATGACCAGTCAAGTTCATAATCACAGTATAACCATTTTTTCTTGCTTCATTATTAACCGCTTTGCCGATTCCGTTTTGTTTAGAGCCGGCTCTTGCTTTTTGAAGTCCCGCATGGAATGCTTTTGATGCCGCTTCACATAAATCCGTAAGCTTAGGGTCCCCCTCTCCTACAACAAATGAAATTCCTGTATCGGCATAATACCCATTCTTAGAGCCAGATACGTCTATATTGATAAGGTCACCTTCGTTAATCACTCGATCCCCGGGAATCCCATGAGCCACTTCCTCATTTACACTAATACATGTGAAACCAGGAAAATCATATTCTCCTTTAGGACCTGAAATCGCTCCGTTTTCTTCAAACAGTCTTCCGGCAATCTCGTCAAGCTCTTTAGTCGTTACTCCAGGCTTTGTCTGAGATCGTAATTCATCACGTATCATAGCCACAATGCGGCCGATTTCTTTTAACGCTTTTAAATCTTCATCAGTTTTGACAATCATAATATCTTCCTTCTCTTTTTTGATATTTCACCTTCCCTTACTATACCGAAACACACTCTGTTTTTAAAGGGAAAGCTGTTGTAAGGATAGACTTCATGCGATTTCTTCAATCTTCTCAAGTCTCTTTTCGTGAACAGGGTTACTATAGATTCAAAGGAATTGCTCTGTTCAATTAATATGATGCGTGATTATAATGATTCACCTCACTATATTAAACAAAAAGGAAAAGAATAGGGATGACGAAGGACATGATCGTGGCGGTTAATGCCATAGCGGCACCACTTACTGCCCCTTCCCTTTCCCCCTCTTTAATGGCCTGTGCCGTTCCCACCCCATGGGAAATCACTCCGAATGGCAGTCCCTTTGCGATAGGATGCTTCACTCCCAACCATTTTAAAGTGGATGGGATAATCATAGCTCCGAACATCCCCGTCACAATGACCACCGTGGGAATGACTTCTATATTTGCCCCAATAACCTTCCCAATATCAACGGCTACGGGCGTTGTGATGGTTTTGATAAGCAATGAGCGATTCCATTCAGAAGGGATCCCCAGCCACATACTGAAATAATAAGAAACAAGGATAGACATTCCACTTCCTGTGATAATACCGAATAGTATAGGCTGTACGTGCTGTACTAATAACTTTCGGTGCTGATATAGGGGAAACGCCAGGGCAACAGTAGCAGGTCCAAGTAAATACGTTATGAAAGAAGTGAAGTCTGCATACTGTTCATACGAAATATCCACGAACAATAATGTGACCACAACAGCAATCGTACTAATAAATATAGGAATCGTTAAGGGGCTTGGCCAAAGACGGTGAATCTTTACACCGATGATAAAATAAAATACCGTTATGCATATTGCCAGTAGGGAACTAATGAGATGGATCATGTTTTCGTTTCTCCTTCCATCTTATTAAACGCTCTGCTGATAATGATGTAGCAATGAAACCAATCATTCCACTAATGACAAGAATGACAACCAGTTTCCAGCCAAATTCAATAAAATATGGCCCCAGAACCATGGCGCTAACCGACAGTGGAAGAAAAAAGAAAGAGAAGTGTCTAAGAAAGAACCCTGAACCGTCCAATAATAATCTTTCTTTCAACACGCCTGTAAATAATAATAGGAACAAAAAAAGCATCCCGATAATGCTGCCGGGAATCGGTAAGTGAAAGAAGTCTGTACACCACTTTCCAACTTCATAAAATAAACATAGAATGGTCATTTGAATGATTACCCTAATAACCTGCATGAGCTTCTCCTCTCGTCTTATGCTTCTCACGATTTTATCACAAATGGTTGGTGAAAAGAGAATATAGTAGAAGAGAAAAAAGAGCATGGGCTCTCATTCACCCATGCTCTTTAGAAAATATTATATGACTTCCTCATAAATAGAGCTCCATTTCAGTTTTCATTCAGCTGATATGATCTTATAATACTTTAACGAAGGCTTCCGCTGTTGATTGACTGGATTGTGGATTCTGACCTGTCACGAACTTACCGTCCGTCATAACATGGTCACTCCAAGCCTCTGATTTTTCAAATTGAGCTCCTTGCTCTCTTAATTTTGTTTCTAATAAGAAAGGCATCAATGAATCAAGGCCCGTTTGTTGTTCTTCTTCATTCGTGAATCCAGTTAAGCTTTTTCCATCGACCAACCATTTGCCATTTGATAATTTCGTTCCAACAAATCCTGCTGGACCGTGGCAGACGGCACCAATGGCTTTGTTGTTTTCAGCAAAATGAGCCAGTGCCTGTTGAAGCTCTGGACTCTCAGGCAGATCAAACATCGTCCCATGTCCTCCTGGTAAGAAGATGCCAGCATATTCGTTTACATTTAATTGTGAAAGAACCATCGTTTGGTCAAGTTCCTTAGTGACACCCTTCCACTTCTCCACTTGTTCATCATCCAGACTGTTAGGATCTAATGGAATGCGCCCGCCTTTTAAACTAGCCACATCTACACCGAATCCTTGATTCTTAAATTCTTCATATGGTTCTGCGAACTCAGATAACCAAAGACCTGTTTCGTGTTCATCATCAATTTTGCTTTCATTTGTTAAGACCATTAATATCTTTTTCAATGTATACCCTCCATTTTTAAATAGCTGATTCCCTACCCTTTTGTTTTATCCACTTCTCATGAAATTAAACTTCTGTCTTATAATTATTGGGTTTAAATAGAAGGCCATTTTGATATACATTGCTGTTAATCTGCTTTAAAACAATAACTTTTAGGAAACAGCCATAGAAATAACGACTCCCTTAAAGAGAGTCGTTTCTCTGATGAAGCGGCAGCTGGATCGTCACTTCCGTTCCAATTCCCTGTTCTGTGTGATAAGAAATACTTCCTCCATGATTCTCAATTATTTTGTGAGAAATAAGCAATCCAAGTCCAGTTCCTTTTTCCTTTGTTGAATAAAAGGGTTCTCCAAGATGAGGTATGATTTCACCTGGAATTCCTTCACCGTTATCCTTAACGATCAACTCAAGAATAGTAGATGTTTTAACGAGGTCAAATGATATATATCCATCTTGTTCAATCGCATCTACAGCATTTTGAAAGATATTAAAAAGTACCTGTTTCAATCCATTCTCACTTCCTCTAACATGAGTATCGTGCAGAGAAGGGGAGATTACTACTGTTCCACCTTTAGACTTCAACTCTGAATCTACTATTGTGACAACTTCATGTATGAGTTTAGGAAGATCAACCCATTCATTCATCCGCTCTTGCGGCTTCGCTAAATGAAGAAAATCAGTAATTATATCTTCTACCCGGCTAATTTCATTAATGACAATATGTAAGTAGTCTTCATTGTATTGTTTCTTATCATTGCATAATTGAAGGAATCCTTTAATAGGGGTGAGTGGATTTCGTATTTCATGGGCCACGGCAGCTGCCATTTGACCGAGTACGGCCAACTTTTCTGACTTTTTAATATGTTCTTCTGTTTGTAGACGTTCCTCGATATTTCGAGAAACCGAAACAACATTGACAATATCATTGGATTTTTCGTCCACGATTGCTTTTAATACACTTTCAAACCAACTGTACTCCCCGGATTTTTTCCTTGCTCTGTATGTCATTATGATGGGGTTGTTATCTTCCACCAACTTTTGAAACAATTCATCAATGATGGGAAGATCTTCAGGATGAATAATCTCATTAGGGTGGGTACCGACCAACTCATCTGGATGGAATCCGAGTGTTGAGTGGATCGAAGGCGATAAATAAATATAGTTTCCTTCATGGTCATGCAGATTGATGATATCAGAAGAATTTTCTGCAAGGAGACGATATAGTTCGTCACTTTTCTGCTTTTTCACTTCTATTTCCTTTTTTTCCGTTATATCGATAACCTGACCTAAAACGTACGGGTTTTCTTGATCTCTTATGAGTGAAACATGTAAATCGCCAGTTTTCACTGAACCATCTTTACAAATAAATCGCTTTTCTAATTGATACTCATTTCTGTCTCCACTGATAACCTGATGAAGATAGTGCATATCTTTTGGGTAATCATGGGGGTGAGAGATTTCACGTAAAGATTTACAGGTCCACTCAGCTTCTATATAGCCAAGGAACTTTTTGAAAGCCGGATTGTACATCATGTGTTTCTCATCTAATGTCATGACTAATTGAGGAATTCTTGATTGATAAAATACTTCTTTAAATAGACTCCCTGCTAACATTCCATGTACCACCTTTTAATAAATGGTTAGATATCAAATTGGAACTGAATTTTCTTTTCGTTGGGATCCCAGCTAAGGTAAGCTGAAAATTCCTTTTCGCCTTTTTTGAAGCCGTCGATGCGATCGGATTTCCCATCGGTCAACACCTTTTTTACAATCGTTTGCGTAATTCGCTTCGAGAGTATGGTTTTAGAAATAGTGAAGCTGCACTTCGTCTTTTGATAATTAGAACAGCCATAGAACTTTCCTTTATCTATGACTTTTCCACCGCATTTTAAACATGTGCCCACGCTGGTTTTTGCTGCACTCTTCCCTTTCCTTCCTTTTGCTCGCTGGATGGAAGCTGTATCGAGGTCCTCGAAATTCCACGTATTAGAATCTTGAAGGGCATTTTGAACAAGCCGTTCGCTTAATTTCTTCACTTGTTCCATGAATTCGGGTGCAGACGCTTGCCCATTGCCTATTGCTTGTAATCTCTGCTCCCATTTGGCCGTCATTTCTGCTGAGGCTAACACATTTTCCCCAATGGCCCGAATTAAAACCTTTGCCTTGTCAGTGGGATATACGATGTTCTTTTGAATATCAATATACTGTCGATCTTTAAGCATGGTGATAATTCCTGCACGAGTGGCTTCTGTTCCGAGACCTTCTGTTTGCTTTAACACCTTTTCAAGTTCATCATTATCCATATATTTTCCCGCTGTTTTCATTAATGTAATCAGCTGTCCTTCAGTGTACCGTTTAGGAGGCTGAGTTTTTCCTTCCTTCGTTTGAACACTATTTACGACACCATTGTCTTTTTCCTTTACAGGTGGCAGGAGCGGTTCATCCTCCTTCTCGTTCTGCATCAGAACCTGTCTCCAGCCCTCTTGGAGAATCTGCTTTCCTTTAGAAACAAATTCAGCCCGTCCATTCACAACGGTGGTGATGGTTGTGTAGTTAATCACAGCTTTATCGTGATGTGCAGCGATAAAGCGTTTAACCACAACATCATAAATCTTCTTCTCATCACCTGATAGAGATTGAGGATCTGTTACCTGTTCAGTCGGGATGATCGCGTAATGATCGGAAACCTTCGCTTCATTCACAAAACGCTTATTGTTTAGTAAGCTTTCTTGAGGTGCAGGGATCCAGTTATTGTAAGGGCTGAATTCCTTAAGCTTAGACAATATTTCGGGAAAGGCTTCAGCTTCGCCTTTCGTTACATATTGTGAATCTGATCTTGGATAAGATACAAGGCCCTTCTGATAAAGCTTTTGCAGAACATCCAGTGTTTTCTTAGGTGAAAGCTTATACATTTTGTTAACCGTCGCTTGAAGTGCGGAAAGATTGAATAGTAATGGCGGCGCGAACTCTTTTCGTTCTGTTTTCATTTCATCTACGCTTGCAGGTTTATTTATACAAAAAGAAGCGATTTTCTCAGCCAGCTCCCGGGATTGAATTCGCGACTCCCCATCCTTTTGCCAGATGCCCTCGTAGGTGTGGTCACCGATTTGAAAGCTTGCCTTCACTTCCCAGAAGGGTTCGCTCTTAAATCGCTCTATCTCCTCATCTCTTCTCACAATCAGAGCGAGTGTCGGGGTTTGAACCCTTCCAGCAGAAAAAACATCAGACATGCCTTGTTGCTTTAGTAGGATGCTATACGCCCTTGATGCGTTCATTCCCACAAGCCAATCGGCACAAGCACGTGAATAGGCTTCATAATAGAGGCTGCGCATTTCCGTTTCTTCTCTTAAACTAGTAAACCCTTGAAGGATCGCTTTCTCTGTTAAGGATGAAATCCATAATCTCTTCATCGGTTTCTGCACCCTGGACATGGAAATGATATTCCGGATGATTAACTCCCCTTCACGTCCCGCGTCACCTGCATGGATGATTTCCGTCACTTCGTTTTTCTTAAGAAGCTCCTTGATGACTGAGAATTGTTTCGCTTTTGCCCGTTGAAGTTCATATTGAAATCGGAGAGGTATGATGGGAAGGTCTTCTAATGTCCACTTCTTCCATTTGCTCTCGTATTTTTCAGGGGCTTGAAGCTGAAAGAGATGTCCTACAGCCCAGGTAATATATGCACCATCAGGGAACACATCGTTTGAATGTATTTCAATGTATCCTTGACGCTTTCGATGAGGAAAAGGCTTGGCAAGGGTTGCTCCTTGGTCGGGTTTCTCGGCTATTACGACTTTCATAACATTCTCCTGTCCATGTTTATGATTCCTTTATTATAGCATGTTTTTAGAACTCTTGTTCTATAGATCCGGAGAAATCACACTTGTATTTTATCGGTCAAATTTTGAATCATTTTAATACAAATGGATCGTTCGTACTTATTTTGGACCACTAAGGAATGTTACAAGAGTGAGCTGCGTCCTTTATGGTATTTTATTGTAAAAAGGTGTTACAAATAAGAAATCTCATTTGTAACACCTTCATGTTATTGTCCTAAATTTTCTAAGTTCCCTTTGATATCTTGAAGTTGATTAAATGTGTTTACGATGTCAAGGTTTTGCAATTCTGAAATCTGAACTTCTCCCTTATCTAATTCGACCAGGGCACGGTCAATTCCTTCTAACGCTTGCCCGTTATATTCTTCCACTTTTTGGTGAATGCTATCTGCCAGTTGAGGCGGAGTGAGTTCATTGATTTCCTGTATTTCTGTTTTCATGTCTTCTAATCTTGTTTCAAGTGTCGGTATGGTGGATGGGTCTGCAGCAGCATTTTCCACTAGTCCAGGGAAGTCATTGGCAAATTGTTCTGCTTCATTGAGATAATCGGTCATTTCCTCCACATAGGTTAAACTGTTATTAGCTTCTTCGAGAATCCCGCAGCCTGCCAGCATTATAAAGCTGAAAATGATTAATGTTTTCTTCAATGTAATTCATCCTCCTGTAACTTACTCCCCTTATACATACGAACGAACTCCGTAAAAGTTTCATTTCATAAAAAGAAGGCTAACACTCTTTCGTCAGCCTTCTCGTTTCGACTTATTCAATAATTTGAAGCCCTTTTGGGAAGTTGGTCAAGGTTTCGTACCCGTCTTTCGTTATAAGTACATCGTCTTCAATTCTTACTCCGCCAATTTCGGGTACGTATATACCAGGCTCTATTGTATATGTCATTCCTTCTTTTAATATCCCATTATTTAAATGACTCATTGATGGGAATTCATGTACGTTGATCCCAAGACCGTGCCCGATTCGGTGTGGGAAATAGTCTCCATACCCTGCTTCTGTAATGATATCCCGTGCGATTTGATCCAGATCCCCAATACGGTTGCCGGGCTTACTTGCATCTAGTGATGCCAGTTCTGCTTTTAAAACCGTGTTGTAGATATCTTTTTGCTTGTCTGTAACCGATTTATATGCGAATGTACGTGTAATATCTGAAGTGTAGCCTTCAAGGACAACGCCGAGATCAAACAATACGAAGTCCCCGGCTTTCAGCTTGCGATTACCCGGATTACCGTGTGGATCTCCAGCCTTTTCACCAAATAGTACCATCGTAGAAAACGACATTTCACGAATGCCTTTTTTCTTTAATTCATATTCAATCTTTGCAAGAACTTCCATTTCTGTAATGCCTTCCTGGAGGGCACTTACACCTACTTCTACCCCGAAGTCTGCCATTTTTGCCGCTCGACGCATGATTTCGATTTCTTTCTCGTCCTTCACTACGCGCATCTCGTTTAATTTGTCTTCGACATTCACTACATTTGGTGAATCAAAGATGTTTAAGAATGATTGACTGCGGCCATAGGTAACTACTTCATTCTCGAAAGCAACCTTGCTTCCATCTATGCTTCTTTTTTGAATGGCTTCCTGAATGAATTCCCATGGGTTTTCATGATCAGAGTAGCCGATCACTTCGTTGTTCCAGCCGGCGTCCTTCACTTGACGTGCTTCCATTCCAGGTACGACGACAAATGGTTCTGCATCCGGAAATACAAAAAGCCCCATTAAGCGCTCATGTGGATCTGTGTGGAAATTCGTTAAGTAAAATACATTTTCAGTTGAATTAATAAAAGCTGCTTCAATTTTCTCTTCCTTTAACCAGTTTTCTAACATTTTTATACGCTGTTTCATCGTGTATTCCTCCTCGGGTATCGTGATGTTATGTAATCGTTTAATATGAGCATATCTATGCTAACATATTTCGAGGAAAGTTTAAATAATCGTATTGTATGGGACGGTTCTCAATAGAGTTATATGTTTTTTTGATAGGGTGAAGCTTTTCCTACCTCTTGCCTATAAAGTACGGGGAGTGTTTGTGTTATAATTTGAAGCATACAGTGAATGTAGGGTGGGAGTGGCCACTTCCTTATAGAAGGAGGTGGTGCTTATAGTGACAACGTATGAGGCGTTAACGCTAATGATTACCTTTGGCTCTTTAATTGTCTCCATCATTGCCGTAGTTATTTCAAATGACAAAAAGAAATAACCCCACCCTCATGAAGCGCCTAAACTTTGAAGGGTAGAGTTATGTTCCTTTCTCTATTGGGCCACTGCTTTCCTTGCAGTTTGCTGTGTAGCAAGAGACATTGGTTGCCGCCAGTGTCTCTTGTTTTATCATTATGCTCTACTCTTAAGATAGTATAAATCCGGGAGGAAAGCAAGATGAGTACAAGCAAAATTTACGGTGAAAAGGAATTTTTCTTCTGACATAAAATACTATAGGATATCTTACTTTATTTTTTTAATATACAGGGTCTGTTTTCTTAGGTTTGCGAACAAACGCCATGATTCCTGCAATGAGAAACAGAAGTCCAGGAACGAAACCAAATCCAATCGTGCCTAGTCCGATGACAAGCGCAGCGATGATAAACATGATTCCAGATAATACTGGTTTTTTATTTTTAACAATGGACATTACAGCAATGATACCAAGAATGGATGCAATAATCCCCAAGATCACCAGATAAGATCCCATTGATTCAGCCGTTTCAATAATGGAAGATATATCACCTGCTGTCATATCTTCATTTTGCAAGTTTGGATCACTCGCCATTCCTTCTTCGATTTGGGACATGACCTCAGGATTGCTCATCCCTAAATTAAGTACGATTCCGATGATGGAAAATAATGCGGATAAGATAATTCCGATTACTCCCATCACTACTTCTCCTGTTCGTTTCACCATTCTACTCTCTCCTTTATAGATACATACTTTATAATATATTGTGCTTAAACAATACTATTCCCTTATATGGGTAGTGTCTAGCTTCTTATTCATGTAGGCTTCCAGGATGGAATGATCTTCTGGAAATCCCAGGGGCAGGTCCTTTAGCTCTTGAAGTGAAAACCATTCGATTTTATGTATTAATTGATCAGGGTCCTGTATGGTTGCCTCTCCTCCGAGGAGCTGGACTTCGTAGTAATGAATTCTTGTAGAAATACTCCCTTCATTCCCCCACTTTGTATACAAATGTTTTCCCACTTCAACATCATAGCCTGTTTCTTCCCAAACTTCACGTTTACAACATTCCTGAAGGGATTCGCCCGCTTCCAGTCCCCCTGAAGGAACCGACCATCTCTTCTCTTCTTCCTCTTTCCCCTGTAACACCATCAATAAACGACCTTCATGGATGCAAAGAGCAGATGAACCAATCCATTCATTCAATCAATCACCTCATTTCGTGTGGAAGGATTCAAACTCATTCAGTAATTCCATGAGTTTATGGAAAAGTCTCCTTAAGCATATTCTCTCTTTTGACAAAATTCTCCTTCATAAGAATAATATTCTTTATATTCAGACATTATTCTGCCTTGCTCATGGAGTTCCGCCCCTCTTTGCTCTTTTTCATACCAAGTTTTTTTAGGATTATGTTTTCCAGTATGCTCCATGGAAGGATGGTTTTGAGTAAGAGTGTTAAACGCACTCCTTTGCCTACGGGGATTCTAAAACCTTTTTTCTTGTTTAAGGCTATTTCACGTACTATAGAAGCAATCTCTCTTGGATCTCCAAGTGTATCTGCACTAGCTTGGATTTCTGAGTTGATGGCCTTCATGTAGGAATAATATGGAGAGCATTTTTGCATCGAGCGTGGAGTGACTTTCTTTCCCGATGTCCAAATGTTCGTTTGATAAGAACCGGGTTCGATAAGATGCACGGCTATGCCAAATGGCTTCAGCTCCAATCTCAGACTTTCGGTGTATCCCTCTAATGCATGCTTGGAAGATACATAAGGACTGAGTCCAGGAAACCCGATCCTGCCGCTAATGCTGCTCATATTGATGATTTTCCCTTCTCCTTGCTTTCTCATATAAGGGAGAACAACCTGAGTGATTCTCATTACACCAAAAACGTTTGTTTCAAATTGATCACGATACTCATCGATTGTCACTTCTTCTGCAAATCCTCCACTTGCAAACCCTGCATTATTAAGAAGAATGTCCACCCTGCTGATTTCTATTAGGCGAGATGAAAACGCTCTGATGGATACTTCAGACGTTACATCCAATGGTTGAATCTCAATGGATTTTTCCACCCCCAGTTTTTTCGCTTGAAGTAACAATTCTTCTCCTTTGTCCGGATCTCTCATTGTCGCAATCACTTTAAACCCAAGTTGTGCAAGTTCCAACGAAGATAGTAAACCAAATCCACTATTGGATCCCGTTACAACAGCTATTTTATGACTCATATAAGCTTCCTCCATTTAGTTTCTTTCTATTAGTATAGCAATAATGGGTCTTAATCAACTTTTTTTATCTGTAAAAAAACAGAAAAAGGCTGGCTTCATCCCATTGAAGCCAGCCTTTTTAACGAGGAAGTCGTGTCAATTTCTACTCTTAATTTACAGCAACCCCATATCTGATTCAACATCTCTAAAAAGGGATGAACAGGTCTCTCAGGAAATGGAGAGCAACGTTTAGACGATTTCGGCATAAATTCATATATTTATATAATTGTAAGCATAATTATTGAATTTTAAATCTCACGGTACGGTAGATGCAAGGATAAAAGCAAAAAACAAAAAAGGCAGAAAATAAATTCCGCCTTTTTCTTACTTATGACTGAAGGTCAACTGGTACTACTGCATTCTTCAGTTCATTGTCCAGGTCAAGAGAATAGTGTTTTTTCTGCTCAGCATTCCACTTAAGAAGCTTCGCCATCACCTCGATGACAGGTTCCTTCCACTTCTCCACCCATTCACGATCGAAGAATAAAGCTCCTGTTCGTCTAATGAAGAAATCAACAGGGGTAGCGGCCATCTCTTCCTGAATTGCATAGATCAGTTGTGCATACAAGTAAGGAGGGACGGACCTATCACCCATTGTTCCACTATAAGCGTGTGCAAGTTTATAGAGCTGATCCACGTTTGAACCGTACATGGCTGCTAGCTTTCTTCCATCTTCCTCTGTTAATCCAAATTGAACTGCCTCGGCTGCTTTCTGATCAATATACGCTTGGAAGTTTTTCGATCCGCCTACATGACCTCCAGAGATCGGCATATACTTTGTGGAAGAAGCGGGGAACTTCTTCTTGTTTTCTTCTTTTAATCGTTTTGATACAAGATCAACCACTGTTTCCCCCATTTTACGGTAACCAGTAAGCTTTCCGCCGGCAATGGTGATCAATCCACTTTCCGCTTCCCAAATTTCATCTTTTCGTGAAATTTCAGAAGGGTCCTTCCCTTTTTCAAAAATTAATGGACGAACACCCGCCCAGCTCGATTCCACGTCCTCTTTACTCACGGAGACATCGGGAAACATAAAATGGATCGCATCCAAGATATAATCCCTGTCCTCCGATGTCATATGAGGAGATGATTTTTCCTGATCAAAAAAAGTATCGGTTGTCCCGACATAAGCTTTGCCATCTCGAGGAATCGCAAATACCATTCTTTTATCAGGAGTATCAAAATAAACCGCCTGCTGGAGTGGGAATTTGCTTTGATCAATGACAAGATGAACGCCCTTTGTTAAGCGAAGCTGTTTATTATTCGTACTGTAATCCTTTCCGCGTACATCATCTACCCAAGGACCTGCGGCGTTGACGAATTTTGAACCGCGGATTTCTAACGAATCCCCCGTCAACAGGTCTTCAGCTTCAATTCCGACTACTTGCTTATTTTCATAGAGGAATCGTTGAGATTTCATATAGTTTATGACAGTGGCACCGTGTGCAACCGCTTCTTTCATGACTTCTATCGTTAAACGGGCATCGTCTGTCCGATATTCAACGTAGTAACCTCCCCCTTTAAGGCCTTCTTTCTTGACCAGAGGTTCTTTCGTCAATGTTTCTGATACAGAAAGCATGGAGCGTCGTTCACTTCTCTTTACTCCAGCAAGATAGTCATACACCTTTAATCCAATCGATGTGCTGAATTTACCGAATGTGCCCCCTTTATGGAGGGGTAGAAGCATCCATTCGGGAGTCGTAACATGAGGTCCATTTTCATAAACGATTTCACGTTCTTTTCCCACTTCCGCGACCATTTTCACTTCGAATTGCTTTAAGTAACGTAATCCGCCATGAACGAGCTTTGTGGAACGACTGGAAGTCCCGGCTGCGAAATCCTGCATTTCGACCAATGCCACCTTCATTCCACGTTTCGAAGCATCGAGGGCGATCCCTGCGCCAGTGATTCCCCCTCCGATCACAATCATATCAAAGTGGTTTGAGGCTAATGTTTCTTTCACTTCTCTTCTTGCAGTACTTGAAAATGTCATAAGTGGATCCTCCTCAGGTATCTATATATTGTCTGTACTCTCACTCTTATTGTTTAACCATAAAAAAAGAGACCAAAACTAACATTATGGTGAATGGTTCCATAATGCAGGTTTGGTCTCTCGTGGTCTCTAACCGAATTTATTAACTTGTAATCAGTATATCATACGTTCCTTTTATTTAAAAGCCATAGTTGCTTTAACAGCTTTTTTCCATCCGTTATATAGTTCTCCTTGTATTTCAACGGGCATTTGAGGTTCAAATTGCTTGTCTTTATTCCACTGCTTCGATATTTCATCCCGGTTATCCCAGAATCCTACGGCTAATCCCGCTAAATATGCGGCACCTAATGCAGTTGTTTCATTTACAACCGGTCGCTCAACAGGAACAGACAAGATATCACTTTGGAATTGCATTAAAAAGTCATTTTTAACAGCACCGCCATCGACTCTCAGTTTCTTGAGGGAGATTCCAGAGTCCGCTTCCATCGCTGTCAGTACATCTTTCGTTTGATAGGCAAGGGATTCCAGGGTGGCTCTTACAAAATGCTCCTTAGATGTTCCTCTTGTTAAACCGAACACGGCTCCGCGAACATCACTGTCCCAATAAGGAGTTCCTAATCCTACAAAGGCAGGAACAACGTAGACGCCGTCTGTAGAGTCTACCTTTTCTGCATACGCCTGACTGTCCTTCGCGTCCTTCAGCATACGAAGGCCATCTCGAAGCCACTGAATCGCAGAACCAGCTACGAAAATACTTCCTTCCAATGCATACTCTACTTTTCCATCAATTCCCCATGCCAAGGTTGTGAGTAAACCATTATCAGACTTTACGGCTTTTTCACCTGTGTTCATAAGCATAAAGCAGCCAGTCCCATACGTATTCTTTGCCATACCTTCCTCATAGCACGCCTGCCCGAACATTGCGGCTTGCTGATCCCCGGCTGCACCTGCAATCGGAATCTCCTTGCCGAAGAAATGATAAGGTACCGTTTTGGCATAAACTTCTGATGAGGGACGGACCTCAGGCAGCATACTCTTTGGAACGCCTAAAATATCGAGTAGTTCCTGATCCCATTTCAGGTCATAAATGTTATACATAAGTGTACGGGAAGCGTTCGAATAATCCGTTACGTGGGCTTTTCCACCAGACATTTTCCAGATCAACCATGTGTCGATCGTCCCAAATAGAAGCTGCCCTTTCTCCGCTTTTTCCCTTGCTCCTTCTACATTATCAAGGATCCATTTAATCTTCGTACCTGAGAAGTAGGCATCAATCAGTAGGCCTGTCTTATTTCGAAATGTATCATTAAGCCCCTGTGCTTTTAACTCATCACAAATACCGGCTGTTTGTCGAGATTGCCACACGATTGCATTGTAAACCGGGTCCCCCGTTTCTTTGTCCCAAACCACCGTTGTTTCACGTTGATTGGTAATCCCGATTCCTTCGATCTGATCTGGTTTAATACTTGATTCAGATAAAACGCTTGCAATGACGGCTAAAATGGATCCCCAAATTTCGTTCGCACTATGTTCAACCCAACCCGGCTTTGGAAAATGCTGAGTAAATTCTTTTTGTGCAGTATGGGCGACTTCGCCTTTTTTATTAAATAGTATCGCTCTTGAGCTTGTCGTTCCCTGATCCAATGATAAAATGTATTTTTCCATTTAGTATCCCTCCAAAAATTAATTATCTGTTGATAGCTGATGTACTTTTTGTGCTAAGCTGATCTTTCTGTCACTGACATAAGCAAGCCCGAGTACTGCCAGTGTAACAACTAGGACTACCCAAAAACTTGGTGTAACTTGTCCAATGAAAATCGCTTTATAAAATACGCCTCCAAACGATCCTCCCAAAACAGGACCTACTACAGGAATCCAGGAATATCCCCAATTAGATGGGCCCTTACCTGGGATCGGCAGCAAGAAATGAGCAATACGAGGCCCCAAATCACGGGCAGGATTAATGGCATAACCTGTTGTTCCACCCAGTGATATCCCGATCGCAATAATTAAGAAACCAACGATAAATGGATTCAGACCATCTGTAAATGTATTCGCTCCTATTGATAATAATCCTACTACTAATACAAAAGTTCCAATGATTTCACTTAATAAATTCGAAAAATAGTGTGGAATCGCCGGTCCTGTAGCAAATACACCTAATTTCACACCTGGATCTTTCGTTGCATGCCAGTGGGGCAAGAAGTGTAAGAATGTGATCGTTGCTCCAATGATCGCTCCAATCATTTGGGCTATGATGTACTGAGGAACATCACTCCAAGGGAAATCTCCATTAAACGCTAGTCCAAGCGTAACAGCTGGATTTAAATGGGCCCCGCTAAACTTTCCAACAGCATATACACTCATGGCGACACCCAATCCCCAACCGAATGTGATCACTATCCAGCCGGCGTTATAAGCAAATGATTTCTTAAGATTCACATTTGCACAAACTCCTGCACCGAAAATGATGAGTAAAGCTGTTCCGACCACTTCTCCTAAAAATGCAGTCATGTTCGTTCCCTCTTTTCATTATGGATTAAGATTCATTATGGATTAAAAACAAAAAGACTCACGGAAGATGCCCCTATATGTAAGGCACTTCGCGTGAGTCTCTTAATCTCTTTCACAATGTATTAACTTGTTCATTATGTTACTCCAGAATGAAAACGTTGTCAACACGTTTTTCGACAATATTATTTAGAATCAAAATGTTTCCATAAAGCGCGATCAGAGGTTGTAATAGCATTGGCTCCAGCCTCGAGGGCAGCTTCCACCTCTTCAACCGTATCAATTAGCCCTCCTGCAAAAATGGGTTTACCCGTTTTGTCCCCAATTTCCTTAATGATCTTTGGAACCACCCCAGGCAGCACTTCAATAAAGTCGGGATCTGTCTTATGTATAAGTTCAATGCTTCGATTCATTGCACTTGAATCAATCACGAACATTCGTTGAGTGGCATAAACACCTTTTTGCCGTGCTTTTTTTATGACATTTCCTTTAGTGGATATAATGCCATAGGGTTTGATTTCCTGACAGACATATTCAGTCGCATATTCATCACTGGATAGTCCGTGGATCAGGTCTAAATGCAGGAACATTTTCCGCTTTTCTTTTCGAGCGTAATCGAATACACTTTTCAGCATTCCAACATGGAGATCGAGGAACACACCGTACTGGAAAGAGGTTTCAAGCATTTTATCAAAATCCTTCATGGACCGGATGGCAGGTAATATCTTTTGACCTTCAAAACTCACCTTCTTATTCCCTCCCTTACTATTTTAATTGGGGTTTTTCACAAGGAGAAATTATATCACAAATACCTTATGTTTTCGTGAGAGTCTCAATGATTTTACCACAATATTACATTGTTTGGTACTGGCACATTCATCAGGCGTAAAATTCGATTTCTCGCTGATGGATGATTATAATCATTTGTAAGTTTTCAATAAAAGGAGTGTTTAAAATGAGTTCATTATATAATCGACTATTTTCAAAAGGAAACCTCGGTGCCAGCTTGACAAAGAATCGGTTCATCGTTGCACCCATGACAAGGGTGAGTGCGGATGAAAATGGCGTGGCAAATGAAACGATGGAAAAGTATTATGAACGCTTCGCAAAAGGCGGTTTCGGAGTCATCATTACAGAAGGCATTTACACAGACAAACAATACAGCCAGGGATATTTAAACCAGCCTGGCATTGTAGATAAAGAGCAAACCGAAGCATGGAGAAAAATTGTAAAAACGGTTCATAATCATGGATCTTTGATGATTGCACAGCTTATGCATGCCGGGGGGCAAAGTCAAGGTAATGCTTATCAAGATACAACGAAGGCACCTTCTGACGTTGCCCCAAAGGGTGATCAGCTTGGATTTTATGGGGGATCCGGATCCTTCCCAGTGCCCGGGGAGATGACGATTGAAGATATAGAGGCTGTCAAGAAGTCTTTTGTAGAAAGTGCTCTGAATGCCAAGGAAGCAGGGTTTGAGGGTGTAGAAATTCACGGTGCTAATGGCTATTTACTGGATCAATTCTTGACTGATTATCTGAACCATAGAGAAGATGAATACGGAGGAAGCCTCGAGTATCGATTGCGTCTTTTGACCGAGGTGATCCATGAAGTTCGAAGTGCTGTGGGAGATAATTTTGTAGTAGGCATTCGAATCTCACAAGGTAAAGTGGCTGATCAAAGCTACAAGTGGCCAGAAGGTCAAGCCGCTGCAGAGACCATCTTTACATCTTTAGGAAAAACGGAACTAGATTACATTCATACGACAGATGGAGATGGTTCTGAACCTTCTTTCGGGGAAGATAGCATGACACTTGCCGAGGCTGCCACTTCTTTTAGTCAATTACCGGTAATAGCCAATGGTCAACTCCGTGATCCCTCTAAAGCAGAAGTACTTCTACAAAAAGAACAGGCAGAGTTTATCAGCTTAGGTACAAGTGCCCTTGCGAATCCGGATCTTCCGAATAAGGTTGAAAAAGGCTTGGATTTTGAGGAGTTCGAATTTGAAAAAATCTTGCTTCCTCAAGCATATGTGAAAAAACATGAGCTTGAGATGAACATTTTAGAATAAGTATTATAAAAGAAGAACCCTTTACCGACACGAAGGGTTCTTCTTTTCGTGGTTTAAGTCAGAAGTAAGTTAATAATTTTACATCGATAGGATCTGCAAGCCGATGTCTTCTTTTTTATCAAATAGGGTGATGAATTGTTCCGCAAAATCTTGATAGCGGGAACTTATTACTTCTTTCCTAAAAGGGACTGGATACGGGCTTGCATTTCAGTTTTACTGTGATACTCGAACATACCGATTCCATTACCCCATGGATCATTAAAGGTTGTCCACTTCACTGGGACTTCTTCTCGATCATGGATGTCAAAGGAATCAATTCCGAGGAGAGATATCAGCCTTTCCCGTTCCCTATCGATCGATTGGACGCCTAACCGAATCGGACCAGAATTAAGGGAAGGAGTACCTTCTGCTACTTGGAGCCAACAGCCGGGAATGAGTTCCCATTCTGCGAATCCGTCGTGGGGGATGAAATCAGGAGTCCGATTTAATAAAGTTTCATATCATTTCTGTCCTTCTTGCATATCGGTTACTCGGACTTGTACGGTCATTTCATAAATCATGGTTTGTCTCCTTTACTATTGAATTAGACTTAAATGTAAAGTGGGATTAATGGCTTAAAGAATAATATTTTAAGAGTGGAATGGCCAGCACAATCAAATCGACTCAAGCTGGCTATTTTCTTTAGATAGCCCAGTTCCCATTACGGAAAATAGCAATCTTCCTTCCATCACGACACACTCCATCTATATTCATTTGGGCTGATCCAATCATGAAATCTTCATGAACTACACTTTCATTAAGTCCCTTAGCTTCCCGTTCTTCATCAGATAATATCTCTCCATCCTTTATGCACGTTGGATAAGAGGAACCGATCGCTAGATGATTGGATGCATTTTCATCGAATAAGGTGTTAAAGAAGAGAACGCCAGAATCAGAGATAGGTGACTGATGTGGAACAAGTGCCACCTCTCCAAGGTAGGCTGCTCCTTCATCTGTTAGAATCAATTTTTTCAGGATTTCCTCTCCTTTTCTTGCTGTTACAGTCGTAATTTTTCCATTCTCAAAAGTAAGGGTAAAGTCTTCAATGACGTTGCCATTGTACGCCAGTGGCTTGGTGCTTGTAACTGTGCCATTGACTCCGGTTTTCACAGGAACAGTATAGACTTCTTCTGTCGGCATATTGGCAATGAAATGTGTTCCTTGTGGTGTATTGCTCGCCCCCGTCAGCCACAGGTGGTCTTCATGGAGTTCTATGATTAGGTCCGTTCCTTCCGATTGGTAGTGCAGGCTTTCAAGCTTTAAGTCATTGAGTTCTCTTGCTTTGTTGGTCAGAGTTTGGATATGTGTTTGCCAAGCGAGGACGGGATCTTCATGATCGATGCGGACGGATGTGAAGATACGGTCCCAAAGGCTTGTGATTCTCTCTTTCTCGGACAAGTCAGGAAAGACTTTATCGGCCCATTTCTGTGAAGGGATGGCGACGATCGACCAGCTGATTTGATCTTTTTCGATTGCTTCATAGAAACGGTCAAGGGCGTCTCCACTTGCTTTTTCAAAATTAAGGATCCGTTCGGGATCTATTCCTTTCAGCAGATCCGGGTCATTGGCTTCTATTTGCAGGAATGCTCCTTTATGGTCCACAACCCACTCATGAGCAGCAGACAGCCAGCTCGGATATTCATAAAATGTATCATCCGGCGCCAATTCATAATGTGTTCTCATGATCTCCTCGTCATACCATTGAACATGTACATTTCTTGCTCCGGCAAGATATGCTTCTTTTACAACAATGCGTACGAATTTTTCAGTTCCGAGTGGTGCAGAAATCCATAAGAGCTGATCAGGCTGAACATTTACTCCCACTTTAATGGCGAGCTCAGCGTATTGTTTTAATTTTTCATCGAAATCTTTATTGAACGTCATATTATTTACTCCTATTCTAGTAATCTACTTATGAAGGTTTTCATTTTCTTCTGGGTTTCTTCCAGGGATTCACTGTATGATACAACGTCGGCCTCACCATAGAATAAGTCTCCGAATCTTTCCGCTTCCTCATTACGAGGGATAACATGCATATGATAATGAGTTAATTCGTTGTATATGCCTCCATTTTGGCAGATGGTAATGCCATTTGGTTCATATAGAGCCTGAATGGCTTGTGCAACTAGTTGTGTAGCCTTCATTACGGAGAGGCTTTCTTCTTCACTGATTTCCGTTACTTCCACTTTGTGTCGTTTAGGGAGGATCAGGGTATGTCCGGGGTGATGCGGGACATGGTCCAAAAAGCAGGCCACATGATCATTTTCGTATATGATAAATACTCTCTCTTTTTCATTTGCAAGGCGGCAGCCGAGACAATCTTCCATACATATACCTCCAATTTAAAGGGATTCCATCAATCATGTCGAATTCTGTTTGAATAGCTAAAATAAAATCTCCTTCCATCATATCATGGAACAGAAAGAAGGTCAGAAAATAATGGAAATTCAATTACTCAATGAAAAACATGCCGAAGCTTATTGGCAGCTTCGTTTGGAAATGTTGCAGCAGAGTCCTTCAAGCTTCGGAAGCAGCTATGAAGAGGCCATTGCCCGTACCAATCCAATTGAAGTGACAGCCGAGAGACTTGTGCAAAATGGCAACTACACGTTTGGATGCTTTGATGACGGGAAACTAGTCGGAGCGGTGACCCTCGTACGGGAAGGTGCTTTAAAAATGAAGCATAAAGCTTCTATCTTTGCCATGTATGTCTCCCCTGCCCTTCGAGGGAAAGGGTTCGCAAGAGGGCTGCTTCAAGCTGCCATCACTCAAGCAAAAACGGAAGATGGCATTGAACAAGTTATGATTACTGTTGTAACAACCAATGAAACAGCGAAGGGGCTCTATCACTCTTGTGGATTCAAGCCATACGGGACAGAAAAGCGGGCGTTGAAATATAACGATGAATATTTTGATGAAGAATTGATGGTTTTGTTCTTATAATTTTCTTATCATATTATAAAACGGTGAATCCAGAAGTGTGGATTCACCGTTTTTTTATAGTACATCGTAATCAAAGCTAATAAGTAGAAACGCAATGACAAAGACTGAAAGTACCAATGCCCGAGCAGGATTTTTGAAGTGAAGGCGCAGCATGGGAAACATTATGAAATAAAACAGAATGGTCCACCAAAGATTCCAGCCTTCGAAATATTCAATGAAATCCATTTTTCCAGCTGCCCATTCAATCAAGGTGGAGGTAGCAATATATTTCAAATAATAGAGGATTTTCATCTTGGTTTCTTCTGGATAGTGGCTTAAAAATAGAACCACAAGGCAAGGATAAGTGACCATGGTGTAAAGAGAATCTGTCACGAACATATTGATGAAAAATCCATCTAATTCCCAAACTGCCTTCATGGTGTAGCTGATATACTGATAAAACATATTGAAAAAACTGAAATAATAGATCGTGGGCAGAAATTCTTTCCATCTATTCCAGGATCCCCACTTCAAGGAACTGAGAATAATCACTACAATGACTACAATATGAAACATGGGATCCCCCCCATTACCCGACTCATAATATAGACATTAGTATTACCAAATATTTGGAAATGCATTCCTGACTATTGATTGTACTATTCTTCAGGAAAATAAATCAGCCACTTTATTACTAAACTCCCTTAAATAATAAAGGTATTGGTCTCCTCCATAGTTGTATCGCTTGTTATACATTTTTGCATCTGCCACTACAATGCTCCAACACGACCTGATCTTCTTGTATGATATAAACGGCCGCGGCAGAGCTCCCGTTTTTATGTTTAATGTTTTCAACCCAGGGGATCTTTTAGTGGTTCTTGTACGGTCTGTTTCAAGACTTCTTCCACTCGTCTGCGAGCATCCCATATACAATGTGATCTACAAAATGATCGTAAATCCATTCTCTTTGCCTCAGCTTTCCTTCTTCCTTGAAACCAAGACGCTCTGGTATTGCTCGACTGCGATGGTTGAATTCTGCAGCGGTTATTTCGACTTTATTCATTTTTAAGTATTCAAATGCGTATTTCGTCAGTCCCCTTGCAACTGTCGTCATAATCCCTTTTCCTTGGTAGCCTTCACCTAGCCAATAGCCGATATAAGCCACTTTGTTTGACCAATCAAGAATGTTGAATCCTGCTACTCCTACAATTTCATTTTGATAAATGATGCCAGTAGCTAAGCTCTTATTATTCGCGAAGCCTATACGTGTACCTTTAATAAATTCCTTTGAATCATCAACCGATTTTGAGTAATCCACCCATGGAAGCCACTCGCGCAGATAGGATCTGGACTGATCAGTCAGTTCATGGATTCGTTCAGCATCCTGTATATCGAGAAGTCTTAATTCTAATTCGTCGTTTAGTTTATAGGTAAACATGTTGATTGCTCCTTTATCCTTTTTGAATGGTAACTTTATCTTGACCACCATTAGTCTTCTAGAAGCTGTAGGGAATTTCCTTTAATATATTGGAATTTGTTGGTCGATATACAAAGGTGTTTGATATAATACATAAGATTGGGGGCGCTGAAATGGATAAAATAAAACAAAATAAACTTATATATATCATGTTCTCCTTCACTTCTATGATTAATTTCCTAGTGTTTTGGTTAGACCCGAAATCCTACATGTATTTGGCCATCAGCCTTATCTTTTTTATGAATGCCTGCGTTTTCTTTATTAATAGCAGGGAACCGGGTAGCGACTACTGGAGACGTTGGGAAACCATTAGAGAAAAGGGTAAATGGTTCTTTTCAGTTGTACATGGGTCGTTGATTACTGGATTAATATTCTCAGTGATTCTGTATGTAGTGATTAGAGACTACCTTCCCCTTTTGCTTGCATGCTGTGTTGCAGGTGGATGGCTGTGGGGATACATCATGTGGATGATGAATGAAAAGCGGTATAATGTTATGAAGAAGTAGGCAGAAAAAACGTCCTGGAGTGGGACGTTTTTTTATTGGTTATTTGAATGTTTGAATGACTTTTCCTTTTCCACCTGAGACTTCTACCCCTCCATATGCTCCATTGATAAAAGTAATTTGAGGAGGCTGATGGCCACAGTCAATATCATACACGATCGGAATCTGCAGCTCGTCTGATAGCTCTTGGTAGACATCTTCAATCGTATAATCACCAACAGGCGTATTGCTATCACTTCTTCCAAACAGAATTCCAGAAGAATGGTCGAACCAGCCAGCTAATTTCATCTGCACAAGTGAACGGCGCAGATCAGCGGTGTTTAATTCACAGTTTTCAAAATACCAGAGGATGGGTTCATTCTTTATATGCTTCTCTCTAAAATCTGCTATATTACCATAAGGGGTTCCGATCAAGTGCCTGATGACATCTATGCAGCCTCCGAGTAGACGGCCATTTACCTTAACATCTTGTTTCCCTGCAGCTTTCCAAACTGTTGGCTCTGTTAAGTGAAAAATTGTTGGAGAAGGCTTGTCGTGATTCCATTCTTTTTGGTAGTGCTGGGATGAATGCTGAATAACAGACGATCCTTCTTTCGTTGAGAGAACGGATTCCCATTGTGCCGTCGTTGGATCTGAGTATTCCCCCCTTAAATCAACAAGATTGGTTCCATGTGCAGTGGCGATTCCGGTTTTTAATGTTAGTGCCAGTAATAGCACACTCGTGTCGGAATAACCCAGCAGCCATTTCGGTTTGATATTTTCATATTCAATGAGGTCAAGGATCTCTATGAGTAGTTGACCGCCCCATGGTGGGATGATTAGGGAGATTTTTTCGTCCTGCATCATCTGGTTCAATTCTGTGGCTCTATCTTGGGCAGGGGAAGATTTCGCTTTATGCTGCGTCCATACAGTCTCTCCGCATTTTACGGAGTAGCCTTTACTCTCCATTTTAGTGATGGATTGCTTGAACATATCATGCAGTTCTTGAGGAACTCCTGATGAAGGAGCGGTCACGCCTATGGTTGCGTCTTTTTTTAGTAGTGGGTATGTGATCATAGTCTTTCCCTCCAAACGGTTTAGATGATTTTACCAGATTGGAAGATTTGGAGCAAGAATTATTTTCCAGTTACGAAAAGAGGGACGGACCTCTCCCTGCCACATCCTCCTATAAAATAAGGATTCTCCAAAAAGAAAGGTCCGTCCCTCATTTTTACAATAATATGAACGATTTGAAAAGGTTTTGGGGTTTGGGGGCGTTTATGTGGTTTGTGTGGTAAAATAATTTGGTTGTGTAAACTAGGTTGTGGAGGTATTGGTTTGAAGAAGAATGCGATGAAGCGAAGCCTATCGGTTTTGATGATATCCTTTATGGCTATGACGCCTTTTCAGCAAACGGCGCATGGTAAGACAAATTTAGATATAAATGCAGATGCTGCGATTTTAGTGGAAGCAGATACAGGTAAGATTGTGTATAAGGAACACGAAGATCAGCTCCTCGGGATTGCCAGCATGACGAAGATGATGACAGAATACCTTGTGTTAGAAGCCATTCAAGAAGGAAAAATAAAATGGGATCAAACGTATAAAGTAAGCGACAAAGTCTATCAATTAGCGAATGCACCTGGACTGAGTAATGTCCCCTTAAGAGCGGACGAAAAGTATACGGTAAGGGAATTGTATGATGCCATGGTGATCAAATCTGGAAATGGTGCAGCGATTGCTCTTTCCGAAGTTGTAGCAGGTTCCGAAGGTGAATTTGTAAAGAGGATGAATGCAAAGGCGAAGGAACTCGGCTTTGAAAATTATCAATTTGTTAATTCTTCCGGTCTAAGTAACTATGATATGCTCGGCATGTTTCCAAAAGGAACCGATGTGAATGATGAAAACATGGTATCGGCTGAAGATATGGCCACTTTGGCGTATTACCTCATTCATGATTTTCCGGAAGTATTGGAGACATCAGGTCTCTCTTCCAAAGTATTTAGACCGGGTACAGATGAAGAGCTGGTCATGAAAAACACAAATGGCCTTTTAAAAGAGAAAGCATATTATTACAAAGGTGCAGATGGTTTAAAGACAGGAACCACTCCCTTTGCCGGTTCCACTTTTACAGGGACAGCAGAGCGTGATGGAGTCCGATATATTTCCGTTATTTTAGATGCTAAGGATGAATATGGACAGCCTAGCAGTGCAGAGCGTTTTACTCAAACGACAGAACTGCTGGATTACGGATTTAATGAATTTGAAACGGTGAAGTACAGCTTAAATGATATTGAAAAGAAAAAGGAACATACCTTAAACGTTCCGGATGGTAAAGAACAAGAAGTTGTGATTAAAATAGACAAGCCCCTCTCCATTCGAGTAAACAAAGAGGATTTAGACAAAATTGAAACTTCATTGAATTTAGACGAAAATAAGCTAAACAAAGATGGTTCACTCCAAGCTCCGATTGAAAAAGGAGAAAAAATTGGAGAGTTGAGAATTGAGAATCCAAATAAAGAAGAATATATTTTAGATGAAAAACGTCAATCCTATAAAGTGGATGTTATTGCAGCTGAATCAGTTGATAAGGCAAGCTGGCTTGTACGTAGTGCACGTAGCATTCAAGAGTTCATTGGTAATTTATTTTAAGGAAGTAGTCGACTTCTTATAGAGCTGTTAAAGATTTAGTGTTGCTTTTCTATCCAGTTCGTGTCAAGCTTACTAAGTTAAAGGATTAAGAAAGAAGGTGGCCTAATGATCGAAGTGAAAATATCATCTCTTAGTGACGGTGATCTTAATCGCGGCGTTTTTGCAAAAAGAGATATAGCCAAAGGAGAGCTGGTTCATGAAGCACCAGTCATCCCCTATCCCAATGAGGAACATGAACATATTGAAAAAACCTTCCTGGCGGATTATGTATTTGAATACGGAATCAATCACACAGCACTTCTCTTAGGATACGGAATGTTGTTTAACCATTCATATACACCAAATACAACTTACGAGATAAATTTCGATAACCATACCTTCGACTTTTATGCCTACAAAGACATTCAAGCTGGCGAAGAATTGCTCATTAATTATAATGGCGAAGTGGATAATGATGAACCGCTTTGGTTTAATAAAGATAAGAACGAAGAGGAATAAGATGAAAGGGACTTCCAATTGGAGGTCCCTTTTGCCTTACTGACTAATGATTTTCAAGAATTCAGGTTCTGGTTTCATTAGTTTTGTACCTTTATCTGATTTCAAATAGATTTCTTTATCTCCTTCGTAAAGGACTTCAACTTTTATATCATCAAACTGATAAGTTTTCTTATTGGAACGCGGTTCGGTTGATTGATCATCCCAATCAATGCCATCATTAATATAATCCATTAAAGACTGAATGATCTCCTTATCGTTAATTGCCCGGCAGGATTCATTACCAGAATCAATATAAACGCATGCGCTTTTTGGAGGCCCATCTATCCAAACAGATGACTGATAAATAGGGTGTTTGTCAAATATGACTTCTGTATAGTCTTCCTCTTGATTAAAATGGGATGAGATAGATAATTCTCCATCAAATCCTTCTTTTCTCCAGGTAGAATAAAAGCCGCCCCAATCATTTTCAGCATCCTGATCATCAAGAGCTGAACCTAATTCACTTACCTCCCAACCCAATTTTGGAAGTGCATCGAGATAAAAATCATAAATACCAACCCAATGATCGCCATTCATTTTATAATCGCTCATTGTCGGTTCCAAGCCTTCATATAAAGGTATATCTTCATGTTCTTCAGGAATGATCGTCATACCCTCATAGGTGCGGTCAGGCACCTTCTGGTAGAAATACCAACTAGGGATCACAAGGGAAAGCAAGATAAGATAAAAAAACCACTTTTTATTTTTCATTGGAACCTCCTTGAAGAACTATCATTTTAGATTTGCTGGATATATGAAGTACAGGAGAAACATCTCTTTGCTCTTTCACAAACATATAAGCCAAATAAAACCACTCCACTCCAGGAATTAGTCTCCTCCCCCAATTTCTCAAAATATCTTCAACTATCGTATAACCATTTATATTCATAACCAAATAAGCATCCCCAAGTATTTCTCTTATCTTAGTATAAATTTCCAGTAAAATGACATCCAAAAAAAATCAGAGGGACGGACCTCTGATCTGCATTCATCATGTAAAAAGATATTGATATTTAGCCTTTTCTCCAGAAAGATTAAATTTCAGAGGTCCGTCCCTCTTCAATCTTCTCCAGGATCCGTCTTTTACGGTAGAGCATACGGCCGGCTTCTCCTATGTCTGCGATCATGGATTTGTTGATGAAGGAGCCAAAGAGGATTCCTGCGATGGGAATCATTTGGAATAGTTTTTTCCAGCCGAAGTTGTCACGGAAGCTGGTCATAACTTCCCTCCAGCCTTGAAGCTGGGATAGGGTTTGTTCTCTCTTCTGCATATCCTTTTTGTTAAAGTCCGATAGTTCCTGAAGGATTGCTTGCTTCCCGACAATATCCGAAGAAACGAATTGTAAGCATTTAATTATGAAAATACGCTCCTGCTGATCATTCGGATCGTACCCGTAACATATGGCAATCTCCTGAAGAGTCTTAAGGGATATGCCGAGGATGAAAGGAATATCAATACTTAGCGTCAGGAAACCACCGATGCCGGTAGTCGCCCCCTGGGTCATTGCAACCTTCTTTCTCATGTCCACTATCCCTCCGCTTACTTCATCCATTTCTGTAAGGGGCAGCTTGGAAATATCACTTACAATTAAATGAGGGTTGGCTGTTTTCTTAGTAAATCGCTTAACGACTTCTTTCTCACTTGTAAGGTAGCTTCCGCCTTTTTGTATGTAGCTTCCTATTTCATCCAGTGCTTGTCCGATCTTGTTATGTACCATTTGAGGAGTGATCCGGTCCAGGATCATAAAGGGAATACGGCCGAGCTTCTCCCAAAACCATAACCCTTTTTGATCATCAGCCCATTTATTTACCACTTCCAGTTCCCGTAAAAGAGCTTCCCTTGTTTCTGTTTCATGCATATAACAGCCTCCTCCTTCTATCAATAATGAACCAAAAAAATAACAGGCAATGAAGAGCCTGTTATTTCCTGCTTACTGAACAATATCTTCGGTTTTTTCTTCTAGTATTTCAACTTTAATCGTACGTACCCGGCGGTTATCCACTTCTTCTACGCTCACTTTTAAGTTTTCATAGTCGAAGCTGTCACCTTCTGATGGAAGATCTTCAAAGCTTTCAACGACCCATCCACCAAGGGTATGATAAGAACTTTCGGGCTCTGGTACATCAAGTAACTCTGTAAATTCATCCAATTGATATTGCGAATCGAATGTATATTCTTTATCGCTGATTTTTCTCATGGAATGTGTTTTTTCATCTTGCTCATCCCAGATTTCCCCTACAATTTCTTCCAAAATATCTTCAAGGGTGATGATTCCGGTTGTTCCACCAAACTCATCTACTACAATGGCCATATGCACATTGTTCTTTTGAAGCTTAGTAAGAAGGGAAGAAATTTTGACAGATTCAAAAATAAACATTGGTTCACGAATCAGTTCCCGGATGTTTACTTCACCGAATTTGATCAAGTGTGTAAAAAACTCTTTCTCTGAAAGAATTCCGATCACATTATCAATATGATCCTCGTAAACGGGAATTCGTGAAAATCGCTCTTCAAAGAACATTTCCTTAATTTCTTCAATCGGTTGATTCACTTCAACAGCCTTGACATCGATCCGTGGTGTCAGGACTTCGGTTGCAAGGATATCATCAAAGTCCATCGAGCGGTGAATCAATTCTCTTTCCTCTTTATCGATGACTCCTTCTTCTTCACTAATATCAAGCATCACTTTTAATTCTTCCTCTGTGACAGAAGGCATCTCGTGATTTTTCGAGAAGAACTTCGATACCAACTCTTTTAATTTGATAAAAAAGAAGTTGATCGGTGTTAGGACTTTTATTAAGAAGAACAGCACGCCGGATATGGTCAGGGAATAGGTTTCAGCATTTTCTTTTGCCAATGATTTAGGCAGTATTTCTCCGAAAATCAGAATTAACAATGTCATGACAAACGTACTGATGACAAGGCCCGTGTTACCTCCAAAAATATCTGTCGCAAGCTTTGCTGAGATACTGGCTGCAGCGATGTTCACGATGTTATTTCCGACTAATATCGTGGACAGTGCTTTATCAAAATTCTCTGCAATATAATGCGCTTTGATGCTTCCTCTTCTTCCTTCACTTACGAAATTCTTAAGTCTGATCTTGTTCACGCTGGAGTATGCCGTTTCCGCCGATGAGAAAAAGGCAGATAAAAGAATTAATGCTCCTAATAATACTAATGAATTCAGTGGTATATCGTCCAAAAAAAAGTCACTCTCCTGTAGTTGTTTATCTATTATGCTGGTTTAACCAGAAAAAACCATTAATGTTTGGAATAAGGCCAAAGCCTGTGGGGAAACTTGTTTTAACATGCGCTTACGGTCCTCATCCCCCAATGTATCCATTGCCTGCAGGACCTCATGCAATTCATTATGCAAATGCTTCATTTCATTTCGTATATGCTTCACTTGATTTTCAAGTAAAGATTGATCTACCTGCTCGGATTTCAACAAAATCAAACGATCTTTGATTTCATGCAATGTCATATTCATCTGCTGACACTGTTCAATCAGCTTCAAGTCGGCTAATGTCTCTTCATTATAATACCGGTAATTATTGTTTGACCGGTCGCATTTTAATAAACCCATTTTCGTGTAATAATCAATGGTCCGCTTGGACACTTCACTTATCTTCGATAGCTCGCCTATTCGATATGATTTCCCAAGTTATCACCTCTAGAGTAGTATACTGCATTTTGATAAAACCGTACAGTTAAACGTTACGGTTTAGGGACGGACCTCAAAATATGACCTGCTTTTAGAGTGAAGTTGCTAAATTTCAAGGGATTTAACATGAAATATGGTCAAATTGAGGTCCGTCCCTCTATTTGATATGGATCCCTCTTAATTTTGATTGAAATGGCTTTTCATTTGTATATATGGCAATAAGTGAAGGACGCTCGCGACCACTATCATAAATAGTCCAACTGAAAGAAATAACCAAAATAAAATATTCCCTCCTGCAGTAGGGGAAGAGGAGATGATGAAACTTACCGAAAGGTCGATCACACCAAGGAGTGCTAGGAAAATCCGGAAACCTGATTGTTTAAATAACCGAAATCCGATCAGAATTGAAAGATAACTGGCACTGATTATCATCATGCCAGGGTAGAGTGGCGAAAACTTGGCAGCATAAACAAAGAAATCAAGGGCTACAATATCATACGAACTTTGAACACTGTGATGAATCATTTCACTGAACGGAGCCGAATACCTCCATTCCCAAGAGTTATCCAACAAAGCACTCCCTTCATACCAGGAGACCAAAGACGCAAATCCCAGTACAACCAACCCAATCCCTACTTGTGACCAATACCTAATCGACATAACTTTCTCCTTTTCTAGGCGGGACGGACCTCAAAAAACGCTCTGTTTTCAAGATGAAAAACGTTTAATATCGAGGATTTCCCCCTGTAATTGAATTCTTATAAGCGATATGTAACAGAATGACCAATGTGACCGCTTGAAAGATATCAAGCTATGAACAGTACTATGAAGGTCACTCCAACTGATAAACTTTAAATAGCAAAAAAGAAAGTGAATAGTAACTCATATGTAATAACCTACTACATCAAATCTCCTTTTAAGGAAGAAAATTCACTCTTGCTTCACTTCCCACAAAAATCCATTGGTACCATGGATTTTCACTTTCGGCCACTTCGTATTCCAATCCTTTTCCAGCAACCTTTTTTTATATATAGAGGCCAATGCCTCTTTTTCTGTAAAAGGTGGAGTCGGCTTTATTTGTAGGGAAAGTAAATCTTGTATCCCCCAGGGTGCTGCTAAAATAAGGTCATTATTCTTGTTCAATGTCAATGCAATGGAGGTAGCAGTTTCTGAGAAACGAGATACAGCATCAATCGCTGAGCTATAGGGTGCTTCTTCATTTATAATATGCATCCTGGCCTGGTTTTTCACGGACCACGGTTCGACAGGTGTTTTCTCCTTCAATTTGGATTCCAGGTACTTTTCGAAATGTTCATCTGTATTTGAAGCATCAAAATACACGACATCAATATCCGGCAAGTCCGTTTTATACGAATACCCGTGCAGTGTATCCCACACCTTCGTCCTTACAAACCCAGCACAGATCCACCAGTCGGGCAGATGAAGGGATTGTGCGGTTTCAAGGATACTCATCATCTATGAATCATTTCTCACTAAATCAAAAATGTCCTGTTCAGATTTGATCACGTTCTTCTCCCCTTTGTTCTTTTGGTATACCATTGAAGACATTCCCCTGAATGAATTCACGGGTCTGACTTGAACGGTTTTAACTTATTTTACCATGAAAAACGGGATCAAAAGGATTTTTTCTGATTTGCTATTCAGCTCATTCAACCAGTGGGTATTGGTTGTCAAAATAAAAATGCCAGGAAGCTATTCCTGACATTTTCTTATCATTGCCCCCCGGTAAACCAACTGCTTGCTTTCACACGTTCTTCTTCCTGCAGTTGTCTTTCGTTATGATCTCCTGCTTCAAATGTATTTTGAGAGAATTTACGTCTGAGAATCCCACTTACTATACCGAATCCAACGGCAATGAAAATTATCCACCATAGCATCCGCTTCACTCCTATCCTTGAAAGATCTTTTTCTATATATACGGATGAACATAGGAAAAAGTTTCATGTTTTTTAAAAATCAACCTTGTCCAGGTGCTCTTCCAAGTAATGAAATTCAGGATGGGGATGCGATAAGAAATCATGATGAGAGATGGTCCATCCATACGCTCCTGCCATCGAAAATACGATTAAGTCTCCGGCTTTCAATCTTTCTACGTAACCCTTTCGGATTAGGACATCATTGGGGGTACATAACTCACCGGAAACGGTAACGTGTTCTTCCCTTATCTCTGGTCTGGGCAGTGGTTCATCAAACCATATGTCCACTGGATAAATCGTATGGGGATGACTCATTTTCCACGCTGCAGGCAATCGTAAATGATGAGTCCCTCCTCTTATCAGTGCAAAATGCTCACCATGATTTCGCTTAACATCCATTACTTCTGCCACATAGTATCCGCAATCACCTACCATATATCTGCCAAGTTCCAATATCAGCTGGATTCCCTCATGAGTAAATAAAGCTTCCATTTGCTGCAAACCATTCGCGAAGGCTTCCCAATCAAATGGCTCTTCTGGGTTTTGGTAGTTTATTCCAATTCCTCCACCTGCGTTCAATGTAGTGGCAGAAGGTAATGAAAACACAGCCTTCCACTCCACTATCTTCTTCAGGCAGGATTGTATGAATTCCAGGTGATCCCGGGCATCGAGATTATTACTCATCGCATGAAAGTGAAAGCCTTTTATTTCAAGGTAAGGATAGTCTGACAGTTCATTTAATAGAGTAGGAATCCTTTCTTCTTCTATTCCGAATTGAGTCGGAACCCCAGTCATTTTATGAGAGCTCCTGGCCACCTGATAGGTACTGTTTACACGAATGAGGACAGGAAGCTTTTCTCCTGTAACGGATCCTAAGCGGTTCAACCGATGCATGTCCCGTTCGCTTTCTATATTCATACAGTGAAGATTTCCCTTGGATAGATACTCTAGTTCACTATCTTTTTTTGCAGGTGCCCCAAAGATAATGGGCTTATCAGTGTGATCCAGGATCTTGACGAGTTCCCCTTCTGAAGCTGTGTCGAATCCATCAATGTACCCTTCCAAAGCCTGTATGATTTTCATGTCGGGATTTGCTTTGACCGCATAAAATAAGGAACAGTAAGAAGGCAATGACTCTCTCAGATGTTGAACATGTTTCTTTAATTTGTAAATGTCATAGATATAGGCACATATGGGATCTTCTTTTCTATTGCTAAGAAGTAATGGTAGATATGCGCTGACGGTTTTAGAAATCATAGATTACTCCTTCCATAAACTTCGATTACTGCGGACAACGACGATGGTGAATAGGATGGTTCCGATTCCCATTGAAAGTCCGGCCGTGTAAGCATCAAATGAACTGGCGATAAACCCGATCAGGATGGCCCCGAGGGGAATGTAGCCCCTGTCCATCAGGGCAATGCCCAATACCCTGCCCCTAAACTCATCTGCCACCTTCACCTGGATAAGAATTCTGCTTAACGTTCTGTAATATTGACTTGCGAATCCCACTAAGAACATAAAGCCCAGAGCTATAAAATAATAACGACTCATCACTGTAAATAAGAGTAAGGTTGCTCCGAAGGCAAGTGAGGACAAAATCAGCCAACGCCCTCCCATCCTCGGTTGTCGGAATGTCAAGATCCCAGTAGCTGCGATCGCACCTGCAGAAGAAATGGAAAGTAACAATCCAAAACCCGCTGGACCGAGACCCATCAACTCTTTCGATAGAATGGGAAGCATTGTCGTATAGGGAAAACCGAAAATCATTGGAGCTACAGCCACTAACATGATACCCAGTATTCCGGGTTTCCCTTTTATGTAATGGAAGGTTTCACTTAATGATTTCTTCCCTTGCGTTTCTCTCTTCCCTTTAACCCGTTGAGGAGCGGGAATGGTCATTAATGATAAAATGACCAGGAGTGTCCCAAACGAGACTCCGATCATCACATCTCCAGCCGTGAAATACCCTAGGAGAACACCTGCAAACGCTGGACCAATCATTCTTGCAACGTTGATACACGTCGTTTGTATGGTAATGGCACTACCCAGCATTTCAATAGGAACGATATCAGACAACAGGGCATTACGAATCGGCACTTCGTAACTCATGAAAATGGACCGTATTGTTACGGCGAAGAGTAATAAGTAGAACGATGCTTGTAGCCCAATTATTACAGCAATTGAAATGGTAGATAGAAAGATTCCACTATATAGGATGAGAAGTAAGTTTCGTCGATTATATTTGTCGGCTGCCACTCCTGCTGATACGGAAAAAAGGAAAACGGGCAGCAGCCTGCATGCATTCACAATTCCTAGCGCTACTGCTGAATGGGTCCATTCGTACACAATCCAGTTGAGGATGGTCAGATCCATCCAATCTGTCGTTCGTACAAAGAAGCTCCCGTACAAGAAGCGTCGGAAAGGTCGTGATTTTAACGCGAAATGTTGTTGAACAGGAAAAGAATTCACTTTCAGCTCTCTTCTTTTCCTAATGGATTGACAACTTGACTGTATAGGTATCCTTCTGAAGGGCTCATTCTCATCCTGGTTAATGCTTTATGCTTTACTTCTTTCTGATATAAAAATGCTCTGTCTTCTTCTACATTGCCGGAAACTGTCTGGGAAAGTGATGTAAATGTATTTTCACAAGCCGTTTTTACCAACGCCCAGAACTCACCTTCATAGACACCTGAAGCTTCTACAAGAAGACGGATGATCTCCCCAAAGTGGCTTTGGAAAATCGTGTAGTGGGCTTTTGAGTACATTTTTTCTATATGGTCTGTCATCGTGATACTGCCTGGATGAAAGGCCGGAAATAGATGTTGAGCATCTAATCTCTTTTTGAAGATTCTTGCACCTCCCCAATCCCGGAAGTAAAAGCGCACAGGTTTACCGTTTTTGAACACAGGGAGACTATTCTGCAAATGACCTTCCAACGCAACTCCATATTTTGTCAAGAAGGTGAGGAAACCTGGTATAGTAACAGATAAATAGTCTTTAAAAAATGACTTGGCTCCTCTTTCTTTAGATAATTTCTGATGCTCGCAATATTCATCCAACAGTTCAGCCAGAATGGTGCGATTGGAAAAAGGTGAGATGGCGTATAAACTGCTCCCGGTGATCATCACTTCCTGTTCATCCAGATCCTCTTCCCGATTTTCTCTTATGACGACGGTCAGATTTCTCCTTTGATCATTCCTTTCTGATTTAAATGTGTACCCTGCTATTTCATTTAGTGGAAGAAAAGAAGAAGTCAACTCTCTTTCTTCATTTAATATTTCACTCATCATATTCGTGAAAACCGTACTGTTTAAGGCAGTCTGACTTGAGATCGATCTTACAGTGGAAGTCATCTGACTATTGACAGCCAGTTTAACAAACCGAGTGGTGTTATTCTGAGGCAGGACAGTGCGAAATGATGAAGTCGCCTCACATACGACTGATAAAGTTTCAATCGGGATGATAATCCCCTTCTTAATTTCTGTTTGATAAAGTGGATATAAAGCATGTTTGTACTGCCATTCGTGAATAGGCAAAAGCTGATAGTTATTGAGATTGAGTTTATTATTTATCATAAATGCATGGTAGGATGGCATAATCTCTGAAAACGTTTCTTCTATTATATTGGGCTCGGCTTCCGTCATTTCAACCCATTCTTTCTTAACAGCGACAAAGCAAATCTTAAACGTTTGATGAAATTCCGGCGAATACGTGGCTACATGCTCAGGTGACATGCCCGTTTTGGTTTTTGAACCAGGATGTAAGTGATGTCCTTCTAAACTCAGCTGCTCATAGAATGAAAGCGGGCTCCAGAGGGGGTCATCCTGTTTCTTCCTTCTAACATATTCCAGGGAAGACGTGCAAGGGGATTCACCCATTTCTTTCTTCAGGCTCTCTATCCATTGGGCATTCATGGCATATCCGAGGGATTGATTAGCCGTTCCATTATCAAGTTCTTGCCTAAGTTTAAATCCCTCATCAGAAAGCTCTAAAAGAGAAATCAGTTCACTTGCCGTCTTTACTTTCCCATGGGAATCTCTCGAGATCCATAAAACATCCCCTTCAAGAGTGACTCTTCGAAAGGCGAGTTCATCCCTGATTGGGAACAGAATCATGTACTCCTCAAAAGACTTCATTCTATATGAAAGATCCTCCCTTAATTCTACAGTTTGAAGCTGATGCAAAAAGGGCTCCCACTTTTTATACACTTTCAAAAGGCTTGTGACATAAACTGAACCTATCTTCTTCAGTTGAACAGAATCAGAGTATAGTGAGTTCACGTCTTCTCTTAATAAAGAGGCGGCAAGCTTGTTCAGGATCGTCTGTCTCCCTTTATCCAGATGCTCTTTATAGTAGGCAACCAAATGGGGTTGTTTCTCTTTCAGGTAGTTCAGGCATTGAGTTTCTTCGCCTAGAAACTGACTTTCTGCTAATGGATGATTTTTATACAGTTTCAATGGTATTCTCCTTTCCTCCTTGAATTAATGGATTAGGAGCCGAAACATACATATTTTCTGTGATCGTATCGGATAATCTCATTTTTATCAGTGACTTTAAATACGTTCTTGTACTGTATAATTCTTGTTCAAAATGAGCTGCATTTTCTTTGTGAAGCTCTTGGCTTTTTAAGTCATCCATGGTGAATTGAATGACATCAGAAACCTGTTGCCATAGAAGAGTTTCAGAAATCTTTAGCTCTTTGGTTATTCTCACGATGATTTCTCCTAAGTGATTATGAATGACGGCATGTGAGAACATTTTATATAGATCTAATGGTTCTGTCGTGAGTAAGTTGGTTTCGTTGCTGATTCTCCCTTTTTCGATAAACGTCCGAGTCCGATCTTCTAAAATACGAATGCCTCCATTGTCACGAATCGATAGTTTCGTCGGAGTCCCATTTTCGAAAATAATGAGTGCATTTTGGAGATGTGCTTCCAGACTGATTCCATACTTTACGATCAAGCTTATGAGACCAGGGGTCAAAGTACTTGCGTATTTTTGAATGAAGCGAGCAGCTGCATTCTCTGTAGAAATCCTTTGTCTCTTTGACCATTCTTCAATAAGTTCCACAACCAACACCTTCCCGGTTACTGGCGAGGTGTTTATGAGTGAGGCTCCTGGAACAGCAATTTCCTCGTTCGTTAGATTCTTTTCTGGATTTTCTCTTATTAGAGCAGATAGGTTTTTTTCTAAATTTAGCGACGCTCCCTTTTGAAGGGATTGGTAATGCCCTCCACTGCTTTCAGATAGAAAGTTAATTTTATTCCTTATCTCCAAGTCGTGTTTGGAGATGGTATCCAACATTTCTGATATAACAGGTCCGTTCCTGACGGATGTCGGTGAAACGATTCTTTTGGCACTCGTCATTTGAACATTGAGTGCTGTTTTAATGTGATGATGTGTCCGATTATTTGGCGCTAATGATCGGAACGAAATCAGTGGCTGATAGGGAATCGCTGTGTCGATCGGGATCAGCAATTTCTGTTTCAATTCTGTTCTGTAATGTTTTTTTACAGTGTGTTCGAATTGCCATGGGTGAACGGGAATGAGCTCGTATTCATCGGGTACCAGGTGAAGTCGGGTTATATTCCCCTTGAATGCTTCTTCCAGGTATGGATAATCTTTCAATAATACGTCTGTCATGGAAGGTCCATCGGTTATTTTGGAGAATGACGATATGCTTTTATGGATAGCAAGGGGAATGATATCCACCTTATTTCCCCATTCTGGAGCGTACATCATCACTTCATTTTTCGATAAACCAAGTCTTGTCTTTGAACAAGGGTGGAGGGTATGTCCCTCAATGACCATTTGTTCTAAAAACGTCAATGGACTGAATGATGCGTTTGAAGATTGTCCTTGCTGTAAATACCTAAGGGTACTCACTGCTATGCTCCCTCCCCGTCTCAACTTCTCAGCAGTTAAAGCTAAAGCATCATTCGTGACACTGTTTTCCAGTTCGATTTTAAGTTGCTTCAGATTACCAGATTCAGAGGTCCGTCCCTCGATCAATTCCTCTATTAACTGAGAAGGAGTATTGATTGAATGGACAGTGTTTTCTTTTTCTATAGTAATGGGATCTTCAATATCCATGTGTCCAAGTGCATAGGTATGCTTTATGGGAACCTTGATTATTATGTTGTGTGAGGGTTTTATGTATAGTAATTTTACGTCATTGGTTGACGTTTCCTCCGTGTAGTCGATTACCTTTTCTCGAACGATCGCTTGAACCAGTTTGTGAAGAATGCGTTTTTGAGAAATTGGTAACTTTTCTTTGAGTATTTTTTGCACATCGGTCTCTTTTATAAAAATTCGCTGATGTGAGGACAGAGTGGTCATCTGTGCTCCTCCTTTTTTTAGTGAGAATCGTTTTCAATTACAAAGTTTAAATGAAAATGATTCTCATTGTCAATCTAATATACGGAAATAAGGAAATAGTCCCTTAGCGTGAAATGACCTTTTGAGTGATTGCTTCATAATCGCCCTTCAAGTTATGCAGATTGGAGGAGTTTTAGAACGTAGGTTAGAGAGGACTATCATTTGATATAAATTAAAAACGCAACCCTTTTCTGCAAAGGATTGCGTTTTTATTTATTCCGCTTGTGTTTCTTGTTCTTCCGTTTCTTCAAGCTGATCAGCATTACGGACTTCTTCTTCTGTTGATGAGTCGAAGTATCCGTCTTTTTCGTATTGCTTTTTCAGCTCGAAGTATTTGTCCATTGCCCGTTTGGCGATGGTTTTATTTACGTATGGATCTTTGTTCTGGTGTGAATATGGTAATACGACTGAAAAGGCTACTTCCGGATTGTTGTATGGGGCATAGCCGATTAATGTGGTATTGAATGTTTCGTATTGCCTTTTTTCTTCCGGGCTATAATAGAATGCTTCTGCCGTTCCTGATTTTGCTGCAGCGTCATAAGCTGCATTTCTAAAGTTAGTCGCGGTACCATTACTTCCGTGAGCGACTTGATAAAACCCTCTTTGGACCTGCTGTATCTCTCTTTCCGTAGCATCTATCCTGTTTAAAACTTTAGATTGGTTTTCATAGAGAAGAGGCCCTACTTTCCCTCTTTCCTGACTGGGTTCGCGGATTTGCTTCATGATATGAGGCTGCATCCGGTAGCCGCCATTTGCAATGGTGGAAGCGTATTGAACCAGCTGCATGGGCGTGTACAAATCGTACTGACCAATGGCAAAGTCCATGAGTTTACCTGGAATTCTCTCTGTCCCTCTTAATCCTTCAACTTCTCCTGGAAGGTCAATTCCTGTTTTAACACCCAAACCAAACTGGCTGTAGTAATTTCTCATAATATCAAATGCTTCTGGATTTATATTCATTGGTTGATCACGACGATAAGTGGCATCAGCTATTTTAAATGCCGTCTTAAACATATAAACGTTGGATGAAATTTCTAGAGCACCGATATCACTCAAGTATCTTGAACCACTAAACCACGATTTCTTGACTTTCGTTCCCTTTATTTTAATCGGCTCATCATAAAGTACTTCCCCAACATTCAACGCTCCAGTCATATACCCCGTCAACACGGTAGCACCCTTAACAGCAGAGCCCACCCCATATTCCGAAGTGAAAGTCCCTAGAGCATAATCCTGCATCTCCGTCTTGCCATCAGCATTTTTGCCATATTTCTTTCCAACCATGGAAAGAATTTCCCCCGTGTGTGGATCCATCATGACAACAAAAGCACGATCCAGGAATGGAGACTCCCAGTATTGGGAGGCCTGTTTGCTTAGCTCTTCTTCAACAATTTTTTCAATCTCTTTCTGCAACTGAAGATCGATGGTTAATACTACGTCTTTTCCACTATGCCCTTCGCTGACGAGTTGTGTATCAAGGACGCTTCCATTTTTCGTGATATATTCGATTTCTTCCTTCTGACCTTTTAGGACGTTTTCATACTGTGATTCGAAATAACTGGTTCCAACACGGTCGTTAAGTGCATATCCCTGAGCTTTGTATTCATTGACAAGCTCACTTGGCAACCCCTGTTGCGATGTCGAGACTCTTCCTAGAATCGTTCTCAACGTGCTATCATTCACATATTTTCTTTCCCAGTCCGTGGTAACATTCACGCCAGGCAATTCTGACAGGCGTTCACTGACTCTCGCCATTTCTTCCATGGAGACATCTTTATTTTTGATGATTTGAGGCGTGAGGGCATAGCCGGTATTGAACTCGCGGAATATGGCCAGGACTTCCTCTTCTTGTTTGGTGAAAGATTTGATATCCTTTTCGGTGATCCGTTCCAGCTGCATTTCGTATACCTTTTTATTCACATCATCTTTTGTAAGATCTTCATCGTCTTCCAGTTTCTTCAATTCATCTTCTGAAACAAGTTTTTCTGCTTTATCTGGATGACTCAGAAGCCAGAAATCCTGCCGATCCCGATCAGTGATTTTGTCTGTTTTCATTTCGATTAACTCTGCCAGATTTCTTGCTACTTTCAGCATATCCTCGGGCTTCGTCGTTTGTGTTCTGGTATAGGTGATTGCGTTTAAAGGTACATTGTCCACGATTACATTCCGATACCGATCATAGACTTTCCCCCTAGGTGGTGTACCATTATGGGATTTCACATTTTCCGTTCTCGCCACTTCTGCTTCATAATGGTTCCCCTGCACGATTTGCACAATCCCAAGACGAAGAATCAGAAGTGAAAATAGAAAAAAGACCGAAATAAACAGTAGATTCATTCTCAATGGCACATGGGTTTTTTTCTTTTTCTTCTTTTCCTTCAATTGAATGACCCCTTCTTAAGCTAGTATTTTACCAAAATATGATAATGTTCTAGTCCTATTTTATAGAAATTCAGACTATATTTCTACCTCTTTATGGAACAAATTCCAATTTATATACTCATTAGGGGTATGATTCATTTTCTGGAGAAAAGTGTGGGGAATGGATGCTGGGAAATACTATAATACTTATAAAAATTCGCGAAATATGTCGAAGAAGGATTATAGACAAGAGGGCTTCTTTTCTTTTAGAATATAGTCGTAGAAAAGGTGAAGAAAAGTGAAACCAAAGCTCTCCTAATTGCGTAGAATTGGTAACTAGATGAATGAGAGGTTGAATGACAGTTATGTTCAGTAAATTGATGTGCAGGTTCGGTATAGGTGCAACAAAGATTGATTTGGTATTAAATAAGAAAGAGTTTCGCCCGGGGGACGTGATCAAAGGAGAATATGAACTAACTGGCGGACGTGTTGAGCAGAAATTGAAAAGAATTGAAACAGACCTTTTGCAGTATGATCAGAATCGTGATCACTCATCTGTCCTTCATCACAATACCATATTAAGCTCATCAACGATGAAAGCAAACGAACAACGCACCATTCACTTTTCGTGCAGACTTTCAGATTCATTTCCTCCAAGTAGTGACACAGTCTCTTATAAGTTCGTCACCCGACTTGTCTTTGACGATGGTGTAAACAGTGTCGATCACGATGAGTTTCAGATTTTAGTATAACGATAGTTTAATCATGAGCCCTTCTTAGCAGAAGGGCTTTTTAGTTGAATCCTTATCCCTCATTCTTGCCTAATGTAAACCCATCAAATAATCTCCCGCCGTGTGGTTCTAATACCGAATTTACTAATCTAACAATTTCTTGTTTATTCCCATTACGGTAAAACTGTTCGAACGCCTCTACATATTCATCAGCAAAGTCTTGATCATATTCCTTTAGGGATCGAACAACCCATTTCGATGCACCTATCCAGCGACCATTTGTCCTGAGTACAAATTCATGCAGGGATTCCCCTAATGCTCCCGCAATAAAAATACCTTCCCCTCTATTTGTTGAGCCAATAAAATCATCCAATGCATCTGTAATGAAATATCTCTTCATATGGATCGTCTGAATAGTCCATTTTGGAGGTCCGTCCCTCAAAAGTTTATTTGCTTCTTCTTTGAGGGTATGGATGATGCGATGATCGACGATGGGAATTCCTTCTGAGACCATTCTCGGCAGGGATGGGCGGGCTCGTTGACAGTCTGATTGGAAATAGTCTCGGATGGTTTTTAAGTTATGGACAAAGGCTTCGATTGGCCAGCCCTGTGCGATAAGTGATTCCCGGAATTCTGAGGAAGTAGTATCGTCAATGATGACAATATCTAAATCGGATGTGCTTGTCTCCTCTCCCCTTACAACGCTGCCTCCAAGAAGTGCTGCCTGACAGGTTGGAAAGTTTTCTAGAACAAAATTCAAAGCTGCTTCATTCGCAGGCAGTCTTTCCTCTGGCTTTCTTACATTCATTACTTACAACTCCCTCCGATTAAGTGGTAATGAGTATAGTATACTTTATTTTTCTCAGGTTTATAGGAAATCTAATCCAAATTACCTCGTTTTCTCCACTCCTTATTTGGGAATAATGAGTTCAAAAGGAGGAATATCTTGTGAAGAAAATAAATGTATTATCTGTCATCTTAGTAAGTAGCTTTCTGTTTGCGGGTTGTGGAGCCTCTGACGACAATCAAGAGACAGATAAAATGAAAGATGCAAATGAACCTAAATCCGAGACAACATCCGGGGATGGTGCTTCAGAACAAACTGCAGCTGAAGACCTAAAGTCAGGTGTGAGTGATACTCTTCAAGCCGTTGAGGAGTTAAATATGAGTCTTACGAATGCTTCAAGTGATGCAAAAAAGGTGAATGAACAAGGAATGATGGTTGAAGAAAAATGGGATGAAATCGAGAAGTTGGTCGAGGAACAGTATCCTGAGGATTATAAGAATATAGAAGAAAGCCTGTATCCTTTAATTGCAGAAGCAAAAAAAGATGAACCTGATACTGAATCCTTAAAAGGATTGGTACAGGAAACAAAGAGTAAGATGATGAAATTTCAAGAGAAGCTCGAAACGTCATAAAAATATCGAGGAGTCGAATGAGCAAGCTTATTCGACTCCTTATTGTTTTATTGAATTTTTTAAATCGATCAAATGTCTTAACATATAGTCAGGCTGTTCTTTTTGTGGACACTCATACTCATACTTGTTTATCCATAAAGTATCTAAGCCTAGCGATTTCGCCCCTAAGATATCCGTGAAATAATTATCTCCTATAAAGAGGGTTCTATCAGCAGTACTCCCGAAAACATTCAGGGCATATTGGAAAATTTCTATATTTGGCTTCGAGAACCCTAATTTTTCCGAGACAATAACGGAAGAGCCTGGAAATATACCGCACAGCCCAAGACGGTCTACCTTTTCAAAGGCATTAAACACGGTTCCATTTGTGACAATTCCCAACCCCACACTGTAACTCAATTCAAACAAGAATTCGTTCAACTCCTGATAAGGTTTGATACGATCAAGGTAAGAGGATTGAAATATTTTCACGAATTTTAGAGAGATTTCCTTCTCCGCTGAGACGTTCAATTCCTTAAGAGTGTTCTTAATTCTAATTAATGAAAATTCATGAAAATTTAACTCGTTGGATGAAAACCTCGGCCATAAAAGATGATTATGCTTTGTAAAGGTTTGGATGAATTCAGAGTGGCCGATTTCCTGTAAGTAATGAAATTGCTGGATCGTATCTACTAATCCATTTTCAAAAGCCTCTGAGTGATCAAACAAAGTATCATCGAGGTCAAACAATAATAAATCATATTGTCCAAGATCTAGATGTTCCATACAGTTACACTTCCCTTACATTGATTCACTAATTTCTTCTTTTTCTTTTTTTCGACCTATGCTGTACCCAATAACCAAGCCAATAATTAGGATAAAAAGATAATCCGTTTCAAATCCGTTAGTGAAAAAACCTGTGATCCCCCATCCTAAAAGTGCACCGACAATTACGAAAAAAAGTGATTTCATATGTATTGACCACCCTTTTTAATAGAATCCAACCATTGTAAGCAAACCTACCCCAAGAACGGTTGTTAAACCACCTGTTACGATTGCAATGAACACTATTCGTTTTTGTTTTGTTTCATACCAAATACTAAATGCAACCACGAGGGTGAGCATTATTCCAAAGAACACTGCAGCATACGGGTTGGAAGGTGCTAATAAATCATTCCAATTTAACCAGGTCATCTTGTCATCTCCTTAGGAACTAATTTTGTTTTACCTTTACTACTAATGTTCACTCTATTTGTGTCTTCGATCAGAGGAAGCAACCCTAGTCCTGTGATGAGTCCCGGTGCCAGTAGTATGTATATGATTCTATTCGCAGAGAGTGCCGCCATTAGGCTATTCGTAGATTACAATCCACAATTTCTCTCCTACAGTGGCCAAGTTGATCACAAATGAAAATCGAGACGTTTTGGTTGCTGAAGAAAATGGAAGGAACCCGAGGAAATGTCTTGGAAAATGTCAGTATTCTTTCTGTTTATGAGTAACGTTATACATTCTTAGATACTGGAGTGTGGGATGCTTCTCTTATGCTCTCCACTCCATGCTTTTCTAATAATGTTAGAATGCGATCCAATTGTACCTGATCTCTAACCACTACAAATTGAGGCTGGAACCATTTCTTTTTCAACTTCACCTCTAATTTATAGCCATGATTGATTTTGTCATCGAGGCCGTAAAGCTCGTGCCACTTAATGATCTTATCTACTTTATACCCTTTCACCCTGGCCCATTGAACATAGTATCCATTGAGTATAAGTCCCTCATGTAACAAATAAAAATTCCCGCGGTGTTTAATGGAGCTGATCAAAATGAAAAAGAGATGGACGATACTAAAAATAGATTGATGAAACATATCGGTCCAGTATACAACCGTTAATAAAACAGTTAACAGGCTAATGACACCTACCGTTCCCCATTTCACCCACTGATAAGATTTTGTTTCCTTTGTTAAAGGCTGCATCACCTTGAACTCGCTCGGTATAACAATACTGTTCATATCTTCCTGGCTTGTTGGAAATTGGGCATTGCCTGCTTTTTCTGCAGCATATTTTAGGTTTAATCGAAACCGAATAAGATACACGATTCCGAGGATGAAGATAACGATGAAGAATAAATTGATCCACATAATGAAGTCCCCCTTTGAAATGAACGTGGGAAGAGTTACTATCTTTCCATTCTTGTTTTACGATCATATAAAGGAAAAGGTTTCAATTTTTTCCAGTATATCAAAAAACTAATTAAATAGTCACCGTCTTTAAATTCTAGTAAAATTTACTATTTGCTTATTTATTAGGTTTTATAGAAGGGTGGTAACAACTACCTGTTTCAAAATTAACAGAATTATATTTCAATAGAACTATGAAAACTTTAAAACTTTTATCTATCTTATTGTTGTCTGTCACTTTTGTCATTGGTTTTGGTCAAGCTTCTCAGGTTTCCGCAGCAGGTACGTATACTGTGAGCTATGGAGACACAATGTGGAAGATTGCCGTAAAGCATCAGGTGGGTGTATCTGAGTTAATCTCGGCAAACCCGAATGTAAGCAACCCAAACATGATTTATCCAGGACAAAGCCTTATCATTCCAGGAGCAAATCGTACCGCTGAAAGCTATACATACGAGGTGGTGAAACTAGTAAACCAGGAACGATCAAAAGTCGGTTTACCACCACTGAAGGAAAATTGGGAATTATCACGTGTGGCACGTTATAAGTCAGAAGACATGATTGCGAAGAACTATTTCAGCCACACATCCCCAACATACGGATCTCCTTTCCAAATGATGAAGGATTTCGGAATTTCCTATCAAGCAGCAGGTGAAAACATTGCCGCTGGGCAAAGAACACCTGCCGAAGTAGTTGAAGCATGGATGAACAGCGAAGGACACAGAAAAAATATCCTTTCTCCAACTTATACAGAAATCGGAGTGGGTTATGTGAAGGGTGGATCGTACGGTCATTATTGGACGCAAATGTTTATAAAGAGATAAAGCTAAGAGACCCTCTATCATTATGGAGGGTCTCTCTTTTTTCAGCTTTTGAGAAGAACCTCTATTCTCCCTTATGTATGCTCTCATACGAATTTAAAGTGAAAATAGTATCATTTTTACGTAATTAAAAAAGAGCCAACCGTAGTTGACCCTTTCTTACAATTAGAAAGTTTGTGCTAAATCCTTTGCTCTTGCAATCGCATTTGCTTTGATTTCTTCAGCTTTGTCAGGCATTGCTGCGTGACCTTCGACGAATAAGCCTTCGAATGAAGGAACTCCGTAGAATTGCATCATCACGTCAAGGTAGCGGTGCCCCATTTCCATTGCTGCAGCTGGGCCTTCAGAGTAGATACCTCCACGAGCTTGAATATGAAGAGCTTTTTTGTCCGTCAGTAGCCCAACAGGTCCCTGTTCTGTATATTTAAATGCCTTCCCTGCAACAGATACAGAGTCAATATATGCCTTCATTACTGGAGGAAAAGAGAAATTCCAGAATGGAGTTACAAAGATATATTTGTCTGCGTCAACAAATTGATCGGATAGTTCTCCAAGACGCCCTACTTTGGCTTGTTCTTCTTGAGAAAGCTCTTCAAATCCTTGACCGGATTGCAGTTTCCCCCAACCACTGAACACGTCAGCATCAATTTGAGGAATGTTTTCTTTGTACAAGTCCACGTTCACAATTTCATGCGTCGGATTTGCTTGTTTATATGTGTCAATAAATGCTTTTCCTACTGCCATGCTGTAGGATTGTGTATCATCATGCGGATGTGCTGTAATGTATAAAACCTTTGTCATGTTGAATCGTCCCTTTCTGATTGTGAATTCATCATCCAGTTCAATGACATTACCGTTATTGCCTCGAACTGAAATAGTTTTAATTCGAGATTAATATTATAGGATATTTTCTTTAATATCAAATATAAAGCTTCAACCTATAAAAAATAAGGAATTAGTCATGGTATTTAGACTAATTCCTCCTGATTATCCTGTTTATGGATTTGGGTACGTTTTTTGTAGAAAGCTTACCGATTGGTTAATCAATTGTTTCAATACTGCTTGGTCGATGTCTGCTACTTTGTTTATGTACACGCAAGATTTACCTGTTGTATGTTTACCGAATGAATTCAATACCTTTTCCCTCTCTGGATCCCCAGGGGCGAAATATAGACTTATTTTCGCTTTCCTCGGTGAAAATCCGACTAACGGAGCATCCCCTTCGTGTCCTGTTTTATATTTGTAATGATAAGAACCGAACCCGATAATGCTTGGTCCCCACATTTTTGCTTCAAACCCCGTCGTCTCTGTGAAAATATCCAGCAAATTATAGGCATCCTCGCGTTTTTTAGGGTTCTCTACTGCTTCGATAAATTCGATCACACTGCTGTCATTTTGTCTTGTTTTCAATTCATACATTCGACTGCCCCTTTCTGATGCTCTCATTTTATTCTAACCACATAGTTCTCTATTTTCCATCTCGATTCCTGCATCCAGCGTTAAGTTAAGCATTTAATATGCACGGGATTGGTTAATCGAAAATGAGTTTATTCTTCAATACTTGATTTATCGTCCGAATAACACCGAATAATTGAAACCATATCAATATAAAATCGTAAATATACTAACGATAAACTGAGTGGAGGAACGTGAATGGGAATCCTGATTGGGATTCAACTAATGGTTATTATTCTTTTTTCATTATTAGGTTGGGCGATCCGAGCCCAAAAAAATTATTGGTTGATTTCGGGTTTTGTGACGCGGAGTAGGACAGAACAAGAAGAGTTGATTAAAAATGGCTATCCCAAAAAGACCGGGTCTTTATTGATTTATACTGCGGTCGGAATGCTTATCCTTCTTCCCCTTGCTTTCACCTCTTTTCCATTTGTAATAGAAGTTCAATTTGGTTTTATGCTTGTCTTCTTAATGGGGGGGTTAGTATATCTATCCAAATTTGAGGTTTCAGGCAAAAGGAAGAGAAGTTTCTGGATTAGTTCTACTTTGTTTGTGGTTGTTTTAGGATTTGTGAGTGTTCTCACTTATCTCGGGTATGAAAAATATGATTTGATCGTTAAGGATGAGGAATTTGAGGTCACTGGTTTGTATGGAGAAGCGTGGCAGCTTGAAGAGGTTGAAACGGTTGAGTTTATACAAGATATGCCTGAAGTTACCTGGAAAGTCAACGGATTCGGTCTTTCCACCATGGCTAAAGGACAATTTAAAGTGAAAGGTTATGGGAGAAGCTTGTTATTTATACACAAGGAAGCCCCTTATATTTATATAAGGGTGAATGATCAACATATCTTTTTGAATGGTGAAAACCCTGGAGAAACCAAGAAGTGGTATGATGAATTGAATGAAAACATTGACTAGGTAACGGGATATAAAATCCCTCCACTTCACCCCGATATCCAAATTCATTGACAACCCTCCATCCATCGATTATGATAGTCTCATAATTTAATATTCTCCTAAAGGGGAGTAGCTGTAACAATAAAGTCGTCATTACAGAGTGTATCACTCTCGGCTTTATTGACAACCATGTTGTTAGCGAGACCTTTACCAGTTGGTGAAGGTTTATATATGTCCAAAAAAGACCTTTACCAATTTCGGTAACGGTCTTTTTCTATATCACTTCACTTTGAAAGGAAGTAATGGACAATGAAAAAATTGAAAAATAACCTTTCCCTATTAATTGAACAAAATAAAACTGAAATTCTGAATGATAAAAATGAGATGAAAAAAATCGAAGAAAAAATAGATCAAAGATATACCTCTACAGAAAAGGAGAATGCATAATGATACTACGTAAATATATGTCGTTACTGGGTATAGGCTCTGCAAAAATCGATCTCGTTTTACCGAAAACCTCTTTTAAGCAAGGAGAACTCCTGCATGGGTACTTCTTTCTGGAAGGTGGAGTCATCGAACAAAAGCTGAGGCGGGTCGAATGTGATTTGGTGATGCTTGATAATAACGGTAAAGAAGAGAAAATCATTGATTCTACCACTGTACTAAAATCAGACATTATTCAAGCAGAGGAGTGTAACAAACTCTCCTTTACGTATCGAATTCCAGAAACTCTCCCTTACTCTGTAGAAAACGGCGTTCGCTACCTCTTCAAGACCAAGCTGACATTCGATCAGGGTGTGGAAAGCTTGGATGAGGACTATATTACAATTGACCAAAGCTGAAGAAGAAGGCTCATAATGGTGAGCCTTCTTCGAATAAGTATCATTTCTCTTTAATTTCCTCGAGAAGTTCAATAATTCTTTCATTCTGCTCAATCATGGTTTGATTTTGCTTTCTGAATTTCGTGAAATCAAATGAATAGATTAATAGAAAAATGGCTAAAATGATAACCACTCCATGACCTCCTATTTCCTTTGTTTATAATAAACAATCTCCGGGTCCCCAGGGTCCAGGTTTTCAATCATCCCACTTTGTGAATAGCCGTTAACTTCAAATATTCTCTGCATCTGCCGGTTTGATTGATTAGTAGACGAGAAAATTTTATCTGTCCGCGCAATTTTTTCAACATGCTTCAATAGTAAAGAGGCATTCCCCTTTCTTCTTTCCTCCGGTGAAACAATGATGAGAGAGACGAAAGTGTTATCGAAAAAGTGGGTGTTAAATATAAGAAACCCGGCAGCAGTCTTTCCATTTCTAACAACTAAACATCTCTTTTCCAGTATTGCTTCCTGGATTTGCTCCTGTCTGCTTTCGCTTCCGATCACTTGACAATCAATTTGTATAAGAGATGCTAAATCGTCTATATGCGCATATGCTACGTTTCTCATGACGCTCCTACTTTCTTTTCATTAAGAATAAGGAAATGAATACGATTACCAGGATTAGTACAACCATTCCAATGATTAGTATTCCGGTATTTCCAATAAAAAAATAACTGTCTTCATAACTGAATGTTTCACTTGATGCAGTCAAGTTGCATGGCCTCCTTTACATAGAAAAAGACACCGGATTGGAGTGGTGCCCTTTGTTCAAACTTAAAGAGACTTTGACATCAAGACATTGGTCACTTTGAACCCTGAATTCTGGTACAAGGAAAGAGCTACTTTATTATGACCAAATACATGGAGCGCTATTTTCAAAATACCTTTTTCCCTTGCAAGTGAGTCCAGGGACTTTAAGGCTTCTTTACCATATCCCCTTCCTCTTTTGCTTTCATGAATCTTAATATCATAAATGAATGCTTCTTTACCGTCCTCCTGTACGTTAATCCATAAAGTCCCTACGTCTTCCTGATTGTCACCATCAATTAAAGTAAACAAATAATGATCCTTAGACTCCAGTCCATCCGGCAGTAATTGATTAAATTCGTTTTCAGCCTGTTCCAATGAAGTTTCCTTCTGGAAGTTACCGGCTTTCGTCTTTTCTTCTGCGTATTCTTTAATAGAATCTTGAATCCAAAGAGTATATTCATGGTCTTTCATTGGTTGTAATAGAATCATTGAATGAGTGCCTCCCCTTTTTAAACTATTTCCAGCGGTTCCTGATTTCCCTTACTACAGTCTCAGGACGGTCCCAATGCAGTAGAGGAGTGGTTTCGGGGATCGACTTTACCTCACCCCTGGTTTGCTTCTTGAAAATGGCCCCAGCGCTATTACGATTTTCCTCCATGCTTTGGGGAAGGGTTTAATAATCGAATGGAATCGTCTAGTTTGTAATAGATATCCTCTGCTTCATCATTGGTGGTCATCTCCTAAGTATTGCATTTGTCGTTAGGAGCAAAAAACAGAAGGAAGCAATTTAATCGCCTCCTCCACCACCGCCTCCACAATCCCCACCGCCAAATCCGGTGTCGCAGCTGCCTGCTGAATCATGGCCTCCATCATAAGGACCATAATAGCCCCCATCCCCACTTCTGTCACCTCTTCTTGATGAACGGGTAAGATTTAAAGCAATCAATATGGAGACGATCGGGATTAGAACAATGAATAATATTCCTGCCATGTTCATCACCTCTTGCTATTGTATACGATTTTCAGCCGGATTAAGTTTCGGATTATTTAGAATTATTTCAGGTGAACTTTGAATGATCATATGGAAACAGCGTTTTTCCAACTCAGATAAAAAAGGTCCTTGTCCAGAGGTGAAATCTTAACACTCCCCCAAAACCCCATTTGTTAAAAGATTTCAAGGGCATCTCTGAATGCAATGTGAATAAACATTGAATATACTATTCTTCTAGTTTACCATTATCATCCATTACATTCACGTGACAGGAAAGTATTTTATCATATAAAAACATCCCTCCCCATAGGAATTCTTTGTGGAGGGATGTTTCTTTTATTAAGATGGAACCGTTGCACTCTCATCTGCCAAGCCTACTTCCTCTGGATTAAGCTTTGAGGTGTGTGGAAGGGAACGTAAGGTTTTGTTTAAGATCCATACGAGGGAGATAAATAAAATCCCACCAGCACTACCGATGTATACAGACGTGCTACTGAATATTTCAGCAAGGTAGCCGCCAATAAGGGATCCGAACGGCATCGCCATAGCCCCCAGGGATGATGTGACAGAGAAAATTCTACCGAGCAGATGCTGTGGAACGATTGATTGAAGAGCGGCCCCCATGATGACATTGGTGGCCCCGATTGGAATCCATGATAATCCGAATAATATAATGCTTAAGCTATTCATAGGAATAAAACCTGAAATCATCCAAGTAGTTCCACCCAAGAAAAACAATACAATCGTAAGCTTTCCTAACGGATAGCGCTCAAACCAGGATGCCCCAATTGCTCCGATTAAGGCACCTCCTGAAATGGCTGCTAAATAAAGACCATATAGTTCAGACCCACCTCTGTCATCGGCAAATGCCGGCAAAATGGCATAGACGGACCCTATGGCAAAGTTTGCTACGATTGATCCCAATAAAAATTTTGCAAGATGGGATTTGAATACGATTGTAAAACCTTCAATTAGATCTTTCTTGTATTCCGCAAAGGCTACGCCTACAGTTTGTTTTTCTTTTGATTTTGTTACGGATTTCATTTTGAGAAGACTGAACAAAATGGCTGCTGCAATAAATGTGACAACGTCGACCATATAAAGGGTGATGGCACCAACCAAGGTGATAAGGATTCCGGCAAGGGCATTGAAGGCAAGGTCGACCCCCTGAAAGGCAAAGGAAAACAGGGAATTACTTTTGACAAGTTGATCTTTTCTGACGATTCTTGGTAGGATGGCCGCCTGACCAGGGTAGGTGAATTGATTAAGAGCAGAAATGATCGGCATGAGGATGAGGATGAATGAAACAGTTAAGAACCCCATAAAATGTGCCAATGGGATAAACATAACCAGGATTGCTTGAATGATTTGGGTTCTGATCAGCATTTTCTGAATCGGCCATTTATCAACCAGGGGACCCACGAGAAACTGTAATGTTCCTGGTAATAATGTAAGGAATCCGGCTAACCCTGTGTAAAAGGCACTTCCTCCCAGCTCATAAACTAGCCACATGGCAGCCACGTAATAGATACTATCCCCCATATTCGTCACCAATCTCCCAAAGAACAATGAGGCAAAATTACGGTTTTTCATTAATAATTCTTTCATTCTAATTTCTCCTTCAGACTGTAAATTTTTTTTAACCGTCTATCCAAAAAATATTCCTGAACAGTAAAATAAATTTTACCGTTTGTCTAAAAAAAACCATTAACGGTCTTTTTCTTCTTTCATTACTCTATTTTCAAACTCAGATTCATTAACTTGGAAACCATAAGCTGTAAGATAGTAATGGTTGGCTTCTGGATTCGATTGATTAACTTTTGCTATGTCTTGATATTCTTTTATAAGCTTGAAATATCCATCAATAAACGACTTAAATTGTTCTTCTGTCACTTTTAATTCTAAGGAAGTGGCAAGAATATTCCATTCAGTCGGATCTTCGGGACCTGCTTGATCAAAGGCTTCTGGTGGTGCTGATAATACTCTTGCCATTGTCCTGTCAAGCATTCCATACATCATATGCCTCTTCGTCTCGGTAATTTCTTCTTTATGTGGAAGCATGCTTGAATCCGGATAAAAACCACTTGCAACAGATTGATAAAATTTTTGGACGATGCCATTCTTTTCTTCAGTTTTAACAATTTCGATCAAACCGAGTTTCTCTAATTCTTTTAAATGATAATGAATGCGAGCTCTTGAGAGATCGAATATTTCAGATAACTGTTGACCGGTATAGGGTTTTTCAACTAATCGAATCATAAGTTTGACCCGAAACGGATCGCTGAGTGCTTTGAGTTGATCATATTCTTTAATGATGAACATTGGTTTCATTTTGTATCACCTGTTATATGGATTCACACGGTAAAATTATTTTTACCGTGTGAATGAATTTTAACACCAATTGGTTATTTTATGCAATAGGTGTTTTACCTAATTTTCAAATTAATTGGATTTTTTCTGTTTGGGAAATGTATTTTTAGCCGGACAGACTCAACTATTTTTTTAGTGCTGGTTCGTGATTACTAATTCATTCAGGAGTTTTTATTTCCAGAGGCTGGGACAAAACTAAATGCCACGATATAACAACGAACAATAGAAGTGTAGGGTCTTAATACCGCTAATGATTTCCGTGCAAGACTACGCTTTCCGCGGGTAGCCCGTGAGCCTCCTCGGCAAGCCTGCGGGGTCTCACATAAGCTACTTTTCCCGCAGGAGTCTTCGTCTTGCACTCCAATCAACCGCTGGACACAGCTAAAATCAAATGTACCGAAATAAATAATAAACCCGAATAAATCTGTCCTGTAGGAAGCAGATTTGTTCGGGTCTTACTTAGACTAAAACACTTTGTCCGAGCCTCAATTCCTTCTACCTTTTAATTAGGCTCTACATGGACATGCACATCGTACACTTCATGCTTCTGCATCAATTCTTTCTCTACAACACTTGAAATATCATGTGCCTGTTTAATATCAAGTGTTGACCTTACTAAAATAACCACATCCACGACAGTATTGCTCCCGTAGTTTCTCGCCCGTATATCCTTAACCCCTTTTACACCTGGGATGGTTTGAATAGTCACTTCGTAAGTTTCAATCAATTGTTCATCAAACCCGTCTGTTAAATAGTGTGAAGCTTCCCGGAAAATATTCCATGCGGTTTTACAAATTAAAAGGCCTACAAAAACGGCCGTCAGAGGGTCTAACCAAGGAAGGTAGAATTGAGCTCCAAGAATTCCGACTACTGTTCCGATACTCACCCATGCGTCTGAAAGATTATCCTTTGCAGCAGCCATAAGGGATTGGCTGTTTATTTTTTCAGCCAATCTTTTGTTATAGCGATAAACCAGGTACATGACGATAGCTGCACCCACCCCTGTCCATGCCGAAAGAAGATCGGGCGATTGAGTTTTCCCGTCAAATACAGACTGTATGGCATTATATAGTACTTGCAGCCCTACAATCATCATGATGAATGAAGCAATTAGAGAGGCAACGCTCTCTGCTTTCCAATGACCATATGGATGATCCTGATCTGCAGGCTTTCTTGAATATTTCAGTCCAATAAGAACAGCAACAGAAGCCACAATATCTGTCGCATTGTTCAAGCCGTCTGCCTGCAATGCTTCTGAATTGGCTGTGGTGCCAATGATGAATTTTATTATTGATAATACGATGTATGCAAGGATACTGATGATAGCTCCGCGTTCACCCAATTTTAACTGCTTATATTTTTCTTGATCCACTAGTTAAATCCTCCACACTTTAATTGTGCTTATCATATCAAGCCGTATTCATGTGGGTCTATAGCAACCTTCTTTAGTTCAGCTATCTTATTATGAAGAGGTTAAAAATGTTTTGTTGAGTAAACTTTTATGAACACATAAAAAAATAGGACTGCGAGTGCAGTCCTATTTGGTTTTGGAATTGTTGATTCCTATGAATCTTTCGGTTTTAATCTACAATATCAGCTGAAAAACTAGGTTTTGTTAAGCCTGCTTCTTCATAGATAGCGGCCATTTTTTCTTCGAATGCAGCGAATTGTTCCTCAGATTCTGTGTATTCGGCATTCGCTTCATCTGAAAGATTGGCTGCTCTGGTTTCATACGATTTAGCAAGGTCATCTAACGCTCCTTGGATTTCTTCTTTTTTAGAATCAAGTGCGGCAGGAACTTCAAGAGCATGAACGTCTTCTGCTACAGATTTAGCGGCTGCTTCTGCATCAGTTTTCAGTTTTGCAATTTCTTCATCAGATGGTTTATCTTCTTCCTTTGCTTTAGCTTCTTCAAATGCATAAATAGCCGAATCATTCGCATTTACCGTGTTGATAATCTCCATTTGATAGTCTAATAGAGCGCTTTTCATTTCCATCTCATCTGACTTTGCTTCTTTCTCTGTTGCTTCAGTGTTCGTTTCTGTGTCTTTTTCTTCGGTACTGCCTTCACTGTTGCAGGCAGCAATAAATAAACTCATAGATAACAAGAAAAATGGTACCAATAATTTTTTCATCATCATTTCCTCCCCTTTTAATGAGATCCTGCAATTACATATATTACCTTATTTTATTTCATATGTAAACAAATGGATATTATTTTGTATTATTTGTTAATAACTCAATTTCTGTCGGATTGGTTAGTTACCATAACATTATTATAATAAAATATTTTTGGTTAATTTTTTCTTTGCGTGTTATTCAGTCAATATCAGAAATCGCGATTAACAGATGTTCTAAAAAAGTATGATATAAGAACATTCACTAATCCCAACCTCAATGTATTAAAATTAAAGTTTTGGTTACGATGATTATTAACAAAAGTCATACCGGGGGTGCTTTTCTTGGTGAAAAAAGAGTGTTCATGTGAACGCTGTAAGTGTAAGACGAAAAAAGAATGTGATTGTCCTTGCTGTTGCGAAAAATAATACAAGCCCCTGAACTCTTTCGAGCTTAGGGGCCAATTATTTTTACACTCGTATATTTACACTAACAATATCGTCAAAATATCGAACTGATTTCATCTCTTCATCAATCCATTCGGTTTGGTTCCATGTATGCTCGATAAACACTTCAGCTACCATTCGCTTCCTATCTCCACCCATAGTATGTGCATCCTTAAGTGCGATGACACTTTCGAATATATTGGCCATTAACTCAGCGATTCGTTTTGAATGATACGTTTGCATGTCGACGTCCCCTACTGCTACTTTTTCCAATAATTGTTCTAGTTTTGCTATCCCTTCTGTAACTGGGGTGCTAAACAACAGAAGCTCTTCCGGCAAATTGGATAACTCTTCTTTCATTTTCACCAAAAAGTATTCATGAGCGCGATGTTTATTCATTAACCTTAATACTTCAAGTCCCAAAATATTCGCTGTTCCTTCCCACACCGTCAATACCTGGGCATCCCTAAGTAAGCGAGGCAATACAAAATCTTCGATGTAGCCATTTCCTCCGTGCATTTCAATGGCTTCGTGGGAGAAATGAATCGCTTGTTCAGCTGATTCCTTTTTCAAAATCGCAATAAGTAATCTGTTTAGGACTGACTCTTCTTCTGTCGTCGGGATATCTTCTGATACAACGCGATCAAACAAATGAACGAGACGAAATACTGCACTCGTTTCTACCTCCTGCTTGGCTGCAAGACGAGACAATGATTCTTTGATCATCGGATATTGGGTCAATGGCTGACCGAATGCTTCACGGTAGAATGCATAATTTCTTGCTTCTAGATAGGCTCTTCTCATGATTCCAATCGAGGCAACGGCATTGCAGACGCGGGAAAGGTTCAATGCCTCCATCATATAATAAATGCCGCGATTCGGTTCTCCTACAAGATAGGCTTCAGCTCCATCGAATTCCACTTCTGCTGATGGGACCGCCCGGACACCCAGTTTATCTTTCAACCTTCTAATGTGAATGCCATTTAGTGAACCATCATCGTTCCTCCAAGGAACCGCAAACAGACTGAGTCCTTTCGTTCCATCGCCAGCACCATCGATACGGGCAAGCACCATGGTCACTCCGCACATCCCAGAGTTGGATGCAAAATATTTTTCACCAAAAAGCTTATAAGTATCCCCACCATGTTTGACGGCTTTTGTATCGTTGGCACCGACATCGGAACCCCCTTGACGTTCGGTTAAGAATGTAGCCCCCTCGTATAATTCAACTTCACCTGTTGAAAGGACATGAGGCAGGAATCTCTTTTTCACCTGATCGGATGCGTATTTTTCAAGGAGCAGGGCAGTAGCCATGGAAAGGGTCACAGGACAATAGAAACCAGGCTCTGTTTGTGATAATAGATAGCCTTGTGCATAAGAATATACATAGTTTCCTTTATGCCCGAGTGCAGGAATGTCCTTATGGATATAACCTACTATTCCCTTGTTATACGTTTGTTGCACCGTTTTCTTATATCCTTCATTCACCCAGATTTCAGAAATTTCTTCTCCCAATCGATTGTATTTGATCAGTCTTGGCTGCCCTTCACGGTCGGTGTGCATGGCCCGTTCATCAATTTCCCCCGCACATAATTCACCGAATTCGTCCAGCTCTGGATCAGCCCATTCGAGGAAATCTTTGTTCAGATAATGCTTCATGAGTTCCTTGAAATGAGGATCCTCCCGATAGAAGTTTTCAATTTTTTTCATGATTTCACCTCCTGTATTTCATCGCGCAATGCTTGTAGCATAACCTTCCCCGTCGAATTTCGTAAAAATAATCGTGAAAAATTCAATCTGATGTTTCCCCTGTCGCATTTAATTTTATGGCAAACTCATCCCTAAGTTCTTCCATCTCGGTTCTCATGGCTTCAAGCTCTTCAATAAACGTTGTCACCTCCTCGATTCGTTTGTTTCCATATTCAATCGTGCGTTCTAACTGCTTCCTTCCGGTTCGGTCCTGATCAAATAATTGGATCATTTCTTTGATTTCATCCAATGTGAAGCCGAATCGTTTTCCCCTGAATATCAATTTCAATTTCGTGATATCACTCTTCGAATAGATTCTCCTTCCTGACTCGCTCCTTGAAGGTTGCAACAGATTTAGCTCCTCATAATACCTTATCGTGCGTGTCGTTACGTTAAATTCCTTTGCCAGCTGAGTTATCGTGTATGTCATAGTAATCATCTCTTTGTTAGAAAATTTTGATACTTCAAGTTTACCATTGACGTTAACGTAAAGTTCAACCTGTTTTAAAAAAGTTTTTGGTTCTTTGGGAGGGGTACCTTTATACATAATCATAATACTGTTTTCCATATACTAGTAATGAATATTGCAGAGGTGGTGAGTGAGACATGCAGAAGGTATTGTTATTTGCGGATATAGGGATCGACGATACCATCGCCTTGATCTATTCTTATTTGAGCGAAGAGATTGAACTGGTCGGGGTTGTTGCTGATTATGGAAATGTGCCAAGATCCCGTGCTGTGGCAAGTGTTCACTACCTTATGAACCAGTTGAACCTTATAGATCAGATTCCGATTATTGGCGGAGCAGAGGTTCCGATGACTGCAGAACAGCCTAAATTCTATCCTGAAATACATGGAGAATATGGACTTGGACCAATTAAGCCTGGTCTTTATGAAGGAATTATTGAAAATTTCTTTGAGATTATAAGATTGATAGAGAAATATGGGGATGAACTGATCATTGTAAATGTCGGAAGGTTGACATCCCTTGCGAATATGTTCATCTTATACCAGACTCTTATGAACAAAGTAAAAAAGATCTATCTTATGGGCGGAGCGTTCTGGGTACCCGGAAATGTAACGGCGGTATCTGAAGCAAACTTTCATTCCGATCCGATTGCAGTTAAGATTGTTTTGACATATGCGAAAAATCTTACCATCATCCCTTTAAACGTAACTGACCATGCCATTGTAACCCCTGAAATGGTTGATTACATCGAGTATAAAGGTCGATCGAAGCTTGTTAAGCCCCTGTTGGACTATTACTATGGTTTTTATAAGAAGAGAAATCCATTGATTAAAGGTAGCCCGGTACATGATGCTATCACCCTCATGTCGGCAGTCAATGATGACATGTTCACGTTTCGAAATCTACCCGTTCATGTAGTGACTTCAAGCACCGGCATCCACCGTGGACAAAGCATTGCTGATATCAGACCGTATATTCAGTTTGAAGAAACAGCCAAAAAGCATCGGATTGCCTTTTCGTTCGAGTATGAGATGTTCTTCGCACGATTTATGAATGTGATGACCGGGGAATCATTTGAGAGAAAAAAGGAATGATCTCTTCAGAAAGAGGTCATTCCTTTTAGGATTTATCAGGTGTTTACTTCAGGCAGTGCATATGATAACTTCTTCATTTCGTACACCCCCTACCAACTTACAATAAGGTAAATGGATTAAAGTCCTAATTCTTTTTTTATGGATTCCAATGTCTTTCCATTCCAAGAATCGGTAGGTGCTGGTGGATTCGTTGCGTCTTCGTTTTGCTGCAAATAGTTCTTCTCCACAAATCTCAAATCTTTTTCATTCACTACTGTGTCAAAATTGATATCTGCCGCACGGTCATCAGTACCCCAGGCTTCCTGGATCGCAATAGCGTCATGGATGTCGATTACATGGTCTTGGTTTACATCCCCGCCTACTAAACTTATGCCGATTGTTTCTGATTTACCGTATAATGTCCCTTTGTATTCAAACCCAAATGCTTTATCTAATTTTGTAATAAAATGTCCTGGAACATTTACTTCAAATGTATAGGCATCATTACTTAACGGTAGAGGCTCAATTTCAAAACGTGCATTCCCATTAAACAAGTCGGAAGCATCAAGTTCATACCCAGAAGGATTTGTTACCTTAATTGAAGCCCCTACTTTTGCCCAGTCTCTGTATCCAGCAAAACCTCCACTTTCAACAAGATACCCTTCTGGTATCAAGTTTCCTTGAACACGGTTAAATCTAGGTTTTAGATTGTAGCGATTACCGGCACTGAGTAAGGTCTGCTCTTCATTGTTTGCATTAATGATCTTAGCTGTAGGTTTGATGTATCCAATGGGATAGAATAATTCGTCTTGGACTTTCACTTTTACATCTACCACTTCTGTTTGGTCAAATGCTTTATTTTCATCGAATTTCACTTTTACTTGATTTCCATCCACTTCAATAGATGCATAAGCCTCTACTTCATTTGTTAAGGCAGCTTCAACAAGATATACATGTTGTATTCCTGAATTATCAAACGACCAGGTCGCTTCTTTCACCCCATCAAGATTATCTAACACGAGTGAAGCAGTTAAAATATCTCCTGATCTCGCAGTTTCTACATTGTGTTTTGCATACGTAACAGGAGTACCTTCTTTCACGAAGAAGTATTCCTTCCATTTCGCCTGATTCCCAGCGTCGTCATAACCAATCAGATTAAATGAAAGGGATTTGGTTTTTTCGTTCATCTCTACTTCTTCATTCCATTTCCCATTCTCATCCATATAGATAGGACCGTTAGGGAATGGGGCTCCATAGGTGTAAACCGCGAAATTGGACGATTGATCGATGTCTATCCCTGCATATTGCATGGCCTCAACGTTAGAGTCTGTCACTTCCATTTCAAAAGGCACAGTCTTTTGTCCAGGCTTGTATTCGATGAAAGGAGATTCACTGTCGAGTGAACTTTTCACTTCAGGTGCTTCAATATCAATGAACAAATCATGGGTGATAGTCTTCTGTTTTCCAGTTGGTAAGGTTGAAACGAATTTCAGTTTGTAATGACCTGGTTCGGCAATACTCGTTTCGGATGCAACGGGATCCTTCTTATTTCCGGTGAATTTGTAGTAGTAACCGTTAAAGGCTTGTAAGAAATAATCACGGTTGTCTTCTGCTCCATTCAAATTCAGGGTTCCGATCAAGCCCAGGTCCTCTCCAGATTTACCATCTTGCAGGATGACATCCAACGTGTCAACTGGTGAGCTTAAATTGAATAACACCAATGCCGTCGTCGTTCTGTATTGATCATATGCATGATTATAATGTGATGGCGTAATTGCTGGTGTAAGTAAATCCAGTGAGTTGAATCCTTCCTCTGATTTTTTCACGCTGAAAGGAACCCGGTAGCTTTCACTAGAATCATTGCTGTTGGAAATGACTAAGTATCCTTCATAAATACCTTTTTTTGCTGTCTTCGGCATTGTAAGGAATACATTTGATTTCTTTGACTTCCCGGCATTGACCTTAATTGATTTGTCAACATTGACCTGTACGCCGTTTTCTTTCAGACTATTGGTTCCTTCTTGAACATTTTCTACAATCTCTACGTTGTATGTTTTTTTCTCACTACTTTCGTTTGTAAATTCGAGTGCCTTTTTTACCCGAATGTGAGATCCCTCTGATACGATCTGGTTATCAAAGCTTAAGCCGCCGGTTTGTTCCTTGATTGTGATGAGGTTTTCTCCATTTGGAAGCAATGTTTCATCATTTACTTGGATTTTCGTTTGACTGCGAAGTGCTTGATAAGGATCTATTCTACCCGCCCCGACTTCAAACACACTGTAATCTTCGTTTAATGGATCAGCGGTATTCATAAGAATTGTTTTGATATCTGACGGTTCAAGGTCAGGATTCTCTCCCAGAAGTAATGCAGCCACACCAGCGGCAAAAGGGGACGCCATTGAAGTTCCATTCAATCTTGCATAAGCATATTTATAGTCTTCCGGATTCTCTGGATTCACCATATAGGAAGGGAAGGTAGATAGAACACTTACGCCCGGTGCTACGATTTCCGGTTTCATATCATAGTTTTTATTAACAGGACCTCTTGAACTGAAATCAGCTAACTTGTCCCCTTCTGAGAAAGATTCTTCTAAGTTGCTAAATGTGAAAGTGGTTGCTCCATTCAAGATTGCTTCCTTCAGCTCTTCCCCGGCTTTCTTGGTCATGGAGAAAGCAGGAATAAAGTGAGTAGATTCGCCTAGATTATAGCCGACGTGACCTTCCACATTGTTGTACATGATGACCGCTTCTGCCCCATTTTCTTTGGCAAACTTCACTTTGTCAATTAAAGCAAAATCTCCCCGTTGTACGAATGCTACCTTTCCGTCGACATCTTTATTTTCATAGTCTTGCACATTACCCAAGCCTACATCGACTAATTCAAGAGACTTATCTTCTAAACTGGCAAATTGGTGAGCAAATCCTCTTGCCATGCTGATGATATCCGTGGACCAACCATCTGATAGTTCTCCTGTAAAAGTGGTTTGTGAAACCGGTACATCACTTGCCCCAACGGTTAATGCCAGTGCTGCTGTACCAGGTGATCCAAGCGTGAAATCATTGGATCCTGAATTCCCTGCAGACACAACAGCGGTTACACCATTAAGAACTGCATAATTTAATGCCGTACTAGTCGGATAATATGGATCGTTTATGCTTGCTCCAAGAGATAGATTGATAACATCCATGCCATCTTCTACTGACTTTTCAATACCGGCGATAACTCCTTCTGACGATCCACTTCCGTATGGACCAAGTACACGATAAGCATATAAATCAGCATCTGGAGCAACTCCCTCTACAGACACTTCACTATCATTCTCATTTTGCCCTACAATAGTCCCTGATACATGTGTACCGTGTGAAGTGTAATAAGGAGTACCTACTTGACTAAATTCTGGTTGATTGGATTTCTTCCAATCCTCATAAGTTGCCTCCATTGGATCGCTATCATTATCGACAAAGTCATATCCACCTTTATAAACGTCCTTCAAATCAGGGTGATTGTAGTCCACACCTGTATCAAGAACCCCAACTTTTATTCCTTCACCTGTGATTCCTTCTTTGTGCAGTTTGTCTACATTTAAATAGTTAATGCTTTCCACAGATGTGGTGATGTTTTGATCAACATCAGCTGGTAGGACTTCTTTAACTGGATCTACTGTAAACGTTTGGTTTTTATATACGGCTTTAACGGATTTTGAGTGAAGGAGCTGTTCTACCTGATTGGCTGGTAGTTTGATAGCAACTCCGTTATAAGCCGTTTTATAGGTTTGTGTGATTTTTGGTAATGGCTTTTTTTCTTTTTTATTTGAGCTTGATAGGTGTTTTTCTACGTCTTCTTTAAACACTTTGTGCTCTTGATCTACTTTTGCTTTAGCATCTTCTTTCTTTAAGGTCTTTCCTTTTATTGCAGCTTCTAATACCGCTACATTAACAGGTTTTGAACGGAATTCAACGATGACTGCAATCTCTTCTTCAGAAGTCAGTTCGGTTTCATTGAATCCTTGAAGACCCTCTAAGTTATTTAATTCCAATTGTTTCAAAGCGCGTCTTTGTTCTTCTGTTAAGGAAGATAACATGTCTTCTGATTTCCAGTCCGTTGCATTTACGATTGGTGTTGAGAGGGTGTTGACCGGGGATAAAAGTAATCCAGTGGAAAGGGCAATTACTGCAGAGCGTTTAGCAATTGAGTTTGCATTCATTATTCCTACCTCTTTCTTTTCTCTGTTGATTTTTAGTAGTATTCGAAATAGTAGTACAATTCCATTTTAGTATTCTTTCAGTTCGGAAGCTATTGGGGTTTTGTGTGAGTCTTTTTAACTAATAATAATCACAATATATAATTATAAAGATCTATTTATCGTCGTTATTTTAAAGAAAAAGTGGTAAATACATAATTTTTAATTGGGGTTATGATAATATTGGGTGAATTGGAACGATTGCAAAAAGGGGATGAGATCATGCTTGAAGGTAAAATTATCAAGTTCTATCGCGAACATCAACAGGTCAAACAGAAGGATTTGGGAGAAGGGATTTGCTCTACTACCCATATCAGTAAAATAGAACGAGGACTTACTGAGGTCTCAAAGGAAACAATCCAATTATTAAGTGAACGATTAGGTATTGATATGGAAAAGGAATTAGAGAATTATAAGAGTATCGATTCCCTCCTGAAAGAATGGCACGAATCGATCATTAAGAAGCTGCAGACAAAAGCAGATTCCATAAAGACACGACTCGATGGGATTCATTTATTGCAAATCCAGGATTTCTATCGGACGTATACCTTGATTCTCGCTCGGTATCATTTATTTTCCGGGGAAAATCAGCTTGCCAAACGTCTCGTTGAGGAAATGGAGACGTGGTCAGGACTTAGTCCATATGAACATAATATGTTGCTGCATATAAAAGGCATTTATCTAATGAGGGTAAACCACGATTTCTTCAAAGCCATTTCAGTGCTTAAGGAAATTCGCCTGGATGACTATTCTAACCGCGAATGCTTTTACGATTTAGCGGTTGCCTATCATTCCATTCATTCAAATGTACTAGCGTACTTTTATGCAAATAAGGCATTGCAATTCTTTGTAGAGAAGCGCAGTTTCTCCAGGATGATCGAGTCAGAGATGCTGATGCTGCTTCAACTTGAACAATCCGATGATTCCAACGTGGAAAACAAAGAATACCAACGATTAATCGACATGGCTGAAGACTACGAACTCGAACACCAGAGGGCCCTTCTTCATCATAACTACGCCTATCACCAGCTCAGAAAAGGCGATTTCAAGTCAGCCGGCGAATACTACAAAAAATCCGTCAACACCCGTAAACCCCAAGACCCCAACTACCTTGGCTCACTTGAAGGATACATTAATGCCCTTACCAAAGAGGGACGGACCTCGAAAGATGAGTTACTGCAATACATAGAAGAAGGTTTAGCTTTGGCCCGAAAAGGTAACAACAATACGTTCTATCACTTCTTTACTTTACACAAATTGAATGTTAATGAAGACATAAAAGGGTATTATAAATATTTGGAAGAAAAAGCCTATCCCCACTTTCAGGAAATGGGCTACGTCCTCCCTATGGAGCATTACGGCGTATTACTGTTTGATTATTATATGGAAAAGGGAGATGAGGGGAAAGCAAACTTCTATGCCAAGGGCCTGATGGAGAAGTTCCGAAAGAATAATCAATTTGTATAATCCCATATAAAACGCAAAGGAAAGGCCTCTCCTTTGCGTTTTTAATTGTTTATTTTGTTGTTATTTGATTCAAGGAGGGTGCTTATTCCAAAGCAAGCCCCGCACATTCTACAACTTGTCTTGATCTACTAATTTCTTAAGAACATCTCTCAGCTCTTGGATAGTCGCATTCATTTGTTTCTGTTGTTTTCCGATTGTGAAGATCTCTATGCTACATGCGATGAATAAAAGGAAAAAAATAATATTGATAAGTTCCATCATTGGTGTTCCTCCTGGAAGAATCGTTCTCCGCCAGGTTACCATAATCAACCAAAAAACGCCACTGCAAATAATGATTCATTTTATTCCAGTAGTGACTTTGAATAAACAATCGGAGCCTCTATGCAATCCTTGGAATCATCGATGAGTTCAATTAAGGCAATTCCTGTTATTTTCCCTTCAATGGAGTCTCCTCTTTCTAAACAATGCTTGAAGCCCTGAGATAATTTTTCCGGTGAAAGCTTATTGGCTAAAGTGCAGTGTGGGATCCAGTTGTCAGGAAGATAGAGTGGATTAGCGGTTTCATTGAATTGGTGAAAGAAATCATGATGATCCGTATGAAAGTTAAGTAGTTCTCTTGTGATGGTCGGGGAGAAAAATAGAGTTCCGAAGTTTAGGAATGACCCTACGGTGTTGAGGGTGATATCGATTGGTTTTTTATGCTCATAATACTCCTCTAATGCGTTTATGTATGTTTGTTTATCTAATTCTTTATAACTCCCTATCGTAATGTGGGGCCGTGCATCGTTGATTTCTTCCTCATAGTAAGAAATATTTTTAACGGTCAGTTCCTTCCATATTTCTTGTATCAACTCTTCAGTCTTTTCATCGAATAGAGCGATTACCCAGTACATAGCTTAACCACCTTTACTGTTATACAGATTTGTTCATAAGCCCTTCTTCTTTATACTGTAACATAGTCTCTCTTTCAGTGTGTTTTTAAACTCTTATTTGCAAACGCTTAAATACTTGTTGAATCAATACCTGTGCCAAAATCCAAAGCCTTTTCACTTAAAATGATAAAAATCTTTGACATTGATAAGAAAATGATGTAAATTACCTTATGGACGAACATTTATAAAACAACCAAACTTTAATATTCGTGTTTAGGGGTGTAATAATGGAAAATGTGTTTGATTACGAAGATATTCAATTAATTCCTGCAAAATGCGTGGTGAATAGCCGCTCTGAATGTGATACAAGTGTGACACTGGGTGGACATACGTTCAAATTACCGGTTGTTCCTGCCAATATGCAAACCATTATTGATGAAAAAATCGCTGTATACTTAGCTGAAAATAATTATTTCTATATCATGCATCGCTTTGAGCCTGAAAAACGAATTTCATTTATTAAAGATATGAAAGCTCGCGGATTGATTTCTTCTATCTCTGTAGGAGTAAAAGAAGAAGAATATGCATTTGTAAAGCAGTTAGCGGAAGAAAAGCTGACACCGGAGTTTATTACAATCGATATTGCACATGGTCACTCCAATGCTGTAATCAGCATGATTCAACACATTAAAAAGCACGTACCAGAAAGCTTTGTGATTGCTGGGAACGTAGGTACTCCTGAAGCTGTCAGAGAATTGGAACATGCTGGTGCCGACGCCACAAAAGTGGGAATCGGACCAGGGAAAGTATGTATCACGAAAATCAAAACAGGCTTTGGTACAGGCGGCTGGCAGCTGGCTGCCCTTCGTTGGTGCGCAAAAGCCGCTACAAAACCAATCATCGCTGATGGGGGTATCCGTACCCACGGTGATATTGCAAAATCCATTCGTTTCGGTGCGTCCATGGTGATGATCGGCTCCCTATTCGCAGGTCATGAAGAGTCTCCAGGAGATACAATCGAAAAAGATGGCAAGCTATTCAAAGAATACTTTGGATCAGCTTCAGAGTTCCAAAAAGGCGAAAAGAAAAATGTTGAAGGTAAAAAAATGTTTGTTGAACATAAAGGATCGCTGGAACATACATTGGTCGAAATGGAACAAGATCTTCAATCCTCTATCTCCTATGCTGGCGGTACAAAGCTTGAAGCAATCCGGACAGTAGATTATGTAGTAGTGAAAAATTCAATTTTCAACGGAGACAAAGTATATTAATCTCTTATTAAACATGACTTGGGCCGGATACATTCGTATCCGGCTCTTTTTATTAGGGACGGACCTCTATATCTCTATACTATCCGGATTATCCAAGTTTTTGTCAATTGGAGGTCCGTGCTTCTTACATTCATTTAAGAAGTTATAGACACCGGGGGAATATAAGATATAATTAGTTTTAATATTATCTTGGGAGGTGAGGTGACTGTGGTGAGATTTTTATTATTGATGGTGTTGTGCATGATGTTTGGGACAGTTCCCGTTCAACAACAGAATCAAAGCCCGACTTTGACAAGTATTGATGATGTGGCTACTATTTCTGACCATGTGCATTTAACCGATGCAGATATGATCCTCGACGTGGTCCCTTCCCTGGGCCAGAAACAAGATGGTATGACTTCTAACAAAGCTACAATCCTTCCTACATTACAATTCAGGTTGATCCCTTTATCAGGAAGTGTGTCTAATGCTGCTATCTTCCCAGATTCATTGGGCTTTCTTGAAGTTGTCATGTACCACTCAAATTACCTCTGATTCTTACATTCATAAATAACATTTGGTCATAAACTTTTTTTTCATTATAGTTAAGGGTCTATTTGTATTGCCCAATTATAAAAAAATATTGATCATTGAAAACTAAATAAAAATGAGGTGTATTCAAATGAGAAATTATGAATATCGTAAGGAATCCATTGCTTGTTACATCTTCTGTTCCCTTTTCATACTTAGTTTTGTCGGTACCATATTGGTATCTGCAGAAATGAGCGGAAATAGCATCATCTCATCCGTCCCTCGATTCTCTTGGGATATGATGATTAAGTGGAAAGACATTGTTGAAATATTCGACTTAAAGTAAGCTAAAGCAATGTTGCCTTTCAAATACTACTTCTATAATAAAGTGAGGAAATCAAAATGAACCTAGGCTTCGGTGAAATAGCGATAATCTTGTTCGTTGCACTCCTGTTCTTTGGACCAAGCAAACTTCCACAGCTCGGAAAAGCTGCCGGTATGTCTTTGAGAGAATTTAAACAGGCGGTAAGTGGATTGATGGAGGACGACAAAGACAAAGATCAAGGTGAGAAGAATATTACTCAAGATAAATAATTAGTATATAGGGACGGACCTCTAAAAAGCCAAAATCCCCATTCATCGGCGTCTTTTAACTTTTAAAGGTCCGTCCCTGATCCCCAAAAAAACGCGAACCTACTATTTAGTAGGTTCGCGCAGTTGTTAAGTGAATTTGATGTGTTGCAGTGGTTTGATGGCTTGTGTAGACTGTGTTTCACCGTAAAATAGGATACTCGGTTCTACAACGATGGTTTCACCCGTTGCTGCAGACCACTTGTTTGTTGACGCAACTAGGAGCACATCTTGGTTCAAATAAGCTTCTGACAGTTTTCTCGTGTTTGAATGAACGAACGTTACAGTTTCTTGATGTTCATCTGATCCAATCGTAACAAAAGGTGTATCTCTCAATACGAATTCCTCTGCTCCTGCATAGTATTTATGAAAAATTCCTTGTGTTGGAAGTTTAACGAAACTGGATGTTAATGTCTCACCGGTCTTGAAGAAAGCCTCCAAATCCAGCAACTCTTCAGTAAACGTCCTTCCCGAATTCTGCTGAATCTCTGCGTATACAGCCAGTACCGGCACTTCTGGAAGTGTTAACGCATATTGACGAAGAACAATCCCCTTCATCTTTTCATGCTCCTTGAATTCTGTTGTCAAACAAATCCCTGCCCACTGATGGCCATGTTGATCCAACTTTGTTACAGATCCTATTGCGGTCTTCTCTTTCAACATTGAATAGGAACTAACGGCTTGGAAAGAGTATCTGATACCTCCCCCCCATGGGTTCCACCACGCCCTTGGACCCGGGATTGGATATTGATGATCCAAGGTTTCATTACCATCAATCGATAATGAATAGATACCAGGATAATATTCAGATGACGCTTTAAACGAAATGACGCCATTATCTACAGACCAGACATCCTCGTTCCCCTCAACCTTTACCTCCCTCTTACCCTTAACGAGTTGCAGAGATTCTACTTTTCCGAAATGACTTTGGGAATGGAATTCCCCAGCTACCCATTTCACTCCTGGTGATGCATGTTCAATCCCAAGATTCAAACGTGTTACTGACTCTGCTTTACTCACTTCTTTCACAAATGTTTCATTTTCTGATTGAATGGTAAATTCACCATGAATATAAGGGGTCAGCATGGAACTGAAAAAATAATCTACCCTTTCACCAACAGACGAAATAACCTCCCCACCGGCTTTTTCTAGAGTATACAAAGGTAGCTCTTTCGTTGCTTCTTCATATCCACCCACCAATTCCCGCCACTTAGACCAGTGGTTAGACGTGTTGATTCCGACCTGGATCGGACCTAAACACATTTCCTCCCGGGGTTGAATCCGGTCGATTTCATATTCCAGAGCCATTCGCCAATCATCTTTTCTTCCAAGGGCTGCTTTCGGCCAAGCAAGCCCGATTGTATCTCCCAAGGAAGAACTTGTGAAAATCCATCGTTCAGTCAAATCCTTGTCTCGAATGTATTCCATAAATGGAACAAGTGACTCATTCCCGACTAAGACTCCATTCCTTTGTGGGATAGCCATTCCTTCAAAGCTTATAAAAACAGGCTGAATGAGGGAAAGATGCTTCCTTTCTTCTCCTCCGGTATTCACCACTTCATGCTTGATTTCCACTAAGCCATCACCGTAAATAGTAAAATACGTATTCAGAAGCATAGACGAAAAGGCATCGGATTCTAAAGTCGTTTTGATCACAAATGCTTCAGGAAGCTCAATATACTCCACAGAGGATGCTTCTTTCTTGGAAAATTCTTCACTGTATGGTTTTCCAAATTTAGGTGTGAAGAACGTTATCGGATCTTGGGTTGAACTCATAGACCCAATTTTAACGATATGGTTCCGTTTTTCAATCTCAACATAATGTGGGCCATTGAACCCTGACCAATGCTCGTCTGTTTCTCCACCAAATTTCGCCCCAAAACCTGGTAGAGCCAATGACAGCCGAGTGGCAAAAGCAGTCACTTCCCCGTTTTTCTGTTCAACCTCTACATTTATTTCTTCTGACAAAAAGCCATTCTTCAAAAGCTGGACCGGAATTGGTATCGAAACTCTCTTATTCCCTTCGATTTTTGCCATCACTTTTGATGTTTCCCAATCCAATACCTTATTTACAGGCAGTTTGATCGTCCAGGTAGTTTCTTCTTTTAATTGGCTTTCTAAGTCGAGATAGAGCATTCCTTTTCCATGGGGTTTCCAATTCTTCTTTACCGTTCTTAACTGAAGCTTCCCCGCTTGTTTAGGAAATATCCCTAGGGTAAGAGGGACTGATTGACCGTCAAATTCAACTGTCACCCCAACAGTCGGGTGCTTCTTCCAAGGACTTGGTTGCCTGGTTGGCATAGTGAGCATTATAGGGAATTGCCCCAACCAATTCTTTTTCACTAAAACGCTCTTATGGAATTCATGCTGTACATGTGAAGATGATACTCCTCTTAGGGAGATTTCAACTGGGTTCTCTTTGCGATTTTCTATATGATACGTCACATAGTGTTCTTTTTTCTCGAGCATCTTGAAGTCAGGAAGCTTCATTTCTAATAATAAATCCTGCGTTTCGATTAAACGAATGCCTCGCCCGGTTCGTTCAAATTGAATACGGACGAACTCATCACCCGCTTCCCATCTGTATTCATAATACGTATGGTCTTTATCTTTCAGGCCGTCTGGTTTGATTTCAATCAGGCGCTGACTGGTTGTATACCAATCATGCTTCTCAAAAAACGACTTCAGCCAGTCAATTTGGAGCACCATCGGGATAAAATTCATTAGATGAACAGTGTCATCGCGATCTTCCCAGAAGAATCCGCATTTTTTATATAGGGGTACGGCTTTTGTATTACCCGCCCACGTAAATAGATCAAGTCTTGGCCATTTTAATTCAACAGTTTTTTCTACTGCTTTCAATACGAGTTGTTTACCGATCTTCAAGCCTTGATAATTGGGGTGCACGTTCAGAAGAGGGATGTAAAGGGCACCTTCATCCTCTCGATATTCAGATAATCCGCAGTAACCGGCCACCTCATCTCCCACCATCGCTATAAATAAATGGAGATTCGTGGAGTTAGCTTCTTTGTCTTTCACGTCTTGTTCCGTTGTGACAACGGAATCCCCACCCCAGTTTTCACGGCTTTCATTCCACATTTTTGCGATCCCTTTTGCTAAACCTTCATGATATTCTACGATTTTCACTTGCTCAAGCGTCGTCTTCATAATGTCCTCCTACGCTAGGTTTTAATATATTTAACCTCATCCTCAGTGATTTTTTGCATTGCATCGACGATTTTAATCATCGTCATCGCCCCCTTTCATTTAGATGGAAAGATTTTCTTCCTCATCCACAGTTTAAGATTTTATGCTGAGTAAGTAAAGAATATTCTAACTAAAAGAAAAATTTCATTTCTTATGTAATTGTAAGTTAAATGGAAAATGCAGAATGCAGAATAATTTCAGCTAGACTAGACAACCTATAAGATAAAAAGAAGGTTATTGTATTGAAAATGAAACTGTATGTGTCAATCGTGCTTTGCATGAATTTTATTGCCAACACGGCAATACTTGACGTGAAACCCGTACACGCTCAACAAGAGATTCCCTCCTATGCTAAATGGGGAAGTCTGGCAGTGAAAAAGACGAAAGAGAAATATCCTGATGCTGCGATCGTCGACTATCTTCATATTGGGAAGGAAAACGGATCAAAGGTATCAACCGAGAAGTTTAAGCTATGGTTAAAACGTGGCGGTAAAGAATTTGGTGTGTTTGTGGACATTCAGTTTGAAACGGATACCGAGAAACTGATTGATATCAAGTTTAGGGAAACTGATCGATAAATAATAGGTTCTGAACATTAAAAGAGATCAAAGGATTCAATCCTTTGATCTCTTTTAAGTTTACAGCTTCACTCTCTGCAATCTCAGGGCATTCAATACAACCGACACTGAACTAAATGCCATTGCAGCTCCGGCAAGCCATGGTGCTAAGAATCCCATTGCGGCAATGGGGATGCCCAGTGAGTTATAAGCCAAGGCCCAGAACAAGTTTTGTTTAATATTACGAATGGTTTTCTTACTCATGAAGATAGCATCGGCAATACTGTGCAAGTCGCCACGGATAAGTGTAATATCGGCAGCTTCCATGGCAACGTCTGTACCTGTACCGATCGCCATTCCGATATCCGCCATGGCAAGTGCAGGAGCATCATTAATTCCATCCCCGACCATCGCGACTTTCTTTCCTTCCTTCTGCAGTTTTTGAACTTCCCTTGCTTTTCCTTCAGGTAATACTTCCGCAATTACATGGTGAATTCCAGCTTCCTTTGCAATTGCTTCAGCGGTTCGCTGATTGTCACCAGTAATCATTATGACTTCTAACTCCATATCCTTTAACCGTTGAATGGCTAGTTTCGAAGTATCTTTTATAGTGTCCGCTACCGCGACAAGGCCCGCATAGTTCCCATTAATAGCAACGAGCATAACCGTCTTCCCTTCTGTTTCAAGAGCTTGTTTTGTTTCTAATACGTAATCGGTGTGAACACCCGCTTGTTCCATCAATTTTGTGGTACCGATGACCACCTCTGTACCTTCTACTTTAGCTTTTACACCATAGCCTGGTATGGCATCAAAATCTTCACTACCTAATAAAGTAATCCCTTTTTCTTTAATGCCTTTAACAATTGAAACAGCAAGTGGATGCTCAGAAGACCGTTCCACCGCTCCAACCAAAGCTAGAAAATCCTCTTCATTAAAACCAGTCTCCACTTTTACATCTGTTAAAACCGGTTCACCATTTGTAACAGTACCCGTTTTGTCGAGTATAACGGTTGTAATTCCATGAGTGGATTCCAAATGTTCTCCGCCTTTAAAGAGAATCCCGAATTCAGCTGAACGCCCGGAACCTGCCATTATCGAAGTCGGGGTCGCTAATCCAAGGGCACATGGACAGGCAATCACAAGTACGGCAATAAGTTTTTCAAGTGCTTCTGCAAAATTACCTGGTTCAACCCAAATGTACCAGACAAGAAATGTAAGGACTGCAATCCCTACAACAATAGGGACAAATATTCCCGATATTGTATCCGCTAACCGTTGAATAGGAGCCTTGGAACCTTGAGCATCCTCCACCACTTTGATAATTTGTGCCAGAGCTGTATCTCTACCTACCTTTGTAGCTTTCATTTTAAGGAATCCGTTTTTATTCATTGTGGCACCGATTAATGTATCACCTATAGATTTATCCACCGGAACGCTTTCTCCTGTAATCATCGATTCATCAAGTGCTGAACGACCTTCGATGACTTCTCCATCTACAGGAACTTTTTCACCTGGTTTGATGAATACAATATCTCCAACTACAACGTCTTCTAAAGGAATTTCGACTTCATTCCCGCCTCTTTCCACCGTTGCTGTTTTCGCTTGAAGGCCCATAAGCTTCTTTATGGCTTCAGAAGAACGACCTTTCGCCTTGGCTTCAAACAATTTTCCGAGAATAATGAGTGTGATTAAAATGGCACTTGTTTCAAAATATAACTCAACCATATGCATTCCGGATCCAATGGACTGATAAGCAAGGAACACACTGTAAAAGTAAGCAGCAGATGTACCAAGTGCAACCAATACATCCATATTGGCACTATTGTTCTTTAATGCTTTATAAGCCCCTGTATAAAACTGTTTCCCGATAATAAATTGTACAGGTGTTGCTAAAGCCATTTGCATCCAAGGGTTCATTAAGATATCCGGTAATGGGATGAAAGATGTAAATTCAAAATGACTGACCATTGACCATAATAGGGGCAAAGATAACAATAGTGACCATATGAACTTACGTTTTTGCTTCTGAATCTCTTGAAGTTTATGATCGGTTTGTTCTTCTTGATTTTCATCATTTTTCACTGTTGCACCGTAGCCAATTGAATCAACCTTTTTAATGATTTGATCTGTAGTGATAGTCCCGGGGGCATACTCAATGGTTGCTTTTTCTAAGGCTAAATTAACCGTTGCATGTTGTATTCCTTCTTGTTTATTCAATACTTTCTCGATTCTTGCAGAACAAGCAGCGCAGGTCATCCCGGTAATATCAAACTCGGTTTTTTCAAGTTGTATGTCATAACCTAAATCCCGAATTCTTTTTTGAAGGTCACTTGGTTTCACTTCTTCTGGATTGTATTTTACCGCTGCTCTCTCCATCGCGAAGTTAACCGATGCGTTTTCTACACCGTCCATTTTATTTAATCCTTTTTCGATTCGATTCGCACAAGCAGCGCAAGTCATTCCTGTTATATCTATACTGGTTTCTTTATGCTGAGCCATTTATCAACCCTCCATACCTATACGGGGTATGCTTTTCTGTAAAAGAAAACCGTGCTGAGAAAGCACAGTATTTTTACACTACATCATATCCCTGATCATCGATTGTTTCTTTAATTTCATTAAGTTTTACTTGTGAATCATCGAATTCAACTTCTACTTTCTTTTCTTCCAAACTTACTTGCACCGATTTCACACCGTCTAATTTAGCAACACTTCCTTCAATTGCTTTAACGCAATGTCCGCAAGACATACCTTCCACTGTTAACGTTTCTTTTTGCATCTGTAACCTCTCCTTTATTTTTTCATAAGTTTTTGGATTGTAATCATAAATTCATCTAATACTTCTGTGTCACCTTCTTGAATTCGGTCGAGAACACATGTCTTTATATGACCTTCTAATAGGATTTTGGCTACGCTGTTAAGGGCAGATTGAGTGGCGGAGATTTGCGTAATAACGTCATCACAATACGTATCGCGCTCAATCAAGCCTTTAATTCCTCTTATTTGACCTTCAATACGATTTAATCGCGTCACAAGGTTTTTCTTAACATTATCAGAGTGATGACTCTTCCGAAATCCTTCGTATGAGCATGTAGCATGCTCCATCACACGCTCTTCTTCTTGAATCACGGATGGGTTAATTTCAGAATCTTTTTCATTCTTTTCAGCGGTCATCTTCCCACCTCCTTACCCACAATATACTATACCCCATTATGGTATGTAAAGGAATATGATTTGATACTTTATTATTGATTTATTCTAGAGGCAACACCCTATCGGAATCCTTCATAACACTGAAAATTCTTCTACACCATGACGTATATATGCTCATAACTATAGAAAACCTCCCGATGTTGAATGCGCTTTAGCTTATAGGTTAAAGTTGGAGAATTCCAGTCTGAAGAGAGAGAGCCAAGAATTTTCACCAAATAAAAAAGCGCGTATCCTCAATGGAATCGACGCCTTTCGTATCTAAATATTATAAATGTTTGTTGATCTCATCTGTTGGGGTGTAGGTATTTATTTCCGTAGAAGCTGTTGCGACACCAATAATGGTGCCCTCTTCGTTTAATAAGGGGTGGGCATACACCTGATAGGATACTGTTCCTGTAGTTAACGAAATCGAGATTACTCGATTGATGGGAGAGTTCTTGTCCAGAACCTCCTGTTTCAACCTCATTAATGACCGATTTCCTTCATTATCATTTAGCTCAACGTCTGTTTTTCCTATATGTTCATCTGGAATTAAATCAGGAGTATTGAAGATCCAGGTATAGCGTAATTGAGTATCACAATGAGCGAGCACGACAGGGGCATTCTTTAAGGCAATCGAGAACGGATTTTCCTCAAGATTAAAGCTGGATGCGTGAAAGTCCAACACTTCTCCCAGTTTGACGGTGACCTCACTGCTCGGTTTACGGATCCCGTTCTCGATTTGAGCATAGTAGGATCTTTCAATAAAAGCTTTCGAAGCCACTTCCTGTTGGGTCATCTTCTTCCTTTTTCTTAACTTAATAAGCCAAGTTCTTTTATTCAATCCTCAATACCCCTTTCTGAACCTTAATGGCAGAAAAGCAATGGTTAAACTCTATAAGAGGGTGGCTAAACAGAAACATTCCCAAATGGTTTTATTCGATATAATAGAATGGTAGGAAAGTAATAAAATGACCTACGCTTTTATCTTCATCATGTTGTGAATCTTCTTATTCGTAAAGTGACCTCTTCATAAGAAATCTATACGTCCTCATTTAGTATCATTGCCTATGTACTCCTTATTAAAAAGCATAACATAATATCCAGCGTTTCCTCTATCATTTTCCAAATATATTTACATAATCGTGAAACTCGCAGGTTTGATCATTAGTAGGAGGTTATTATATGTCGATGAACGCAATTCATGACGAAAACAAGTATCTTGAAATCATTAACAACATAGTGGATGAAAAGGCGAAGTTGATTCAAGAAAGAACGAACGAAGACACTTCTTACCCGAATATTGTAAATGTATCTTTGCGGAAATGGAGAGGAGAAATGATTGAGCTCTTGGCCCAGTCTCTGCGTTCTCATGATACTCAAAGATCAATTGAGAGCTGGGCATGTTCATCTGGTACATTATTTAAGCAGTTAGATCTATCCCTTGAGGTAGCGATAGAAGATCTTCACCATTTTCGGGATGAGATCGGGAAAATGATTAAAACAGACGCCATTAAGAGCGAGCTGTCAATTGAATCCTTTTATGAACTTCTTTCTGTTTTTCATTCTGGTGTAGATCGAGCCATATACCGCCTTACGACTGCCTATTCTCACCCCCTTTCTGAAACAATTAGTTCCGAGCTATCGATCCCGATTGTGAAGATGACTGATACGATTGCCATTTTGCCGCTTATAGGAGATATCAACTCAGACCGTGCTAAGGATTTAATGGAAAGATCTCTTTCACAAGGATCGGCATTGGGGCTGAGCTATCTAATTATTGATTTATCAGGGGTATCGGTTGTGGATACAATGGTTGCAGACCAACTCTTCAAAGTGGTAGCGGCACTCAAATTAGCAGGAATTCAAGCCATCTTAACAGGCATCAGACCTGAAATTGCTCAAACAATGGTCAACCTGGGTATCGTCATTAAGCATATTCCGACGTTCGCCAGTCTTCATACGGCGCTTATACATTTACAAAAGACAAAAAGCATCCTTTGGATTTAGGATGCTTTTATTATGGATAATGTTTTTTTCGAGATGGAACGAGATGACATTTAATAACAAAAAGGATAACGTATTTGGCCTGACATTGCTTTTTTTACAAATCAGGTTTAGTTAAATAATCATATAGAAGCTTCCCGATTTCCGCAATTGTGTCCCGAGCAGATTCGTTTTCTCCAAGTTCGTCAATTAATACAGCTATGTAGGCAGTTTTTTCTTCACACCGAACAATGGCACAATCATGTTCAACACCAGGTAACTCACCTGTTTTGTTTGCTATATAGACTTTATCCTTATCCATTTTCGCAGGGAGCTTGGTATCAAGTTGCTGCTGATGCAATATATATAGCATTTTTTCCCTGCTTTGCTCACTGAATATTTGCCCCTGATCCAGTATACGTAAGCAAGTGATGATATCAGAAGCAGAGGTGACGTTGTCATAGCCTTGTTTCATTGCTTGAAAATCCATCAGTTTCCGACTAAGCTTAGTGTGTTTTAATGCTATAGAATTACAAAGGCTATTTATTGCATCTGACCCAAGACGGTCGATAATGAGATTCGTCGCGGTGTTATCCGACACAATGATCATGAGCGTGAGGAGATCTTCTACCGTCAATGAAATATTTTCGGAGAGTGTTTTCAACACTCCTGCCCCTCCCACTCTCTCCTCTTTAGGGACCATTACCGTATCATTTAAATCGATTTTACCTTGCTCTGCCTGCCGAAAGCCTTCAAGTAAAATCGGAACCTTGATTAAGCTTGCAGCAGAATAAGGAGTTTCATTATTGATTTGGATGGAGTATGATGGCAGGTCAATGACTACGCTGACCCTGCCCCTGCCTATTTTTTTATCTATAGCGCACAGAATTCTTTCCTCTAATAATTTCTCATTCATCCACTATTCATCCTTTACTTTGTGACCGCTACTTCGTCATGATCCTTGGTGATTTCATTGTCATACAGATGACAAGCTACATAGTGCTTTTCTTCTACTTCCTTCCATTGAGGTTTATAGCTGGCGCACGCTTCCATGGCTACAGGACAACGGGTCCTGAATACACAGCCACTTGGTGGATTGATCGGACTGGGGATCTCCCCTTGAATGATCATTCGTTCACGCTCGTCCTCTACATCGGGATCAGGAATGGGGATAGCTGAAAGTAAGGCTTGGGTATAAGGGTGAAGAGGCTTTTTATAAAGCTCTTTACTCTCTGTTAATTCAACCATATGTCCCAGATACATCACTCCGATACGGTTACTAATATGCTTTACCATGGAAAGATCATGAGCAATGAATAAAAATGTCAGACCCTTTTCTTTTTGAAGTTTTTTCAATAGATTTACGATCTGAGCTTGTACGGAAACATCCAGTGCAGAAATCGGTTCATCGGCGATTATGAAGTCTGGATTAAGGGCCAGTGCCCGAGCTATGCCAATACGCTGGCGCTGTCCGCCACTGAATTCATGTGGATAGCGATTAGCATGATCCCTATTCAGTCCGACATCTTCCAGCAACTGATAAATACGTTCCATCTGTTCTTTTTTATCCCGGTATAAATTGTGTGCCTCCATCGGTTCTGCAATAATTTCACGCACCGTTGAACGGGGGTTAAGAGAAGCGTATGGATCCTGAAAAATCATCTGCATGTTTCGATAAAAGGATAGCTTTTCCTTTTCAGAGAGTGTATGAACGTTCTTCCCGTCATACAGGACTTCTCCTTCTGTCCTGTCATACAATCCGATGATTGTACGGCCTGTAGTCGACTTCCCACAACCAGATTCCCCTACTAATCCGAATGTCTCACCTTTATAAATATCAAATGAAATACGGTCTACTGCCTTTAAGGTTTTACCTTTTTCAAGCTGAAAGTATTTTTTCAATTCCTTTACTTCTAATAGTTTGTGATTCGTCATGATGATTCCTCCGTTTCCCCCCAGTAGCGTCTTGCAATACATAATTCTTTCTCGTAGTAGGTTCCTTTCAGTGAGAGAATTTCAATGGTTTTCCCAGTATTGGGAGAGTGGATCATTTGTCCGTCACCATGATAGATCCCAACGTGATGAATGCTTCCCATACCTTCTTCATATGCAAAAAATAAGAGATCACCAGGCTCTAATCGATCCAGTTTTACTTCTTTTCCCTCTTTTGCCTGGTCATTTGCATCACGGGGAATCAGATAACCATTTGCCTTGCACATGGTATAGCTGAACCCTGAGCAATCAAACCCATAGCTCGTCATCCCTCCCCATAAATAAGGAAGATGAAGAAAGGCTTCTCCTGAAGTGACGATGTCTTGGCCGCTCCCCTTTTGATCGTTTAGCTTCGTGGATGAGATGAATACATCTTTCTGCTTTACGAAGCGTGTGCCTATCGGAGTGGCCACTTCAATAACGTGATCATGCTCTTTCACAACGGGTAAAACCGTTTGAAAACTGAGTTCCATCTCGATCTCGTTCTTTCCATTGATTAAATCCGTAAATTTGCTTTTGACGATGGCATATGTATCCGTTTGAGGCAGCTCTCCTTGTGAAAGTTGAACACTTGGAACCCAACCGGGGTATCCTCGACTGTCTTTTGATGAGGCTTGGTCTGGAATGATCACATGGGACCAACCGTTACTCTCTTCCATCACCAATACTTCTTGGCCGAATAATGCTTGAGATTGTATACGGTTTTCATCGCACAGAGCCAACCGGGTTTCATGTGTTAAGGAATCTAACCATTCGTTGATTTGAACAGGATTGGAAATGGCTGGTGAATCCAAATCACGGGCTGAATCCTTAGATGTCCATACGGTTGATACGGGTACTGCTATTAGTGCTTTTGTCGTCATATTAATTCCCCCTGGTATTCATTTAAACTAGTACTCTCTCTATCCCTAATCCGGGTTGGGTGGGCAACGTGATCATCCGACCGTTATATTCAATGCCACCCGTGACAATATCTTTTGCCAACATAAGAGGGGCGTCGAAATCAAATCGGGTCACGTTTTTCTTGCTTGCTGCAAAATGAGCTGCGGCCGTAATCCCGAGGCGCGTTTCAATCATGCTCCCTACCATACATTCGACACCACAAACCTCCGCGAGATCGTTAATTTTCTGAGCGTAATAAATGCCCCCGGCTTTCATGAGTTTGATATTGATCAGGTCTGCACTGCGGGTTTTTAACACCTCAAATGCTTGATATGGAGTAAAAACACTCTCATCTGCCATAATCAGTGTATCCACTCCATCAGTGACTCTCTTCAGCCCTTCAATGTCATGAGCAGGTACAGGCTGTTCGACTAATTCAATATTGAGATCTAGGTCTTCCATTTTACGAATCGCTTTGACAGCAGCTTTCGATTCCCATCCTTGATTAGCATCCAGTCGAATTTTGATATCGTACCCGATTCGTTGACGGATTTCATGAATTCTTTTAATATCTGTCTCTATATCATCTTTTCCCACTTTTACCTTCAGTACGTTAAATCCTTGCTTCACATATGCTTCAGCATCCTCACCCATTTCCTTTGGGCTATTAACGCTCACAGTATAATCGGTCTCCAGCTCTTGACGGTACCCGCCAAGAAATTGATAGAGTGGAAGATTGCAGTACTGTGAAAGGCAATCATATAAGGCCATATCCACAGCAGCCTTTGCGCTTGAATTCCGGACAAGTAATGAATGTAATTGTTGAAAAAGCTGTTCATAATTTAAGAGACTCTTACCTATGATGGCCGGCTTGATCACTTGTTGTATGGCCCATTCAATGCTTGATAAGCTGTCCCCTGTAATCACGACTGTCGGGGGTGCTTCTCCCCATCCAACTGTCCCGTCGTCACACGTTATTTTCACGACGATGGCTTCTGCCACTTCAACGGTTCGTAAAGCAGTTTTAAAAGGGGTATGTAAAGGGACGGCCGTTCTGAATGTTTCCACTCGATTTATCTTCATTTATTCTCATCCTCCCTTATTCCCGTTTCGACTATGAATGTTTGGTCATACGTGTTCATTCTTCCTACGCTCCCAATAGGGATGGCTATACTTGGAGAGGAATGTCCGATCTTAAATCCTTTTAGTACGGGCTTACCTGCATCTGAAATATGTTCTTTGAGCACCTCATCGAGAGTCAGGGATTGTTCGCGTTTTTCCGGCACACAGTTTTTGAAATCCCCGATGATGATACCAGATGCATCATGGAATTTCCCCGCCATCTTTAGCTGATTCATCATCCTGTCCACTTTATAAGGTTCTTCATCAATATCCTCGATAAATAGAATCTTACCTTTTGTATCCACTTCAAAAGGAGTTCCTAATGTGCTTACTAATAAGGTAAGGTTCCCACCGATTACAGGACCGCTTGCTATGCCTTCTACAACTGTTTCTAAAGGGGATAGCTTGTTTGTATACTCGATGTCTTTCGCATGAAACAACTGTTCAAAAGACTTCTTCGTTAAGTTATGAACATCCGAAAGGCCAATATCAGAACTTAACATGGGCCCATGAAATGTCACGATTCCAGTTTGTTGATGAATAGCTGTATGTAAAAAAGTGATATCACTATATCCCCAAAAGATCTTGGGGTTTTTCCCTATCAAGTTGTAATCCAATCGGGATGCGATCCGTCCTGTACCGAAACCGCCACATGCACAAATGACAGCTTTAACGTCACTGTCTTTGAACATCATATGTATATCTTCTAACCGCTCTTGATCATAACCTGCCAGGTACCCATATTTCTTATGGACAGATTTCCCCAGTTTTATTTTCAAACCTAATTCTTCAAGAAATGATAAGGCTTTTTTTAATGGTTCAGGTTTCGGAGGGCTTGCAGGAGCAATGACTCCTATTGTATCTCCTACTTTGAGTTTTGAAGCTTTTATCACCATACATTACCCCTTTCGTAGAAAAAGAGGGAGCAAACGCAAGGCTTCAAATAGCCTTGCGTCTTCTCCACTCACTAGTAGTTCAAGCACTTATTTCTTGTCTGCCCATTTTAATTCCATGTATCCAACTGGATGACGAACGATACCGGATACATCTTCATTTTGTAAGTACACGTGGTTGTAGAAGTGAATTGGAATGATCGGCATTTCATCCATTAGGATTTTCTCTGCTTCATACATTAATTCGAAGCGCTTCGCTTCATCCGCTTCATTCATGGCTTCTTTTATTAAGCTGTCAAACTTTTCGTTACTCCAGCCTGTTCGGTTCATAGAGTGGCCAGTTTGGAAGTTCTCCAGGAAGTTGATCGGGTCTGCGTAATCTGCCAGGAATGAGCTTCGTGATAATTGGAACTTCAATGCTTTTTGCTCATCCTGGAATACGTTCCATTCCATATTGGCTAATTTCACGTCAACCTCCAAGTTTTCCTTGAACATTTGTTGAAGGGCTTCAGCGATTTTCTGATGTGTATCACTAGTGCTGTACGTTAAGGTTACTTCAGGAAGCTTATCGTATCCTTCTTCTTCCATTCCTTTTTTCAGAAGGGCTTTCGCTTCTTCGATATCTGTTTTCACTAAATCTCCATTTGCTTCCCGGAAGTCTTTTCCAGAAGGATCTTTGAACCCTTTTGATACGAAGCCGTAAGCTGCTTTTTCCTTATTCTTTGTTACAAAGTCGACCATCTGCTGTTGATCTACCGCCATGGCAAATGCTTTACGGATATTTTGATTTTGGAAAGGTTCTTTTTCTAAATTGAAACGGTAGAAGTAGGTTCCTGCTTGATCCTCTACATTCACTTTCCCTTCTTCGAATAACTGTTTACTTAAATCAGCCGGTACGTCTGCAGTATCCAGCTCACCCGTTTTGAATAATTGATAATCAGTGTTTGTATCGTTCACCATTGCCCAGTGTACTTTATCCAATTTCACTGAATCTTTATCCCAATATTGATCGTTCTTCTCCATAACAAAGTGGCTGTCATGCTCCCATTCAGTTAATTTAAAAGGGCCATTTGCAACGAATGTATCAGCTTCTGCAAACCACTCAGGATTTTCAGTAGCAACCTTCTCATTGATTGGGAAGAACGCTGGATTCGCAATGACGCTTAAGAAATACGCTTGTGGACTAGTTAGAGTGACCTCAAATGTTTTCTCGTCCTTCGCTGCTACCTTCACTTCATCTGCTGAACCTGTACCTGTATTGAAGGCTTCTCCACCTTCAATGAAATAACCCAAGAAGGCAGCCGGTGATCCCGTTTCCGGATTCAACAGACGTTTCCAAGCAAAAACGAAGTCTCCAGCTGTTACATCATCCCCGTTTGACCATTTAGCATTATCACGAATGTGGAATGTATATACCTTTCCGTCTTCAGACACGTCCCATTTTTCTGCCATTGCCGCTTCGGGTTCATGATTAGCGTTTAAGCGCGTCATCCCTTCCATCAAGTTGTTTAATGCTGTCCATGAATAGGAATCAAACCCTATTGGCGGATCAAAGGATGTTGGTTCAGCACCATTGTTAAGGTTCAGCACCTTTCCTGCCTTTTCTTTCTTGCTGTCTCCATTGCTTGACTCACTGCCTGCATCCTTCGTTGCTGTACAAGCTGCCAATACAAACAAGAGCATTCCCACTAAAAAAATTGATAATAACTTTTTCATGATCTTCCCCCTCTTATTTTATTTATCTATCAAACAATTAGCCTAGCTGATGGTTAAGCTAATCGATGAAAGCATCGCTTTTTTGGCTCGTTTATCCTGAAGCCAGCAGTCGACATGGTGACTGTTTGATAGCTGCGTTTTCATGGGATACACACGGTCGCACACTTCCATCGCTTTTTCACACCTTGGAACGAAAGGACATCCAGTTGGCGGTGAAAATAAATCAGGAGGTGAACCGGGTATCGGAATCAGATCTTCCCCATCAAGGTCAAGCCTTGGAACTGATTTCAGCAACCCTTGTGTATACGGATGCTGAGGGTGATAGAAAATCTCTCTTCTGCTTCCTTCCTCAACAATTTTCCCGGCATACATAACGGCGATCCGATCAGCAACTTGAGCTACTACACCCAAGTCATGGGTAATCAAAATAATCGAGACTCCTGTTTTCTGCTGGATTTCTTTGAATAATTCCAAAATCTGCGCCTGAATGGTAACATCGAGAGCGGTGGTTGGCTCATCGGCTATTAACACGTCTGGTTCGCATACGAGTGACATGGCAATAACGATTCGCTGCCTCATCCCACCACTAAATTGATGGGGATATTGCTTTAATCGTTCTTCCGGGTTTGGAATACTAACTAGTGTCAGCATCTCAATCGCTCTTTGTTTGGCCTGTTTCTTGGAAACATCGTTATGCTGCAGGATTCCTTCTATAATTTGCTCCCCGATTGTAAGGGTCGGGTTCAGAGCCGTCATGGGGTCCTGGAAGATCATGGAAATGTCAGCGCCCCGTATTTTTCTCATTTGTGGCTCAGTCAGGTTCAAAAGGTCTGTTCCTTTGAATAGAATCTTTCCGTTCGTCACCTTTCCTGGAGGGTTAGGAATCAATCGCATAATGCTTTGAGACGTTACACTCTTTCCGCATCCGGATTCGCCGACAATGGCAAGCGTTTCCCCCTTATGTAAATCAAAGCTCACTCCCCGAACCGCTTTGACTTCTCCCCCATATGTCGAGAAATGTACATGGAGATCTTGTACGGATAATACTTGATTCATGATGATTACCTCCTTAGCTTCGGATCAAGCGCATCTTGTAGACCGTCACCTAAAACGTTGAATGAAAACATAGTTAGTGAAATAAATAAAGCCGGGAAGAATAAACGCCACCAATAGCCTGATAGAATCGTAGATAAACCGTCATTAGCCATGACTCCCCAACTGGCATACGGAGCTTGAATTCCCAATCCCAGGAAGCTTAGGAATGCTTCCGCAAAAATAGCACTCGGTACAGTCAGTGTCATCTGAACGATAATAGGTCCCATCGTATTAGGCAGTAGATTCTTACGAATGATCCGTGCCGTCTTTGTTCCAAACGTTTTAGAAGCAAGAATAAATTCATAGTTTTTGATTTGGAGCACCTGGCCCCTTACAATCCGGGCCATACCAATCCAGCCCGTTACGGTTAATGCAACGATAATAGTGAGCAGGCCAGGCCCCATCACAACCATTAATAAAATCACAACTAAAAGGTAAGGTAATCCATATAGAATTTCTACAATACGCATCATAACGTTATCGGTTTTACCACCCTTGTAACCTGCTATGCCCCCATATACAATCCCGATAACAAAATCAATGAGTGCTGCCATAAAGCCTACAAACAACGATATGCGTGCACCGTACCACGTACGGGTAAATACATCTCTTCCCATATCGTCAGTACCAAACCAGTGATCACCGGAAGGCGGCAGGTTTTGGTTCGAAAGTGTTTGCTTCGTTACGTCATGGGGTGAAATAATGGGGCCAATGACGGCCATCACAATTAATCCTATTAAAAAAACAAAGCCAAGCATTGCCAGCTTATTTTTCACAAGACGCTTCCACGCATCCTGCCAATAGGAAAGACTAGGTCTGACCACCGCTTCCGCATCATCTTTATTTCTCTTCTTCGGTGTAAACCACTCATCCAGCACGTCTGGAGTCACGTTTGGCTCTTGGTGATTTGGAACTCCCATTATTTCGCCTCCTTCTTATGTAACTTAATACGGGGATCAAGGAACCCATAAGCTAAATCTACTAAAAACAGCATGAGTATGAGAAATGCACTATAAAATACAGTGGTCCCCATAATGACAGGATAATCACGCTGATTAATGCTCTCCACGAAATACTTTCCCATTCCCGGAATCGCAAATATTTGTTCAATCACGAATGTACCAGTTAATATTCCTGCTGCCAGAGTACCCAGTACGGTTACAACCGGCAGTAAGGCATTTCTCAATGCATGCTTAAACACAATCTTGATTGGTGACAACCCTTTGGCACGGGCTGTTCGAATATAATCCTGGGTTAACACTTCCAGCATGCTTGAACGAGTCAGACGGGCAATGATCGCCATTGGCCCTGTTGCTAATGCCAAGGTCGGAAGAACCATGTGATGCCAGCTCGTCCACGTTGCTACTGGAAGTATTCCCCAGTTTACAGCCACTTGTTGAATAAGCAACGTGGCCATCACAAAGTTTGGAATGGAAATCCCAAGTACGGCAAACGTCATAGCCATATAATCGATCATTCCGTTATGTCTAAGGGCAGCCAATATCCCCAGAATGACCCCGGAAACCACAGCGATTATGAGAGTAATCATCCCTAATTCAAAGGAAATCGGAAATCCCCTGCCCAACAAATCATTCACGGTTTGAGATGGCTGTGTAATAGATGGACCAAAGTCTAAAGAAACAAGAGACTTTAAATAGAGAAGATATTGGACCATTAACGGTTCATTCAAATGATAATGAGCTTCTAAATTCTGCTGGACTATCTCACTTGTATTTCGCTCTTCATTAAACGGTGACCCTGGTATGGCATGCATTAAGAAAAATGTTAATGTCACAATCAGCCATAACGTAATTACCATGGCCAGTAGCCTTTTTAACAAATATGTACCCATTGATCTCACACTTTCTAACAGAATGTTGTTCGCATCGCCAGTTCAGTCATTACAAGCATGGCTCTATAGGCTTCCAGAATATCTTTCGCCTCAAATCGTACAGTCGTTGTGCCTGCTTCTAGTTCTGTCCCTGGCATGAGGCTTGCCCACTCCGCTTGTCCATAGTTCGCAAATTCAATGCGCAAAGTTGGATGTTCAGGAGGAGTGAGAGGTTTTACATTTTTTTTATTATGTATAGCTTCTTCGGTTTTCTTTTTTAATAGTCGAGACGATTTCATGGGAGTAAGGCTTTTCGCCACAGAACGGGAAATCGTTTCCTTTACAACGGCGGTCGTAACATTAGGTATCAATGCTTCTGCCTCAAGTGCTGCCTGATCATCTCCGGCAACCATTAACACCGGGACCCCATGAAACCCTGCAACATAGGCATTAAAGCCCAGTTCTCCCACAGCAATATCATTAATATACATATTGCGAACTCCAAAGATCATCGAATGAGACATCACCCCTTTCATGGACGCCCGCGCATGATAACCCACAAAAAAAGCCCCATCATACGTAGAATCCAGTCCTTGAACCATTGAATATGGTTTCACACCGCCGGATATCAACTTTGTTTCAGGGTGCAGCTTTTCAATTAACAGATTGTTCATTTGTGAATGGCTATCATTAACCAGTACTTCGGCGCAGCCTGCCTCAAAGGCAGCAGATACTACCGTATTCGCCTCATCCGTCATAATGATTCTCCCGCGCTCATAATTATGCTTGCTTGAATCTACATGAGTATGATCAACTAAGCCTGTAATCCCTTCCATATCCACCGATATATATAAATTCATATAGTGTCCCCCCTTTCCTAGGAAATATTTATTAAATTTTCTTAATATTATAATTATTAATTCGGCTAATTACAACAATTTTTTGAATAAAAAGGAATTTATTCCTATTTTAATAAAAATAAGGGAGATAGGACTATGTTTATTTTCGCTCAAAAGAATTTTCCACCATTTCCAATCAAGAAATAGTTATTTAGAATCATCAAATCTTATCAGAAACCAAAAATGCGATGGATTTTATAATCGAAATCACACCGCACTCTTTAGTTTATGTACATGTCATAAATCATTGGGTTTGAGAGTAAGGAGAAGGATAAATGACCCATGATCATTATATAAATATATTTCCAATGGCTTAGTCGATTTTAGGAAAATGAAAGTCTCGTTATGATTTTTTGTATGTTTGGTATGTTCTTTTGTAGATACATTGTTTTCCTCTGATTGATGATAGCGAGGTTCTAATTACGGTTCGCTGATGAAATGAAATTCCGCTGATATATTTACTATTTCGATAATAAACGAATTATCTCTCCTCTCAAATTCACCATGTTCATCCCTCTTTAACCTTTCATAAGAAAAAGACCTGGAGGAATCATTTCTCCAGGTCTTTATCACTGTTAATGTATATTAGCTTATTTTATTCAAAAGTTTTTCTGAGTGCTGAGAGCCCATCTCTGCCACTAAATCCAGTAATTCTGCTTTCGTTGTCTCATCTAGGCCTTTATAAATAAGGAAAGCTTGCGTTGCATCAGAAGTAATTAACTTTCTGTATAACTTTGAGATTCTTTTACTCCTGTGGGTGTCCATTAGATCCTCCTCTATAAATCCTTTCTGTTATTATAATAAATATAGGCTAGTTTTTTCAATATATTCTTCAAAAATTAATTATGTAACAAAAATGATTCAATTATTTTACAGGGTTACTAATGGTAAACCTTGGAGGAGAAAATAATTTTCTTAGACCTTTACACGTATGTGATTATCTATAAGATAAATCAGGTGATAACTTTCCAAACTCAAGTGCTTCGAGAATGATCTCCTCAGAGAAACCTGTATACTGAGAAAGTATTTGGATCGTAATTTTCTGAGATTTACGAGAAGCTTGCTTTTTTGCCATATGTGTCTGATACAAAACAATGGAATATTTGTCATGTATATTGAGCAACGATCGTCACAGCTCCTATTATTCTCTCCTCACAAGGTTGCGGGTAAAGGCTACTTACTATTTACCCAAAGATCTTTTTTAAAAACGTATCCTGAGAAGTAATCATTTGCGGATTGCTCCGTTGGCTTATTCCCGGATTGAAATGCTCATGGGAGATTTATACGTTTTTAAGTGAGGTATCTGCTGTTTGTCCTAATATAGGATTATCGGCGAATTCATACTGTTTATACTCCCCATTATTAGATGAGAGCTTCAGAATATTGCGATCCTCTGGAACTCCTTTAAAATAAGCCCCAATACACCCAGTCGTACAACGATGACCAGAGATCAAGATATTCTTCTCACTTTCTCCATGATTCACCTGTAGTTCAGACATAAATGAAAATACTCTCTGCATGTATTGATCCGTTTGTTCAACACCATTATAGATTCGAGGATCAGGGAGAACCCCAGCCATTTTCACTTCACCTTTTTGCAGTCCATCCGCTTCTCCCAGATCATACACATCCAATCTTAAATCAACCGTAGCTTTCATCCCGGTGGTAATTTCAGCGGTTTGGATGGCTCTTTCTTGAGGTGAAGAAAAGACGTAATCGAAAGTAATTTGAGATAGTATATGCTTTAGGTTTTCAGCTTGTCTTATACCTTCTTCATTTAAGGGCAGACCGTTTCTTCCTTGTAGTCTGCCCTCATTGTTTAGATTGGTTTGGCCGTGTCTGATAACATAGATCATATGTCGGTTCCTTTCTAGAGTGGAGTATTTAATGGGTAATATTGTATTATTATCTATATCAAATAAAAATTATTTAGCTTTCCCCCTCTTTTGTCTCTCTATTTGAAGCACAAGAAAAGCTACTCCGACGATTCCAACAATCCCGAACCCTCCCGCAATAAACCCTTGAAAAGAATTTGTGAAGATTGTGAATCCCATGATAAAACTTAAACATACAAAGAGGAGAAGTAACCAATGTGCATATCTAGATATAAAATTGTTCATAAAAACCTCCATAACATTTATCAATACATTCATTTTAACATAATATTCCAAACCCCCCCAAAAAAAATAAGCTACCCAACAGGATAGCTTATTTCACTTACTATAAATTTTCAAGAAACAGACGAACAACATCTGCACCACCTATGACTGTTCCTAATGTACTCCCGAGATTAGCAAGTACAATAATAAGTAAGATGCGGGTTACTTTGTTTCTCCAGAATCCTTTTACACTTAGAACATCTTCAGATAGTGAGTCAAAGTCACCGACATTCGGTCTGCGGAAATATGCTTGTACGAATCCGGCGAACCATCCAGCTGCAAGGAGTGGATTTAATGAAGTGATTGGGGCTGCAACGAAAGCCGTTAATATCGCTAATGGATGTCCTAATCCGATGGCTACACCAAGTGCAGAAAAACCACCGTTCCACAATATCCAACTGATTCCCTGTTGTATCCCTGCATCCGGATTGGAAATGAAGGTATAAGCAATCACAGCAAGAATCATGATGGGAATAGCCCAGCCGATAATCTTTGGCCATTTTGATTTAGCAGGTCGTTCGTTCAGTTTGTCTAAATCATGTTCTTTATAGATTTCCTTTGTGATACCAGGAACATGAGCTGCCCCTAACACGGCAACAACTTTTTCTCCAGGAGCATCTTTTATTTTCTGAGCAAGGTATTGATCACGCTCATCGATTAATGGCGTTTTCAATTTAGGAAACACCTGGGTAAATTCATTTAGCATCGAATCAAGCATATCTTGAGATTTGATTTTCTCGAGTTCTTCTTCTGTAATGGTATCGTTACTGAAGATGCTGTATATGATTTGGGTCATAAGCTTAGCCTTGCCACTGAATCCTACGCTATTCCATATACGGGAAAATGTGATTTGAATATTTCGGTCAGCTAATACAAGCTCGGCGCCGGTTTCTTTCGCTGATTCGATTCCCTGAATCATTTCCTGACCGGGCTTGATCCCGAATTGCTTGGCCATCCGTCTCTGAAATGATCCGATTGCAAGGTTCATAAGAAGCAAAGTTGCTTTTTTGTCTTTAATGACTTGAAAGATGTCTGTGTCTTTCCATTTGTCTCCCTCAACGATTGACTGATACCTCGGTTCATCCAGTTCTACACAAACCGTGTCGGGCTGCTCTGATTCAATTACTTCTTTTACCTGTTCTGCGCTCAAACGCGATACGTGAGCCGTTCCGATGAGAATATATTCTTTCCCATCCATATGTATTCTCGTAATATTCTTTTCGTTTTCTGTCGACATAGGATACCTTCCTTTAATTCCGTTGACTTGCGTATAAATTGAATATACCTCATTATGATAAACTAGTTTTGGCAAAATTTAAATAAATTCTATTTAGATTCGAGAAAGTTATTGATTGTTGAGGTATTTTTATACCATTTGTATGGATTAAAGCTGGAAATTTGGTGTGTTGATATTTATTCGTTCGATTTAACGGCGCTATTTCAATTTTATCGGCGAAATCTCAAATATAACGGCGAAATCCTTGTTTTATCGGCGAAATATAAGATATAACGGCGAATTCATTATAAAGGACTTCAAATGTTTCTATTATGAAAAAATCCCATCTAATAGATAGATGAGATCCCTAATTTAATATCAATACCCACTCCTTTTCTCAAACACAGCCTCACTCACAATATCATACATTTTTTCAACACCTTTAGCAGAAGCTTCAAATTGATAGGAGTTTTCAATGTCAATCCCAATATTCAAGGCTTCTTCCGTAGCATCGATGGTGGCTCCAAGAAAAATGAACTCCCAATTGTATCGTTCCTGTTGATGATTAATGAGGTCCTTCACCGTATTGGCCGAAAACTCAACGCTCGCATTTTCCATACCATCGGTTGTGATAACGAAAATGACTTTACCCGGTCGATCAACTTCTTCAAGATTGGATAAGCGATGACCTACTTCGAGAATCGTTTTTCCGATAGCATCCATCAGAGCAGTGCTCCCCCTAACATAATATTCCTCTTGTGTGAGCCTTACCTTATCACCCTCCATTCCACTCCATAATTGCTCAACCTTATCATCAAAAAGAACGGTAGTAACGAGGGTTTGACCCGGTAATTGACTCTGCTTTTCAATAAAAGAGTTATATCCTCCAATCGTATCACTTTCAAGGCCACTCATTGATCCGCTTCTGTCTAACAGGAATATAATTTCAGTAGAGTCAGTATTCATTTTTTTCCATCCTCTCTTATTGTTTCTGATATAATCATAAACACGAATAGTAAGAAATGGGTCGCCTCGTAAGCGACATTTTGGAGGTGAACGGATGCTTAATGAAAAGATTTTGCAGGAACTTCATGATTTCGTGGAAACAAATAGAAAAATACGGATATATGATATACAAAAAGAAGAACACTTCTTAAGTGATAAGATTTATTCCAGTGAGCTGGAAGATTTTATTGAGCTGCATCAATCAACGTCTTTTTCAGAGAGGTTGTTTCAGCACATCGATGGCAAGGGTCAGACAGATGCTTCCATCTACAAAAAAGCAGGAGTCGACCGCAAGCACTTTTCGAAAATCAGATCGATCCCTGATTACAAGCCGAGTAAACGGACAGTGGTAGCCCTGTGTCTCTCTCTTGAACTGTCGGAGGAAGAAACATTTGATATGTTGAGTGCCGCCGGTTTCCCCCTTTCAGACAGCGACCGATTCGATCTCGTGATTCAGTTTTGTTTAGAGAAGAAAATCTATGACATCGATGACGTGAATCAGGCACTGTATTCCCTTAAGTTAAAACCACTATAAAAAAGTAGAGTGCTAGAAAAGGCACTCTACTTCTACTAATATTTCTTTTCGATTTTTTCTTGTAATGTTTCGATTTTTTCTGGAAGAACAAATAAGTATTCAATGAGGCCTTCTAATAATTCCATCAATAAGACGGCTGTTTCATCGTCAATTTCTCTCTCCAATTCAAGCATTTCATAAAAGGGAGAGTTTGGATGAACAAGGTGACTCAGCGCCTGGATTGGCTTTGTAAGGTCGACATTTTTGGGTAACTGATCGAATTGTTCCGATAAGGATTGCCCGTTTACTTTGTCCCCATTAAAATTCTTCAGAACACTCTCGAGGACACGCTTAGACATGACGGCTGTAGCAGAGTTATCCTTCGACTGGCTGACATTTAATGCGGATCGAAATGATCGGACGAGGTCTTGTGGAATGCGTTTGTTTCCTTGAATCTGATCCAACGGTCCGTTCGTTGCCAGGGGATCATAAATATAAAGGCCAGCTTCCTCTCTCCGATTGAGCGAGTCATCATTAAGCATAATAACGAATAGAGCAGGTTTCTTACATTCTGAACAATTTGCATCTGCAAACAATCCTGTTTTGTTCACTTGATAAAAATTGGCCTTCAGAAGAAATTCACTTGTCTTAGAACAGCTTGGACATTGACTTTTGACTTTCTTAGGAACTTTTTGGTAACCATACTGAATATGAGACAGTACAGAACCTGGTAATATTTCTCTCATTTGAACCTCCTAAAAAACGCGCCTTATGCATTTTAACTATTCGGAAAATTTAAGATAAATATAAAAACGCTTTCCTTATATCAAAATTATACCTTTGCTAGAAATGATTACAAGGTTTAATATTTGGAAAATAGGATTTGTGAAATTGGGACTATGGAGAGTTTATAAGTAGTAACAGAAATGGAAAATGTTTATTTTTTTAATTCTCCAATTGTTTTTCCTACTTGACTTACGATGGATTCAAGCAGATCTTTAGTAGATATATCCCTGCTAAGCCTTGGGCTTTGTCCAGACCACAAGGACATGAATTCTGGATTTCCTTGTTTCCCAGCTTCCTTTCTCATTTTTTTCGTTAACGCATTTTGTATGGGGTACGGAGGTAATAGGCTCTCGAATTCCTGCATTTCCCTAGTAAATCTATTTTCAATCCCTCGAGCAGGTTTCCCGCTAAAGGCAGCTGTGATGACCGTATGGGTTTCTGATGATTCTAAAACAACCCTTTTATGAATAGCCCCAGCCCCACTCTCTTTACATGTAAGAAAAGCAGTTCCCATTTGGACTCCTTTTGCCCCTAAAGCAAGTGCTGCAATAACGCCTCTTCCATCCATAATCCCTCCTGCAGCTATCACAGGTATGCTTGCGGCATCCACAACTTGGGGAACAAGAGAAAAGGTACCGATCATTGAGTGTTCACATGAGCCTAGAAACGTGCCTCGATGCCCACCAGCTTCACTCCCTTGAGCGACAACGATGTCTACTCCGCTCTCTTCATTGATCACTGCCTCTTCAACAGTCGTCGCGGTGCCGATCACGATGGTTCCTTCCTTTTTTAACTCTAACACAAGTTCTTTAGATGGGGCGCCGAACGTGAAGCTGCAAACAGGTACCTTTTCATTGAAGATGACTTCTAGCTGCTTTTCAAAATCGATTTGCATCTCTGAAAATGAGCTGTTGTCCGTTAGGTGTAATTCCTTTTTAAAAGGCTCTATTAATCTTTGGGCGTTGGTAATTTGTTCATCATTGACTATTGGTGATTCAGGTATGAATAAGTTCACCCCAAAAGGCTGATTCGTATGATCTTTTATTTCTTTGATCGCTAGTCTCATATCATCAGCGGACATATATCCTGCTCCCAAGGTTCCTAATCCTCCCGAGTTTGAGACGGCAGATACCAGATTTGTAGTAGTGACTCCACCAGCCATTCCTGCTTGGATGATGGGATAGTGAGTGCCCAGAATTTTAGAAACGCTGTTTTGATTCCACATGGTTTCCCCTCCTTATTCTTGTAATACATAAAATTGAAGCATAAATAAATTATGTCAAATTGATCCTTCATGTACAATTGATTTCTCTCTTTCTTTCTTCTATAGAAAGAGGCGGCAATGAATGCCGCCTTACAATAAATAGTGATGTTTTTTCATTAAGCAGATCTTCTTTCTAACCCATGCAAACAAGCAGTTAGCAGCACGGCTCCTAAAACCATGATGCTTCCGATCCATGGAGTGTGGATGAGCCCGATCCCGTCTACAATAATTCCACCCACGAATAGCTCTGAGCGCTTTTTAGTCTTTTTTAAATGAAGTAAACTTTAACACAATTTTCATGAATTCCTCATAGGAGGTGAAATGCTTGTTCCAGGAGTTATACCATTTTCGAATCGTTTCAAGTAACCAAAATGGAACGGCTTTTCCGTCTATGAGGTTGTAATGATCCTCATATGCTTTCTTTAGATGCTCCCATCTGAAATCATTTCCAGGGAGGACGTACTCTGACACATCTATAATTTTCGCTCTTCCATTTTGAAGCAATATATTCTTTAAATGGATATCACGGGGATTCAAACCTTGATCACGAACATATTTTCTAGCATCCTCCACGTCTTGAACTGCTTGTTCTGGAATATGAATTCCTTGGAGCAGACAATCGAATAAAGTTGGCCCTTGTTCGTAACTTAGAACGAGAAACTTGTCATAAGCTGCATAGCATGTTGAGAAGTATGGGGAACCTCCAATTGCATTATACACTTTTTCTTCTATTTTAATTTTCGATCCTTTATCCTCGGCGTACAGTTTAAATGCATAATCTGGAGCATAGATGGATTGAAAGACCGCTGCATCCGTCCCGACACCGATGCATCTTAGACTATCATCGCCACCGTGGATCGTGACAGGTTCATTATTAAGATTGGAAGATACGGTAACTTGAGATAGAGATGGTATGGCTGCTTCCCATATATTATCCATATGTTCTCCCTTCGTTAAGTTGAACTCTATTAAAGGTATGATTGGAATCGATACCTTATTCAGAATAATATAGCACCTACTAAGCCATGATATCAATTTTGCACCTTCATAATTTGCTAGAAATTTTAGACAGCTGTATGTAATGACAGAGATTCATCATTACAGTTAACTTTTGTTAGAAGCTTGTAGGTGGCCAAAATCACGCCTCCCATACATTACATTAACCTACTTTCGCAGCATCAGCCTGTTGTTTCAACTCCACACCTTCTTTTCTTCTATCCAATTCAGGTGAAATGATCTTTAATATGAGTGTCCCGACAAGACCGATTGCAAGGATGATTCCCGCCATGATGCTTGATGGTAGTATTGCACCAAGCGTGACCGTCACAGAGGCAATCAGCATGGATAAGTTAAACTTCAATCCATTGAAGGCCATATAAGAACTACGGGCATCGTCAGGTGGAATGGCAGCCATATAAGATTGTTCGACAGGCACTCGGAATACTTCTCCAATCGTTAGAATGCTCATCATCAGGAACAGGATAAATAAATTATTGGAATAAGCGAGAGAAGCATACCCAACCGTGAATAGGAAGCAGCTCCAAACTAAAACAGTTTTGTCTTGTAACGAGTGTGGGATCCTTGTCACAAACAACATGAGAATTACGACTAGAATCGTATTTTCACTTCTGAGAATTCCCATCGTCTGTACTCCGTCAATTTGCCATAAAAGGAATTGTTGAGAGGGCATTTCTTCGGTTAATCGAATTCCGATATAATTGGTTAGCTGGAACTCCATTGATAGAATAAGAATGCCTGCGATCGTAAAGAGGACAAATAGCTTGTCATGCATTACTTTCCCGTAGTTTGATATTAATTGCTTAACGTGTTGGGAAGGTGTCAGCTCAGAATTCACTGGTGCATAGCTTTCACTAATAAAGAAGGCAACCAATGAAGCGGTTATGGCAGCAGATGCTACACTTAGGGCAAGGAACAGCTCGAACAGGTAATCTTTAAATAAGAAGGCACCAATGATTCCACCGATCGCGATGGACAGGTTATTTGCCCAATACGTAATCGAATACATCAGCTTTCGTTGAGGGGGTGTACTTACATCAATCATCATTGCCTGATTAGCTGGTCCAGCGAGTCCCCAACAAATGCTGTTAATCGTCATCATGCTAAAGGTGATCGGTGCAGATTCAAACCATGGAGAATTACAAACCATCATGGTTAGAAAGGCTAGAAACCTGAGTGTCTCTGCAAATAACATGATCTTCTTCCGACCAAATTGATCTGCAAAGTACCCTCCAAGAAAATTGATTCCTATTCCAACAAACACGTTGATCAGAAGTAGAAGCCCGGCCACCTTCGCTCCAAAGTGAACAGCTAAGTAGATGGACATAAACGGGAAAATCATACTCCCAATAAAACGGCTCATAAATGTTTCAATTATGCGTATTTTTATATTTTTATGGAAATCTCTAAATCTCATACTATTCCTTCTCTCTGTCTATTACACATCTAGTTACTTTATTTATCTAAAAGCTCTGTTAATAAAGTAATTTTCACTCCAAGTGCTTCAAATATGGATCGACAAGTGATGTCACTTACTTTTCCCTTTCCTCCTTCAAGTCTTTTAATCGTTTGAGCACACACGTTTGCTTTCTGAGCTAATTCTTCTTGTGTTAATTGAGATTTCACACGCAGAATGTGAACGATTTCACCCATATGTAATTTGCCAGTATGAGAGTCATCTCTTACAAAACAATTATTTATGGAGTTACACAGTTTCTTTATGTCCTTCATAAGTTGAACCCTCCAACATTTGGTAAAATTATATTTACTAAATATAAAGAAATTTCTACATATTTTCAAGGGAAATCGTATACTTTTCTTATTTTCAATATACGGTTATATCGGAAAGTCTTCATGGTAAGATCGGTTGAAAGTCAAGTACGACTTTTGGATGAGGTGAGTATTATTGAGTTACAGAGAAGAATATATACGTATTAAAAAAAATAGAAGGGAAAATGAGCCTGGGATAAAACTAAAATCCCACGATGTAAAGACGAACAACCATGCCTGCTAGATAGCAGGCATGGTTGTTCGGGTTTTACTTAGACTAAAACACTTTTGTCCCAGCCTCATTCTCCCATTTTAATATCTTTTATGAAATTAATGCCAGCTAACCGAAATTCAATTGCTTATATCCATAACTTGTACATAGCATATTATCGTGAATCTTAATAGAAAAATTGATATTATCCTTCTTCAAAAAATTGATATTCTTCCTTGGATACGTATTTTGTTAAAAGTTTTAAGAAAGTATTATATGAAGTTGGTAATGATTCTGCTGAGACTAAACCGACGACTGCTATTTCCCTGCTTACTCCTGGGAATTCTTCGACTTCTAATTCAACAATAGTATCGGATTTTGAGATTATGTCTTCTGTTAATAAAGCAACCCCTATTCCATTTTCCAAAAAATCCAATGCGGTTAAAGGCGGTAGTTCGATATAGTCTGTTCCAGGTTGCAACTGTGCTTTTGGCCAATGAATGCTTTCGTGATTCCAATCAACCACAATAAAAGGCTTACTACCCAGGAATACATCTATAATAGAGAGAGTTTTATTCTTCATCATATTAACTAGCGGATGAGCGTAATGAGCTGCAAGTTTTAGAGGTGCCCGCCAAATCCAATATTTATTCAAGTCTGTATTAAAGTATGGATGTGTTATAAATCCCATCTTAACGGAACCGTCATAAAGCATTTCAATGATTTGTTGGTTATGTCCAGTGTGGATTTCAACTGAAATATCAGGAAATTATGCATGTGCTTTCTGTATAAATGAAGAAAATATACCTGTCGTGAAGGTTGGAAGAGTCCCTATCATTACGTGCCCTACCTTTCCATCTCGAATAGACTGTACTCTTTCCACCCCTTTTTGAAGAGATTCTAACGCTTGTCTAGCATAAGGTAGAAATCCTTTTCCTAATTCACTTAATTCAACCGTTCTTCCAACTCGAGTGAAAAGCGGGCCCCCTACTTTCTTCTCTAAGCCCTGTATTCTTAGTGTGATAGTCGGTTGAGAAAGATCGAGATACCGCGCAGCCTTGCTGATACTTCCGAGCCTTACCACATGATCGAATGCCTGTAATTGATTAAGGTCCATCTTTTCACCTCATATAAGAATTACTAATACTAAATATAACTTATATTGTATTGTGTAATAAATGAATCGGACATTATAATTTAGTTACTCATATAAAAGGAGGAACACATTTGATGAAAAAACGACTAATTGCTCTGGTTGATGAACAATATAGAACACCGAAGGGTTTACTCGGAGTTTATTTTGGTGAAAAAATGGTTCATCAACATAGAATTGAGACATTGTGGACGTTGGAATTGCTTAAATTGAAGGATAACGATTGTGTATTGGAACTTGGCTGTGGTGCTGGATATGCCGTGAATAAGGCATTAAGGGATTCAAACGTTAACAAAGTAGTCGGTTTTGATTTATCCCAGACCGCACTTGCATCCGCAAGATTTCGAAATAGAGTAAACATAAACAATAGTCGTGCAGAATTTGTGTTTGGAAATGTTAAAAGTCTTCCTTTTCAAGACTTGATGTATTCCAAGGTCTATAGCATTCAATCAGTTTACTTTTGGGACTCTTTCCAAGACTCAATCAATGAAATATATCGAGTGTTGAAACCAGGAGGTTCCTTGATCATTACTTTAAGTGACGGTAAAAACGGTATACCTTGGACGAATATTCAAAGAATGATATTAGAAGAACTTATCCCTATTATGAAAGTCAGGGGATTTAAAAATATTGATTTATTAGAAGGACCCCTTTCCAGAGGGTATAATACCGTTGCAATTGTGGCGAATAAACAAATTTAATTTAGAAACCATTTACCAAAATGACGTCTATTCCTATGAGGGACGGACCTATTGCATGGATGATTTTCGCTTCTTCTTGTATATATAAGGTTTTCCAATTTGGGTTGTATGGAGTTAATTGGACGGATGATTTCACCTTCTATTGTTATTTAGATGATCAATATATTCCGGCAACTCCATCAAATCATCAATCACCCCATCTGCTGATTCCGCATGGCTTAAGTGAGGGTCTTTCTTCCAGATACCTTTCATCCCCACCTTTTGAGCACCATACACATCATATTCAGGGTGATCCCCGATAAAGATGCATTCATGAGGTTTTAAATTCAACCTTACTAATGCCCGCTTAAAAATTTTTGGGTCAGGCTTTTTCAAGCCTTCCCATTCTGAAACAAGAATTTCGTCAAAGTAAGCTTTTATTTCAAGAGCTAGGATGTTGTCCATTTGAAACTGACCAAAGCCATTTGTGATCATTCCGAGTTTGATATTTTTCTTTTTTAATTCATCCAACATATTATGTAAATGTGGAAAAGGTACACAGCTATGCTTAAATTCACTGATGTAATCCTCAAGCAGTCCTTCCCAGGTTAATTCAGGGATGGTGAATTCCTCGATAAGCCGCTTGTACACCTCATCTTTCCAGACGTATCCGCGCTTGTCTAATTCAATGAATCTGGTTATGTACGATTCTTTCGGGATATGTCTTAGCCATTTATCCAGGCGTTCATATTGGTTACTGATGAATTCATATACAGAGGCGTCTCTGTTCAGCAGGGTTCCGTCCAGATCGAAGATGGCCGCTTGGATCATGATGGGGTATCCTCCATTCCTATCGTCTTATTCAATATAGGTTATATTTCCTCAAAGAGGTAGCAGATTCGTCCAAAGAAAGGGGTTATTACGTCATCTCAGCTATTTTTTTGGTAATTAATGATTTCGTGGCGCCGATTCCTTCCTTAAACTATATATTTTAGGCTTACCTGTTCATTTATCAGCGAAAATCGATTTTTATCAGCGATATTTTCAATATATTTGCGAAATCCCGATTTTATCAGCGGAAATTCAAATATATCAGCGAATTGACACTATTCCAGTATCTTATGCATAATAAACATCTCCCCATTCCTGCCTATCACTCTTATCCCTGTATCATGAAATCCTGCTTTTTTATATACATGCTGAGCCTGAACATTCTGATGATTGACAGCTAATATTATTTCTTTTTTGTTAAGGAAGTGTTGATTTATGAAAGGATCAAGTGCTTTTAGTGATTCAGAAGCAATCCCTTTGCCTTGAAATTTCGGGTTAATTGAATAAGCTCTGATTAAGATGGCATCCTGGTTATCCCAGTATGCTTTAACTCCATCCCAACCATGGAGCACAAAGAAACCAGCAGGTTCCCCCTTATAAAGAATAACGATCGGGTATCTTTCTGTTTCTTCATTGCACTTAGCAATTGCAGGTAACGGCAACGAAGTGTATTGAAGCTGTTCTTCAGATAGGTGATAGTCTGTTAATCGAATATGATGATTTTCATTGTAGAATTCAAGTGAGACAAGATTTTTGATGATCATCATGGTCTCCCTCTTTCGTTTGGATACAGTAACGACTGATCATTTAATGGGTGAGTAAATCCATGCTCAGAGTTTGTCATCAAGAGCATGATTCTTTAGTTGATATCTCCAAGATATATTAATGAATTTTGATCGTTACCAAGATAGTCAATGATCCTTTTAGGGTACAACCTATACTGCATCAGCTCATTCAAATCAATCCATTCGACACCCACTTGATGGCTATCGGGATTTGTTGGAATCGGATCCTTTTCTTCTGAATTCATTAAGGTACACTTAAAATAAAATTCCATTTGATGAACATCATAGTCAAATGAAGCATGCTCATGGTTCTTGCCGATATACTCCCGAATATGTACGAGTTCTCCTATCTCCACTTCACTTCCAATCTCCTCGATACATTCTCTCTTTAAAGCTTCATGAAGCGTTTCACCGTGTTCCTGCCCACCTCCTGGAAAGAGATAAAAGAATTCATTTTCGTCTTTGTTTTTGGTTAGCAGGATTTTGTTATCTTTCATGATGATCGCTTTTGCAGAATTTCGAATCGGCATGGACTATTTTCCCTTCTATTTGTCATAGTTTCTCATATGTATAAAACATCGTTAATAAACGATGGAATATAGTGATTGGTATCTTGTCGGGAGATTATACCATGAACCTCCCGACCTATTAAACGTATTCCTACTTACAAACCATCAGCAAATTCCCATCAGGATCTTTAAACACGAAGTACTGATTATTTTCAATAGCCGTTACCAATTCCACACCGTTGTCTTTCATAAATTGATACGATTCATGAATATCGTCCGTAGCAAATTGAATGGCCGGGAAATTCAGCCTTGGAAGTTTACCAGTTTCGTCTCTCCACATGGGCATGGTGTCAAGGATCATACCAGCCCCATCCATATCGGCTACAAATAGATGATCGAAATGTTCTTTTCCCTCATCAATTCCGAGCATTTTGGAGTACCATTCTTTAGACTTTTCTATATTACTTACAGGAATAAACACCAATTTCACTTTGTTCTTTATAGGGCTTTTTATCATAGTGATTCCCTCCATTTCTGTTACATTACTAGAATAAATTTCAATATGTACAGGCACAAATCCTGCTTGCGTCCAGGATTTTTCCTCATGGGGGAAGATATATCCGTTTTTATAAAGAGTTCCTTAAAAAATATTGCTAGAAAGGATGATTTCTTTGATAGATCACAGTATTCTTGAAAATACGGTCCACTCACTATGTGAGAAACACCAGCTTCCCGGCATGTCAGTTTGTTTGACTGATTCAACTGGTGAGGACCATTTAATAGCAGTTGGAGTTCGACAATCCGAGTCATATTTACAGTTGGAGCCTGATGATCACCAACGTGTGGGAAGCATTACAAAAATTTTTATCAGCACGCTTATTTTGAAACTACAGGAAAATAGACAACTCTCACTTGACCAAACGGTGGAATCCATCTTACCAGGTACCCTCGCCCATGGCAGTCGAATAACCGTACGTCATTTGCTTCAACATAGAAGTGGTTTAAAGGATTACATCTGGGTGGATGTTGCAGGAACGAAATCTATCCAACATGCCGTTTCCAGTCTTCAAGATATCTTTCCACCTCGAAGTCTCGTTAGACTGATTGCCAACCATGATCTCGAAGTTGAACCCGGCACTGAATATCACTACTCCAATACAGGATATATCGTGCTTGGTATGATTGTGGAAAAATTATCAGGGAAGTCAATTGAAGACGTAATCGATCAATGGATTATCCAACCGCTTCAACTAAAAAGGACGTATTTTCCTCTAACGAATGAACTAAGACATCCATTTGCGACTGGTCATTCTAAAGCAACTCCAGATATGACAGAGCTTTCTGAAGAAGTGACAGAAATAAATAAACTCAATATATCCATCACTTGGACTGCAGGAGCTCTTGTTTCTACCCCTTTTGAAATACAAACGTTTATGAAGGCTGTTCTCAATGGCACGCTTTTATCAGAGGAATCTAGGAAAGAGATGCTGCATTTTCACGAAACCGATGATACGATGCAATCCTATGGACTCGGGTTGCAACAATTTACATTTGCTAATGGGGTACAAGCAGTTGGTCATCAGGGTGTAATTCATGGATACGAATCAGTGACACTCTATTATCCTGATCATGAAGTGCTTTTGACCGTAATCGTAAATCAGATGCCAGTTGGGGTTGTTTCGATTGCGGGTCAGTTGTATCGAGAAGTTTTTGAGTGTGATAAATAAATTTCCAATTTAATTAAAGAAAAACGCCCAGAGGATTATCTGAGCGTTTTTTTGAGGGCTGAATCAAGATGGCTCAGCCATTTTTCTCCCGGATTTGCATCCGGATATTTTCTAATTCTTCAAGAGTCAACTTGTTTAGAGACTTTTTTATTTCGTCTTCAATCTGTTTTTTGTTTTTCTCCTTGTAATGTTCCCACCAGTCACGAAGATCTTCCGTATTTGTCAGGAGGTATTCAATGTCAATTTCCTCAATCTCGTCATCGGATAAATAGTTCAGTACAGCTGCCAGCATCCGTTCAAGTCTATCGACATTTTCTTTTTCCTGTATCTGTTCTTCCGTTTTCTCAGTTGAGGAAGCACTTTTGCGTGGCATTGTATCCCCCCTTAAGGGTTTTATTGATTCTAGTATTGCCTAAGAAGTGTATGAGGTAAACGTGAAAGTTCGTCCGTGATCACGAATCTTTTCCAAATAAACTCATCATTTTTTCATTCCATATGTAAGTTACCTGCATCTGCCTTCACCTGTTGATTAACCCGTATCAATCTACATTTCCATAACAAACTTGGAGAAAATAGGATGTTTCCTAAAGTGAAAATAGTTTTTGACCTACCAGTTTCTGTACGTTCATCACGGTGAAACGGCTATCTTTCTCTTTTGTCCGCCCCCCTTTTCCTTTGTAAGGTTAACCTACCTAGGAATTCATAGAGAGGCGCGTCGATCAGAAGGAAACTGTAATGGAACCATTTGAAGAGCTTCATGCAAAATATGATTTAATGATTCATAAATTGATTCATTCTTTGCACATATACAAAAATAAGTCTGAATATTATCAAACCGGACTCATAGCTCTTTGGGAGGCCCATGAAAATTTTGATCCTGAAAAGGGTGCCTTCCCAGCTTATGCTTATTCATTTGTACGCGGAAGATTATTATCTCAATTAACCAGTGAATATCGGAATGAAGAGAAAAGTATTTTCAAAGAGGCGGACTTTTTTGAGATTATCGAGGATGAGCAAGCGAATGTTCAGCTGGCCCATGAAGTGCTTCTCTCCTACTGTCATGGTTTAACTGAAAATCAGAGAAAATGGGTGTTGTATACATGTATGCATATGTTGACCGTTAGTGAAATTGCCAAGGCAGAAAATGTATCGATTTCCGCTGTAAAAAAGTGGCGAAAGGGAGCGAAGGAGAAGATTCAGGGAATGCTGGATATAAAAGATTACTAAAGATTAAACGATTGTACTTTTTTTGGGTAATGAAGAAAGGCCACTTTTCTAAACTTGGCCTTTCCAAAATGTTTTATTTAGATTTTCAAATCCTTCACAACAGCCATTTCCCTGCCAAATCTATCTCCTTGGTCAATAAATCCCAGACTGGCATATAATCGATGGGCACCTTTATTATCAGGGTGATACCCCACAACAATCTTAGTTGCATCAAGGGTTTTAGTCATTTCAGCCATCATCAGGATAGTTGCCGCCTTACCGATTCCCATCCCTTGATAGTTTTTATCCACCATGATTCTGTAAACCCAGTGAGCATCGAGTTCTTCTGGTACTGAGTTGTACATTAAAAATCCAACCACTTGATGATCAAAACAGATGGCAAATGGTTTTAAGGTATGCTCGAATTTTGATTGTGCAATTGATACCGCATTTGACTCGATGAAAGCCTGCTGATCCTCACATATTTCTAACTGACAGCAATCGTACCAATTATCTGTGTTTAATTCTACTATTTTAACACTGTTTGTATTCATTCATTTTCCCCTTCCAATATGCGGGGAGCAAGCCTGTTAATTAGGCGACATCCCCATGTTGTTCCACCTAAATCAGGCTTTCTGTTATTGTCATATTGAAGCCCTCCTCAAACCAAGAAAGTTTTTTGGAATTTTCAGACTTGATATTATACCATTATTTTCTATATGGAAGGCAGTTTTTTTATTCTCTCACCTTCAACCCCAACAAACTTGCAAACCCAATGGCCTGCTCAGGTGAAACCTCACAACCAAACAAGTTTTCAGGTGAAACATTGATTCGTGTATATGTACAAGTACTTATATCAATTCCTTTAAGTATTGTTTGAGTAAATTCAATCTCATTCAGATCGCATAGATCAAATTTCACTTTCACAAGCTTGCAGTCTGCATAGTTTGCATGCTGCAAGGAGCTTTGAATGAACTTCACCTGTTTTAAACGTGCTTCGACAAAGTCAGTCATATTCGCAAGGCATTCATCAAAAGTGACATTCACCAGATTGGTTTCAGAAAAATCAACCCCCATTAACTTGCATTCTTTGAACGTCACTCGATGTATGATCCCCTCACGGAAGTTTGCATTTGATAGATCGCAGTTCTCAAACACGACATCGGTCATATCCACTCTTGGAAAAGACGCACCTATGAAAGACACATTTTTGAAGACAATTTTAGATAAAACGAGCTGATCGATTTCTTCTTGATCAAGCCTTGCAGTTTCTATCCTGCAATTAGATAGAAATGGATCTTCTTCATAATATACATCTTGAAAATTAGCTGATTCCAATCGAGCTGGGATTTTAGGAGCTTCCATTTTGAAATTTTTTGTCATGATTACACCTCATCTATCTCATTCGTTATAAGGAAACTATAGCATGTACAAACTTGAATGGTAGTCTTGGATTTTTGGTGTGAGTGTGTCTCGCAAAATAATATTGGAGGCAGCACTTCTCTTCATTATCATTCAAAAAGAATCCGAGCATTAAAACTTTTTATTCATTGAGTTGAAATAGATTCTTTTCATCATTCAAGTTAAAATAAATGTAAAAGATACTAGAAGAGGTGACCTATATGAAAGTAATAGAAACAAAAAGACTCATCCTCCGATGGGTAGAAATCAGAGATGCTGAATTCATTATGAAATTACTAAATGAACCTGGATGGCTGCAGTACATAGGTGACAAGGGGATTCGTACACTGGATGATGCCATGGACTATATTATGAATGGACCGAGAGCAATGTATGAGCGGGAAGGATTCGGGCTATTCTTGACGGAACACAAGGAAGAGAAGGCTCCGATTGGCTTGTGCGGGTTAATTAAACGGGAAGGTCTTGAAGATGTGGATATCGGTTTTGCATTTCTCTCACACTATCAATCACAGGGATATGCCTATGAAGCCGCGACGGGTACATTGGAATTTGCCAAGAAACTAGGTATAAAACGACTCGCAGCGATCACGACGAAGGACAATGATTCGTCTTCTAGATTGTTAGAAAAACTGGGTATGCACCATGAAGGTTACGTGACTCTTCCAAATGATACAGAAGAACTGAAAAAATATGGTTTAGACACCTAGTATTTAAGATAGAAAAATGTCACAAGGCAGTTAGTGCAACCAGGAGATCCATACACGGGTTAAGAACTTGTGTTTAATGATCGAACCAGAAGCGCTGTTGATTACTTGCATAATATTGTTAATAAAAAAAGGCCGGGACAAAAGTGTTTTAGTCTAAATAAAACCCGAACAAATCTGCTCCCTAGAAAGTGGATTTGTTCGGGTTTATTATTTATTTCGATACATTTGATTTTAGCTGTTCCAGCGGTTGATTGGAGTGCAAGACGAAGACTCCTGCGGGAAAAGTAGCTTATGTGAGACCCGTCCAGCTCCGGGGCTTAGAGGAACATGTCATAAGTCAAATCGTCCAAGAAGGCAAAGAACGCCTTCTTGGACGATTTGACTTATGCCCCCCGCCTCTGAACAAAGCCCCTCCGCTTTTCTTCCCGCAGGCTTGCCGAGGAGGCTCACGAGCTACCCGCGGAAAGCGTAGTCTTGCACGGAAATCATTAGCGTTATTAAGAGCCTATACTTCTATTGTTCGTCATTACATCGTGGCATTTTAGTTTTGTCCCAGGCTCTTTTTAGATAAAGCAAAGAGATGCATCACCATTTAATTAGTTTCTTCAAACTCTAGTTACTTTTCTCCATAACCGCAAAGTAATTACCTTCATGGTCTGCAAAGTTGAACACTCTTCCAGAAGGCATTTCCACTATTTCTCCGACTGTTATATTTTTATTTGATAAGCTATTATATAATTCATCCAGATTGTTTGAGAACAGCATTAAGGAAGGCGTGCCAAGATTTAATTCAGGCTCCATTTGAGCGATTAATTCCTTATTATGGAGAACAATACTTGTTTCCGCATCTTTAGAGGGAGCAATTTCAATCCACCTCATTCCTTGACCATTACCTTCTTCCGCTATGACAGTGAAACCTACTTTTTCAATCCAAAAATTCACGGCTTCATCCTGGTTATTCACGTACACCATAATTTGACCGACTTTGCTGATCATTCCAAACCCTCCTTTTAAAGTATGTTTCAATTATATCACTAAATAAAGGAATATTTTACAAATTATTAAACCCACATTACATGGAATGTAGCTCCGTAGATTTATATTTTCAGTCTACCAATATATTCAGATTGAGGCCGGTATATTGTATTGTTTTCAGCTTGTTCTAGAACATGAGCCGTCCACCCTACGATACGACTGGCCGTAAAGGTTGGTGTGAAAAGTTCAGGTTTAAGTGCGATTGATTTCATAATGGCTGCTGCATAGAACTCTACATTCGTGTAGAGGGCTCTCCCTGGTTTCAATTCATTTAACACATCAATAGCCGTATGTTCCACATGTAATGCAAGGTCCAGTGAGCCATCTTCCCCCTTAGATTCGACTAATTTCTTTCTCAAAGCAGCTGCTCTTGGATCATGTGTTTTATACACACGATGACCGAACCCCATCAGTTTCTCTCCATTGAGTACTTTCTTTCTGATGACTTTTTCCGCATTTTCTGCCGTACCTATCTCATTAAGTAAGTCGATAACGCCGGATGGTGCCCCTCCGTGAAGGGGTCCTTTCATTGTCCCGATCGCCGCAGTAATGGCAGATACCATGTCAGATTCAGTTGAAGATGTGACTCTTGCTGAGAAGGCAGAAGCATTCATACCATGTTCAAGTGTAAGGATCATGTATGTCTCCAGTGCATCAATGACTGCTTTAGAGGGCTTGCTGCCAGTTAACATGGATAAATAATTTTCTACGTGGTTAATATTATCATTCGGTTCAGTAAATGGTTTGTCTTCTACTAAAGATTGTCGATAAGCAATGATGGTTGGAATAACTGCTGTTAATCTTATAGCTTGATCAATGGTTGGTGTCCATTTGTAAGCAGGTACTCCTTCAGAAGAAATAGCCGTTCTTAATACACTCATCATATCCATATCCTTGGGAAGCGTCTTAATAACCTCTTTCATGGTTCGTGATAAGGATCTATTAATCACCAATTTCCTTTTTATATCATTCTTTTCCTCCTTTGTTGGTAAGTGACCATACCATAATAAGAATGCGACCTGTTCAAATGACAAGTTGGTTAGATCACTAATGTCATATCCCCTGTAGATAAGCAACCCCATTCTGCCGTCAATATGACTGATTGTCGTTTGTGCTGCCACGATTCCCTTTAACCCTTCAGTAAACATTTCAATCATCCCCTTTTCCTTTATTACAATTATTGTATAATGATTATATAATTAAGAAAATTAAATATATTTAAATGTTTTGATTAATACTATTAATAAGGGTGGAGGAAATGGAACTAAATTTGTTAAAGACATTTATTACGGCAGCTGAATGCAATAATTTCAGGAAGACCGCTGAAAGATTATACATATCGCAGCCATCCGTTACTGTACATATTAAACAATTAGAAAAGGAACTCGGAGTTTTATTGTTTGAAAGAGACGGAAGGAAAATAAAGCTAACAGAAGCAGGAAGGTACTATTTAAAGCATGCCCGTAGAATCATTTCCGTTTATGAAGAAGGTATCACTGAGCTTCAGACTTTTAATCAGGGGTATACAACAAAACTAAGGATCGCTATATCTCCATTGATTGCTGACAACGTATTACCTTTTGTTTTAAAACAGTATATAGAAAGCCATCCTCAAGTCGAGATTTCTGTTGAAATTATTGAATCGGTAGATATTGAGAAAGCTGTTCTTGCTGAAAAAGTTGATATTGGTCTCTCATGTCTTCCTTGTTTTAGTCCTGAGCTTGATCATACATTACTATTTACTGACAAAGTTATTCTGGTAGCCCCCCATGACGGAAGAGATTTTGAGTCGGCTTTCCCTTTAGACGAAGAGGAGTTATTAGCCTCCAATTACTTATTAACACATAATCACCCTGCATACTGGGATGAACTATGCAACACGATTAAATTGTTCTATCCGAAAACCAGGATGATGAAAGTTTCTCAAACTCATATTACCAAACGATTTATTGCGGAGGGCCTTGGCGTATCGTACCTCCCTTCTTCAACCGTGAGAAGGGAGCTGCTTGAAGGATGGCTATTGGAAGTTGAAACGAATGCTTTTCCATTGCCCGAAGCTAAAACATTCGCCATTACAAAATATGCTCATAAAAAACAGAAGGAATTTTTGAGTTTTTTATCACGTTTCAGGGTATAAACCTAGCAGGGTTCAGCAGAATGAAAAGTAAACAGTACTACGCCGGCAACATATATTCCATAACAAATGGAGTACATATCTCCCGCATTCGTGTACTGTTCTACGATTTTTTTCCTTTCATCTGCTAAAAGCAAATAGGGTAAGCCTAGTGACCTGTCACTAGGCTTAATAAGTTCCAGCTGCACCGTATTCACCATCCCAGTCTTCCTTTGTTCCTGGATTTTCATTCCTTTAATCTTCTTTTAAATACTTTTCCATCCGAATATCAGACCACATTCGACTGTTCCAATAAGTAAAGTCTGCTATCCGGCCAATTTCCTGATAGCCGAGTTTTTGATAAAGGTTTCGAGCATTAGTATTAAACTCAAACACTCCCAATTCTATTCGTTTAAGACCTTCCTTCCTAACCTGATGTTCCAAATAGTTTATTGCCTCTAAACCAATTCCTTTTCCACGTCCTTCAGATTCACCAATCGTTATCCCCATCCAGGCAGTTCCTTTTTCCTTTTTATAGAGATGCTCAGGGTCGACCATGTAATTCATTTCCCCTATAAGCTGGTTATTAAGGTGAATCAGGTATATATGATGATGTTCTAAACGTTGTTTTAAATCCAGAAATGTCAAGTTTCCACGCTGGTCCAATTCTTCCTGATTTTTATTTGGACGGGTTAATGGAATTAAATCGGGGTTGTTTTCCCATTGGTTCATCGATTCGATTATTGCTGTATTAGGTTCGATTAGTTTTGTGAAATAAATATCCATTGGATCGTCGGTTCCTTTCGTACTGTTTATGTTCAGTAATATCGGCAATTAAAATCATCTATCAAATATTCAACTAACTAAATGTGTATGGATTGGCAAATTGTTATGTTATGCTTAAGTTAATCCAATTTCTGAAGGCTTAGGCATTCCGCCCATTGAAAATCTGGTTCCCAATTGATGAGAGGTGAGGTTATGGAAGCGTTAAATGATGTTAAATTAGTAACGTTAGAAAAAGGCCATGTCTTTTATCAGTTTCAGGCAGAAGAAGCCTATTTAAACAACCTGATGTTATTTATTCGCTCTGGATTGGAGAAAAATCAACATATGCTGATCATCGAAAGCATGAGAAATATCAACAAGGTCAGAAATAGAATAAACAGGATATTTAGTAAGGAACAGCAATCCTCCATCTATTTAGTTGATAACTTTGACTACTACTTTTTAAATGGTGACTTTAATACCCAAAATATTCTTAATCATTTCAAAAAAGATATTGCCGCTATCAAAAACCTCAATACTTCCATCAGAACCTGGGCTCACGTCGAGTGGACCTCTGCTGAACCAGATGCTGCAGTACTCAAAAAGTTTGAATCCATCGCAGATGATTACGTCTTACAAGAAGGTTTACTTTCCGTCTGTGCCTATTCTAAAAACGTTTTATCAGGATCTTTGATAAACACTCTCGAACAGGTACATATGTATGTGATGACTGATGATTCCCTTGAGTTGTCCATGGTTTATGGAAAATAATAAAATCATTTAAAAAGAGATTTGTATTTATGTAGAGTCTCTTTTTTCGTTTATTCTGATGCTTATCTGCTAAAATCAAATTGATTCACTTCTTTTTCAGTAACATAAATCTGTAGACCGTATGATATTTATATGACCTTATACACAAGGATGTCGTCCAAGTATTCATTTTATTTTTTGAATGAACTTCACGTCAAACCCTTCCATATATACCCTCGTACAATATAATCAATACAGAGATAACACCTACTTATTTTAACATCAATTCCATAAATATTCTTTACCATACTGAAAGTTTGAACCTTTTACTCTCCCTGTTAATTACCATTTTGGCTCAATAATGATGATGCGTTTTAATAAGTCCACGTCAACGCATTGAATGGCACAAATACAGTCAAGGTCAACCTCAACACACGTCGATGTTTTAATTAGCTTCGTGACCTCACACATGGATTCTACATCCTCACCGTAGATATTCAATGGTCGTAGAAGAGAAACCGTGGCACAGCATGTATCCACATCCAATTTTTCAAGTCGGAAATAGCTCGTTGTAAAACAGTACTCTGGTTTTCCTTTTTCTTTATAATCACAGCCGGTTAAGAACAGCGGTCCATCTTTTCTGAATAGTGTAAAAGGAATCGTGTCAACACCAACTAATGTTAAAAGTAATTTACCGAAATAAGGAGTCTCGGAATGGTTTATATAATCCTGCAACTTTTTCAATTCATTAAGGGCATCGCATATACATTTAGCGTTTAGTCCCTGCATTTCTTGTTCCAAGTTCCTCGCCCCAATCTGTCCTTTACCTATAGTTTATCGATACAAGGCATGATTGGTGCAGTGTGGATAATAAAATGGACCTACTTACCGGACCCAATTTTCAGGTACAGACAATATGGCAGCATCCTTTTGGCCACTTCAAACTCACGATGCCTGGATCCTGGTCTCCAATTCACTTCAAAAATCCATAGCCCTAAATTCTGATCAATTCCCACGTCAATCCCCAATTCATCGAATGAATAGGGATAAAGAGATTCGAAGTGAGCAGGAAATGCCACCGCAAAGGTTTCAAGTTTTCTTTTCAACTTTTCATCATCATCTCCAAACTCTTCCTTCAAAAAAGGAATCCATTCACCTCGATATCCCCCACTGCTGATATTGCTGATTTTTTTTCCATTTCCACTTATTCTAGGATAAATCAGGTTAATCTCCCACTGACCTTGCCCATTCTTCTGCACATGGATTCTGAAGTCGTACGTTAATCCGGATTGTGTTTGACATGATACAAAGGGCTGAATTAAATAGTTCCTGTCTTTAATTAACTCATGAATCCAGCTTATAAATTCATCACTTTGATATCTTTGAGAATGAATACCTTCCATCAACAGAAAATGATCTGCATCCTTTTCTATAAAAAAGACGTCTTTCCCATGATTGCCTGAAAAAGGCTTGATGACAAGTTTTGAATGATCACGAAATAAGTGATGGACTTCCTTTAAACCTGTCAGCTTTATGGAAGGTATCAGATGAGACTTGAACTTTCCTCCCTTCATCACCTTTTGATATACTGTCATTTTATTCCCTACAGAATGACTGGTCAGGATGGTCATATTTTTGAGACATTTAAGGATTGACGATTGTCTTTTTGTTTTCGGACTGCTGCTATTAATAACGACATCAGGGAATCCCATTTCCTTTTGGATCCATTGCCCATCTTCGTATATCCAACCATGTATCACTTTCTCTTGAAAATCCACTTGTTGATAAGAAAAATAAAAAAACGAAATCCCTTCCATCTTTGCGACTGCTGCAAATGCATAGGCTTTTTTTACATCATGTGGACGCTTGCGATAATGAAGCATTCCGACGAGTGCCATTTAATCACCTCCTATAATGGCTCTAAAAAAAACCTCAATTCTTTGGCTGCCTTTATGGCGATTTCCTTTGCAGCTTTTACGGTATCAGCAGTGGCTATAATACAGGCATACCGATTTCCCATTGATTTTGGGGGAACCAATACGCTCCCTTTTCTCGGTTTCACATATACGTATTTCACACCTTCATGCGCCGATGCACGTTTCCTTCCTGTCACCTTCAAAAGTCTCCCCGGGGCGTTCACCGTTACATACTTCGCATAGACGGGTTTTTTGAATACAGCTGAGAGTTCAGGAAACTGCCCAAGGTTCATCCTGATGATTTCCCTGATCAGATTGATCCCCGTCCCTTCCTCAATCAGCCGATTCATCGCACCTCCTGACATTCGGGGGTTGATTTCAATGAGCTTCCATTCCCCATTTGCATTTCTCATTTCCAGGTGACAAGATCCATTTTCGAGCCCTACACACTCTACAATTTCAATGATGCGATCATGAAGGGATAGTAACTCATGAGCATCTAGTTTAGCCGGAAAGGCATATCCTGTGATAATGAAATTTGAGCCGAGCTCTTGTTCCACAACTGCAATTATATTTACTTCCTGTTTGTAAACAAGCACTTCAATCAAGTATTGAGGACCCTCTACAAACTCTTCTATCAGTAAATTCATATCGGGGTGTTTCCTTCTTATGAGGTTGATCCCCTCCGAAAATTCACTCGGCGTCTTTGCCAGCATGATATGCTTCGATCCATTTGATACAGAAGGTTTTATTATGAGAGGCCATACATCATCCTGACCTTTATTCAAATCAGCTACTGATTCGTTCATGTCCAACGTAGAATAATACGGAGAGCTGGAGAGATGGTGAAGGTGTTCACGGACATTTGCTTTGTTTTCCATAATGGATAGGGCTTCTACAGACGCTGGAAATAACCCTAAATCAGTGGAAATCCTGCTTGCGTATGAAACAAAGGGATCAATCAAGCTTAAGCATGCAGAGAGGTGATGGCCAAGTTGTTGTAACGAATGTAAGGTGTTTAAAAGTTCGTCCTTTTCCAAGAGATTTTCCATGTATAACATCTCATCCACCTCAGGGAACTCTTCTTTTTGGCTTATCAGGCTAGATCGGTCCGTTATTAAAACCGTTACATATCCCATCTCTTTTGATACTTTTAAAGCTTCTCTGCTGGTCCCTGACTTATGACTGCCTATAAAAACGATTGTTTTCATGCTTTCCCGTCCATTTCTATTTCAGTATCAAGAGTTCATTTATTATAATGTATTCCTATAGATTGTCAGCATTGATTCTTCCCATTAAAAAACCGACCCTAATGAGTCGATTCCATCATGATGAATGTTGTTTTTCGTAGAGAAAAGCAGCATACCCTATCGGTGTGGCATGGGTCTGTTTCCACTCTTCCTGCATGTTGGCATTTCTGAAGGTTACTCTCAAATCTCTCCCGTTGCATTCAATGAACATGGGAACCCCTTCATTCGTCAAGCCGATATCCAGGCCCAAATCCGCCATCCTGGGAAGCTCTTTTTCCAGCTGCCAAGCGACATTCAGGGATAATCGTTTAATGTCTTCATATACTTGGTCCAGATTGAGATGGGGCAGATCCTGGAGTAATTCAGGTAAGGAGTAACACGATCCTCCACGGGCTACATTAGTGAGGTACCAATCTTTTTTTGCTACCTTTCCCACCACTCCTGTCATCTGCCATTCACCCAAGTCATTTTTTTGCACCGATACCCTCAGGTCGAACACTCCCCCTTTACTTTTGGCCAGGGGAATTCGCTTTTGGATGATTGTACGTGGATTTGCTATTAGTTTTAACAGAGAGAAAGGCCATGTAGTCGAGAACCGCTCCTTCACCATTTCTTTTTGTCGTCGATATGAGAATTCCCATTCTTGATCAGCGAGCTTCGACAATTTCGCTATTCCGAGTCCCAATGAGCCGCTGTTCGGTTTGATGATGAGTTCATCGTATTTATCCATCATGGTCTGTAGATTTTCCTTACTGGCTTTAACCGTTTCAGGTATATGGGGAACCAACTTCTTATTCATCCTGAGGATGTTATTGATCCTTATTTTCTTATAACGATTTTTCTCATTAAAGAAGACAATTCCCTCTTCTTTTAATTTCCTCATTTTCTTTTTTGCTGAAACTTTTCCTGTAAATGTGCGATTATGGATAATTGGGGGTTTTGGAATTGGAGTTAGAATATATGTTCCTTCCTCACTTAACACATATGCCATGATTGTATCTACACCTGGCTCAATGTCCTTGAATCGAAAATAACAAGGAATCAGATCATATTGTTCCCCTGCTTCCTCATAAAAGGAAAGGTTCTCATAATAGGTTTTTCCTTTTTTTATACCGTTGAATACAACTGTTCCCACCATAATACCTATATATTTTTTCAAGGGTCTTTCCCTCCCATCAAGTTTTATTTTTATTTGCCCTCATGTTAAATCAGAATCGAGGGTCTATCAGAAATTAAATGAAAGCCACAGGTTCAATAATAAGAAGAAGGGTGTAACGGAGTAATGTAACGAGGCTTTTTATCACAACTATATTCAGATAATTCCGGCTTGGTATAGGCACATGATATGTTTTACTTGTGTTTATCCACAAACTTCTTAAAATCATGTGTTATGGCAATTTTCCTGGAGGTTCTATATAGATATCGTCTTGATGGGCGCCAGGTATGGGAATGGGTTTCCTTCCTCAAAATGGCATAATGAAATCGGCTGGAGGAGCATATTTTGAAGCCTGCCGCTTTACATCTTTTAAGAAAATGCAAGCATTCCCCTACGTTTTTATTTCCAAATGGAATGAGTTTCAGAAGCCTTTTGGTCGTAAAGATAGTAGCCCCCTGGGGAAGATGGACCCTTTGCATTTCACGTCCTGGAAAACGCAGTCTTAATTCCTTTTGGTAAATCATATACATAAAACATGTTCTCTTTCCAACGACCGCAGCATTCAACTTTTTCATAGTAGCCATGGCTTCCGATAAATAAAGCGGACCGTAATAATCATCATCATCCATTTTCGCAATATATGGGTATTTTGCTTTCGTCACACCGATATTCAAGCATTTTCCCAAGGTCATCTCTTCAGGAAGCTGAAAGACGGAAACCTCATGGTACTCTGAGGCTTTCTTCAACCAATACTCCAAATCCATAGAGTCCTTGTTTAATAGGATGATAAGCTCCTTTTTTTCCCAATGCTGATTCTCATAATTGGCAAATAGGTTTTCTATACAATCGTCTCGATTAGTCGCTGCAATGATAGAAATCCCTTCAGAAATCGATATTTCCTTCTCTTCATTCACGTTTCTCACATCCTTATTGATTATTATTGTAGTCCACTCTTCCTCATCCTCTTATTTCCTCTTCTAATCTATGATTCAGTTTAGGAGGAATTAAGTTTATAACCTGCTGACTAGATTTTTGAGGTATCTGCCATAATCACTCTTCCCGTTTTCATTTGCCAGCTTGGTGAACTGATCCTTGGAGATAAATCCCTCTCGAAAAGCGATTTCTTCAATACAGCCTATTTTCCCTCCAAGATACCTTTCGATGGTCTCGATGAATTGGGCTGCTTCCAATATAGACGGATGGGTCCCGGCGTCAAACCAGGCGAAGCTCTCCCCCAGAATTTCCACGCTGACCTCCCCCATATCCAAATACACGTTATTGATATCCGTGATTTCCAGTTCACCTCTGACCGAAGGCTGTATTTTTTTGGCGACTTCTACGGCTCTCTGATCATAGACATATAACCCTGTGAGTGCATAGTTCGATTTAGGGACAGCGGGCTTTTCTTCGATGGTTATAGCTCTATTATTCTGATCAAGTTCTACGATACCGTATCTTTGAGGCTCGTCTACTTGAAAGCAAAACAACGTTGCACCGATTTTAGAATGAAGGGCATTTTGTAATCGTTCGGGAAGGTGCTCCCCATAGAAAATATTATCCCCAAGGATTAACATGACATGGTCGTTTCCGATGAACTCTTCCCCGATAAGAAAAGCATTGGCAATTCCCTTTGGCTCCTTTTCGACTTTGTACTGAATGTGTAGTCCTAAGTGGGATCCATCTCCAAGCATTTTCATAAACCTGTCCTGATCTTGAGAGGTCGTAATGACCAAAATCTCCCTCACACCAGCAAGCATCAGCGTGGAAAGGGGATAGTAAATCATCGGTTTATCGTATATGGGGAGTAACGCTTTTGAAATAGACTTCGTCAACGGGCTCAACCTCGTACCTCTTCCACCAGCCATAATAATTCCCTTCATGCTACCCCTCTCCTTTCTTGTCCGGTAAATGCTTGTATCTCCTCTCGATATCCACTATCTCTCTATAGTTTTGTGTGAAGCAGATCCTTTTAGAAGTCCTGAATAAATACCTGATTCTTGGCTGCCATGTATGCTTGCCCGAATCTCTTCTGATATAGCAATAGTTATTTCTACTGGTAGAGTGGATCCGATAACCTTTCGCCCTGGCACTTTTTAGAAATGACGTGTCCTCGCCCAATGAACGATTTTGAAAAGGCACATGGTGAATAACTGACTTCTTTGCGACTATAGTTCCGCCCAATACTTTTTTCACCCATTTATATTCGAAGCCAAAGTATCGGAGTCTTAATTCCCTTGTGTTGGAAAAGAATATATATCCTGACCACTTTCCAACAATATCAGCATTTGTTTTCTCGAAGGCTTTTAATGCTTCTGCTAAAAAATGACTACCATAATGATCATCATCGTCCCATTTTGCGACATAATTATATCTTGCCTTATGGGTACCATAGTTCAGACAGCTCCCCAATGAGGTCTTTTCCGGAAGCTGATACACTTGAACGTTTTCATAATGGGATGCTCTTTCTTTCCACTCTTCTAATTTCAATGAATCACTGTTTAGTATGATGATGAGTTCTTTTTCCTGTAATAACTGGCGCTCATAATTTGTAAAGATATTATCCATAAACCACTGTTTATTCGTACAAGCAACAATGGAAATACCATGGTTTTCATTCATCTCCATCTTTTTATCCACATGAATTTCCTCCTTTTTCTTCAAAGCGTTAAACATTCATGCTGACATTACTACTTTCAGACTATTCATCTTGTACCGAATTGTGTGGTTGTTTACAACAGGCTTGTCAAATATAAATGGTCTTTTATATAAAAATAAGTAGATTTAATGCAACCTTCTTCTAAATAGGATTTAAATTCCATGAATGCACAATCCATATCAAAGCTTATCCATATACTATAAAGATTCATTATTTTGCTAGTGTATGGCTACTATTAATTAAGGAAGGTGATTGAATGGCAAAAATTTTATATTTAGGCTGGCTTGGCCACCAAAATATCGGAGACGAATTAATGTTTGATATATTCAGAGAAAAGTTCAGGGAAAAAGCAGACACCACAAAATACAAATTAATCCCCTCCACAAGGAAGGTACTCAGACGACTTAAACGGAAAAAACCCTATCTCCATTACTTTGACAGTATCGTTTTAGGTGGTGGATCCCTATTTGTACCAGACCTGGTCAATATTCTATTCAGAGCCGTAAAATGGCATAAGAATATTCGGATATTCATTTGGGGCAGTGGAATCGATTGGCTTGAAAAAAGGGAACTCATCCGACTTGGATTACAGACTGAAGATGAAATAAATTGGAAAAATGAATTCAAGATCTTTAAAGACCCTTTCTTCAAGAAAAAGCTTCAAGCCATCTTTCAACATGCTCAATTCATTGGGATCCGGGGGCATTATACGTATCAATTCTTTCAGTCAAAGGGGTACAATCTGGAAGGAGTTAAAGTGACAGGCGACCCGGGATTACTGGTTCATATGCTTCAAGAACCTCCAGAAAACAAGGATTCAAAGAAGGTAGTCATTAATTGGGGAACCGCCCATCAAAGACTTTACGGGAGAAATGAGGCAAAACTGGAGCAGGAAATGGTAGATGTAATAAAAGAATTAGTGGCAAAAGGATATGATGTTTATATTTATCCCATCTGGGTCAGTGATCTTGCACCTTGCAAAAGTCTTTATAATAAAATAGAGGATAAACAGCATGTCCATTTGATTACTCACTTACTGGACCAGTACGGTATACTAAATTTGATTAAAGACGCTAAATTTACTATCAATTTCAAGTTACATGCAAATGTTCTTTCCGCTTCAGCCGGTATTCCATTTGTCGCTCTAGGGTACCGTTTTAAGACCTTTGATTTTGCCCATTCAATAGGATTGGACCACCTGGTTGTATCTACGGACGAAACTCATTTCAGCAAACAGATCCTCTCGAAGATCTCCGATATTGAAAACCATGGAAGCTTACTGCTACAAAATCTACCAGCATACCAATTACAGGTAGAAAAGGACTTAGAGAAGGTGTTCGATTTTTTTAAATAACTCACTAAAAGAAGCTTTAATAGGCTTCTTTTTTGATATCCAATTAGTAGTTTAATAGGTTAAAAAAATAGAACTTGTTATCCACAAGTTCTCCTTTTTCAATCCTGAGAAGTTTAAGACCCATCAAAAAATGATATTATATGTTTCTTTCTTCTCTTTTTATTTCCCTCCATACTATATCCACGATTAACCAAATACGACAGTTGCATTCAGAACAGGAATAACTCCAATAGATGGTAACTCAATGGGCATGGATACTTGTTGGACCTTTTCACTTACCATTAATTCAAACGAAACAGGAAACGTCTCTTCGTCAATCGTTACAATTCCTTCCACCATAACCGTCATCGTCTGATCACCGTCCTCGTCTACTGTGCACAGTGGCATTCCGATATCAGTGGAAGTGAAAGTGGCAATGAATGTTACCTCGCAACCTGATACAGTAAACATTGCATTTACTGTACTGTTGTCAGGTAAAAATTCACGACAGATATCGATATTGAACGAATAATCCACTAAAAAATTGAATGGAAAATTACAGATAGAGAAACAGCCTTCCCCTTCTGCAGAAGCGTGACAATCGCAAAGAAAATTTAATCCCATCACATAAAACCTCCTTTCAATTGAATTACATTATTATATGACTGGAAATCAATAATGAATGGACAAACTACTTAGGAATAAAGATACATTTCTTTGCAGGTGGGAAAAGTCTTCTCGAGTTAACTAGACCTGGGAACCAAATGCATATTCCACCCTGTTTTACTTACCCACATATCAAAAGTTCAATAAACGTTCTTACGGTTACGTCCTTGGTTGAACCACTTGAAATCCCTGAAGGTGAACCGCATAAAATAGGGGTTGATAACGGATGGCAAGATACGTATCATAATCCATCTTCTTGAAACCTTTAAAGCTCGGGAAGATATTCGCCTCCAATATCCAAGGGTAGGTTCTATAGTCCAACGCAATATCTAATCCGAATTCGGCATAATGTTCGTCCTCCTGGTCCATTAGTGCACAAAAGCGTTGGCATAAGTCCACGATTCCCTTGTGAGCATATGAATATGATAGAGGAGCATTTGATTGATCAAGCGCTTCTCTTAAATGCAAGGCTTTACCTCCACGTGCTATATTCGTCAATTCTTCATTTATTCCGGCTACACGACACTCTATCCCTGCGCATTTCCATGTATCCTCTTCGATTTTCTGCATGACAACCCGGACATCAAATGGCCGCCCTTCTATTTTCAATAAATCAATATAGGTTTGATACAAATAGGGATAACTGAAAACATTCAGTTCAAAAAGCTTATCGTAGAGGGCTTGGGGTGTTGTAATACTGTGACAAAGCTTTAGCTTATTGCTGGATTCATGCAGATGGAATACGTCAGATTTATATTCAAGGATATATATTCCACGTCCTCGCGATAAGCTGACAGGTTTCAAAATGATTTTATTCTTTTCCTTTACAAAACGAATCATTTCATCCAGATCTTGAAGGAGATAAGTCGATGGAAGATGTCTTTTTAATTGGGGTTCTTCCTGCATTTGAGTTAAGTCGGACTTCGTAAAATGGTGTGAATTAAAGAGTTGGTTGTTGGTGAGGATTTTTAACTTTTCAATGGTGTGGTTATCTTGATGAAAATTCCGCCTGTAAATGACTGAGGGTATAGATGTAGATCCATACCTCCAAACTTTTTCGCTGGGATCGTATACCATGCCGTATGCAATATTCTCATTCCAATTGATCGATCGGGCAGAAAACGCAATCACAGTGCCCCCATATCTCTCATACATTCCAAGACGGTCCTTAAACTTCTCCATATAATTTATATGATAAGTTTGATTCTTATTTCCCAATAAAAATCCTATAAGCGGTCCAATCTCCACAACATTCTGTCTGGCTGACATTTGGTACACCATGTCTAATGGTATGTGCAATTTCCTGATCAGATTGCTGGATATGAATAACTCAATCGGATTGTTGTACGTATTCTCTCGAATCATAGTGAGATCATCATAAGGGATCAATTTGAACGTTTCTTCATTGACACCGAACTTTAAAACTGTCAATCCTCCGAAATCAGTATGAAATAAATGTTGGGGGAGTTTGATCACCGGGGACTCTTCATCAATATCTATGAATTTCACCCAAATGACTTCATTGCCCTCCCCCTTTTTTTGTTCAAATTGCTTCATGGTGCTATCCGTTTTTATTAGGGCAACCGGATTCATGACGTCAGAATGTTGCTGATAGAAGTGGGCTAATTCCAAAGGATATTCCACAATCTCCTTACATATTTCCGGCTTCCAAAACTGAAGGTCTTTCATGGTGGAGTGGATGGTATCGGTTGAATCTATTTTCAGGTGCCCTTCCATATTCATCCTGAATTGAAGTCCAAGTTCATAAATACCAGGATAATAATACTGTATGAGGTCTAATATAGAGTGACTGATATCCTTAACTTGCTCCTTAATAGAGGATAAAGAAAATGATCCTGTAATGGAATGGAGTTCTTCCAGAGTATAAAGATCACCATCCATATCCTTTACATAATGAAAGGGAGTTCTCCAGTTATGGTCCTTCCCTTTTTGACAAACGATCTTTAAGATAAAGGGAGGGTTGCTACCTACCTCTTTATTGGATATCCCCGTTAATGACGGATTTGATTCAATGATTTTTAGAAGGCGTTTTTGTCTGATCACATGATGTTCATTGATGATTTTAACCTTATTCGTTTGGATAAGTTCTCTCAGCTTTTTAATACTTTTCTTTTTATTGTATTTTGTTGGATTATAGATGACTTGAGGGATCTTCATGGTTCCTCTCTCTATTAGTTGCCCATTCCTGTATTCAAAGCTTTTTACTTGATCATTCCGCAATGACAGGTGATCAAGGGTAAAGAATACAACATTTTTTCCTAATTCTTCTGCCTTTTGCACATAGTGAAGGCAGTAAGACTCTTCTTTATGGTGTCGAATTATATTATTCCATTGTTTTGTAGATAACAAGATTCCAATCGGTTGTTCATCCATTACCACACCTCCAAAGCAAAGTTCACGGGACCTTTTTCATAAATATATGCATTCTTTTCGTAAACGTATAGGCACAGGCCTTTGAATGAATACAAATGATGGAAAGAATGGATCGTGCTAATATGAGATACATTCAATCATAATAGCGCGATCCCGTATCGTGTAAAGAGGTCTATCCTCTTCTGTATTTTATGATTTCCTCCAGCATGGATTTATCCTTCAAAAGATTGAACATAGAAATCGTCGGGGTGAGGTTGGCTTCGATAATATAGATTTGTCCATCGTCAGTGATCCCGATATCAAGACCTATTCTTCGTCTTGTAGGGTAAAGGTCCTGTAAGGCTATGGCAGTATTGAGGGCTACTTCTTTAAGTTCACTCAACACTTTTTCGGTGTCTTTGTTTGTAAGTGTTGAGTGTTCAATTGCTTCTTCCAGGGTCATCACTCCCCTGGCATAATTCGTCGCAATAAATCCCTTTGCTGCCACTTTCACAAGTACCCCTGTTACCTTCCATTGGGACGAATTCCTTTTTCGCTGAACCATTACACGAGTATCAAATGGACACCCCTTAATCAAAGCTAATGGAATTCTCTGTTGAACAATGTATTTTTTCTTCCTGCTCAAATGATTCTCCTTCAGATAGTTAAATGCCCGAACTTTCCCGACGATTTCTGTTTTTGTTGATTTAGAATGGATTTCGAATATGTGACCCTCGATGGAACGGATCTGAATAACCCCAATCCCGCGTAAACCAGCGGTGGGCTTGACAATAACAGCCCCAAACTCATCTAGTGAATTTGAAAAAGACTCGAAGGTCAGCATCTCTGTTTCGGGTAAATATGGAGCCAGGGCTGGGTCTTTCTTCATGATGGTATATTTTGTGTACTTTCCCGTTGACACTTTCATAATAATTACTCCTTTATCCTGCTATTCACCTCTACTTTATATTATATGTTCCCTACTCTATTCTTCTTGTACGCTTATCCCAAAGCATAGGAAATTAACCAATTTCTCATTGAATGGAATAAAATGGGACTTAATTTAAGTCATACAACTAGTCCATAACTTTGAATGTTTAATATATATATAAGGAATCAAAAATAAGGAGGAATGAAATATGGGATTATTTCAAGGATGTTCACCTGGGTTTTGGGGGAACGAAGATAATGTAGACCTTTGGGTAGGTTTTACGCCAGACCAGGATTATGATACTGTTTTCGGTGTTGATTTCTTTGTTCTAGACAGAACCTTATTCGAAGCACTAAATGAAGGGGGAGGAGGACTGGATGCATTAGGTCGTCAATCTGTAGCCGCCCTTCTCAATGCTGCTAATCCAAATATTAATTACCCGTACACTGTTGACGAAGTCATAGCTCTAGTACAAAGCATTGACCCTACTGTCTCGCAAGAAGTAGAAGATCTAAAAGATTTATTTGAAGGCTTTAACGAATTAGGCAGTCCGATTTGTTAGAAAGATTAAATAGGAAGGTACCCCCACTTTTCTGGGGGTACTTTTTTGTTATAGTTCGTCATTAAATTCCATATAGCGGTAACATTATCCTTTTTGCCATTTATTTAAAATTTACAAAGAAACCCTTTTTCCACATATTTTTGTTGATGCCAGATAGAAAGGGAACGATTGTATCTTGAAGTATCACTCTCCTTCATACTCTTTACCTTATTGCCTTCCCCTTCACCTTGGAACCCACAACCGATTCAACAATCCGATCAAATACCTCCTGCTTTGTCTGCCTCTGCGTAACGTGGACCTCCAAATACTTAGCAAGCTTCACTAAATCTGTTTTTCTCTTTACTGTTTCTTCTCCACGTAAATACTTTCTGGCTTCTTCAACATTCTCAAATTCTCGAAGTGTGGAAGCTATCTTTTCTAATCGGTCTATTTCATGAACTCTTCTCTGCTTCATGGAAAAGAAACAGGAAATCTTCTTGTAAAGGATTTCTTTGGTATCTCGATTTCCTGTTGTGATATTGATGTATTCACAGAATGAGAGGAGATCTTTCTTTGAATATCTCTTTAAAAGTGACTCAACATCTTCTTCCTTCTCCGCTTCTTTTTGGATTTTGTCCCTGAGCTTTTCAAATTGGAGGTGGCTTTTCGGCTTGGCTTCGATGAATTGAATTTTCCCTCCACCGTTGATAAACGTATCGTAAAGATTAGAAGGGAGGCTTTCAATAAACTTCATGAGACGGTTCAAGACGATTATCGTTTCTTGTTTAGACATAGGCTCCTCCTTCAAGGTTATAGTTCATCAAAGATTGTATCGTCACACTGTTGCCTCCGATCAATGAGGAAATGGATTCTTTACTATTGATGTATATGCTTAAAGAAGTTGTCTGCTGATTCAATTTGCAAAATGTGAAATGATTATTTTCAGGCATATAGGCCAACGAAAAAAGAGCTAGTCCTTGCTAACTCAAATAATTCCTTACTTCTTCACTCTTCACTTCCACAACAATTTGTTCTACCAAATATCCTCCTCCAATAAGTATAATTATAACCTTTTATAGACCAACGCTAAGGAGGTACACCAGTGAACGGAACCATCAATCCCATTAAATTGAATGAGGTCATTGAATATGAAGATCTATTTCACGAGGCTTTTAAAGGAACATCGTTAAAAGCAGGACAAGTGACTCAAGTTATCTACTGGATCAGGCCAGGGAAATCATTCATTACCTATGACATTGTTGACCGGCATAAGAAGTATGTAAATATTGAGGATGCACCTTCCCCACCCTCGGTTCAACGAGAAGAGATTAGCTTTAAAACATTATTTGAGCTGAATCAGCAGGTGGATATTGAGATTGCTGGAATGAAGAGAAATTCTGTCATAGTGGCGATCAACATCACTTGGTCTGATAATGACTGTGTGGTGTCTTATGGGGTGACGGACCTGACAGATACGACGTATTTTGGAGTTCGGGAAGAGTTGTTAGTGAGGTGGAATCCGGAATATGCTGTTTAGAGTTGAAATTTATTAATGATAAACAATAAAGGTGCCAGAGTCCATAATCGGACTCTGGCACCTTCTTTAGATTTATTTGTAGAATACTTTATCTACATTATATTTAGCTTGTAGCTTATTGATGATGTACGTTTCGTAGATGTCACGATCCATAGCGTCTTCTACAATGGCCACATCGATTCGGTAGATTTCACCTCTGTGGTTACGTAGTGGTGAAACGGTATCTTCAAGATGCTTCTTGACTCTTTGTCTTAGCTTTCGTGCTTTACCAACGAAGAGAAGTTCGTCGTTGATGTTGTAAAATAAGATGATGCCGCCTTTATCTCTTGGGATTTCGTGGAGATCGATGAAGCCTTGGATGCTCTTGATCTTTGGTTCTTCTGAGTCTCTTGATTGTTTGCGTTCCGTTATGGAGATATCCGCTTGTGGGATCTGAATTTTTATCATGAATGGTCACGTCCTTTGTTTACTGTAAGAAGTAATGGTAACACATAAAGGATAGAATTACTATACAACGTACCATTTAAAAAAAGATAGTCTTCTCCGCCCTCTTTATGCGTAGCGGAGCCCGATACGATTATTAAACGTCTGATTCTTATTTTTAAACACGAAGAAATTATCTTTAAAATCAATCGTGAGTTCGTGTTCATAGGTATCTTCAAAGTCATCGTCGACGATGAAATCAAAATGATCAGATTGGATGATTTTCTCAGATGAATGAGGTTCTCTATTATCTATCACTTTTATTTCATAAAGATTATTTACTATATCGCAGCTTCCCCGGTCAAGTGATAGCTGAATCATTTTGCCATCAGGGATTTGGTTTAGTTTTTCTATAGCAGGTTGTGTTATTTCTAATTTCATTTTACATTCCTCCTAGTCTGTTAGTGGAACAAGTATGTCTAGATGCTGCTTTAGATTTTCAACGGTGATTGGTAGTTTATCTCCCTCGTCTCCATCGATATTGGCAATCATCTCATAGGTGGATGATGCTTCCAGGTTTGTGACTTTCATATAATGGACGTGTTCGCTTTCTGCGAGTTCTCCTGAAAGGATCTTTGGCAGTAGCAATAGAAAATGTGGCAGGGCCATGTCTTTGATGATAAAGACATGTAGCTTACCGTCATTCACTTTGGCCTCGGGTGCAATGGTTTCCATACCTCCGACAGAGTTTGTCAGGGCAACAAGCATGAGGAGCGCGTCCCCTTCCCAGTCATGGTCGGAATGGACCTTGAGCTCGAACGGCTGCTTCTCCTTCATTTTCTTCATTCCCTCTATTATATATGCAAGAGGACCGAGCTTCGACTTCTGTTCGATGGATGTTGAGAACGATGCTTCTGCCAAAGCGCCGACTGCGATAATATTGATGAAATATCTGTCATTGATTTTTCCAACATCGGTCTTCTGTACATGATTTTGCTTGAATATGTCGATGGCCTCTTCAGGGTCCATAGGAATATTTAAAGCTCGTGCGAAATCGTTGACTGTTCCGAGCGGAATCAGACCAAATAGAGGACGTTGATCCTGCTCAGCTATTCCATTAATAGCTTCATTGATTGTTCCATCACCACCCATGGCTGCGATAAAATCAAACTTTCTTTCACAAGCTTCCCTGGCGAAATCCATTGCATCCCCTTCCCCTTCTGTCATGCGAACCTCTGTTTTATATCCCATTTCATTAATGGTCTCAAGAGCATAATCACGATATTCCTGCCCTTTTTCCTTTCCAGAAGAGGGGTTTACGATTAGCATGGCTTGTTTCACACCGATTCCTCCTTTTAATATGTATACGGTATCTTTACCCTGATTTAGAGGAGTGGAACCTTATGTCTGATTAAAAGATGAATGAAAATACTCACCCAAAAGAAATAAAGAAGTAACACCAAGAAAAAGAACGATTACCTGAATGGCAATCGCTTATTATATCTAATCTAAATATCCTCTAACAAGAAGGAAGTGCAAACATCTTGAAATAGGTTGAAATTTATGTATTATCACAAATGGACCTATAATTGATCATTATTAATCCATCAGACATTTTTAACACTTTGACTATTTTTCATTTCATTACAGTGAGAAATTAAATACTTTAAAAATTTTATTGTTTTATGGATACGCTCGTGTTCCGTATTAAATAGGCTCACCTTCAATCCACTACGGATATTCATTGCTTCCTTTATAATGCTGTGCCATTCTTCAGGAAGATGCTGCAATCCATATTCACCCGCATTTTGCTTGGAGATAATGTCGTATTCACTTAACGTGTAGTATTGACGGAGCAATCCAAGTACGGACCATTCTATTTCATCATCTATCATGTCAGATCGGAATCTCTTTAACTCTTTAATCGAATTTTCCATCACATGCACCCTTTCTGCCCAGTAGGTATTCATGTTGGTAAGAACGTAAGAATATATTTGTTGTGATGAAATGTCTACCTTAAAAGAAGTAGTGTCTGGGCCAATGACGCTAATACCCTTATGCTTAAACAAATACCAAGTGATTGGATTAAAATTAAAATACTCACCAAAATTCAATACACCATTATTGTAGTAAGCATAGTCTTGCTTTTCGTCTATATTGCATATATCTTCCTGAATGATATACACTCCATCCATTTCCGGTTTAGGATATTTCAGAGCTAATTCTTTATGTATTAGAGTTAAGATATCAGAATCCTTTTCTGTCATTCGACGGCGTGTAACCGAGATAAAGTCAATATCACTTGAATTATTTACGTACGCATCCAGAACGATGGACCCATGTAAATACAAGCCTTCAATCGTTCTTGGTAGATATTTATTACATAAGGCTAAGTAATCTTGTAAAACTGCTTCCACCATCTTCGGAAATCTTGACAATGCATTTACCTCCTTAATCAATTCAATGTTCTATTCGAAAATTACCTAATTTTCTCGATTTCTTGAATTTTATACTGTCCGCAATCTCTGATCAACATGTGTAGATCCCTTTAATTGTTGAATATATGTTATATAATTCCTTTAATGGGATATTTATTACTACGAACCATGTTAACACTTAATCCCATTTTATTGTAGAGTCAATTAAGATTGAAAAAGAGACGCTTACCAAATCATCACAGGTTAGCGTCCTCTATATCTCTTGATTCATCATATTAATTAAGTTTTAAAATAGTTAATCCTGCACTATTAATGGGAATATTATCGACATTACTGATAAGGTTATCCGCTGTGTGGCCAATGTTTCTAAGTTCTACTATTCCACCTGCTGGTATAGAAACAATCGCTTCTCCATTAACTTGAAAAATCGAATCCAGGGTAACAGGGGCGCTTGTGAATATTCCCAGCTGGTTACCATACCTGCTGGAGGTTACTATTGAACCGTTCATGAATAATGCGTATGCTCCTCCTCTACTAAATCCAATCTTTCCACTAGTAAATATGACATTATAGTTTATTATATAGTCTCCCTCGTTTACTACTATTATAGAAGTTCCAGTATGAATAAAGTCTCCTGCAGAACTAATACCAGTATGATTAAAGAAAACAGGTTGGTCAGGTATTACGAGATCTCCGCCAGTTCTATATACATTACAGTATTTTCGATTGCAAGCGCATTCTCCTTGAAGACCTTGTACACCCTGGGGTCCTGGTTCTCCTTGAGGTCCCTGCTCTCCACGAAGCCCTCGTTCTCCTTGAGGTCCCTGCTCTCCTCGAAGCCCTTGTTCTCCTTGAGGTCCCTGCTCTCCTCGAAGCCCTTGTTCTCCTTGAGGTCCCTGCTCTCCTTGAAGCCCTGGTTCTCCTTGAAGCCCTTGTTCTCCTTGTGATCCCTGCTCTCCACGAAACCCTTGTTCTCCTTGTGGTCCCTGCTCTCCACGAAGCCCTCGTTCTCCTTGAGGTCCCTGCTCTCCTTGAAGCCCTGGTTCTCCTTGAGGTCCCTGCTCTCCACGAAACCCTTGTTCTCCTTGTGGTCCCTGCTCTCCACGAAGCCCTTGTTCTCCTTGAGGTCCCTGCTCTCCTTGAAGCCCTTGTTCTCCTTGAGGTCCCTGCTCTCCTTGAAGCCCTGGTTCTCCTTGAGGTCCCTGCTCTCCTTGAAGCCCTGGTTCTCCTTGAGGTCCCTGCTCTCCTTGAAGCCCTTGTTCTCCTTGAGGTCCCTGCTCTCCTTGAAACCCTTGTTCTCCAGGAAGCCCTTGTTCTCCTTGAGGTCCCTGCTCTCCTTGAAGCCCTGGTTCTCCTTGAGGTCCCTGCTCTCCTTGAAGCCCTGGTTCTCCTTGAGGTCCCTGCTCTCCTCGAAGACCTTGTACACCCTGGAGTCCTGGTTCTCCAGGAAGCCCTTGTTCTCCTTGAGGTCCCTGCTCTCCTTGAAGACCTTGTTCTCCTTGAGGTCCCTGCTCTCCCCGAAGACCTTGTACACCCTGAGGTCCTGGTTCTCCACGAAGCCCTGGTTCTCCTTGAGGTCCCTGCTCTCCTTGAAGCCCTGGTTCTCCTTGAGGTCCCTGCTCTCCTTGAAGCCCTTGTTCTCCTTGAAGCCCTGGTTCTCCTTGAGGTCCCTGCTCTCCTTGAAGCCCTTGTTCTCCTTGAGGTCCCTGCTCTCCTTGAAGCCCTTGTTCTCCTTGAGGTCCCTGCTCTCCTCGAAGACCTTGTACACCCTGGAGTCCTGGTTCTCCAGGAAGCCCTTGTTCTCCTTGAGGTCCCTGCTCTCCCCGAAGACCTTGTACACCCTGCAGTCCTGGTTCTCCACGAAGCCCTTGATCTCCTTGAGGTCCTTGATCGCCCTGAGGACCTTTTTCCCATTGTATCCTTGTGACTTCTTGAGACACTAAATCTCCTTGAGCTACTCTCTTTCCTCGTTTATCGCTTTTTTTCTTACATTCTTTATCCTTTTCATTTTGATCGCTTTTTTTCTTGGATTTATTACGCTTGCCTTCCCTTTTAGATGCCAATTTTCTCACCTTCTTTTCATATATCAATATATTAATCCTATTAATCAAATGATGAATAACTAAACAGAGTTACTATAGTCTATGAGAAATAATGAGAGCAGGTGTAGACAAACATCCGTTTGTTCCATAAATCAACGATAGTCCTATAGTATTTGAACAAAACTATAATATATTAGTAAATTACTATGAAGGATAAGATGAACTTTTTAGTGGAGAAAGGGAGCTGGGATTGAAGTGTTATGGAAATCGGTAAATAACACAATTAATAAATATGTACACAGTCTTGAAATGGAGACGATTAGCAGAAGTAGCTTCTCCACCTTTTTCACCAATCTCTTGATAGAACTCTTTGTCATGGGATTTTGCAGTCTTTTCCACTTAAAGCGTCTCACTGGACTCATTTCTCCTATACGAAATTTCAGCATTTGGCTCGGTTACAAAAGAGGATCTATCTCATACAATATAAAAAAGCAAATGTCTACCAAGTAAAGGGGTGATTACCGGTGGAAAATCTATTTAACGGAAATTTGAAAATTACAAAGAAAGACCTGGCAGCCTTTGAAATGATTGGTGACGGGAAAGATGGAGAAATCTACAAGGTAGCAGATGACAAAGTTGTAAAGTATTTCTTTAAAGAAGAAACACATCAGAGGGAACTTGAAGCGATGCAAATAGGGCAGACTTCGTCCATTATGCCTCGTCTTTATGAATTCGGTGATAATTATATTGTCATGGAGTTTGTTAAAGGAATATCCCTTGCCCGTCACATGAAACGACAAGGCCAAATTGATGAAGACATGACTAAAAAGATTTTATTCGTTCTGGATGAGTTTAAGAGATTGGGCTTTACGAGATGGGATACAGAGGTTCGCCACATGTTAATGAATGAAGAAGGCGAATTCAAAGTGATTGATCACAAGCGAGCGTTTACATCTGACTCTCCTGTTCCAACGAAACTGTTCAAAGGGATGAAGAAATTTGGTTTAACAGGCGAGTTCCTGGAACATGTCAAGAATTTAAACCCAGAGCTCCATTATGCTTGGAAGAAACTTAAGTAGTTCCATACATGATGAAGGTATTAAGTAGAATATCATAGAGATGAAAACGTTCTTTCCTTTATTTAAGATCGGATAGGACGTTTTCAAAGAAAGTGTTTAGGACAAGCACCTATAAAAATCAAAAAAAAAGGGAAAGTACTTTCCCAAAAAGTACTTCCCCCAGAACCGATTTATTATTCAAATGATTATACTTTTTTCACCGTTACCCTATCCAAGTGAGTGAATAAAACGTCACCGTTACCATTAGACCATACTAAATAATGATCTTCAGCTTTAATGAATGTTCCGTCGCAGTCTATTTTTTCTGCTCCAGACAAAACCTCGATTTTATCACCAAGCTTGAGTACTTTATTAAGTTTATCTGAAAATCCCATATTGCCTCCTCCTTTCTATCTTGTGATTCATCAGTCTATATATTTATATTAAAAAATAAGGAATTTGATAGGGCTATTACCTATCATTTTCATTTTTTTCAAAAAAAAATGACTGGAAAGCATCCAGTCATTTTTTGTGTTTCTAAATAATGTTCACTAAACTTTACGAACAGTTACATTATTTAAATTAGAAGTGTTCATATGGCCGTCATCGTCAGCCCATACAACGAAGTTATCGCTTGCGTATACATAGGAACCTTCTTCGATTTCTTCGTCACCAGATAGGACCTCGATTTTATCACCTAGAGATAAAATTTTATTAAGAAAATCTGCCATACTACCATCTTTAAACAAATGAGACATTATGTTTCCTCCTTTCGGTATTTACTCTATTTTTATGCTGAATCGCTAAATGCGTAAAGGCAGATAACTAGATTCCAAAAAAAATTTTCGTTTTTAGCATTTACTAGACTAATTATTCTTTATTATCCTCTGACATTGAGTTGATAGGTGAAGGTTCCGAGTCATCTTCTAAAGGGACTTCCTCCACAATCAGTAAACCCTCATCTTGTTTTTCGGGCATTTCAACTACCTCGGATTCCTCAGACAAATCACCTTCTTCATCTACTAGTGAAGGAGCCTGGTTCTCTTCAGGGATCTTGCTTTCTTCTTCCTTGGTAATCTCATCTGATTCAATATCATGTTCAGAAGTAACCTCTTCAATGACAGGCTCTACATCTGTTACCTCAGAATGATCTCCATTTGTGTCCGATTGCAGAGTGTACTCCTCTTCCATATCTGAACCATTAGAGTCATCTTCTGCATTCAATTTGATTTCCTTTTCCATTTCATCAGATGAATTGTGTAATGAGTCTTCATCAGAAGCATGGAAATTTTCTACTGAGGTAGTATCATCTTCGATTTTTTCATTTTCCCAGTGTTCTTGTAGAAGACTGAGATTCAACTGAGACCTTTCCTCAGTCTCATCTTCTTCTTTTTCAAGCTTTACAAAATTCAGCACTTCTTCATTAACGCCAGATTGTTCATTATTTACATCCTTTTTCCGTGAACCTTTTTCTTTCTTATCTTTTTCTTTCTTATCTTTTTCTTTCTTATCTTTTTGTTTCTTATCTTTTTGCTTCTTATCGTTCTTGTTATCATCTTTATGTTTCTTATCATTTTGTTTCTGCTTTTTCTTTCGCTTGGAGCCAATTTTCCTTACACTGATCGGACCGCATAAATCTGTGAAGTTGACGTTTGCTTTATGATCCATCCAGATGAGAATATTATCGAAAGCTGCTACAAATGTTCCTCCGCAGCCAATCATTTCATCCTCAAAGAAAACTTCAAGATGATCTCCAAGATTGAACATTGAATTCAAGACCCCTTCAACGGATTTACACGGAAGGCAGTCAAAATCTGGATCTGGACAATGCTTTTCATGATCATTTGAACATTCGTCATGATCGTTTGGATCTCCTTCACAGTACTCATCTGTTTCATGAGGATCTCCTATACATAATTTCTCTTGCTCATCAGGTTCTCCAACGCACAACTCATCTTGTTCATCAGGATCTCCTTCACAATTCTCTTCATCGTCGTAATGATCATAATATCTTCTCGAGAAATCATCAAACTCGTTTACCATATGTGTTCCCACTCCTTTACATTTTGTCTACAATTCATAATCAATATATGTATGTGAAAAAGGAATGTATAGCCTATTTTTGTGGTATAATCCCAAATTCCGCTCACTCTAACCGGGCTTTTGAATAGGTTATAAATAGATACAAAGACGTGGAGTGAAGCACATGCCCAATTGTTATCTTTTTATAAATGAACATATTCTGCCAAGGATCTTTTCCTCCATTTATTACGATGACTTTCTGATCCCTTGTCACAATCAATCCATCTTTGTGAGCTATCAAAAACACAAAAAGGAACATGTAACTTATTCTGTAGAACAACTGCAAAGTGCTGTTTATATTGATCAAACTCATGTTTCTCAAATGATACAGAGTATGATGAGCAGCTTAAACGTAACCACTACTCATCATCAAACAATTGAGCGGCCTACCTTCGACATCACTCTTCAAAATGAAGATCAACCCAGCCTGATTATCTCTCGAATATCTAAGCCTCGTCGCCGTAAAAGACGTGGGAAATGTCCGCAGTTACTATCACGTGAGGTACAATCATTCGAAAGAACCAATTATATAGATCACAATAACAGTCTCCACCAATCAAAATATCAAGCTAATGCGCCACCAGTACAACATATTCAGAAAAATCATTCACCAAATACCCACTCTGACAAAGGTAAAAATAAAGATGATTTTATCCAAAAGAAACTTGATCAGGAGAAGCCATCGAGAAAAGATATATATCAAATAAAACAAAAATCCTATACAAAGGGTCACTATGATCAATCGGTTAACGATAAGATATCTCATGAGGAAAAGACACATAATCATAAGGAGCATGAACTGAAAACTAAGCATCCTACCTCCTCTTTAAAATCAGATGTTCCTAAACAAACTTCCACTGCTGGTTCATCCATTGAAAATATAAAATGTGACTCTAATCTGATTGAAAAAGAAGTCAATCTTTATACCAGTTTAAAGAAAAATGAAGTGGATAAAGACATTCATATCTACTCCTCGATGGAGAATGGTAATGACGTAATACAACCGAAGAATTCGCACGAAAAATCACACCCCTACGTAGCAAATGGAGATATTCCATCTGAAAAACTCCTACAAGAAAATGTAAAATTAAAATCTCCTACTGAATTTGATTTCCTAGGATCGAACTCACCGGCTAATGAAGTGAAATATCACCTGAATCGCACTGACTTCCGGCCCAAAAAGATCGTTAATGAAGATAAGAAGGCTGCAGATTTCAATTTCGACATCCTTAGCTCGAAACCGCCAGCCAAAGAAGTGAAATATCATCTAAATCGCACTGACTTCCGGCCAAAAAAGATCGTTAATGAAGATAAGAAGAAGGCTGCAGATTTCAATTTCGACATCCTTAGCTCGAAACCGCCGGCCAAAGAAGTGAAATATCATCTGAATCGCACTGACTTCCGGCCCAAAAAGATCGTTAATGAAGATAAGAAGAAGGCTGCAGATTTCAATTTCGATATCCTTAGCCCGAATCCGCCAGCCAAAGAAGTGAAATATCACCTGAATCGCACTGACTTCCGGCCCAAAAAGATCGTTAATGAAGATAAGAAGAAGGCTGCAGATTTCAATTTCGACATCCTTAGCTCGAAACCGCCGGCCAAAGAAGTGAAATATCACCTGAATCGCACTGACTTCCGGCCCAAAAAGATCGTTAATGAAGATAAGAAGGCTGCAGATTTCAATTTCGACCTCCTTAGCTCGAAACCGCCAGCCAAAGAAGTGAAATATCATCTAAATCGCACTGACTTCCGGCCCAAAAAGATCGTTAATGAAGATAAGAAGAAGGCTGCAGATTTCAATTTCGATATTCTTAGCTCGAATCCGCCAGCTGAAGAAGTGAAAAAGGACATCAAATGTACAGAGCACTCACTTAATGAAATAGCAAAAGACGAAAAAAAATCTACTACGTCTACTAATGAAGCCCAATTTGATATCTTACACTCTAAGTCACCAACTAAAGAAGAAGTGAAAAAAGACATTAAACGTACAGAGCACTCACCTAATGAAATAGCAAAAGACGAAAAAAAATCTACTTTCTCTACTAATGAAGCCCAATTTGATATCTTACACTCTAAGTCACTGACTAAAGAAATGAAAAACGGCATTAAACGTACAGAGCACTCACCTAATGAAATAGCAAAAGACGAAAAAAAATCTACTACGTCTACTAATGAAGCCCAATTTGATATCTTACACTCTAAGTCACCAACTAAAGAAGTGAAAAACGGCATTAAACGTACAGAGCACTCACCTAATAAAATAGCAAAAGACGAAAAAAAATCTGCTACATCTACTGATGAAACCCAATTTGATATCTTACACTCTCATTCTCCAGCTAAAGAAGTGAAATACCACCTAAAACGCTCTGACGTCATGCCTAATAAAATCATTAGTGAAAAGACAAAAATTACACAGAGTCCCAAAGATAACCAATTCGAGATTCTAAGCTCTCACTCAGGAAATGTTAAAAACCAAGTCAAATACAGTAATAAACCAAAAACAATCGTAAAAGACGATGAAAAAACGACCAAAGAGCACGATTTTGACATTTTAAACGACAACACCTCATCTAACCAACCGAAAAAAGAACCATTCTACCAGACTACTAATAAAGAGGCTGGTAAACGAGTCTCTCCTGCTCCTCTTGACATGGATACAGACAATTACTCGCATACAACGATCTTGAATAAATATTTCACACTGGGTGACAAAATCAATGTATATGCGGGAAGTAAATTACTTGATCAGCAAGGAACATTTTTAATAGCCGGACCTGATTTCTTCATATGGATTGATGGTGATGGGTATGTACGGTTACAAATTATCAGCGGCGGAATTAGCATTGGTCAAACGGCAAGGAAAAAATAAGAAACAGACATTAGCCCTGTGCTAGTGTCTGTTTCGACAATATAGAAGGATACATATAGTAATGTAATAGAGATTAGAATGGGGTGAAGGGAATGAAAGAAACTGTATTGGTCATAGCAGCACATCCAGATGATGAACTACTTGGTACAGCGGGTACGCTAAAAAGGCTAGTGGATCAAGGTAATAGAGTCGTCTCGATCATTACAGCAAACGGAAGAAAGGAAGAAGCTCATCATATTCAGCAGCTTGCCCGGAAAGCAAACAAAGAAATCGGGATAAAAGAAGTTATTTTTTTGGAGCATCCAAATCTGGAATTAGAAATGATGGCTCTTCATCTTTTTACAAAAGAAATTGAAAAATTAATTGATATCTATCAACCAAGCAAGATTTTTACCCACCATTACGGTGATGTGAATCGAGATCACCAAATCACCTTTCAAGCTGTATTAACAGCAGTTCGTCCGGTGCCAAATAAACAACCGATTGAACTGATCACATTTGAAACGGTTTCCTCAAGTGAATGGAATACTCAGACAAATGACAAGCAATTCAAACCGAATTATTATGTGAACATTTCAACAGTGATTGATCAGAAAATTGCTTCCTTAAAACATTATGATGTTGAAATGAGAGAATTTCCACATCCACGTTCCTATGAGGGAGTCAAACATTTAGCAAGTGTCCGCGGAATGACGGTCGGGGTACCGTATGCGGAAGCATTTGAAGTCATTAGGAGGGTCTGGAAATGAAGGAACTATATTTTCCCTATCCTTACCTTGTTTCTGCACTCGATAAATATTATGGAGTAAAGGCAAAACCAATAACGGCAAAAACCATGGATTCAGGTACGGATTCAAAACGAAAAAAGAAAGAGCGCAAATCGAAAGTAAAGACTAAAAAGCTGAAAGGTAAACGCGGCGGCGGAAAGAAACTATCCATTCTGATAGCGACATTTTGGGACTATCCCCACACAGGTGGTCTTTCCAACTATATCACTACTTTGCGAGAAGGCTTGCGGGCTTTAGGACACAAAGTGGATATCATTGCTCCAAACCATTTTTCTCAAATAAAAGCAGAGAAAATTCGTGAAGTGGTTGTTCCTGAATTAAAGACCTTTTTCAAGGAACGGTATGGAACGTACACAAGTAAAATTATTCAAAGCTGCCGTCTCCTCTACATTTATGAGCAGATGATGCAAACCGTTAAGTTGGAGAAATACGACATTCTCCATGCTCAGGATTTATTCACAGCCAATATATTAGGTAGATTTAATGAAGACTTAGGTAAACCACTTCTTTTCACCCCTCATGGTATGTTCACCTTTAGCAGGGTCAAGTTCAACCGAATTGAAAGAGGTTCTGAGGAGGAGGTTTATTACAAAGAAATTGAGAGAAAAGCGATTGAATATGCAACTCATATGGTCATTTTAAGTGACTCTTTCCGTGATCCATTAAGCTTACTGGGTGCGAAATCTGCAAAACTTACCACCGTCAACACGGGGATTGATTTTAAATCCGTTGCCCGGAGTGAAACGAGAGGGAAAATTGTGATTTCATGTATAGCAAGGCTTGGACCAAGAAAAGGACATTCAGATTTATTAAATGCTCTTTCTCGAATAAATGGAGCAATTCATGGTGTCGAAGTGCAAATTGTTGGAGATGGAGAAATGCGTGAAGCCCTGGAAGCTCAAGTCCAATCGTTAAGACTATCCAACGTACACTTCTTAGGTAAACGAGATGATGTCCCTTCCATATTAAGTAAAACTGATATTTTTGTTCTGCCAACCATCAATGACAATTTACCGATTTCCATCATTGAAGCCATGCATAGCGGTGCAGCGATACTTACAACCAATTGTGGTGGAATTACAGAAATCATTCACCATAATGAAACCGGAATCATTGTAGAGCCGGGTAATGTAAATCAGTTAGCAACTCAACTAAAGAACCTAATTGGAAATGAGGCATTGCGAAAGAAACTTGGCAACAATGCGTATCAATATGCCAAGAACCATCTCACACGTCAAGCCATGGTTGACAAAATTGAAGAGATTTACCAAGATCTATTAGCTTCGGGAGGAGAATAATGATGTCATCACACCCAGCTGTTGTTCTTGATTTAAGTGCCAATGGAGTTGGTATCATTCATGCTCTTTCTCGAAAAGGAATTGATGTATATGCATTTGATACAGAAGGTCCCTATTCTAGAGGGAAATCCAGACTTGCCACTTGTGGGGTATGTCCAAGCCCCTTACATCAAGAAGCCGAGCTGCTTTCTTTTTTAAAAGGAGTAGCGAAGAATCTTGATGAGAAACCCGTGCTATACGCAGGTGCAGATGATTATGTTGTCTTTATCTCTAAATACAGAAACGAATTATCTCAGTACTATTTGTTTCTATATCCGGATCACTCTCTAATTATGGATTTATTAGATAAGAAGAAAACCTATGAATTAGCATTACAATATAATATCCCAACCGCAAAGACCTTTTTTGTGGAAAACGAAGAGCAGCTTGATGATGCGATTACTCAATTAGAATTCCCGTGTATTTTAAAACCTGTGTTCGGACATGAATTCAGAAAACATGTGAATAAAAAGGCCATTCATATCCAGGACGCCATTCAATTAAAGAAAGTCTTTCCTATCTATCGGAAGTTTGGAGAGCTTATTATTCAAGAAATCATACCCGGAGACAACCAATGTTTCTATAAAGTGGCTACATTTTTTGATGATGAAATGGAATTACTAGCCCTTTTCACTCTTCAAAAAAACCACCAGTTCCCTGCACAATTTGGAACGGGAGCACATATTGTGAGCAAACGAATACCTGATCTGGTTGAAGTCGGTGTTCCACTTTTGAAAGAGTTAGGACTAAACGGAGTAAGCATGATCGAATATAAAAAGGATCCCCGGGATGGACAATATAAGCTCATTGAAATCAATCCCAGGTTCTGGTTGACTCATAGTTTAACAGGTCATTCCGGAGTCGACTTTGCCCATCAGTATTATCTGTACCTTACTGGTCAACATCCTACTCCTCAACTGCAGCAAATTGACGGGGTTCAATGGATTTACATTGTACGTTACTTCCTCACCTTTCTTGAAAAACGAAAGAATGGTGAAATGAGCATTAAAGACTTCTTTAATGGGTTCAGAGGTAAAAAGGTATTCGCCCTACTTGCCTTTGATGACCCTATGCCATTCATCAGGAGTACCACGTCTCACCTGTGGAATGCTTGGAAAAGAAAACGAAAGGAGTGACTTTAGTTTGTACACACCACAAGAAGTGTATGCCATGTTTCATAAGCATGGCATCGAAGAAAAACTCTCAACATCACTTGGGAATAAAGTGTCCATTCATGCTGCATCAATCCAAAACCTTAAATCAACAAAAAGGAGCAGCATTTATCAGCTTCAGCTACAGAAACAAACAGACATCTTCACCATCATCTTTAAAATCTACCATTCTACCAAATACAAAAATGAAGTCGAAATCAATGTTTACAGCCAAGCCTACCCATTCTTAAAAGAGTTCCTTCCTGAAATCTACTTGATGGAGAAACAGGGAAGTGACACCTGGGTATTCATGGAGTTTGTTCGTCAAATCCGGGGGCAGCTTACCTTTACACCTAAGCACTTTGATTACATTATCCCAACACTTGCCAAACTTCATGCCCACACGTACGAAGGAAAATTCACGAAAGAAAAAAACATTTTTCAGTCTTGGTTTCCCATCTACAGCTCGATAAAAATGAAAAAAGACCGGGAAAAATTCATCTCTAATACGATGACATTTCTTGACGATGCCAAGAAGGATAAACAATTGAAAGACATCATCAAACCACATTACAAATCATTAAAAAATCTGTACAGCCACGGTCCCGACTTTTTCCCGGAATTAATGGACAGCGGCTTCTCGATTACCCATGGAGATCTTCATATGCAGAATATCTGTTCAAAAGATGTAAGCAAAAATCAACCTTGGGAGATTCAATTCATCGATTGGGAATCAGCCAAATTTTCCCCGACATGGTTTGACATGATTGTATTGGTAGAGATTTTACTAGCCTTCAGGAAGGATTGGCAAAGCAACGCTGAAGAGATTCGTACCCATGCGGTTGACGTGTATACGAATGAAATGAAGAAATATGGAATCGACTTTTATACCAAACCGATTCATCTGTACAAAATGGCGTACCTTCAACGAACTCTCGAAAAAGGATTACACACTCAGCTTAGACGTATCTTTGACAATCGAGGCGGTGAGCTTCTCCCTTACCATTTAGAGAAAATATCAACCTGGGGAAGTGAACTGGGAATCTATAAATAGAAGAAAGGATGAGAAAATTTGAGTCGAATGCCCGCTCTCAACATTCACCCCTCTCTTCTGGCCATAATGGATCAGTATTATGGAGTGAAAGGAGACTTTGAAGAGTCTCTCACTCTACAACCATTCTGTCAGAAAACAACAGGTGACGATTTAAAGCCGATGAAAATTTTATACGTCACATTTTTTCAATATCCTCATACAGGTGGATTGTCTCATTACATCACCTCTATAAAAAACGGATTTGAAGAGCTCGGTCATAGTGTAGATGTACTAGCGCCTAACCACATGACTTCAGAACAGCTTGATGAATGGATTCCTCAAGCTGCCTCTGAAGCACGTACCTTTATGCTCGGCCGCTATGGAATCGCCAATGAAAAAATCGTCAAAAATCTCAGTTTTCTTCATGTATTCGAACTGTTTCTTAAAGAAAAAAATCTCCAGCAGTATGACATCATTCACGCTCAAGACCTATTTGCTATCTTCATTCTCGGCCATTTGAACCAAATGTATCAAAAACCATTACTCTTTACGCCACATGGGTTCTTTACGAAAAGCCGCTTAAAATTCAATAAAATACAGATAGGATCCATCGAAGAAGTCTATTTTACTGAACTTGAGAAAGTAGGTATTGAAGCAAGTACTGAAATCGTGATGATCTCAGATTCCTTCCGACCTAACTTAATGGATTTCGGTGCAAAAGATGAAAGGATGACCACCGTTCATACGGGCATCGATTTTGAACCACTTCCTCATAAAAATCATGAAAACATTATCCTAACATGTGTCTCCCGACTGTCCCCTCGTAAAGGTCATGGATTTCTCTTAGAAGCATTGTCCAAGCTTCGTGAACACCTGACTAATGTAGAAGTATGGATTGTCGGAGATGGTGTCATGAAGGATAGACTGATAAAACAGGCGGAAGAACTTAAGCTAAATAACGTAATCTTTTTTGGAAAACGTCACGATATACCCTCTATTCTTTCCATGTCGGACATCTATGTGTTAGCAACTGTGAATGACAACTTTCCCTTATCCGTCATGGAAGCGATGTTTTCCCGGCAAGCGGTCATCTCCACCACATGTGGCGGACTTCCGGAAATGGTTCAACATGAAGAAACAGGCATCCTTTGTGAACCTGGTAACGTCGAACAACTTGCACATGCGATAAAGCGTTTCATTACAAATAAGGAAGAACGTGACCGTTTTGCTAACGCTGCTGAATCCTATGCTCGTCAACACTTAACCAGTCAAGTTATGACGAGAAAAATTGAACAGATTTATCAAAGGTATTTATGAAGAAATGAGAAGGAGAAAAAACTGATCCAGGACAGTTGAATATTTCAAAAAGAAAATGGAGAATGAAGAATGATTTCATAACTCGTGCAAATGTAAAGGAAAAGAGCTTGGTAAATTCCAAACTCTTTTCTTTTATTATTTATCTTCCTCAAACGTTTCCTCTAACTCATCTATAATACTTTCTGCAGTTTTCTTACCGTTTTGAATACACGCACCAATGCCCACTCCGAAATACGAAGCTCCAGCCAGCTTCACTCGTGGTAGTTCGGTTGCGAGATTTTTATCTAACGATTGAACAGATTGACTATGCTCAAGATGATAGTTTGGCATAAGGTCTTTCCAATTTGTCACTTCGACAGAAATCGGGTCTCCGTCTATGCCGACACTTTTTCTGATATCGTCAAGTGCCGTGCGAACCAGTTCTGCCTCGCTAAATTCTTTCAACACTTTATAATGAGGATTTGTGCTTTTATAAAACAGTCGCAATAAAAGATTTTGGTCATTGGACGTATGCTTCCACTTCCGACTCGTCCATGTGCAGGCATCACATTTCACTTCGCTGCCTTTGGAGACGATGAATCCTGTGCCATCAGCAGGAAGTTCCTCATCCGGTATATTAAATCCGAGGTAGATCGAAATCAGTGAAGAGTTTTTCAGTTTATTGAAATCAGGATCAAGTTTTTCATGAGTCAGAATCTTTTGGGCTACATCATGAGGTGTTGCGAATACTGCATAATCCGCTTGAATGCTCCCTTGACCATTGAGAGTCAGCTCATATTTGTCTCCTGTTTTTTGGAGCTTAGTAGTTTCCACTCCCTTTAAGATTGTCGCACTGGAACATTTTTCTTCTAGTCGTTCAATGATGGTTGATAAACCATTTTTAAACGATATGAACTTTTTATTGGATGGTCCTTGGAATTTTTGTTTGTTTTTAGATAAACCTTTAATAATACTGCCGTATTCATTTTTATAATCAAGTAAGTATGGGAGTGTCGAAGCCAAAGTAAGTTTATGCAAATTTCCAGAATAGACGCCTGATAATACTGGGGCAACTTGATTCTCTACCAGTTCTTTACCTAGGAATGCTTCTAAAAATTCACCGATTGAACTTTCTATTGTAAATTGTGTGTTTTCAGTTTCAAGATCTTTAAGTGCTGCATTCTTACCTTTTTCTGACACCAAGCTGCTATTTTGAAGGGACTCAACGCTCATAGGAATTCCGAAAATCGTGTCATGTGGAATCTTATGCAATTCTCCATTGGTATATATGTAAGATGTGCCTGTTTCATTATAGACAAGTTCATCTTGAAGATGAAGCTCATTAATGAGAGGGAGAACCCCTTCATTACGGGCTACGATGGAATCGGCTCCTGCTTCCATAATGAATTCCGCTTCTCTTACACTTCTAATTTTGCCGCCGAGCTGCTGATTACGCTCGATTAGTATTAACTTGATATCTATTTCTCGTTCTTTGGACATTTTTTGAAGATGGTACAGCGTTGTTAATCCTGTAATTCCTCCACCTACGACAACCACTGTCTTCATACGATTCACTCCAATAATTGCGTTTATGTATACAGATTATCATGTTTTTTGTTGATTAGAAAAAAAATCTGTGTCTGAATTGGGAAAAAGTATCGGGAATAAGGGGTTGAAGGCTGATTTGGGAGCATAATCTGCCAAGCTAAACCGTTTCTTTTCAACTTCAAATTTTTTATTTCAACTTACTCCAACACCCTATTCTACCTCTAATGATGCACCACTTTATATAAATACCAAGTTGACAACTATGAATACTCACCTATATAATAGATGTAATTCATGACAACTATATAATCACTTATCCAGAGAGGCAGAGGGACTGGCCCGATGATGCCTCAGCAACAGATTCTACATCATAGAACACTGTGCTAATTCCACAAGCAATTTGCTTGGAAGATGAGTTGAAGTTTTGTTACATAAAGCCTTCTTCTTATCTAATGGGAAGCGGGCTTTTTTCAATGACCCTTCCTCAATTCGGACACATTATAAGAGGAGTGATCACAATGGGAGAAATCCTACAAGAAGCGATTCAAAATCGACGAAATGAATTAATTAACAAATTGATTATCCATAACATTTTCAAAAAAGGCCACAAACAATTATTCGAGTTGACGCTGCAGGAATTAGAGGACGAATTTAAATACATTCAGCAGGAAAGCCATCCGCACAGCGATGTAGGATCGATTCAATGGAAAAACTGTGCGAAGTTAACCAGCTAAAAAAGCCCCCATCCATGGAAGTGGATTGGGGCTTCCTTACTTTCCTATATTTAGGAATTTAAGCTAACTTTCTGCATTAACCCGGACACTTAAAGCATATATCTGTGCATGTATGCCAATGGTCGTAATCATGTTACCTGCACTCATTTTCGCACGCTACATTGACAAGTGGTCAGTCCTTTTCTAAAATGACAAGGGATTGTTCTGGATGAAATTCATGTATGATACTATTTAATTTATATCATATAGTTTCCACCTCTCCCAGATTTCATATATCTTTCAAGGTTAGTCTAATCTCTTACAAAGGAATATACATATGTCCCTCAATCTGCAGCATTTTATGAACGAATTCATCGGCCTCGATAATTGGTCTCTCTTTTTTATCAGTATTTTCATTAATGTTGTCATCAGTATCCTTGGTTTTCTACCGAGTGTCTTCTTGACGGCCTTTAACATTTCCGTATTCGGGTTGTGGCCTGGAATCGGAATTTCCACACTTGGTGAATCATTAGGAGCCATTGTTAGTTTTTATTTATATCGAAAAGGAATTAAGTTTGCTCGTATTGATCAGATACTTTCGAACAATTATTTTCTCAAATTAAAAGAGGCCTCAGGTACCGAATGGATCATACTTCTAATCTTATTTCGCATGGTCCCATTTGTGCCTTCAAGTGTGGTAACCGTTGCGGCTGCCTTTAGCTCTATTCCAATTGTGGTTTTTTCTGTGATCAGTTCCGTCGGCAAGATTCCTTCGTTGTTGATTGAGGCATTCGTGGTGGTGAATGTGTTGGGTGCGGATAAGGGGAAGGCTATTTTGTTAGGAGGTTCGGTGGTAGTCGGGATGTTTTATTTGGGATATCGTTGGAGGAAGAACTCAATTTCATGATTGTCACAGTTACGGAAACCACTCTCCTCCGGAACTGAAAAAAAAGACGTCCACCACATGGTACACGTCCTTTCTCCCCCATTACTTATTGTGCATTCACCTCGACAGCATCCTTCTTGTAATATTCTGCAAAGATCTCCGCAAATGCTTCTGTTGAGTTATACAATTCTACTAAATTATTTTCCACTCCGCCAAACTCAAGAAGCATGGCTCTCTCAGTTAGGTCCTGATTGTAAACCCCGTTACCTTCTGCTCTTGTTTTGATAAAGACTCCGCGGCTGATGCCAGGATACTTTTCTTCTAATTTAGCATTTAATTCTTTAGCGATTTTCAGGTTCTTTTCGAAGTTTTTGTTTTCTTTTCCTACAATAAAAAATAAGCGGGCATAGTTTTTGCCGTTAATGGTTTTGGTTGTGATGTTTCTTGGCTGGGAATCCCGGTGGATATCGATCAGGTAGGTTAGGTCATTGTCTTGAGCGATGGCTTCCTGGACCAGTCCCCTAGATAATTGATACGATTCGAAATACGTCCATGACTTATCTTTAAGTGCTTTATTTACATCCGTCTTATCTTGAACCGCACCAATTCCTCTTGATTCAAGCTCTTGCTTCAACTTTGATCCAACAGCAATGACATTAACCTTCTCATTTGTACTCGCCGGATCTTTAGAGTCGTTGTTTTTAATCAGTGGACTAAAGGCTTCCCAGCTGTGGGAATGATAAATGAAGACGGATTTTTCATCGATTTCCTGAATACCGTCTCCTGAGTTGTTGTTTGCTTGATCGATTTGACTCTGGTCAATTTCTTGATCTTTCAACTGATCTTCTGTTGGCGCCGGCGATTCGTTCGGAAGGTTCGTAATGTCCGTCCCTTTCCCTGCAACTGCTATATGAGTGTGATAATTTTCTATCCCTGGGATTTCCCGTCCAAATAAACTTCGTGGATCAAGTAGTGATACGTTCGTGACGCTCTCTAACCAATCAAAATCATTGTTTAATGCTGATTCATTAGTGACCCGGAGTCCAGTCATTTCCTGTGACAGCAGCATGAGAAACGTTTCCTTCGGGACGAGTTCAGACACCGATGAATACAATAAACTATCCACTCTCAATTTAATCGCTGTTGACGAGATCAACCATACGGTCAAATACATGAGGACAATACCGATCAATACTACCCGAATGATGGCCTTCATAGAGACGAATACTAGTGGGACTAAGCTATTGTTGTTTCGAGACTTATACGACATCATCAGTACCCCTATATAAAGTATTTAATAGTTAACTTTATGCAGGAGGTTGATAGAGTAGAAGGTTTTTTCAGGGATTCGGTCGGATTTCCTACTTCACCTTATACCGTGAAATCATTTTCAGATTTAAGTTTAAGTGCATTTCGCAGTAATTCTTGAAGGACTGCTGCGAAAATCGAAATGGTTACAGACGCAAAACTAATGATGATCCCTACCATGGCAATACCAGGATGTAGAGCATTTTGGATTAATAGAAACACTATACCTGCCACATAAATGGCAGTGATTAGTAAGGCATTCAGTTTTATTCGGTGAAGAGCCACTATTGCTTTCGCTGAAAAAGCGTTCTCTTCAATATACTTTAAAAGCTTAAAAGCTTGATACAGCGCTAAATTAAATGGAACCGCTGTTAAGTATACCCCTATTAGAATCGGCCATTTCAAATAAGCGAATTCGGGAAATAGATCAGCAGAATGCTTTGCCATGGTTGGCAACCAGACAACACAAAGGATGAATACAATCGCTCCTACTGCCATTACTGCCCCTTTTAAAAAAGTCGTCGTTCCTCGTTTCATAACACACCTCTGATACCATGTTTTTCTAAATTATATAATGAGATTTATTGTTTTCCAATAAAATATGATTGATTTTTTATTCTCTATTAAAAGTTTCCTATAAAAACAAACGCATGAGTAATCTCATGCGTTAAATCCTTATCTGCTATTCACTTCATTGGCTGCCCTCACCCCCGACTCAACCGCCCCTTCCATCCAACCATGAAAGGAGGAAGTGTGCTCTCCAGCAAAATGAATTCTGCCTTCAGGTATCTTAATATAATCCCCAATATCACTTGCCTGACCAGGGGTATAAAGGGTAAAACATCCAGCCGAGAATGGATTTTTACTCCAGTTGTAAACTACATAATTCAGTATTTCAGTATACACTTGTTCACCATATACTTTAGAAAGGTCTTCTAAAACCTCTTTGATGATTTCTTCTTTTGGTTTGCTGTTCCATAAGAGTGCATTCTGGCCCCAGCTGTAACTCGCTAACATGACCCCTGGTTTGTTGCTGCCTCTGTCGTGACTTGGCATATACGTAAAGCGGGTGGGAAGATCTGACACGATGTTTCCGTAGTTCAAGTCTTCCCAGAAGCGACGACGAAATTCAATTCCTATTTTCACGGCTGGAACATTCGTTACTTCCCGAATCGCCTGCCACTTTTTAAAGGATATTGAATTATAAGGTACGACCTCGATAAACTGAAAGACAGTAAATGGTACGGTTACGATGACATAATCGGCATTGTATTCACGCACCAATCCGTCAATGGAATCTCTTGATCGAACACTTACTCCTCTATTGGATTGAATAATGTGGGTCACTTTTTGATTCAGTAGAATGTGTGACCCAAGTTCTTGAACAAATCCGTAAGGTAAGTGGTCGTTACCTCCTGTTATTTGATAAAATTTGGTTTCTTTCCTGAATATAGGGAAAATGATGTCTTTTAATATATCGACGAACGAGAACTCAGGGAACCCTTCTATCCCGAGAATAACATTGATTTTTCGAATTGCATTTACGGATAATGATTTACCAAATGGATTGTTTGCTAAAAATTGTCCCATAGAATAACCAGAGTATTGTTTAATTAATTTTTCCTGTTCTTCATGATCACTTTTATTATATAAATCCATAAAGGGCTTGGTCGCTTCAATAAACAATTCCGAAGCTGTTCTTCCCTGTTCACCTTCTGGTAAAGGATACTGTATAATGTCGGGGTTTTTTTCGTATTGTTCTCTTGTTGTTAGGATATTGTTTACTAATAGTAAATCTCTTGGAGAACTATTGATGAATTCTTGAAAGGGCAGGTTGAATTTTCTTATATATTCGAACACTAATTTGTGGTTATCGGGGATCCTCATAGCTCCCAGGTCCAAATAATTACCGGGTGTGAATGGCTTGCGAACAGTATATACCCTGCCGCCGATTCGTTTATTTCCTTCTAAAATCGTTACGTCATGCCCGGCTTTTTTCAGTAGAGAAGCAGCGACTAAACCACTCATTCCTGCTCCAACGATTATCACTTTTTTAGACTTAGTTGGATTTAATCCTTTCCGGATAATGGCCAGCATATCGTCTGGATAGTTCAATTTGTAGGGATCATCTCTTGAAAGTTGATTTACCATCTCATCACCCACCTCCCTTTTTCTTACATCATATGACGTCAAAAAAGGAGGTATACGTATGATCTCTGTGACGAAGAGCTCATTTCCACTGATTTTAAGAACAAGTGTTTCTATTTATACGTTTATGTGTTATACTTAAATTTCATTGGGTCTACGAGACTGTATTTAGTCAATCCCTCGAGCAAGTAGAAGGGAGACATGTTATATGTCACTAGAAAATATCGTAACCATGCTCAATACTCTTAAGGAATTCAAGGATAGTGAGATTGTTCATACGATTTCAAGTCATGATCACTCACCTGTTATGACCGTTACCTACCATTTGGACAAGGAATGCTTTCAAATCACATATGTTGATTCAATGAAAGTTGAAGAATTTACAGACCTCAGCCTTTTGGCTACAACCATAGAAAGTGTTGTTCTTCTCGAACCTTCAAGATAAGGTTATAAAATGGGATGCCATTACGTAAATCGTGATGGCATTTTTTTGTACCCGGATTTTAATTATGCCGGGACATTATGTCTTTATCTTCTCAGACATATATTCGAATCTTCATTGGTAGAAACGAGCCATTATAAGGTTATGAAGCAATTTTTTGTTGAACGGGAACGAATGATATAGCATTTATTGAGGGTACAAGATTGAAGGTGGAAATAGGATTTATTCATTATGGTGTTAATTGATAAAGCATTTCCCTAATAATAAAATCGAGCATAAAACCAACCCTGGTTTTATGCTCGATTTTATACTTTTTAAAAAGAAGGAAGTTCACTAAGGTTATTCTCTTTCAGGCCGTCAGGTTCACTGCGAAGAACATCTCTTCCATATCGATGAATCACATCTACATGAGCCAGTTTTCCTGACTTTGCTTCTTCGAGTGCAGTGATATAATCAAGCTCTCTCCCACTTTCGGTTTTAAAAGCGATGAGATCGTCTTCCGCATTTCGGCGAACGGCTACAATCTGTTCCGCGCCAGATGCCAGCTCCTGAGCCATTTCTACTTTAGCTTGAAATTTACCTTGCTGTTTGTATTCCTCGTAAATTTGTTCAAAACTTTTTTCAACCATAAGATTCACCTCCCGAACGTATAATTATTATTAGCGGGAAGTTCAGGAATTATTAATATCTTCCAATGTATTATTGAGCAGATTATTGATGCCTGACTTTAAAGAGACTCTTAAGAATCAGTTTCTTTTGGTTGAGTCAGGGGTAAATTAGTACTTACCACCTCAACACTAATAAATGAATCGATTCCAAACATTTTCAATTTAGCCACTTGGCTTTCAGCATTATCCCTGATTGCAAAAGCACCGGCCTGTACTCGATAGTAGGTATTACTGGATTCTGATAGAATGTCGATAACCGATTCAATGGAATTTTTTTTAAGCTCATTCACTCTGTTTTCTGCATTTTTTCTTTCCGTAAAAGAACCAGCGATCACCTTAAATAGAGACTTTTTATTATCCGATTTTGGCGGTAATTCTAATGCCTTCGCGATACCACGTGCAATGGCCACAGCAACGGCATTTCTAAATTCAGAATTGTTCAATAATGAGATATCTCTTGGATTGTCTACAAAAAGAACCTCCACCAGTAAGGATAGCATGTTCGTTTCCCTCAATACATGAAAATTGTCTCTCTTTTTCCCTCTGTCCACCACATTGAAAGGCTTAATTGCAGTCATTACTGCATCATGAATTATATTCTGATAAATAAAGGTTTGAGCTGGTACGCTGCCACTATAAACATAACTTTCAAAGCCGCTTCCACCACCAGCATTATGATGAATAGATAGGAAGAAATCGGGCTTTGAGACATTAGCAAGTGTAGAACGATCTGATAAGGATAGCGTTTTGTCTTCTGTTCTAGTCATAATGATATTCACTTTATAATTTTCCATTAAATAGTTTTGTACAAGTCGGGCTGTCAATAGATTGAAGACTTTCTCTTCAAACCCTCTATAAGTAGCACCAGGATCCAATCCTCCATGTCCGGGATCAATCATAAGTGTTTTCACTTTAATTCCTCCTAAAATTAGATATATAGTACTATATTCACGGAAGGACTAGCCTGATTGGATTTTCAAGGTGTATGATCACCTCATTGTGAAAAAAAGAGTTCCCTGTTCAACATCAGGAAACTCTTTTTTATCTATATCAAATGGAGGTGACTTTCTTATGGGGCTTAGATTTTTATCTCTATTGTATTTCTGTAAACACGTTCTTATTCACTTTATTCATCATCATTGACTTATTGATCGGCGGAGTTTCATACTGGTGCTCGCTTCATTTTTTCAGTATGGACTGTTGATCTTATAACCATTGTTCTCTTGCTTAACGAGGGGTCGAAGAGTAACCCCGAACTGTGCAACGTGCATATTTGAGAGGGAAGGAGATCCCAAGTCAATCTTGGCATGTGTATCTGAGGTCCTGATAAAAAGATATTCTAGTAATTTTCTTGCCAAAGCATCACCTCCATAGAACACTTTATGTCGAAAAAGGCTATTTGGTGAGGACAAGCAACGGTTTTTTTGAAAATTGGCAGCCCTTTTTATTTTTCCCAATGTATTGCGCATCCAAAAAGTGAGAGGTTTGCCGACATGCCACTTACCTCCCTCTTTTCAACTACACCTCACCTGCTCCCTAAGCGTAAATGTAGGTTTCGTACGTTTGAAGATTCAAGGTCCGTCCCTCTCAATTTTTAAATTAACATATTTTTCCGATTGAGTTTTTATGAGTGAATGGGGAAAAGAAGTAAATAATAATGGGGCAAAGCTAAATGAATGGAGGTTTTTTAATGAAAAAGATTGGATTTCTTGTAATGGTTGTGATGATCACTCTTTCTTACTTCCCTGGGATCGGTGCTTCAGCTGAAGCAAAGCAGGCTGAATGTGTGAGTGAAGCCAGCATGAAAGCAAAAGAAGACATTAGAATTTTATGGAACGATCATGTTATCTATACCAGGAATTATATTATTAGTGCCGTTGATGAATTAGAGGATCAAGATGTGGTTCTTGCAAGATTACTTCAAAATCAGAAAGACATCGGAAATGCAATTAAACCTTATTATGGTGAAGAGGCTGGGAATAAGCTAGCTGATTTGTTGACCGAGCATATTGTATTGGCAGGAAAAATCGTTGATGCTGCTAAAAATGGAAAGCAAGCAGAAGTGGAGAAATTTAACAAAGAATGGTATCAAAATGCAGATGACATTGCAGGATTCTTAGCAAAAGCAAATCCTTACTGGTCTGAAAATGCGCTTAAAGACCTGTTATATATGCACTTGCAATTCGTCACCGATGAAGCGATTGCACGAATCAAGAAAGACTGGAAAGGAAACATAACAAGCTTTGATAAAGGGAAAGCACATATTCTTCACCTGGCTGATGTCCTATCGGGCGGAATTGTCAAGCAGTTTCCAGAGAAGTTCTAATCATGGCAGCTGGGATAGATTGATTCCAGCTGCTTTACTCTGCTTTATAAATACGCTTATCTCTTCTCTTCCAAGTCAATCTCCTTGATGATACGGGCAGGATTTCCACCCACCACGACATTAGAAGGGACATTCTTTGTCACAACAGCGCCTGAAGCTATAACCACATTATCACCTATCGTCACTCCGGGATTAATGATTGCGCCTCCACCAATCCAGCAGTTGTCTCCTATTTTGACAGGCTTCCCAAATTCCGGTCCTTTGTTTCTCTCAACCGGATTCATTGGATGAGTCGCTGTGTAAATATGTACTCCAGGTGCGAGCATACAATTTTCACCGATGCGGACTTCACACACATCTAATATCACACAATTAAAATTAGCAAAGAAATGGTTGCCCACGTGAATGTTATATCCATAATCACATCTGAAGTTAGGCTCTAAATAAACGCTTTCCCCAGTAGATCCGAACAATTTTTTTATGGCAACTACTCTATCCCCGTCTTCTTCTTCTGTCGTTTGATTAAGCATGCGTGTTAAAAAACGTGCTTGTTTTCTCTCTTCCATTAATTGAGGATCCCATGGTTCGTAAAATTCTCCATCGAGCATTTTCTGTTTTTCAGTTTTCATATGTGTGCCTCCATCTTTTGTAGTGACAATACCAGAACCCTATTCTATCTCTTTTTCTAAAAAAAATATATCAACAAAACACTCCCTCACCTAGTGTAAGGATCCAATCATTCCTCTCTCTTCGATAAATTCAACTGCCATGACACACCAAACCTGTCCTCAACCCAGGCAAATTTCTCACTAAACGGAGATTCCTCCAAAGGTATTAGCACACTCCCGCCTATAACTATTTAGATGCAGATATTTATTTTCATATTTAAAATTAAAAGGCGTTGCAACCAATTTTTCTACATGAATAAAACAAAATCCCTTACCAACTTACATCCAATCAAAAAAAACGACTCCACTATCAGAGTCAGTCATCTAATCACTTCAAATCAACTGTATCCAACAATTCCACTTCAACCTGATCACTATTATCAAAACGATAAAATCTCTCTACATGCCATAAATCTCTTCTTCTTGCATATCCGTTTATCTCTGCCCATTCATGCATGTCACGATATGCATCTCTAATTCCATGATTCGTCCCTTGATAAAAGGTGCTTACATAGGTTTGGGGAGGAATCGTTAATGACACCATGCCTGGGGGAATAACTTCAATCTTCTCCACTTCCATCCCTACCCAGTATCCATCCAAATCGACAGTAGCATCCTCTGCTACAAACGCACCTAGTTGAATCTGCTTATTTACAAGATGTTGAATCTCATCGACCCTTTCTTTCAATTTAGCAGCAGCTTTTGGGATTTCTATGATGTACTCGTCACCAGGACATACGACTCGAAACCCTACTAAGTTCAATCCACCAATTTCTTTCACTTTTATGTTACGCGTAATCATATTCTTAAACCTCCTTAATTGATGATTTCTAACACATTTCCATCTGGATCAACCACATAACAAAGGATATTCACTGCGCTTCTCGAGGTATTGTAATACTTGGTTTCTAGTAGGCGATAATACTGAAATAATCGTAAGGAATTTGATTCTTTGATGGAGTTTGTTATTTCACGAAGGATCTTTTCATCTGAATTTTCATAAGGTACACCCTCCACTATTTTATTCCTAGCTCGATGAAGAGCGGTTTTTACGGATGCATCGCTGATTCGAAGCATAGAGGCGATTTCTTTAGATGAGTAGCCAAACACGTCTTTCAATGTGAGAAGCATAGCTTGCTTAAGGGGCAAAGCTGTAAATAGACATTCCAACAGAGCGTCATATTCGATAAAGTCTTTTGATTGGAAATGATAATCCTCATTGATTAAAACAAGCCCGTTTCTTTTTCTTTTTCCATCAATAAAAAGGTTTTTGGCGATGGTATAGAGAAAGGACATGGATAAGTCTCGTTCAGGTTCTGATTTCTTCAATTTGTACGTTTTTAAAAGAGTCTCCTGAACAAGGTCTTCTGCCTCTGGTGTAGAAGCAGAGAGCTTTACACAATACTTATAAAGTTTTAGAATCGTAGTTTCCAGTTCCTCAAAAATCAACTTTTTCGTCCTTTCAAAAAAATTTAAAAACATTTGTAACTTTTATTCTAGTATAATCGTTATACCAATGAATTCCAAATAGGAGGAGTGAGTGTTTTGTTTAAAGTGGGTAGTGTATTTATACCTGTGACGGACATGGAGAAATCGATGAAATGGTATGAAAAGCATTTAGGTGTAAGAAAGATTGATACCTGGGATGGTGGTGCAGGTTTTTATTTCCCAAATAGTGACACTCAATTAGGATTGGTTCAAGTGGATTCCCCTCAGCCTACTGAATTTGTCATCAGTGGGAAAAAGAAGAATGTGTACTTTAATTTCTTGGTAGAAGACATTGAGGAGGTTCATAAGGATTTAAAGAACTCTGGGGTCGTCACTTCTGAAATTGAAGACTTTGGAGGAATGAAAGGATTTGAGTTTTTCGATTTGGATCATAATCCATTTAGCGTAGTGAATGAAGTTGAAGATTCTCCCTTCCACCGGGACCAGGTGAAAAAATCACAGTATAAATAGAACAGTAGAAGCTGACTCCCCTGATTGGAGTCAGCTGTTCTATCACTATAAACCAGGTCTATATGCCGTTTCTGGAATATCTTCATAATCTTCTGGATTGAGGTCATCAATGCTGTCGTTAGCCACACCGGTGATAATTGAATTTAATCCCGTCTCAACTGCTTTTACTAATTGACCTTTTTTCTTTTGTCCCAGAGTCCATGTTTGTCCTCTTACTTCGAACAGCACAGTACCGCTACCATTAAGGGCGAATGATCCAAGGGCTGTCCCAGGAAGATCTAATTCTTGCTGATACAGGGTAATGTTAGTAAACGGTGAATTTCCGATGGATTGTAAGGCATTATACGCTGCAACATTTAACTGCCTGGAATAATCATATCGATAATTCTCAGCGTACTCAGCATAATCACTTCCTTCAGGTGAACCAGGATCTGGAACAAACTGTCCGGATAGGGACATTGTTACAATATCATCCGTCCCCTCGACGTAATATTGACCTTGATGATGCAAGTCAATAAATGTATCTACATTCCCAAACTCCTCTCTCAAGCTCTTATAAACATCTCTAACTGTCTGGGATTCAGGTGTAATATACCAACCAGGTTGATCTGAACTTCCGGGAAAATCAGCAGGTTGAGCGCTATAATTCAAATCCGGATTAAAGTCACGATTTACGTCAAATCCAGGGCGTTCACTATAATCAACATCTTGAAGAGTCCTAGTGTAATAATTCCAGGAGGGCGTAGCTTCTGCTAATGATGGAAACTTTTCCACCACCTCACTCCATGTCATATCATTCGCACGTCGATTCAATTCACTTGCGTCAGGATTCATCATAGGGAGAACGACTAGTGTAATTTCTTCACGAATGTTCTGTGCCTCTGGTGAATTACTCGACCCGAGGTACTGAAGGATATTCAGAAGAGCTTCCGTTCCTGTTTTTTCATTCCCGTGGATTTCACTTTGAATCATCACTACGCGGTCCCCGGTTCCCACCCTTGCTTTATATATCTCTAATCCATTATGTGAACGACCTGCCACATCCAGCGCTACTCTTCCTTGGCTTGTCTGTGCAATTTTCTGTAAAGCCTTCGTTAATTCTGCATGATCAGTAAAACCGGAGATTGGTAAATTTGCCCGATCATTTGTTAAATTTCCATTTGGTGAACTGGACGCTAAGCTTGTTGATGCCATGCTGGTACAAAGAAGAATTGCTGCTAAACTTGAGACTACTTTTTTCTTTTTCATAAATATATTCCCTCCCATATGTTTCGGTACCCTAAACAGTTTCTGCCTTTACATGAGGATCACCTTCAATATTACGTAAAACAGGAAATATTAAGGAGAAGTAATATGGACATATATGTCTAAAGATGTAGAATATTCAGAAAATGAGGACTTAATTTTATGTCTATTTATCTATCGATGTGTGCTCACCTTTAACGATGAAAGAAGGTATATAAAAAACCTGGTACCCCCGCTCTTCTCATCCCCCTTCAAAGCAAACCTTCCTTCCTCACTTCTGATCACACTACCTTAAAAAACAATAACAAATAAAAAAACTCCTTCCCTATACACTCTCAGGAAGGAGTTGCTTTTCTAACTCTATCGCTTCATTTTTCAAATTCTCTTCGTCCATCATCAATCTGAATAACCCTCTTATAATCAACTCATCTTGATTAGACTGGCGGCATACTTGTGAGATCCGATTGGCAATGTTCATGTAATACTTTACACGATCTTCACTCAACCCCCTTATTTTCTCATACAAACTCTTCCAAGCGTTCTCCCTCTCTTCAAATGAAATGAAGGCTCCTTCCCGGTCCATGCTAACGGAAAATGATTTCATTATCTCATCATCCAACAATGGCTTGCTCTTTCCTTCAAGAAAGTCTCCAGCAAGGAGAGAAATTTGTCTCACTAAATGTTTCCCGAGAATAGAAGGGTCCAGGGCATCATCAGTAGAAATCAAAAGCATCATATATGATGAATAGATGGATTGTGTCATCCACATGAGGTCCCATATGTATGGCTTGATCTTACCACCAAATACTTCTAATAAATTATGCTCGAGCCAGCTAAACAACCGTCCTCTCATACGGTGTTCCATTGCAGCCAATTTCTCACTGTTCTTCGCGGACTCCCCCCGCATGTGCATTTTCATATAAGATTTGTATTCGAGTATCCCTTCAAATTGTACTTGAAACTGTTTTGCGAATCGTTCAAGAGGTGGTAAATTCCCTTCTAGTCCGACGACAAAAGCCCGTTCGAAGACAAGTTGCTGATAATGTTCATAAATCGATATGATTAAATCTTCTTTTGATTGAAAGAATGAGTACAGGGAGCCCTTTGAAATGCCGACACTTTCGGCGATTTGCTGCATGGACGTTTGATTATATCCGTGTTCTGCAAAGAGCTCCACGGCTGATTCGAGTATTGATTTACGTTTATCCATTTTTCACACCTCTATATCCAAAGAAAAATTCACTCTACCATTTTAACCATACTCCCCCAAAAATAGAAGAGCATTATTTCTTGACTACAGAAAAAATACAGGTAAAATGACTAGTGAGTCAACCAAATAAATAACTGTTATAACAACGAATAATCAAATTAATAAAAAATCATTTGACCCATGAGTCAAATATTTTTAAAGGAGGACAACATCTATGTTGAAGGCTATTTTAAACCGTTCCAAAATCACACTGATTTTTATCTTATTATTTGTGATTATCGGTATTTTCACTTTTCTACAATTACCACAGAGAGAAATACCTGAAACAAGCGTGAACATTGGAACGGTCAGCACCGTTTATCCTGGTGCAACCGTTGACTCTGTTGAGAGGACAGTGACCAATCCCATCGAATCTTCTCTGCAATCCATTGATGGAATTAAAGAAATCAGTTCCTCCTCTTCAGCCGGTTTCTCTACTATTATTGTAGAGGTTGAAGATGGAGAAAACAAAAAAGAAGTGTTTGGAGATGTTCGACAAGCGGTTTCAGATGCTTCCACCTCTTTTCCTGACGAGGTATTCGATCCGGAAATTAACGAATCCACTGTAAAAATGCCGATTGTTTCGTATCACCTTACAAGTGATAGTGAAGAGTCACTTTTCGCTCTTCGTGAACAATTGACTCGTTGGCAGGAAGAAGTCAAGGAAATCACTGGTGTCTCCAGTGTAACGGTAAAAGGATTACCCGAAGAAGAAATTGTCATTGAATTAAAACAGGATGAACTAAAAGAGTCCGGACTTAATCCTTCCACTGTCATGAGTGCGATTAATGATGAATACTATCCCACTCCTCTAGGAAAGCAAGAAGTCGATAACGAAGTCGTTCAATTAACGGTGGATCACTACTCGACTCTTGATGAAATGAACGAGCTTTTTGTTGGTAAGAACCCTCAAGGAGAATCGGTCTATTTACAAGATATAGCCAACATTAACGTTTCGTCTAAAGAAGTAAAAGATATTGTTACATTTGAAGGTAAGCCATCCCTATCCTTTACAGCATTTGTTCAGGCTGGGGAAGATATCCCTTCTGTGGATGAGAAAGTAAGCGACAAAGTGGATGAACTGGCAAAGTCTCTTCCATCTGATGTGAAACTTGAACCTTATTACTCTCAGGCATCGATTGTAACAGACATTTTTGATGGATTATTTATGTCACTTGCCATTTCAGTTGTTGCGGTCATCCTGACTACAGCTCTTGGACTTACGGTTTCTGGTGCGTTCGTCGTTGCTTTAGCCGTTCCGATTTCCGTACTTATAGGTCTAATTCCACTTCCGTTTTCAGGCGTGGACTTAAACCAAATATCTGTCATCGGTGCCATCATTGCTCTTGGTATATTGGTTGATGACTCGATTGTAGTAAATGATAATATTCAACGTCGTTACAAGCTTGGCGACCGTGCACTAATGGGAGCCATAAATGGGGTAAAAGAAATTTGGGTATCGATCCTGACATCTTCTCTAGCCATAGTGTTCACCTTCCTTCCACTTGTTTTCTTATCAGGGGGGAATGGGGCATTTATAAGGGCATTACCTACAGTATTAATTACGACTATTATTGCTTCAACACTTGTAGCGCTGATATTCGTTCCAATCTTGAGATATCTGCTTTACAGTAAAACAACGAAAAAAGTATCTGATGCTCCTGGTTTATTAGGGAAGCCATTGAATAAGCTCGCTGATTTTTATGCTGACAGTGTATTGAAAAAGTTTTCAAAAAGACCTTTCGTGGTATCTTTCATCGGCCTTGTATTCACAACCGCCATCTTTGGTCTCATTGCCCTTACACCGTTTGAATTCTTCCCGTCAGCTGACCGTGAAGAAGTAACGATTGATGTAACGTTACCAATCGGTACAACGATTGAAGAAACAGCTATCACCTTAGAAGACATGGAACAACTGTTAAAAACAGACGAAGGTGTATATGAAACTTCAGCGTTTGCAGGTACGGGACTACCTAACTTATTTAACAGCTCTCTTTCAAATTCCGGTCAAAATACAGGTCAATTGGTCGCGAGAGTCGATCGTGAAAACCAAACGGCTCAAGGACTGATTGACGAGTGGACTGACAAACTGAGGGAAGAATATCCAGATGCGAAGATCTTCATGGAAACGATCCAGCAAGGTCCTCCTGCAGGAGCTCCCGTTACAGTTACGGTTTCTGGTCCTGAGATGGAACAATTAATTGAACTTCGTGACACGATTTCATCTGAAATTGAAAAACTGGAAACTGATCTAGTGGTTGATAATGTTGGAGAAATGGAGCCAACGATTGAATATGTTCCAAACCGCGAGCTTCTTGAGGAAAATGGAATTACAATCAATCAGATCAGCCAACAGCTTCGATTGGCAACAGAAGGCATTCCTATGAAAGCCTTTGATAATGGTGTTACGAAACGTGATATGACACTGGTTTTAGAAGGAAATGATGAAGAAGTCGACCTGTCTTCTCTAGAGGTTCCCGCTGAAATAGCTAATCCTGCTGGACCACCAAAGCTGATTTCACTTGATGAGCTAGTGACTCCTGAGAAGAAAGAAGAGCTTCAACTCATCCCTCATAAAGACGGAGAGCGTGCAATCACGATTCGTGCTTTCCCTGAGAATGAAGAGAACTATAAAGAAAATGTCCAGGATATCGTGAAAGATGTACGAGAAAACCTTGACGACAACAATTATTCCATTACATTAGGTGGAGAGAATGAAGCTCAGAATGACTTCTTTGCGGAGATTACAGTCCTATTTACAATCGTCATTTTCCTTGTGTATCTAGTCATTGCCCTTCAATTTAATTCTTTATCACTTCCGTTCTTAGTTCTTGTCGCGGTTTATCTTGCCATTGCAGGTGCGATTCTAGGGTTATTCGTTACTCAAACCCCAATCAGCTTCCTGGGTGTTATGGGTATGGTATCATTAACCGGTATTGTTGTGAGGAACTCTGTCGTGTTAATTGAGTTTATTGAGCAAGGATTGAAGAATGGTATGGGTGTGAAAGAAGCTGTCGTGGAATCAGGACGGACCCGAATTCGCCCAATTCTATTAACGGCTCTCACATCAATTGTTGCACTTATTCCAGTTGCAGTCAGTGGAGATGCCCTTTTTACACCACTTGCTGTTACCATTATTTCAGGTATCCTGTTCTCAGCTGTATTAACGCTGATCATAGTTCCGATGATGTATCTTGTCTTTCACCGCTTTAGAAGAAGAAAGCGCGAAGCATAAGAATGGTCTAGAGGGGTGTCCATGTGACACCCCTCTTTTTCGTGGTATATGGAACAATTCACTTGAGAAATCATTCAAAATCAAGCATTATAGATAAGTATTTTATTTTAATCTTTAATGGAGGAACAACATGTCATCAAATATCAATTCAAAAGCGATCCTCATTACGTTTATGATAGGTGCTTTTTTTGCCATATTAAATGAAACGTTGTTAAATATCGCCCTAACCGAATTAATGGCCGTATTTAACGTCGATGCTCCCACGGTTCAGTGGTTAGCAACAGGATTCATGCTCGTGATGGGTGTGCTGATGCCAATCTCCGCCCTTCTTATCCAATGGTTCACGACTCGTCAAATGTTTATTGGTGTAATGAGTGTGTTTCTTCTAGGCACGGTGATTGCTGCATGTGCCCTGAATTTCCCTATGTTACTTGCTGGCCGGATGATCCAGGCCGTTGGTACCGGTTTACTCATTCCTGTCATCATGAATGCCTTATTACTTATTTACAGGCCTGAAGTCCGTGGTAAAATCATGGGTACGTTTGGACTGGTGATTATGTTTGCACCAGCGATCGGACCGACTCTTTCTGGCGTGATTGTCGACTTGTTAGGGTGGAGATGGTTATTCATAACGGTCATTCCCTTCGCCGTATTCTCTATTCTATTCGCTCTGAAATATTTACAAAATGTCGGCGAAATCACTCGACCAAGTGTGGATATCTTGTCCATTATCCTTTCTTCGATTGGTATTGGAGGAATTGTTTACGGATTTAGTTCGGCGGGAGAAGAATCTGCAGGGTTTACGTCTCTGAAAATCATTGTGATTATTTCAATTGCGATAATAAGCTTGATTCTATTCGTCTTACGGCAGTTAAAGCTTGATGAACCACTTCTCGATGTTCGTGTTTTCCGTTATAAAAGCTATGCGAGAGGAGTATCGATTTTCGTCATCGTCATCATGGCTATGTTTGCATCGGAAATCGTCATGCCTATGTATTTACAAGGACCTCTCGGATACTCTGCAAAAGCAGCCGGATTATTATTACTTCCCGGGGCACTTTTAAATGGGCTAATGTCTCCAACGATGGGATCGCTTTTTGATAAGTACGGCCCAAGAAAACTGATCATTCCAGGAACCTTAACATTAGTCGGGGTAATGATATTCTTTAGCACAATTAACCCATCTACACCGATCTGGTTATTCGTTCTTTTTTATATGGTTTTGATGCTTTCCATTTCAGCCATCATGATGCCTGCACAAACGAATGGTTTAAATGAACTACCGAAACATTTATATCCACATGGTACCGCCATTGCAAACACCCTGCAGCCAGTCGCTGGAGCTTTAGGTGTTTCAATCTTTGTCAGCATCATGACTCAAAGTCAGGCCGGGTATATTGAAGGGCAATCGGGTGAGTTAACAGAAGGAGTCTTAAACAAGGCCATGACCTACGGTGTACATCATGCTTATTGGTTTGCTCTTGCCTTAGCTGCTGTCGCTTTCTTTATTTCGTTATTTATCCGGAAAGCTGTTGCTCCTGATTTTGATGGAGAAGGAGAAAAGACTGGAAGTGAAAGTTAAAGTACGTTAACAAAACACCATATTACCTGAAAAGCTCAGATTCCTGAGCTTTTTTTAAAAAGTGCTATTACTGTACGTTAATCTCTCTAAAAGAGTAAAATGGATGGTGAAACCACCCATGAGGAGGAACTTATTTGGATAAAGAGATTACCATGATTGAGGACATCCGTTCTGACCTATTGAATAGTGTGAGCGATTTAACGAATGATGAATTGAACAAAAGAATTGAAGAAGGCCGATGGACAATCATGCAAGTGCTTGATCACCTGTATCTAATGGAGAAATCGTTGACGAAAGCGATTCAAACAACTTTAGCTAGAGGTGAAGAGCAGGAAGTATCGTCGAAGCCGATTCACTATACGGTAAATCGGTCGACGAAAGTAGATGCACCTCCATTTGTCGTTCCTACTGAAGAAAACCTTACACTTCAAGAAATGAAGGACAAACTTGAAGAATCACGAAAAGACCTTCTAACATTTCTGGATACAACACATAAAGAAGCTCTACAAAAAAAAGCATATCCCCATCCCGTTTTCGGACTTATCCGTTTAGATGAATGGGTACCGTTTATTGGATATCATGAGAAGAGGCATTTAGAGCAGATTGAAGAACTAAAGGGAAAATTATAAATCTATTCGAAAAAGGATCTTTTCCCTTATGGAAAAGATCCTTTTTCATCACTCTTCTCCCTTTAACTTTTTGACTATACCCTCTATCACTGGATTACTCCGATGTTCGATCTTATATGCAGCATAAATCGTATTGTTTACGGAAAGATGAGGGAACATTACCTTTGACCTCTTTGCCTCCAGACTATCTTTTAATAAATACGTTGGAAGAATACTTACTCCCATACCGTTTTCAATCGCTTCTAGAATCGTCCGAAGATCCGGTACAATGTGAATCGGTGGCACTTCAGGTCTCTTGCCGAAATGTTCTCTCCAGTATCTTCTAACAATCGGGAGCTCGACTCCATAGCTTAACCACTTCTGTTCCATTAACCACACTTCAATATCTGAAATTTCAACGGCACTTGAAGAATAGCTTGCCGGTGTGACAACAACAAATTCTTCTTCTACTATCTTGACATACTCAATCGAAGACGTGTTCAGCTTTTGAGTTGTTATGGTAAAGTCGAGTTCATCTTTCTCCAACTTTTCCAATAATAAACCGGCGGTACTAAATTGAACGATAAAACGTATGTCGATATCCTTCAACTGAGGGATGACTGCTTTCGTGAAGTATTCAGCAGGGGAACCAAACCGAACGATGGGCGCAAGGGACGTTTTAGAATAAGCGTGTCTGATCTCAAGGGTCGCGCTTTCTAGGTTTTCAATGAGAGGCACAATTTTCGTATATAATTCTTTCCCCTTAAGCGTGGGAATCATTTTACGTGGTGCACGGATAAACAGTGGTTCGCCCACTTCAGACTCTAATGCCGATAGATGCTGGCTCATCGCTGGCTGAGTCAAAATACGCGCTTTCGCTGCAGCGGATACGGAACGATGCTTATAAATACTAATAAAACTGCGATACCATTCAAAATCAATCATAGTGATCACTCCCTTCGATAAAATTTTTATATCCTCAGCTAATTCTTTTTTTAGTATATCTATAACAGAATTTATTTGAAAGCACCGTCCACAAAAGGACGGTGCTCATCTTATATATCTACTTTCTGCAGCCGATATACTTCTCGTTTCTCAACCAGTGTTACTGTGTTTTGTCGATAACGATTGTAATGCTCAGATTCAATATGAGATGCCAGAGCTTCTTCACTCTCCCATGTTTCATAAAAAACAAAGGTCGCGTTATTTGCTAATGATTGATGAAGCGAATATTCGATGCATCCATCTTCCCGGCGAGAAGGTGTTATCACTTGGATTAATTCTTGATATAGTTGCTCTTCCCTACCAGGCTTTGCAGTCAGGATTGCGGTAATCGTAATTGATGACATTTTAGCCCTCCTGCCAATCATTATTCTACCAACGTATTATTGTAAAAGTAATGAACCTATACCTGTTAGCTTAATCTCTTTACAACTTCTTTTGCTACACTCACAGTTGATTGTGGATTTTGACCTGTGATAATGTTTCCGGCCACTTGGATATGATCGGTCCAATTTGCTGTAGCAACAAATTCTGCTCCAAGCTCGCGCAATCGTGTTTCTAAAAGGAAAGGCATAAAGCGATCTAGTGTCGTTTCCTTCTCTTCTTCATCTGTAAAAGCTGTAACTGCTTTCCCTGCTACTAATGGGGTTCCATCTGATAATTTCACTCCGACTAGTCCAGCGGGTCCGTGACATACAGCCGCTACCACTTTATCCCCTTCGTATAATTCTCGAATGATATCTTGAAGTTTTGAATTATCCGGCAGATCAAACATCGTCCCGTGCCCACCTGGTAAGAAAATAGCATCAAATTGAGAATGATCTATGATATCTTCAAGTTTCAACGTGTTTTCCAGATACTTCGCTGTGTCTAATATGTCTTGAGGGGTATCCCCCTCTAAGCTGCGGGCATCAACCGGTGCTTTTCCACCCAGTGGACTTGCTACTGTAACGGAATACCCTAAACGAGCAAATTCAACATATGCTTCACCAAATTCCGATAACCAAAGTCCTGTTTTATGGTCCTCATTCATCTTGTCAGCCGTTGTAACGACCATTAATATATTTTTACTCATTATTTATCCCTCCAAATTTATATTTGTTTACCTTACGAAGTTAATTGTAATGGGGGATGATACATAATACAAATTAGTTAATTTGGTTATTAGTATAAATATATTTATAGCTTTAGTCGAAAAGTTTTTATACTTGTGGGTTCTTACCAGTGACGTTGACTCTACTTCAAATTCAGACTATATAAAAAAGCCCATCCTTTTAAATAAGGATGGGCTTCTTTGCCTACACATTCAAATCCCGCTTATCATAAAACACAAACGTAGATACTGCCAGCACGCCTATCAAAACAACTGATATTCCTACGAATCCCGATTCCAAACCACCATCCATCACATTCTTCGCTTCAAAGTATTTGAATGGTGTGAGATATTTCAAGCCTTCGAGTTTTCCGCTCAAGTCTATGGCAAAGGAAAGGATGAAGGTGGCTAATAAAACACCTGTTGCTAATGTAGCGGCTTTTCCAGGCATTTTGGTCAAAGCTGCAATCGCTGTTCCGATTACTAAAAATAGTACTTGTAATATAAACATTCCTACCATGGTCATTCCAATATCGCTGATGATGTGCTCTCCATCACTATAGCTTCCTACTATGAATAAAGAAGCTGACCATGTGATGATCAACAGAATCCCGACTTGCGTGAGAGCTGCCAACAATTTAATCACTATGATTTTCTTCCTGGGCAGGGGTTTAACGAACAAAAACTCTACGGTTTTATCCCTTTCTTCCTTTGAGATGATTGTTGCACCAATCATTGCAGCATGAATGGTAGAGAGCAACACTATATACAGAAAGAGTACTCCATAAAATCCACTGGCCGTCGACATATCGAGACTACCTACGCCTAGAAATGCTTGGAGTGATTTAGGCATTTGGGCCATTAGCTCATTCATGGATTGACCTGAAGAAGAGAATCCTGCAAACTTCCCCATCCCCGAACCGATCAACGCTACCATCCCTATGCACCAAATGATGAGGGATTTGCGGTGAGCCTTCATTTCTCTAATATATACGTTCATCTTGTTCCCCTCCCCTTATACCGTATGGATATCTTTTTTGTTGTAAATAACGAAGCTTCCGATCAGTGAAAGGACAATCAAGAAGATCCCTAAGATCAGGAATGACCATTCATATCCCTCTTGGTTCAAAATATAGCTATAGTCAAAGTATTTAAATGGAGAAAAATAACGAGTTGTCTCCTCAGCAGCTGCAACCATACCAATTAGAAAAAAGGCAAACACGACGCCAAGCGATAAGCTGATTACCGATTTCACCTTTGGAAATACTACGGCAATGATGATTCCGATGGCAAACATAATCAATTGGGTGAATAGTAGAGTTAGAGAAATCAGCAAGAATACATACAGACTGAAATTCTCCACTTTTACCACGTTCGCCACAATGACTGCTGCAACCACATACACGATATTTGTAAAAAGCAGCGATGTTAAAGCTGCGAGTATTTTAGAAGCAAGGATCTTCGTCCGGGTAACTGGTTTGGTCAATAGAAAGTCGGCTGTCTTTTCACGAATTTCCTTAGAACTAATTGAGATTCCAAGATTCATGGCTTGAATCGCACCGCATAGTGTGATGTACAAAAAGATATACGAATAATAACCATTTAGAGAACCGATACTGTCGACCTGAATACCTAACGCTTTTCTCACTCCTTCTGGGAATCCTTCCAGGAGTTTCTTAAATTCATCAATTTCTTTAGATATAGAAGGAAACATCGCCATAAACAGGATCACTAACACAACGAGTGAAACGGTCCAAATAAACGTTGACTTACGATAAGCCTTCAGTTCATACAGAAAGATATTCATAGAGTATCAAGCCTCCTTTTCGTAATAGTGCATGAAGATTTCTTCTAAATCCGGCTCCTCTATCCATAGATTGGCAATTTGGATAGAGGAAATCTTCTTCATCACCGAGTTGATATCCCCCCTGAACAGGAAGCTGACATGATTTTGATTCACTTCAAGATTGCTCACGCCTTCAAGCTCGAAGTATGATTGATCTACATCACTTTTTAATTCAAGTTTGAATTTTTTATGGTTGTTTTCTTTTAACGTACTGATCTTTTCGACTTGAACGATTTTTCCTTCTTTAATGATCGCTACTCGATCGCATAGTCGCTGAACTTCACTTAATATATGAGAAGAAAATAGAATGGTGACTCCCTTCTTATTTTCAGCTTGAAGCAGTTCGAAGAATTTTTGCTGCATTAATGGATCCAGTCCTGATGTTGGCTCATCGAGGATAATGAGTTTAGGTTCATGAAGCAACCCTTGAATGATTCCCACTTTCTTTTTGTTTCCAAGTGAGAGATCATCAATCTTCTTCGTTAAATCTAAGTTCAGCACTTCGGCCAATTCTTTAATCCTCTTCGTGCAGTCTTTCTTGTAGAAACTGGCAGAATACTTGAGGAGGTCCATCACCTTCATATTGTCGTAATAGAATACTTCAGATGGTAGATATCCAACTTCCTTCGCAATCTCTGGAGCGAACTCAACACAATCTTTTCCAAATATTTTCGCACTGCCGCTCGTCGGATGAATCAGCGAAAGGAGGGTTCGAATCGTCGTAGATTTCCCTGCCCCGTTAGGACCGATAAAGCCAAAGATTTCCCCTTCTTTTACTTGGAAACTGATATCCGTAATCCCTCTCGACTTTCCATACGTTTTCGTTAATTCATTAATTTCAATCACATTCATGAATCTCATCCTCACTTTCCAACTGTCTATTTGTAAAATGATGCCTTCAATAATTCGATGTAGGAATCAACTTCAGCCAGCACTTCTTCTTGTTTAATTTCTTCTACGGATAGTGTCTTAGCTTTTTGCTGTTGTTGATTGGCAATTCCTTCAAACGTCCAATAAATAATTTGAATCGCTTTTTTCACATCGACGCCTTCTTTGAATTTAGTTGTATCTATGTTCGAAAATAATTTTGCAAAGCTGTTCTCCACCATTTTGGCTTTAATCTGTTCGATATCATCTTTTACTTCCGGTGCTTCTTCGATAAATGCACTAGTAAGAAAATTTATCAGATGTGGGTAAACGGCAAAAAGCTCAAACTTTATCAACGTTACTGCGCGAATCGTAACGAAAATATCGCGCTCGTTCCAGTCAATACGCTCATAAATCTTCTCAGTGAATAAGTCAGCTAGATGTTCATACAGTGAGACATACAAATCCTTTTTGCTATTAAAATAATGAAATAAAATTCCCTTTGATATCTTTGCTTCCTTGACGATCTCGTTTGTTGAGGCATTTTGGTAACTATTCTTCGCAAAAACTTGAGTTGCTGCATTAATGATCCTTTCTTCTTTCTCAGGATCTAAGTTCAATGTTTTAAACAATACTTTCTCATCCTCCTATAAAGGGACAGGCGTTTGACCATATTGGTCAATTTCATTATAGCCATTTTTGACCAATTTGGTCAATGTTATTTTTGTATAATAGTAGCATTTTCAAAAAAGGTCATTTGAAGAATTAGAGAAGCTATTCCTTATTAGTCTCCTCAAATAAAAAAAAAGCTCATGATTTAAGAGCTTTTTGTAATCGTTACGTGCTAATTCTTGATGATTCTCAACTATTTGAGAAAACTTACATTAATCTCGTAATAAACATGGTAGCAATCCCAAAATAGATCATAAGAGACAAGATATCGTTGATTGTTGTAATTAAAGGACCGGAAGCTACAGCAGGGTCAACATTAAACTTGTATAGAATCAGTGGAATAATTGTACCTGCCAACGTTCCAATAACTAGTGTGATGAGTAAGGAGCTCCCTACTACTGCACCCAATATGACATTTCCTTGCCAAACAAATGCAATGATGGATATCATCACCGCGCATGTCACTCCAATGATGATGCCAACCGATAGCTCACGGATGATCAGCTTCAGCACTTGCCCGAAATCTAAGTCATTTGAAACCAGGCCCCTTACGACTACAGCAAGTGATTGAGTTCCGGTATTGCCCGTCATACCAGCAATCATGGGCATAAAGAAAGCGAGTGCCACGACTTGCTCTAGTGTTGCGGAAAACATATTTATAATGCTTCCTGAAACGAGTCCAATGAATAATAACAGAATCAACCAGGGTAATCGACGATAGGCAGCTACTAATGGTTTGGTATTGAAGTCAATTGATTTTCCTGAAGCTGATAACTTTTCTATGTCTTCATTTGCTTCTTGAATGACCACATCGATAATATCGTCAACGGTAATGACACCAGCCAATTTCCCATCTTCCTCAATGACCGGGATCGTAATGAAATCATATCGACTAATCATTTTTGCTACTTCTTCCTGGTCAGTATAGACATCTACTTTTACCACTCTGCTGTACATAATCGTTTCAATTTTATCCTGCAGTTCCCCTAGTAACAAATCTTTGTAAGAAATAACGCCGATTAGTTTCTTTTCTTCATCGATCACATACAGGTAGTTAAGGTATTCAGCCAATTCGGCGAAATCCTTCAGTTTATCAACCGCCTCACGGACTGTATAGTCCTTTGGAATCCATACATAGCGGTTGTTCATTATTCTACCAGCCGTTTCTGGGGGGTAATTCATTAAATTCATAACGACTTGAGATTCCTCTTGATTCATCTCTGACAAGAGTTCTTCAATCTTCTCAGGTTCAAGGTCTGTTAATAAAGTAGCCAGATTATCGTTTTCCATTAAGTCCAGGACTTTGGTTGATTTTTCAATTCCCAGCTTTTGTAACACCACTAATTGATTTTCTTTATCGATTTCCTGAATGAATTCAGTTAATTGCTCTAATGTTAAAAATAATAGGAATTTGTTTTGGTGTTTAGAAGGTACATTTGAGTATTGCTGAGCTATGTCATAAGGCTGCAATTCTTCTATTATTTCGAGAAACGCATTTTTTTTACCGTCTTTGAGGCTTTGGATAATGGCAAGTGTGATTTCATTTTCAGTCATCGACAACGTCATATGTTTACTCCTTGCTATAGAGTTTATTGCTGCTCACCTTAACACCTTTTCATGTTTTTGATTTGGATTAACTTACATTGACCTATTGCAATGAACGACTCCTTTGTTTGTATGCTCTTTTCACTACCAAAATTAGAAATAATAATAATGGAATATATACCTGAAATGGCATATGTACATATAACGGAACAACTTTCAGTCCTATTTGTAGATGCTGTGTAAACCCTTCAGCCATAAAAACCGAGCTTGAAAGAAGGGCTGTACCGGTTAGCACTAAAAAGAATTTTTGCTTCTTGATTCGAAACAATCTCTCAAACCCGTACATTCCTGCAAAAAAGAAAAGGGTGATTTTAAAATAGACACCTATAATGAAAATCCCCAGGGCGATAGGATCTAAACGTTGGATTATTTGGGCAATATTCACTTTTTCTATTGCTTCCATAAGGGGGAATTCTGTGTTTTTTCCTATAGTTGGCCCGAGTACACCTAAGATGACACTCATGGTTACGATGAGTACTGTACCACTAAATATTACTGCAAAAAGCCCTGTCTTCAATACCTTTTCCTTTCGATTTAAGAATGGGAAAATCATTGTAAACACGATTATTTCGCCGAAAGGGAATGTTAAAGTTAAGGGAAATGCTGTTTTTAAAACGGGAATCCAGCCTTGCTCAAGTACAGGCTGAAGATGCTCCAATTGCGGGAGGCGATCGATAAATACGAATATAAAAAACAATGAAGCGAGGATCGTTAAGATAATGAAAAATATATTGCCTGTTCTCGCAATAACCTCGATTCCTAAGTAGTAAGCGTATACCACCAAAAGTACCATGAGTAAATTGATCACCATTAATGGTGTTTGACTAAGTGTGGTTGTGATGAGGAGGTCTCCGAAATCCCGCAATACCCTTCCCGCAATGTAGAAAAAATAAAGAATATACATAAAAGCAATAACTTTTCCAGGGTATTTCCCTACTATCTTTTCCACATATTCGGTTAGTGGAAGATTGGGATACTGTTTAAAAAGGTATTCATACAAAAGGAAAAGAATGATTCCCCCTATCATCGCCAATAGAATCACCAACCATGCATCCTGATTTGCATCAAATCCTAGTCCGACGATGATTGAACTTCCCAATTCAAACAAGAAAATCAATACGAATAACTGGGTTGAATTTATTTTGTATGTTGTGATATGACATCCCTCCCTTACACCCACACAGTAAAAAGATTACAACTACTCAATAACTAAACGTTTCTTTCGCCTTGTTCAATGATGTGTATTACTCTTCTCTTAGTTATAACCTATCTTTTCATGTTTTTTTCTTAAGAATGCAACAATCAATAGAAGCAAAGGTAATAATACGCTAAATGTACTGTCATAAAAAGGCCAGTATTTTGAAATCGTATCATTAAAATAGGCTGCATTTGGAGAAATGACGATTGAAAGTACAGTGATAATCATACCCATAGGATAGAGGAGTACCTTGTATTCCTTTATTCTTACAATTTGGGCTAATGCTACGTTCAAAATATAAAAATAGAACGTAATCTTATAATAAGTGGTTAAAATCCACATGACGGCTAATATCACTTCTATCCTTTCCAAAAAATCACCAATCCTGATTATTTTGGCTAAAGCAAATGTAGGATAAAAAGACCTTTGTGTAAGATCGTATCCCAGAATTAGAATCGTAAAAGCAATGATAATGACTAATACAAGCCCCCCACATAAAGAACCTATGAGAAAGCTTTTTCTGATCTTTTTTTGATGATTTACATAGGGTAATACCATTAAAAACACTACTAACTCCATAAAAGGGAAGGCCACCACTGTAAAGGCACCGTTAATGACGGGTTTTATCCCGCCCTCAAGAATAGGCTGCACATTCTTCAAATCAATTAATGGAACAAGTGCTATAACAAATACTACAAATAGGAGCGTAAAGAAAAAGAAAAAAATTTCTCCTGATCTCGCAATCACTTCGATACCCAGTCGTGCCCCCATGACGATAATGACTACAAATAACAGGTTAACCATTAACACAGGTGTATTAGTCATGATATGTGTTGTTGTAAAATCCCCGATTTCTCTTACATGTGCTGCAACAGAAAGGAGCGGGTAAAAAATAAATAGAATCGAAACAACAATTCCAGGCCACTTTCCAAGGATTTTTTCGTTATATTCCACTAATGTTAAATGAGGATATAGTTTCCCTACCGTACCCAATAAATAGACGACAAGTAAACCAATTAGTAATCCGAGAATCGCTGATATCCAGGCGTCTTGTTTAGCTAATGCAGCTGGTATTGCAGGTAATACCAGAATAGAATCTCCAATGGTAATGAGTGTTACAAGTATAGTAAACTGAGGAAGATCTATTTTTTTGTTATCCAAAAGAATTTACACCTCATTTACTATGAATTTAACATCGACGTGAGCAAATCACTGAAAGGTTTATATACAATGCTGAGTACGTCCAAGGGATTTGGGATACTGATATTTAAACATCTTGCTATGCTTAATCCAACTCCTATAACGAGTAGAACAGAAAATACCCATAGCTCTCTTTTAGCTTTATTTTTTAAAAGGGAAGGTACTTCAGCCATAATAATGAGGATAGCTACAATAACAATTCCCAGCGTTGACCACATTATGGTCACTCCTTCATTTCAGGTAAAAATGAGTTTCCTATCTTACCTAAACGGCGAATTTTTATATCAGCTTTCACATTCACTTCAAGGTCTGTGAAGTGTTTTTCATTCCAATCCTTTTTAAGCTTTTTCCATAATTCAGGGTCAGAACGATGAATGATATCCCCGAATCCGAAAATATCCACTCCGAAATCTTCCTGAACCGTTTTGATTGTTCCTTTAGTAAGTTTTATAAAACTTTCCTCTGCTAGCTTCTCTAACTCATAAATAGTTTTAGGTTTTGTTAAATCAATGGCACATTTCACTTCCCCTATATTTCCTTCTGCCTCGATCGAAACATCAATCTTGGGTATTCCATTTTCTACGTCTCCTTTCACTTTCGTTTTTGACTGTATAACTTCGAAATTCAATTCCCCTTCACTCGGACACTGGACATTAGCCACCGTGTTTTTTACATTATCCATTATGATGTTATACCCTCTGCTCTGTTCCTCGTTTAACCATCCCAACATTCGATCTCTCTTGAATACCGCTATTCCGGAATATTTTAAATAGGCTGCAGGATCAATTTGTTCAATGTTCTGAACATTATCTCCAATAGAAGGATCACCAATAATTTCAATACCTGTCAGTATAGGACTCTTTCCTTCTGTCACCAAGCTCCGGATAAGTTCATGTAAGGTAACGGAAGTTGTTGGTGCCCATGTCTTCTCTGAAGTTTCCAGAGAAGACAGCATATTATTTGAGGGTATTTTCTCAATTGTAGTTAACATAGATAATATATTCTCAGCAGTCGTGTCCTTGGCAATGACGATATAGAAATCCGTCCGATATTCATGGTCCCTTGCATAAAAATCCAACACTTTCCCTATTCCTTCTTTGGCCAGTTCTTCCCCGATGACAAGGATTCGGAGATGAGAATGATAAATCTTTCTCGGACTGACGGTCGTTATTTCCCGCATTGCTTCAAATACGGTTTCTTCTGTCCCTGTAAAGAGGGTTACGGGTATTCCAGAAGTCGCACCTGCTTTTAAAGCAACTTCACTTGGAATAACAATTTGTGTAGATACTTTGTATTTATCATCCTCTTTATCGATTCCTTGTCCTACACTTATGGCCAGTTCATTTAACTCAACCCGGTTCCAACAACCTGTAGTAAAAAGAATCAAAAGACAAATGCAAAGGAGAGTTATTGTTTTCCCAATCATCTAACAACCTCCATCTATCATTTATTGATTATCTGGCGGGGTTGGAGCCGGACTATCTTCGCGATTCACATTTTGCTGATTCATTAAATGTGGACGTGAAACCAATCCCCAGTGAGGGAATCTGAATAGGGAATCCTTTTGATCTTCAACATTGAACGGCCCAAAAGGACTCATATAAGGAACGCCGAACGAACGTAAACTGCATAAATGGAGTATCATTGCTATAAATGCAGCGGTAATCCCGAAAATACCAAATGACGCAGCCAGCCCCATAAATATAAAACGAATCATCCTGATGGAGATACCCATATTGTTAGATGGTACAACGAAACTCGCGATTGCTGTAATAGATACTACAATGACCATTGCAGCGGATACGATTCCCGCTTCTACCGCTGCTGTTCCAATGACCAATGTGCCAACAATCGAGACGGCTTGCCCGATGGCTCTCGGCATTCTTATACCGCCTTCCCGTAATATTTCAAACGTCACTTCCATCATTAGTGCTTCCACAAAAGCAGGAAATGGAACACCTTCACGCTGAGATGCGAGACTAATAAGGAGTGGGGTGGGTATCATTTCATGATGATACGTAGTAACAGCAATAAAAATTGAAGGAGCTAATAAAGCAATAAAAAAGCTAATTAAACGAAGAAAACGTATGAGGGTACTAAAATCCCACCTTTGATAATAGTCTTCAGCAGCTTGGAAAAACTGTGTGAATAATGAAGGCACCACTAAAACAAAGGGAGTACCATTTACCAAGATGGCTACACGTCCTTCTAATAGGCAAGCGGCAACTACGTCTGGGCGTTCTGTGTTATATATTGTAGGGAATGGAGAGAATGTCTTATCTTCAATCAATTCTTCAATATAGCCGCTTTCTAAAATCCCATCGATCTCTATTCGATCAAGACGTTCTCTTACCTCTTCCAGCACTTTGTCATTGACGATCCCTTTAATGTACATAACAGATACCTGCGTTTTTGTGACTTTACCAATCCTTTTAGACTCTACCCAAAGATTATAATCATTGATTTTTCGTCTTATCAAAGCTGTATTCGTCCGTAAAGACTCCGTGAACGCTTCCCTCGGACCTCTAACAACAGTTTCCTGAGTGGCTTCTGATACCTCCCTGTCCTTTCCTCCACTTAAATCAATCGTGACTCCTCTCTTAAATCCATTCATTAATACGATGACGTGCCCAGAAAAGAGTGAAGAATATAATGTCTCAAAGTCATTTAAATCTTGAATATTTCCAACAGCAACAACAGAATCTCTCAAACGATCCACCAAATCCATCTCAGAATGATCATTTATTTCATAATCAAAATCGATCATAAGAGATTCTAAGATAAAATCATTGATTGATTTTGTGTCAACAATTCCATCTGTATAAATGATTCCTGCATCCATACATCTTTCTTTTCCTATTTTAATTTTCCTTATGACTACATCATCACTATTTCCAATTGCTTTTGAGATGGAATGTAGATTTTCTTCTAGGTTTGCATGTAATTGATTCACTTTTGAGGAATCCTCGTTTATTGTGGAGGTCGAATCTATCTTTTCTTCCTTATTAGTTTTTGAACTGCGTCGCATGAATTACACCTGACTTTATGTACAAATTTTCAACATGTTTCGGCAAGAAAAATCTTACATCATTTCTCTTAATAAATCACAAGCACTTTGAAAAAAACAACCATATCTTCATCGCATGAAACTTTCTATTCTTTCCCATTTATCATGCTTATTTATTTCTAATTTATTCGTATGCTCGTACCCTCATTGTAAAATTCAGCATGAGTATAAATATAAAAGGTGGGGCTTCATTATAGAAGCCCCACCTTTATCATCCAACGTTTTAAACTGATAATATTCCTCTAAGCTCATCTTCCGTGATGGAAGAAACGATTTTTTTATCAGGATCGATCACCTCTTGAATGAGGTGTCTCTTTTTTTCTTGCAGCTCATTCATTTTTTCTTCAATGGTGCCGCGGGCGATGAGCTTGATGACTTGCACCTCATTTTTTTGACCCATGCGGTGGGCTCTATCGGCTGCTTGCTCTTCGACAGCAGGATTCCACCATGTATCATAGAGGATGACGGTATCGGCACTTGTTAAGTTAAGTCCCGTACCTCCCGCTTTCAACGAAATAAGGAACAGGTCGCGCTCGCCTTCATTAAATCTGTTGCACATGCCTACCCGCTCTTCAGAAGGAGTTGATCCATTAAGGTAAAAGAAGGTCTGTCCCTTCTCCGAAAGCTCTCTACCGATGAACTCAAGCATTTTAGTAAACTGTGAAAAAATCAATACCCTTCTGCCTGAAAGCCTTGATTCTTCCAAAATCTCCATGAGCTGAATAAATTTAGCCGATGTTCCCTCGTAGCCCTCGACAAATAAACCTGGATGACAGCATATTTGTCGAAGCCGCGTAATACCAGCCAGAATTTTGATTCTGTTTTTCCTCAAAGTATTTTTATCCAAATGCTTAAGTGTATCGTGACGTAGCTTGGCTAAATAAGCAGCGTACAATTCCTTTTGAGGAGGCAGCAGTTCCGCCGATTCCATGATCTCCTGTTTTTCCGGAAGTTCTGACAAGACATCCTCCTTCATCCTGCGCAGGACAAACGGGCGTGTTCTTTTGGCGATATCTTTTTTTGTAAGACGACTATAATCTTTAAGCCCTCGAAATAATCCCGGAAATACTACGTGAAAGATTGACCACAACTCTTCGAGTGAATTCTCAACAGGGGTGCCGGTTAATGCAAAACGGTGATTGGCTATAATCTTCTTTACACTTCTTGCAGTTTGCGTTATTGGATTTTTGAACGCCTGAGCCTCATCATAAAACACCGTGTGAAATTTCTGTTGCTCGTACCACTTGATGTCACTTCGAAGTAACGGATAGGAAGTGATGATCACATCGACATCCTTTAACCCTTTCTGCTTCTTCCTTCGTTCTGATTGATTTCCATCCAGAATCACTGCTTGTATTTCAGGAGCAAACTTCATAAATTCACTTTGCCAGTTATACGTGAGGGACGAAGGACAAACAATCAGAACCGGAAGTTTCAGCGTCCTAATCTCTTCTAACTCCGAAACGATATAAGAAATGCTTTGAATGGTTTTCCCTAACCCCATATCGTCGGCTAATATCCCCCCCAAACCATAAAAGGCCAGCGTTTTCATCCATAGATAGCCGGTTTTTTGATAATCCCTCAAAAGTGTGTTCAAGTTTGGTGGAACGGAAAACTCCATACTGCCGGGGTTCATGATATGTTGTAGGAACTCTTTATATGATTCCCCTAATTTGAACGTGTGGCTCACATCAACTGAATCCAGTAGTTGAAGACTTTGATGCAATGGCAGCTCAAGTCCCTTGATTAAATCATTTTTTTCCGCTTGTGACGTATGAAGAAATCGCTGGATGTCTTGAAACTCATTGGATTCCAGTGACAGAAGAGACCCGTTTCGCATCCGGTAATATTTACGTTTTTCTTCTAATGCCTCAAGGATCTCCATGATCTGTCGGTCAGGAATCCCATCCATTTCAAACTTGAATTCCAGCCAGTTCATTCGTTCTTTCTTCACCTTGACCTGGATTTTCGGACCTTTATTTCCTTTAAAGACACGGTTTCTCACTGCTGTAGTTGCATAGATTTGGACAAGCTTCTGAACCTTCGCCACACCATAGGTTAAAAACTCATATTCTAAATCTTCATTGTGTAAAAAGTAACCGCCTTCTGTTTTTCCAAAAGAGAACTCTTCCATTAATTCAAGGATGGCATCTTCTTTTTCAACATCCCTGATTAACACAGAACTTGAAGGGGGTTCCCTATTTTCCAACGGGTAAATCACTACATTTTCGTAATGAAATTCAAGTCCGGCGAGCAAGCGATTCTTCACCCGGTCAAGATACAGCTTTGCAACAAGCGGTGCACTTTCCAACTTTCTGGAAATGTCGTCCGAGATTGTTACCTCTCCCAATTTCTTTAATCCAATCGCTACTTTCTCTAGAAAGACGCCTATTTGGGTTTGAGGAATGGGAATCGAGTCTGTTCCTGATTCGGTGAGAAGTCGCTTTAATTCGGATAGACGCTTGCAATCCCTGGTGTCCAGTTGGGTCAATGTTCCTTTATGAAGAACGGCTTGATATTCATCCAGGACGACCATATTGTTTAACCCGGTTATGTGTAATCGATAGCTTCCATTCTCAATTTGACCAAATTGGAACTTTAATGGAAGCGGGGTCCTCAATAGTTTGATCCCCTCAACTGTGTCCTGGCTTTGCTCTACTTTGACCCCTGGCGCCTTTATAAGTAATGGTAAAAGCCGCTCCCATGATGATGGTGGTATAAGTAATTGTTCACTATTGTTCATTTCAGACGAAGAGTATATTGTTTCTTCCTGGGACACTTTTATAAGCTGTTGAATCACATCATCGGTTTCGATTGCAAAGCAATGAAGTTGTTGATTGAAAATAAATGATTCTGAAAGATGAAAGGGAACTCCTTCTTTAATGCTCTGAAGAAACTCTCTAACCTGTTGAACCATGATAGAGTGTATCGTTAATTCAATCCCGATCATAGCTCCACCTGTTATTAAGGTTACAGGCTTAATCATTATTTCACATTGCAAAACTTGTCTGTTTTCAAAATGCCTCTGGTGACCAGTGGATCGTATGGGTTCATCGTGAAACAAGGTGAAAAATTCTTCTGTTACTGCCCGTTCTTGGCTATTTCCACTACGTTGCTTATATTGAATGGCGAGTAGGACAGCTGCGATATGTTGACAATCTTTATCGAAAGATGCCAGTTTGGGGCAGCTGCACTTTGCTTGGATTTCTCCATTAGCTCCCCCTGTAACGGTTACGTGGAAATCTTCCTCTCCCATAACGGTCGCTCCACAATAATTTGAACTGAACTCGACTATCTTGACTTTATTAGAACGGTAATAGCCCACTCCCCTTTTGAAAGAAACGGTACCGCATCGTTCTTTTATGAGTTTTTGTTGTATGACCTTCAATTGTCTGGTTCCTTCCTGGAAATGTTTATATGTATGTTCCCTGATTGGATTTCTTCAATATTCTTATGATAACAACAATAGGCAAATTTAGAAACAGTACATCATCGATTGCTATTTTAATAGAAACGTATATTCCCGAGGTGATCTACATAGACTATAAGGGAAGCGATCCGACAGAAAAAAAAACCGAACTATGAGGCCAGTCATAGTCCGGAAAAACTTATAAGGAGCCCTCTACTTTTCAATATGATTCAACAACGAAATGATGAAACTTCCTGCTTGAAATATGAGCATGAAAATAAAGTAGTTCTCCACCGTCCTCACCCCCTTCTAGAGGAACGCTCGAGTAAAATATTTGTCCCCTGTTGATATGTATGTAGGATAGACTCAATTCATGCGTTTTTTTGTTGTGAATTGGGTATACGGTCAGAAGGAGGAACTCCCGGATTATCTTTTTACGGATAATCCGGGATTTTTTTCATTAGTTAGGAGGTTTTTGATGAATTTTTATTGGATGAGTCGTAATCTTGTTGAAATCGACTCTTTTGATGAAGTTTTGTTAGCTGGATTAGTGAATGAGAAAATTTTATCAGCGAAATTTTCATTTTATCAGCGAAATCCAAAATATATCAGCGGAATCTTCATTTTATCAGCGAAACCCAATTTTATACCTAAACCACACCCAAAATACCATCTTTTTAATGAAAGTTATGCTTACATAATATTTTCTATTGCATATGGAGACTTTTTTATGTAAATTAGTCAAGTATGTTTAATAGGAGGTATCATCATGAATCAAATACAAAATACTCAGCGAGTTCAAATAGCATCAGCCGATCCATCTGCTATTGGACTTTTTGGACTAGCTATGGTTACTCTTGTCGCTTCTTCAGCGAAACTTGGATGGACGGATGGAGTTTCATTTGTATTACCATGGGCAATTTTCCTTGGTGGAATTGCACAGCTGATTGCATGCTTTGGAGATGCAAAACATAATAATACATTCGGATTCACTGCATTTGGAGCATTCGGCTTATTTTGGCTTGGAGTAGGAACATCCTGGTTAATTTCATTCGGTGTGTTTGGAGATGCAGCGGCTGCTGCAGTCGATCCACGCCAACTGGGGATTGCATATATCGGCTATCTGATTTTCAGTATTTTCATGACCGTTGGCGCCATGGAAACACATAAGGTCTTGTTCATTATTTTTGTCCTGATTGATTTCCTATTTATCGGGCTTTCGCTGTCTACACTTGGAATTGCACCTGAAGCCATGCATAAATTAGCGGCCATTTCTGAGTTGTTCATTGCATTATTCAGCTTTTACGGCTCTGCTGCAAGTGTGTTGAACACCCACTTTGGGAGAGAAACACTTCCAGTAGGAAAGCCATTCGGGATATTTAAGTAACTGGAAAAAGAGATAGATGAAATGCTCATCTATCTCTTTTTCCATTATTTTTTCAATACGGGAATCAGGATGCCGAAATGAGGCTCCTCTAAATCCCGGTCACTGGGGGTATCTTTCATGCTTGATGGGAAGATCATCGAAATATTCAACATTCGGTTCTCTATAAGGTTGGTATTCGCTCTCTTTGAACCATCGATAAATACGATGATACGTATGGCCCATATCTTCGCTTTTTTATGGTGGGTCCTTTCCCTCCTCAAACCCACTCCACAAAAAAACACCCATCCAGGCGGTCACTTCATCTGGCTAACCCTCTCTCAAAAGCTGCTAAATGATTCTGTGAAGCATCTCTCAATTGTGTAAAAACAAACCTTACATCTTGAGGAAGATTGTAAGTCAGGAATTTATTATACATAGCTATATTATCAATTTCACCCTGTACTCCTGCTGCGTATGCACTCTTAATCGAATCTGGAGTTAAAGTATAAGCTTGAGAATGATCTTCAGGCAATGACACACCATAGCGCTGGAATAGGGTTTGCAAAGCTGTAATATGTCGCAGCTCGGCTTCCTTTATTCTTAAGAAGGTTCGAACATTACCGAAATTCTGTATGATTCGATCGTATCTAGCCTGAGCGAGATATTCGTCCTGCAAGGCATAAACGAGCATTTGAGGAACAGTGAGTGAAGTTGCCTCAAGTGCTCCTTTTGCGCCGTAATTCATCTGCCTCTCCTGTCTCCAGCTTCCTTGGTTCTTGATAAAGTAAAACAAAAACCAAACGGCATGATTCTGTTCATCGGCAGCAGCACGACGGAATGTTTCCTTAATATAGGTATCTTTGGCTCCATCGGCAATCTCTAAATAGAAATCAACCGTTTCTTGCTCGTCTTTTATGGCAAACTCAAGACCTTTTTTGTATGAATCAGGACAACCTTCTTGCAATTGAGGAGTGGGCGGGACTCCTGTTATATTCGTATAGATATCACTGAAAGCTTTGAAATGGCGCATTTCATCATTTCGGATTTCTCGAATGCGATTTTTCTCTTCTTCGGTTGGCGCCAATTTAGCAAGTTTTTTATAACAAGCGATCGCACTATATTCTCCGTTAATTGCCTTTTGTATATCTTTTATCAGTGAATGATTCTCCTGAACCCGCGAGTAACCATCTAAATAAAAAGGTTTGAATTGACGATAAAATTGATAAGGATTCATATAGAAAGACACCTCTCTTTTCGGTCTGTCATTAAGTATCTTATGACTTCAGCCTAAATCGGGTGTCTGGATATTTTCACTTTACCTCTTCTTATGTACTACTTCATACGCCTCCAGAAGATCTTTCACCAAAATATTATTGATCCTCATTCCCTCCGTCTCACAATCTATTAACCTAACATCATTCAGATTGCAACTTTTAAAATGGCTTCCTTTAAGATCACAGCGCTCAAAACGTACAGGTTCACCTTCTTCTCCAAGAGTCGTGTCATGAACATACACGCCCCCTAAAGACACATGGGCGAATTCACTATGTGAAAAATTCAAATCAGCAATCAGGGATTTTTTAAAATTAATATTTTGAAAGCGGGTTTCACTGAGATTGCAATTGCTAAATTGAGCTCCCTTTAGGTTACTGTTGCTGAATGTTAAGTGACTGCCGTTGATTCCATAGAAATCCGTCTCCGTCATATTGCTCTGTTCTACTTGCAGCCGAGAAAGGTTCCCTTGTCTCAATGTATCACCTTGAATGAGAATCTCCCTCGTATCAACTTCTACTGTAGCATCGACTTGGATACATTTCTCATAACAGAATTCATCTTCTGATTCAAAGATTTTCTTGTACCCCATCTTCTCATAAAAGGCATGATTATTCAGCTGCCGACTGGATGTCTCAAGTTCCCACGATATTACCTGTGGAAACTCCTCTTCTATTAATCTTATCGTAGAAGAACCAATTCCTTTCCCCTGGAAATCCGGATCGACAAAAATCCGATCGACTCTCGCACGGTGCTTTCCTGCCAATGTGACAATCACGCCTCCCACAAGCTCTTCTTGATATAGGATTTTGAAATAATCCAATTCACGGATCATATACTTTCCCATCTCTATGGAGTCGTAGCCAGGTGGCTGAATATTGTAATCGACGACATTCTCTGCATATGAAAGCCATCTTTCCTTTTCAGCATTGAACACTTTTCTCTTTATATCTGTAAGGATTTCTGCATCTTCTATTCGTGCTTTTTCTATAGTGATTGTACTCATTTTGTTTCTCCTCTTTATCTCAAATTAATTGGTCATTAGGTAACAGATCTGCATTGTTTTTCAAATAACGGATTGCCCCCTTCATTTCTTCTCTTCGAATTTCAATATATGGAAAATTATAACTTAAATATTGCGATTCATGAAGAGGAGAACGGACAATTATCTCAACTACCTATTGTTAAGGTACGCAATTTAGAATCTGCGTTGAAGTATATTGGCTTTCATTTAACCGAAACCCCGACTCATTGATTTGAAAGTAGATCTTCGCAAACTCTCTTTATTACCATATCAATAAAAGAAGTTTAAGCCCTGCGTTAGAAAACGAGGGCTTCATTTTTATTTTTGACAACATTCTTTTTTCACATTTTCATCTTTTACTTCAACCAACTTCACTTTGCAGCAATCCTTCTGTTCTTTCTGACCCATCAAACTCTTTAACCATTTCATATTGACCACCTCCTTATATAAAGTAAAATAAGAATCCCGACATAGTAGACATCATGAGGACAGAGCCAATAAATGCGAAGACAAGCTTTTTCTTAAAAATGCTATGGAGTAAAGTTACCTCAGGAAGGCTAGCTCCAGCTGATGCAATCATTAGGGCCATTACTGGTCCCAGTGCCATTCCTTTAGCAACGAGAATTTGCGAAATGGGAATCATTGTAGAAAGTCGGATGTATAACGGAATTCCGATAATCGCAGCTATTGGCACAAGCCACCAATTCTCTCCTCCTAAATAGGTTGTAATCCATTCTGTTGGAACAGAACCGTGAATAACCGAACCGATCCCTGCCCCGATAATAAGAAATGGATAGACATTTCTCATAAGTGTGAGTGTTTCTCTTATTGCTTTCTTAATGTCGATACCACTCTCAGGGGCTGAGAAATTTTCTACCATGACATTTTTTAGTTGTCTTTCAAATCCAAATGCACTCAGCGCAAATCCGATGATAATAGAAAAAGAAGTGGTTAAAATCGTATAGGCAATGGCTACTTTCCAACCCAGTAGGTAGGTCATCAAGGTCAATATCGTTAAATCCAGAACAGGTGAGGCAAAAAGAAAAATCATCACAATGGGAAATCGGACTTTGTTTCGCAATAGATTTGCGACAATAGGGATTGTTGAACAGGAGCAAAATGGTGTGACGAACGCAAAACCAACAGCAATCAGAGCACTCAACAGAGGATGGCTTCTATCCATCAATACCTCCATCCTTTTATAGGGAACAAATCCTTGCAGTAGATGAATAACAAAGGAAATTCCGACAAACAGCACAGTTAGTTCAAGGGCAATACTGATGAAATCTTTTAATATAGTCATTTTGACTACCTCCATTTTGTTTAATCAAATTTTTTTGATTAAATATCGAATATTATTTATCAACTTTTTTTGATTAATAAATCGAATTAAAACAATCTCTTTCTCAAAACATCTGCCTTACCCTAAATCAATTTTTCTTGATTAATTAATCATAAAGAGATTGAGCATCTTATTCCTTCCTAAACAAACAGCAAAGTTGTTCTGATAACAAGTGATTCAATTCAGTGTGATTTAATGTATAGTAACTCCACGTGCCACGCGTTTCTTTCAAGATCAACTCAGCTTCCATTAAAACCTTCAGATGGTAGGAAAGTTTGGATTGGGGTAAGTCTAATTTATCCGATAAGTCACATACGCACACTTCTCCCATTTCAGTAATTTGGTGCAGGATAAATAACCTTTTTTGATCTGCAAGTGCCTTGAATTTTTTTTCGTATTTACTGAAGGTTGAATCCAGTGATATATTTTTTAATGGACTTTGTTTATTCATGCTATCTGCTCCTTTTAAATCAAATTTATTTGATATATCCTCACTATATGCAAGAACTTCCATTAAGTCAACTAATAAATCAAATATATTTGATTTATTAAAAAATTTGAAAGTCATCTATTCTTGCTGATTAGACGACTTTCATACGGAGTTACATTATTCTCAGCTTTTTATACTTCCTCTTCCCTACCTGCACAATCATCCCTTCTTCAATCTCTACTTCTAAATGCATATCCAGTACCTTTTCTGAATTGATTCTGATTCCTCCATTTTGAATCATCCGCCGCGCTTCACTCTTTGAAGCTTGCATATTCAGCTCAACAAGTAAGTCGATAATGGACACTCTACTTTCACCTGTCCACTTTATCTCTGGAATATCATCAGGCAGTGCTCCTTTTTGAAATATTTCCTTAAAATTGTTTTCAGCTTGCCCGGCTGCTTCTTCGCCGTGGTACATGGACACGATGGTTTTTCCTAAACGTATTTTGGCATCTTTGGGGTGGAGTGTCCCTTCGAATAATTCCTTCTCTATTTTCGATTTCTCATCTAAAGATAAATCCGTGATCAGGTTGAAGTATTTCATGATCAATACATTAAATTGTTGATCCGTCCCGCCAAGCTCCACATCACTTTCTAATGCGACGGAATCGTATCCTTGCATTAACGGGTAGAAAAACTCATGAAGAGAGACTGGCTTCCCTATTGACAACCGATTAGAAAAATCGTTTCTTTCAATTAATCGAGCAACCGTGATCTTCGATGATAAATGAATCACATCTTCAAGATTCAACGATGACAGCCATTTGGAATTGTAATGAAGCTCTACCTTCTCTTTGTCGAGGACTTTACTAAATTGCTCAAAGTAAGTTTGGGCATTTCTCTTCACCTCTTCATCAGTCAGCTGCTTCCTTGCAACAGACTTGCCAGTTGGATCACCGATTTTACCGGTGAAATCCCCGATAATAAGCTGAATTATATGACCGTTTTCTTGGAACCGCCTTAATTTGTTCAGAACAACCGTATGACCCAGGTGAACATCGGGAGCCGTTGGGTCTAGACCCAGCTTGATTTTCAATGGTACTCCTGTTGCAATTGACTTGACTAGTTTTTGCCTTAATTCTGCTTCTGGAATGATTTCATGCACTCCATTTTTGTAGACGGTTAACTGCCTTCCTACTTCTGCCTGTTGTTCTTGTGAAAGTGAGTCCCATTTGTGTTGCATGATCATTCCTCCTTGAGTTTGAATGAATTAATGTGAGTTTGGTCGAGTTCGCTGATATATCCTGGATTTCGCTGATAAAACGAAAATTCCGCTGATATATTCTGATTACAGACGACTAATTTGTGACTTCGCCGTTATATTTCCGATTTCGCCGTTAAAACGAGAATTTCTACGTTATTTTTCACATGTGGCCATTATCCACTCTCCTCAACTAAAAATCACACCAAAAAACCACGCCCCTAAAAAAAGGGACGTGGTTAACGCGGTACCACCCTAATTGAAGATTTCTCTTCCACTTCATACGGATAACGGACCGGCCGTTCTCTGCTACTAATGGTTCACAGAGAATGTTTAAGGAGGTAATTCGCGCTTATCTTTGTACTGATTCCCACCAGCCATCAGCTCTCTTCACCAGGGAGATAAGTCACTACTCGTTCCTATCATGACATGTAAGATTATGAATTTTCATTTATTTTACAGAATAATGCCATAAAATACAATAATTATTTTTTATTTTTTATCCCTTCACAATACCCATTACAAACCCGTCGTAGCCTTTAGATCCGACGGTTTGAACAACCGTTGAATCAATACGGGGCTCTTTAGACAACATATCAACAAAGTGGCGAACACCTTGAACACTTTCATCTTCACTGTTTTCATCGATTACTCTTCCATCTCGTACCACATTATCTGTAATGATCACAGCTCCAGGTTGAGAAAGCTCGAGTGCCCATTTTAAATAATTTGCATTGTTTTGTTTGTCTGCATCAATAAAAATGAAATCAAATTCACCTTCAATAGTCGGCAACGTATCCAAGGCAGCACCTACCTTAATTTCCACCTTTCGATCCATTCCAGCGTTTTGTATGTTTTTTGCAGCGACTTTTGCATGTTTTTCACTATATTCCAAGGTTACAAGATGGCCGTCCTCTGGCAGTGCACGGGCAAGCCAGATCGTACTATAGCCACCAAGGGTCCCGATTTCCAATATTCGTTTCGCTCCTTTAAGCTGTGCAAGCAATGAGAGAAACTTCCCTTGATTCGGAGAAACATCGATTGCAGGCAGTTCTGCTTCACTATTTGCTTTCAATACCGTGTCCATAAGTGGATCTGATACTTGAAGTTTACTCGTAAAATATTGATCTACTTCTGTCCATGCATTTGTTGATGCCAACATCATCACTCCTTAGTATGTATCATTCATAAATAATAATAGCATAATTTACCATATAAATATTTATATCATGTAACTTTTTATCTCTCAAAACAAAGTTTACCTTAATGAAATCATCCTATTCGGGCATAATAACCAAAACAATTTGTCTTGGAGGGTTCATTCTTGCATACCAATGAACAGGCATTATCCATTTTTGCACTTGGTGGAATCAATGAAATCGGAAAAAATATGTATGTCATACATCATCGTGATGATATTGTCATCATTGATTGTGGAGGTAAGTTTCCTGATGAAAGTCTTTTGGGAATCGACTTAATCATTCCTGATGTCTCTTATTTGGAGAAAAACAAAGATAAAATTCGTGGGTTAATCGTCACGCATGGCCACGAGGACCACATAGGCGGCATTCCTTATCTTCTAAAAAAAATGAACATGCCTATTTATGCTACACATTTCACCCTGGGACTGATCGAACTAAAATTAGAAGAGCATAGGCTGATAAGAGATACAAAACTTGTAACCATCGACTCAAATTCAAACCTGAATTTCGGAACAATCGATGTTTCGTTCTTCAAGGTCAGTCACAGTATTCCGGATTGTTTAGGTATCGTATTTCATACACCGGAAGGAAATGTCGTACATACTGGAGACTTTAAGTTCGACTTAACCCCTGCCAATCATCAATACTCAGACATTCATAAAATGGCGAGGATCGGTGATGAAGGAGTGTTAGTTTTGCTTTCTGAAAGCACGAATGCGGAGCGCAGCGGCTTGACCCCTTCTGAACAAATGGTGGGGAACCACATGGATGAAGCGTTCTTGAAAGCCACTGGAAAGATCTTCGTCTCAACCTTTGCTTCCAATGTCAACCGGGTCCAGCAGGTAGTAGATGCTTCCATCAAGACAAACAGAAAGCTGGCATTATTAGGAAGAAGCATGATCAATGTGGTTTCAGTAGCCATGGAACGCGGGTATTTATCGGTGCCTGACGGGATGCTGATAGATGCCCGTGAAATTGATGCATTACCTCCCGAAAAGGTAGCGATTTTATGTACAGGAAGTCAAGGTGAGCCTATGGCCGCACTTGGTCGCCTATCGACTGGAAGCTTCCGGGACGTATACGTTTATCCAGGTGATACGATCATTCTGGCTGCTTCACCTATACCTGGAAATGAAAAGGACGTATCTCGAATTCTGGATAATTTGTTTCAACTTGGTGCCAACGTAATTTACGGAAGTGGAAGCACAACAGGCATGCATGTATCAGGACACGGGTATCAAGAAGACTTAAAACTCATGCTCACATTAATGAAGCCGACCTATTTCATTCCTATACATGGTGAATACCGAATGCTGCATCATCATCGAATACTCGCTGAATCGGTAGGAGTAGAAGCAGGAAATACTTTTATAATAAAAAACGGTGAAGTCGTCGATATTCAGAATTCCACTGCCCGCCAAACCCGTGCCATTCCTGCAGGGGATACCTTTGTAGATGGCTTAAGCGTCGGAGATATCGGATCCATAGTTTTACGGGATCGAAAACAACTTTCTGAAGATGGAATGCTTATCATTGTCATTACCCTTAGTAAATCGGAACACACGATTATTTCTGGACCTGATACCATTTCAAGGGGATTCGTGTTTGTACGAAACTCAGAAGACCTCTTAAAGGACGTAAACCATCTCGTCAGGAAAGTAGTAGATGAATTGTCTGCAGAAAATATTCGGGACTGGAAAGAAATGAAACAGGCAATCAAAAAAGACGTAGGTCAATACCTATTCAAACATTTGAAGAGGAAACCAATGATTTTGCCAATCATTATTGAGGTGTAGTTGGAACTGCCGGGTGCTTATTTGCCTGGCAGTTTTTAATAAAAAAAGCACCCAACAAAAGTCAGGTGCTATCCGATCGATTATTTCGCTGCCTTGTTTCCTTCATAAATCTTCACATCTAAAGGAGCCGCTAAATACTCCGGTGCTCTCCCAACAAATGAAGAGAAATGCTCACTCGCATTGTGAGTCTCAACGGCAGCAGCATCCCTCCACACCTCTACCATTGTATAGACACTTTCTCTTTCAGTATCTTTCATCAAGTCATATGAAATGTTTCCCTCTTCTGCTCTCGATGCTGCTACAAGTGGGCGAATCTCTTCTAAAAATGCTTGTTCTTTGGTTGGATTAATTTGAAATTCTGCATGAATAATAATCATATACTTTCTCCTCTTTTCTTATTTTTATTTCCATTCTGTGATGGACTCTACTGGCAGGCGAACAGATTTGTAGCCTGCATCTGCCGCTTTTCCGATTGAAATCAGCATGACTGGATAGTAACGGTCTTTGTCCATACCGTATGCTTCAGCAATTTGATCTTTTTCATATCCACCAATCGGATTTGTATCAAATCCGTGAGCACGTGCAGAAAGCATGAGCTGCATGGATACTAAACCTGCGTCGATGAGGTTCATTTCCCTGAACTGTTCAGTTGTCATCATTTGTAGTAATCCTTTAATAGATGGTAGCTGTCTGTCTCTTACTTCTGCAGGCATATACCCTTCTTCTACTGCTTTATTGTAAATCTCATCCGCATAGTCAAGGCTGTTCATATCTACAAATACCGCAATCACTGCAGATGAAGTTTGGACTTGCGTCTGATTGAATTTCGCAAGTGGTGCAAGTTTTTCTTTCCCTTCTGGACTATCGATGACTACAAAACGCCATGGCTGCAAGTTTACAGATGATGGTGCAAGAGTGGCTTCGGTTAGTATCTCTGTCATTTCTTCTTTACTGATTTTCACAGACGGGTCATAATTACGGATGGAACGGCGCCCTGTGATGATTTGGTTAAAATCATTGATTTTTGTTTGATTCATGATGCATTCTCCTTTATGAGTAAAATTTAGTATTCAATATCCTGAACATTATCCTGAATACGATTAAGCATGTCGGATAAAACCGAACGTTCTTCTTTTGTAAAGCTTTTAAAAACTTTAGAGATAAAGATCTCTTTCTCTTCACGATAAGCTTCTATTTTCTGACGGCCTTCCTCTGTCAGCCGGACAAATGTAAACCTGTTATCATCAGGATTTTTACGGCGGGAGACCATCCCTTTTCCTTCAAGCTGCTTTAAGTGTCTCGTCACGGCTGCACTATCAATATTCACTTCTCTTTGTAGAGCCGTTTGACTGATTTCTTCCACTTCAAACAACTTGTGCAAAAGATCCAAACGAGACTGACTAATTCCGGTACAACGCTCAAACTTAGGACTCATTTGCTTATATATATCATTTAATTGAACGATTATCTTCTCTTCTTCACGACACGAGTTGGACAAAGCATCCTCCTCCTCCACTTTAATTGAGGGGTCAATCATTGACCTGTCAATTAATATAATACATAAGGTTTTATAAGTCAAACATATAGTTCTTGGGAGAAAACCCTAATGATTTTGAAGGAATCCTACATACAAATGCGGAAAGTCTGAAATGAGTTAAAACAGGAGATTTTTTCTGAATGAAAAAGGAAAAGGCAAGGTAATGAGGGAATCTCCTCTCTTACCTTGCCGTCTATATGCACTATAAAAACACTAATTATGTCATTTGTGTGAATTTACCATACGGAATTTCACAGAAAAAGACTTACTCCTTTGGTTGGTCTAACGCTTGGTAGGCAGCCTGGTATTTTCCACCTTCTGCAACCTCTGAATGATACAATGCTTTAAGAGCAAATGTACGCTCTAAATTCATCTCATCCATCAATACTTTCAGGCGCGCTTGCAATTCTTTATTATCTTTGATTAACAGTTTCATTTGTGATTTCATATATTTCATAAGGCTTTAACTCCCCTTTTCTAGTTGAACAATTCATCAAGTATAACATTGCTTATCACAGTACTAAAGGGATTTCTTAAGGAATACCCTGTTCACATCCTTCACTTCACACCCATTGGCAAGAAATGTCCGGATCATCGGAGCGTTATTTTTACTCGTCCCCCCAATATATTTTTTTGCATGAAACACACTAGCTAACAGACTAAGTGCCAGTTTATGTAGAATCTTGCTCTTTCCCTTGCTTCTTTCATCAGGAATCAATCCGAAATAAAACAGCCTTCCCTCATCTACCGTGCCCGGTTCTATATGTGGTATCATGACGCCAATTGGCTGATCACCTTCATAAATCGCAATACAGGAATCCTTATAGCTGTCACCCAGTTCGATTGCGACACTTTTCATTTGTTCTGGCATAGTTAAACGAGATGGAGCATTAAGAGAGCCCTCCATAGAATGCATCCAAATATGAGCAAACTCTTTTTCTGAAATCATATGTAAATTTTTCAATGTAAAAGAGTGTTTGATTTCCGACTTCTCAAGCTTTTTATGCACAGTCACAAATTCATCAACCAGGTCATATCCATTTCCCTCTAGATACTCATCCACTTCTCGGGAGAATGTTTGATTCACAAGAATCTTCAAGTTAGATAGGGAATGATAGGGCGGTGTCTGATCCAGGTAACTGACGAGTTCTTTCAGTTCTACAGTGGTCAAATCATTCGTATTCTCAATGGTCGCATAGTCGTTACCTTGAATGATTTTTACTTTTTCGATGAATGGCTTTTGATGTTTATTCAATGTATAGTCCTCCTTTTCTATCTGCTACATATTCATCATCTGAAAATAAAATCACTCGACACCGGTATTTTTCCGACTTCCCTTGCCCACACGGATAATTGACCAATATGATGGATCTCATGGGTCACTACATGCTGCATAACTTTTTTGTATGTAAGTAGGTATGTTTTACCTGACCTTGATGTCATATTGAGTTCTTTCTTTCCATAGGCGGGAGTCCATAATGACAGAAAGTTTTCCGTTTGCTGCCTGGTCGTTCCTGAAAACTCAATGACTTCGTCAAGTGTCGAAATAGTATGTAAATCCTTTTTCATCACGGGTTTCCCTTGTAATTGATTCATCCAAATTTGCTCACAGTCCGCTACATGAAAGAGATTCTTCAGGATGCTCCCCATCCCGCCTATACGCTCTTTCGTCAGTTCATCCGGATCAATTTCCCTGCACCAATCAAACCATTCTTCCCGTATTTGCCAATTATAAGAAAAAAGTTCTAACATGCCCTCAACCTCTCCTTTGTATTTTAAGAATTCTTAAAGCCGTACTTCCTTATTCAGTGAACAATCCAACCACAATGATTCCTATGGCATTCAATGCAAAAAAAGTCCCGTATATCATCATGACCATGCCTGTTACAAAACCAGAAGGATCAAATGGACTTACGGATAAACCAGTCAGGATAAAAACCACGGGTGTGAGAAGTAAACATACGACTCCATACCAAATTCTCTTCTTTTTATTCTTCCCTGCCAGCTTCATAACCATAAAGTTGGTGAAAGCTAAAATCGCCATAATGATCATGAAGAACAGAAATAAGACGCCCCAATCAGACAAAAAACCCCTCCTTATTTCCTCTTAATATACGCATCCAAATGGCCCCCCCAACTTAAAAGGGGCTTGCCTCTATTCATAGATGATCCCCTCAATTTCAGCTTAGAAAGATTTAAGTGAAAGGAAAAATAAGATGCCATTGATTACTCCCAGACTTAACAAAGTGATCAGTAAAAACGTTCTTCCCCACATTTTTTTAAAATATAAATATAACAATCCAAAAATATGAATCCTACCGTGATCAGACATAAAAAGAATTCTCCCATCATTTTCCCATCTACATGAATGCCCTCCACACGAACCCATTCAAATTTATGATTGAGATCCAGATGGATAGAGAAGAACATGAATCCCCACCCAACGAAATTAAAAATTCCCAATAAACGAATGAGCGAGTACATACTCATCTCCTTTTTTGGATGATTATCTACAATCGATTCATATTCCAAAATGTTTTTTTGTACTCGCAATCCCATAAAAAAATCCTTTCTGCCTGTTCTTTTCTAGTAATACGAAAAAACAAACAGAAAGGTTTCAAATTATTCCAAATATATTATTAACTGGTAAAAACCCTATCTCCCAGATGTTTCCCCAAATAAATACCACTTGCAGCTGCCTGCGATAAGGAATGGGTTTCCCCCGAGCAGTCACCAATAAGATACAGATTTGACACATCTGTTTCAAAGTTCTTATCCGTCGGTAATTTCGGTTCATAATACTTCGCATCCAACCCGTATAGAAGCGTATCATGGTGTATCGGTTCCCCAATAAGGCTTTCCAAAGAAGCAAAAAATTCCTTAAGCGCAATACTATATAATTCCGGAACCTCTTCCCTAAGATTCCCACATTCCGCTTTGAGGGACGGATCTACCAGATTCCCCTCTAGCGATTCTGTATTCCTATGTAATTTGAAATCTTCCAATCTCTGAACGACAATCCGCTCTTTTCCTTGATTGATCCCTCCTATAGTGCTCACTGCATAGTCCATTGCCTCACCATGGGAATGAAAATAACGCGGAACGAACAAACTGAAGTTCAAATTTGCACTTGGTATATCTTCTTCACGGGCATTTTGTCCATCAGGCATCACTACGCCATGCTGGTGCTTCCGTATGATCCTCCCTCGCGGATTCATACAATAGGTCGTCGCGCTGAATGAATGCCTTTCGATTTTCAGCTTCGTTTCAAACGTATCTTCTAATATCGATTGAAGCTGATCACCTTTCATTTCCACCCGAACCCCCATATCCAGACGTGTCTTTCCTGGAAAAAGTCCAAGTGATGCTGCTTGTTTTTTCATCCACGTGCTGCCGCTCATTCCTGTACCGATCACTAATTTCTCTGTCGTAAAGTCAACGCTATTAGCTTTCAAGTGAAAGCCCGCATCATGTTTTGAAATTGTCTCAACTCGTGTTTCAAAACTAAACGTAATGTGATTTTTGAGCACTTCATACATTCTTTGAAAAATATCACTCGCTAAACGTGTTCCTAAATGACGGACCTCAGTTGAAAGAACCTTCACGTCCACCATACTGGCTCGTTTTGAAAGCGTATCATTTTTCGTGCTATAGGACGGGATGATGTCACCGCCAAACTCACAGAGAATATCGTCTACTTCCTTCATCAAATCAAGTGTGGTTTGGTCTCCGATTTTCCTGCCGAGCTCTCCTCCGAAATCATTCGTGTAATTAAATTTCCCCTCTGATTTTCCAAGACCCGCAAACCCAATGTATTTACTGCACAATCCTTCACACGTACACACGCGCCCATCATCTAAACCGCATGTACGTTCACTCAGCTTTTTGCCGAGATCAATCATGTGGATGGAGATATGTTCATTGTGCTTCATCAAGGTGTAAGCGAGAAACACACTGCTCACTCCTGCTCCGATGATCGTGATGTCATAATGATTCGATTGCATCCTCTGCTCCCCTTTCTTAGTTGTAATCGTGCTTATGCCACTTTATATTAAAACGGTTAAAATCGATCTTTTTTAATTTCTCATTCAATTGACTTTCAGTGATTCTATCTGAATTCTCCCCACCAATGTGGTTTCCATTTCCATCGTACCATAAAACAGAGTTGTGGGAGGTCCGTCCCTCTATTTATCTTTCAAACTGTGATGAAGGTATGGAATGGAAGCAAGTGTCGAGATGGCTCCAGCTAGAACGATGGTCAGATCTGTACCTATTTCTTTAGCCAATATTCCTGCTAGGAATGCAGCGAGGGGCATGGATACCCAAGTCATGAGGCGGCTTGTAGCCTGCACCCTTCCCAATAAGTGATCTGGTGTCAGCGTTTGCCGGATTGTGATGATACAAGGACTCATCATTGAAGCACAAAAGGTCCCTATTGCGTTCATGGTCACAAGCCAGAAATAGGTTTCTGCCAGCCCGAAATAGAGAATCGAAAGTCCTCCAATGACAGAGGCCGTAAATAATATGCTCCGATAAGAAAACCGCTTCCGAAAAAGGTTTGACGTAACCGCGCCAAGAATGGCACCTACTCCACCCATTGATAATAACCCACCAATCATGACCGTATTTAAACTGATGGAATCTTTTAAGTGAAATACCAGTAATGTGAGAAACAATGTAGTTCCGAACACAGAAGATACCATGGCTAGATTGGTGTACAAGATTGGCTTGGTCTTTACAACGAATTCAAATCCCTCCCTGATCTCTCCCCATATGGAATGCCTTGATAAATCTCTCTCATTTATCTTCATCCGGAGACTCGCAATGGCAAGAAAAGATACCAGGAAGCTGACGCTGTTCACTACCAGGGCATATCCTGGATTCAAAAAGGATATAATCAGCCCTCCCAAACCTGGTGCCAGAAAGACCGCTAAATTAAATATCCCGGAATTTAGTGAATTCACAGCTTGAAGGTCTTCTCTTCTCACCAGGCTTGGGACTGAAGCAAATTGAGATGTATTGTATATTTGGCTTAAACATCCGATACCAAACACAATGGGATATACCATCCACATCTCCAGTACCTTCAAGATAAATAGAACCCCAATCATCCCGACAAGTAAACATCTTCCTAGATCGCATAAAAGCAGGAGGTGCTTCCGGTTGAATTTATCGGACATGATACCGGCGAAGGGCTGCAATAGAATCGGCAGACGCTCAAGTGCCGCCACAATACCCATACTCACAGGTGATCCAGTGAGGGATAATACCATTAGAGGAATTGCGATTAAATAGATTTGATCTCCGAAAAATGAAATCAGATTCCCACCCATGAATCGGAAAACAGGATAGTTTTTCTTTAAGGGCGGGAAATCTTCCACTTGATTTAGTCTGACCGCACGCTCACCCATATCATTTCCCCCTTTTAATCCTCGGCTAAATACTGCATTAATTCATTCGATAAAGATTGAACCGCATTCTCCTTCAGGCGATACTTCCCATCCAGAGTTTCGACCAGCCTTGCGGACCTGAGTATTTTCAAATGATGATGGACCGTCGACTTCCCCATGTTCAGCTCATTCGTGATTTCCTGAAGTGTACGATCTGACCCCTTCAGCAATTTCACCATTCTGAGGCGCGCTTCATCCCCAAGGGCTTTATGCTTTTGGACCAGAAAATAGCTTGGCATATCCTTATCATCCGGATAAATGCTTTCATTGGCTACGGGGTAATAAAACACCTTGACTCCTTCAACATCTCCTTCTACGTTCCAAGGACGATAAATCGATTGGGGGATCAACAAAACTGTATGCACTCTTGGCTCGGGCAAATAAGTGATACCTCCCGTTGCCCATTCTACTAACGCTTCGGACTTTAGATTTCCACTCATCTTTTCCTTGGATTGTTTATCCCTTTCCAGTATTTGAGATAGTGTCTCTTTATGAGGAATGATCACTTCTTTATACCACCCGGTCATGACACTCTTCAGGTGGTTCCTAAGGTCATGAACATTTGTGGTGCAGATGAATTCAATATAATCCGGAAAAAACGGGTTATCCTCTGTCTGCTTTTTCAATCTGTTTCTTGATGACTCATCTCCTTCTGAAGCATGCGTTCGAAGTTCTTGAAATTTCATCCCTATGTATGGAATGCAGATGAATCTTAGTCTTTTATCTTCCAACCCATCCAGAAACATGATAAATTCAGATAAATCCCGAAACTCTTTTTGATGCAACAAGAGAAGTAGGGATTTCCAGGTATTATTCTTTTCAACGTATTTCAAATCCCCTATCAACGGTTCAGATAAAGATCTCATTAACTTGTCCCATGACTCTTTTGGTTTTTCTAACGTATCGATAAGCCTTGTATTTGTGATGGCAGCAATCCCCAAAGCGCATTCCCAAAGAAGAGAAGCCTCAATTCTTACTTCGTATGTCTCTCTTTTTCGGCTGGTCGTATGGAATACATCCAAATTGGAACACCTCATTCCCAAAAATTTCTTCCTACCATTTATTCTATATTTATAGAACGATAAATTCAACATATATTGAATATTTTCTGGAAAAGTAGCATATTTTTAATAAAACATTGTTTCTTCGGTGCTTATTGGATAAAATGACTCAAATCTTATGTGATTATTAGCTGTTGTTACCAAATATGGCTTTTCGTACTGGCATTCATTAATATTAAAGTCGTTCGATAGAAGAATTGCGTCGTTTTCTTTCTTAATTGCGTCAAAATTAATTTTATTGCGTCTATTAAACGGAAATTGCGTCAGGATCGAGTGGAATTGCGCCAAAATAGTGGTTAATTGCGTGTTTTAACAAAATATGGAATAGAATCTCATATTCAGTCTCAACAATCAAAAAAACACACAAATTCCACTCAGGAATTCATGTGCTTCATTTAAAAAAGTATTAAGATTTCACTTTGTCTTTTTTAATTTGCTTACTTCTTAATTGACCGCAAGCTGCATCAATGTCCGTTCCTTGTTCCACTCGGACCCCACAGTTGATTCCATGTTCAAGTAATGTACCGTAGAATTCGACAATCGCTTCTTTCGTACTTCTTTGATATTGGTTGTGTTCGTCAACCGGGTTATAAGGTATCAAGTTCACATAAGAAAGGTGACGCTTGTTTTTCAGCAGTTTGGCCAGCTGAATGGCTTCTTCTTTATGATCATTCACATCACTTAACAAGATATACTCAAAGGTAATGCGTCGATTTGTTTTTTCTAAATAGTAATCAATAGCTGGCATTAATTTCTCTAACGGGTATGCACGGTTGATCTTCATAATCTTCGTACGCAATTCATTGTTTGGTGCGTGCAAGGAAACGGCCAGGTTGATTTGAATGTTTTCGTCGGCAAATTTGTAAATCTTATCTGCCAGACCACTTGTTGATACGGTGATATGACGCGCTCCGATGGAAAGACCTTTTTGGTCATTCACCACCCGGAAGAAGTCCATCATGTTATCGTAGTTATCGAATGGTTCACCAATTCCCATTACAACGATATGACTGACTCGTTCTCCATTTCCTGCTTCATCCAAGTGATGTTGGACGTTCATGATTTGTTCAACAATTTCACCGCTTGATAGGTCCCGGTTCTTCTTGAGTAGTCCACTCGCACAGAATGTACAACCGATGTTGCATCCGACTTGAGTCGTCACACATACACTCAGTCCGTAATTGAAACGCATAAGAACTGTTTCTATTAGGTTACCATCCTCAAGTTTGAACAAGAATTTGATTGTGCCGTCCTTAGATTCCTGTTTAACCTCTTGAGTGAGTGTATGAAGATAGAAGTGATCGTCGAGCAACTGTACACAGTCAGCGTTCAGATTCTTCATATCGGTAAAGTTTGTCACTCTCTTTTTATATAACCAATCCCATACCTGAGCCGCACGGAACTTCTTTTGACCGTGCTCGACCAGCCATGTTGTCAGTTGATCTAATGTTAATCCGTATATGGATTTCTTTTCCATTTAAAACCCTCATTTCGAAACTCTACAATTTTCTACTTATCTATACTACTTAAAGTATGGCAATGTTTCAAGGGATTTATAAGTGTTGAGAAGAATTGGAATTCCGTAATATAGTATAAATACAATGAAAAAATACGCCGAGACTCTGCCCAGCGCATCCTTCTAATGATTGATCCTTTGAATGAAATCATCCAATTTCTCTTTGTCTTTGAGCTTTTCATTACACTCATCACTATCCTGGCAGATGTAATTTCCTTTCTTCACAAAGGTTCCTTGAGATGACGTTTTCGATTCAGACATATAAAACCCGATGCTTCCGAAGCTATTGCAAATCGTACAAATTCCTTTTTTGCTGCTGCTTTTGAAGGTACCTTTGAATCCATTTAATTTACCTTCATACTCAGCAACGATATATTTTCGCTCCTGTCCGTAATCATTCCAGCCTAAATAGGAGAGATCCCTGAAATCGATATTTGCCCAATCAGGTGTCTTTAGCTTTTTCACTTTCGGGAATAACTTTTTCAATGAGGCATCAGAAACAGATGGAAATGGAATGACATAAGGCTTTAATCCAATTAATAAATCCTCCGCGTGGTCAGTATCACTGATATCCCCGATTGGATCAAGTATGTCCTGTTGAGCTTGAGACAACCCATCAAACAAATTTGTCACCTTATCTTTCACAAGTCCTTTCAACGCTTGAAGTACACCTAGATCATTCACTGTTGAATATCCATTGATCAGCACCTGAGTCTGATACGCAATGAAATTATATTGATCATTTCGAATAAATGGTTCCATATTAATCGCTCCTAGAAACATTTGTCTCATCATCTTAAATGGTATGTTCAAGATGAGTCAAGGAGCACGGGTATTCCGTGCAACCTCATTAATAATATATAACGATTCATGGCAGAAAGATATGTTGAGTTTGGTTCAGAATCAAACAATACATAAAAAAGCACTGACATAAACATCAGCGCTTTTTGTACACGATTTTCTTAATTGTTTCTGGTGAAAGATAATGATGAGCGGCTAATTCTTGAATCGTCTTTCCATTCAAAAAATCCTCTTGGATCTTAACATTTCGTTCATCAATTGCTTTTCTACTACCAGAACGGCTGCCCCATTTTCGGTATTTCACCTTAGGTTTAGGTATATAAAGGGTTTCCCCCTGTACATATTTCTGGATTTCAACAAGAAGGGATTGTGGTAAAACACTCTCCGCTTTTACATATTTCATTTCAGTCAGCCCCTTATTTTCTGATAAATAAAGTAAATAAGGTGCAAAGCCGACTTACTAGAAATGTACTTTAAGGGCGATCAGTCAGCGTCCACCCCATGCAAAGTATCGCCTTTCTAATAATAGGCTTTGCATGAGACGCTTGGGACTCTGGCAAGATTGTTCTCATTACCATGTCACCACCTCCTTTAAGGTCTCCTTCATTTTATTCTATTATAAAACAAATGCGGTTGAATCACATTATGATAAACAGCCTTACTTTGACTCCTCCCTAAAAACACAACATATGGTATAATCTTCTAAATATCTTAAAGGAGTTGTTCCCATGTTTTCATTCACAGTAGATCAAGAAATCTCGATCGAGCTATTTCAACAGCATCACAAAGAGGAGTTATACGAACTGATTGATTCAAACCGGGATCATCTTCGCAAGTGGCTTCTATGGGTTGATAAACGCCGGTCTCCTCAGGATTTAGAACCGATCATCCCCCTTTGGATTCGGAATTACGCGGATAATAACGGATTCGATGCCGGGATACGTTATCGAGGGGAATTAGTCGGCATGATCGGGCTGCATTATATTGATTGGAAAAGCAAGAGCACCAGTATTGGTTACCTTCTTTCGGAAGAAGCACAAGGAAAAGGGATCATTACCCGAGCCGTGTCCTCTCTATTAAACTATCTATTTATTGAAATGGGCCTCAACAAGGTAGAAATCCAATGTGCCATCAACAATAAGAAAAGCATCGACATCCCGAAACGATTAGGATTTACGAAAGAAGGAATCTCTAGAGATGGACAATGGCTATATGATCATTATGAGGATCTTGTAACGTATAGTTTATTAAGGAGAGATTGGGTTAAGTCTTAAGGAGCCAATCTTTCCGAGGGCGATACTCCTCATTGAAATCGCCCTTCTATTATCTTCACACACAACCTAGGGTAAGACTAAATTGCCTCACCCATATTCAAAGCTTTATATGAATGGATCGATTCCTACCCTGCCGTATTAAATAAAAATAATTTCTTCCGTCCCTCTGTATTCTCTTGGAGAAAGCCCTACATATTTTTTAAACGTACCACTAAAATAATTAGGTGTATTGAAACCAAGCTCTTCAGCAATATACTCAATTGTATGGTTGGTATGACGCAAAAGCCACACAGCACGCTGAAGACGAACAAAGGTGACATATTCAACAAAATTCCGTCCTGTTTCTTGTTTAAAAATCCTGCTGAAATACGGTACACTAAAATTAATCTGTTCAGCTACTTGTTTTATTGAAAGATTATCTGTACAACAATGAGCTATATAGTCCGTACATTTTTGAATCTGCTGGTCCTTTGTGATTTCTTCATAATAACGAAGGGTTAGTCTCTCATATGGTGACGTACGCCGTGCTTTATATGCTTCCCTGTATGAATGATGAAGGAGAAGTGGTTCTCGATAGATGGATCCTACACCAATATAAAGATGGATCCCATACTCCCTTTCTAATTCCCCAATCGCATCAAGTATTCTGGCTTCCCCTTGTTTCCAGTGTTTTAAGGATCCGTACTTTGAAGGAATCCGAATGAGCATTAGTAAGTGTTTACGATATGATAGAAAAGAAACCCCTTCTTCCTGAAAGCGCTTTCTTAAATGACCTTGAATAACCATAGATGCTTGCCACTCATGCTCTTCTTTCCAGGATGTGCATCTAGTGAACCCCTGAATAAAACACACCACATTTGGCAGCCCATCCATTGGAAAGAGAGGTCGGGATTGAATCAATTCCTCCTCAGAATTTATTTCCCCAGAAAGTAATCTTCGTAAAAATGCTTCTTGAAAAGGAAACATGTGGTTCCCTTTCTTTGGTTCCGGATGATGACCCATGACATTATCACTAGTCAATATATGACCCTCACTTGAAATACCCCCTATAACTTGCTTTAACATTCGAATGAATTTATGTTTTTTTACAGCCTTGACTAGTAAACTGCTTAATTTTAACTCCATTGCAAGGGGTGAAGTATATAATAATGATGGTTCCAGTAAAGGAATGATTTTACATTCTTTATGACGTTTTTGAAATCGATGTATTTTTACCCAATCAAGCCATGTGCTTACTTCAAAAATTGCTATATGTATATGAGACGGTTTCACTTCCTCCTCCACCAGTGCAATGCTTCCCATAAATTCTTCGGTAATCCAGTCTTCCAGCTTTTCATATTCCATTTGATCTTTTACGACTAGCTTCATTGAATACACTTTGGCTTATATCCTGCCTTTCTATGATACATAATGATGTCTTATTCTAGTTTCAATTATAGAATAAAAATTAGATTATATTAAATATTTGTATATTTCTGATAATTTATTGTAAGGTATATATTCTTCTTATATCGTAAAATCAATTTTATACTATCTTATTGGTAAAGGAGGACAGTAATCAGTTATCAATAATCAGCAAAAGCACAAACCTTAAGGAGGGGTCTTTAATGGCTGGAGAGTATTCAGAATATGACTATGTTGCTGCAGACACTATAGATGTCAGCGAACTTGAACCACTCGATCCGGAAACAAGAAAAATCATGAAGGGTGAATTCAGTACTGGAATTAAACTTACGCTATTTTATTATGTTTTTATCTTATCAATCCCGATATTGAATTGGTATGCAGATGGTTTTATGTTCTCACGTATGTGGGGTGGTATGACGTATAGCTGGTTTTTCACAAGTATCGTGGCCATGGCGATGGCTTTCATCATTGCCTATGTACATACTACTCTTTATGAGAAACGTTTAAAGAATCATCGCCACATTCCCACTCACTCCAGCACATCTTCTGAGGAAAGGAGAATCAATTGATGGGTGTTTTACTAGAACCAAAATTCCTATTAACGCTCCTCTTAATGGGGACGATTGTTTATATCACCTATTTATCAAAAAGAAATGCTACCGCTTCTGATTATTTTGTTGGTGGTAGAAGCTTTGGCTGGTTTACTAACGGTTCAGCTATAGGTGGAGACTATTTAAGCGCAGCCACATTTCTTGGTATTGCCGGTTTAACCTATCAGCTTGGGTATGATGGAGCTTATTATGCATTTTGCTTTTCTATCGGTTTGACTCTTTTGGCTATTTTCGTAGCAGGTCCACTTCGTCGATTCGGCGCCTATACAGTGGCAGACTTTTTAGCGTATCGTTTTCACAGCAAACGTGCACGCCTCGCAGCTGTTGCTGTGGTTTTAGCCATTTCAGGCTTCTATGCAGCCCCACAGTTACTTGGTGCTGCGCAAATTTTAAGTATGTTCTTTGGGACAAGCTATGAATTTGGTATCATTTTCACTTGTTCTGTCATGATTTTTTACGTTGGAATCGGTGGTATGAAGGGTACTACACTTAACCAGGCTCTCGAACTATGGATTCGTCTTGGTGCCTTTCTTCTTATGGTTGGTGCTGCTATCTATGGTGGACTCCATTACCAGGAAATCCTGGCTTCGATTAATGAATTTAAAGGGGTTATTTCAGGAACTGCTGGTTTTACTACTGATGGAAAGGATATACCTTTTGATGGTGCTGCTTGGACAGGTACCGGTAATTACTTTCCATCATTCTGGCAAACCATATCAATGACCATCGGACTTTCACTCGGTACGATTGGACTTCCGCATATTTTGCTTCGTTTCTACACAAACCCTAGTGCTAAAGCAGCTCGTAAGTCCGCTCTTATGGCAATAGGTATTGCAAGTGTATTCTTTTTCTTTGCCGTATATCTCGGAGTGGTCGGGCGCTCGATTTTTCTAAGCGGAGACACAGATCCAGGTGTTATGAAAGACCTTTTAGCCGGAGGAAACAATATGGTTGTTCCTTCTACTGCCCAGGCCCTTGGTGGGGAGTGGCTGCTTGGTCTTGTTATTGCAGGGGCATTTGCTGCCGTCTTTTCAAACCTTTCTGGTTTATTCATTGCAAGCTCCGGTGCATTGGCGCATGATTTATATGCAACATTCTTCCGAAAAAACATTACAGAGAAAGAACGTGTTTTAGCCGGAAAGGTTTCGATTATCATTCTTGGTATTCTATACGGTGCTCTTGGTCTAATGGTAAAAGAAGCTTCCATCGGCCATCTGGTGGCATTGGCATTTACTGTTGCAGCGAGTACGTTTACACCAATCTTCATCCTGGGTATATGGTGGAGGGGTATGACAGAGAAAGGTGCAATTGCCGGTCTTGTTATAGGTCTAATTGCTTCTATGTACATGATTTTCTTTAAAACTACCCTACCTGAATTTCTACAGTTTAATGTACCCGGATTAATAACGGTGCCGGTTGGATTCCTTTCTGTGTATATCGTTTCAAAGATCGATCGCAGAGTACCTGGAGATGTAAACGAATTCATGAAAAAAGTTCATTCTAAAGAATCCGAAGCTGCTTAAATATAAGTAGTTGATAAAAAGACGGTTACAATAGATGAAGCATGGTCTTAATGAAGACCATGCTTCATCTATTTATATTTTCCCATAAACACACGTATCCGTTAACCGTTCCCCATCTACCGAAAGATCCTCATTTCGCAGAATCCCTTCCAGCATATAACCAAGCCTTTCAGGAACCGCCCTGCTCCTCGCATTTGTGGATTCACATCTGATCTTTACTCTCTTTCCCTTTAATTCGGTTAAAGCAAAATCGGTCAATTTCCCAACCGCTTCCACCATGTAACCATGCCCACTCAATCTTGTATCAATCCAATAACCGATTTCGAATTTAGGTACACTCCAATCGATGTTATGAAAGCCTGTTGAACCGACAAATTCCTTTGTATCTTTTCGGAAGATGAGATACCTCAGACTTTCCCTTGTTAAAAATTTCGCGTGAGCTTCACGGGTGTTTGTTTCCGTATCTTCCACTGAAGGCTCATTTTGTGCAAATCCTAACCAAGGTTTCAACTCAGATAGAGAAGCCTTGATGGCTGCATTCACTGCTCTGCCGTCACCTGGCTGAGGCATTCGTAGTTCTAATCTTTCCGTTTCTAACACTGGTTGAACTTCAAGTAATACAGGGTTCATATAAAACACTCCTTTTATCAAAATAAAAAACTCTCATTCTCAAGAAATAATTCTTGAGGACGAGAGTATATCTTTCGCGGTACCACCTCAGTTCGTTGACATGTCACCATACCAACATTTTCGGATATACGTATACCCTATCTCTATAACGGGAGATCCCGATGTATTCACTGAGTAAAATAGCTTCATACATAACTCCAAGTCTTTTACCATAATGATCATGATGGCCCTTTTTCAGCTAATAGAGCTCTCTGTTCATCAATTTCTTCATTATGATTCTCTCTTCATCGTCTAATTGGAAAATTTTTAAATTAATGAAATTATAAGGTGATGACATCTTATTGTCAATATACCTGGTATACTATTACTCTAGTCTTTCCAGCCTATACTAAAAATTAATAATACTTTATAATAAAGGAAAATCATACACCTGGAGGAGAAAAATGACTCACCACACAATTACTACATCAATTGGTAATCAATTGATTGAGAGAAAACATGAAGTCGCCAATACCATTTTCTCAGATCTTATAGCTTCTTATCCAACACATTACATAGAAGCAAGAAGAACTGAAAGCCTTCCTTACTTTGAGCAGCTTATCGAACTTATAGGTGAAGGCTTGTTAAGGGGAGAAAATAACTTAGATAAATCAAGTCAGTGGGGAAAAGAAGTTGGAAGACTTGCTTCAGGACAAGGGGTGCCTTTGCAGATGTCCATAAGTAAATCTTCATTATATAAAAAAGTTATTTTAGAAGATATCGTTTTGAACAATGAAGCAGCAATATCTAAAGAAACCTTACTTCAAATCACGAATGATATCGATCACACATTCACCACAATGATTTCTGCTTTCTGTGAAGCTTATAGTGAGTATGCGGAAGAGCAGCTGAAAATATCCGAAGAGAAGTATTTGTCCCTATCCACTCCAGTCGTTCCCATCTTCTCCGACTTGGCAGTATTGCCTCTCATTGGTCAAGTGGATGAAGTACGTGGAGAAATGATGGCAGAGCATGTCCTTCTGGAGTGCAAAAAGCTTTCCATTCATAAACTTATCATCGATTTATCCGGTGTGTATGAAGTGAATCCTTTGTTTCAACAAGGTATCATGAAGTTGATTGATAGTCTTAAATTACTTGGAATCGAGCCGATTTTATCGGGAATGCGCCCAGAAATGAGTATCGAATTTGTCCAGATGGGTATAAATATTTCAAATATGAAAATCTATCAATCATTAAATAAAGCAGTAGAAGCTCATTAAAAATGATCATGCATGAAAGAAAGGACTTCATTCACCGAAGTCCTTTTCATATTAATGATGTTGCCCTCCGCCCCCTCCTTCTTGATGACTATCCTCCTCCATCTATTTTCATTAAAAAACAGGTCCGTTCCTCAATAATTTTAAAATTGATGTTGGGAAAATACGTGACTGTTTTCCTATGGGCATTTTTGTTTTTAAGGGAGTATTGAGGAAAGTTTTCTTGATTCCAGGTGTTTTTTGTATTTGCTTTGATTCACTTTCCTTATATTTACAAATACTGAATTTTCGCCCTATTCTTTTTTTTTGAAGGGTTTGCTAGAATCCTAGTTAGCAAGAATCATATACATAGTTTTCTTTCACACATTCTTAACAATTCTTGTGAAATTTCATAAAAGGGGGTATTTTCGCAAGCAGGCGTTTTGACACTCAATTCATTTGTCGTTGAACCACATTCATTCAAAAAAGAAAAACGGAGGAATGCTATTATGAAGTTTAAAAAAATTGCTGCTTTATCTTTAGCTGCATCACTTGCTCTAGTCCCTAGCTTCGGAGGAAGTGCCTTTGCACAAGATCAAAACCCTCTCGAGAAAGCTCCTCAGAAGACATCTGTCAATAAAAGCCTTGAAAAAGGCAGTTATGTAAAAGGTGAAGTTATTGTTAAATTCAAAGATGGTGTGACCAAGTCTGAAAAAGGAAATACCCTTAAAAAAGTGAATGCATCTGCAGTAAAGGAAAAAGATACTTCGAAAAAGCCATTTGAGGTATTAAAAGTAGGAAATGTTGAAGCAACTGTAAAAGCATTAAGCAAAAACCCAAATGTAGAATACGCAGAACCGAACTATACCTTCTCGGCTACCTGGACCCCAAATGATTATTACTACCAAGGCTATCAATACGGACCCCAAAACACGTATACACCTAGTGCATGGGATCTTGCACGCGGGAGCAGCGGACAGGAAATCGCCGTTCTTGATACAGGTGTAGATTACAATCACCCTGATTTAGATGGTAAGACGATTCGTGGTTATGATTTCGTCGACAATGATTATTATCCAATGGATTTAAACGGACATGGTACACATGTAGCTGGTACGGCTGCTGCTGAAACGAACAACGGAACCGGGGTTGCCGGTATGGCCCCTAATACAAAGATACTTGCCGTTCGTGTATTAGACGCTAACGGAAGTGGATCGCTTGATGATATCGCGGCAGGTATTCGCTACGCTGCAGATCAAGGCGCAGAAGTTCTGAACCTTTCCCTGGGTTGTGACTGTAATACTACAACGTTAAAAAGTGCAGTTGATTATGCTTGGAACAAAGGATCCGTCGTCATTGCCGCTGCTGGAAATGACGGAGTATCAACAACGTTTGAGCCAGCTTCTTATCCTAACGCAATTGCTGTAGGAGCAGTTGATTCCAGAGACCGTAAAGCTTCTTTCTCAAACTATGGAACATGGGTGGATGTAACCGCACCTGGAGTTGACATTGCTTCTACCGTACCTAACAATGGCTACTCATACATGTCAGGTACATCGATGGCTTCCCCTCACGTTGCAGGTTTAGCAGGATTACTTGCAGGGCAAGGACGAAACAATGTTCAGATCCGTCAAGCGATTGAACAAACGGCTGATCCGATCAGCGGTACAGGTTCTTACTTCCAGCACGGAAGAATTAACTCTTATGATGCTGTAAGATACTAATAAGTAGTAAAGCACCCCTAAACCTATTGGTTGAGGGGTGTTTTACAATTATTGAATCTACTTCCCCAACAAAATTAAAGAAGTCAAATGCTATGAGACTTGAAAGTTAACAAGATTGATAATCTCCTGGATGGCCTGGACTAAACCCCTCACCTTTTATAACCCGACCGACTATATGAAATATGCCCCAAATTTAAATAAAAGTATTTTATCTTATAAAAAGTTTCGTTTTTATGAAAATTTTCCTGAATAGGACCATTAGTTGTCTACTCTACACCCTCAAAAAGTCCTGCATTTTCTCAATACCGTCTTCTTCTTACCTATGATACTCTATTTTTGACAGAATTTTTAGAAAAAAAGAGGAGGAATCGGTTTGAGAAAGAATAAAATCATTAGCATGGGGTTATCCGTCGGTCTACTGTCTGGAATGATGGCAACTGGGAGTTTAGCTGCACCATCGGAAAATGCTCTCTTTCAAATGAATAAAAAAGAAGGAACACCGGAATTTGTTTCGGGACTATTATCTGCTCCATCCGGAAAAAAGGCAGAGACCATCGTTCTTTCCTTTTTAGAGAAGAACAAGGCAAAATTCAAGCTTTCTGATGAGAAATCGGACGAGCAGTTCAAGGTGTTGACTGTTGAAAATGATGAACTTGGAAATAGAGTCGTTCGCATTCAGCAAACTTACCATGGGGTACCTGTTTGGGGGTCCACACAGTCAGCAGTCGTAAAGGAAGATGGTACACTTCAAGCTTTTTCCGGTACTGTCGTAGCTGACCTGGATCAAAAGATCACCTCATCAAATAGGAAAGTGAACGCGAAAAAAGCCTTAACGATCGCTAAGAAAGATCTTGGAATCGATCCAAAATTAGAGAAAGAGGCTAAACCGGAACTGGTCGTCTACACAGATGGTGATTCTGCTTCCTTTGCATATTTCGTAAACCTGAATTATTTAGAACCGTCTCCTGGTAACTGGAACTATTTTATTGATGCGAAATCTGGAAAGATATTAAATAAATACAATGACATGCATGAAGTAAGCGGAACAAATCAAGTAGGAACCGGCAAGGGCGTAATAGGTGACACAAAACCGTTGAACACAACCCTTTCAAGTGGCAAGTACTATTTGCAGGATAATACCCGGGGCAATGGTGTGTATACATACAACATGAACAACCGTACCTTCTTCCCTCAATTCTTCTTACCGGGCACTTTGTGGTCAGATAGCGATAATATACTAAATGCTTCATATGATGCTCCTGCTGTTGATGCTCATTATTTCGCAGGTGTCACGTATGACTTCTATAAGGATAACTACAATCGTAATTCCTATGATAATCAAGGCGCACGCCTGGTCTCTTCAGTTCACTACAGCAGCGGCTACAATAACGCCTTCTGGAACGGATCTCAAATGGTGTATGGTGACGGGGATGGCACAACATTTGCCCCACTTTCAGGAGGCATCGACGTTGTGGCCCATGAATTAACTCATGCGGTGACAGACTTTACTTCTGACCTTGTGTATCAGAACGAATCGGGAGCCTTAAACGAAGCGATTTCAGATATTTTTGGAACATTGGTAGAATACGAGAATGGATCGAATCCGGATTTCGAGATTGGGGAAGATATTTATACACCTGGCACATCCGGTGATGCCCTCCGCTCCATGAGCAACCCTGCTAAATATGGTGACCCTGACCACTACTCTAAACGTTATACCGGTACAGGGGATAATGGAGGTGTTCATACAAACAGTGGAATTATCAACAAGCAGGCTTACCTATTAAGTGAAGGTGGTAATCATTATGGAATAATCGTTCCCGGAATTGGCCGTGAAAAGCTTGGGGATATTTATTACCGTATGAATACAGTGTACCTGACAGCTTCCTCAACCTTCAGCCAGGCAAGAGCTGCAGCTGTCCAGTCTGCAACCGATTTATATGGAAGCACGTCTGCAGAAGTAAATGCTGTGAAGCTATCATTTGATGCAGTAGGAATTAACTAAAGAGTTTGCCAGACCAGCAGGGATTTTGTCCTTTGCTGGTTTTCTTCGTTGGAAATTGTTCATTCATCATCAAAAAAAGCCTGTTACTAAGTACAAAAAGCACCCAGAACAGGCTTATTCTATTTAGGAAGACCTTAACAACAGCCGCTATTTCCTATTGGGCAGGTCATTAAAGAATGCCATGAGGTCAGTCCCTCTATTTCTGTTCACTTCCCAGTCTCAGCGAATGTTTTGATGCGATCGCTGATTTCATCACGAACGCGTTGGAAGAATGCCCATTTCTCTTCATCCGTTCCTTCCGCTTTTGCCGGGTCATCAAAGCCCCAGTGCTCACGCTTGACATGAGGAGGGGTCATTGGACATTTATCAGCTGCATCACCACAAAGAGTGACGACTAAATCCGCATTGTTCAAAATTTCAGGATCGATAATGTCAGAAGTTTGGTTTGAAATATCAATTCCCGCTTCTTTCATTGCTTTTACTGCATTAGGATTTAATCCGTGCGCTTCAATACCTGCACTTTTCACATCCCACTCTTCTCCTAAATGATGCTTTGCCCAACCTTCTGCCATTTGGCTGCGGCATGAGTTACCTGTACATAAGAAGTATAGTGTTTTTTTAGACATAATAATCGAGCTCCTTTTGTTGTAAGTTTTAAGATATGATCATTAACCAGATATATAAACCAATAAGGGTAATGAGTAATGTTGGTACGGTTAAAATAATTCCTGTTTTAAAATATTGCCCCCATGAGATTTTTACGCCTTTTAATGATAAAACGTGTAACCATAAGAGGGTTGCCAGTGAACCGATCGGGGTAATTTTCGGACCAAGATCAGAACCGATGACATTGGAATAAATAAGGGACTCACGAATAACTCCTGTAGTGTCTGTATCCATAATCGCAATCGCATCGATCATAACGGTCGGCATATTGTTCATGACCGATGACAGTATCGCTGCAATGAAGCCCATGGAAATCGTAGCGACGAAAAGTCCTTGATCAGCTGCAACTTGGATAACGTCCGTTAACACATTCGTCAGTCCTACATTGCGCAAACCATACACTACCACGTACATTCCAATCGAGAAGAATACAATCGCCCATGGAGCACCTTTAATGACATCTTTCGTGTTGACGGCTGAGCTTCTCCTAGCCATTAGTAAGAAGAAAAACGACACAATACCTGCGATGATCGATACTGGAATGTGCAGTGATTCACTGATAAAGTAACCAACAAGCAAGATACCAAGCACAATCCAGGATAGCTTAAACATACGCTGATCTTTAATCGCTTCAACCGGTTTTTTTAGCTGGCTGGAATCATAATTTTTTGGAATGCTTTTTCTAAAGAACAGATACAGCACCAGGATGCTTGCAATCAATGAGAAGAAGTTTGGAATGATCATTCTTGATGCATATTCCACAAACCCGATATCAAAGAAATCGGCCGACACGATGTTCACAAGGTTGCTGACGACAAGCGGCAATGAAGTCGTGTCGGCAATGAATCCACTTGCCATGATAAATGGAAACACCATTTTTTCTTCAAAATTCAAGTTTCTCACCATTGCCAAAACAATCGGAGTCAATATCAACGCAGCTCCATCATTCGCAAAAAATGCTGCGACAACCGCTCCTAATAGGGAAACGTACACAAACATTTTGACGCCATTCCCTTTTGCTGCCCTCGCCATATGTAAAGCAGACCATTCAAAGAATCCAATTTCATCTAAAATTAAAGAGATAATGATAATAGCAATGAATGCTAAAGTAGCATTCCATACTATTCCTGTCACAGCCATAACATCCTGGAAGTCGACAACCCCTACAATTAAGGCTAGAACCGCTCCTCCACAGGCAGACCAGCCAATGGACAATCCTTTTGGCTGCCAAATCACAAGTATCAATGTGGCGATAAAAATCATGGTAGCTAAAAATACTGAAAACATGGGAAACCCTCCTCCTAATGACAAGAAATGCGTAATCCTTGCTTTTCTAAAGTTGTTAATCGATCATCCTGATTAGGCAAGTGTTCTAACAAGCTTTGAACAAACGGATACGCTTCACTTTCTTTGTTAAGAGAGTAAAAGACCCATTGACCCCTTCTTAATTCCTTCACAAGTCCTGCATCTTTCAATTTACGAACATGCTGTGAGATGGCAGGCTGACTCATTTTGAATATCTCGACAAATTCACACACGCAGCAGTCATTGGACTCTAATAGTTTCACCATAGTAAGACGGGTTTTATCCCCTAGAAGCTTTAACATTGTTGCCGCCCTTTCTATTTCTAGCATTGATGTAAGCATGTAAACACCTCCTCAAGTGCCAATATTATTAGCATATTATTATTTACTTATATTAAGGACAATAAGAACCATTTAAAAGGTTCATATATAAGTTGTTTCTTATATAATAAAATGCTTATATGCTTATTTCAAGTGAAAGTTTAGTAAAGTAGAAAAACTCTTAATCAAAATGACCAAGAGTTTTTCTAAATATCCCACTAATGATTAACCACTTTACCTAGTCCACCCGGCTTGTTATGCACAGCCAGTTTTTCTATTAGCCTATTACTTTCAGCATTTAAACCTGTTACATTTGCCCTTACACCATTTTGATGATATTTAATGACGATTTTATCAATTGCCCCTACCGCTGAGTCATCCCATAAGTGTGCATGAGTTAAATCTAGAGTTACTTCTTTTACATCTTCATTGAAGTTGAAGCTTTCAACAAATTCTGTTACAGAAGCAAAGAACAATTGTCCTGAAACACGATAGACTTTTTTATGCTTATCATCGGATATCATGCTCGTAATCTTCACTTTTGAAATTTTTGATGCAAAGAAGATGGCACTCAAGATAATTCCCACTAGAACTCCTTTTGATAAATCATGTGTCAATAGGACAGTTATTACGGTCGCTAACATTACAACCGTATCGGTTATTGGTGTTTTATGAATATTCTTTAAAGAAGACCAGTCAAATGTCCCAAATGACACCATAAACATTACCCCAACAAGGGCAGCCATTGGAATTTGAACTAAGAAATCATTCAGGACGATAATAAGGATCATTAAGAAAACTCCCGCAACAAAAGCAGACAATCTCCCTCGCCCGCCTGATTTTACATTGATGACGGATTGTCCGATCATCGCACAGCCTGCCATACCACCAAAGAAACCTGACACAATGTTGGCAATACCTTGCCCTCTTGCCTCCTTATTTTTATTACTCGTTGTATCAGTCATGTCATCTACAATAGACGCAGTTAAGAGTGACTCGACCAATCCAACAATCGCGATCGATAAAGAATAAGGAAAGATGATTTGCAGAGTTTCAAATGTAAATGGGATGTCAGGAATCAAGAATATGGGCAATGTTTGAGTTAGTTCACCCATGTCTCCCACGGTACGAACCCCACTTCCTGTTACAACAGCAAAAATCGTAACCGCGATAATGGCCACCAATGCTGAAGGCACAGCTTTTGTGAAACGTGGAAGGATGTAAATGACTCCAAGTGCTGCTGCAACCATTGCATACATGATCCATGATTCACCAACAAAATGAGGTAATTGTGCCGAGAAAATAAGGATTGCCAAAGCGTTGACGAATCCTATCATAACGGAGCGTGGTACAAATTTCATTAAACGCCCTAGCTTCAGGACACCCATGACAATTTGAATCACACCCGTCAGGATCGTAGCAGCAAGTAAATACTGGAGACCATGATCAGCTACCAGAGTCGTCATAAGCAAGGCTGTAGCACCCGTTGCAGCTGAAATCATTCCTGGACGTCCACCCACAAATGCAATGACTACTGCGATACAGAAGGAAGCGTACAATCCTATCATCGGGTCTACTCCTGCAATAATTGAGAAGGCAATCGCTTCCGGGATCAATGCCATCGCAACGACGATACCGGACAGTACATCTCCTCTAACATTTCCAAACCATTCATATTTAATTTTTTTACTTAAACTCATAATGCACCTCTTCCTAATTATCTATGACTTTCAACTCTCATGAAAGTCGGGGCCGTTTAACACAAAGGACATTATATAATGGATCATTTGATTTGTGAAATGATAATGAAAGCGCAATCATACAGTTTTATCTTCCTATTACTCTGGATTTCATCCATAATCTGATCCAGTTCAAATACGTGTAAAATATATCTTAGATATCTATAAAGGAAATTGAATAAAAATATAGAACTTAATACGAAACGCTTTCATCGGATGGAGGAAATGCAATGTTCAAACACATTCTTCTCGCAACAGACGGGTCTGAACACTCTTTAAGAGCAGGAGAAAAAGCGATCGCTCTCGCAAGATGCCATGAAGGCTCTAAAATAGCTATTGTTTATGTAGTAGACGGGAAGCAATCAAAGGAAGATGTTCTTAACCATTGGGGACTGGATGCAACAGACAAACGGAAGCAGAAACTGCAATTGATAGAACAAAAAGCCAAACGTGAAGGCATCGACTATGAGATTATCTTTTTACACGGAGAACCAGGTCCAGCCATTGTTGAGCATGCGAACAAAAACAACTTCGATGCAGTAGTGATTGGAAGCCGTGGATTAAATGTATTTCAAGAAATGGTCTTGGGAAGTGTAAGCCATAAAGTCGCTAAAAGGGCTAAATGTCCCGTGATGATCGTGAAATAGAAAAAGACTTCCTAATAGGAAGTCTTTTTCTATTTATTTATATTTTTATTCACTTTCACTACGATTATATGAGCTTTCAGGAAGCGTATCCCAGAAAGAAGTATCCGCATTTTCAATTGACCCGTCAGCAATGGCTTTTGCCGTAGCTTCTAAACTAATAACAGCTTGCTTGATAAGGTAACCATTACTCTTTTGACCCAGAACATAATCATCGCGGTAATGATCAGCCATTCCCCTCATTTCAAAAAGAAGGGTTGCAATCCCATATTCTACCGCCAGTCCGTTGCGGCTAATCGTCGGTGCTGTGCCACCGATGTATTTTGATAACGTACCGAATCCACGGCTTTCCACCGTGTTATAAAGGACTGTACCAAGCTGTTTTGATTTCTCCACTACTTCAGGATCCACTTCATCATTTGTAGGATAAAGGATAGATCCTGATACGAGTTCATCTGTATCTCCAAGCGTTGTTTCGGCTCCTTGATGATGAAGATCGATCATATAATCAGGCTTGTATTTTTGAAGAACGTTTTTATGAAGAGCTTGTGTTTCCGGTTGTTTCCGGTCCACATGATCACGATTTAAATCGACTTCGTTCGCATTGTAGCGGGTGTGAGTTCCCGATACATAATCCTCCAAGGAGAAATTAACGTCCCCTTCTGCTCCATCCACATTTAATCGCGGAGCAACCAATATATTTACGTTCTCAAGCATTTCTTTTACTTCTTTTGAGTTCGAAGTAAGATGCTTGATGAACTGAAGGGCACCTTCAGTCGTCAATGTTTCGTTCCCATGCTGCTGAGTTAAGTAAAGGATTGTAGGGTTGTTATCATTGGTTCCAAATTTCGCAAGATAAAGATCTCGTCCTTTGACGGATTGACCATACACTTCTAATGATAGAGCATTTGATCTCTGATCTAATTGTTGAAGCATGCTCACCATTTCTTCATAATTATGAAGTCGCTCGTTTTTGATCGTCTCGTTCCCATTATATCCTGGACCATTTGCAAGTGCAGATGCGCCCGGTGCAGAGAAAGCGATTCCTGATGCTACTAACACACCCGAAAGTGCACCAACCATTAATTTCTTTTTCATTATGTATTCCTCCTTTTATTTCGACTCCCTAATTTATTTAGAGATTAATGGATTGAAACCCTTTTCCATTTGCAAAAATGAAACATTAGAACTGAAATACGGAACTGCGTGTGGATAAAAGTTCCTATTACTTTTCTGAAATTGTTGACTTTTGTCAAACTAATGGAGGGAGACTATTTGTTCAGTCCCGCTTTTCCATTAAAAAAGAAGCTAATGGAACATCAGCTTCTCACCTAAAGTATTTCAACCTATCCTACTGTCCATAAACGGCCCCTGAAGCATCAACGTAAATGGTTTTAATGAAGGTTCTTTGGAACGTATTTTTGTCACCGCTTCCTTTTACATCAATGGTCACATTATAAACTCCTTCTCCAAGTTTCGGAAGTTTTAATGAGTCGTTCTTTGTTTTCACCTTACTCTTCTTCAACTTACCATCCTTATAATATTCAATAGTCATGACTGGTCTAAGGTTTAGCTTACTTTCCTTGGCTTTCAAGCTGATTTCATCCTGTGCTAAATGGATACTCAAAGCATCATTCATCACGCTTTCAAAAGACACATGTAAGAGATATTTTTCTGCTGAAGACGACGATGCGTCAACCGTCCATTCCCCTGGTGCCGGATCTTTAACAGTAACAGTATGATGATACGCACCGTTAAAGTATTCACTTTCATCCTTTTTTACCTTGAAGATTGAATTTGCTTTTTGACCAGGATCTTTAAGGATTAATTGTGATGAAGAGCTATTGCTTATCCAATCAAATGTTACGGACTTAGCCCCCTGTTCAACTAAGACCTTTTCTAGTTTCTTTCCACTATATTCGCCTCCCCTAATATAAGAGGCAGCGCTTTCTGCACCTTTTCTCTCCACAACACTTTGAGCGTTAAAGCCTGACGTTTTGGTCGCTTCATTCAAATAATCTTTGAACAAATTAAAGGTAGAGGAACCTTCTTTGATAGTGAAGTGATCCCAGCCCCCAACTCTCAATTCTGTGCCATAGGGAAGTCTCGAACTATTTACTGTAACGGCACCATCGTTGCTTCCATAAGCACTAAGATACAATCCACCCCAATAAAGAGAGCTTCCGAAGCTTCCCCATTTTGTCCCGCCAAACGTATAGATCGGATTTCTATTTACATTAGGACGATGATCCGTTTCAGAGCGAAAATAACTCATATATCCTGTTTGCAGTGAATAGGTGGCGTCATTCTTACTTCCCAGAATACCTGTCAACCATCCTGCCCAACTGCTATAAGCAAGATCTGCCAGTTGAGAACCATAATGTGGCGTGGAAAGGGTGATCACCCTTGAGACATACGGATAGGCGCCATAGTGTACAAGTGCTGATTGCGTATCGATGCCCCCTTTACTGTGGGCCACAACTACTACCTTTTCACCGTAATAATCGTATATGTTGCGTATTTTCTGGGCCAGGAGGGCACCGTTATCCCACATATTCTTTGTTGGATACAGATCGATAAAAGCGGTTTCATAACCATTTTGAAAGGCTGTGTCATACATATTATTTCCATTCCACCATGTGTTAGAAGAGCTATTTAATCCGTGAACAAAGAGGATTGGATGCTTGGAAGGGGCCACATACGAGGGAGTTGTACCTACATACCACTGTCCGGGAACTCCAGAAGGATCATCACCCCCGAATGAACCTGCCTGGCTCCAGGACGGCAGCAATAAAAATAGTGCAAAAACGCTCATACAAATCTTTTTAATCATACACTCTCTCCTTTTCCATTGAAATAAACCTGTAAAGTATATCGACGGAATCTAGAAGATATAACTGATGTAACAGAATTCGGGAAGAAAGAACTAAAATATGTTCACGAGTCTGTTTTTTCACATAAACAATCATGATTAAGATCCTGAATCTTAGTCATTTCTATATCACGCTATTTCCTTCCAATAGCTTTCACCAATATTTGAATCATAATAGTAATTCGTATGTCCACGTAACCAACTTCTTCTCTAAATCCCCCCCACTCTATGAAAATCCCTGTTAAAATGATGGTATTACAATAAATTGCGAGGAATGTGTTATGCCTGATTGGTCCTATCACAGAATATTCAAACCCGTTTTATCCAAACTCCCTGCTCATATGTCGAGAGAGTTTATACATAGAGGAATGAGTACAATCGCTTCTCTCCCCCTTGGTCCTCACATTATCAATTTTTTGGGACGAGAAGAGTGCCCCCCTCAACTTAAAATACAATTTAATGGGATAGAGTTTGCCAATCCTGTTGGTCTATCCGGTAAAATTGACCCGTTACTAACCGGTACATCTGCATTTACCCATTTGGGATTTGGCTTTATTGAGGTTGGTCCGGTAACGATACAGCCAACAGAATCGTACCATCCCATTACGAATCATAATGAGCAGCGTATTCAGTTTTCGGATCCCCCCGAATCCATTGGATTAAAGAAGACTATAGAGAAATTAAGGAAGATTAGAAAAAGACAGCCATTCATCTTACGCTTGTCGGGGACACCTCAAGAAATAACCATTATGATGGAACAATTAGATGTATTGGCAGATGGTTATATTGTCGAAGGTGATGAAATTCACCCTACAATACAAAGTAACAAACCGATTTTCATCTCAAATCCAACTTTAGATCTTCTCTATAAATTGAGCGTTGAAGATATTTCAGGAATCGTTGTGGAAGAAGATGAATTCAAGACTCTCCTCTCAACTATTCGTACGTATAAAAAGGCAATCCCAACTCTCTCAATCATCACTTCAGGTGGAGTTCATGAACCAGGTCAGGCGCTATCTCTACTGGATGCAGGGGCAAGCCTCCTTCTTCTTTCAGATGGATATGTCTTTTCAGGTCCGGGCTTGACCAAACGCATTAACGAAGCATTGCTGGATGATTTGAACGATCAGATCCCCCCTCAAAAGGGATGGAAATCTTACTGGTATTTTGGTTTATTTATTTTTATAGGAGGACTCTTAGCCTTCCTATTTAGTTTAACTTCAGTGATTCTGCCCTATGATGAACATTATTTGGGGATGAAGAGGGAATCGATTGCTGGATTCAACGACCGGATTGTAAAATTTATGGCTCATGATCGGATGACGTTAGCAGGTACAATGATTTCTGGAGGGATAGTGTATATGCAGCTCTCCTTCCATGGTGTTAAAAGAGGTCTCCTATGGGCCAAACGATCAATAGACATTGCTGCCATTACAGGATTTCTGGGAATTTTCCTATTTATAGGGTATGGCTATTTTGACTGGCTTCACCTTTTATTTTGGTTCGTTTTGCTACCTTTTTACGTATATGGCTGGATTCATACAAGGGGGATAAATGGAACTCCCTCATCCCGAAATCGAAGAAATCATAATATATGGATGCAATCCCTGTATGGTCAGCTTGCATTTGTCGTACTTGGATTTTCTTTTGTTCTTGGTGGTCTTGTCATTTCTTACTTTGGGGTTACTTCTGTTTTTGTTCCCACGGATCTTCTTTACCTCTGTATGCCACCGGAGATTCTTCATGAGTTCAATCAGAACCTCATTCCCGTTATTGCACATGATCGAGCGGGATTCGGCAGTGCTTTACTAAGTGTGGGATTACTAGTCTTAACTCTCTCACTTTGGGGCTTTCAGCAAGGAAATAAGTGGGTTTGGCAGACCCTTCTGATAGGGGGGCTTCCTGCCTTTATTTCGGGCATATATATTCATTTTGCTATCGGGTACACCTCGTTTACCCATCTTCTGCCCGCCTACTTTGCCATTGGCTTATTTTTGATTGGCTTAGTCAAGACCTATTCATTTTTTTATCATGATAGAGATATTGGTGAACGTTAGCTGTATCCATTGCGGATATGGCTTTTTATATTCGTAAATACCTTTTGTTAAGAGTTTGTAAATTTGCCGTCAAACCTTTGAATCAGCACGCTTTTTATGTTACAGTCTTTGTGTAGAATTTTGATATCGACTTTCGATATTGAATTTCGATTTGAATAGTAGGAGGTGTTTACTTGGAAGACAAAGTATTACGGAAACTCTTTCTAGGGTTTATCCAGATCCATATACTCCATCATGCCAAAGAAGAGCCTATTTATGGGACGTGGATGTTAGAAGAATTAAGAGAACATGGATATAGCATAAGCTCCGGTACACTGTACCCTATTCTTCACTCAATGGAGACTGACGGACTACTAACAAAAGAAGAGAAAAACGTGGAGGGAAAGATCAGGAAGTATTATTCCACTACAGATAGAGGCAATAAAGTACTCAGTGAAGCACGAGATAAAGCTTATGAGCTATTTAAAGAAATTAAAGACTAACAAAGAAGGTGAAATGATAATGAAAACATCTAGAAGTTTAAAGACCCTGATTGAAATACTGATTATTTCAACAAGACTGGGCCTTACTTCATTTGGTGGGCCGGTTGCCCACTTAGGATACTTTCATGAAGAATATGTTCGCAGACGAAAATGGATGGATGAAAAAAGTTACGCAGATCTGGTCGCTCTTTGCCAATTTCTCCCGGGTCCTGCTAGCTCTCAAGTTGGAATGGGCATTGGTATCATGCGGGCAGGAGTGCTTGGAGGAATTGTTTCATTTTTAGGCTTTACACTCCCTTCTGTCATTGCATTGATTCTATTCGCCATCATTCTTCGAGAATTGGATGTGGCAGATGCCGGGTGGATACACGGGTTAAAGATTGTCGCAGTTGCAGTCGTTGCTCATGCTATTTTAGGAATGGCAAAAAAGTTGACGCCTGATTTAAAACGAAAAGCGATTGCATTGTTTACTTTAGTGGTTATTTTATTATGGCAGACAGCGTTTTCACAAATCGGGGTCATTCTTCTTTCAGCTTTCATTGGATTTTTACTCTTTAAACAACATAAACCCGACGAAGAAGCCGGAATTGACTTCCCGATTACTCGTAGATTCGCAGTGATTTGTTTAGTTATATTCTTCGGATTACTATTTCTTCTTCCGTTCTTAAGGGAATTGACCTCCCTTGAATGGATCGCTTTATTCGATAGCTTCTATCGTTCCGGGTCATTGGTTTTTGGTGGAGGTCATGTTGTCTTGCCTCTGCTTGAACGGGAGTTTGTTCCTACCGGATGGTTAACGGAAGAAGCGTTTTTGGCAGGGTATGGTGCAGCCCAGGCGGTTCCAGGTCCTCTCTTCACCTTTGCAGCTTATATTGGTGCTGTAATTAATGGATGGAAAGGCGGAATACTTGCTACTTTCGCTATTTTTCTACCGGCTTTCCTACTCATTTTAGGGACTCTCCCATTCTGGGATTCTCTCCGTAGGAATCCTAAGATAAAAGGAGCTCTTATGGGAGTGAACGCTGCTGTTGTTGGAATCCTGATTGCAGCCTTCTACCATCCGATATGGACTTCCTCCATTCTTGCTCCCCAAGACTTTGCCTTTGCTGCGGTTTTGTTTAGCATGCTGGTCTTTTGGAAACTTCCACCTTGGATCGTCGTGGTGACAGGAGCAGTGGGTGGACTCGTTATGGGTTTTATATAATTCATTAAGTTGATTTTGTAAGGGACCTGGTCCTAGCATTTTGATATTATGGTTTTAAGGAAACGGTTTTGCACAGTGGTAAATAAAAAATGATCCAGGCAATGAATGCCTGGATCATTTTTTTATCTCTTAATAAATCGATACGTCAGATATGCGATATACAGTGGTGTGGCGATGTAAATCAAATAGGGAAACTCCTCATAAGTCCCTTTGTAAATGACGAATAGTAATGCTCCAATGAAGAGCGTCACGATTGTTCCGTATTTAGGTAAAGGCACTTCCTTGAGACTGGGGATTCGTATACGGCTCACCATGAGAAAACACATTGCTGTGAAAATGACCGTTGTCACGATATTTGGAATAAAGTTTCCAAAAAGGGTGAGAATCGCAAGGATTCCACCTGCTGCCGTAATCGGGACACCTACGAAATAATGAAGAGAAGATTTCGGCGGACTGGTATTAAATCTCGCCAGTCGATAAGCACCGAATAATGGAAATAACCCTGCTACGATAAACCCTAATAATCCAAATTGAAAGAAATATGTATAATACACAAGAAAGGAAGGTGCGACTCCAAACGTGACAATATCAGCTAATGAATCTAATTCCTTTCCTAGTACACTATCAGCTTGCAGCATTCTCGCCAATCTGCCGTCCATACTATCTAGCATCATGCCAATGATAATTAGTATTGCTGCGTTTTTAAATTGTCCGCTTGCGGCAAACCCAATTGATAAGAAACCGCAATACAGATTTCCCAACGTGACCATATTGGGTATTTTTTTCGTTAGTTTCATCTTTTATCCTCGCTCTGCCAAAAATTCTGTTACTACTAGCATATCATGTTCCTCAAAATCATAAAGGATTGTCTTAAAAAATTGATTAAAACTTTTTATAAAAGTACTTTTTTCCATTTACAATCTTGCTAATTAAGCCATACTATAAAATGAGTAACAAAGTAAACGATTACTGGTGATGATTTCATGATTAGAAAAAAGCTTAGAGAATTCAAATGCCTTACTTTAAAACTTTTACGTCTAAAAGATAATGCTCACAGTATTGCATTAGGATTCACGGTCGGTTTATTAGTGAATTTTGTTCCTTCCTTTGGTATAGGTCCAGTCATATCAACGGCGTGTGCAAAGATTTTTAAAGGAAATCCATTCGCTGGATTAGTAGGTGGAGTCTCCTTGATTTGGGCGTTCCCTTTATTTTTCTATCTGAATTTTCTTGTAGGCCATCTATTCTACCCTATTAATGTAGTCGTTCCTTCTGTTGAAACTGTTGACTCCGCAAGTGAAGCAGTAGGCTATGGTCTGCAAATTGGGAAGGCGTTCTTTATTGGGATGTTCATTAATATTCCTTTATTTGGTACCTTTACCTATTTGGTCATGAATTCCATCGTTAGAAGATACCGTGAGTCTATGCTTACATTCGTTCAGAAGAAATGGGATTTATAATTATTTCAATTCTCTCTTTAACAACCAGTAACAGTAAAGATCGTAGTACTCTCCCATGAAATAATGCTTTTCCCTGAATATTCCCTATTTTTCAAATCTGAGCTTCTCAAGTAAACCGATGGAGGAATGATTTTTCGGTGCTCCATAAGCGTGAATTCGATTAAGTCGTAAAGAAAGCCATGTTTTAAACATTTTCCAACGGCTTTACTCATATACCCTGCCCCCCAGAAATTCCTCAGCCAAATCGTACCCGATTTCAGCAATATGATTATAGTGATCCCATAAATGAAATCCCACGGTTCCCACTATAACCTCCATCCACTTTTCTTATGATCCCCCAGCGATTATGGTTTTTGTTTTCATCATCATATGTATTCCACTCTATATAGTTCTTGGTTGCTCTATAAAACAACTCCTCGTCATAGGGATACTTACATACGTTTCATTAGAATACAAATCCAAGATAAAAGGTGCATCTTTTAAGTGAAGTTCATTTAAAGATAAACGGCTTGTTTCCAAATCAGGAAAATGTCTCACTCTAATCCTTCTTTTATATAAAATGATGAAACTCTTTCAGGTTTATATTCGTATATTCTTGTATAAAGATTCTATCTTAACATTACCACACTATATACTAATCCACCTCGTGTTTTGTTATAATTTAACTATTAAGTAACGAAAACGATTAGGAGAAAAAGGAGGATTGTCATGACTGGAACCATTGCTGTTATCATGATCTTTTCAATACCCATCCTCGGAATCATAACGGATCATTTCCAAAAACAATCCAAGCTAAAACAAAAAATGATAGAAGACCAACTCGAACTGGAAAAACTGAAACACGAAAATTTTGTGATTGAAACGCAGAAAATGAGACTCGAATTAGAACAAATGAAACTTCAGGACCCGAAGGAAAAAACGCAAATTCTATAAATTAAAAACGCCAGTATTTCCTGGCGTTTTTATCTATCTGGCATTATTGATTCAAGGCCACTTGAGTTATATTATTTATACTCCTTAAAAATGCCGCTTGACTTTAACGCTTAAAAGCGTTTAAGATATAAAGCATCTTGATCATACATATTTGTGAAGAGCTGTGATGGATTTGAAGTAGTGATCTCCTCCCTGTTATAGAGAGCTAGTGGTGCTGGGAACTAGTACATAGGAAAATCATGAATTACGTTTCTTGAGCTTCTTGTTCTGTAGTGGAACAAGACGGTTATTGTCCGTTATCAATTCGAGTGGTAGGCAATTTGCTTACAACAAGGGTGGTACCGCGATCTTTTTCGTCCCTGCTGATTTATTCAGCAGGGATTTTTTGTATGTATCCACTTTCGCGCATAAAAGCGTTTAAGCGCTAAATAACATCTTGAAATAAGGAGAATTTAATATGAACCAAACCATTCCAAGTCATTTACGCCAATTTGTAGCTGAACAGCATTATCATTCATACACTCCTATCGATCACGCCGTGTGGCGTTATGTGATGAGACAGAATCATCACTTTCTTGAAGATACCGCACATGAAGCTTTCACTGAAGGATTAAAAGCCTCCGGTATTAACATAGACGAAATTCCTAAGGTAAGTGATATGAACAGGCACTTAGGGAAAATTGGCTGGGGGGCTGCAATTGTAGACGGTTTGATCCCTGGCACAGCGTTCTTTGATTTCCAAGCTCACGGTATTCTTCCGATAGCTACAGATATTCGTCAAAAATCGAATATCGAATACACCCCTGCTCCTGATATATTGCATGAAGCAGCCGGACACGCTCCCATTCTGTTTGATGAAACCTATTCCCGATTTGTAAAGATAATCGGCAATATAGGAGCAAACGCTTTTGCCTCTGAAGAAGAACACGAAGCATTTGAAGCAACCAGGCATTTATCCATTGTAATGGAGGATCCAAGCTCCACTGAGAAAGAAATTGAAGAAGCAAAGCAGATGTTAATTAAAAAGCAAGAGGCCGTTTCCGGTCTATCTGAAGCAGAACAAATTTCACGAATCTTTTGGTGGACAGTGGAATTCGGTTTAATTGGTAATTTTCATCAACCGAAGATCTTCGGTGCAGGACTGCTTTCATCGGTTGGAGAAAGCAAGCACTGTTTATCAAGTGAAGTGATCAAAAGGCCATTCACCATCGAAGATGCCATCCATACTAGCTATGATGTTACCTCCATGCAAACTCAATTATTTGTTTGTGAAAGTTTCGAACAACTCATTGAAGAAGTCGAGAAATTCGGAGAGACCATGGCTTTCCGTAAAGGTGGAACAGAAGCTATAGAGAAAGCGATTCATTCTAATCAACTTGCTCATATCGAATACAATTCAGGATTACAAGTCACCGGTATCTTCAAAGAAGTCATAAAAAATGAGCATGGTGAAGCTATCTACGTCAAAACCGCAGGACCTACTTCACTTTCCATCCAAAACGAGCAACTGGATCATCACGGGACAGATCATCATGCTGATGGCTTCGGTGCACCTATTGGTATCCTTCAGGATGGTACCATTCTTGAGAATCAGACCGAAGCGGTTTTAAGGAAGCTTGGCATTGAGATGAATAAAATAATGCAAATCACATTTGATGGTGGAATTGAAGTCTCTGGACATGTGACGAATCTCGTCTTTCACCATCATCATCTTGTTCTCATATCAATTGATGAATGTATGGTGACTTTGGGTGAACACGTTTTATTCCATCCTTCATGGGGAACATACGATTTGGCAGTAGGCAGTGAAATTGTTTCAGCACGGCCACATGCGGCAGATTATGATGCTTTCTTCGGAGAAGACCCTCTTATCAAAGAAGAGGATGGCAGATGTCATGATCTTACACCATTGGACAGTCTCTTCAGAGAGGTCAGAGAACTGAGAGAGGTAGCCTTTTCCAGAGATCTTATTCATAGTATAGTAGGAAGGCTGAAAGAGGATTTCCCTGAAGAGTGGCTGCTTAGACTTGAAGTTATCGAACTACTGCAGATTCACGAGCCGGGGTCTCAGTTAAAGGAAGAGCTTCTGAAAGACTTATATGCTTTAAGTAAGCAGGATCGGTTTGCACGTCTCATTCAAAATGGCCTAGATGTCATGTATGGAAGGAAAGGAGTTATGGTATGAAGAAGTTAAGTGAAGCTGCCATTTCTCATAAACTTGAAACTCTTGAGAAATGGCGCATTAAAGAAGAGAAATGGATTGAACGGCGCTATCGGTTCAAAGATTACCTTGAAGGAATACGGTTCGTCAACAAACTGGCAGAGGCAGCCGAGCAAGTGAATCACCATCCTTTTATAACGATTCAATACAAATTGGTTATTGTAGAGTTGACTTCCTGGAGTGAAAATGGTCTGACAGATTTGGACTTCGATGTGGCCACTCAGTTTGAAAAGCTCTATAAGGAAATGGTGTAAACAAAGAGACAGTCACACGTGGCTGTCTCTTTTCTTCAATGCCCCCTAATCCAAATACTCACCCGTCAAACTTGAATTCAAATATCTAGCCATACCCGTTTTCAGTTTCTTCATTCCATGTTTTCTATAAAACTCTTCATTACCGGTTGTTGAGATTAATTGAACGCAAGAAACATCTTTTAACTGCTCTAATAGGTCACTCATTATGAGACTTCCGATTCCGATTTTTTGATACTCTAGATGAACGACCACATCATATATTGCGGCATTGAATACGCCATCCGTAAGGGCTCTTCCAACTCCAATGATCCTACCATCACTTATAGCGAAAGATACTATATCACTTCTTTGAAAAACCTTGGTAATTACTTCATTTGAGTGCTTCAACCATCCTGCTGACTGGTACACTTCACATATCTCATCCAGCTTATTCGAATCAAATTTGTGATAAATATTGATCTCCATTATTTTTCACCTTACCTATCCCAATCCGATCATTTTCATAAAATCATAGTTATCTTCATCTTCTCAAAGTCTTGTCTCTTCATGATTAATAAGTGTTCCCCGCTTCTGACCTGAGCATATTTTCTCCATGATTCCTGCCTGGTCGAAATTAAAAATGTGTACAGGGAGTTTATAGTCCCTTGCTAAAAGCAGAGCTGATTGATCCATGATTTTAATATTATTCGTTACAACGTCATCATAATTTAAATTATGGTACATCTTCGCCTTTTTATCCCGTTTTGGGTCACTTGTGAAAACACCATCTACTCCCTGCTTTGCTACCAGGATGGCCTCACTATTCGTTTCGATTGCTCGCTGAACGCTGGGGTAATCCGTCGTTACGAAAGGTTGACCGTTTCCTCCACCGAATATGACAATGTATCCTTTGTCAAGATGGTGAACGGCACGAAGGCGAATATAAGGTTCGGCAACCGTTGATACTGGGATAGAGGTCATCACTCGAACTTCTTTGTCGGTCTTACTTTTCAGCACACCTCTAAGCATTAAACTGTTGATGATCGTTCCAAGAGTACCAATGCTATCAGCTTCTACCCGCTCAATCCCCCAAGTATCTGCCAGACTTCCTCGAAATATATTGCCCCCGCCCACAACTATGGAAACTTCAATCCCCATATTGACGATCGACATGATTTCGCCTGCAATGTGATCAAGCTCTTCAGTGCCAAAATTATTTCCTTCCTTATCCGCCAACGCTCCACCACTTAATTTAATTAACACACGCTTGTATCTCATCACTATTCCTCCCCTGGACATAAAAAAAGAACTAAAAAGGGAATGAATACCCTTTTAGTTCTTTTTATAGGAGAAGAAATGCTGAAATATGATTGATGATTGATTAACATTCCTTCTCCCCCTCTCGCACTATTCAGAATTTTCCTTCTCTCATTGTATAGAAAATACAGGAAATGTTCAAGTGGATTTTTGAATTAGTTGGCCTTACTACCCAAGCCATTTACCTCTTCTTGTAATTTCACCATAACCTCATTTAACTCCAACACACCTACGTTTCCTTCCTTTCTCTTACGTAACGAAATAGTATCACTTTCGACCTCCTTATCCCCTATTATCATCATATATGGAACTTTTTGCATCTCTGCTTCTCTGATTTTCATACCGACTTTTTCTACACGATCATCGATTTCTACCCTAAACCCTTCTCTTTCTAATTGAGACTTCACACTTTGAGCATATTGGAGATGTGCGTCGGAGATCGGAAGGATTTTGACCTGGTGGGGAGCTAACCAAAGGGGAAAATCTCCTCCGAAATGTTCAATGATGATTGCCATAAAGCGTTCGATTGAACCGTAAATGGCTCGGTGAATCATAATCGGTCTGACTGCTCCATTGTCTTCGCCAATATATTCACACTCGAATTTTTCAGGCATTTGGAAATCAAGTTGGACCGTACCACATTGCCAGCTTCGCCCAAGAACGTCCAGTATATGAAAGTCTATTTTAGGCCCGTAGAAAGCACCGTCTCCTTTATTGATCTGATAATTGACTCCTCTCTCTTTCAATACAGCTTCCAGATCTCCTTCGGCTTGATCCCATAATTCGACGGAGCCCATAAAATCTTCCGGCCGAGTCGAAAGCTCGACCTTATAGTCAAACCCGAATTTACTATAGAAAAGATCGATAAGATCCAATACTTTATGAAGCTCCGACCGAATTTGATCTTCCCTAACAAATAGATGAGCATCATCCTGAGTGAAGGAACGGACTCTCAATAATCCGCTTAATGAACCCGATAGCTCATGTCGATGAACTAATCCCAGCTCAGCGTAACGAAGGGGTAATTCACGATAACTTCTTCTCTTGCTTTTATAGATCAAGACTGCCCCTGGGCAACTCATTGGCTTGATTGCATATTTCTGATCATCTACCTCTGAGAAATACATATTCTCATGGTAATGATCCCAGTGCCCCGACTTTTCCCATAGCTCCTGCTTCATCATAATGGGAGTCCTAATCTCCTGGTATGCTGCTTTCCGATGTTCCCTCTTCCAAAAGTCTTCTAACTCATTACGTAGTAGCATCCCTTTCGGTAAATAAAAGGGCATCCCTGGTGCTTCCTCCATCGATACAAACAGCTCCAGCTCCTGACCTAATTTCCTGTGATTTCGCTTTTCCACTTCAGATTGAATTGACATTTTGTCTCCTCCTAATCATTTTTTCATATAAAAAACCGCATTCATCCCTGTCAAGGGACGAATGCGGTCGTGGTACCACCCTAATTCCGAAGTGCTGAACAAAAGCCCTCCGCTCAAAGTTGATAACGGTTTTCCCGATTATGGATACTGACATTTCACCATAATAGCTCCAAGGTGGTAAATCATTTCCTTTTCTTCAGGGCTCTCAGCCATGTGACCCTGTTCTCTGGTAAGAAAAGCAGTAAATGATTCGTGTCCTCTTCATCACTTTTTATTCAATTAATAAAAAAACCGCACCCATCCCTAACCAAGGGACGAGTGCGGTCGTGGTTCCACCCTAATTCCGAAGTGTAAAATAGTACTCTTCGCTTAAGTAAGATAACGGTTTTCCCGATTATGGATACTGACATTTCACCATAATAGCTCCGAGGTGGTAAGTCATTCCTTTCTCTTCAGGGCTCTCAGCCGGTGACCCTGCTCTCTGATCAAGAAAAAACAGAATGAATCATGTCCTCATCTTTGCTTTCGTATAGTATATTCAATTTAGAATAAAATTGTTATTGAAATTATATGGTAGTATTTTCTAACTGTCAAGAGTGATTTTAGTAAAAAACAAGAAATATTATCGCGACCAGAACCAGTCGATAAATGGCAAAAGGAATTAACCTGATCTTATTGATTACTTTAAGAAAAAAGTGTATTGACAGATAAGCGAATAGAAATGCACTTAGAAATCCAACCAATAAAAACGGTAGAAATTCAGGGGTGAAGTACATCCAGTTCTTCATTAGAGAAAGGGAACTTGCTCCCAACATGATCGGAACCGCCATAATAAATGTGAAATCTGATGCTGCCCGGTAGCTTAACCCAAGTAAAACCCCTCCGGAAATGGTCGAACCCGACCGAGAAAAACCTGGCCATAATGATAAGCATTGAATAAGCCCAATCATCAGCGCTTTTTTATGGGTTATCTGATCGACATTCTCCACTGTGACAATCTTGGGACGAAACAAATCCGCTGCAATCATGAGGAAAGCACCGATTGTTAAACCAGCCAGAACTGTATTAAGCGAAAAAAGATGCTCATCGATATAATCCTCAAATAACAAGCCCAGGATCACTGCAGGAATTAATCCAGCCAGAATATGGGTTAATTTTAAATTGGATGATTTATTTGCGGTACGGTGTTTAAATCCGAGCAAATCTTTAAATCTTTCTCTAAATACAATGACAACTGCTAAAATTGATCCTAATTGAATCACAACTTTAAACGTATTTGCCGGATATTTACCCAATATCTCTTTTGATTTGATCCATAAATCGTCTACTACAATCATATGACCAGTAGAAGATACAGGGGCAAACTCCGTTAACCCCTCAACCAAACCTAAGATGAATGCTTTTATTAACATGATGACGTCCATTTATCAATTCTCCTCTATCTTTTATTCATTCTGTTTATAGGACAGTCACGAAAGATAGTTGGAGTGATATTTCACGATGACCTCAAAGCCGGTTGAATCCCCACGGTAATGGGAATAGAGTCGGTCATTGGAATGAATGGGAGAAGTTAGAGGTAGAATTCTTTTAAAAGGAATTCTACTTTTATCTTCTATTTTCTTCGTCACTAGAGGAGGAGTTAATGAGAAAGAATCATCGTCAAGAAAGGCCATCTGCGCTTGATCCTGAATGACTTCTTCTCCACTATGAGCCTGTATGGCGTCTATCTGCTGAAAAATTCCACAACAGCAAAATAGCACAAGCAACATGATTTTCTTCACACTTTTCCCCTCCCCTCCCGTGATAATCTAGCTTATCATACTATAACCGACAGGGGACGACAATAAGGAAATGTACGCTATTGATCAGAGCACTTCCAATGAATCATCAGCCAAAATGTTCACGAAAGGAGTCTAAAATCAATTTTCTGAGTCAAATCAACAAAAAGCACAGTAAAGGGCTTCCCTATACTGTGCTTCTGACCTAATGAATATCTTTCTTTTTGAACCTCCCCCCCCTTACCTCTGCTATATCAGCAATAGCTAGAAAAGCGGATGGATCATGTTCAGCGACGATGTCTTTAAGTTTGGCTTCCTCCAGACGTGTGATGACGCAGAATATCACTTTTTTGTCATCTCCTGAGAAGGCTCCTTCCCCCTTCAAATAGGTCACTCCTCTCCCCAGTCTGTGTAAGAGAGCATCACCGATTTCCTTATAATTTTCACTTATGATCCAAACCGATTTGGATTCGTCCAACCCTTTAATGGTAATATCAATCATTTTAAAAGCTACGTAATAGGCCAGAAGTGAATACATGGCTCTATCCCAGCTAAATACAAATCCGGCGGAAGCCAAAATGAATAGATTGACAAACATAATAATTTCACCTACAGAGAAGGGCAGCTTTTTACTTGATAAGATAGCAAGAATTTCCGTACCATCCAGGGATCCACCGTAACGAATGACCATACCCACTCCTATTCCAAGAACGATTCCTCCGAATAAAGAAGCCAGTAGAATGTCTTGTGTGAAGGCAGCTACCGGATGAAGAAAAGTAGTTGAAATCGACAGTATAATAATGCCGTAAAGTGTAGAGAATGCGAAGGTTTTTCCGATTTGTTTATAACCGATGAAGAAAAAGGGGATGTTGAGAATAAAGATGAAAAGACCAAGTTTAACGCCTGTAATATGGGAGAGCATAATGGAGACGCCAACGATTCCTCCATCAATGACCTGATTCGGGACTAGAAATATTTCAAGACCAACTGCCATAATCATCGCCCCGATGGTAATGAGGACAGCTCTTTTCACTACCTCTTTAAGGGGAATCTTTTTATGCTTTACTTTCACTTGCTGCAATTGATTTATTACCTGTCCTTCAATCATCTTCATTCCTCCTCCAAAGATAAACATCACGCGACAACTACTGAACTCATCTCACTGGAATCAAAATGATCTATGTAACAAACAGAAAACCAATACCCTTAAGTTCCCTAAAACAAGCTTGTATAACTTATATATTCTATTATCCCCTCCAAAATACCTGCTTATAGTAAGGGACGGACCTCTAAATGAGCACAGTCCAACTTCCATTGGCTTAACGAATACTTTGTTTTAATCCTTCTAATCAAGTTATCCAGCCATTCTCTATTTAACATTTCAAGGTCCGTCCCTCTGCCATTAAATTTGACTCGAAGGGGAAAATGAAGTATTTTTAATACTTGTATATTCATATTTTGGATAAGCTGGAACTGTTTTCTGTTTCCAGGTAAATTAGGTTTTGGAGGCTTTTCTTTGATTACATTAATCAAAACTTTGTTGGTCAATATTACAATATTGTTTTCATTTACGTATAATGCTAACGTATTATTTCCATTTAAAGAGAAACAAGTTCCACATTTTAAACATAAAATCACTTATGGTCTTATCGCATCCTTTGGGGCTTTACTGTGTATGCTCTATCCGATTGAAACCCTTGGAGAAACTCACTTTGACTTACGCATGATCGCCATTTTAATTGCGACAATCTATGCCGGTTTATTATCAGGATCGATCGTTTTAGGATGCGTGATCATCTTCCGCTATTTAATAGGCGGTCCATATGTCATGGTTGGAATAGCGGTCTCAGTTCTGGCATTTGTAATAGGCATTCTCTTTCGTAGGCTGTTATTAGATACACAATATAAATTATTGGGGAGTACAATCATCTTCCTGGTTCATTCATTGTTTTACATCACGATTATAAACAACTATATTCCTATTCTTCATTTGCCGTTTTATTTTATTTATTTCTCTGTTTTCTATTTTACTTTTCTAGCTCTGGTGTTCATTATTGAACATTTGATTCGAACGAACAAACAGATCGAAGAAATGGTGTATCTCGATAAATTGAATATGGTGGGCCAGATGGCAGCTTCTATCGCCCATGAGATTCGAAATCCCCTTGCAACCGTCAGAGGGTTCATCCAGCATCTAAGCGAGGACACTGAGGATGAACAGTTTAAAAGGTACTCTCCTCTTATTCTAAATGAATTAGATCGTACGAATAAAATCATCACAGATTATCTTAGCGTAGCAAGACCTGGTGAATTTCAGCTGTCTACAATCAACCTGGAAAGAGTGATTCAGGACTGTGTCGACTTACTAAGACCATTTGCCTCCTATTCGAATACATCGATACTATTCCATCAAAATGGCACCCATTATATTAAGGGTGATGAGCATCATATGAAGCAAGCGATTATGAACGTCATAAAGAACGGTATTGAATCCATTGATGAAAATGGGGAAATCATCATCTTTTTAAAAGAAGACTCTTCCAGGGACAATGTGGTAATCAATATTTCAGACACGGGAAAAGGAATGACTGGGGATGAGTTGAAAAAGATCGGGTTACCTTTTTACACCACGAAAACAAAGGGCACCGGCCTTGGAAGCATGGTGACGAATAAAATCATTCGTGAAATGGGTGGAATGATTGAGTACGAAAGTGAGTTGAATAATGGCACCGTCGTGAAGATCCGTCTACCTCTCACAACTAAACAATAATTCTCACCAAAAGCTTAGGGTATTTTAACCTAAGCTTTTTTATTAAAAAATCTCATCTCTCTTAATCTATGATACACTTAATTCATCAAGATTTTCCAGTTCTTTCACAACCTGATGGGAGGCTAAATACAATGAGCAAAAGATGGACATTCCTATTTCTAATAGGTCTAATCGTAACACTTTGCAGTATAACCATTCTCAATAAGCCGACAGAAAAAGATTTTACCCTTTGGCTGCAAGAAGAATACACTATTGATTGCAATAAAGACTGCTCTATCATTGAATTGGAAAGTGGTAATGGCAACATCACAGAGAGGATTAAGCTTGCAAATGGAAACGGAGCCTTTTCTCCTGGACTATTTACATTACATATAAATAGACACTACATAAGCCTGAATGACCCGAACCGCATATTTAGTCTAGAAGTCATCGGATTTAATGGAAGATTCTACAAAATGAATTCCGAAAATCGGATTGAGAAATACGGTCTGTTAGAAAATCGGGAATGAATAAAGAACGCAATACGGTTTACATAATTATATTATTGATAAGTGTATACCCATTACAAACCCCGACTCTACAATAGAGCCGGGGTTTCTGCTTGCTATTCCAAAAACCTCAACAAATCTCCATAAATGATATCATCCGACATCCCCAACTCTTTTCTTACCGTTTCTTTGAACGGCTCGCATAATGATTCAGTAGCGGATGTTTCACTATTCTTGTCATAGCAAACATTGTCTTTAAAGACGTACTTTTCTGTAACAAAATCTCCATCCCTGAAAATGACTGGATGATCTTCCTTTCTAGTGAACAGGTTATGACCAAATGAAAGATTATCTTTCATCTTAATCCCCAATAAGTGAAGAATGGTTGGACGAATATCGATTTCTCCCCCTATGGTCTCAATCGTTTTCCCTTTTTCTCCCGGGACATGGATAATGAGGGGTACCTGCTGAAGCTTCACATGATTCACCGGGGTATCTTCCTGCCCCAAAAGCTCGAACACTCCATTTTCATATTTTTCTGAGATGCCATAATGGTCTCCATAAAGTACAAATACAGTGTTCTCATACATTCCGTTTGCTTTAAGCTTGTTAAATAATGTCTTTATCGCTTCATCCTCGTAACGTACCGTGGTGACATAACGGTTAACAACATCCTCCCCTGTGGAAGCCTCTGGAATAAGTTTATCTTCTTCTTCTAATAAAAAGGGAAAGTGATTCGTCAGCATTATGAGACGCGTATAAAATGGTTGCGGCAATTTTTCAAGATATGAAATAGATTGTTGGAAGAACGGAATATCCTTTATTCCATAATTGACTGAGTTATCTTCAGATACATTGAAGTCTCTTTTCGAAAAGTAGCGATCATATCCTAACGATTCGTACATCACATCACGATTCCAAAACGAACGATCATTCCCATGAAAAACAGCGGCATAATAATCTTCTTTCTGTTTCAAAATATGGGGCATGCTTTTATAACGGTTATCAGGTTTACGAACAAAAGCTGATCCACTAGCTAAGGGATATAATCCTGTATCAATCATAAACTCAGAGTCTGACGTCTTTCCTTGTGCAGTCTGGTCATAAATTTGATTGAAATAAAAACTATCCTTAATTAAAGAATTCAAGAACGGTGTGATTTCTTCTCCGTTGACTTTTTGATTGATGACAAAATTCTGTGTAGATTCCATACTGATTAATACGACATTTTTTCCTTCTGCAACTCCAAATAAGTCTGACTCATTACGCTTCTTGGATTGTGTATATTTAAGGGATGCTTTTGTATCTGATTTACTGGCAAGCATCTTAGTGAATGGAACCGTAGATTCGACCCCAATATCATATAAATGATAATTATAAGGTCCCACTGATTTGACCATTTGCTCTCTGTCGTAGGATTCAGCAAATAAATACGGTGATTTCACTAGCCCTAATCCAACTGTAACGAGTAGTAACAGGAGGCTTAATCCGATATATGAAAGCTTCCACCTTTTTGACACATTAACGGGATGAGTCCACTTTTTCTTTAATAACCATCCGAGCAGAAGGAAATCTGTAATTAAGAGAAGGTCCCAAGGACTCATCAGTTCAAATGTACTTGGCCCGATGCCCCCTACATTTTTAAACTGAAATAGAATCGGAACGGTTACAAAATCGGAGTAAAACCTAAAATACAATAGATCACCGTATAGTAGACCAGTTGCAATCCCCATGGCAAGGACGACAACAGAGGGTTTTATCTTTTTTGAGAAATAAAAACTGAACCCGACTAATATCATTAACGAACCAATGGAATTGAATAAGATAAGTAATAAGTCCAAGAAGGATTCTATATGCAAATTAAATCCAATAAGGGAAACTAAAGCGGTCTTTAACCATAGGGTTACAAGGGCAAACCCTACTAGTTTATATGTTTTAAAACGGGAGAAAAAAAGGGTTATCCGACTCATTTAACAGCCCTTGAATCGACATTGCTTTGATATTCTTTGTTGAGTATGTTCATTGCTTTCAAAACCTTTCGTTCGTTTTGTGTTCCCATGAGTGCCACCTGCACCCAGTTCCTCTTAACCAAATAGTCACTTTCGTAGCTTAATAAAATACCTCTATCTTTACAAACATCTCCAAACTGTCTACTACACTGTTCCCTCTCTAGTGCAATTGTAATCACTCCTGGGGAATAGTTTTTATCACCTAGTATATGAAATCCTCCTAGTGTTAACACACACCGTACTTTATGAGCTAATTTTTCATGCATTTCATACTCAATAAAATGCAGTGCCTCCTTTAGTGCCCTTACTAGGTTAGATGAGTGGGTAAATGGGATGCTTCCATTCACCTCGTACATTCCCATATCCAAGTACCTTGGAATTGATGTGCTGGATTGTATATCGTCCCTATGAAATACAATAGCGAGGCCGGGATAAGAGCCTAACCCCTTCCCACTGACTGTTGTGGCAAAGTACACTTCCTTGAAGTTCACTGGAATGGTCCCAACAGAACTACAGGCATCGACGCATAGCTCTACTCCATACGTTTTACACAAAGAAAGTAGCCCGTCCAAGTCATACAAATAGCCTGTCGACGTTTCACAATGAACCGTCCAAAGCCATTTTATGTTCTGATTTTTCTGGAGTAGGCTTTCCACTTCGACCAATGAAATGGGTTCATTCCAATCCTTTTCAAACGTTTGAAAATGTAAATCAAACCGGTATGCGTGATCAATCAACCGGTACCCAAATTCTCCGTTTGCCAGGATAAGGCCGCTGCCTGACAAACATTTCAGCTGAGCTGCAACCATGTCATTAGATAGGGTACCCGTTCCCACTGCAACTTCTGCATAGTTTGCGTTTGTTATCTCGCATAATGATCTTTTTACTTCTTCCATTTCATGAATAAACATCGTGCTTCTATGAGAAACGGGTTCTCTTTTGAAAGCTTCTTCTACCTTTCCATGAAGTGGAACCGGCCCTGGAAGGAAAGAAAGCGGAACTGATTTTTCTGTTTTGCGAATCATTAATCGCTGAAAGGCTTTCGTCGAATTTTCGAAGCTATGACGGGTTAAATACATTGGCTGGAATTTTGCCCCTTCCTCCCCTACTAGATCGGCAAAGGGCTGGAAACCTATTCGTTTATACAATTTCAGCTGACGAACCGTCCCTGAAATGAGAGCCATCGTATATCCTTTCTCCAAACAATAAGATACTAAACGCTCACATAATTGATAAAAAACCCTCGTACTTCTATACGCTTCCTTTACAGATAATAAGCGAATTTCACAAGGGACAGCATCAGTCGGCAAATATTCATTAAGATTTCTCAGTTTTAAATCCAATGAGAAGGGACGCTTGGCACGAACTGCAATCATGCCCACCACTTCACCTTGATCTTTAGCAATCACATATGTATTTTCATCGTGAAACTTATCAATCAGTTTGCGTTCTTGATTTCCTTCGTGCTGAGGTATTTCTTCTACAAAGGTCTCATAATTCAATGTATAAATTTGTTGAAACTCATATGATTCACTTGCTATTTTATACTGAAGAGAAAGGTTGTCCATTCTCGTACCTCCTATGTATCGACAGATTGCTGCTTCATCGTTTATGAGCCCATAGTACAAAAACAAATAGTGACAATAATCCGATTGAAATGGTGAATGAACCCTCAAGCACATACGCCGTAATCGGAATGCTTGCCATTGAAAGAAAACCGGCCATGGGGTATCTTCTCAAAATTAGATATAAGATTCCCATAGTGATGGCGAAAATCCCAATGGTAAGGGGACTAAGAAATAAGGCAGATGCTAAATAAGCAACTACTCCCTTTCCCCCGTGAAATCCAAGCTGGATTGGAAACAAATGTCCGATCATGGCAAATATCGAACTGAGAACTAAGTAACTCTCGCCTTCTGCCAGTTGTGCCGTGATCATGATTGCAAGAATCACTTTCCCGGCATCAATCAGGAGCGTCAGAAGAAATCCTTTTTTCCCTATTGCTCTACCTGCGTTCGTCGCACCGACATTTCCGCTTCCCAGTTTACGGATATCTTCACCGGTAAACATTTTCACTATATAATAAGCACCTGTTATACTTCCCAGTCCATAAGAAACCAAAATGATAATACTTATGATCATACTATTACTCATCATACCTACACCTGTCTTTTCTTATATGTTAATAGACGGATTGATACCCGAGAAAGTTTCATATATTTACAATTCCCCTACACTCTTCCTTTTTCTTAAGAGATAGAACGGTAAATAAAGGAGGATGAATAATATAAGGGCGACACCTTCAAGAGCAAGGAGGTACCAGGGATACTCGCCTAAATAATCTATGGGACTTGCATTATACGGTTTATGAGAAAGAAACATATAATTTGCTCCAACCAGTCTGTTCAACAAAAACACGAAAACAGCGATCAGATTTAAAGCGATGAATGCCCTAACCATAGATCGGAACGTTATTGTGAAGCCTTCTATCCATACCATGTACAAACAGGATATAACGATCGTCAGATGTGCTAAGAAAAATTGAAAATAACGAAAATGAGGAAAACCAAAAAACAACTCAGGTGTCACGATGGCAATAAAAGCACCCGTCATACTGGCAAAAAAACTGATTTCAAAGATTCTATAGCTTTTCGTTATGAGCATGATCGTGCACAGATACAATGAGATGGAACATAATTGAAACGGCAAATTAATGGCTACATCCCAATGATCATTGATAAAGTACCAAATCTGAAATAATGCTTCACTCAAAACCATAAGCACCACCAGAAGCCATTTAAACACACTCTTACCCCTGCCGTTTAGTTGATTTCTGAACACATACAAACCGATCATACATCCAAACGAGACAATCATTGCTACCACATGGGATACCGAAAACAACTCAAAAGGATACTCCTCATATCTAAAATTCATCATCTCTTTCACCAAACCCCTCAACTCCCCTTCGAACACCCATCTATACTATATTCTCTTAATCCTTCCTCAATTCCTTTAAGGGACGGACCTCCCCAAAGATATCTAGCAATCATCGCCCTTAACACAATCGAAATATTCCATCCCTCCCCATTCCCTTGCTCTAAGTATTTAACCCCATGACAAAAAAATCCCCGTTAAGAATCAATCAGATTACTTAACAGAGATTTCTCCACTCTATAACTATATAAATCAAGTTTGCAACTAACATACATCTATAAAAAAACTCCCATCTCAATAAGGAAATGGGAAATTTTTTGCTTTATTGAACCTTACGCAATGGAACGTCTTGGTTCTTATAAATGAAATCAAGAGCCAGTCGATTAAATTCACTTGGCTTCTCTACATTGCACACATGTCCACAATCCTCAATGAACACTTTCGTAGCTGAGGGATCTCCCTTTGTATCCTGATCAAGTGACTGAACAAATAGATGATCTTCTTTCCCGGAAATATAAAGCTTAGGAACATGAGAAGCCCTTTCCTGCACAGAAGCGTACGTTGATTTCACAAAGGGTGTCAGACGATACCATCCGAGAAAATCATTACGATTCATTTTCTTTGCTTCGCGAATGAATAACTTTCTCGAAATTCTGTGATTGCTTTTAGGCATCATGATGTAGGCGAAAATTTTATACAACCACATGAATGGGATCATGTTTTTCACTGCATCACCAATTTTAAGTAGTGTATTGGATAATAAATTGAATCTAGTGATACATCCCCCTAAGACGGCACTTTTTACTCTGTTTGGAGCAGCTTGTAATAAAGCGTGAATTAGAACCGATCCTAAAGAAATTCCAATAAAATGAGCACGTTCCACTTTAAGATGATCTAATACCTTAAGAACTTCACGCACATTTAAATCAATTGTAAACTTTTCATTATATGATTCTACGCTTGGGGACTCCCCATGCCCGGGCAAATGAATCGTTATTACATTATAATATTTTTTGAATATATCGAGCTGCTTACCGAAAATTCTCGAGTTTCCTCCAATTCCATGAAGAAACACCACATATTCTTTGCCGACTCCTTGATGAACATTGTATTCTAGCATCAATTCTCTCCTTAAAACAGCATAACCTACCAAAAGAATGAATGAATCAGCCAATTATTCGAGAACCGTTTTACTTCTATTAACTATTCTTTAATGTAAAAATCGATTTTCAATACAATTGCTTGATGCACTCTAAACTCTTGAAGCCTTACCTTAATTATCTATCATTCTAAACTATATGAAGTCGCTTTGTCATATAATAGCTGAAGAAATTCCGAACATTTTGTGATGAATGGGAGAATACCTGCCATTTTTAGAAATCCCTTACATTTATCGACATGTGGCCATCTAATTTTCAGCTCGGTAACAAGAAGCCTATACTTCCTTCACCATCATGACATCTTTCGTGAGCTCACTTAAACCCAATTCCTTTTGGATATCCTTTTCAGGAATATCTGACGCATGAAACGTAATGGTTTCGGCTCCCCTTGACCTTGCCTCGTTCATCAACACACAAATCATTTTACCCTTATGAGTCTTGAATTCTTGTAAAACCCCAAATGACAATACTTCACTATACTTTGTATCTTCACGTAACGTTATGCCCATGACGCCAATCATCTGTTCCTCGTAAAAAAACGCAATGGAAAAGTCAAAGTCAACGGATGAATAGTATTCTTCCATCATTTTGATTTGGGCTTCATTCACTTCAACCTTTTCCTCAATTATGGAACGCCAATCTTCAAATTTTACTTTGCACACAATTCCCATATTAACAGTGTAACTTATGAATAAATTCCCTCTCAAGAATGTACTAAAACAAAATGTAGATCCAAACCTAATTATGAGATTGGGATACATTTTCTTTCATATGCCTTACTACCGCACTAAAGAAGTGTTAGAAGAATTAAATAACGGACATTAATCAATTTCCAAAAAAAGAGCTACCCAGGTCGGCAGCTCTCTTTACTATTATTTTTTATACTCGTATTTAACGAACAACGGTAGAATCAACGAGATCACAAACGCCAAACCTACGATCACACCAAAAGTCATCGGTTTTGATAACCCTTGTTCAGGTGCAATCAATAATCCGAATACAACTGCTGGAACGATGATTAGAAATGAAACAAAAAATTTTGAGGCAAAATTTATTGTATGCTTTTTACCACATTGACTGCACTCAATAGGTTTATAAGATCTCCAAATGGAGAATAATAACTCTTTCCATTGAAACTGATTCTTACATACATTACACTTCTGCAAAGCATTTCCCCCTATGTAAAACATCTACTCTACTCTCTAGTGTACCATTTTTAACACTTGAGGAGTTACTTTTCTTCACATGAAACATTCCAAGAAAGGATCCCTTCTTCCACCTCTGCTAAACCCTCGTTGCTCTCACACGCTTCAATTGCCTTTTTTAAACCCATTTTATCTAGCATTACGATGGTAATCACCATCAGAATCGTAAGGATTACAAGTAAAGACTTCTGTTTCACCTTCATACATTGAAAACCCCTTTAAAAAACGCCTGATATTCCACTTATAGGGAATTATACCATATCTACCCTCCGAATTGACCTATACAAGGAAATTCGCACTTAAATATATATTCATGCAGGAATTTAAAACTTTCATTCGAATTATGTACTATAACACTTATACATAAGGGGTAACTGCATTGATACAATCATTTAAATTAAACGTTCAAACATTAGGTCAGAAGATGCCCGTTTATATTTTTAAAGTCGATGATGTTCTTGTTGATACGGGACCATACAGTATGAAAAATGAAGTACGTACTATTTTTAAAGAGCTCCAGATTAAAGAAGTCATTCACACTCATCACCACGAGGATCATACTGGTAATAGTTCTTGGATTGAAAGGTTTTACTCCATTCCTCAATGGATTCATCCTTTAGGGGTGGAAAAGTGCAATGACAATACTAAACTTCCTTTTTACAGAGCTATGTTCTGGCATAATCGTCCAGCGTTTCACCCTTTACCACTTCAGAAGGAAGTATTTAAAACGTCGAAACACTCCTTTAGAATTGTTCATACACCTGGACACGCTGAGGATCACATTGTTCTCATTGATGAAGAGAAGGGCATTTGCTTTTCTGGGGATTTATATTTATTCCATTCTCCTACTTCTAATTTTTCATTCGAGTCTGTACCAGAACTCATTCGATCAATAGACAAAACACTGCAGTATTCCTTTCAAGAAGTGTATTGTTCACATCAGGGGTACTTGAAGCATGGGAGAAAGCTTTTAGAGAAAAAACGAGACTATCTTATCAACCTTCAAGAAGCCGTCACCAAAGCCCACCTGGAGGGAAAATCGCCTAAAGAAATTCGTAATCACCTGCTGCCAAAAAACAAACTCTTTCAATACATCTCACTCTTTGAAAACTCGCCTACACACACAGTCAAATCAATCATCAAAGAAATATCCTAAAAAGGAAGGTCCGTCCCTCTTCACGTACGAGGGACGGACCTTCCTTTTAATGATCTTCGATGCTGGTGAAGTTTCGTTTGAGTTCAAGCTGACAAATGATATCCAAGATTCTTGTTCCGATGAATTGGCAGGCAATAGCAAATAGGATGATTTTCAAATCTACCACGATTCCTGTCAGAAGTAACAGATTACCATTAATGACAAACAGTGTTTTTCCAGGGGTGTATCCTCTAAGCTTTGAAATGATTAGGGCTAAAATATCCATCCCACCTGAGGATGCTCCCATTCTGAAAAGGATGCCTATTCCTATTCCGAAAAGGATGCTGCCAATGAGGAGATCAAAGAAAACAATTGAAACTGTACTCGTGATTAAGGACGATGTGAGATTCACCACACCCGATGTGACTGTCACACAATACATGGTCCATATGGTATTTTCTTTTCCTAACCATTTAACTGCCGCTAATAATAAACCTGCATTTAATACCCACAGCGTAATGGCAAATGGAACATTCATCAAATAGTTTAGTAGTACACTTACACTTGCGGCTCCACCTGAGGGAATGAAGTGAGGAAACAAAAAAACCGACATGGCCAATCCTTGAATGCTTGCTGCTACACCTAAAATAGTACCTTTTCTTACAACATTCATATGTACATTGCTCCCGATTCTGTATAGGACTCTATTTCATAGTCTAGTAGCTCTTTACCCACTGTGCAACAGAGAAATGAAAATGGATAGATGGACCACTTAATATCCTTCACAAATTACAGGCATATTTTCAGGTAAAGCAATGGTTTAGTACTATTAACTCGGACAATTAAATCTTTTCCAACCCACTTTATCTTTCATTTAACAAATGCATGTCTTCCTTTTCACACCGACCCTGCCTTTATCTTCTATCTTCTTTATGTAGCTTGTAGCTACCGGTACTTTACATGCTGTATCTCCAACATCGACATGTACCCTCCCAATTTTTTTCGCCACTTGTTTTGCCTCATCTAACAAAGGAGCTACATGTGCTCCAACAGAAATGACAAATCCATTCATTACGTAACGTACTCTATTTCTCTCTTCATGAATCGTATTTTCAATATGTTTCAGATACTGTTTGATTTCGTCTATATTGATTTCTTGATCTGAGGTTATACTAATATACCCTGCATAGGCACTCCAACCAGCCGTTGCCACCATTTCATATTCCGATTTGATCCACTCGTTTGCTAATTCAATAGCGTAGGCGCTCTCCGCGGTTACATTAGCGACAGTGTATTCAGCCAGCATATACCAATCTGCTTTATCGACCCAATCCTGTAGCATTTCCTTATTCATATTTTTGGGATTTACAGATAGCCCCGCCAGGTACATGGCATCGAAGTTGCCCGATTCGTACAGGCTTAGTACAAGCCCTTGATCATTTTTCACATGTTTAACCAGTTTTTTTAAGTCACCAATTTTCACTCCGAATAATGGTTCATGTGCGCCATGACGTAAATATGTATTCTTGGTCTGCTCGTTCCCCATTTCTTCAAGTGCTGCCATCACTTCATCAAAATTCATGTTTAACCACCTCTTCAACATTAATTGTTCACTTGTTTCTTCCTATACATGAATAGTTACTTCTTTCCTTCATTCATCTTCCTTTCATGTTCGATCAACCATTTTTTCCGGGTAAGACCTCCTGCATAGCCGGCAAGATCTCCATTTGTTCTGATCACTCGATGACAAGGAATGATGATGGCAAGCTGATTACACCCATTTGCCCTTGCAACTGCTCGAACAGCTGCTGGGCTGCAAATATTTTCAGCGATTTCAGTATAGGATCTGGTTTGTCCACAAGGTATCCTTTGCAATTCTCTCCAAACGTTTTCTTGAAAAGGCGTTCCGGTGATTTTCAAAGGGGTTTGGAAGATTGATAAAGCGCCTTCAAAATAGGCATTTAATTCCTTTTCAATGGAACGAAGTGGCTCTGTAGTACCGGGAATGATTGCTGCCTTTGTTTTCTCCCGCATTCTTTCCACTTCTTTTTCTAGACCGCGTCGGTCAACAAACTCCAACAGGTAAAGTGCCTCTTCGTCGGAAATTCCAATCATCGGTCCAAGTTTCGTATCAACCCAAGCTGCTTTAAGTATTTGATGTTGATGTGACATAGCGGGTGCTGTTCCCATAATTCTCGAAAAAGCATCTCTAAATCCACTGCTTGATTCATATCCCGTTGTAAGTTGAGCATCTATGACCATCGCCCCTGACCTGATGTGCTTCATGGCAAGCCCCATCCTGCGGGCTCTGGCATATTCCACAAAGGTCATACCGAACCGCTTCTTAAATTGACGCCGAGCAGTTGATGCATCAATGGATAGCTCCTGAAAATCCTTATCCTTCCAACGTTTTTCAGGATTTGATTCAACAGCCTCTACCAGCTTTTTCACGACATCCGAAATACTATTTGGGTACGTTAACGGTTGGCATCTTTTACATGGTCGAAACGACGCCAGAAGGGCTTGTTGAGCTGTTTCATAGAATTCACAGTTCTCAAATTTAGGTTTTCTTGCAGGACAAGTCGGGCGGCAAAATACACCTGTCGTTTTAACCCCTACATAAAAAACCCCATCATATTCCGTTCTTTTTTCAATTAAAGCTTGATAATACTCCCTTTGTAATTCGACTGAAATCATCCTCATTCCTCCATTTTATCATCCTAGTCTTATTATAGCTCCAATCAAAAAACGCTGCCGCCGAAAATCAGGCATCGTTTTTTTAGAATTATTGAAGTTCCATTCATCTCTACGAATACTGAGGGACGGACCTATGTATTCCAACAAAATATTGTAACAAGCAGGGATTCTATAACCCAATAGATAAAGTATTAAAGTAGCGAATATTTATCATTCAACCTAAATTACTATAAAGGAGAATCCCTTATGAAACTGACAACACAACAATGGAATACTGCAGCTACCTATATCAAAACCCATGCAAGACCAATTGATCAAAAGATATTCAGCTATTTTTTTGAAGAAGGAAGTAAAGAGGAAGCAATCATAGAATTATCTCGTTTCCAAAATGCTGACGGAGGATTCGGCCGCTCTTTAGAGCCAGATTTCCGCTTGGATAGTTCATCTCCAATGGCAACAACCGTTGGATTACAGTTTGCCAAAGACTTAAAGCTTTCAGCCAGCCATCCTATCGTTCAAAAAGCGATGAGCTATCTACATGACACATACGATGAGCAAATCAACGGCTGGCATGCTGTGCCTGAAGAAGTTAATTCTATTCCCCACGCTCCCTGGTGGCATTTTGATTCTGATAAGGGATATTGCCGCGTTCAAACGACTTGGGCGAACCCTAACGCTGAAATAGTAGGTTATTTCCACTTGTTCCACCCAGAACATCCACGCTTACAAGAGTGGACTGAAAGAGCGGTCACAGAATTAAAGAATCTTCCACATCCGATAGAAATGCATGATTTTCTCTGTTATCAACGACTCCTTTTTGAGGTGAAAGAAGAAACGGAATCCAATCTCTATAGAATTCTTTCTTCTTCCGTACGAAAGACGGTTTGTACCGATCCATCACGCTGGAATGAATATGTAGCCAAACCATTGCAGATAGCCAGTCATCCTGCTTCCCCGTTTTATGAAGCGTTAAAAGCGGAGGTACATATGCAATTGAATGTCGAAATTGAAGCACAACACCAGAAAGGTTATTGGCATCCCAGTTGGTCCTGGTTCGGTCAATTTGACGAGACATGGCCAGTTGCTGAAAAGGAATGGAGAGGAATATTGACCCTTGGTATGCTACGGATTTTAAAGACCTATGGTAGGGTAGAATGTTAATTAATAATAAAAAATCCGGAAGACTTCCCTTCCGGATTCTAAAAATTATTTAAAGTTGTCTTCAAACCATCTTTTTGCTTCATCTACTTCGTCACGACGAAGCTCGTGACCGCCTTCAGTCCAGAACTCTTTCACCTGTGTTCCGGCATCATGAAGATTTTTCACAAGTTCTTTTGTCTCTTGTAGGGGAATGAGTGGATCTCGCTTACCAGCCCCAATGAATACATTAACATCACTTAAATCGGGAAGCTCGACATTTCGTCTTGGAACCATGGCATGAAACAGGATTCCACCTTTTAATGCATCCTTGTAATGATACATTAAACTAGCCGCGATATTCGCTCCATTGGAGTAGCCTAACGCAACGATATTGTGACGATCGAATCCATAGTTATTAGCGCTCTCGTCGATGAATTCATTTAATTCCTTCGTTCGGAATACTAAATCCTCTTCATCAAACACTCCTTCCCGTAAGCGGGCAAAGAAGCGGGCCATTCCATTTTCATCCACATTCCCTTTTACGCTTAATACCGAAGCATCGGGCTCAATCATCTCAGCCAGCGGTAATAGGTCCCGCTCATCTCCACCTGTTCCATGAAGGAGTAGAAGTATGGGTAAGTCTTTATTTCCTTGTTTAAAAAGATGTTTCATGCTGCCTTCCTCCTTTATTCTTTTGTATCTAAGGGTTTTAATTTAGCTTCTATGGAATCTCTTTGTGCTTCAAAATATGGTGGAAGTGATAAATTTTCACCTAAAGTATCAAAATCTTCATCGGTCTCAAAGCCAGGTCCGTCTGTAGCCAGCTCGAAAAGAATGCCATTTGGTTCACGGAAGTAGAGGGAACGGAAATAGTATCTTTCAACAAAGCCTGAATTCGGCAGGCGGTTTTGAGTGATCCACTCTACCCACTTTCGCAATTCATTTTCATCTTCAACACGGAAAGCGACGTGGTGAACACTTCCTCTTCCCGGTCTTTCTTGCGGAATATCGCTCCGTTCTTCTATATATACCTCTCCACCAGTACCGCCATCCCCTGTTTCAAACACGCGGATATCGGGTTGTCCATCTACATCTGAAGGAAAAGTCCTTGTTTCTCTAAAACCTAATACGTCTCTCAATACCATTGCCGTGTTTTCCCCACGGGCGACCGTCAGCGTAACAGGACCCAGGCCTACAATGCCATGCTCAACTGGTACAGGGCTCTTGTCCCAAGGCTTGCCGCCAGGAACTCCTTCGTTCTTTTCATCTGACACAAGCATGAGACGCTGTCCTTCAAAATCACGGAAGCTCAGTGTTGCCCTCCCACTATTGTGAGAAATCCCGTCATGCTCGACACCTTTCTCTTCAAAGCGGTTTTGCCAAAAAGCAAGAGACTCATCCGTGTTCACTCGCAGTGCCGTTAATGAAATACTATTCGTCCCTTTATACGTATGCCCCGCATGTGGAATTTCGAAAAATGTCAGGTCCGTCCCTGGATTTCCTCTTTCATCTGCATAGAAAAGATGGTAGACGGATGTATCGTCTTGGTTGATCGATTTTTTCACGAGTCGAAGCCCTAGTATTTTTGTATAGAATTCGTAATTTTTCTTTGCATTTGCTGTAATCGCAGAAACGTGATGCTGCCCTTTAAGTGGTTTTAAGTTCATAGCAGATTCACTCCTTTGTGATATGCTTGCTTACTTACTATCTACATCATACACAAAAATTATCTTTAATTCAAGATATTTTATTTCAAAGTGTTAGCTATTGCTTTTTCTATTCTCTTTTCTTGTGTACGCTGTTTCAATAAGCCTGTTTTTCGTAAACCTTGTCACTATTCGAAGGAAATCCACCAAAAAAAAGCATCCGTACACCTTGTACGAATGCTTTTCATTCTATTCAATTATACGACTTCATTATTCTTAATGGTCAGAGCCTGTGACAGAGTTGAGGTAATCGTAAGGTTTTCAAAATTCACTCCAAGCTGAACGGCTGTTTGTGCTATCTCTGGGCGCAGCCCAGATAGAATCGGCTTAACACCGATCAACTGAAGTGCATCTATTAGCTGAAAGATTTGATGGGCAACCATCGTATCTATTAATACAACTCCAGATAAGTCGATGAACAATTGAGAAACTTCCTTGTTAACACATTGTTCTAACGCATTCTCTAATATTAATTCCGCTCGTGAAGGATCAATATTACCAACAAGGGGTAAAAGTGCTGTATGTCCATTTAAGGATATGACAGGTGAACTTAATTCATTGATCACTTCCTGCTGGGATTGAATCTGCTCTTCCACCACTTTCGTTTGCAGCTCAACAAATCGCAACATAGCCCGGTCAAATGCTTCAATGATTACTTGATTCCAACGGCTGAATTGTTCGAATATGTTTTCTTCCATATGAGTTTCCGCATATTCTTTCAAGAATTCCAGGTATTGATGTCTAACCCTCATGAATTCTTTAAGAATATAGTGATTTGGCGTTTCTAGATGTTCTTTGTCCTCTGCAATGGTCAAGACCCATTCATCGATCCTCTGGTTAAACGTTTCTTTATCCTCAGCAAACACACTACAAAGAATGCCGTGAAACTCAAAGTTTTGTTTTTTTAAAGTTTCTATCACCTTGGGATCTGAGGAAGTATAAACACCACTTGTTGTGTTTTTATCCAGGGAGTTATACCAATCTTCCGTTAATTGACGAGCCTTACTTAATAAAAATGTATGTAGTTCCCGATTTCTGTGCATGTATGATTCCTCCTATGATATTATTCTTCTTCCCTGTCTGACGCAATGAGTAGTTGGGAAATCATACTCTTTTCTCATGTAACTTCGTATAAAAAATTTGACTTTTCGTACAGGTTCAAGTTGATCAATTCACTGTAATTCTCGACATTTTCTTATACTATCCCTCATTCTATATCACATTCATACCAAATTTCCATTCAGACACACTTATCTGTGAGCATTCCAGGTCCGGCCCCAAGTAATACCATTTACTACACTATTCAAATTTAATAAAAATCCAGATCAATTATGAGTATATTCTAAAAACATTACATTATTTTGTAAAATCAACTCTACAATTCACAATATAAAGTGTATAATGGGGGTATTAACTGAGAAACAGACAGCAGGTATGTCTCGATATACTATTTCGATGTATATGAATCTCCTACTAGAAACCAACCGCAAATCTTAATATGATGTCGTAATCCTACTACTTAGTCATTTGTCAAAATAGTTGGGAGCTGATGAGAGAATGAAAAACAATTTGACAAGAAGGTGTATTGAATCACTTGCTATCCAAAGTGCCTATCATTTCTGTGAGACTATAGGAATCAAACCCAGTTTAGTCAATCTGACGATGATTACAGGATTCTCAGAAGAAAGAATACTGGAAATACTCGAAACGAAGTTTAGTAATCAAAGTGTTAAAACAGAAGATCACTCTTTCTAACTCTGTGTTTCCCCTTTATTACTCTACAAGCCGATTGTCCTTCATCCCCTAACCTTTAACTTTAAGTTCTTTCATCACCAAAAAATTCCATTTTTATTTTGAAACAGTGGGTCCTTGCCGATCTTACCAGCAGCTTAATAAGAATAGACTTTTGAACTTATCGCCATAAGTAAATAAGGCAACTCCACTTTGGAAGTTGCCTTTTTAATATGAATTTTATAATACATTAAAATACCTTGCTTCAGGGTGAGCGAAGACCATCGCTGTTACCGATGCTTCTGGTTCCATCATACATCCGTCTGTTAAATGGATTCCAATTCTTTCAGGTTGAATTAGCTTAAACAGCTTTTTCTGATCCTCAAGTTCGGGACAGGCGGGATAACCAAATGAAAAACGCTGTCCTTGATAGAGAGTCCGGAACCGGTCCTGCATCGTAAAATCAACGGGATCAGGGAACCCCCATCTGCTTCTCATCATTTCATGCACTCTTTCAGCCAGTCCTTCTGCTGTTTCTAAGGCAAGAGCCTGCAGGGCGTGACTTTCAAGGAATCGGCCATCTTCCTTCATCTCACTTGCCCACTGCCTGATTTTCACACCGGCCGTTACCGCAAAGAAACCGACATAATCCATTTCTCCACTTTCTACCGGCCGCAAGTAATCTGCTAAACATAAATGCTGATTTCCTGCTTGTCTTGGAAAATGAAATCGTTCTATTTCTGTGGAAGAATCATCCGGGTGATAAATAACAACATCTTCTCCATCTGATTGAGCAGGGAAAAATTGATATCTTGCAGCTGCCTGAATCATCCCTTCCCTATTTGCTTTTTGGAACAATTCATCTGTTACTGCTTTTAGACCGACCGTCCGCTCGTCTCCCTCTTCCAGTAATCTTGAAATTTTCCCTTTAATCCCCAGATGATGCCCAAGCAGCATTTGCTGATTAATGTAGGGATGAATTTGATCAAGTGAAAATTCTTTTATGGTATGTGGAATCAAGTCAGAAGGGACATGAACCTTTACATCTTTTGCAACTGTTGAACGTACTTTCACCGCAACAGAAGCTGTATTTCGATTCGGTGAATCTTCATTCGAAACGACCTTACTTAACTTATCGCGACACTCTTCTTCCAACTGCAATCTTGTTTCTTCATTTTGAATCTTATTCATGATGCCAAGTCCATCCATTGCATCCTTCGCATAAAGAACCAGCCCATCGTATTCCCGGCCAATTTTATTCGTAGTGAATTTTCGGGTGAGTGCCGCACCACCTACTACAAGAGGAACTGAAATATCAGACTGTTTTAAATCTTGAGCAGTAATGACCATTTGTTGGGCAGACTTCACAAGGAGCCCGGACAAACCTACGATATCCGGCTTTTCTTCCCGTATAACTTCTATCAGTTCCTGAGGGGTCACTTTAATGCCTAAATCAATCACTTTATATCCATTATTACTGAGAATAATATCAACGAGATTCTTACCGATATCATGAACATCCCCCTTAACCGTAGCTAAGATCACTTTGCCTTTCGAAGATGAACTTTCCGTTTGTTCCATATGTGGTTCCAAATGAGCAACGGATGCTTTCATGACTTCGGCACTCTGTAATACCTCCGCTACAATCAGCTGGTTATCATTAAATAATCTTCCGACTTCACTCATTCCGGCCATAAGGGGGCCATTGATGATATCCAGGGGAGCATCATATTTCTCCAAGGCGATATTTAAATCGGCAATCAGTCCCTCCTTCGTCCCTTCCACCACATAATGAGCCAGTCTCTCCTCTAGATTCATAGTATTGACGGGTACCTTTACTTCTTTCTTTTTCCCTCTATAAAATGCTGTAAATTCAGCCAGGGTTTCATCCGTCGTTTCAAATAAGAGTTTCTCCGCCATTCGAACTTCTTCTTCAGGAATAGAGGCAAAGCGCTCTAGTTTTTCCGTATTGACTATGGCATAATCAAGGCCCGCTTTTGTACAGTGATAAAGATACACAGCATTGAGGACTTCTCTTCCGACAGGAGGCAGTCCAAAAGAAACATTACTAACCCCTAAGATATGAGGGCATTCAGGTAAGGCTTCCTTAATCCGTCTTATCCCTTCAACGGTGGCATTGGCTGAACCGATATATTGCTGATCCCCTGTTCCCACAGGGAATACGAGAGGGTCAAAGATGATGTCTTCTGAGGCAACCCCATATTTCTCTGTTAACAGTTTATGTGAACGAAGGGCAATGTTTACCTTACGTGCGACTGATACACCCATTCCTTTTTCATCAATCGTCCCTACTACAACCGCCGCTCCGTATTCCTTCATCAGCTTTGTAATCTTCTCAAACCGCTCCTCTCCGTCTTCAAGATTAATCGAGTTAATGATTACTTTCCCTTGAGAATATTTTAAAGCGGTCTCTAGCACTTTCTCATCCGTTGAATCAATGACAAGTGGAACTTTTACTTTTTTCACAACCTCCTGGATAAATACATTCATATCATCTACTTCTTCACGATCGGGATCTGCAAGGCAGATATCGATCACCTGAGCTCCATTTTTCACTTGTGCTCTCGCAATCTCTGACGCTTCTTCTATCTTATTTTCTGCAATCAATCGTTTAAATTTACGTGAACCGATGACATTCGTCCGCTCTCCGACCAGAATCGGTCTTCTGTCTGCATCCTCATAGACGAACGCTTCAATTCCCGACACCGCATGAGGGTGAGACTCATTGGGTTTACGAGGAGGTAATCCCTTTACCACATTTGAAAGGGCACGAATATGCTCCGGTGTCGTTCCACAGCACCCTCCAACAAGATTCACCCAGCCTTTCTCAGCAAAACCTTTCATCTTTATACTGAGTGAATCAGCCGTCTCATTGTAATTTCCTTCTTCATCAGGAAGTCCTGCATTCGGATAACAGCTTACATAGGTAGTGGCTAAGCTTGATAAGGAACGGATATGGTCACGCATAAATTCAGGTCCTGTTGCGCAGTTTAGACCAACTACCAAAGGGTTTAAATGTTCAAGGGATAAATAAAATGCTTCGATGTTCTGGCCGGCGAGTGTAGTGCCCATAGGCTCAATGGTTCCGGATAACAAAATGGGGATCACTTTCCCTCTTGATTCAAAAGCAGTTCGAATTCCGAGGTTTGCTGCTTTTACATTTAACGCATCCTGACTCGTTTCAAGTAACAGGACATCGACTCCTCCATCGAGAAGACCTTCTGCTTGAACCCGGTAGTTGTCTACTAAGTCATCGAAGCTTACCCCTCCTGTAACAGATAAGGTTTTGGTAGTGGGACCGAGAGATCCTGCAACAAACCTGGGCCACTCGGAAGTTGAGACATCTTCTACTGCTTTTTTGGCGATTTCAGCTGCTACTTTATTGATTTCGTATGCTTTAGATCCTATATCATATTCGTCCAACACAATGGGGGTTGCCCCAAACGTATTCGTTTCAATCACATCAGCCCCTGCTTTCAAATATTCCAGGTGAATCTGATAGATGACCTCCGGCGCTGTTAAAACCAGATTTTCATTACATCCTTCAAGCTCTTCTCCACCAAAATCCTCTGGGGATAAATTCGCTTGTTGAAGCATCGTTCCCATTGCTCCATCGAGTACGAGTATTTTTTTCCTAAGCTGTTCTTCAAACAAAGTGATGGCCATAGGGAACCTCTCTTTCTGTGCTGGTTTTCTCTTGTATATGATGAATCAGTTCAATGCTCATATCGTACCTGACAAAAGGCGTGATAAGATAAATCCCATTAAAAAGATCTATTGCTGTATCAAGTAAGTCTTTTGCAATATCCATTCCAACTGCTCTTGCAACTACAGGATCACTTCCCGCTTCCTTCATTCTTTTTCTTGTTTCTTCTGGAACATTGATTCCCGGTACTTCATGATGGAGAAACTCAGCATTTCTCGAACTGATTAATGGCATGATTCCGATAAAGATCGGAACATCTAAATGCTTCGTAGCTTCATGTACTTGAATCAGCTGTTCTTTCCCAAAGATCGGTTGAGAAATGAAATAGTCAGCTCCGGCTTTCTTTTTCTTTTCAAGCCTTTTTACAGAAGCGTCTAAATGACGGAAATTTGGATTAAAGGCCGCTCCTACTGAAAATTGAGTACGTTCCCGGAGTGACTTACCGGAAAAGGATATCCCCTCATTGTTTTGTTTGATGAGTTCAATAAGTTCAAGGGAAGATAAATCATAAACGGATGCTGCCCCAGGAAAGTCTCCAATCTTCGCCGGGTCACCCGTAATCGCTAAAATATTGTGAATGCCCAACGTGTGCAATCCCATAAGATGGGATTGAAGTCCTATCAGGTTACGGTCCCTGCAAGTGATGTGAACTAAAGGTGTAAGATCAAATTTGGACCTGACCAGACTCCCAATGGCGTCATTACTAATACGAGGAGATGCTAACGGATTATCAGCAAGCGTGAGTGCGTCAATTCCAGCTTTCTTTAATGCCTCAGCCCCTTGGAAGAACAGCTTCGTGTCGAGATGTTTAGGTGGATCGAGTTCAACAATGAGTGTTTTCTTTTCTCTTACATGCTCATGCAGCAAGTTTCCCCTGATTGAAGGTGATGATAACTGAACAACCTTTTTTGCTTTCACCACTTTCTCTTTAACAGGCTCACGGCTTTTTAATCTGCTTGCTACAGAACGAATGTGATCAGGTGTGGTTCCACAGCAGCCTCCAATGATTCTTGCACCTTGCAGTCGCAACTCATTGCTTATATCCCCAAAGTAATCAGGCTCAGCAGAGTAATAGAATCGACCTTCTTCATAGTTTGGCAGACTGGCGTTTGGATAGACGGAAAGAAATGCCCTTTTAGGTAATGGAACTTCCTCTAATGAGTTCACCATATGAAATGGCCCCATGCGGCAATTGATACCGACAACATCGGCCCCTAATAATTCTAATTGCTGAAGTGCGTCTTTTATCTCCATTCCATTTTGAAGAACTCCTGTTTCATGTAGAGAAACTTGAGCAATGACAGGAATGTCCGTTTCACGTTTGACAATGTTTAAAACCGTGGTTAATTCCTCGAAATCATAATAGGTCTCAAGCAGGATGCCATCTACACCTTCTAATAATAAACAGTAAAGCTGTTCCCGAAAGCTTCTTTTGATTTCTTCCAGCGACACATTTTGTTTAATGCCCCTGATTCCCCCGATGGTCCCCAGAATATAGGTGTTAACACCAGCGGCTTTTCTTGCTAGACGCACTGCAGCTGTATTTATTTCCTTAACCGAATCCTCCAATCCGTATCTGGAAAGCTTTTGATAATTGGCTCCATACGTATTGGTCTGAATGATATCTGCTCCTGCATCAATATACTCCTTATGGACTTTCAACACTTCATTTGGGTGGGAAAGATTCAATTCTTCAAAGCATCTGTCCACTCCATATGAATACAACAACGTTCCAATGGCCCCATCTGCAATCAAGATTCTCTCTTTCAGTGCTTCTAGCAACGGCTTCATGACATTCCCTCCTTTTTATAAATTTATAACGTTGTTTCGGTTGGTCTTTTGTATACTATCTAAACCTTTTTGAAGATCGTTAATCAATTCATCCACGTTTTCAAGTCCTACTGATAATCGTAATAAACCATCAGTAATCCCTCTCCTTTCCCGTTCAGCTTTCGGCATAGAAGCATGTGACATCCTTGATGGATAGGATAGAATTGATTCAACAGCTCCTAAACTTACGGCGAATACGGGAATGTTTACATTTTGTATGAGTTGCTTCACTTCCTCTGCACCCTTTAACCGGAAGGAAAGAACCGCTCCAGGACCCTCTGCTTGTCGGACTTGAATTTCACGACCGGGATGATAGCTCAAGCCTGGATAATACACTTCTTCTACTTCCTTTCTCTTTTCTAAGAAGCTCGCAATCTTATAAGCCGATTCTGATGATTCCTTCAATCGTACATGCAGTGTTTTCAGCCCTCTTAAGAGCAGCCAGCAATCCTGGACACCGAGGACCGCACCGAAAGAATTCTGCAAGAAAGCAAGCTTCCTGGCAATCTCTTCATTTCCCGTTACCGCGAGCCCCGCCAAGACGTCACTATGTCCGGCAAGAAACTTAGTGGCACTGTGAAGAACAACATCAACACCTAAGCTGATCGGTCTTTGCAGCAGGGGAGTCATGAAGGTATTATCCAGAAACGTTAAACATCCATTCGCCTTGGCAAGCTTCACGACTCCTTCAATATCGGTGATGTTCAGAAGCGGATTGGAAGGTGTCTCCATATAAATCACTTTCGTATTGTGTTTAATTGAACAAGCCACTTCATGAAGATCCTTCATGTTCACAAATGAATATTCAATCCCAAATTTAGTGAGGACCTCTGTAATCATTCTGTATGTCCCACCGTACACTTCTTCTGATACTAGAACGTGGTCGCCACTCGATAATAATAAAAAGCTTGTGGAGATTGCCGCCATCCCTGATGAAAAGGCAAAGCCTCTTACTCCACCTTCCAATTCAGCTATCGTTTCTTCAACAGTTTCCCTCGTCGGATTTCCCGAACGGCTGTAGTCATATGTTCCATATTGATCAAAATCCTGTTGGTGAAAGGTTGTAGCATGATGTAACGGTGTAGAGACCGCTCCTGTTTCTTTATCAAATCCGTGAGAATGAATGAGTGACGTCTGAAGTGAAAATGGTTTTTTACTCATACGTAAGCACCTCTTTTTCCAATTGTTGAAATACATTCTCCAGGTCTTCAATCAGGTCATCAATAAATTCAATTCCTACAGAGAACCGCAGGAGCCTGTTGCAGATACCCAACCTATTTCTTTCTTCTTCGGGAATGTCTGCATGTGTTTGGGTTGCGGGGTAGGTGATAAAGCTTTCAACCCCTCCTAAACTTTCAGCAAACGTAATAACTTTTAAGTGTTTGAGAAAGGGATCCACCCATTCTTCCTTTGCGATTCGAAAGGAAAGCATGCCGCCTTTTCCCGGATATAAAACGTCCGTTACACATTCGTGCCCTTCAAGATATTTTGCTAGTTTTCTTGCGTTTTTTTCATGTTGAGCCATTCGGAGACTAAGGGTTTTCATCCCTCTTAATAAAAGCCAACAATCAAATGGTGAGAGAACCGCGCCGATGGAATTTTGAATGGTGCAGATTTTTTCCGCCAGCTCCTCTGTGTTTACAACCACAACACCTGCCAGCACGTCATTATGGCCCCCTAAGTATTTCGTGGCGCTGTGAATAACTATGTCTGCTCCTTCAGTGAGTGGCTTTTGAAGAACAGGTGTGTAGAAGGTATTATCGACAATTAAAAGCAACCCGTTACACTTTGCGATTCCAGCAACCTCAGAAATGCTTGCTTCATTCATTAATGGATTGGTTGGCGTTTCAAGAAAGATGGCCTTTGTTCTCTTAGAAATTTGTTCTTCTATGGAGCCGGCATCACTTGTATCGACGAAATGAAATTTGATACTATATTGTGCTTCATACTGTACGAATAAACGGTAGCTCCCGCCGTATAGGTCTTTCGAAACAATCAATTCATCCCCGCTGGAAAATAAGCTAAGGATTGCCTGAATCGCTGCCATCCCCGAGCTGAAGGCAAACCCTCTGTGCCCTTCTTCCAATTGAGTGAGGGTGTCTTCTAAGGTTGCGCGGGTTGGATTTCCTGTTCTTGTGTAATCATAGCCTGTCGATTGCCCAATCCCCTTATGTTCATAAGCAGTCGATAAATGAATGGGTAGGCTCACAGCACCCGTTGCAGGATCTTTCCGGTTTCCCGCCTGGACAAGCAAAGTATCAATATGTTTTTTCAATATTCTTCTCTCCTTTTCTTTCCCTGTAAACGAAAAGGGAAAAAACAAAAAAACCTTCTTAATGAAAATAAGAAGGTTTTGTACGTTCGTTCTCCCTCTTATCGTCCAAGTTGACATCAACTTGCTGGAATTAGCACCATACCTAAAACTGTGGCTGGTTGCTGAGGTGTCTTCGGGCCAGTCCCTCTACCTCTCTTGATAAGAAACTATATGATTTTGTGAAAAATAACTTTCCCATAACTTATAACAAAGAAGAACAAATGTCAATGAGAATTATGAATTATCCGAAAATGAAGCATACATAGTGACGCAACTTTTTGAGCCGTTTTTCGTCTGCTTCTATATTCTTGCAGAGGTCCGCACATTCCCTCCAATCAACTCCAGATGAATGGCTGAATTCAAAAAAATAGAGCGATTCATTTTATTTAATGAAAGATACCCATTTTCCTTTTAATTTCTTTCATAAATGGAATCGTCTTTTCTCTTGCTTTATCGGCTCCTTCTTTTAAAATGGCATCCAGCCTCTTGGGGTTGGCTATTAGTTCTTCATATTTGGATCGAGGTTCCTCGATAAATGAATTCATGACTTGGAATAGCTCTTTTTTCGCTTCTCCCCACCCTATTCCGCCTTGAAATCTCCTTCTCATTTCTTCAACTTGATCGGATGTTGCAAATTCCTTATAAAGCGAAAATATGACGGACGATTCAGGATCCTTAGGCTCCTCAGGGGGTGAAGAATCTGTTTTGATTTTATTGATTAGTTTTTGAAGCTTTTTTGATTCTTCAAATAATGGGATGGTATTGTTATAGCTTTTACTCATTTTTCGTCCATCAAGTCCCGGTAGAACAGATGTTTCTTCCTGTATCACATAATCGGGAAGAACAAATGTTTCGCCATATTGCTTATTAAAGTTTTCTGCAATGTCCCTTGCAATTTCGACATGCTGAATTTGATCTTTACCGACAGGAACCAGTTCCGTTTGGAATAGAAGGATATCCGCCGCCATCAATATCGGGTAGGTGAATAAGCCCATGTTGACCCCTGCATCTACTTCTCTGCCCCTTTTTTGATTATCTTCAACTACTGATTTATATGCATGGGCCCGGTTCATTAATCCTTTCGGTGCAAAGCAAGCGAGGATCCAGCTTAATTCAAAAATCTCAGGTACATCAGATTGACGGTAAAAAATCGCTCGATCAGGATCCAACCCTAATGCTAACCAAGCTGCCGCCACTCCATAAGATAGTTCTTTCATTTCATGCTGATCATGTATCTTCGTTAACCCATGATAATCCGCAACAAAATAAGCGGTGTTGTAGGATTGATTCTCTGCCAATCGTAATGCCGGTTTAATGGCGCCAATATAATTCCCTAAATGAATCCTGCCTGTTGGTTTGATACCAGTCAGAACTTGTTTTTTCATAACAATCCCCCCGTCTAAAATAATAAAACCAAACACAAAAAGGGCTTCTCATCCCCTAAAAAAGGACGAGAAACCCGTGGTGCCACCTTCATTCGCTTACACTTTAGTAAACGCACTCATATGTACAGAAGTCGCCTTCGATACATCGTCTCTTTTATCGGTGAGACCCTCCGCCATAACCTACTTCATTTCAGCCTGGATGCTCAAAAGCCCATTCAACGATTTCACCATACTGATTCTCACCATCCATCAGCTCTCTGAAATGTTTCGTTCGTCTACTCTTCTTCCTCATCGCATTTAACTATTTTAGTGTTTCCATTATTTTAATGTATCAGGAAATAATGGTCAAGTAGGCGAAAACACATTTTAGATTTCTTTAGATGAAAGAGGAAGGAAAAGTTTTATGCCTCTCTTATTAAAAGGGAGAAATTTCATATCCGCGATCAGATGACTTGCATATCCGATTACACACGCTTCAAAAACTCCATCAATCATTATTGATGACTCCAGATAATGGGCAATCATGCCATAATATACAATTCCAAGAACAGAGTGAGTATAACTGCGATGTGAAACGAATGAGGCAACGAAAATATAAATGCCCAACAACCATAACCACGTTTCATTCAACTGCCAACCGCATGCTGTCACACCGATGCCGGTAATCATCAGCATCCTTCTCTGGGTAATGAAACTCGAGAGAATCATCATTCCTGCACCATATCCAATCCCGAGCCATTGTTCTTTCCCAATTCCTTCAAGATAGCTGTACACCATCATTAAAAAACCAATGATTTGTGCCACTGCTCTGATCATTTTGGGTGAAAAAGTAACCTTGTTACTAAGCTTTCCGTCAATATCCATATCAGGCATGAGTCCGGATACCCCGCCTATTGCCACAAGTGTGGCGGTTATGTCAGGACCAGATCCAAATGAGTTCGCCACAATAAATCCCGTTGCTGCTCCAATAGCCATATGTGCTGTGCCGTTCAAGTGTGTCCTCCTACTTTCGTATCTCATTATGTATGTACCAGATTACTATGATAGCCTTTATTATCCATATTGACTATGGGAAGTACGAATTAATTTCTAAAGATGAGCCGATATGCGCGCAATTATTTCAAGAAGGTAGGACCTTTCATGAGGAACATAGTGATGGTAACTCACCCTTTGCTTAATGAAGTCCGTTTTTCCTGTTTCATTAATATGAAATCCTTCTACTTCTATTTCCGCTTTCGTTTGTTGAACGAGGGCTTTAAAGTCTTGAAGAGTCGTACGGAAAATACCGGACACTTCTTCTAACTGAAGTTGAAACTCGTCATATGCAACCGGCTTGGAATACAGGAATACGTGAGTTAGTTCCCGATCGATCATATCCCGTTGATCTAATTCCCCTTTTACAATTCCTAATGATTGCAGTTCATCTATCTTAATAAGAAGTCCAAGCTCTTCATGAACTTCTCTTACGCCGTCTTCAATCTTCTCTTCTGACAAGATATGTCCAGCGGCGGTAATATCAAGCAAGCCAGGGAAATCCTTTTTCTTATCACTTCTCAGTTGGAAGTAAATATAGGTCTCTCCACTACTCTCATCATAATGCGCAAGCCAACAGTGAAAAGTTTCATGCCAATATCCCTTTAAATGAACCTCGGAACGACTTGCTACTCCAATCCTATTACCGTATTCATCAAAGACGGCTAGTTGTTCTTCCTCCACCCGTATCCCTCCTTTATTTCATTTCCTCCAGATAATCTTTAACCTCCAAGAGATCTTCAACCACAATATCCGCTTCACGCAATTCATTTTCCTGAGAAAAATCAAAAGCACAACCTATCGAAAGAAAGTGATTTGCCTCTGCTCCTTTGAAGTCAGACAATCTATCACCAATCACAATCCCATGTGTAAGATTATGATCCTCTTTGATTTTTCGAATCAACTCCCCTTTGTCATCTGAATGTATTTCCTGAATGCTGTAGCACTCTAAAATCCATTGATCCAAATGAAAGTACTCCACGACCGTCTTTAAATAATGAGGATAGCCGTTGCTTGCCACAAAGATCGGAAAACCTCTCCCTGATAAGTAAGCTAATATTTCCTCCGTATGTGGATAGAGAGATCCATTTCCCTTCTGAATATTTTCAATCAGTTTTTCATGAAATAGATCATTCACTTTCCCATGTATATGTAAGGGATGATGAGGTAAAAGTGTTTTCCACACAACAGAAAGAGGGACACCCATAATTTCTCTGTATATTTCAAGAGGTGTATCCTCTTTCCACGTTCCTTCATCTCTTAGTCGTTGAAACGTATCATGAAGTGAAGCTTCAAGAATACGATCCGTTTGAAATAACGTTCCATCCATGTCAAAAATCATTGCAGCTTTCATCTATATTCTCCTTTATTGCCCTTCGTACATTTATATGTTCGACGATTTAAGCTTAAATTACAATCTTGCTTACATGAAATAACCTTCTACAATCATATCAAATCTACGGTCGAAAGAAAGCAGCTACGTTTAGATGAACAACTTCTTACTGAGTATAGCTGTCCATTTGTGACCACCAATCTTTTTTAACAAAAAAACACACAAGAACGCTTCTCTCGTGTGTTAAGTCCTTAAATCGGTGTATAACTTGCTTTCTTTAAGATGCATTTGGAAGATAAAAGAGGACCGTCAACATCATGCCGATAACAGAAAAGATCACGATACTAACTGCTACAGACTTATGAGACTTTGACACATGTTTCTTCTTTAACACGTTAATAAACTTAAAAGCCAATAACGAAAGAATGAACAAAGATACAAACAAGAGCTCGCTCATGGACAATCCCTTTCTTCAGTAAGGTGTATTCTTTTTAAGATATGAAATCACTTTACCATATTTTCTTATTCAGTAAAAATATTTATTCTTAGAAATAAAAATATATCCAATCAGGCGTTTTGCGAAGCGCTTTTTCCCAGGCAGGGAGTTCATTAAAAGCCTTCATGGTCAGCTTTTTACTATGCTTAATGTCATTATGGATGAGTGATTCTAATTCGGCGGCAACTTTTGCATCGCTTATGATGCAGTTGCTTTCATCATTTAAGTAGAAGCTGCGTGGATCCCAATTGGCTGTACCTATATCAGCCCATTTATGATCGATGACCAGCACTTTACCGTGGAAAAATCCTTTTTCATATAAATAGAGATCCACTCCGCTCTCTAACAAAGTTTTCTCTATCCTGTAACTTGGCGGCTTCGTAAACCATGCATCTGTATTGTCCGGGATGAGTATTTTCACTTTTACCCCACGCTTCACTGCTTTCTTTAAAGCTGATACCAGTTTCCCATTTGGTAAAAAGTATGGCGTTGTAATTGTGATACTCTCTTCCGAACTGTTAATCCAGTTTACTGTCTTATCTACAATACTGTCTCCTGTAGAAAACAAGAAATGAACGTTGCTCCCCTCATTTTCACTTGAAGTACGAGTAGGATGCACGCTCTCCATACTTTCTGCTCCATCCTCGACCCAGTCCCTTTTAAACTGCTGTGCCACCTCTTTTCCTGCCTCACCCTCCAACCGTATGTGATAGTCCCTCCAGTACCCAAGCTTCGGGTCTTTCCCTAAATATTCATCCCCCATATTGAAGCCTCCAATATAGGCAATTCTTTGATCAATGGAAACGAGCCTGCGATGGTTCCGATGATGAAGGGAATAGAAAATGTTCTTCAGGGATAGAGACCTGCTTTTGACAATTTTCACCCCTCCTTCTCCCATCCTATTTATACTTTCCTTCTTAATGTCTGAACCAAGGAAGTCGACAGACAATCGAACATCTATACCTTCCTTAGCCTTTTCAATCAGCAAATCAAAAAACTCGTTGGAAATCTGATCATCCCTGATAATAAAAAAATGAATCCAAACCAGCTCATCTGCTGTTTTAATATCCGCAAACAATTTTTTATATAAGTCCTTCCCTGTATTATAGACGTTGATTTCAGCTTTACGAGAAAGGGTTTCCGTCATTGGGTGAGTTCTCGCATAGTTTTTTACACCTTGTTTCACATCCCAGTGCATGATGAGAAACAAAATCACGATGAATGCAGCCGTTATCAGGATTCCTTTAAGTCCTTTTTTCAGCAAGAGAACTCACCTCCTTTTTATGTAGTGTTAGCTTTTGTTTAAGGAGAAGGACTATACATTTCCATTCAAAATATATCAAAGTTCCAGGCATCTTTTGTTCCTATTTTACAATTTACCGAAAAAAAGAGCATTAACATAACGTTAATACTCTCAGTTGATTTTTTTATTGATTCTCAACAGATTATAGATTAAGCGTGCGAACACAAAAAGGAGGCCACCAATAAATGAACCCAATGTATTCATTATCCAATCATCAATATCCGTTGCTCTTCCTAATGGAAGATAGTATTGAGCAAACTCTATTCCAAAGGAGAAAAGTGCTCCGATAAATGTCACCATCAGAATAATCTGCTTTGACTGCCTCATCCACCAAGCAATAAAAAAGGCTAATGGAATGAACAATAATATATTGGCCATCAAGTTTCGAATGGGCACATCTAAATGATTCCGGTAAATTAAATTCAACTTCAAATTAGAAAATGGATCAAAATTCACAGATCCCTCTGAAACATTTCCACCCGTCAATGGGGTCATTGTGATTAAACAGATTGCTCCAATCGTTATACACGTAAACAGAACAGGCAGTAAATTCATCCATCTGCCCTTCCCCTTTCTCTTCTTCCAAAAGGAGACCGCAAAGATAAGGGAAATCGTCACAACCACAATAATTGGAAGAACCCAACCAAATGCGCTCCATAATTCTTTCATGATTCCTTTTCCTACTTTCCTCTAGGCTACAACGATGATTTAGTTTATTTACGATGATATATGTTTGAAAGAGAAGCATTATGACAACTGGCGAATCGTCACCTCAGCAGTCTCTTTATCGATTCCATTCCAGGAGGTGTGGATTTCAAAAGTTCCTTCTTCAAAAAACAAAGGGAATTTTCGTTTAAAAAAGGGCTGCATCGGTAAATTTAAGGCTGCTGACTTTAAGACCCAAACCAATTCACCTTCAGGAGGGTTTTCAAGGAGCTCACCTGTGGTTTCATAGGCAAGGTAATTATACACGATATATCGAAATCCCTTTCCAGGTACAACGTATTCATCTAACCCTTTATACCTTAATTTTTCCACCTGTAAACCTGTCTCTTCTCTTACCTCTCGGATTGCACCTGCTGCCGGGCTTTCGGGGAAGTCAATTTTACCTCCCGGGGCAATATAACCGGGATAATCTTTCCGCTCCGGCCTATTTAATAACAGCACTTTGTCCCCACGCTGTATCATTACTAACGAATACATCACTGTATCTACTTTCATTCATTCCTCATTCCTTCATACTTGTTCCAATCCACTTACGATGCCCCTGAATCCTTAAAGTCAGACCATCCTTATCCAGCTTTTCTAGAAACGGTATCATATATTTTCTGGATAATCCCAGAGCAGCTTTGGCATCAGCTATATCGAATGTTTCGCCGGTCTTTTCTTTTAAGCCTTCAACAGCTTTCATAAAAACTTGATAAGAATAGGCTTTTTTATTATCCAATTGCACGATTTTCTTTTCCTGGATAAAAAAGTGATAAAAATCAGACTGCCATTTTTGAGGAATACCTACTTGATGAAAATACTCTTCCATGTCTTTTACGTGTGTCCCATCAGCCTCTAATAAGATAATGAGCTGTTTGCATCGTTTCTCCCATTCAGTAGGTAAGTGAGGAATGAATCCCTCTAAACAAAGAAAGCCACTGTTTCGCTTCCAATGTTTTTGTTCAATCACATAGTCCACTAAATCTCCTGTGTACCTTTTTAAAGTTTGTTTCAACTCACCACTATTGATCCCTCGCAATAACGGAAACTCCTCGTGAAACTCTCGAAGAATCTGTTCGATCGATTTCACACATTCTTCAACTATTTTCATATGAGAGATCTTGGATTCTGAAAGTACAACCCATTGATCATCACCCTGTAGCAAATCATGCAGTTCTCTATGCGATAAAGAGGCTTCACTTAAGATGAAATCTTCATCTACACATTTATATTGTTCAAGTAGCCTTAGAACTCTTTCCTGAGGCGTCCCGTGCCGTTCAGACTGAAGAAGGGCCATCGTTTCCTCTCCGAACTTGTATTTCCCACCATTCGGCTGAATAATCCAGCCTCCTCCGATGGTTTCCATTGGAGAGGGTCTTCTTAGTATAAAACGATCGCCTCTTTTGACAACAATCGATTCATCAAGCCGGATCTGGCATAAAATAAGCTCGGTTTCCGACTCCACTTTATTTCGATCAAAAAATACGAGCTTCCCCATCACTTCGGAAGTTCCTACATGGAGCACAACAGGCATTCTTTGTTTTATAGGATGGTTTACTGCATGTATTACTTCGAGACACACATCAATCGTGTTGGTCACGGTAAGATGAGTGGATGTGACGAGTACATTTCCTCTTTTCAATTCTTTGTAGTCCACTCCAGAAAGGTTTATCGCTGCACGTTGACCGGCAAAAGCACGACTCTCTTTCCTATGATGGGCTTGAATTTGTTTCGCTTTTGTATGTATTCCTTGAGGTAATATGATTATTTCCTCTCCAGTGTCCAAGGTTCCTTCAAAAACGGTCCCTCTTACGACTGTCCCTTGACCCTTTAAAGTAAAAACTTGATCAATCGGTAAACGAAAATCGCCTCTGATACTTCTTGAAGCCATGCCTCTTAATGTAGTAATGATTTTCTGTTTTAACTCTTCGACACCCTCCCCTGAAATACTATCTGCCACCAAGACACTGGCCCTTTCAAATACCGTTCCTTTCAACTCATCTATCACTTCTTCAAGAGCAATATCCCGTAGTTCTTCATCAACTTTCGAAATTTTCGTCAGCACGACAATACCGTGAGTAACTCCTAGTAACGACAGGATATCAAGATGTTCCTTCGTTTGCGGCATCACACCTTCGTCTGCAGCTACCACTAACACAACGAGATCGATCCCGGCCACACCTGCGATCATCTGGCGAATAAACCGCTCATGACCAGGAACATCCACTACGGAAATCTCCATTTCTTCATCATTATATAATGGGGCAAACCCGGGTTCAATCGAGATGCTGCGATCCTTTTCCTCCTTTAATCGATCAGTATCAACAGAAGTAAGGGCTTTTGTGAGAGTGGTTTTTCCATGATCAATATGTCCGGCCATTCCAATCGTATAATATTGTTTCCCCATCCTCTCACCTTCCCTTTACCTTTTCTTTTGGAAGCGGAAAAATAGGACGCCTGCCATTATGGCAAAACAAATGGCGAATAGGATTCCCTTCCATACATCTCCATCTGAAATAGATTTCAATACCCATAATAATATAAATAAAGTTATGGCTATATCAATCATCAACATACCTTTTGAGTTTCGAATGTTAATTCACCTGCTACCCTCTAATTTAGTTGCGCTACTTTCACTTTATCATAATCCCGGTTTACCGTTCCATTAGGTATAAACCTTGGCATACAATATTCCCAATCATAGCGGTTCCCCTTTTTATCATTATAATCCTTAAAACCCTGATTTTGGAATGGATTTCAATAATAAAAAAGAGAATCACCTGACATTCTGTGATTCTCCTTCCTAGTCTATTTCGATCCTTCTTTAATCAATGTTTTCATATCTTGGACAATTTCATCGTATGGGACATCACTATTGCCACTATACGTTTTTACTACAGTACCTTTTTGATTCACCAAGTAGAAGCTGGTACCATGAATCATCTGATCGGAATTAGGATCGTCGGCTACGATCGAGCGGAAGGAATGTTCGGCCAAATTCTTTACCTCGTCAAATTCATAGCCTGTAAGCAGTTCCCATTTACTCGTGTCTGCTTCAAAGTTTGAAATATATTCTTTTAATGCGTCCGGTGTATCATTTTCAGGATCTACGCTGAAGGAGACGATTTTGTATTCCTCTACTCCTTCTTCTTTCAGCTTTTCTTGAAGCTTCGTTAAATTAAATGTCATAGGTGGACAAACTGTTTCACAATTAGTGAATATGAAATCTGCGATCCAGACTTGTCCTTTCAAATCATTCAAACCGACTTCTTGATTATTTTGATTGGTATAAGAAAATTCTTTCACTTCATAATCTGTTTCTGCTTGAAAGTCACTATTACTGCAACCTGCAAGGAGAATACCGATGATGGTCATCACCACAATGAATGGTTTGGTTTTTGACATCTTTATCTCCTCCGACTTTATCTATCTCTCCCATTCTATGTTAGTAAAAAGAGGATAAAAAAACAATCAGCAGAGGCAATATTCATTGTCTATTTTGTGAAAGCTCTGCTTCCCTTCCAATATCAAACGCTCCCAGACTTCCAGCGTATGCACCTTTCTCTGGAAAAATAGGGGTGTAGGATAACATATCTTGAAATTGTGTAAGGTCCTCTTTTAAAGCAGGATTTGATTTCAACGTACTTCCAATAAATACGAAATGCTCTAACTTAAGAACTTGAGATGCTTGAGATGTAAGCAGAATAATGGTTTCTGCTATCATATTTGTTAGAGCCCGCAGTTTGTCTGCTTTCTTAGAAGATGCATCCCCTTTAGCAAAATTTGCAGCTGTCAAATGTTCAGGAACTGGAGAATTCATTGCCTCATAAACGTCTCTTACTGTTAAATCAACTTGCTCTCGTTTGCCTACTTTTGATAACCGTACCAGCTCGTAATAGTCAGACTCTCCAGTTAGCAGACCTCCCAATCCCATAAAGGTTCCGCCACCTAACCCACTACCGAGTAATCTCTCACATCCGTTTTCATCAACCTTAAAAATAGACGTCCCTGTACCTATATTTATGAGGATGAACTGTTTCAGGTCACTATTTTCCTCTTTAAGGAGCAGTTTAGCTCCACTGCAAACTGCTTCGAATTCACCAACAATATGTGCATGTGGAAAGATCTCTCCCCACTTCTCTGCTTTTCCTCCCGTAATGAAGAGTTTATGATTTTGGGCCAAGAGTGTAAGCCACTGCTGCACATTCTCTTGCTGCTCACTGGTAAATGTTTTAAAATGCATTCTGCCAGTTTCTTCATACACGATCTTGGTTAACGTGCCGCCAGCATCTACCCCGACTACACTCATTCTTCCCGTTCCTCCATTTTTTTCTTGGAAAATAAATAGTGCAGCGTAAATCCATGAACGACCATTATCGTAAGGAAAGCAAGAAAATAATAGAAAACACCTATGACCCCATCTGAAGTATCCTCTGTTATGAGCCACCATACGGATGCAAAGAGAAGAAAAAGAAATTGAAGTGCGACTCCCTCCAAGAATGGTTTTTTATAGGTATTAAAATCCAAAAGCCTTTTCCAGCTCCATCCAATCGCCACTACGGCAGATACTAACAATAGTAATATGTAGATACTTATTTTCATCAGTGATGCCTCCATTCAAATTCATACTATTTCCATGTTATTCAAATGACCTGGAAAATGAAAGAGAAAAAGGGAAAAACACCAATTTATTTTGGTGTTTTTCTACACTGATCCTATTCCATGCTTTTGTGATCGTAACGATAGGCGTTGAAATGTGTAATATCCACTTTTACTTTCACTTCGTCTAATGAATGGTCTGTTAAATAGAATGAAGGCTGTTCTTCAAGCTTTCTAAACTTTAGTGGATGGTATCTATACCATTTTTCACCTACATTCAGTAAATCCACTTGCTTTTCCAACCCAATATTATACACTTTTTTAATTTCATTTTCCAAAGACTTTTCCAATGTACTTTTCACATCTTTATATGGAGAATCCACTAATTTTTCAATTAGCTCAGCTTTCACGCTGACTTCAAGTGAAAAGGTGGAGAAATCACCTCTTTCTTCCTTGTACTTTATTTTAGGCTCTTTCGTCAATAGTTTAAATGTAGATACCAATTCATCATCAATATATAGAGGATAATCGATTTGATTCTTTTTGGTAAGCAACCAATCAACGATGATGGAGGGTTTAGAAGGGAGGTCTCCTTTGAATTGTGATTGTTGAAACAGACTATAACCGCTCAGATAAAGTACAGGGTATGGTTGATCGGTTTGCCAGGATTTTTTATCGATACTGATATTTGGGATGAACGCTGTCCCCATCGGTTCATAGTACTCCCGAAGAAAATGCATTAAACTTGTTGCACTAATATCATCTTGTAAAGCCTCTACGGTTTCTTCTGTCAAAAGGACTGTATAAACGGGAGGATATTGAAATAAACCATTCAACTTAAAGATTTCCTCCATGCTCTCGTCAGTTGTAAACAATAGAAGATTGGGCCTTAATGATCGATTTCTGCCCACATCCTCCAGAACTTCTTTGAATTTAAACTTGATCAAATTTTTTGAGACGACGAGAGTTTTTGTATGTCCAAAAAACAATGACGGCCTCGATGCTTTATATAGGTTTCTTACAGCCATATTCAGGGTTTTACCGGAAGCAGAACCGACAAAAGTCGGAACAGGCTCTGTCGGCTTACTCCCCTCCTGCTTGGCTACATTGGCAAAATTCAAGCCTTGAAGATATGCAGTATATAACTCGTTCTCTTCATTATAATCCAATCCGATCGAGACGATATAAGTTAGGTCCTGAATGTTTTTTGACCCCGTGCATCCTGTTAATAAAAGTGCTGCAGCAACTAAGATGAGCTTACTTATCATATTGATCATAATGATCTATCCCTTCCTTGTATCATCATCCGGGCTCGTTGTAGGGGTGCGCTTCTTATAAAACTGAATAGGCAACCGGAAAAATGACCGAATGAATTCATTCCAACTGATTGGAGCTACAGAACCAAGGAATGGAGTACCATAGGAAGATTTCGTCGCTAAATAGAGAACCGTCAGAATAAAGCTCATCACAACACCGAATAATCCAAAAAAAGTGCTAATGAGCAATACAATGAACCTTAATATCGTTGTTCCATATTTCAATGTTTGATTGACGAGTGTAAACGACGAAATATATGTAATGGCACCAATGACAAGCATGGTTGGCGATGTCAACCCGGCACGTATGGCGGCATCTCCCACAATCAGCCCCCCAAGTACAGAAACCGTCTGTCCAATTGCCCTGGGTAGCCTGACACCCGCTTCATTAAAAAACTCAAACAAAAATAGGACGATAAACATCTCAACAGGAGCGGAAAGGGGCAAGCCGAACCTGGACATGGAAATCGTAGCCACGAGCAGATAGGGAATTTGTTCAATATTATAAGCCGAAAATGCCACCCATAATCCTGGTAAATAAGCTGAAATCAAGATCCCGGCTACTCGCAGGATCCTTTCCAAAGATACATATACGTAATTGATACTAGAGTCTTCTGGTGATTTCGTTTGTAACAGAAGATTTATTGGCGCAATTGAAACAGTTGGGTACCCATCCACCAAGAGGGCAAATCTTCCCTGAACTAATGAATCAATGATAAAATCGGGGCGACCTGTATAATCGAAATTAGTGAAAATTGAATTAGGGTTGTCATCCAGCATTGATTCCAGCTGTTGATTGCTGGTTAGAACATCTATATCCACTTTTTCTAACCTGGTATATAGCTCATTGAGAATACGCTCATCGATTACATCACTCAGGTACATGATGGCGATTTCTGTATGACTGCGGGTCCCTATCTTATATTTTTCCACGGAGAGCGTTGGAGTGAAAAGCCTTCTCCTAATTAAAGATATATTTGTATTTAAGTCTTCAACAAATCCATCTTTTGGCCCGCGGATGGATGTTTCAAGCGATGATTCTTCCGGCAGCCGTTTAGGAAAATTGCCTGCATGTAAGGAGATAATTTTTTCATCGATGAAAAACAAAATATACCCATTGAATAGAGCAGTAGAGAGCTTATCCAGGGACTTTCCCGTTTCATCTACTGCTTGGAAATTCCCCTCCATCTTTTTTGCATAGGACTTTTCAGGAGACTCTTCTAATTTTGGGAGAATGAATTGATCGAGATAATGTCGATCGACCAAACTCTCAAAATACACCAGGGTGACGACTTCATCGTGAAAAAAATGTTCTCGAATAAGTAAATCATGACTCTTTGAAAATAATTGCGTTAACACTTTCAAAGTGTCCTCTTTTTCTTCCACTATCCGCTTTTCTTTCGAAGACTTCTTCATTTTGAACATCCTTTACTTTATAAATCGGAGGATCACTGCTGACGTAATAATTTGTACGATGAAAAGGACAACGGTTGCAGGGAAAAAGTAGATATATAAGAACTTATAAAAAAAATAAGAATCAACATCAATGAAAATAAGTACTAACAGCACTAGAAAAATTGGCACCAACACTTTTAGTGACATTCGATAACGAGCCTTCTTTTTCGTAAAAAACACGGCTAGCAGAAACATGAATAAACTAATCCTGATAAGTGCCCCACATAACCACTGATAGAGAGCAAAGAAATCTAAATGGGTAATAAATTCCCCAATGGCTAATATTCTCCATTGTTCATAAGCTGGATATCTCATATTCGCTGATTCTACATGTCCAAATTCCATGATAGAAGCGGTTAATGGCCCGAACATCAAGCCCATAAGTATTAGCCCAAGAACGATTAAATGATGAAATTTAATCTTCCCTTCACTATAAGGCTGTATTAATACAATCAAATATAATTCAAGTAAACCAGATAATACATAAATCATTCCTTTTAAGACAGGCTCATATCCTTGACTGAAAATTGGCAATAATAAACTGGGATCTTTCATATTTGTGTTTGTAAAAGCAATGAAAAAACCAAATAACATAACTAATGGCAATAATATCCCACTCGCGATGGCCATATGTTTGATCCCTGACCAACTGATTAAGAAGCAAATAATGTAGATGCTTCCTACCACTAATAATGATGGAACATCTGCTAAAAAATATGCGCTTAACCATATTATTAAGTCAACAAAGGTTATATATGCACCTGATAACAAAAATAAACATATAGGTAGTGAGAATAGGAAAACAAGCCATTTGTTCCACTTTTGATTAAGTAGATGATAGAACCCTTCCGGTGGAGAATTCTTTACTATGTAATAAATGAGGAATGTGACGATAAAAAATATTGGATAGGTTAAGATAATACTGATCCATCCATCTCGTCCGGCTGCTTTTAGGATACTTGGTATAAGCATGACATGATTTAATAAACCGGTTGAAAGGATGAGCAATAATATAAGCTGTCGAGGAATTAAAATAGGACGAATGCTTTTCATAGTTTATCTCCAAAGTTAGGTAGTTTTATCTCTATTTATGTCCTACATATAAGAAATCAAACCTCCTTTCCCAATTAAGGATAGAGTACGACCGTTTCTTTTCCTTATAGAAATAAAAAGGTCAAAGAGCTATTCTCTTTGACCTTTTTAAATGAATTGTGATGATCCAAAGTGCTAATAGGACTATGCAAGAAATTGAAATTCTGTCCTGCTTCCGCTTTGAGAGGATATGACTTCTAATCGTGCGTCGATTCTCTCTTTTAACTCTGGAACATGTGAAATTAACCCTACAAGTCGGCCACTGCTTTGAATATCCATCAATGCTTCAATTGCATGGTCCAGAGATTCTGGATCCAGCGTTCCAAATCCTTCATCGATAAACATCGTTTCAAGTGAGACGCCACCTGCGTACTGCTGAACGACATCAGCAAGTCCGAGGGCCAATGCCAACGATGCTTTGAAACTCTCCCCTCCGGATAACGTTTTAACGTGTCGTTCCTGACCCGTGTATTGATCAAATATGAGAAGCTCTAAACCGCTCTGGACGTTTCCTTTGCTTTTATCTGTTTTTCGAATCAGCTGATACCTCCCCGACGTCATTTTGATTAATCGTTCATTTGCCACTTGAAGAATATCTTCAAGGAATGATGCCAGCACATATCTTTCAAATGTAATTCGATTTGCATTTTGACCACGGGCCACTTCTGCCAGATGTCCCACCATTTGATATCTGGATTCTAAATGCTTTATGCCGTCGTTTATGCTTGTCACCCGTGAAAGGATAAGCTTATTCTCTTTCGTATTTGTCATGATTTTATTAAGTTCATCATTTACAAGTCTAAGTTCACCGGTAACCCGTGATATGTTATCTTCAATGCTTTTCACATCAGGCTTATGTTTATCCTCTAAGTGCTTATCGATGTCATTAAGACGATCGGAAACGGAACGCAAGTCTTCACCATATTTCTTGATCTTCTCTTGAAGACCCAACACTTCTGCTTCAGACTTTTTCGCTTCCTGAAATGCTTTATAGTGGGGAAAACCCTGTTCTGTAAGAAGCTTAAGGAATGCTTCACGTTCTGTTTTCATCTCGGCATCTACTTTTTGTATCTGCGTATCTTTGTCACCCACTTGTGAATCTTTTACGCTGTACATGTTCTCAAGCTCATAGTATTGCTTCTGGGCGCGCTCGTATGCCGTCTTCAACTCTTCTTTTCTTTGCTTCTGCTCCTTTAACACTTTGTTAAATTGATCTTTTGATCTGAGCTCATAAGGAATAGCTTCCTTCACCTTTTGAAGGGTAGTATCCTTCGTAAGGAACAGAGTATTCAACTCCTGTAGCTTGTCTAGATTTTTCAACCTTGAGCCGTCCAGTTCTTCTAGCTTTTCCCTTCCTTTTCTTACTTCCTCCCTCATTACCTTTGCTTGTTCGACTTCCCTTTTCTTTTCCGCCATTTTACGTTTTAAGGCTTCAATCTCTGAAGTCATTTGAGAAAGAGTATCATCTATTTCTTCCCGCTTAAAGTCGCTTTTCTTTTCACGAATGTTCCGAACGATATCGTCTATCTGATCCTGAATACCCTGCATTTTGGTTTCCTCTTGAACGATTGCGAGGCCCATCCTTTTCTCTTCCTGGTTGAGTTCCTCCTGCTTTTCCTTCGCCGCTTTCAAATCTTCCTGAGAAGGTAATGACTCGACCCTGGCGGCTGGATGTGGATGATACTCTGAGCCACAAACGGGGCAAGGAGCGTGATCAACCAGGCCTTTTGCAAGGTGTGCAGCTTGAGCAGAGTGCCACTTTTCTTCTAAATGGGCCAGAGTTTCAGACGCATCCAAACTTTGTTTCTGAAGGTGACGATACTGTTCTTTTAATTTTTGCTCTTGCTTATGGACAAGTTGAAATTTTTGATCTATCCTCTCTATCTCATTTACCTGTTCTAAAAAAGCTTGATTCTCTTGCAAAGATTTTTCTAATTGAAATAAATCTGCTTGACCATTTTCCGCTTCTTCAAGTCGTTTCTCCCGGGATTTTATGCCTTCTTGTAAAAATGATATCTGCTCTGTCTGTTTTTTGACAATGTCTTGCTGCTGTTCATATCTTTCTTTCATTTCTTTGGTATCTTCCATCAACACATCCAAAGAATCTATATCTTTTTCCATTTCTTCGAGTTGAGTGATTTTCTTTGAAACGGCGTCCCTGAGATTTTCGTTATTCTTTTCTTCTTTTAGTGTTTCTTTAGCTGCTATAAGCTTTTCCAAGATTGCATTCTTTTCCTCCGTAAGGTGAGCCAATTGACCCTTCAGTTCCTTCAAGTTTCGATTGAGTTTATGGCAATACTCATCTTGTGGAACTAAACGGGAGGCTCGCTGGGCTAATAAAATGTCTCGATCGATTGATTCAATTTCAGGCTTTAATTTTAAAAGGGATTCTTTCTGAACTCTTAGTTTTTCTTGAAGCTCGTACTGATCGGCCAATCCTTCTGCCTCTTGAAGCTGTTTCTGAAGGGCATCTCTTCTTTCCTGCACACTTTCATAGGTAAGCTGCAATTCTTTCTCCCTTATTTCCATGCTCTCTATATGAGCAGGAAGAAGTTGAAGAATACGGTGGTCATTCAATGGATTTTCCAATAGTAGTGATTGAAGCTCTTCATTTTCTTCAAAATGAATTCTAAGTAATTCCCTTGTTCGTTCTTCAATAGAGGTTTCTACTGACTTTTTTAAGTCGTCTGCCTCAGATTTCAGTTTTTCCTGGATGGTCTTATAGAGCTCTGTATGAAATAGGCGTTGCAGGATAAGCTCCTTATCTTTACTGTCTGAAGTTAAGAGCTTTCGAAACTCCCCTTGAGGAATCATAAGAATCTGTCTGAATTGATTGGCATCCAGTTGAATCAACTCTTTGATCTTCTCATCCACGTCTCTGACGTTAGCCCCCAGCAGCTGTTCTTTCCCATCTTCATCGTATACGTATAATTCGGATCGGGCATTGATGGTTGTGTAGCCTTCTCCTCTTGCTTTCTTTTTATCCTGCTGAGGGGAGCGCCAAATACGATACAATCTGCCTCTTAAACTGAATGTAAGCTCTACCTCCGTAATAACATCATTACTAGCAAATTGACTTCTCAGTTCAGTCGGACTGCGATCTTCACCACTTGCCTTTCCGTAGATGGAATAGGATATTCCATCAAAGATAGTCGTTTTGCCTGATCCTGTCTTACCTGATATCACGAACATTGTGCGGTTCCCCAACGAACGAAAATCAATCGTTTCTCTTCCTGCATAGGGTCCGAAGGCTTGCATCACTAATTGAAGAGGCTTCATGCTTGATCGACCTCCTTTCTCGATTTTTCAATAACGTTTTGCAGGACTTGTTCCTTTTCATCGGTAAATTCACCTGTCGTCATATCACCGTAGAATTCTTTAAACAAGTCAAGCTCCGACCTTTTCTTATCCTCTAGTACGCGGAACGTATTTTTCTTTTTTGCATCGGTGAGATCCAATTTTCTCTCCAAATGAAGGACATTCGGATAAATTTGGCGCAGTTGGTTGATGGGATCGATTAACGTTCCTTCATCATGTAACATAATCTTTAAATAGTCATCCACTTTCTGGGATTGATAGAATTGGGGATCCAGAAGTTCTTCCATAAGACCCTCGAGTTCTCTCATATCTTGTTTCGGTTGAAGCACTTTTTCCCGTAAATGGAAGGACCCGTCCCCTTCTATTTCTACTATGCTCACTGATTTTCGCTGATTCGCTTCAGAAAAAGAGTACTTTAATAGAGATCCTGAATAACGAATCGTTTCATGCTTAATAGCATCTGGACTATGAAGGTGCCCCAAGGCTGTGTAATGAAAAGACTTAAACACATCGGCACCTACACAGCCGGATCCTCCAACAGAAAGAGTGCGCTCTGAATCTGTGGTTTTACCCCCCAGTACAAATGCATGGCCCACAAAGACATGTGGTTCATTCGGATCCATGGTTTCTTCAATCCGTTTCACAATCGCTTCCATTGCAGCGTGATGAGAATTGATTGAATCGTCTTCAAGGACTTGTCTGACATTACCAGGCTCAGCATAGGGAACGCAGTGGAAATTAACCCCATTAATCGTGATTGGAGTAAAATCCTTTGTCAGCTTCCCTTTCAAGTAAAAGTGACTATGCTTGTACCATGATGACCCAAATGATAATCGTTCTGCACTATCGTGATTGCCCGAAACAGCTACTATAGGTGTGTTTAACTCTACATTAATCCGGAATAAAACCTCATCCAATAACTCTACAGCTTCAGTAGGAGGAACGGAACGGTCATAAAGATCACCTGCAATCACGACTGCATCGGGCTCCTCCTCTTTCACGAGCTCTATCAATTGCTCTAATATATAGCGTTGTTCTTCTGTCATATAAATGCCATGAACCAGTTTACCTAAGTGCCAATCGGCGGTATGAATGAATTTCACTGCTGTTGTCTCCTCTCCGGTCATTGCGTTTCTCCCTAAATTATATCAAACTAAGAAGTTATAGGTGAAAAGAAATGTCACCTAATAGAACGATTGTTCCTATATCACTTTAATTATTATTGAACGTCGATAATTAGAAAGGAAAAGGAGGCCCCTCATATGAAATGAGGGGCCTCCTTTCTATTATTCTTTTAACTGCTGAGGTAGTGTTTGTATCGACGTTATCACGGCCTCCAGCTTCGTCTCAATACGATATAGGAGATACATCGTGACAACAATCGGAAAGCCTACTTCAGAAACGAATGAAATAATAGTTTCCACCCTTTTCCCTCCTCTCATCTTTTATATAGGTAAAATGAGAGATAAAGGAGACTATATAAAAAGAAAAAGCGAATCCATTATTTTCATGGAATCGCTTTTTAAATTTATCATCCGTTTAAATCACTTATTAAGCTTGAGCTTACTAAACCTGCTTCATCAAGAATTTCTTTGATTTGGTTTTCTGCTTCATTTAATTTCTCATTAGCTGCCGCTAAATCTGTTTCGCCCTTTTTAGAGAGAGCTTCAGCTTTCATATCAAATGATTCTTTCAGAGTGGATTTGAATGATTCCACCGCTTCTTTTTGATCATCAAGACCTTCAGGGATCTCCATGCCTTCTACTGCTTTCGCAGATTCTGTTGCTGATGCTGCAGCGGCTTCCTTCATTTTTTCCAACTCTTCTCCTGCAGGAGGCGCTTCCCCTGCCATTGCTTCTTCATAACCATTAAGATCAATATCAACACCATTGACGGTTGTTGTTAAATTCAAATAAAAATCCATTAAATCTCCAGCAACATTTGTGTTCTCTTCCGTTGCATTTGATGTTTCATCTTTTTTAGCTTCGTCAGTACCTGAATCAGAACACCCAACTAAAGCTAAGGATAGACCCAGACCTAAAAACCATACTTTTTTCATACTTGTTTTCCCCTCTCTGTCTCAATCAACATGTTCAAGTATAGAAGGTAAGCAATTCCTTTAGGAAATCGCTTTCTTCAATTTATGATAAGCCGGCAAAAAGTATCTTATCACGGGGAGAATCGACTGGTAAAGAAGAATTTTCTAATTTCTCCAAAGTTTAAATCTTATAAATATTTAAAATATAAAGCCTATTTTCTATCTGATTATCACACTTTACTCACGGGTCAATGGTACGATTATCTTCTAAACCATTTGAACAAATTTTTCTTCCATGGTATAACTTATCTATACGTAATTCCGGGGCTGATTGTTGAGCTGGTGCTTGCCTAGGTCTTCAAAACCTCCTGGGAGGCGCGTGCCGTCTCCGCTGGGTTCGATTCCCAGGCAGTCCCGCCACTTTAAATTTTTTATATCCTTACACATGAAAGAGCCCTAATGTTCATTCCATAAGGGCTCTTATTTCATTGGTTTTGTAAGGTTTCCCTCCTTCTTCTCTCTGAAGCTTGAACTGAATCAAACATGATATGGAAGGTGGTCCCTTCTCCCTGCTCGCTCTGCACCCTGATATCCGCTCCATGATCACGAAGAATTCTCAGACATATGGTGAGCCCTAAGCCCGTGCCTTTTGTCTTCGTTGTGAAGAAAGGCTCCCCGAGTTTATCCAGCGTTTCTTTTTTCATTCCTACCCCCTCATCTTTAAAGGTTAATTGAACCTTGTTATGAGAGGACAAGTCTGCCCTTATCGTAATCGTTCCTCCATGTGGCATTGCTTCTATGGCGTTTTTAAGTAAGTTAATAAATACTTGTTTTAACTGATTTTCATCTCCACGTATATGAAGCTCCCTTTCATGAAAATCGGTCTGGATTTCAATATTATATAATATGGCATTCGTATTTAACAATTTCGCGACATGATCGAGGGTCTCAATAATATTAATTCGTTTGTATGTAACAGATTGCGGCTTTGCGAGTATCAATAACTCACTCAGCACAAGTTCAATCCTCTTAATTTCAGAAAAGACAATCCCTAAGTATTCCTTCGTCTTCTCATCTGCATCATCTCTTAATAACTGCAGAAAGCCGTTAATCGACGTTAGGGGATTTCGAACCTCATGTGCAATCCCGGCTGCTAATTGCCCTGCCACAGATAGTTTTTGAGATTCGATGGCTAACGTTTCATTCATTTCGATCAATTCTTCTTCATTATGTACTCTTTCGGTAATGTCTGATATGGTTCCTACCGTACCAAGAAGCTCACCATTTACGTTATAATTTAACTTAACATTCACTTCACCCCAACGAAACTGACCCTCCCTCTTTTGATAAGAGAAGTCCATTTTCATTTTCTCCTTTTTCAAGCTTATACTTTGTCTCACCATTCTAAGAATTTCATGACGTTCATGAAGAGATATAAAATGAAGTGCATTCTTATGTAAACTTTCTTTAACCGTATAACCCGTATAGTCTTCCCAGGATTGATTCAGAAATTGAAACTCTCCTTTGGAATTGGTATGAAAGACAACTTCATCGATACTCTGAAGTACATGCTGCATTTCTTCATTGAGACGCTTTACTCTCTCTTCACTCTTTCGTAAGGCAGCTAATGTTTTATGGCTGGTGTCATGATTTTTCCCCATATAGTAGCTGATAAAGAGAATCAATAGAGTGAACACCAAATCCACCTTCAAATCCACTGGATAATGCAGAACAAAGTAATAAATAAAATCCCATGTTAAGACTAGTAAAAGTCCAAACAGCACTGATACTATTCTCCCCCTATATTTCATCCTATGAGCCCCCCTATCCATCCAAACGTAAGAATCGAAATAGAAAGAATTTTCGCGATATTTGTTATTTATTAGTATATCATTTGTAATTGAGAACAGTATAGACTTCTTTTGTAAAAACAGCGATATTCTTGTCACAAGCTTTTCCCTTGTCTATAATGAATACGATACAATCGCTTTTTGAAAAATTGAGGTGAAAGCATGCTTGAAGGTTGGTTCTTATATTTCATACTATTTTGGGTCGTTTTTTTAGTAGCTTCATTTGCTATTGGTGGATTCTTTATGTTTAGGAAATTCTTAAAGAGATTTCCTAAAGAAGATGGAAAATCCGATTTGGATTGGGAAGAACATTATGTGAATGAAACCATCCATTTATGGGGTGATGAGGAAAAGAAAATGCTCAATGAGTTAGTCACACCCGTACCCGAATTATTCAGGGACGTAGCGAAGCAAAAAATTGCAGGTAAAATTGGTGAATTGGCTTTAAAAGACAGAGCCTCTTCCATTACTCAGGAATTAGTCATAAGAGGGTATATCCTGGCGACTCCGAAACGGGATCATAAGTTTCTTCGAAGAAAACTAAACGAAATGCAAATAGATGTAACCCCATACGAACATTTATTCTAGGTGACAGGAAGGAAAGAGAATGGGATCGATACTAATTATTCCGATTGTGCTATATTTAATTTTTATTATAGGTGCGGCATTTCTGTACATTAAATGGAAGAAAGCAAAAAAAGGTAAACAATAGTCGTTTACCTTTTTTTCATTCACTTTTTATATGATTAATCAATGGGATCCTCTGCCTTACCGTATCGAATGACATCGAGTATTGCTTGTCCATCGCTTGGTTTCCCTTCTCCATTTCTAAACGGAAATAATGAAAAGAAAATAAAGTAAACGGAGAAATATACAAATTGATAGAAAAAGATGTGAACAGGAATGACCCCTTCATAAATCAGGAAATTAATAGCTAAAATCGCAATCAGGTTAAATAAACTTCCGGAAATATAAATAAGGACATGAACCCAAACCTTGTTATACTTCAATTCTGTATATTGACACCAGCCTTCCATAAAATACATTCTTCTCACTTCTAATGGACCAATGTTGATTAAATGCTTACCGGTTCCAATGCAGAATTTTATCTTTGCACCAAATATGCGAGCAATGAAGATATGTCCTGCTTCATGGACAATGGTGACCAAAGGCAGTGTTAAAAAAAATGCCAGAAAAAACGTCCAAATATCTGCTAGCGTAAACAATACTTATCCCACCAATATCTCTTGTTATTTTCTTCATCTCTCTCTTTGCCCTAAATAACTATTCTCTAAGCGTATGGGTCTCCTTTGTAAAGAAATCGTAATCTGAGATTAAGAAATTTCTAAAATAGAAATAGCAGGGTGATAGGAATCACCCTGCTATTTACCCAGTGAATTAAATTGAATTCGTTGTTAAATCTTGTTGCTCTTGGTGCAGCTTTCTATATTGAAGATACATGGCGATTCTCCATGGTACAATCATTCCAAAGGCAAGTATCCAGAACATCCCGCTTAGTTCACCATAATCAATCGATGCACTGAGGATAGACTTGGCTACAATCCGTATTAACAAAAGCCCAATCAAAATAAATGCGAACGCCTTAGATCGTTTTAAATAAATATCATTCTCACGAATTTCGAATTTGGAGGTCTTGATCAACAATATAGAAAAAATCATTCCTACCGTAATCGCTTCTAGAAATTCTCCTAAAGTAACTCGAAAGACAGGGAATAAGAACATTAAGGCACCAGTACTCATAAACAAAGGTGGTAAAATAATCTTCTTACCACTTACAGGCCTTTTCTGAGCCTTCATTCTAATAAATATCACCATAAACCCCATAAAAATCGCCACAATGGATGAAGCAATCATCATAAACCATCATCATCCTTTTAATTTCTACTTTCATACCTACCCTATTATAGCCTAAATGAAAGAAAAACGAAAACACAAAAAAGAGAGAATGAATCTAGTCTTCACTCTCCCGTTCCATTCGATCATCCTAAAACTCTTTTGATGGCTTCCTCCACACGCACATCGTCAAAAGGTTTCACTATAAAGTCCTTTGCTCCCGCTTCAATGGCTTCCACCACGACCTTTTGTTGTCCCATGGCCGAACACATGATAACTTTTGCTTGAGGAAACTCCGATAATATTCTTCTAACCGCTTCAATTCCGTCCAGCTCAGGCATCGTGATGTCCATCGTCACTAAATCCGGCTGAAGCTCACGAAACTTTTTTACGGCTGTGAGTCCATTCTCAGCTTCCCCTACAACTTCGTGACCGCTGGAGGAAAGCATGCTTCCAAGAGTCATTCTCATAAATTTCGCATCATCCACTACAAGTATCGTTGCCACAGATGTTTCCTCCTCATATACGCTACCCGATGTCTATCGAACCATATTTCCTAATTCATCCAATTAAACTATACCATAAAACGTAATGATCGTTCAATTTAATCTGTATGTTCTATACTCATATTATAGGGTTAAAATCCCGTGAATCCTCCAAATATGGAAGTAAGATAGGCAAGGATGACTGTCATCCAATCAAAGAATAGCATGATCCCTACTGCAATCATCACATATCCTCCTACCTTTACGATCTTTCCACTGTTTTTTCTGATCCATTGCATTCTTCCAATAAAGAATGACAGAATGAAAAACGGAATGGCAAACCCTAACACGTAAGCTGTCATATATATAACACCTGAACCTGGATTAGAGGCGGCAAGGGCCAGAACGGAAGCAAGAATCGGTCCGGTACAAGGAGTCCAGCCTGCAGCGAATGCCATTCCGATTAACACGGAACCAAAATATCCTGCCGGTCTATTCTTGAACTCAAAACGACGGTCCTTCATCAATGTTTCCGGGGTAAACACGCCAATGACTACCAAGCCAAATAAGACAATGAAGATAGCTCCAAGCTGACGAATGAGATCCTTATAATCCAAAAAGAAGTTTCCGATAAGGGAAGTTCCAAAACCGATGGCGATAAAGATTGCCGAGAAGCCCACTAAGAAAAATAACGTATGTAATAAACTTCTCCTTTGGAGCATTGCATTATCCGTTTTGAGCTCATTGACACTCATTCCTGTTATGTAAGAAAGAAAAGCGGGATATAATGGCAGGCAGCATGGAGATATAAAGCTTAGGAAACCCGCTCCAAATGCTAAGAAAATATTAATATCAGACATTTTTACAACTCCTACATTTTTGTATATATCTCTATTCTATCAAACAAATCCCGATTCTATGAGGAATGATTGTGTGAAAGATTTGTGACCATTATATTACATGAACATTTTACTTTTTCAAATGTATTAAACTCTCTTTTCTTTTTTAAAAAACCAATAATTTTGCTTTGAAAAACAGTTCCATTTTCGTTATACTAATAAAAAGTTACAGTTATTACTAGTTTTGTATTCCATCTGTAAGGACATACAAAAGAAAGGAAACAGCCGTGTCTAAAAAAGAGCTTCTCGAACGAATTGAAAAACAGCGTGCTCAATTAATCGATATTGTTGCTGAAAATGGACTCACGTCACCTCAAGCTATTCAATTTAGTCAGGAACTTGATCGTCTGTTAAATAGCTACAACTCCTTATACATAAAAAAACGCTCCCCTCAAATGAGCTAAGACCTTAATGAATACAATTATACTATTCTCATATAAATAACAACGACCAAAAGGCAGGCTCTTTCATCTATAGAGTCTGCCTTTCATACATTCAAGAGCCCGATATGGCATCTTCCATACCATCTACCAGACCATTTTGAAGAAGATACATTTTATGATAAATGCCTTTTTGAACAAGTAATTCCTGATGACTTCCTCTCTCTACAATCTCCCCTTGATGAAGGACCAGGATCAGGTCTGCATCTTGAATGGTAGAAAGCCTGTGGGCAATGGCAATCGTTGTTCTTCCCTTTCTCATCCTTGATAATGCTCCTTGAATGGCTTCCTCCGTTTCCGTATCAATATTGGCGGTTGCTTCATCCAGTACTAGAATTTTAGGTCTGGTCGCAATGGTACGCGCAAAAGCGATTAATTGTCTTTGTCCACTCGAAAGCGTCGACCCCCTCTCAACCACTGGATGCCCATATGCTCCCGGTAGTTTTCCAATAAAGGTATTGGCTTGAACGAATGTGGCAGCTTCCTCCACTTCTTTATCCGACATCGCTTCACAGTGAAGCTTAATATTATCCCTGATCGTTCCGAAGAAGAGAAATGGATCCTGTAGGACAAGCCCCATTTTTCCACGAAGCTCTTCTAATGAATAAGATTTAATGTTTTGACCGTCTATGAGAATATTGCCACGTTCGAATTCATAGAACCTCATGAGTAAATTGATGATTGAGCTCTTCCCGCTTCCTGTATGTCCGACCAGAGCGACCGTTTCACCAGGTCTTGCAGTAAATGAAATATTCTTAAGAACCTCTCTCTGCCCATCATAAGAGAATGAAACATTGTCAAATGTTATTTCCCCTTCACTGATTGTTTCTTTTGAACGATTCTTCAAATTCTGTACAGGGGAAAGCTCTTCCTCATCCAGCAGCGTAAAAACACGGGAAGACGCAATGATTGCCTGTTGAAACATGGAAAGCCTCATCATGATTTGATTGACTGGCTCAAAAAATCTGTCCAGATAATTAACAAAGGCATATAAAACCCCTATTTCGATAGGCTGATTCAATGAGGTTACGCCAAAATAACTTAGCACAACAATCAAGGCAGCCACATAAACCAGATCAATGGCGGGCCTTAATAATAATCCATCCACTTTAATATTCTTCATGCCTGCCAAATAATGTTTTTTATTAATATCTCCGAATTCTTCTCTTAGTCTTTTTTCCTGCCTGAACACTTGAATGATGGACATCCCCTGGAGTGACTCACTAAGCTTTGCATTAAGCTGACTTAATCTCTCACGCATATCCTGATAGAAGATGGCACTAAATTTGCGATATAGCTTCATTATCATAAAAATGACTGGCAAGATGAATAAACAGAAGATGGCCAACTGGCTATTGAGTGCAAACATGGCAATAAAGATACCCGTTAATAAGAATGCTCCTTGAATGAAGGATACTAACACGCTCACAAACATATCTTTAATCGCTTCCGTATCATTCGTAACACGGGAGACAATACTTCCCGCCGGGGTCTTATCAAAATACTTCATACCTAAACCTTGAACCTTCGAAAAAACATCCACACGCAGTTGCTGAATGATCTTCAGGGCTATTTCCTGAAACTTCAGTAATTGAAAGTAGGAGATCAACACATTTCCAATCTGAATGAATAAATAAGTTGCTGAGAGCCCTATAAGCGGTCCATATGGAAACTCTCTTGGAGTTAAATAATCGTCTATAAACACCTTAATAATGATCGGTCCAAAGACATCACCGATCGTGGTCAACAACAGTAATGAAAATGCATAAAATATTGTTTTTTTGTGAGGCTTTGTATATTTCAATAGACGAAAAAATATGTTCCTCTGCTCCTTGGCTGTTAAAGTCGGTATAGTATCCATATCTCACCCTCCATACTCCACTAATTCTTCTAACTGTTGACGCAGATACATTTCCCGATACCATCCCTTTTTCTTCATCAATTCACTATGAGTGCCTCTCTCCATGATCTTCCCTTCTTCGAGAACGATGATCAGGTCTGCATGTTGAATGGCGCTTAATCGATGAGAAGTAATCATGGTCGTTTTTCCTGCCCGATTTTCCTTCAAGGAAGTCAAGATGGATTCCTCCGTCCTCGCATCAACGGCTGACAAGGAATCATCAAGAATAAGTACCTCCGAATTCATTAGAAGAGCTCTTGCAATCGATATCCTTTGCTTTTGTCCACCAGACAAGGAAACCCCTCTTTCACCGACCACAGTATTGTATCCGTCGCTGAAATGGACAATATCATCATGGATATGCGCAAGTGCTGCCGCCTCCTCCACTTTTTCTTTCGGGGTAAGTGGATAAGTGAAAGCTATATTCTCAAGAATCGTGGCAGAAAAAAGAAAATGATCTTGAGGCACATATCCAATACTTTCACGCAGGCGGGTTAATTTATAATCTTGGATCATATGCCCCCCAAACGTTATCTCTCCCTTATACCCTTCGAATTCCCTTAGCAATAGTTTTAAGAGGGTTGTTTTACCTGCTCCCGTTTTCCCTACAATTCCAATCGTTTGACCTTTCTTTAAGGAAAATTGAATATCTTCTAAAGCATGGACTTCTTCATCCGGATAAGAAAATGACTCAATCTTATACTCAATATCTCCTGAGGGGCATACATCCAGTGCTCTTTCATGATCTTCAATGTCCACCCTTTCATTCAAGAGTTGAGATACACGTTCGTAAGAAGCACGTCCTCTCTCCACAATGTTGAATAACCATCCGAATGCGAGCATTGGCCAAATGAGAAGTCCCAGATAGGTAGTAAAAGAGATCAGTTCTCCAATCGTCAGTTCTCCACTCACGACAAACCGTGAACCAAATACAATCGATAAAAAGAAAGAAATGCCTACTATTATGGAAATGGTGGGATCAAATAAGGAATCCACTTTTGCAACGGATATATTCTTTTGCACCACATCTTCAGATTGCTTTCTAAATGATTCGATATCCTCTTTTTCTTGCCCAAACGTTTTAAGAACCTTAATCCCCGTTACACTTTCCTGCGTTTTATCATTTAAGGATGAGAAGGCTTCTTGAGCTTTATGAAATCGTTTATGTAGAAGAGTTCCATAATAACTTGTCAGGATTGCCATGAATGGCATGGGGATCAAAGCAATAAGGGTAAGCTTCCAACTGATTGTAAAAGCCATGGCCAGTATCACAAAACCTCCTGTAGATATGGAATCCACGAACGTTAATACTCCTACTCCGGCCGTTTGTTGTATCGCCTGAAGATCATTTGTTGCATGCGCCATCAAATCACCGACTCGCCTTTTTTGGTAAAAGGATGGCGACATCTTGGTAAAATGATGATATAACCGATTCCGAAGCAAGCGGGAAAGCTTGGTTGCCGAACCAAAAATCATGATCCTCCACACAAATCTCAGTCCATACATCGATAGAGCTGTGATGATCAGAATAAGAATCCATTTCATCATGTCTTCCCGAGTTAATGAATTTTCTTTCATACTATCTACAATTATTCCAACAACCTTTGGTGGAATCAATTGAAGGAATGCTACAAATAAAAGTAGAATGGTTCCTGTGATATAAGACTTTTTCTCTTGCAGAAAAAACCATTTTAAATCTAAAAAGACTTTCATACTCTCTCCCCCGTATCCTAATACATCGACTCTTTATTTTACCAAATTTCAAAAAAATGAGAAATCTTTTTTATAAGATAAATAAACCAAAAAAAAACACCTCTTAATGTCTTAAGAGATGTTCTAATAGTTGGTGTTATACTAATGGATTTGAACAAATGGTTCTTGGTCCACTTCTTTTACGATGGTTGCTTTAAGACCCTTTGGTGTCTTCACATAAAGGTAAACGGGGGTATGAGGGAAGTAATCGACGATCTCGGGGCCAATCGCCTGAGAAAAACCAATTAGTTCTGTTTCTTTCACCATACCTGTATGTACATCGATCACAAGTTTATTCAACGTGTCCTTTTTGTATAAGCCTTTCCCAACAAACTCAATATCTTGATGAGAGAAATATTTCGAAACATAATCTTCTAGATCACGAATCCGATTATGTAGATCACGGTCTTTCTCTTCCCCTTCGTCACTAGGAAAATAATAGTATTTATCAGTAACATCAGTCCATTTTTTTACACTTTTGTCATTACCGTCTACATATCCAGCTGAAATATAGTTTCCTGACACGACACTATTTAATGGTTGAAGTTTATATAAGGAAATCATTATAGGAACATCTTTCAGTTCTTTATTGGCTCTCACTCGACTGACAACGGTGTTAGCTATTTTCTGTCCGTATTCCTTTAACTGTTTGTCATCAATCTTCGCCTCATCAAAGTGCATGAGCTTATTTTCATCTTCGACTCGAATATAATCTACCGTATTCATAGCAAGACCCAGGGAGATCCCTTTAATTTTCCCTTTTGAATCAACGTAGTTCTGCTCATGGATATATGCGAGATACATGGGATTCTTTTTTTCCAGCTCCATCTGCTGTTCCCAGCCCATATCATCCGTAATCTCCAGAACAGGATTAAGTCCCAATTTATTAGATTCTGACTTTCTTCGCAACCATGTATTTAGACCTTTAAGGTATTGGCCTTCTTCGTATACATAATCCTCAGGGGAAAAATGCTCGGTTGATAAAGACATAAGGCCTGTCTCGATTTCATCCATATCACTGCGATTGTTAATCATCATCGTAATTAGTCCACGATTGACCGACTTCTTCTCTTTGTTCACTTTATAATTTAAATATTCGCGAGCGTCTCCAGCTGCACTATTTTGAATTTCAAGTGTTTCTTCATCCATCACTTCTTGAGGCTTATTGCTGCATCCTGCAACAAGAATCAAGAGAGACAGTGAAACAATCATCCATTTTTTCATATGACTCCCTCCGGACTATATTCTATCATAAATTCAATTTCAAACTGAATGATAATTCTCAAGTTTTTATGAATACATGAAAATAATCAATTTATCCTGCATTACTAAAGGAATGCAATCTTTAAACCCATCTCTCCAAATATATATATTACAAATAGAAAAAGCACTCATCATCTGAGTGCTTCTACCTATTACTTCATGTTCTTATTCATTGCATTCATCATTTGATTGATTTTCTTTTGGGATGGTTTTTGGCCCATTTGCATCATCATCATGCGTAACATTTGCTCGTTAATTGGTGGATTTTTCTTAAGATAGCTCATCATATATTTACGAGCAATGAAAAATCCTAGTGCAACTCCAGCAAGTAATGCTAGAACTCCAACTAGAATAAGTAACCCAGTCGTTGACATACTCTTACTTCCTCCTTCATGTTGTCCTTATAAAAGTGTACTAAACCATGAAACATTATACAATATTTCAGTCATAATTTCTTATTAATATATAAATTTTCTTTGTTTTATTGGCTTTAACCAACCAAAACGTTCATTTTGTATATCGATTGCCAGTAATTGACCCATATTCTTTCGCAAAATTTCAAAGAAAATATATTCTGATTCATCTTGCCCCCAGGTGTTCAGCGTCATCCATTTTTCATTTAGAACAAGGGTAGCCCCTGAGGCCCCTCTTTCGATTGTCGCTACAGAGTCAACCCAGGCCGCTCCTTCAACCTTCATTAATTCATGCTGGAGGAGTCTTTGAGTAGGAAGGTAAGGGATAGGTTTAGTAATATATTCTACTTGCTTAGAGATGATATCATGAAGATCTCCTGAACTTGCTTCCCAATCGGAAAACAATTGATAGAACATTCTTTCTCGACCATAATAGTGCTGAACAAACGTTTCTTCAATCCAATAGATTTGATAGTTTCGCACCTTTTCTCCCTCCTGCCTTTCTTTCATATAGTATAAATCAACTAGAAGGGAGTCATTGTCAGAAATTGTTGAAAATCTACACTAGTTTTGTCGAAGTTTATTTTAACTCATACACTCTACTGAATTCTCCTGAGTTACTATATGAAACTGACTATCATCACTTTACCCATTATCTACCATACATACTCCCTTTAACAATCATTCATTTTTCCGTTCTAAAAAAGGTCAACTCCTTAAAGAGTATTAAGGAGTTGACCTATCAAATCTTTATTTATTTCTGAAGCAATGCCTTGATTCTTGACACTACATTGTCTGAAGTGAATCCATATTCTTCCATAACCCTTGCCCCAGGAGCTGATGCGCCATATCCATCAATCGCTAAGATATCGCCTTCGTCTCCAACATAGCGATCCCAGCCCATTGGAGATCCCATCTCAATAGCAAGGCGTTTTTTCACACTCTTAGGTAAGATCGATTCTTTATACTCTTTTGACTGTTTCTCGAAGCGATCCCAAGACGGCATACTTACGACAGATACGCTGATTCCGTCTTTTTCCAGTACATTTTGAGCTTCTACCGCTAAATGCACTTCAGAACCAGTCGCAATCAGTAGTGCATCAGGCTGATCTTTGCCGGAAGCTGATACCACATATGCTCCTTTATCTACTCCGTTATATGCTTTATCTGCAGTACCTTTAAGAGTTGGAAGATCCTGACGAGATAGAACTAACATCGTTGGCTGATCCTTGGACTCCAAAGATAACTTCCATGCTGCAGCTACTTCATTTCCATCACCAGGTCTGATGACACAAAGGTTAGGCATTGCACGTAGTGAAGCAAGCTGTTCTACAGGTTCATGTGTCGGTCCATCTTCTCCGACAGCGATACTATCATGAGTGAAAACATACGTTACCGGTAAGCCCATTAATGCAGCTAAACGGATAGCCGGTCTTAAATAATCACTGAATACGAAGAATGTTCCCCCGAATACGTGCAGTCCACCATGGAGAGCCATACCATTCATGGCAGCACCCATACCAAATTCACGAACTCCGAACCAGATATTGCGTCCTTCATACGATTCAGGCATAAAATCTGCTTCATCTTTGATCATCGTTTTATTGGATCCCGCTAAGTCTGCTGATCCCCCGATGAATGAAGGAAGATTCTTAGCAATCGCATTCAAGACTTCACCGGAAGAAGCTCTGCTTGCTAATGCTTTACCTTCTTCATAGACAGGAATGTCACGATCCCATCCTTGTGGAAGATCGCCTTTAATGGCAGCTTCTAATTGAGTAGCAAGTTCTGGATGTTCTTCTTGGTATTTAATGAAAAGGTTAGCCCACTCTTCTTCTTTTTGAGAACCGGTTTGTTGGATTTTTTCCTCGAAGCGGCTGTACACTTCATCAGGAACATGGAAATCTTGTTCAAATGTCCATTGGTAAGCTTCTTTCGTAAGCTTCATTTCGTCTTCACCCAGTGGAGCACCGTGAACATCTGATTTCCCTGATTTATTAGGCGCACCATATCCGATGACCGTCTTCACTTCGATCATTGTAGGACGAGTTGTATCACCTTGAGCTTCTTCGATTGCTTTAGAAATTTCCTCAAGATCATTACCGTCTTCAACGCGGATATATTGCCAACCATAAGCTTCAAAGCGACCTTTCACACTTTCAGAGAAAGATTTATCTAAATCCCCATCAAGTGAAATATCATTTGAATCATAAAGAACGACTAGACGGCCTAATTTTAAATGTGCTGCTAATGAAGCTGCTTCAGAGGATACACCCTCCATCAAGTCTCCATCTCCACAGATAGAATATGTAAAATGATCCACAATATCGTATTGATCTTTATTGTATGTAGAAGCTAAATGTCTTTCAGCTAATGCCATACCAACTGCCATACCAATTCCTTGACCAAGCGGCCCAGTCGTAGCTTCTACTCCTGGAGTATGTTTGTATTCAGGGTGTCCTGGAGTTTTACTTCCCCATTGACGGAAGTCTTTAAGATCATCCATTGAAACATCATAACCTGATAAATGGAGCAGGCTATACAAGAGCATGGATCCATGACCCGCAGATAAAACGAAGCGATCGCGGTTGAACCACTCAGGATTTTTCGGATTATGATTCATGAATTTTGTCCAAAGAGCATACGCCATCGGAGCTGCTCCCATAGGCATTCCAGGGTGTCCGGAACCCGCTTTTTCAATTGCATCGATAGATAATGTACGGATTGTATTAATTGCTAATTGATCTGTGTTATCAAACATATGTCAGACATCCTTCCTTTTAATGTACCTTATTAATATTAATCTTCTTTGATAGTTTATACAACTATCTTGAATGATAACATGACTTTATAGAGGTTGAAAATAAAAACCCTTAAATTTCAGGAACGGAGACGGCTTTATCAGACACGACAAGAATGCAGCATGACGAGGGGGTAGAGGCCGTAGCAGAATGATACTTAAGGAAATGGCAAGTACTTTATCGCTCTACTTTTAAGTTTTGTCCTCACCCCGCAAACAAAAAACGCCAGGTCCATTTATATCAGACCTGACAGCTCGTTAACTTAATGCATTTTCTTTTTACTTTGGATATCCTGAATCTTCTTAGGGGTCACCTCATTACCTTCCGGATCAAATATTCTTGTATTTTCAATGGTCCCTTTCATCGATTGACGAAACGTTTCCAGGTATTCTTTTCTCAGCTTGGACTGCTCTTTTGCTTCTTGTTCTGTAAGTCCAGTGCTTTTGGACTTTTTCGCAAGTTCATTGATTCGATTCATTTTCGTTTTTGAAAGCATATATAAAAACTCCTTTATTGCATAGTCGGCAAAATCTAAAACACAACTGAAAGTTAAGCGTCATACTATCGTCATGTTACTAGATTAAAGGAGATAAAACAAGAGTTACGCATTTTCCAATGAAGCCATATATTCTTTAAAACGCCTATGTACGGTAGCTTTGGAGACGTCATACCCAAACCCTCTTAGTGTAGCTGCAATTTCAGCAAAAGTCAGTTCATTCTTTCTTAACCTGACAATTTCCTCAACGGGTACTTCAATCCGCTCTCTTCCATCTAGATTCCCTTTATTCTTTAGATTTTTATGAGGTTGAAAACCATTTTCCACTGCCCTTTTCATTCCTCGTCTGATTTTCAAATTATGGAGTTTCCTTTGGTATTCTTCAACCATGCTCACGATATTAATCACCATGGAATCTGATTCAGATAAGTGAAGCTCGCCACTATGTGTTTGACTAATAATCTTAACTTCCTCTTTTAATAGACAATGAATGAGGGCAATTTTTGCATTTCCCCTGCCAATCCTTGTTTCGTCCTGTATGAGAACAGCCGCAATCGACTCACCTTTAATCAAATCAAGAAGTTCCAGAACACCAGGACGATCTAATTCAAAACCGCTTGCTTGATCTTTTATGATAGCAGCCACTTCGTATTGGTGTTCTTGTGCTAATTTCACTAATTCCTCTTCTTGACGTTCCAAAGATGTTTCCTGTGTGTCTTTCTTTGTACTTACTCTGCAGTAAATTACTGCCTTCATCTTCTATCCCTCTATTCTTCGTTCATAACCAATTCATAATCTGAATGGGTGGATAATGTCGGATTTTCTATAGGTAACACAAGTGATTCACCGGGCTTGATCGAGAATGATGTGAGATTATTTTCCTCTCCTACCCAAGCGATAAATTCTTCCACTGTCATAGAGTATTCTTCATTATATTGTTTGGCAATAGTCCAGAGCGTGTCTCCATCCTGAACGGTGATACTTTGATAAGACGGTTGATCTGCCATGACAAATAGTAAATAGGCTGCAGAAAAAAGCGCTAAAACAAATAATATAATAATGTAAGAGAAACGATTCCAAATGTGTGATAACATAAAAAATACCTCCATACGAATGTTTGTTCTGTTTTGTTATTTTTATTGTAATACGAACATTCGTTTGGTGTCAACAGAAATTCGAACTTATGTTTGTATCAGCTGGAAAGACATGCTATAATGGGAACATAAGATCTATAATAGAGGTGCGTGAACATGACAAAATTGTCTAAAAGACAGCAAGACATACTAGAATATATTAAAATTGCAGTAAGAGAAAAAGGATATCCACCTTCCGTCCGGGAAATCGGGGAAGCCGTTGGTCTTGCTTCTAGTTCCACCGTACACGGACATCTGGCCAGGTTAGAGAGTAAAGGCCTCATTCGCCGGGATCCCACCAAACCAAGAGCCATCGAAATTTTAAATCTTGAAGAGGATACGATTCCACGCCAGCGAGTTGTGAACGTTCCTTTAATCGGTAAGGTTACAGCAGGTCAACCCATCACTGCTGTCGAGAATGTAGAAGAATTCTTTCCACTGCCTGAGCGTATGGCACCTTCTGATGAACAGGTCTTCATGCTGGAAATCATGGGTGATAGTATGATAGAAGCCGGGATCTTGGATGGGGATTTCGTTATCGTGCGTCAGCAGCAAACAGCGAACAATGGAGATATCGTCGTAGCGATGACCGAGGAAGATGAAGCGACTGTAAAACGTTTCTTTAAAGAAAAGGATTATGTTCGATTACAACCAGAGAATTCAACAATGGATCCGATCATTTTACGAAATGTATCCATTTTAGGAAAAGTTGTCGGAGTTTATCGTCAAGTACATTAATAGGTTTAAGCCGCTATGTTTAATAGCGGCTTAATTTTTTATGTAATTTGGAAGACTATTAAAGAATAAAAAAGCAGTGGGTCGTAGCGTTTTTGCTACGACCCACTGTTTAAGGATTAATACATTTGAATGTATTGCTCGCGCTCCCATGGGTGTACTTGTGTACGGAACATATCCCATTCGATTTCTTTCGCTTCAACGAAGTGTTCGAAGATGTGTTCTCCAAGGGATTTAACGATTACTTCATTTGTTTTAAGGTTTTCTAATGCAGCGTGTAATGTTGCTGGAAGATCTACGATTCCTGCTTCTTCACGCTCTTTTTTGTCCATGACATAAATGTTGCGGTCGATTGGCTTAGGAGCTGGAAGATTATTTTTGATTCCATCTAATCCAGCTGCCAGTAATACAGCCATCGCCAGGTATGGGTTAGCCGCCGGGTCAACACTACGAACTTCTACACGTGTGCTTAATCCACGAGAAGCAGGGATACGGATTAATGGGCTGCGGTTACGAGCAGACCATGCAACATAACAAGGAGCTTCATATCCAGGTACTAAACGTTTGTATGAGTTTACAGTCGGGTTCGTGATCGCTGTAAAGTCAGTGGCATGTTTAATGATACCTGCAAGGAATTGACGAGCTGTATCGCTTAATTGCAAATCTCCCTTTTCATCAAAGAAAGAGTTTTCCCCATTTTTGAATAGGGACATGTTACAGTGCATTCCTGATCCATTTACACCAAATAGTGGTTTTGGCATGAATGTAGCGTGCAAACCATGCTTACGTGCAATCGTTTTAACTACTAGTTTAAATGTTTGGATATCATCACATGCTCTTAATGCACTTGCATATTTAAAGTCGATCTCATGTTGACCAGGAGCAACTTCGTGGTGAGATGCTTCGATTTCAAAGCCCATTTCTTCTAGTTCTAATGCGATATCACGACGGCAGTTCTCCCCTAAATCTGTAGGAGCTAAATCGAAATAACCACCGTTATCGTTTAATTCTAATGTCGGCTCACCGTTTACGTCTAATTTAAAGAGGAAGAATTCTGGCTCAGGTCCTAGATTGAAGTCAGTAAACCCCAGCTCTTCCATTTGGCTTAAGATGCGCTTTAAGTTGTTACGCGGATCTCCTTCGAATGGAGTGCCATCTGGATTGTAGATATCACAGATTAGACGGGCTACTTTTCCTTTTTCAGCTGTCCATGGGAATACTAACCAAGTATCTAAATCAGGGAATAGGTACATATCTGATTCTTCGATACGAACGAATCCTTCAATTGAAGATCCGTCAAACATCATCTTGTTATCTAATGCCTTTTCAAGTTGACTCAGAGGGATTTCTACGTTCTTAATCGTCCCCAGAATGTCAGTGAATTGCAGTCGAATGAACTTTACACCTTCTTCATTCGCTAATCTTAGAACATCTTCTCTAGTATACTTTGCCATTTACGTATTTCCTCCTCAAGATTATTAAAGGTTTTATTTAATGAAAAAAGCGAGACATGTCACCTTGACGCAAAGATGCTTTAGTAAATCGACCAGAATGCATCAATTCATTTCGGAGTAATTTACGCAGCTCGTCATCAGATAGATCTTGTCGTGCTTTTTCTTCCTTTTCATTACTTACGTCAGATACCACTTTACTTTCATTATGACTGGATACAGCAAATATCTTCTTAATCCCAGCCATGTTGATGCCTTGATCTAACAGATCCTTTACTTCCAATAACTTATCAATGTCATTCAAGGAAAAGAGCCTGCGATTCCCCTCAGTACGTGCAGGGTTGATCAGCTGATGCTCTTCATAGTAGCGAATCTGACGAGCCGTTAAGTCCGTGAGCTGCATGACAATACTAATAGGAAATAATGCCATCGTTCGACGAATTTCACTTCCGCTCATCTTGATTCCTCCTTTTCTTTCCTTCTTGACCTTATTATATGTAATGTAAGGAGATCTGTCAATCATATGTTAGATTTTCTTACATAAGAAATCAAAAGAAAGGGATAGTCAAAATTAGACTATCCAATTACTACTTTATTATCCGTTCGCAACAGTGATTAAACCTTTTTCAATCAAATTATCTACTGCTATGCAAACGGCGATTTTTACATGGGCGTAAGTTAACCCCCCTTGGACATACGCTACGTAAGGTGGTCTTATCGGTCCGTCTGCAGATAATTCAATGCTGGAACCTTGTATGAATGTTCCTGCGGCCATAATGACGTCATCTTCATAGCCAGGCATATAGTTGGGATATGGAGTGAAATGAGAATTTATAGGGGATGCAAACTGGATTGCCTGACAAAATGCAACCATCTTATCTCTGTCATTGAATTGTACCGACTGGATTAAATCTGTTCGTTGTGCATAAGGACTTGGATTTGTATCCATGCCAAGCTCCGTTAAGAAAGCGGATGTGAAGACGGCACCCTTTAATGACTGTGCCACCACATGTGGCGCCAAAAAGAAGCCTTGATACATTTCTTGCAAACTGTAAAGAGATGCCCCGGCCTCGGCCCCTATGCCAGGTGAGGTCATTCGATATGAACATGCATCTACGTATCCTTTTTTCCCAACGATATATCCTCCTGTTTTAGCAAGGCCGCCACCAGGATTTTTAATAAGGGAACCGGCCATTAAGTCTGCACCTACGTGACAAGGCTCTCTTTCTTCAACAAATTCTCCGTAGCAATTATCTACAAAGACGACGATTTCAGGGTTAATTTCTTTAACGAAATCAATCATTTCTTTGATTTCATCTAGAGTAAATGAAGGTCTATTGGCATATCCTTTAGACCGCTGTATCCCTACCATTTTTGTCTTGGAAGAAATCGTTTTAGCCACTTTTTCAAAATCGATTTTTCCTGATTCGAGTAAATCAACACTTTGATAGCCAATCTGAAAGTCTTTCAGAGAACCGGTCCCTTCTCCGCGAATACCAACAATTTCTTCTAACGTATCATATGGTTTTCCCGTTATATACACCAGTTCGTCCCCAGGTCGAAGTACACCAAATAAGGCGATTGAGATTGCATGAGTGCCTGATATGATCTGAGGTCTCACCAGTCCCGCTTCTCCCCCAAATACATCTGCATAAATACTTTCTAATGTGTCTCTCCCTGCATCATCATACCCATATCCTGTGGAAGGAATAAAATGAGAATCACTTACACGATGCTTTTGAAAAGATCTAAGTACATTAAACTGGTTTTTTTCCGCTCTTTCTTCTATTTGTTTATGAATTTCTTTAATGCTTGCTTCAACTTTTGTTACCAGTGGCTTTAGAATGGTTCCGTGCACTAATTGTTCATACATGAGATTTTTGTTTCCCTTCTACCTTTGAAATTTCTTGATGTTTCCTGCGATTGGATGATCTTCCAAGTGATAGCCCGTCAATTCATAAACCTGGCTTTCCTCTATAAATTCCAGTTTTCTTAAGATGGTTTCATTCTTTAATTGTGAAAGGGCCTTCCCTTCACTCGCTGGAATGAATACATGATAAGATGTCATATGTTTTTTCACGATTTCTTCTATTTTTAATAAAAGCTGCCCGCGATCGTGTTCGTTTAAGGCACTGATCATTATATGATCCCATTCACTACTCGGAACAAAGTCAGGGTCCATTACATCTTTCTTATTGTATACCGTTAGCTGAGGCAGTCCATTCATGTCCAAGTCTTCTAATAAAGCTTGAACGGTCTTTTCGTGCTGACTGTAATCCGGATTTGAACTATCCACAACATGGAGAAGAAGATCCGCTTCCTTTACCTCTTCCAGCGTAGAGCGAAACGCCGCTACTAATGTAGTCGGGAGATCTTGGATAAATCCGACAGTATCCGTAAGTAATGCCGTGTATCCGCTGGGCAAGGGCATCTTCCTTGTCATCGGGTCCAATGTAGCAAAGAGTTGATTCTCTTCATAAGAATCTGCTAATGAGATTCTATTAAACAAAGTCGATTTGCCTGCGTTTGTATAGCCGACCAATGCTATTTGAAAGGCTTTGTTACGCTTTCTCCGTTCACGATACCTTTCTCTGTGTTCAACTATGATCTGCAGTTGTTTCTTAATGTCATCAATTCTGCGATGAATATGACGACGGTCACTTTCCAGCTTTGTTTCACCCGGCCCTCTTGTACCAATTCCTCCTCCCAACCTTGAGAGAGACGCCCCTTGACCGATTAATCGAGGAAGAAGGTATTGAAGTTGAGCAAGTTCTACTTGTAATTTCCCTTCTCTTGAACGGGCGCGCCCAGCGAAAATATCCAGGATCAGCTGAGTACGATCAATCACCCTTGCATTTAAATCTTTTGATAAATTCCTGATTTGACTCGGAGATAGTTCACCATTAAAAATGATAATATCCGGTTCTAATTGTTCTTCTAAAAGGGCCAGCTCTTCCACTTTACCTTTTCCTATATATGTACCAGGATGAACGCGATCCCGCTTTTGAGTTAATATAGCCACAACCTGACCTTGAGCCGTTTCCGTCAACTCTTCAAGCTCGTCTAGACTATACTGAAAACGCAAGTCTTCTTCCTCCAGTTGACACCCAACAAGAATGACTTTTTCCTTCACTTCATTCTTCAATAAACATCCTTCTTTCTGTACGTTTCATTATCATTTTCATCATACCAAATTCGTCTCGTAAACTCTATGTAAAAGGTAATGAAAAATGGTTGCAATTAAGTGCAAACGTGTTAAAATCAGTATGTTTGAATAAACAAAACATCGCTCACATTCTACATACTGGCATGTAGCATATTGTAATAGGGTTAGGAGGAATGTGTATGACATGGGAAGTATTGAGCATTATTGGTACCATTGCTTTTGCTATTTCAGGAGCTATCATTGCCATGGAAGAGGAATACGATATACTTGGTGTTTATATATTAGGAATTGTCACAGCATTTGGTGGAGGTGCCATTCGGAACTTATTGATCGGCGTCCCTGTTTCCGCTCTGTGGGAACAAGGCATGTTATTTCAGATAGCCCTTCTATCTATAACAGCCGTTTTTCTTTTCCCTAATAATCTCCTTAAGCATTGGAGAAAATGGGGGAATTTCTTTGATGCAATAGGTCTATCAGCCTTCGCCATCCAAGGAGCACTATACGCTTCTGAAATGAATCACCCGATAAGTGCTGTCATTGTGGCAGCCGTATTGACGGGAAGCGGCGGTGGAATCATTCGCGATCTTCTTGCCGGCCGGAAACCGTTAGTGCTTCGATCAGAGATTTATGCTGTGTGGGCGGTTCTTTGTGGAGCGGCCATTGGACTGGGAATTGTCCATTCAGCCTTTGAACTGTACTCTTTATTCATCATTACCACGACGTTGCGAGTACTTTCCTACTTATATAAATGGAGGTTGCCGAATAGGAGCTTAAGAGCACATGTTTAATGAAAAAATGCATTCTTTTATGAATGCATTTTTTTCATAGATTCTTAGATTCTTATTGTTTACTAAGTATGGTCATTCAGAAGAAGCTTTGTTAAACACCAGATCATTGCTGCGAATGGTTAATAAATCATGTCGATCATAGCAATTTTCCATTAGGAGGCGCATTGCCTGAGCACGGATTGACTTTTCTAATACATTCCGTACATATCTTCCATTTGAAAATGCCATGGGAGATAGTGTATTTTTAGCTGAATGAAGATGCTCCCTTATCTTTCTTTCTGCATCGTGACTTAATAAATACTCCTTCTCTTCTAACATCCTTCTGCCAATTTCCATCAGCTGATCAACTGAATAATCAGGAAAATGAAATACGAGAGGAAATCGTGATTGCAGTCCTGGATTCAAGGTGAGAAAGTGATCCATTTCCCTCGAATATCCTGCCAGAATCAAGATAAATTCATGCTGCTTATCTTCCATATGTTTGACAAGTGTATCAATCGCTTCTTTCCCGAAATCCTTTTCTCCGCCTCTGCCGAGAGAATACGCTTCATCAATAAATAAAATGCCTCCTAGGGCTTTTTTGACAAGGTCTCTTGTTTTTTGAGCTGTGTGTCCAATATATTCACCGACCAGATCAGCTCTCTCTGCTTCTATTAAATGTCCTTTAGAAAGTACATTCATTTTCAAGAACAGTTTTCCAATGATTCTTGCTACGGTCGTCTTACCTGTACCGGGGTTTCCTTTGAACATCATATGAAGTGCTTGTTTTCCTGCTTTCAACCCCATTGCTTCACGTTTCTTATTGACATATATCCATGCATAAATTTCTTTCACCATTTTTTTCATTTCTTCCATTCCCACAAGAGATCCGAGTTCTTCTTCTATTTCTTTTAAAGCGACATGCTCTTGAGGGAGAGACTGAGGAAGAGATTCATGCCTCAACGTATCTCGTACTGAACTCCGTTTTTGAGAATTCAATACAATGCTGATTTGACCATTATTTTTCATTCTCATTGGTTGATCCAAAGGTTTCACCTCACTATTCTAAAGACAGTATACGCTCCTGAGGATTTTAGGGTGACAAACGCCTATACTTCACCTATTTTTTCGACAAATATGAAGAATTCTGTCTATTCCTGCGCTTTCCCGAGAAATAAAAAGAAATACGGAGTGTTTTGCTTCGTTTATGTTACAACAGGTTCATCATTATATAGCTGTTAAAAACTAGTTTGTAGCATTGTAAGTGAGGGACGTAAAAAAAGCCTCTCTTATCATCCTATTCAATTACATTTCTTTTCATTAACTAATTCTGTTAATCCTTACTCAGATTCATGGCGTTTATGAGAAAAGGATCCGATAATAACTACAAAAAAAGCTGCCCCTAGAGGCAGCTTTCGAAAGCTTTTTCACAATTAATTGGTTGTCTCTTCAAAATTTATTTGGACATTACGCTGTGGAGCGAATGTTGAAATGGCATGTTTATATACAAGCTGCTGTTTTCCATCGCATTCAAACAGCACGGTAAAGTTATCAAAACCTTTCACTTGACCACGGATTTGGAAGCCATTTAATAAAAATACCGTACATAGTGAGCTTTCTTTTCTCAATTGATTAAGGAATTGATCTTGGATATTAATGGATTGTTTCATGGTTAGTCCTCCTCTTCTATCTCTACATTACTTATTCGACTTTAATTGAAGCTTTCCTGCAATAAATTCTGAAATATCCTCGATAATTTCGGCGTGCTGATTCTCATCTGTCATATCGAACCAGGCCACATCCATTTTATTTCTGAACCATGTCAGTTGACGCTTTGCATACCTTCTGGAATTTTGCTTTAGGTTTTCTGTTGCTCGTTCCAAGCTGACTTCACCATCGAAATAATCATAAAGCTCCTTGTATCCGATGGCCTGAACAGACTGAACATCCCTTATACCTTCATCGTATAACCCTTTAACTTCTTCTAATAGACCCTGTTTCATCATTAAGTCAACACGAAGGTTGATTCTTTTATAAAGTTTATCCCGATCCATGGTTAATCCAATTAAAGCAACATCGTACTGCAGCTCCTGGGATTGCGCTTCTTGATACTCAGACATTGTCTTGCCAGTACAATGATAGATTTCCAATGCTCGAATAACACGGCGGGTATTATTCCGGTGAATATTCCCTGCTGATACGGGATCCACGGATAATAACTGATCGTGAAGCCACCCGGAACCATTCTTCTCTAGGCTTGCTTCCAGCCCCTCGCGATAGTGTTCATCACCTGGAGTTTCAGTGAATTGATAATCGTATAGAACAGACTGAATATAAAGTCCTGTCCCCCCTACTATAAGAGGGATATTCCCATGAGAGTGTATTTCCGATATTTTTTTTCGGACAAGCTGCTGAAATTCAGCTACAGAAAAGGATTCATCAGGATCTTTAATATCAAGTAAATGATGCTGGACGCCTTCCATTTCTTCGGGGGTGATTTTAGCGGTACCGATATCCATTCTTTTATAGATTTGCATGGAGTCACCACTGATGATTTCCCCTTTAAACCTCTTTGCAAGTTCTATACTTGTATTGGTTTTCCCTACAGCAGTCGGACCAATAAGAACAATCACTTTCTCTTTCTCATATCTTGTCATACGTTCACTGCTTTCTATGTAAATGATTCTTTACATATTATCGTACCATAATGATAGATGTTGTGAAATCACATCTTGCTAGTTTGTCCATTTCTTTTATTATTATTCTCAGAGATTAAACTTTTTCTGCCTCCCTTCTTTATTGATGTCAATGTACCCGTTTATGGAACAGGTAAAACTGCTTGAAGGAATCCTTCAAGCAGTTTTAGTTAGTTATTCTGCTTTTAATTTTAACGTGTCTCCACTTGGGTTGGAGATTGAGGTTCCATGATAGTCACCATTAATCCATGCATTAATTTGATTATGATACCATTCACTCTTATAATGACCCGCTTGTCCAGGGCCTACAATATGAAAGCCATTGTTCATGTTCTCTGTATCGATAACAAATCTCCATGAAGCACCATGATTGACGATTCCACTCTCATTATAGCTTGCAGCTCCCACCGTCACTCTACTTCCTCCCACTGCCACAGGATCTCTGTCATTTAAGAACCATTTCAAAACTGAAGATGCTCCCGATAAAGGATGTTCAAAGTATACTCTATGATACATTCCCCACTCCCACTCGTTCATTGAAAAACCATATTCTTCTTCCAGCTCGTCTAATGCTTGGGTAAGTGAAGCTGTCAGGAAAGTCTTGTATCCTCCCCTGTCCACAAACCACTGAGATTCCTCTCCGTTATGAGCCTTCCGAATGAGTTCATCCACGACACTTTGACGGCCTTCAAACAGTTTCATCATATCTTTTGGAATTTCCTTTTTAAATAGACCAGTGGAAATTTCGTTCATCCATTGGTGAAAAACAAGTGGAGCAGCTAGTTTTTTATCATCTTTATTGTTCCAGGACTTCAGCAACTCAACAGCTTCTTTTTCTTTAGCTGTTAATGAGCCGCTTTCCATATCTTCAATCAGAATATGAACCATTTCACGTGCATGTAAATTCATCTGATCCATTTGAAGGTCTTTCATATCGGAAAGAGCGATATCCTTTTTTGCTTCTAAATACTCAGATATTCTCATGTACCGATATGGCTGAGCCCAGTGATGACTAATGTGATATGGATATTCTTCGGAAACCACTTTATTATTTGCTGTTGCAATGAAACCCGATTCTGGATTGATGACTTTGGGAAGCTCTTCGAATGGTATAAATCCTTCCCATTCATAATCAGGATCCCACCCGGGAACAGGGAGAAGTCCGTCCCCTTTTTTCCTGATTGGAATTTTCCCATTTGCCTTATACGCAATCGTCCCATCCTCTGAGGCAAATACGAAATTTTGGGTAGGAACATGGAAGTCCTTTAAGGCTTCTTCAAATTCATCCCAATCCTTTGCCTTATTGATGTTAAGGATTGCGAGAAGTTCCAGACTTGGATCAAGTGCTGTCCATCTCATTGAAAGCACCTTTCCACTCTCATTTTGATGAGAAAACTCTGAAATCACCGGTCCATGTCTTGTGATTGTGACTTTATAAGGAATGGTGTCACCATCTTTTACTTTAATGGGCTCTTCTATGATCGTTGCCCTTTCCCACTTTTCATCATATAAAAACAGAGAAGGATCTTCATCATTTTGTTTTTCTACATATAAGTCCTGAACATCAGGTCCCGTATTTGTTACCCCCCACGCAATTTGCTCATTATGACCAAGGATGATCCCTGGAATACCGGCAAAAATCACTCCACTCACATTGACTTGTGGTGATTCCAGGTGCATCTGATACCATATGGAAGGAGTTCCCAATGAGAGGTGGGGATCGTCTGCTAGAAAGGGCTTACCACTGGCTGTTTTCTCTCCGCTTACCACCCAGTTGTTGCTCCCATTAAACTCCGGTGGAATGACAGCACTGGCAAATGATTGCTCCATATCAACCTGAACTTCTCCTATTTCTGATAGGATGGTAGGAGCGTCTTCAGGGTATGAAGGGAACAAATCATACGCTTTATCTTTTGGCAGGTTTTCTAATGCCCAGTACCGGAAAGCCTGTCCTTGCCAGTGGCCCCCTAAATCAAATGCCATATACTTACCGATGGTTAATGAATCGATGGGAGTCCATCTTTCAGGTTTATAGCCAAGCAGAGTGAATTCAATAGGGAGCCTTCCTTCATCTGTGGCTTCTTGCATAAAAGCGTTTACCCCATCGGCATACCATTCGAGAAGCTGCTTGGCTTCATCCGGATATGCGGCAAATGAAACCTCCGCTGCCCTCCGCAAACCAAATGTCCGGAAGAACTTGTCCCGATCAATTGCTTTCTCACCGACCACTTCACTCAATCGCCCCGAAGCCTGTCTTCTGCTTAGGTCCATTTGAAATAGACGATCCTGCGCCTGTACATAACCCTGTGCCATATAAAGGTCTTTTTCATTTTGAGCAAGAATATGGGGCACGCCGTCTTTATCCCTGATCACTTCTACATCTTGGGATAAACCTTTTAATGAAATAGCACCCGATGTAACAGGCAGCGATCTGTCAATGTAATAATTTGCAAAAATAAGGACTCCAAGCATGATAAACAGAATGGTTCCCGCTGTCCATAATATAATTTTAAGGCGTTTATTCTTTTTCTCCCTTAGAAGCTCTATGCCTCCATTCATTCCATTTCCCCCTATTTCATATATTGAATTTTCTGAATATAACTATATCTTAGTATTAGCTTTTTGTGAGAAGAATTCCTTCTACTAAAATGCATTCTGAAAAATTCTATATGTAAAAAACGAAAGGGCTATTAAATAAGAAATTAGTTACCATAACATTATTACTGGTAACTTTTTTTCTGCACACAACTTCGTTTAGACGATGGATCATGGGGGGTAAAAGATATTCAGGAGGTGAAGAACATGGCATTTGATTATGATCTTGATTTCGAGACGATTGATTTTCGGGAGCAGCCTGAAAAATATCGGGTGGGACGAGGGGAACAGGGTGTATTACTTGTCGAACCATATAAGAGTGAAATCCTTCCCCACTGGCGCTTTAAAAACACCGATATTGCCAAAGAATCTTCAAATAAGATATATGAGTTGTTTATCCAATACAAACTGGAAAATGATTTTGTAGGAATGGACATGGCCAGAAAGTTTCTTCAAATGGGGTATACAAGAGCTCGACGTTACGCCAACTATCCAGGAGGGAAAAAGTATAATAAAGAAGGAGATTTAAAGAAGAGAAAGATAGACGAAGAGAAAGCTGCATCTGCAGCAGTATTCGAAACAAAGTGGAAGCTTGCCAGAGAAGATGAAGAGTATCTTCATCTTAAAAAAGAACACCAAAGCAACTTTGGTTAAAGACAAAAAGAACAGGGGTGAACTACTGCTGGTTCATCCCCCTGTTCTGATCCTACATTATACGTTTAAACATCTTTTCCATTTCATACGTTGAATAGTGGATAAGTATCGGTCGACCGTGGGGACAGGTATATGGATCACTGGTCCTTCTAAGTTCATCCAGTAAAGCTTGCATGTCCTCATTTCGCAAATGATGGTTTGCCTTGATCGAACCTTTGCAACTCATCATAATCGCTGCTTCTTCCCTGAGCTTTTTGATATCCACCCGGTTCATTTTTAACACCTGTTCGATCATATCTTCGATGGTTTGCTGTTCTTCCCCTTTTGGAAACCATTGAGGATGAGCCCTGACAATAAAGCTATTGTAGCCGAACTCTTCCAGAAACACACCAACGTCTTCCAGAAGATGGCGGTATTCATTAATTTTAATATACTCGTCTGTAGAAAATTCAAGAGTAAGTGGGACCAGGAGTTCTTGGAGCTCTTTCGCAACCTCTCCCACTTTTTCTTTAAAGAACTCATATTTTATTCGTTCTTGAGCTGCATGTTGGTCAATAATATATAGGCCACGATCATTTTGGGCGAAGATATACGTACCATGCATTTGGCCGACAGGATAAAGCGGGGGAACTCCAGGAGAGCGGCCTTCCTTTTCAAGTACTTCTTCCACATTTGTATCCTGGAATCCCACTGCTTCCTCAAGGGAATCCATTAAGTCCGGAACTGCTGGTTCACCGGATACAGGAATTTTTGCCTCATGGGATTCGTCCCTTGGTGGTTCTGGTTCATAAAGCTTTTCCAACTCTTCCTTAGGAAGCAATCGTTCACGGACCTCACCTCTGAATCCCGTACTTTCTTCTTTCGGTTGAGGTTTATGCGAATGGTCTAGGCTCATAAACGTTTGCTCTGATTTCGGTTGTACAACCCTTGGTGCCACGGACCCTGAAGGAATCAATTCTCTTCTTTTAAACACCTTTTTGATTCCTTCAGTAACTAATGTATTTAATTCACTTTCTTTACTTATGCGGACTTCCATTTTGGAAGGATGTACATTCACATCTACCAGTATCGGATCCATTTCTATGCTAAGAAGGACGATAGGGTGACGCCCAATCGGAAGAAGTGTGTGATACCCCTCCCCGATCGCTTTCGCCAAAGCATAGTTCTTTATAAACCTCCCATTGATCATCGTTGAAATATAATTTCTGGAGGCACGTGTAACCTCCGGCAGGGAGATATAGCCCTTTACCTTGAAATCAAGTGAGCTCACTTGGATTGGCACCATCTTCTTGGCTATTCCGATCCCATAGATAGCGGCCAGAACTTGCAGGACATCCCCATTACCATTGGTGTGTAACAAAGATTTACCGTTATGCAGAAGCTTGATTGAAACGTTAGGATGCGCCAGGGCAATCCGGTTCACTACATCCGTAATGTTTCCCAGTTCAGTATGAATGGTTTTCATATATTTCAATCGTGCAGGTGTATTGAAAAACAGTTGGGAAACTGTGATATCCGTCCCTTTTCTTGACGACGTTTTCTCAAGGGAATGAATTTCTCCACCTTCAAGCTCGATACATGTACCCGGACCATCTCCCGTGCTCGTTTTCAGGACAAAATGGGAAACGGAAGCAATACTGGGCAGGGCTTCACCTCTAAATCCCAAAGTACGGATACGGAATAAATCATTTTCGTCTTTAATTTTACTCGTTGCATGGCGTTTGAATGCTGTCTTCACATCGTCTGCTTCAATTCCGTCACCATTATCAATGATTCGTATCGAATGTAAACCTGCTTCTTCAATATGAATTTCGATCACAGTTCCGCCTGCATCTATGCTATTTTCAAGGAGCTCTTTCACAACAGAAGCCGGTCTTTCCACTACTTCACCGGCGGCAATTTTATTTGAGAGGGAATCATCAAGCTGAAATATTTTCACCACAGTTTCACCTCCTTTAGTTTTTTAATTTTTTCTGGATTCCGTAAAGGGTGTTCATTGCATCTAATGGAGTCATCTCCAGAATATCCAGCTTTTTAAGCTCATCTAAGCATTTCTTCTCTTTAGAAGTAAAATTTTCTTTTTTCTCCTGTTTCTCTGCGGTAAAGAAGGAAAGCTGGGCAAGTTCTTCTTCATTTGGTTTTTGTTTATCAATAGCTGTTTCCCTAGCTACAGCCACTTCTTTAGAAAAAGATGGCACTTCCTTTCGCTCGAGTTCAAGAAGGATTTCGTTCGCTCTCTCTATCAGGACCTTAGGCAGCTCAGCAAGCTCGGCAACATGAATTCCGTAACTTTTGTCGGCTGCCCCCTCCTTGATTTTATGAAGGAAAACGAGCTTTCCGTTCTGTTCCATGGCACTTACATGCACATTTTTCACTTTTTGTAGTTCTTCTTCAAGAACGGTCAATTCATGATAGTGAGTAGAGAATAAGGTTTTCGCTCCTATATGATCATGAATGTATTCAATAATCGCCTGGGCAAGTGCCATTCCATCATAAGTGGAGGTACCGCGACCAATTTCATCAAATAATATCAAACTTTGCTGAGTCGCGTGGATGATCGCATTTCTCGCCTCTAACATCTCAACCATAAACGTACTTTGACCTGAAATCAGATCATCGGCTGCCCCGATGCGTGTGAATACTTGATCGAAGATTGGCAGGTTTGCCTCACTCGCAGGAACATAACAGCCAATTTGAGCAAGAATACTGGTTAAAGCTACCTGTCTCATATAGGTACTTTTCCCCGACATATTCGGTCCTGTAATAAGAAAGACTTCTCTTTCTTGATCCATATAGCAGTCATTCGGAACATATTCCTGAGCACCCATAACCTTTTCCACAACTGGATGACGTCCATCCCTCAGCAGGATTCTTCTTTCGTCATTAAAAACAGGGCGGGTGTAATGACGCTTTTCACTGACCGTTGCAAAACATTGAAGAACGTCCAATTCACTTACGAGCTTCGCAAGCTTCTGAAGGCGGGGAATGAATTCTTTCACTCTTTCACGAATTCCAATGAACAGTTCATATTCCAAATCAACGCTTTTTTCATCAGCCTGAAGGATAAGCGCTTCTTTCTCCTTTAACTCAGGGGTGATGAATCGCTCCGCATTTGTTAATGTTTGTTTTCTTTCATAGCGGTCTTCTTCCAGGTGTTGAAGGTTTGCTCTCGTTACTTCTATATAATAGCCAAAGACTCGGTTAAATCCTACTTTAAGGGACCTAATTCCCGTTCGTTCCCTCTCGTCCCGTTCGAGTTGAGCAATCCAGGACTTCCCGTTTTTACTTGCATCGCGGAATTGATCAAGCTCCTCATGATACCCATCTCGAATTAAGCTTCCCTCTTTAATGGATAGTGGAGGATTTTCTACAAGCGCTTGTTCGAGGAGGTCTGTTAATTCTTCACACGGATCAAGCTTGCTTACGATGTCATCGGTTGCTTCATTTTCGAGTGATTCCACCAGATGTTTTAAAAGGGGTACTTGCTGAAGCGATTTTTTCAGCTGAATCAGATCCCGTGCATTCACATTACCGAACGCAACCCTTCCTGCCAGTCTCTCAAGATCATACACTTCCTTTAAACGTTCTCTAAGGTCCTGCCTCTCGAAGAATCGCTCCAATAGCACTTCAACAACCGTTTGACGCTTTTCGATGTCCTGTTTATGAATAAGTGGTCGATCAATCCACTGCTTTAGTAATCGGGCTCCCATAGCCGTCATCGTTTCATCTAATAGCCAAAGAAGCGAACCTTTCTTTCCTTTTGATCGGATCGTTTCTGTCAATTCCAGATTTCGTTTTGAGTAGTAATCCATTTTCATAAATTGATGCAGCTGATATGTCTCAACTACTTGTAAATGATCAAGGCTTCTCTTCTGTGTACGGAAGAGGTAGTGAAAAAGGATGGATGAAGCTTCTATTAGTTTATCTTGTTTTAAAGGGGCAACGAGATGAGCGAAATCTTCTCTTGCTTCAGCTTCTTTCTCATAGGATAAGGTAACATCGTTTCGTTCTTTGATCTTGCCTTGTACCGCTTCACTAAGATCCGGGTGAATGACAACTTCCTTCGCACCAATCGTAGATAATTCATTCAACAATGCTTGAAGGCCATCTGTCACTAATGTCACTTTTGATTCCCCTGTTGTTAAGTCACTATAAGACAATCCGTATGTTTGGTCATTAAAATCGGACACAGAAGCAATATAATTGTTCTCTTTATCATTTAAGCCTTTCCCATCCATTACCGTACCGGGTGTAATGAGCTGAACAACTTCTCTCCGTACAACTCCCTTAGCTTGTTTCGGGTCTTCGGTTTGTTCACAAATTGCTACTTTAAAGCCTTTATCGATGAGCTGCTCTATGTAGTTAGGAGCAGAGTGATAAGGAACACCACACATGGGAATACGTTCCTTTCCTCCCCCATCACGACTTGTTAACGTTATTTCAAGTTCTTGAGATGCAGCAATGGCATCATCAAAAAACATTTCATAAAAATCTCCTAAACGAAAAAATAAAAAGGCATCTTGGTATTCTGCCTTTACTTGTAAGTATTGTTTTATCATTGGAGTATATTGTGTCATGGTTTCATTCAAACCTTTCCAAGTAAATCTACTAATCTCTCGACTATTCATTATATCACACGTAAAAGGTTTGGAGCATGTAGTAGATTGAGGAAACCAGATCTGGTAACTTCAAGATTAGTGTGTACCTCCTTTACTCACTCAAAAAATAGATCCGCTTCTAGAATGAGAAGCGGATCTATTTCTTACTTATTTGGCTTGTTTTGCTATGCTTGACTCATCGTCCAAACAGCTGGAGTTTTTTTCCTTAAACTTGAAAAAATATTTATAAGAAAAGAAACCAATCAACAGTATAGCCCCTCCAATGAGAAGGTAGGTTTGTATGTTACTCATCAAAGATTGTACATGTTTGAGATTTCCATTCTTCCCGACTATTAACATCGTGAGGGTGATGGGAAAGATTCCGATAAACGTCAGTCCGCCAAACTTCCATTTGTTCACTTTACTAATACCTGCAACATAAGAGATATAGTTACCAATGCCAAGTGGTCTCGTGATGGCAATACTCCACAAGCCACATTTCCGAAACCATTTCTGACCTTTAGCCATTTTCTTTGAGCTGGTTTTTTCTTTGATTTTATCTTTTAATTTATATCCTATTCCATAAGGGATATAACTAAATAACGTATAAACCAAGCTGCTTGTGAATGCTAATATGATCAGCTTCGTCCATGATGGATCTAAAAGGTAACCATATGTCAGCGTCACGAGAGCTCCTGGAAATGGTAAGGATGACGCTTCAATTGCATTTCCAGCGAATAATCCCCACATCCCAAGCTCCTTAATTAAATTTATTACAAAATCAAACATCGGTGTGTTCCCTCCACGATTCATTTATATACCCTTTTCCCTATTTTGCATATTAAAAACGCTCACAAAGAATAAGAATTCATCCACTGGAGGGAAATAATGTATTCGAATTGACCCTTATTCCATTTCCTCAAGAAATGCATGACCGTCTATTTTCCATTGATCTTCAATCGCATCTTTCCGAATGATGAATTGAACGTCATTTTCGTCCTGAGATTGATCGGAACGTACCCATTTCACTCTAACCTGAATCTTCATCCCCACCAGTGCAGGTAAATCCTCTACAGGAAGTATCGATCTTTGAGTAATATCAATATGTTTCACTTTCTTAAGGGCCTCCTTCACAGACCCATTACTTCCAAACATCACTTGTGAAAGTAACTTTTGATCATGCTGATTGAAAGCAATCTCCATAACGCTGATCAACTCATAGGGGTCTAATTTGTATAGAAACCCATCCAGTTTTCCACCCGCTTTTAAAATCATGATCTTATGGGCCAAATCAGGTGTTGGTGTCTTATGGGTTGTACTGCCATAAAAATGCACGCAGAAATGTCCCGGAAAATTGTTTTGGAGAGCGCCTGCTCCGTGCGGCATTCCGTTCATTGAGGCAGATATTAGTTGATCATGTACTAAAACGAGAATTGCACGACGGTCCCAACTCCATTTTCCTCCATAGATGGATTTCATGATTTTCGTGTCTTTTTTTGTAATTGGTTGTACATCCGCATGTTTGCTTCCTGCTCTTCTTTGTACCTCGAAAGAAAGGCCGGTTTCTACATCAATGATCGTAAAATACGATTGTTTAGGAATGATTTCTTTCACTTGATCCCACGGAAGTATTTCTACAGTAAAACTAGGCATTGCCCCCGCAGGTTTAGCACTGCAGGCAAAAAGTAAAGACACAACCATCATGAACCTGAATAAATAAAGCATGTAAAGACCTCTTTTTTTTCCTTAGTTTCTAATCACAACTGCAAATACATAACCATCAATTTTTGGCAATTAGGATTTAACATGAAAGAAGCCTTTTCCACCGATACTACATACGAAAGGAAGGGTTCATATGCTCTGGATTAAACTTAGTTCAATTGGTCTTTTACTGTTTCCTGTGATGAATGGTCAAGATCAATTACATATTCAATTTCAAAATCATGCGCCAATTTCGATAGAACGAAATTCATTGATTATACCATTGGTGGATGAACCAATAATGGACGAAAAGCAATATGAGGAATTTGTTTCAGAAGTGCAAAATCAGGTCTATACCCCTCCTCAGAATGCTTATATCAATGAAAAAAATCAAATTATTTCAGAAAGAGCCGGTTACAAACTTAATGAACGGCGATTTCGTGATCTGGTTTATTCCTTCTTCTTTTCTAGAGGGTCAATCAATACGGAAGCACCCCTTATGACAATACATCCCAAAGTCGACAGTGAGATCCTTTCTCACATCCGAACACAGCTTATTGGAAGATACGTCACATATTTCAATAAGCATAATGAGGAACGGACTCAAAATATCGTTCTAGCGACAGAGAAGATCAATAATACGGTTGTGTTCCCTGGAGAAGTATTCTCCTTTAACGGTGTGGTAGGAAAAAGAACGAAAGAAAAGGGATATAAAAAAGCCCCCGTGATTGTAAAAGGGGAACTCTCAGAAGATATTGGGGGTGGTATTTGTCAGGTATCATCCACTTTATTTAATGCGGTTGACCAGGCAGGTGTAAAAATATTAGAACGGTATCATCATTCAAAGAGGGTTCCTTACGTGCCTCTGGGAAGAGATGCTACAGTTAGCTGGTATGGACCCGACTTCACTTTTAGAAACGCTTATAACCAGCCACTGCTCATCCGTGCAAAAGTAATTGGTGGGCAAGTTATCACTTCGATTTATTCTTCCGATCTTATCAATGTAGAAAAAAGGAAGGTGCCTAGCGCTTCACAAGAATTATCTTCCGAGAAAGATGTGGATAAATCTATTCAAGAATAGTGTTCTTAGAATGAAAATGCACCTCCTTATTCATGAGGTGCTTTCCTTATTAATTGTATTCTAGAAATTCAATTCGATTACCAAATGGATCAGAGACGAAAAAGCGATCTCTGCCGTTAATCGGAGTATCTTCTTTTATCCTGATACCTTTCTCCATCAGGGTACGCCTAAGTGCATCTAAATCTGTAACAAGTAATCCTGGATGTGCTTTTGTTGCTGGCACAAAATCATTTTGTACCCCTACATGAATTTCTTGTGGTCCATATTGGAACCAACAACCGCCTCTCCCTTGAAGGTTTTCAGGTTTCGGTATTTCTTTCAGACCAAGAATTTCACCAAAGAACTTTCTAGCTTCCCCTTCGCTGCCTTTTGGTGCAGCAAACTGAATATGGTCAATACCTTTGAAAATGATGCTCATTATGTATCTCTCCCCTTTGATTCTTACTCGTTCATTTTACCATAAAATTCAATTTAAGAGAAAAAAGGAAAACATCTGCAAAGCAGATGTTTCCCTGGAATTATAAATTATTGAAGTTGTCGGATTCCATTCATAACGGTTGATACTAACAGATCCAAATCTTCCTCCTCAATGTTTAATGGAGGTGATAATGTTAGCACATTATTGTATCCGGCAACCGTTGCACCATTTTTCCCAATGATTACCCCTTTTTGCTTACAGTACCCAATCACTCCATTGACCATAGAAATATCTAAAGGTTCTTTTGTATCCTTATTACTTACCATTTCAATTCCAATTAGCAGACCTTTCCCTCTGACATCTCCAACATATTGATGATCTTGCAAATGATTTTTCAACGTGTTCAAAGCCTTTTCACCGAGATCAGCGGAGCGTTCAAAAAGCTTCTCACTCTCCATGATTTCAATGTTTTTCAAGGCAAGAGCACATGCTGCCGGATTTCCGCCAAATGTATTAATATGACGGAAGTAATCATATTCCTCAGATCCTTTAAACGCTTCATATATCTCTCGCTTCACGGCTGTTGCAGACAGTGGAAGGTACGCACTGGTAATCCCCTTAGCCATCGTAATGATATCCGGCTTCACATCATAATTCATGAAACCAAAAGGCTTGCCTGTACGTCCAAACCCACAAATCACTTCATCGACAATCATGAGTGCACCATGCTTCTCACAGACTTCTTTCGCCGCTTTCATATATTCATCTTGTGGAACGAGTATCCCACCCCCTGTGATGATCGGTTCCATGATTAACGCAGCCACTGTTTCACTTAATTCCCAGGTCATTGCTTGATCAATTGCCTTCACTCCAGGAAGTTCATGTGGACTTCCCCCCGATGTTTCATCGCGATAGCTATCGGGTGGAGCGATATGGATAAATCCGGGAGCTAACGGCTCATACTTATATTTCCGCTGAGCCTGACCTGTTGCGGCCAGGGCCCCCATGGAATTCCCGTGATACCCTCTATATCTGGAGAAGATTTTATACCGTCCGTGTTCCCCTTTTTGCTGATGATACTGCCTTGCTATCTTAAAGGCGGTTTCATTGGCTTCTGAGCCACTGTTGGAAAAGAAAATGACATAGTCATCCCCTAGTAAATGATTTAATTTCTCAGCAAGCTCAATAGCCGGCTGATGACTTTGTGTTAGTGGAAAGTAAGCCATTTTTTTAAGCTGAAGATAAGCTGCCTCTGCTAATTCCTGTCGACCATATCCTACGTTTACACACCATAGCCCTGCCATGCCATCCAGAAATTTTTGACCATCTTTATCTGTAATCCAAGACCCGGCAGACTCTGTAACGACCATTGTTCCATCAGGATTGTATGGTTTCATGGAATGCCAAATGAGCTTTTCATCATTCCTTAACCATACATCTTGAGATTGACCTGCTTTCACCATGAAAGTTCCCCCTAACTCAGATTAAAAATCAAATCGAGAAGTGATCATTTTCTTCCTAGTATAGAAATTTACTCCGTCCTTACCGTTTACATGCATATCCCCATAGAAAGAATCCTTCCACCCTGAAAATGGGAAGAACGCCATTGTCGCAGGAACACCAACGTTGATACCCAGCATTCCAGCGTCTGCTTCTTCTCTGAACTGTCGGACAGCCTTTGCATCTTTTGTGTAAATCGTAGCACCATTTCCATATCTTGATTGACGAATATAATCAAGTCCTTCATCCAAATCCTTGGCTCTCAGCAAACTGAGGATAGGGGCAAACATTTCTTCTTTTGCAATGGTCATATCCGGTGAAACATGGTCAAAGATCGTTGCACCCAAGAAGTTTCCTTCCTTGAAGTCATCCATTTCTTTACGCCCATCTCGTATGAGGGAAGCGCCTTCCTGCAGGCCTTTGTCAATATACCCCAGTGTCTTCTCTCGATGTTCTTTTCGAATGACGGGAGTGAGAAGCACTTCTTCGTCCATTCCGTTACCAATACATAATTCATCTGCTTTTTTACTTAAAGCTTTAACAAACGGTTCATTATCCCCTACAACCACTACGGCACTGCACGCCATACATCGCTGGCCAGCGCTGCCAAACGCTGAACTGATAATATGCTCAGCCGCTTTATTCATATCTGCATCAGGCATGACAACATGATGATTCTTCGCACCGGATAATGCCTGCACCCTTTTCCCATGAGAGGCAGCCTGTTGGTATACATATTTAGCCACCGGCTGAGACCCGACGAAGGATATGGCTGCGACATCTTTATGCTCGATCAATCCATTTACGACATCATGTGCACCATGCACGACATTTAGTACACCATCGGGCATTCCCGCATCTGTTAATAACTCTGCAAGCCTATTGGCTAAAATCGGGGTTCTTTCAGATGGCTTCAACACGAAAGTATTTCCACACGCAATTGCAAGCGGGAACATCCATAGGGGTACCATCATAGGAAAGTTAAAAGGCGTGATCCCCCCCACTACACCAAGTGGATAGCGGAACATTTCTGAATCTATATCCTCTGCAATACCACTAAGCGTTTCACCCATCATTAAAGTCGGTGCACCACAAGCGAATTCCACACACTCAAGCCCCCGCTGCACTTCACCATACGCCTCTTTAAATGATTTACCATTTTCCTGTACAACCAGTTTGGCCAACTCCTCATGATTGTCAGAAAGTAAGGAATGGTATTTATATAGAATACGGGCACGTTTTGGAACCGGCGTCTTCTTCCACGTTTGAGAGGCTTGCTTAGCAGCCTTCACAGCCATAGCGACGTCTTCTTTAGTAGAAATCGGAACTCTTGCAATCTCTTCATTTGTAGCAGGATTCACTACTTGTAAGGTCTGCGAGCTAAGAGAATCAACCCATTCACCTCCAATGTAATTCTTTAACACAGCTACGTCTTTTTTTATGATCGTCATATTCAGTTCCTCCTTATTTTTTCATCGGAATTTTCTGATTGGTGTAGAACCTGTCGTATAGCTTATAGTTTTATTATGAAAGAAATTGTAAGTGGTTTCATTAGACATTGTGTAAAATAACCTGATATCTCAATTTGACATTTTACAATTAATTAATCTTCGACTTTTTCAAAGAGCTAAGTGGTTGCAAATAGTCATGGGCAGCAAGGAGAAACTCGATGGCCACACGTTTATCAGAGGTCATGAAATCATCTCCAAGTAAATCTTCAATTTTTTTGAGGCGATGGTAGAGTGTTTGTCTTACAATAAATAGTTGTTTGGATGTTTCCTGTTTTGATCCCTGACATGCAAGGAAAACCTTCAACGTCTTCAATAGACTGCCATCATGTTTACGATCATAATCCAGGAGCGGAGTGAGGTACTCTTCGATCATTTCCCACAGATTAACATTGTTGTTAACAATTGAAATCAGCCTGTATAAATGCAAATCATCAAAGAAAAAATACGCTTTTGATGCATCCACCTTTGACTGAAACATGAGACTATCTTTAGCTGTTTCATAGCTCTTGTGAATTTCCATCGTCTCCATTTGGTACTTGCCAGTTGCAAATACTGTTTGTGAAGAATCTTTAAAGAAATCAGACTGAAGAATCTTTTCGTAGGCAGTGGTGACTCTCGATTTCCAATCTCCAGTCCTCCTGGTGTCCAGAAGAATGAAAATGAGATCATTTCCTATTCTTTCGGGTAACACACGAAAACCCTGTTGTTCAAAAATGCTTCTGGTGACAAGGTTAAAAAAGGTTAAATCAATCGGCTCTTGTTGATTCAGCCTATTCGTCTGGCAAATACAGACGACACCACCATTGACCTGTACATTTAAGTCTCCTAAAAATGCGGATAGTCTCTCATAGGACTGTTCTCCTTTTAGCCAACAGGTAATCCATTTAGAGTCTTCTAAACGTTTTTGCTCGTTAAAATACAATTCTCTCATTAAATACTGTGCTAACGCCGTTGAAGTTCTGTCCAATATGAGGAGCTCGTATTCGCTAAAAGGATGATCGCTTCTGTATATACATAACTCTGCGTATTCCTGGTCAAATAGAATAACTTTAGTGGAGGCAAAATGATGATTACGGGAATCTTTATGACTGTGATAACATTTTCGTATTCTCTCTTCATCAGGTGAGCACATGAGAGGATAGATTTCCACCTCTTGCTCTTTTAGCTGAAATAGTACAGGGACAGCAAGCTCCTTATGTAAAACCTGAAGGATCTCTCTGAAGTGATTTACGCCGAGGAGCCTCCTGTTTAACTCCTGTGCATATGAATCCAGTTTTTTTATCATGTCGTATTGCTGATTGATGAGTACGGAGTGAATATCCTGAGTTATACTAACAAACGGAACTTCCCTTTGAAACACGATAATAGGAAAATCAAATGCATCTGCACACTTTAATACAGAAATTGGAATCGTAGAAATATTTGTATCAAGTTCAATGCAAATGGCCGCTGCTTCACTCTCAATTAACTGATGAAGGAGTGAAAGAAAGGTCTCCTCCTCTTGTAAAGCGATTCCTGTAGAAAGGATCAGTTCATTTCCGTTAAGAAGATTCTTTATCGATGTTACTTCGACTACATGGACCCACTTAACTTGACGGCTGAGACCATTGTGCCCAGCAATCACTTTAGCATGTTCAAAGTACCTTCTTACTAGAATATCTTCTACTGAGAAATAGTAATTACTTTTCATTTTTCTCTCCTCTTGTTCTGCCTTAGGAAAATGGAGAAAAAGGATTGGCGGAACCAATCCTTCATTTTGCTTCTATTCTTCTATATAGGGGATTGCAAACTGGATCTCTTCACTCCACCATTTCATTATTTCTTCATCTGATAGCTTTTGTGAAGATAAAACGGCTAACACCCAATCGATTAGCTCATCAGACGTTTGCATATTTCCAGGAAAGAGTGTCAGTTCCTTTCCTTCATGAGGTCCCATAACGTCACTCATCCAAGTTTCCCCCTTCAACTTTTAGTTTTGAAGTAATAGATTTGAGAAATATTTTCGTGCATTTGCCGTTTTCACATGAAGAGTGGCACTTCTTTTATTTTCAGTATGCTTAAACAGAACAAATGCCCCACTTAGGTTCTCTGTTATTTTCTCAATTTTAAAGCCTTTTTGAATGAGAAAATCAATTTTATCCCGTTCACTTAAAAACTCTTGATAATCAGACATGACGACACCCTTTCTATCGTATCTTCAGATAAGAACTACCTTAACTACCTTGCTTCCATGATTCTAAGAAAAACTTGTGCCTGTTGGCGATTCGTCTGATACAATGACTTCTTCGTCGACTTGAATTTCCCAATCGCGGCCGACAGACAAGCCAAGATATTTCTCATCACTCGGATCAATCAGTTCTGCCTGCGCGTATTTCTTAAACCACCAGAATTTAGCCAATACATAATAGCAAATAGCTCCAACCCCGAAGCCGACTAAAAATGAGAAGTTTGGAACGTAATAGGAGGCAATCCCTCCAATAATCCATGAAATGAACCCTGCAAGATTCACTCCTTTCATATACTTGAATTGTCCTTTGTCTTCATATAATGCAGGTACATTGACTCTTCGTTTCCTGATAAAGTAATAGTCTGAAATCAAAATTCCAACGATTGCTGACAGAATTCCCCCTACAAAAAGGAGAACCGGAATGATGACACCAAATAAATTCCATGGCTGTACAAGTGTCCCAACGATACCTGCTGTAATAACCCCTGCCCAGAACGGAAATCTCGGTCCCCCGACATTAGAGAATATGGTTGCAGCCGGAACGATATTCGCAGCAATATTCGTTGACCATTGAGCCAGGACGATCATCAGGAGAAGGACCCCTAAAACGAATCCGCTCGCTGCTTCTTGAAGAGCTACAACGGGATCATAATTTAGTACGGCAATATATGAAATCCCACCAATTAACACCATAAATGATTGAGTGATAGGAAGAGCTACAAGGTTACCAATTAACGAGCTTTTATTTCTCTTAAACCAATTCCGCTCATTTTTTGGAGCTTTCATGAATCGGGAAATGGACGGAATGTCAGCAGATAGAGTTGCCCAAAATCCCATATTACTGAATATGACAACCAGGAAAGCCGTAAACGTGGCAGCACCTGTTACCGGACTTTCAACCCAGCTCCAAATGTCTCTCCCTTGAGAAGCAGCTGAATCAGACAAGGAAGAATACATCCATACAGAAATAAGAATGATGACAGGTGCAGCAAGGTCGGCAAATCTTTCTACCGCTTTGATCCCCAGAGCAGTATTTACTAATTGAAGGACAGCAAAAATCAAGAAACATACAAACCAATTATCAAAACCAAATAAAATATTTAAAATACCATTCATTGCTGTTGCACCAAAGTAAGTGTTTATTCCAAACCACATTGATGCAGCCAGACCTCGCACTACAGAAGGAATATGGGTACCAAGGGTTCCAAAAGGTGCTCTCATATAAACTGGAAATGACACCCCATGCTCAATCCCGATATCCCCGGTCAATGTAATAAATAGACCGATCGCAAGTGACCCAATAATGGTGGCAAGCACAACAAGAGGCAGAGGCAGGGATACGACCCCGGCTCCTCCAATGGCGAAGGTTGCAAGGACCACAACCATTCCTACCCACATAAATGAATAGCCAAGCTTGGTGATTTTTCTTTCGCTCTCTTTAATCGGTAATAAATCAGGAGACTTTAAATAACTTTTCTTCATCTTGAACACCCCTTATTTGTTTGCATCGAATGGCAAAACCAAATCTTTGACAAGAGAGGCCAGAGGGAGGCAGTCTCCCCTCCCCCGGCAGGAGTTGTTCTACAGTTAAGGTGCATTGTTTTCTAAAGTTTTTAAGACTTAGAGGATTGGAGTGCTTCACTCTCTTCACTTGCAAGAAGCTTACCGTATTTCGCTCTCTTAATATACTTTCCGGTTCCCAGCTTACCGACGAACTGTTTATCTTTAATGACATATTCACCTCTGGACAATACAGAAACAGGTTCACCTTTTATATTCATGCCTTCAAACGGGTTATAATCTGCTGCCATATGATGAGTTTCAGCGCTTATCACTCTCTCAGCACTTGGATCGAAAATGACCACATCTGCATCAGAACCCACTGCAATGGTTCCTTTCTGAGGATAAAGACCAAACAGCTTTGCACTTCGAGTAGACATGATATCAACAAACTGGTTTAAGCTTATCCGCCCTTTCTCAACTCCTTCTGAGAATAATATGGATACTCGGTCCTCAACAATCGGTCCGCCATTCGGGATTTTAGTGAAATCATCTTTCCCAAGATCCTTCTGCCCTTGGAAATCAAATGAGCATTGATCAGACCCTAACGTTTGCAGCTGGCCACTTTTCAAGGCATTCCAGAGAACATCTTGGTGCCACTTCTCACGAAGGGGCGGAGACCAAACGTATTTAGCTCCCTCAAAATTCGGACGCTCTAAATAGGTTTGATCAAGCACAAGATACTGAGGACATGTTTCTCCCCAAACATTCAATCCTTTACTTCGTGCTGCTGAAATCTGTTCAACGGCATCAGAGCAGGATACATGTACAACATATAATTGGGAATCTGCCAATCCGGTTAGTTTAGCTGCGCGGCCAGTCGCTTCACCCTCCAGTTCAGGAGGTCTCGTCAACGCGTGATAAATTGGTTCCGTTTTCCCTTCCTCTAAAGCCTTTTCGGTTAAATACTCAATAACGTCGCCATTCTCAGCATGTACCATTACCAGTGCCCCTAATTCCTTCGCGGCTATTAAGGTTCTAAATAGCGTTTCATCGTCTGCCTGGAACACATTCTTATATGCCATAAAGACTTTGAATGATGTAATCCCCTCTTTATCCATCACCTCAGGAAGCTGTGATAGAACATCTTGATTGATTTCCCCGATCATTAAATGGAAACTATAATCGATGACTGCTTTATCCTTAGACTTCGCATGCCAAGTATCAATTGCATTTTGAAGAGGTTCTCCCTTATTGGTCAAACAGAAATCAATGAGTGTCGTCGTTCCTCCAAACGCTGCTGCAATGGTTCCACTCTCGAAATCATCCTTTGATACCGTCCCACCGAAGGGCATTTCCAGATGAGTATGGGGGTCGATCCCACCGGGAAAAATGTACTTTCCCTTCGCGTCAATTACTTCTGCACTGCTAGTATCGAATCCTTTACCTATAGCTGCGATCTTCCCATTTTGTATAAGCACATCCGCTTTATATGTGTCTGTTGCCGTAACAATGGTTCCATTTTGAATTATTTTATTCATTTTCATACCTCCAGAATTATTTCGCCGTGTTTGCTCTAGCTTCGGATAGGTTCCCTACCACCGCTTGACGTTCATTCCATGTCATTGGCATATGTCCGCTTGGAACCTCTATCATGTCAATAGCTCCATCAACCGGACATACAATCGAACATAAATTACAACCGACACAATCTTCTTCCCGCACTTTTAAATAGCTGTTTCCTTTAGGGTCTTTCAGCATGTCAATGCATTGATGAGATGTATCTTCACAGGCAATATGACATTTATTACAGTTAATACATACATCCGTGTTGATTTTTGCCACAACACTATAATTTAGATCAAGATTTCCCCAATCAGAAAATCTCGGTACTGATTTCCCGACGATATCCTGGACTGAAGCAATCCCTTTTTCATCCAAATAATTATTTAAGCCATCAAGCATATCTTCGACAATTCTAAAACCGTGATGCATAGCAGCAGTGCATACCTGAACACCCGATGCTCCCATTAGCATAAATTCGACGGCATCCTGCCAATTTGAGACTCCTCCCATCCCTGAAATCGGAACGTTGATACGTGGATTTCTGGCGCATTCGGCAACCATATTCAATGAAATCGGCTTCACTGCAGGTCCGCAATAACCTCCATGAGCACCTTTTCCGGCTACATGAGGAATGGTGTTCCAGGAATCCAGATCAACCCCCGCTAAACTGTTGATTGTATTGATCATACTTACTGCATCCGCTCCACCGCGGACAGCCGCTTCAGCTGTGACTGTAATGTCGGTAATGTTTGGTGTAAGCTTTACAATTACAGGTGTCCTGGCTACCTCTTTCGCCCAATGGGTTTGTTTCTCAACAAGTTCAGGTACCTGACCGGACGCAGATCCCATCCCCCGTTCAGCCATTCCGTGTGGACATCCGAAATTCAGTTCCAGTCCATCAACACCGACATCTTCAACCTTCTTTACGATCTCATGCCACTTTTCTTGTTTAGGCTCTACCATTAATGATGCAATGATTGCATGATTCGGAAACCGTTTCTTTGTTTCATAGATTTCCTTCAAATTCACTTCTAATGGACGATCTGTAATAAGCTCTATATTATTAAATCCAGCTACCCTTTGACCGTTAAAGCTTACCGCTGCAAACCTTGAAGATACATTTATAATAGGCTCCCCTAATGTTTTCCACACAGCTCCACCCCAACCGGCTTCGAATGCTCTCTGAACCTGGTAGCCTGAATTTGTTGGCGGCGCGGACGCCAGCCAAAATGGATTAGGTGATTTTATTCCAGCTAAATCAATGTTTAAATTTGCCATGAGTTCCCCCCCCTAGGACAATCTTAATTCACGTGGACTTTCTCCAATTGTGCATGTAAATGATAGGCGGCAAGTTTCCCTTGCTCTGCAGCCGTAACGACCATCGCCTCTCCTACTCCCTTACCAAAAACAACGTCTCCACAGGCGAAAATCTTTGGATTAGAGGTTTGGAAGGTTTCCCGATTAACCTGTACAACCCCGTCTGAATGCTCCAGTCCGAACTGTTCAATAAGCGATAGATGACGAGTTTGCCCAATCGCTTTAATGACTGCGTCAACAGGAAGCACAAACAGTGAGTCTTTTACAGGAATCGGACGTCTTCTTCCATCTTCCCCGGGCTCTCCTAACTCCATCTTGATGCATTCGATTCCCGTTACTTCTCCCGCATCATTTCCTATAATTCGCTTAGGTGCCGTTAGCCAGCGGAATTCTACTCCATCCTGCTTTGCAAATTCGTACTCAAAATCATAAGCCGTCATCTCTTCTTGTGTACGTCGGTATAAGATTTTTACATTGTCTGCTCCTAAGCGGACAGAACAGGTAGCTCCATCGATAGCTGTATTTCCCGCCCCAATCACCACCACTTTTTTGCCCACATAGTCTTGCGTCAGCTTGCCACTTTTCGTTGCCTTAACAAATTCAATGGCGTCATGAACTCCTTTTAAGTTTTCCCCTTCAATTTTCAAATCTGGAACATGGGACATTCCTGCTGCCAGGATGACAAAATCATGGCTCTCTACGATTTCATCTGCAGATATGTCTTGACCAACTTTTACATTGGTTCGAATATCGACATTCAATTTCTTTACCTGGTCCACTTCCCAAAAGGATACGCTCTGGGGTAGGCGGAAAGATACGATACCATAAGTATTCAAGCCTCCCGCTTCTTTTTCAGCTTCATAAATGGTCACTTCATAACCGAAACGTGCAAGTTCCCTTGCAGCAGATAGACCGGCTGGTCCCCCTCCGATAATCCCAACTCTAATCCCGTTTGGTTCTCCTGCTTGAAATAGCACAGTGTCGTTATGTCTCGCCCAATCTGTTGCATATCGCTGCAGGTCACCAATCATGATTGGCTTGGTAGAATGATTCAGTACACAAGCCCCTTCACACAGCTCTTCTGTCGGACAGACACGTGAGCAGCTCGCTCCCACGGGATTTGCAGTCATGATTGTTTTGGCCGATCCTTTCAAGTTTCCTGATGCGATTTTTTTAATAAAAGAAGGTATATCTATGCTTGTGGGACAAGCTTGTATGCACGGAGCATCATAACAATACAAACAGCGATTCGCTTCCTCCAATGCTTCCCTATTGGTCAATCCTTCATGGGCTTCGAGAAAATTCTTCTCAAGATTGAGTAACGAAAGTGTGTTAGACAAACTGACTTCCCCCTCTTTATTTCCAATTGATTTTCATTACCTATTAAACACACCACGGCTGACAATGATGGTTCACCGTCAGCCTCAATTTATCAAGGAAGTAAAGCCGTCATATCGTTATAGGTTTCAGGCCTGCGATCACGATAGAACTGCCATGTATCCCGGACTTCTCGTAATAATTTCTTATTCATTTCACCTATGATAACCTCATCACTATCTCTGCCTCCAATGGAAACAAAGCTGCCTCTCGGATCGACTAAATAAGACTGTCCGTAAAATTCACCCATATTCCAGGGACCCTCAAAACCAACACGATTAATAGCTCCTAAGTAGTAGCCGTTTGCCACCGCATGGGCAGGCTGCTCAAGCTTCCATAAGTATTCAGATAAACCAGCTACGGTTGCAGATGGATTGAACACAATTTCTGCCCCTTTTAATCCTAATAAGCGGGCTCCTTCAGGGAAATGACGGTCATAACAAATATAAACTCCCACTTTTGCATAAGCAGTATCGAATACCGGGTACCCAAGGTTACCAGGTTTAAAATAATATTTCTCCCAGAATCCGTAACCTTCCTCTCCAACTCCCACATGTGGAATATGCTGTTTCCGATATTTTCCGAGATAGGATCCATCTGCATCGATGACCGCTGCTGTATTATAGTAAGTGGCTATTCCTTCTCTCTCATAGATTGGTAGAACGATGACGACACTAAGCTCTTTGGCTAACGCCTGAAACTGTTTTGTGGTTGGACCATTGGGTATTTCTTCGGCAGAGTCATACCACTTTGGATTTTGTTCGGAGCAAAAATAAGGACCATAGAAAATTTCCTGTAAACAAATGATTTGAGCTCCCTTTTTTGCTGCGTCTCGGACCAGTTCCACATGTTTCTTGATCGCTTGCTCCTTATGGACGTCTACTCCTTCACTGCCATCCACATCATGAGAAGCTTGAATAAGTCCAATTTTCACCAAGTCTGACATTTCATTACCCCCTACACAAATAGATTTTATAAAATAGTAAGCGCTTTCATTGTTTTTTGCTCCATTGTTTCACACTTACTAGATTTCACTGGCTGAAATTAAAGTCTGAATTTTAAGTATTTTCACTTTATTTTAACTCGTACATTTACAGAATGCACTATACATTCTGTAACACTAACTTCCTATCTTATTTGTCACTATGTACATTCTTGAAACATTCTGATCATCTTGATCGTTTCTCTTAAGGTAGCATACTTATTTTACGAAATTTGTAGAATGATTTGTTATAATCTTTTAAAAATTCAGTTTTCATTCGACAATAAAATCTGCCTATTCTCTGGATTCATTTATTTTCATTCCTAAGAGTCTGTGCAACTGCACTTGAACCATTTGAACTTTCCAAATAAAAAACAGCCTTCTCTATTGAAAAGGCTGTTTTTGTCGATAATCGTTATGAATTTACTGAGTTCATCTCTAGTAATTTTTGTCTGCGGGGTTTGTATTTTACTACTTGTCCTACAAACCAAATCAAGACAGCCAACCAAATGACGGATCCAATTATCATCGCTGTTGAATAAGGTAGACCAAAACCTTCTGGAGCGTAAAAAATATACGAACTCACAACTCCTGTCATAAACAATGCAGGGATGCTGCAAATCCAGTGGAACCTTGCCTGCTGTAATAAATAAATGGCAGCGGTCCACAACATGACGGTTGCTACTACCTGGTTGGACCAGCCTACATATCTCCACAGGAAGGTATAGTCGATTTGAGTAAGTAAAAATGTCGGGATTGCCACAGGAATGACCAACAAGACCGGCAACCATTTCCCTTCTACATCTTTCTTCCGCAGATCTTTCAGTAAATCTGCAAGCATCATTCTAGAGGATCTTAAAGCGGTATCGCCTGTTGTAACTGGAAGGATGATTACACCAAGGACAGCCAGTATTCCACCTAAAGTTCCTAACGTCGTATTGCTGATCTCATTTACCACTCCAGCAGGTCCGCCTGCGGCCAACGCTTCTTGAAGCCCCGCCGTTCCATTGAAGAATGCCATACCTGCTGCAGCCCAGATCAAGGCAATGATCCCTTCAGCTACCATCGCCCCATAGAATACTTTCCGACCTTCACTTTCTCTTTTTAAGGTTCTGGCTAAGATGGGACTTTGAGTGGAATGGAATCCAGAGATTGCTCCACATGATACAGTAACCATCAGTAAAGGCCATAGAGGCAGTTCATTTGGATGTAAATTTTCAAATGTTAGATTTGGGACTGGATGCTCAAAGAAGAACAAGCCAATTCCGATCGCCACTGCCATAAAGATAAGGATTGCTCCAAAGAACGGATAAACCTTTCCAATAATCTTATTGATCGGTAAGATAGTCGCAATAAGAAAGTATGTAAAAATAAGGATAAGAGACGTCATAAAATTCAGAGGTGTTACCTCAGCCATTAATTGTGCAGGTCCCGACGTAAAAGCAGCGGCTACGAGAACCATCAACACGATCGATAAAATGTTCATAACGGATTGCACGGGCTTTCCTAAGTATTTTCCCACGATAGAAGGAAACTGTGCTCCATTATGCCTAAGTGATAACATTCCTGAAAAGTAATCATGAACCGCTCCTGCAAACAGAGTGCCGATCACGATCCATAGAAATGCTACAGGTCCATATAAAGCACCTAAAATTGCCCCGAAGATCGGACCTAACCCCGCAATGTTTAACAATTGAACCAGGCTCGCTTTCCACCAGCTCATGGGCATATAATCCAAGCCGTCTTTCTTTTTATATGCAGGTGTCACATTGGAATCATCAACACCGAAAATCTTTTCTACCACCTTTGAATAAATGAAATAACCTACTACTAGAATACAGATGGATGCAAGAAATGTTAGCATCACGATGTCCTCCCTTCAGTAAATGAATTTAACGTTTATTTTAATACGATAAACGACAAAAAACAACAGAATTTTCTAAAAATATTATTTTTTTAGAATTAAATGATATATTTCTTATGTACTTAAGTCGTTTAAAACAATGTTGTAAGGGATTTCATTATTTTAAAAAAGTTTTATAACATAATACATATTCAGTGAATCATGTTGACAAAATCAACACTCTTTCAGAAAAGACCCTTTTGAAAAGGCAAAAATAAAAAACACCCCTTATAAGAGGTGCATGACACGCGCTGGAAGCTACTGTATCTTTCCTTTTGCAAATTTTTCATGCGCTTTTAAAAATTCTTTATTATTCCTTTCCTTTGCAATTTCCAATGGAGTACGTTCATTTCCTGAATGTAGCTCTTGCCCTTCTCCGTGAACCAGTAATAGGGACACAATCTCTTCACTTCCGTCGAAAGCAGCGATATGTAAAGGTGTGTGACCAGATGAATCCGGTTGATTTACATTCGCTCCTTGCTTTAGTAAAAATTCCACAAGTTCTTTAGAGGCTTTCCCTGCTATCCCTGCATGCAAAGCTGTGTTGGAAGGTATGTAGGAAACTTTCGAATTCGATAGGGAATTGATATCCGCACCAAAATTCAAAAGAAGTTCGACAATCTCCATATGTCCATAATGTGCAGCCACTCCCAAAGCCGTTAATCCATGTTCATTATCTGCATTACAGAGGTTTGTGTCATTTCTCAATGACTTTTCTACTGTCACTTTATCACCGGTTTCAATTGCTATAAAAAATTCTTCAATTGTAAAGGTTGTCATCACTTTCACCTCATTTTTTCATAATTACAAATATTCTACCAATTCAAATCAAAAAAAGATAGGGAAGACTCCCAAATTAGGGAGTCTTCCCTATAAAAAATTACTGATCCAGTTTTAATTTGGCTAAAGCATCAGCTAATGCGGTATTGACAGGCTCTTCCTTCTGTTGTGTTTTCAAATACTTATTTACATCTCGTTTTGTAGCTTTACTGTTCTTTGCTTTTTTCCTACGATCATTGAACGTTGATAGTTTTTCTCTATGTCCACATACACAGGTGAACATCTGCCCTTCCCCTTCTCCTCTTAAATCCAAGCGCTTATGGCAGTTAGGGCAACGGGCATTCGTCTTTTTACTGATATTTTTCCGATGACCGCATTCACGATCTTGACAGACCAGTTTTTTTCCATGCTTGTTTTTTATCTCCAGCATCAGATTCCCACAGTCTGGACATTTCGTACCCGTTAGATTATCATGAGAGAACTTCTTAGTGGAATTCTTGATTTCACTTACTGATTTCTTCGTGTAGTCTTTAATTTCTTTTAAAAATTCCTGTTTATTAAGGGAACCGTTCGCGATTTTCTCAAGTTTTTGCTCCCACTCTGCTGTGAGTGTCGGGGATTGTAATTCAAGAGGGGCCAAATCCAATAATTGCTTTCCTTTAGAGGTTATAACAATTTCTTTTCCTTTCGGCTCAATCACTCCTGAGTTAAAAAGCTTTTCTATTATATCTGCCCTTGTCGCAACTGTACCCAGTCCCCCCGCTTCATGTATGGTATTGAGAAGATCTTTGTTGCTATCTTTCATGAACTTTTTAGGATTTTCCATAGCAGATAGAAGTGTTCCTTCATTGAAACGGCCGGGAGGGTCCGTTTTTCCTTCTGTTTCTTTCATTGCCAGAACAGTAAACATATCCCCTTCTTCCATTTTTGATAGCAATTGATCTTTTTCGGAATCAAAATCATATACTTCTTTCCAACCGTTTTCTAAAATCCGCTTTCCTTTTGTCTGAAAGGTTTCAGTACCTATCCTTGCTTCTATTGTCGTTTGCTCATACAGGTATGGAGGGTAGAATGCGGCTAAGAAGCGTTTCACGATTAATTCATAGATCTTTCTTTCACGGTCCTGTAACTTTTGGAGGAACGGTGTCTCCTCCGTCGGGATAATGGCATGGTGATCTGTCACCTTTTGGTCATCGACATATGCTTTTGAAAGCTGCATTGAGCTCTGCAACGCTAAATGAGCCATTTTGCGATAAGGTTGGACGCTCACTGCTTTCAATCGGTCCTTCAATGTAGATACCATATCACTGGATAAATGCTTGCTATCTGTTCTAGGATAGGTTACTAATTTATGCTGCTCGTACAATTTCTGCATAATGGATAGTGTTTCTTTAGCTGAGAAGCCAAAAATCTTATGGGCATCCCTTTGGAGTTCAGTTAAATCATATAAAGAAGGAGCGTAATTCTTCTTTAGGGATTTTTTTACTGACTGAATAGTGATTTCCTTTTTGTCTTTCAGTAAATTCATGACGTTTGTTATTTCTTCTTTAGAAAATGTTTTTGTATCTTTATTTTTACGGTTTGTCCAAATGAACGTACCGCATTCCGTTGTGGCTTGTGCCCCATAATAAGTTTGTGGTTTAAAGTTCCTGATTTCTTCTTCCCTTTGAGCAATGATGCTTAACGTAGGTGTTTGTACACGTCCACATGATAACTGTGCATTGTGCTTGGTAGTCAGAGCCCTGGTTGCATTCATTCCCACATACCAATCGGCTTCAGATCTCGCTTGGGCAGCAGCATATAGGTTTTCGTATTTTTGGGCATCTTTCAGTTTATTGAATCCGTCTTTAATCGCTCTGTCGGTGACAGATGAAATCCATAATCGTTTCAGCGGTTTATTTACCCGGGCCTTTTCAATGATCCAGCGGGCAACAAGCTCCCCTTCCCGACCGGCATCAGTGGCAATGACAATCTCTTTTACGTCCGGACGGTTCATTTGCGCTTTGACTGAACTAAATTGCTTCCCTGTCTTCTTAATGACCACGAGGTTGAGGGATGGGGGAAGCATAGGTAAATCCTCAAGGTTCCATGATTTGTAGCGGTCATCGTAGCTTTCAGGTTCTGCTAATGTGACTAAATGCCCCAGGGCCCAGGTAACAATATATTCGTTCCCTTCCAGGAATCCATTTCCTTTTTTCGTACACTGAAGTACTCTGGCAATATCTCTACCGACAGAAGGCTTTTCTGCCAGGACTAAAATCTTTTTCATGTAAAAAATCCTTTCACAGCTAAAGTTTCAATATCTTTTTTATTTTAACATACAATAAAACGATTAGTCCTTTAGAGTTCACGTCTATCAAAGGTTATACTATACTTAGGAATAGTTGATTTACACAAAGGGGTTATAGGACATTGCATCATGACATACTAAAAGATTCCTTTCTTCCCAAAGAAGCTTTGGGCATCTTCATCATTGTTTTAATCAGTTTATTATCTAAAGGTTTAGGAACTCTCTTCCCTCTCATCGGGAGTTTGTTATTTGCGATTGTAATTGGAGTAATTCTTCAGAATACAACCAGGCTTCCTTCATCATTCGATTCAGGTATACAATTTACCCTGAAGACAGTATTGAAAGTGGCCATCGTATTTCTTGGTGTCGGCTTGAGCCTGTACGATATCCTTGATATTGGACAGAGAGCTTTATGGGTTATATTTCTTTCGGTTTCCATTGGTATTACTGTGACATATTTCATTGGCAAATGGCTTCGTATCGACAAACGGTTAAGCTTGTTAATAGGAATCGGTACAAGTATTTGCGGGGCAACGGCCATTTCAGCCGTAAAAGGAATTATCGGCGCGAAAGAAAATGAAACCGCCTATGCTTTATCGACGATTGTATTCTTTAATTTAATTGCTTTTATTACCTATCCTATCATTGGCTACCTCCTTCATATGTCCGAATTATCGTTTGGCATTTGGGCAGGAACCGCTGTACATGACACATCTTCAGCAATTGCTGTGGGATATGCATTTGGGGATGAAGCGGGAGAGGTTGCAACAACAGTAAAGCTTGCCCGTACATTATTCTTGATTCCCGTCATGTTTTGCTTACCTTTTATTTTGAAAAAGAAAAATGAAGGTGAACCTTCATACAATAAGGTATTCCCTTGGTTTGTTTTCTTATTTTTGGGGGTATCTTTACTTCATACATTTGGTTTAATTCCAGTAACCATCGAATCATACCTTGAGATTTCGTCAAAATTCATGATTATCATGGTAATGGCAGCGGTGGGTCTTCAAGTCAGAATAAAGGATATCACCCAATTAGGATTCAAACCCCTCCTTACTGGTTTCATTGCTTCTATTACATGTGCTGTCATCAGTTTATTCCTTATTCTATAACCAATCACTCTTACATGTGATTGGTTTTCTCATGAAAAAAAGAGCATCTAGTGAGATGCCCCCTGTACTGTTTTACCATCCCTTATGCGATAAATTCCTTTAAACTCTGAAGAAGAAAAAACTAGGAAGAGGCCGTCTTCCTAGTAAATGCTATTCTTCGTCTCCTTCTAAGAAGTCTGGATCTAACTCTTCAAATTCTTCATCATCTAAGTCACAATCCCAGTCTTCATCGTCACAACCTTCAGGATTTACAAGGACACATACTTTCGTTTCTCCTATAACTTCCACTAAGAATTCACGTTCGACGTGAACAATGATTTTGTTTCCATTTGGTGAAATAACCGCTTCGCAGCAATTCGGCTGTTGCAGTACTCGAGCACATACTTCAATATCATCTAAGCAATCAGGATCACGGTATTTCAGCTTAATGCAATCTGTATACTGTACTCTCTCTGTTACAACGGATGTCTTTGTGTTGTCACTGTGGGAGTACCATACGTTGATATCGTATGAACCGTGAATTTCAACCTTCTTGCCTACTTTGTGTGCTTCATACTGATGATTAATGATCCAGCAGCCTAAAATGCTCGATGGATTATGCGGCGGGCTAATCGTATGATGAGACTGTGTGAATTTACGTCCCTTCGCTACGACCGCTTTAGTAATAATCTCTCTATATTCTGCCATTCGAGCGAACCTCCTCATTCATTTTCAATTCATCTTATGCGACTATCTAGGTGTTTGTGCGAGTAAATTTAATTACATAATGGGATTGTTGCGAGATAATGTATTGTATGCGAATACCCATTGAATGTTCCGGAATGCACTTTCTCCCTCATAGAAAAAACGATGAACTCAACGAATACGAAAAAGGAAGCATTATCAAAAAGAGCATGCAAAAAAAAACGATCTCTGCATGAAAGGGAAATTCCCTTAAGCAGAGATCGTTTTTTATAATGTCATTGTTTTTTCTATTAAGAACAGCTGCCAGGCGTTGAGTTTTTCACTTGTGATCCAGTTTCTCCACGAAGTAAGTCTCCCCCGGTGGTTTCGATGATATGATCTGTCACATTATTTGAAATAACGGACGCAACAATTTGAAGTAAATCATTTACATCTGTTTGTGACTCTTTGAATTGTTGTACTACTGGAATGGCATCGATTTCCTTTTCCAGGTTTTCGATTTTTGCTTCAACCATTTTTAGAGCTTCTATTTTTCCATAATGCTGAAAGTTCACAGCCTGTTTTTGTAAACTCTTAATACTCGCGATCATTTCTCGTACTTTTTGATTTTCATGAATCTGTGCCTCTGCTCGTTTAAAGAAATCCACTTCTTCTGTTTCAGCAATCATTGTTGCAAGCTCTTCCGCTCGTTTCATGATATCGTCTTTAGTATACTTTGCCATATTAATTCACCTCTACCGGTTCTTGAAATTCTGATCCAATTAGGCCTTCTTCGACCATTTCCCCATCCAGTGACCAAGATTTAGCATCTGTGATCTTAACTTTCACGATTTTTCCAATGGCTGTTTTAGGAGCCTTGAAGTTCACAAGCTTACTGCGTCGAGTATAACCGGCAAGAATGTCAGGATTTTTCTTACTCTCCCCGTCTACCAGCACCTCAACGATCTGTCCTTTATAGTTCTTCATCGCTTCAGCCGAGTACTCTTTCACAACTGCATTTAATCGTTGAAGTCGCTCTTTTTTCACTTCCATCGGTACATTGTCATTCATCTTCGCCGCAGGGGTACCTTCCCTTGGAGAATAGATGTACGTGAAAGCAGATTCAAACCCGACTTCTCTGTATAGTGAAAGTGTTTCTTCAAACTGTTCGTTGGTCTCATTCGGATATCCAACGATGATGTCAGTTGTAAGAGCCACGTCTGGCATCGCTGTTTTTATTTTCCGTACTAATTCTAAGAATTGCTCCCTCGAATATTTACGGGCCATAATCTTCAGAACATCTGTCGAACCGGATTGAACCGGTAAATGAATATGCTCAACCAGATTCCCTTTTTTCGCAAGTACTTCGATTAAATGATCATCAAAATCTCTAGGGTGACTAGTCGTAAAACGAATACGTGGAATGTCCACTTTACGAAGGTCATCCATTAAATCACCTAGGCCATATTCAAGATCCTCAATATCTTTACCATATGCATTTACGTTCTGACCAAGAAGAGTGATCTCTTGGTAACCCTGGGCGGCCAGATGACGTACCTCGTGAATGATTTCTTCAGGACGGCGGCTCCGTTCCTTACCACGTGTGTATGGAACAATACAGTAGGTACAGAACTTGTCACATCCGTACATGATGTTAACCCATGCTTTTATGTTGCCACGACGAACCTTCGGAAGGTTCTCTATGACGTCCCCTTCTTTAGACCAAACTTCTACGACCATCGCTTTAGACATATAAGCATCAGAAAGGATTTTAGGAAGGCGATGGATATTATGCGTTCCAAAAATCATATCAACTTGTTGATATGTTTTCAGGATTTTATTTACAACTGATTCTTCCTGGGACATACATCCGCAGACACCTATTAAAAGCTCTGGCTTTTCACGTTTTAGATGTTTCAAGTGTCCTAATTCGCCGAACACCTTATTCTCAGCATTTTCACGAATGGCACATGTATTTAAAAGGATAACATCTGCGTCATCTGTCGAATTCGTCGCTTCATAGCCTAGTGCCATGAAAATCCCTGCCATTACTTCCGTATCATGTTCATTCATTTGACAACCATACGTACGGATATAGAACTTCTTGCCTTCCCCGAGTCCCCTGTATTGATCATCAATCGTAAAATCGTTATGATATTTAATTTCTTCTTTCCCACGCTTTTTTGCATCTTTCAACGAAGGCGGGATATAGACACTTTCGAAGTATTTACTGTAATCCTTTACGGATTTTTGGTCCGATGGAGTAACAGACTTCGATTGTTGTCCATGTTTTCGTTGTTCTTCGTTCATGAAAAATCCCCTTTCTACCTCTAAAACCAAACCGCTTATCTTCTATAATAAGATCTAACAAGAGATACATTCTTGCACATTATAATAGTATAAAGGTTTTCTGGTCTACATACAATAGAGGCGCTTAAGTGTTGAAAAATGGATACATCTTTCTTTCAGCAGCCTTATAAGTCTAAATGGGTGCTTGTAACAATCGTCGATACTTATACATAGACTAATGTATCAGAAACTGACCAGGAGGAGATTACAATCAATGAGGAAAAAGTGGTTTACCCACTATATAACATTTCTAATCAAGAAAGCTTCTTTTTACTATCGGAGATTAATAACCTAAAACAGACTATAAAAAAGTTAAAAGACGGATACCTTTACGCTGAGAATGAACATTTAAGAGAAGAGATAAGTCATAAGAATCATGAATTAGAGCTTGCGTATGAACAAATTAAAGTAAATGATTTGCACGAAATAGAACTGTTGAAGGATAGAAACACATTAACAGAAGCTAATGAAAAAGTAGAATCCGAGTTAAAAAATGCAAACCAGATAATCATCAATAATGGGGCTCATATTCAAACACTTGAATCTGAAAAAAAAGAATTAGAGCAATCTCTTTTAAAAGAAAAATATAAATTCAATGAAGTTAGAAAACAGCTGGAAGAAATACAAGCAGAAAGAATTTCATTAAAAGAGTCTAATAATGTTTTACTACGCGAAATAGATACTTTACATTCTGGTTTAGTTGAAAGAGATAGGATGATCTATTCCTTTGAAAATGAAATAGCTATTAAGGATACTCATCTACAAGAATTAAACCAAGCACTCTCACAATCGGAAGAAACAAAAAAAGACCTCTTCCAGGAGTTATTGACAAAAGCCGAGAAATTAGAAGGGCTGTCAGTTGAAAGAGATCAATTAATGCTTCGATTTGAAGAATCCAAACAAAAATTAATGGAGTCTGAAAAAATGAAAGTGGATTATTTCGAAAAAATGATTGTAACCGTTCAACAGCAGATCGAGGAGAATGAATGGTGGTTGACAAATCAATTCGCTGACATTGATCGGTCATCTAAGAAGCAGGAAGAAAAAATGGACTCACTTGAATCTGTTATGAATGATTCATTTGAAAGAGTGCTAAGTAAAAAAGACAATATGTTGAACGAACTTGAAAAATTCGATTTCCAGCTTTCACATATTATCCAGCAGATGAACACACTTTATCAAACCGAGTCGTCTATATTCCACGGAATTGATTCTCTAAGAACAATGATCGATTCTAATAAAACTCAAGACTTGAACAAACTTGTGACGACCAAAAAAGGCGTTTATAGAATTGAAGCAAGAGAAAGCACGCCTATAATCAGCGATAAAACAAGATAGAAAATTGCGATGCAAATACAACAAAGATAGAAAGGACTTCCAAATTGGAAGTCCTTTCTACAATCAGAATTACAATTACATGAATTCTTTCACTAATTCATCAAATTTACTTTCATCCAACCTTAAATCATGAGTGCTTAGAGGTTCATCAGAATAACCTGCTACAAGCTCTTGGTACGATGGCTGTTCTTTGTTTTGATAAATCAAACCAGTAACCAGTCCATCCTTTTCCATGAGCATATTCATTGCTTGTTCGCGATTTGATGGATCATAGTCTTCAAGATCTGAAAGCTTTGTCAGGTTCTCTTTAAACCAGTCGTACGTATTAATCTTGTTATATGTTACGCAAGGACTAAATACGTTGATCAATGAGAAGCCTTTATGATTAAGGCCTGCTTCAATTATCGCCGTCAGCTCTTTCAAGTCAGAAGAGAAGCTTTGGGCAACGAATGTTGCACCGGCTGTCAATGCCATTTCCATAGGTGCCAGTGCCGGTTCGATACTTCCCTGAGGCGTAGACTTTGTCTTAAAACCAGATGATGAGCGGGGTGAAGTTTGGCCCTTTGTCAGCCCATAAATCTGGTTATCCATAACGATGTAAGTGACATCAACATTGCGACGGATAGCATGGATCGTATGGCCAAGTCCGATGGCAAATCCATCTCCATCCCCACCTGAAGCGATAACGGTTAAGTCCTTATTCGCCATTTTTAATCCTTGAGCGATAGGAAGGGAACGCCCATGAATGCCATGAAAACCGTATGAGTTAATGTAACCTGAAATACGTCCGGAACAACCGATTCCGGAAACGACAGCTAATTGTTCAGGGTCCAGTCCCACATTCGCCGATGCCCGTTGAATCGCTGCTTGTACAGAGAAGTCGCCACACCCAGGACACCAGTTGGGTTTAACATTATTTCTGAAATCTTTAAAGGTAGCCATGGATCAGATCAACTCCTTACATCTAGAATGAATTTCATTTGGTAAATATGGTGTTCCATCATACTTTGTCATTTTCGTGATTTTATTCCCATACCCTACATTCATTTTTATTATATTTGCCAGTTGTCCAGTAGCATTATGTTCAATCACGACCACTTTCTTCGCTGATTGCATAAGTGGTTCCAGTTCATCTGCCGGGAACGGATGGATTAAGCGAACATGCGCGTGGTTCACTTTCAGCCCATCGGCATCAAGTCGTTCCATTGCTTCTTCAATTACTCCACGCGTCGAGTTAAAACCAATTAATAGTAAATCGGCTTCTTCATGTGGTGCATGAGTGTGGATTGGATTAGTAAAGCGGATACTTTCCACCTTTCGCATACGTTTATCCATCTGCGCCTGCCTGTTTACTGGGGATTCAGAAGGCTTCCCTGTTTCATCATGTTCTACTCCTGTTACATGATGAATCCCATTCTTCATTCCAGGAATGACACGTGGTGATACCCCATCTTCAGTCACTTCAAAACGTTTAAAGTATTTTTTTGGTTCTAATTCATTTAGTTCTGATTCATTTCCAACAAGCTTTCCTCTACGAATTTCCACTTTGCTGTAATCAAGAGGTTCAACAGTTTGTTTCCCTAATGAAAGTTGGAGATCTGAAAGAATGATGACTGGACATTGATACTCTTCGGCCAAGTTAAATGCCTCGACTGTGTCATAGAATGCTTCCTGTACTGTACTTGGAGCCAGGACGATTTTTGGAATCTCACCGTGCGTACCATAAATCATGGCCATTAAATCAGACTGCTCCTGTTTTGTTGGAAGTCCTGTGGACGGCCCTCCACGTTGAGTATCTACTACAACTAATGGCTGTTCAGTCATTCCAGATAAACCGATTGCTTCCATCATAAGTGAAAGACCTGGTCCGGCCGATGCAGTAAATGAACGGATTCCTCCGTAGTTAGCTCCGATTGCCATCGTTGCGGCTGCAATTTCATCCTCTGTTTGAATAACGGTTCCTCCAACCATCGGGAGCTTTTTAATAAGGTATTCCATAATTTCAGAGGCTGGAGTGATTGGGTATGCGGCCATTAAACGAACGCCACCTGCTAGTGCGCCAAGAGCAATTGCGTCATTTCCGATCATAAACATACGTTTATTCCCGTCAGCTTCTTTCAGCTGTAAGGAACCAACATTGCTTCCAAGTTCTTCTTTCATCGTTTGGAATCCCTGTTTAATCGCTTCCATGTTTTTCTCTACTACCGTTTCACCTTTACGGCCGAAGATTTCTTCCACAACTTCCTTAAAAACTTCTGGATCAAGATTAAGAACGGCACATGTGGCACCTACCGCTACCATGTTCTTCATTAACGACGTTCCAAGTTCCGTGGCTAACTGAGTGAATGGAATGATATAGAGAGAAGCATCTGTATCTTCAGGCTTCTCAGGCTTAAACTTCGCATCAGCTATAATGACACCATTGCTATGTAATTCTTTATAATTCACATCAATCGTTTCTTGGTCAAATGCAACTAAAATATCTAAGTCATCAGCAATCGCACGCACTTGTGTAGTGCTTACCCGAATTTTGTTATTTGTATGGCCTCCCTTAATACGAGAGGAGAAATGACGGTAACCGTATAAGTAATATCCAAGGCGATTGAGAGCCATAGAAAAGATTTCACCCGTACTCTCTATTCCTTCACCTTGCTGGCCACCAACCTTCCATGAAAGTTGTTCCTTCATTTATTACACCCCTTCAATCAATTTTTTGTAACATCTATTAGAGAAGCACATTCTCTTCATTTCGTTCAAACAATCTATTATTACATAGGATTGTTGCAACTTGCGTTCACTCTATCAGTTTATCACTTTTCTATTTAATTCACTACTGTATTGAAGAAATTATGAATGTAAACACGTTCATACTAGCCAAAAAAAACCACTAAAGGTTATACCTTTAATGGCTGGTTTAATGATCAATCTGGTAATCTGACAAAAAAGTTTTCATATAAGAATTTCTTCACTTGCTTTTCACTATAGTATCGTTGAAGCGTATTGATTAAGTTATCATATTGTTCGAATGAGGATAATCCTTGTACCGTTTCAGATATACCATCAAAATCGGATCCAAAGCCAATATGACTCTCACCACCCAAACTGCATATATGCTCGATATGTCTTATCACATCTGAAATTACCGCTGATCCTTTTTTATTTAAAAAAGGAGGAACAAAAGTGATTCCCATGACACTATCTCTTTTTATCAGCGCTTCAATTTGATCGTTTTTTAAATTACGGGGGTTGGGACATATAGAATAAGCGTTTGAGTGAGAAGCAATCGGGTGATCAGCCATTTCGATTGTATCCCAGAATGCTTTCTCGCATAGATGGGAGACATCCGTCCAAAGTCTTTTCTCGTTTAAGAATGATACTAGCTCACGTCCAAAATTGGTTAATCCCCCACCCCTCGGCTCCAGTGCACCATCCGCTGCAGCATTGGCCCAATTCCACGTCAATCCTACAGAACGTACCCCAAGCCGGTAAAGAATTTCAAGCTTCGTGATGTCCTCTTCTATAGCCTCAGCACCTTCCAGTGTCAGCATCGCACCAATTTCATCATCGGCCAGTCTTTCTACTTCCTGCTTTGAAGTCACAAATTTAAGTTTTGGGTTGGGTTTTAAAATTTCATTATGAAACAAGTTGACCATTTCTAACGCAGCTTGGAATCTTTGACCAGGTTTCAAGTATGAAGGAATGTAGATCGCAAACAATTGTACCTTACTTCTGCTTTCAAGAAGCTGGGGGTAGGTAATATGCAATGTATGTTTGGATTGAAATGCTCCCTTCCCTGGTTCCAGGTATAACTTCATTAACACATCACAGTGTGCATCAAATAACATAATACTTCATCCTTTCAGGGCATCTATCTTATATGTATTTCGATTAATAGTATAAAGGCTGTCCACTAAAGAATCCTCTTTAATGAACAGCCTATTGATTATTATCTTGGTTCTACGATTAACTTTATCGCCGTACGTTCTTCTCCATCAATCAAAATATCTGTAAATGCCGGGATACATATTAAATCTAAACCACTAGGAGCCACAAAGCCTCTGGCAATGGCTACTGCTTTAACTGCTTGATTTAAAGCTCCTGCACCAATTGCTTGAATCTCAGCTCCTCCTCTCTCACGAAGAACACCGGCGAGTGCACCAGCTACAGAATTAGGATTAGATTTTGCTGAAACTTTTAATATTTCCATTCCTTTTCCTCCTTGTCATTTCCCCCATACCGTATGTCCGTGGTAAAGAACAAACTTGGTATAAATGATTCCACTGATACTATATTCAGGAAATGGACAAATCATTCCGGTAACACCGAAAAAAGGAAAGAAAACATTTAATATTCTGCCATAAATGGATGGTCTTCGTTGATTAAAATACGATCGATTTTTTTCGCTTTACCAGTTCTTTGATCAACTTCAATTAAACAGGCACTCAAAATTTTGCGTCCTGTCTTCGGGACTTCAAAACGAACTGGTAAACTAGTCTGGAATCTCTTGAGAACAGAATCCTTGCTCATTCCCAATACTTCATCATATGGTCCCGTCATACCGACATCGCACATAAATGCGGTTCCATTAGGAAGGATGCGATTATCTGCCGTTTGAACATGTGTATGGGTTCCTATTACGGCAGACACACGGCCATCTAAAAACCAGCCAACCGCCTGCTTTTCACTTGTTGCTTCTGCGTGAAAGTCTACGAAGATAATGGACGTTCTTTTCTTTGCTTCGTATACGAGTTCATCAAGTGCCTTAAACGGATCATCAAGGGGAGGCATAAAGGTTCTTCCTTGAGCATTGATGACGGCAACTTCTTTTCCGTACACTTCAGCGAACACTAGACCGCTTCCCGGCGTCCCTTCCGGGAAATTCGCCGGTCTAACCATTTGTTTAGATGAGTCGATAAAATTGAAGATATCTTTATTATCCCATGTATGATTTCCTAAGGTCACCATATTGGCGCCATCCTGTAAGAATTGTTTATAAATCTTCTCCGTTATCCCTCTGCCTGATGCAGCATTCTCCCCATTAACGATCGTAAAATCCGGTGAATGCTTCTTCTTTAACTTCGGCAGGTATTCTGTGATCATTTCCCGGCCCATTGAACCGACAACGTCTCCAACAAATAATATTTTCATGAAAAATCCCTTCTCTATATGTATTGAGTCCTGTAGTTATTGTATCACAAAATCCTTTGGGTCTATTCATCAATGAGGGTTCTCCCGAATGATTCCATGGCACTGATGGGAGAAATGATAAAAAAAGCTGACTCAAAAAGGGGATATCCCTTTTCGAGTCAACCTCTTATTTAGCGTATTCGACAGCCCTTGTTTCACGGATGACCGTTACTTTAATATGGCCTGGATAATCAAGTTCATCTTCGATTCGTTTACGGATATCTCTAGCCAAACGGTGAGATTCCAAATCGTCAATGGCTTCCGGTCTTACCATAATACGTACTTCACGTCCCGCTTGAATGGCAAAGGATTTCTCAACGCCTTCATAAGACTCTGAGATTTCTTCCAGCTTCTCCAATCGACGGATATAGTTCTCTAACGTCTCGCTTCTTGCTCCAGGTCTTGCAGCAGATAAAGCATCAGCTGCAGCTACCAGAACAGCAATGATTGACGTAGGCTCTGTATCTCCGTGGTGTGAAGCAATACTGTTAATGACCACAGGGTGTTCTTTATACTTCATTGCAAGTTCTACACCAATTTCTACGTGACTTCCTTCTACTTCATGGTCAATCGCTTTTCCGATATCGTGAAGTAATCCGGCACGTTTAGCGAGTCTTTCGTCTTCACCAAGCTCAGCTGCCAGTAGTCCAGAAAGAAACGCCACTTCCATTGAGTGTTTTAAAACGTTTTGACCATAACTAGTACGATACTTCAAACGTCCCAGGATTTTAATTAAATCCGGGTGAAGTCCGTGAACGCCAACTTCAAACGTTGTTTGTTCACCAATTTCACGAATGTATTCGTCCACTTCACGTCGAGATTTATCTACCATCTCTTCAATTCGTGCAGGGTGGATACGTCCATCCTGTACTAATTTCTCTAATGCAATTCGAGCCGTTTCTCTACGAATCGGATCAAAACCAGAAAGAATAACTGCTTCAGGAGTATCATCAATAATCAGATCAATTCCTGTTAAAGTTTCCAGCGTACGAATGTTACGTCCTTCTCGCCCAATAATTCGACCTTTCATCTCATCATTCGGTAGGTTCACAACACTAACCGTTGTTTCAGCCACATGTTCTGCAGCACAACGTTGTATAGCCAGTGAAAGGACTTCTTTCGCTTTCTTATCTGCCTCTTCTTTCGCACGTGTTTCATGCTCTCTGACCATAATGGCGATATCATGGGAGAGTTCATTCTCAACGCGGTCAAGAATAATTCCTTTCGCTTCGTCACGAGTCAAGCTCGAGATACGTTCTAGCTCAGTTTGCTGTGATCGTACCATCTCGTCCACTTTGCTTTCCATCTCTTCAATATGTTGTTGTCTCTCGTTAAGAGTTCCCTCTTTTCTTTCAAGTAAAGCTTCACGCTTATCAAGCGTTTCATCTTTCCGATCGAGGTTTTCCTCTTTTTGCATCAAACGATTTTCTTGTTTTTGCAATTCATTTCTTCGTTCACGAAGGTCATTTTCCATTTCAGTGCGAAGTTTATGATTTTCATCCTTTGCTTCCAAAAGTGCTTCTTTCTTCAGAGCATCTGCCTCGCGCTTCGCATCTTCTAAAATCTGCTCCGCTGAACCTTTAGCACCAGCAATCTTTGCTTCAGCAATGGACTTACGAATTAGGTATCCAACAACTACACCGACGATTAGGCCAAGCAAAATGAAGATGATTGTAATAGGTTGCATTATTTCACCTCCTCTTGCTATGAACTGTCATCATGTCTTTTACATGTCGGCTTGTACATTGCTCACTAGAACAAAATATACAGCGCTAGGCTTTCAAATATTCATTCGAAAAATTTGTAAAATATACATGTTAATTTTAAATCTCTGAAAATTTATTGTCAAGGGGTAGAGCCCTCTATCACTAGATTTCTCAAGGGATTTTTTCCAATCGACATGAATTGACACTGTCGCTCTGGGGTTATGAATGATTTTCAAGCAAAACCATCTTTTTCAATTTTTTTGTTTGGTTGTAAGTACTACTCCAAAAACCTGGATTCGCATTGGTTCATTAATACCAATCAAAAATAGTCTTTGTGAAAAGGGATAGTCACTATTTTCTACAAATAAGTTGTTTGACATACATAATAAAGAGAAGCAAACCAAAGTGGCTGCTTCTCTTATTTGTGGATCAGTCCTCTAAAAGACTTAATTCACTTTGATCATCCGTTTCGGCACGACCTGTGTCCAAACCGTAATGTTCACGGATTTTCAACATGATTTCACTGCGGATCTCAGGATTTTCTTTAAGGAAAATCTTCGCGTTCTCGCGACCTTGACCCAGACGCTCTTCGTTATAAGAGTACCAGGCACCACTCTTTTGAACAATGTCCAGCTCAGACCCAAGATCGACGATTTCACCTTCTTTAGAAATCCCCTCTCCGTACATGATATCTACTTCAGCTACACGGAAAGGTGGAGCTACTTTATTTTTAACGACTTTGATCTTCGTTTTATTCCCTACCATTTCATTCCCTTGCTTAAGTGTTTCAGCGCGACGGACTTCTAAACGTACAGATGAATAGAATTTCAGTGCGCGTCCACCAGGAGTCGTCTCAGGATTTCCAAACATGACTCCAACCTTTTCACGAATTTGGTTAATGAAAATCGCGATGGTTTTCGATTTGTTAATTGCACCTGAAAGCTTACGAAGAGCCTGTGACATTAAACGGGCTTGAAGACCTACGTGAGCATCTCCCATCTCTCCTTCAATTTCTGCTTTCGGTACAAGCGCCGCAACCGAGTCAATAACGATTGCGTCTACCGCTCCACTACGTACTAAAGCTTCAGCAATTTCCAGTGCCTGCTCACCTGTATCCGGTTGAGAAAGTAATAATTCATCTATGTTTACCCCAAGCTTTTGAGCATATTCAGGATCAAGTGCGTGCTCTGCATCGATAAATGCAGCCTGACCGCCTTGAGCTTGAACTTCTGCAATGGCATGAAGTGCTACTGTTGTTTTACCAGACGATTCCGGACCATATACCTCTATAATTCTTCCTCGAGGATATCCGCCAACTCCCAAAGCTGCGTCCAACGCTAATGAACCACTTGGGCATGTTACTACTTTTCTATCAGTTTGCTCCCCCAGTTTCATTATAGAGCCTTTACCAAACTGTTTTTCTATTTGTTTTAACGCCATATCTAAGGCTGCTTTACGATCGCTCACAAATCTTCCTCCTTTGAATATATAACTTGAGATAGACAATTTATCAGCTTGTCTCAAATCCAACCTATCTATACTATAAACGTTTTTTTAATAGAAAACAAGAAAAAAATCGAACATTCATTCGGTTTTTTTCAAGGGTCTATTCAATTGAATTGAGAGTGATTTCACTAGAATACTTGAAGGTGAATGGAGGTGGTCGGTATATGTTAAGCTTTGATATCCTATCCCGGGATATCAAAACTTTTCTCCACCCATAAAAAAACTGCCTTCCCTATGCTTGAAGACAGCCTGTCTTGCACCTAACTCAATTCCTTGATCAAATAATGCCACCCGTATTTCGCCGTTCTCTTTCGATTAGCATTCCTTCCACCGCCGAGATTTAATAGAAACGCTTTAGTTGGTTGATCTTTTATAGACAATCCAATCCACACGGTTCCTGCAGGCTGACCTTCGTGTGGTCCCGGGCCGGCTACTCCTGTAAAGCTGATTCCAATATCTGATGAGAATAGCGCCCTTACATTTTCAGCAAGTTCACGTGCACACTGTTCACTTACTGTTGTATGTTCGTTCAATGTACTCTCTTTCACGGATAAAATCGTCGTCTTAACTTCATCCTGGTAACAAACCACCCCTCCATTCAGGATAGAGGAAGCTCCAGGTAACGATGCTAATTGAGCTTGAAAGAGTCCACCGGTTAAGCTTTCTGCACAGGATAAGGTGAGACCTTTCTCTTTTAGCAACTTGAATCCTACCTCAACGAGAGAATCCTGATTATAGCCGTAGAAGTAATCTCCTGCAATAACCATAATTTTTTTTTCTACTGTATCCAAAAGGGAGGTGGCAATATCCTTTGACTCGTGCTTCGCCGTCAACCTCAGGGTCACTTCCCCATCGGCCGCCAATGGCGCGATGGTCGGATTGGTTTGTTTGTCAATCAAGTCTTCCAGTTCTGTTTCCAACTGAGCTTCCCCAATGCCGAAAAAGCGCAGTACCCGGGAATGGATGATTTCTCTCTTCTTTAATAAAGTAAAAATCGCTTGCTTGCCGTATTTACTAAACATAGGTTTCATTTCAGATGGGGGACCGGGTAAAAGCATGTATGCTTTACCATCCTTTTTCAATAACATGCCAGGAGCCATACCGTGTTCGTTCTTCAATACTCTGGAACCCGCTAAAATGAGAGCCTGCTTTTCATTGTTGGGGGTCATCTCCCGATTTACTTTGTTAAAGTAGCTTTTTATTGATTCCAACGCATCTTCGTCCATGGTCAATGTTGTACCTAATGACTTCGCTATTGTTTCTTTCGTTAAATCATCCTTCGTCGGTCCAAGTCCACCCGTGAAAATTAACAGGTCTGCTCTTTCTTGAGCTACTGTAATCGCATGATGCAACCGCTCTGGGTTGTCTCCCACACTAGTGTGGTAATAGACATTCACACCCATTTCAGCTAGTTGCTCTGATATGTATTGAGCATTAGAATTGACGATTTGACCTAATAGTAGTTCAGATCCGACCGCTATGATTTCTGCATTCATCCTTATTCCCCCTGTTGGTGATGTGAAGAAGGGAATGATTCTAGTTGAATCATTCCCCTTGTTAAAACGCCTTATTTCGAATTTACAAATGCTTTTTTGTTATGTTTGAAATAATCCCAGCCTGACCAAATAGTAAAGAACATGGCTACCCAAAGGGCAATAGTCGCAAATGGGAGGTTGATCAGTTCAAAAATGGCATTATGCAGAAGCAATGCTGAAATAGCGATAATCTGTGCCCATGTTTTGATTTTCCCTAGTTGGCCCGCAGCAACCACTTCCCCTTCACCGGCTAATACAAGGCGAAGGCCGGTTACAGCAAACTCCCGGCTGATAATGATAATAACAATCCATGAAGGAGCAAGACCGAGCTCAACAAGCACAATCAAGGCAGCGGATACAAGCAATTTGTCCGCTAATGGATCTAAGAATTTCCCAAGGTTAGTCACAAGGTCAAGCTTTCGGGCATAATAACCGTCGATCCAATCAGTTGTTGCTGCAATAATGAATATTAAAGCTCCTACAAAATGTTTGACTGGCATTTCTGCCCCAAGAAACATCATGTCACCCCAATTTAATGGAGCAAGCATAATGATTAAAAACAATGGAATTAAAAATATCCTTGAAACTGTAATCTTATTAGGTAAGTTCACCTTTCTACCTCCAATACTTAAAAAACACGTTCTACCTATAGTATGTAAGAAAAAGGAGTTATTAAAACTCCCTCCATCTTAATTATTGTGTTGCTTGCGGTTCATAGTTAATGACAATATCCTGCCTTACAACATCAGTGGCTGATACTTTATACTCAAGCTGTTTGCCGTTTACCAAAATGTCTGTGTTCGCAGCATTTCCAATTACAAGATAAGCAAGTTTATCCGATGAAAAATCAAAGTCCTTTTTATTTCCCTCTTTTAGTAAACCTTCGAACAATAATTCATCCTTGGTGTTATAAACCCCAATCCATGTATCGCCCTTAGCCGATAATTGCAACTTGAATTCATCAGCATTTTTAAGGTCATAGGTTGTTTTCTTACCAGCAGTATTAACTGCCTCCAGAGATTGTTCAGGCTTTTGCTCTTGTTCTTCATCAGCTTTTTCATCATCTGAAGGTTTGCTTTCTTCTTTATCTTCGGTTTCTTCTTCAGGCTTATCGCCTTCAGCGGTTTTATTTTCATCTACCGCTACTTGCTCTTGATTTTCAGACCCTTGTGTTTCCGGAGCTTTATCTCCTACTTTCCCTTGCCAAAACACCCATACTGCAATCAACGCACCAATGACGAATAATGCTATAAGGAGCTTAGGAAGGAAGTCAAACACCTTGGTAGAGCTTTCTGAAACAGACTTTCTCGATTGGACCCTGGAAAGTGAAACCGGTATTTCATCTTCATAAGTTGTCGGAATTTCATCTTTATGCTCCTCAAAAATCACTTCAGGAGGAAGACCGACCGCTTCACAATACTGTTTAATAAATGCACGCACATAGAACTTCCCAGGCATCGCATCATACGAGCCTTCTTCGATTCCAATCAAATAGCGTTTTTGAATCTTTGTTATCTTTTGCAAATCATCGAGGCTATAACCTTTAGATTCACGAGCTTCCTTTAAACGATTTCCTAATTCCGTCACCACTTAACACCTTCCAATATTAAAAATCAAAACCTCCAAAATCGGAATTTTGAAATAGATTATTTTGTTCTACTAGTTCGTATGTAATTTCTTCATCAGGATCGTTTCTAAGTTCAATGATATAATCAAAATCTTCAAGTGAATATTCAGAGTTTTGAACGAATACATCAGGATGTTCAATTACTTTCACTGCTGGTAATCTCATGATTTCCCTTACAAGCTGCCAGTGCTTCTCACTTGCACGGCGTGTTGAAACGATACCGTCGATAATAAATAAATTCTCGGATGAGTACTCGTCTTCAATCAGCTTACTTCTTATTGTTTGCTTCAATAATGTAGAGGAGACAAAGAGCCATTTCTTATTTGCACATACACTTGATGCCACGATGGATTCGGTCTTCCCTACCCGGGGCATCCCTCTGATCCCAACAAGCTTATGTCCCTCTTGCTTAAATAGCTCAGCCATAAAGTCTACTAATAAACCCAGTTCATCACGAACAAACCGAAACGTTTTCTTGTCATCGGCATCACGCTGAATATAACGGCCGTGACGAACGGCAAGACGATCCCTTAATTTCGGTTCTCTGAGCTTTGTCACATTAATTGTATCCATCGTTTGTAAAATGGACTCTAACCTTGTGATCTGTTCATCATTATTCGCAAGAAGAAGCATTCCCCTTCTTCCTTCATCTACTCCATTTATCGTCACTATATTTATAGAAAGCATTCCTAATAATGAGGAAATATCACCTAAGAGGCCAGGACGATTTTTTTGAATTTCATATTCTAAATACCATTCTTTGCGTTCCATTGGTTACCTCCTGAAAGATCCGTGACATTTCAATTCGATAAAAATTGACATAATTCGAAAAATCTTTTAAACATCTAGGTATTATAATAAATGATTTTCCGGTAATAGAAAAGCAAAACCTACATAAATATGTACAATTTCTCATTTTATGCCTTATAAGCTGATTATAGTTATGATGTATAAGTCTTCACGCGAAAAAATGACTCCAAGTGATTTTTTTGAAAGAGTATATATAAGAAAAAGGAGAGGAAAAATCCCTCTCCTTAACGAGTACCATTGTTATTTACAAGTTTAACCATCATGTTCGCAATGGCATGTTGTTCTTCAGGAGAAGCGACAGACCATAAATCCGCTAACACTTTTTCCTGATCGTTCTTAGCTTCGACTTGATTCGCTAAGTAGTCACCAATTTGGTAAGCTAAATCAGATACCGTTTCATTTTCCATCCCACCATGTTGAGCTTGGTGAAGACGATCGCCTAAGAAGTTTTTCCAATCAGACCAATTATCTAATACAGACATGTGTCATGACCTCCTTTATTGAAATACAACCTTAGTTTGTATCCCGGAAAGAAAATTATGCGCCCTAATCTTATGACTGAAAAAACTTTTTAAGTATGCCAACCACCATTGATGGAAAGTGTTTGACCTGTAATATAGGAAGCTTTAGGTGAAATAAGAAACTGGATTGAGTCAGCGATTTCTTCCGCTTGGGCGAGACGTCCCATTGGTATCTCTTCGGTCAGCGCTTTTAAATCTCCTTCAGAAAAAATGCTCATCATTGATGTATCGACGGCTCCTGGAGCAATTGCATTAATCCTTACCCCACTTAAGGCAAGCTCTTTACTTAATGATTTCACAAATGCCAATTGAGCACCCTTTACGGTTGAATATATAACCTCACAGGCTCCACCTATTTGTCCCCAAATGGAACTTATCATTACAATATTCCCCTTACGCTCAATAAGCTTAGGCAATAATTTTTGAACGAGAAGCAAAGGACTTTTCACATGCACGTTAATCATATAGTCCATCTCTTCTTCAGTCTGATCTTGAAACATCCCCCAGTTTGAATTTCCGCTGCAATAAATAATTGCATCAAGTTGAAAGATATTGTCTACAACATTCCCCACTTCTTCTGGGAGGGCAAGATTTGCTCGAATGGGGGTTGCCTCAACCCCATACTTTTCAATTTTATGTAGTAATTCTTTCATAGCTTCTTCATTCGAATAGTAATGTAAATATAAATTCCATCCCTCTTCTGCCAAGCTTAATGCCGTACTGCTTCCAATTCCCCCTGAAGCCCCCGTTATTAAAGCATATTTCATCTATTTCCACCTCAATGTCCACATAAAGAGAGGAACTACCCTAAAGCAGCTCCCTCCGATATTATGATTTTGGTACTACCTGACACACGGTAAAGCGCTCTTCACTGATAATGGTACTTGCAACGGTTTGAATATCATCATACTTCAATGATTCAAGTGTAGGTACAACTTCAAATAGATCCATTTCATTAAAAGCATAGCGTGTGAATTGATTTGCAATAAACTCTGGAGAATTAATGGCACGTAAAAACGCACCAATTTTCTTTTTCTTTGTTCTTTCTAATCCTTCTTCTGTAAAGAGTGATTCTTTCTTGGCTTTAAGTAACAGCGATTGTACCTTCTCGGCCAACTCATCCGGCTTTTCCGTATCCCCGCCGACGGTTAAGAACCCAAAGCCATTTTCTTGTGTATAGTCATAGTGGAATGTCTCATCGATCAATCCATCATTGTATAAGTCAGAATAATACGTTGAGCTTTTCCCAAATAACATATCCAGGAAAACGTTCATCGAAAGCTCTTGTCTAAGCATTTCCTTGCCTTGCTGATGCGGTTCAGGTGCTTTAAGACCTACCAGGCACTTAGGGCTTTGCACATTCATCTTAAGGACCTGCTTCTTCTCAGCAACCGTTTCTGGTTCATCATCAAATCTCCGCTTGATCTCAGGCATTTTTTCATAATCCTTCTTTTCTTGATTCGAACGAATTTGTTTCATGATTTGATCCGGGTCTACAGATCCCACTACAAAGAGAAGCATGTTGCTTGGATGGTAGAATGTGTTGTAGCACTGATACAACATGTCCTTCGTGATTGGTGTGATGGAATCAATCGTTCCTGCAATATCAATCTTCACAGGGTGATTTTTGTACATATTCTGGATCACACCAAAGTATAATCGCCAGTCAGGGTTATCATCATACATTGTGATTTCCTGTCCTATGATGCCTTTTTCTTTTTCGACTGTCTTTTCTGTAAAATATGGGTCTTGAACAAAATCTATAAGCGTTTCTAAATTTCGTTCTACATTGGTAGTACTTGAAAATAGATAGGCGGTTCGTGTAAATGATGTGAACGCATTAGCCGACGCTCCCTGGCGGCTGAATTGCTGGAATACATCACCGTCTTCCTTTTCAAACAATTTATGCTCCAAGAAGTGGGCGATTCCATCTGGTACCTTAACGAATTCTTCTTCGTTCAGAGGGACAAAATGATTGTCAATGCTTCCGTACTTCGTCGTAAACGTGGCATATGTCTTATTGAACCCTTTTTTCGGGAGTATATAGACGTCCAATCCATTTGACATTTTTTCATAATATAAGTTTTCCTGTAGTTGATCGAAGGAAATTTTCTTCATCTTTATCCCTCCATTCCTGTTAAAAAGTAGATGGTATCAAGCTCAACTTTATTTGCTGCTTTCACGATGTCTTCTTTCGTCGTCTTCTCTATTTCATCAAGCCAGTGTTTTAAATCTATTTCTTCATGGGCGACTGCATTATGATAGAGGACCTCAACCAAACCACGGGACGTATCAATGGTTTCAAGCAGTTGATTGCGGATGACCGCTTTCGTTTGTTCGATTTCACCATCCGTAAAGTCTCCATCCTTCATGGCTTGCAGCTGATCATTGATGATTCCGACTGCTTGATCATATTTCTCAAATTCTATTCCGGACATAACCATCAATAATCCTTTATGACTTTCCAGTCTACTTGCTGCATAGTAGGCTAAGCTCGCTTTTTCTCTCACATTTATGAACAATTTAGAATGAGAAAATCCACCGAATATGCCATTGAACACTTGGAGGGCAAAGTAATCATCATCGCCATATTGTGTATGAGTCCGGTATCCCATATTAAGCTTACCCTGCTTCACATCCTGCTTTTCTTTCACGACGTTTTCCCTTTCTTTTTGTTCCACTTCCGATGAATCGACTTCAAGAGGGGTACGTTCGTTTAATTGGAGGAGTTGATCACACAGAGTTTCAACTTCTGCAACATCTACATCGCCGATGACATAAAGATCAAATTGATCTTCATTCATGACTTTTTGATAATACTCATACAAACTCTTGGCCGTTATGGACTCTACTTCTTCACTAATTCCATTAACATGTAGGGCAAATCGCTCCCCCTTACACATTTCTTCTACAAGCCGTGAATTAGCATAGCGCATTTTATCGTCATAAACTGCCTGTATTCTTACCTTCTGGTTTCGTTTTTCTTTCTCGACTGTTTTCTGATCGAATTCGTTATTTTCAATATGTGGATTTTGAAGGACATCTGCTAAAAATTCTAATCCTTTTTGAAGTAAAGGATCTGAGTCCCTTAAAAATTTTTCGTTGGCGATTTCCACGGACATGCTGACCACGTGGTATTCACCTTTTTTACCTAAATCCGTAAAAAAGTTAGCACCATATAATTCATCCAGGTAGGACCTTAATTCCGTTGTACTCGGATAGGTCTTTGTACTGCTTTGCATCACATGAGGGAGTAATCCGCGTAAGGTCACTGTTTCTTGATCTAAAGGAGCTTTCATTTTCAAAATCAGACTGTTGGTTTTAAACTTATCCGTTTGAACGATATGTAGCGTGTACCCTTGTTTCTTTTTTACTATTTCATTTATGGCTGTCATCGTACCGTCCTCCTTAGTTCCACACTTCCGTCATTTTTGAAATCAATAAAAGATATAAACACCCTTATTGTGCGGTATTTATGTATAACTATACATGTACTGAGATGTTGATTTCAAGCATCTTCCTCTATTGGAAAAATACCCATAGAGTAAACTATTATATGTATGGAAAATATTCAATATGTCTCATTCTTTTGTTTCACCAAAAAAGGTACCTCGAATGCCGAGATACCTTTTTCGTGTATTGCTCATGAAAATTAACGATTTCCTTTGATGTACGGTGTGCCAAGCGCTTTTGGCGCATCTGCACGGCCGATGAAGCCGGTAAGTGCAAGGATTGTTAACACGTAAGGAGCGATTAACAGATATACACTTGGAATGTTCTCAAATAATGGAATGCTCGATCCGATGATACTTAAACTTTGAGCGAATCCAAAGAATAATGCTGCACCCATGGCACCTAATGGATGCCACTTACCGAAGATCAAAGCGGCTAAGGCCATGAAACCTTGTCCACTGATCGTGGCGTGACTAAAATCTGAAGAAATCGATTGAGCATATACTCCCCCGCCAATTCCTGCAAAAGCCCCAGAAATGATGACACCGATATAGCGCATTTTCGTAACGTTGATTCCCATTGTGTCTGCTGCCATTGGATGCTCACCGACTGAACGAAGTCTCAGCCCGAATGGTGTCTTAAACATAATGAACCAAACAATGATGGATACTAGAATGGCTACAAATGGTGGCCAGTATGTGTTAGAGAAGAAAATATTTCCAATCACCGGAATTTTATTCAGTAATGGCACATCCACTTTCCCGAATCCTTCAGAAATAATATCAGTTTGACCTTTCCCGTAAATACGTTTCACTAAGAAAAGGGTTAATCCAATAGCAAGCAGGTTGATTGCCACACCTGATACTACTTGATCAGCTCTAAAGGTGATAGAAGCAACTGCATGTAAGACAGCTAGTAACGCTCCCATTGCCATGGCTATAAGCAGTGCTACCCAAGGAGTTGCATCACCGAATACATCTGCGAAAGCAAGGTTGAAAACGATACTTGCGAAAGCGCCTATGACCATTAAACCTTCAAGTCCAATATTAACGACACCAGAACGTTCAGAGAATGCTCCGCCCAAAGCAGTGAAAATAAGTGGTGATGCCCACAATAATGTTGATGGAATAAGGATTGTCAAGATATCAATAAAGCCCACTTACTTCACCCCCTTTTTACTAAATCGTTGAATTAGATAACGAATCATATAACCAGATGCTACAAAGAAAATAATAAGGGCAATAATAATGTCTACTAGTTCATTTGGAATACCTGCTTCAAGAGGCATATTCAATGCACCGACTTTTAGCCCTCCAAATAATAGTGCTGCGAACACAACACCAATGGCAACATTTCCTCCCAATAGAGCTACAGCAATCCCGTCGAATCCGACCCCTGTAAATCCTCCTTTAATAGAAGCATAACCAAATGTCCCTAAACCTTCCATAGCACCAGCCAGTCCAGCAAACGCTCCTGAGATGACCATGGAAAGAATAATGTTTCCGTTTACGTTCATCCCGGCATATTGAGAAGCGTGCTGGTTAAAACCAACAGAACGCAGTTCATATCCACGTGTTGTTTTCTCTAATAGGAACCACATGATGAATACACAAAGAAGGGCAATGAAAACTCCCCAATGCAGGCGGGAGTAATCCGTTAAGCTTTCGAAGAACGGAGACTTAAGTGATGCCGTTTCAGCGATATAATCCGTACGATCTTTACGCTCAGTTAGGACATCACGGATAATCGCATTGGTGACGTGAAGAGCAATATAGTTCATCATGATTGTTACAATTACTTCGTGCACACGAAATCTTGCTTTAAGCAACCCAGGAATAAAGCCCCATAACGCTCCAGCTAGTGCTGCTGCAATGATGGCAAGGGGCAAATGAATGATTTTTGGTAACTCATCGAAAGCAACCCCCACCCATACAGCAGCAAGCCAGCCTACAATCAATTGTCCTTCGACCCCGATATTGAATAAACCGGTTCTAAAGGCAAAGGCCACAGCCAATCCCGCTAAAATGTACGGTGTAACTTGACGTACCGTTTCCCCTACATAGTAGATTTCGCCGAAAATACCTTGCCATAATGCAGAATATCCGGCAATCGGATCATACCCGCTTACAAGCATGATAATGGTTCCGACAATAATACCCAAAAGGACTGAAATAATCGGGATTAATATATTTGTTAATCGATTAGACATGTTCGTTTTCCCCCGTTTCCTTCCTCTTTGATCCAGCCATCAGCAGTCCAAGCTCTTGTTCGGTCGTTTCTTTCGGATTCACAATCGCTACGATTTGGCCTTCATAAATAACGGCGATACGATCACTTACATTCATGATTTCATCTAGTTCAAATGAAAGTAATAGCACGGCTTTCCCGTTATCCCGCTGCTCGATCAGACGTTTGTGGATGAACTCAATGGCCCCTACATCCAAACCACGAGTCGGTTGAGCTGCAATCAACAAGTCCGGGTCACGATCGACTTCCCTGCCGATAATCGCCTTTTGTTGATTACCACCGGACAATGCCCGGGCAAGAGTATATTCCGAAGGTGTTCTTACATCAAACTCTGAGATTAGCTTTCTCGCTTGATTGTAGATGTTTTTATAGCTTAATATCCCTTTATTTGAATAAGGCTTTTTGTAATAGGTTTGTAGAACCATATTTTCACCTATTGGAAAATCTAATACTAATCCGTGCTTGTGACGATCCTGAGGAATATGACCTACACCTGTTTCGTATATCTTACGCGGCTTCATATTGACTATATCTTTTCCATTCAGCTTAATCGAGCCACCATCGGTTTTGTGTAACCCTGTAATGGCTTCTATCAGTTCACTTTGCCCGTTGCCGTCGACCCCTGCAATACCCAGTATTTCCCCGGCCTTCACTTCAAGGTTCAATCCTTTTACTACTGGTACATTCCGATGATCTTTCACGTTTAAATCACGTATCTCAAGTACATTGCCTGCAGGATTTGCTTCTATTTTCTCAGTTTTGAAGGTTACTTCACGCCCTACCATCAGACTCGCAAGATGGTTCGGGTCAGTCTCTGATACTTTCACTGTCCCAATCCCTTTACCTTTTCTGATAACGGTTACATTATCACACACTTCCATAATCTCTTTAAGCTTATGGGTGATAAGAATAATAGACTTACCTTCTTGAATGAGAGTTTTCATAATTTGAATAAGTTCTTTGATTTCTTGAGGGGTCAGTACCGCCGTTGGCTCATCAAAGATCAAAATTTCCGCCCCGCGATAAAGTGTTTTCAAGATTTCCACACGCTGCTGCATACCTACTGAAATTTCAGAAATTTTAGCCGTCGGATCCACTTTTAAACCATATCTTTCTGATATTTCCAAAATATCCTTCTCTGCCTTTTTAATATCCACCGTTGCACCGGACTTAGGCTCTCTTCCGAGAATAATGTTTTCTGTTACTGTAAAAGTATCCACAAGCATAAAATGCTGATGGACCATTCCGATTCCCAAGTCGTTGGCGATATTGGGATTGGTGATGTTTACTTTCTGACCCTTTACACGAATTTCTCCTTGCTCAGGTTGGTAAAGTCCAAATAATACATTCATCAGTGTGGACTTACCTGCTCCATTTTCACCAAGAAGCGCATGAATTTCACCTTTTTTGAGCTGGAGGGTAATATTATCGTTTGCTACGATGCCTGGAAACTCTTTACGAATATTCAGCATCTCAATTACATAATCCATTGCTATTCACTCCTTGCGTAGGCTAGGGATATTTATCTAGTAGTTAGAGGTCAGACCTTAACTTGCTAGAAAAAAAGGGTTTCCCCGGATAAAAATCTAAATGAAAGATAGAAAAATATTTCTATACTTCAATTAGATTTTTAATTATTATGAATATTCCTTTTAAAAAAGGGATAAGAGACCGGCTATCCTTGGCCCGCTTATCCCATTTAAAATTAGTTAGCTGAGAAAGATTCCGCTTCTTTAACAGATTCTGGAACTGTCACATCTCCGCTATTAATTTTCTCTTTCCATTCATCAACTTTTTGCATTACTTCATCTTTGTTAGAAAGCTCTTCATTTAATTCAGCAAGTCCTACACCGTCTTCTTTAAGACCGTATAAGATTTGTTCTCCACCAGGGAAATTTCCGTCTTGAGCTTTTGTTGCAAGGTCTTTAACCGCGTTGTCAACTCGTTTCAATGCAGATGTCAGAACAATGTTATGGTCGCCAACTTTACCTTCTGCAGCTTGATCAGAGTCAACACCGATTGCCCAAAGCTCACGGGAAGGATCTTTTTCTTTTAAGTCACGCGCTTCTTTGAATAAGCCATTACCAGTACCACCAGCTGCATGGAAAATAACATCTACATCTTGAGAGTACATTTTAGAAGCGATCGTTTGACCAAGTTCAGCTTTATCAAAAGCTCCTGCATAGTCTGCAACGATTTCCGCATCCGGGTTAACTGATTTAACACCAGCGATGAAACCAGCATGGAAACGTTCGATTACCGGAATCTCCATACCACCGATGAATCCAATTTTATTCGTTTTTGTAGCTAATCCAGCTGCAACTCCAGCCAAGAAAGAAGCTTCTTGTTCTTTAAACATGATGCTTGCAACGTTTGGCTGATCTACAACAGCATCAACGATTGCAAAATGAGAATCTTTTTGTTGTTGTGCAATGTCATTGATTGCACCTTCCATAAGGAAGCCGATACCATATACTAAGTCAAAGTCTTGACGAGCTAATGTGTTTAAGTTAGTAGCATAGTCAGCATCAGATTGTGATTGAAGGTAGTCATATCCTTCTTTACCTTTTTCTAAGTCATTTTCTTCACCGAAAGCTTTTAAACCTTCCCAAGCCGATTGGTTGAAAGATTTGTCATCTACTCCACCGACATCTGTAACCATTGCTACTGTAAATTGATCTTCTTTCTTGTTACCTTCACCACTAGATGCACCTTCTTTGTCCTCGCTTGTTCCACAAGCACCTAATAATGTACCTGCAGCTAGAACAAATGACAACGCTAAACCAAATTTACGTTTTTTCACCTAGAGTACCCCCTAATATTGTAATAATTAGTAGAAAGATTGATTGTTGTTATACACGCTTTCTTAATACGTGGAAGCTAAATTTGTCGGATCTGAAATAGTTTACTGAGTACAGAATCGGCTCATCGTTTTCATCAAAATGCATTTGCTTTAAAACGAGTAGTGCCGTTTCTGGTTCACAATTTAGAATAGGGGAGATTTTATCGTGATACCCCATAGGTTCAATTTGTGCAACGGCATGGGTAATTCTCTTATTCTCTCGTTTTTCTAAAACAGTGAAAATAGAGTTATCTTCATGGGTGAAATTACGTGGCATAACCTTTTCAGGAATTTTGTCCACACAATACACAACCGGTTCCCCGTTTGCCGTACGAACCCGTTCAATCAGAATCACGTCGTCCTCTTCATTGCAAGTAAACCTCTTCACATCATCCTCAGTAGCTTCTTGAGTTGTTGAGCTTAAGAAAATGGTCCCTGGCTCCATACCAGCCTGCTTAATCATGTTCGTTACACTGTTCAGTTGCTCAATACCAGAAGTAAAGAGCGGTTTAGCATTTACAAATGTACCTACCCCATGACGTCTTACGATGACACTTTCTTCCTCAAGAATCCTGAGAGCTTCACGGAGAGTAGCCCTACTCACACCTAGTTGTTTGGAGAGATCGAATTCAGATGGAAGTTTTTCTTTTTCTTTGTAAACTCCCGCCTCAATGTCTTTCTTCAAACGGTCAATCACTTGTAAGTATAAATGTCGATTGTCTGTTTTTATTGTCACTGGAACCACCACCAAATTTTCTCAAGACATCAGACCTCTGATGTATATCTTTCCTACTAATCGAAAATACTATAACACTTTTCTTTTCATAAATAAATAGCATTGTGTGATTTTGTCGAAAAAAATGATTAGAAAGACAATTTAAAATCCTTTTTTGTTAATAAGTAGTAATTTCATTGTGATGAATAGGTTTACATGGTGTATTTTTACAAATATTTTACAATAGAGAGTGTGTTCATTTTCATTCTTTACAATAGTTATACAATGACATTACATTTGTAAACGCTTTTAATAGTATAACACATTGGTGGATAAACTAGAATAAGATAAAATGAATCGCATTCATTTTAAGCTTTCCCCCTTAATTACTTACAAAAAAAAGGTGTGTAACCCCATTTGTTTTTAATAGGGTAACACACCTTTTATTAAGAGCTTTGCTCTTCTGAAGGCTTACCGATTAAGACGGTTCTTGGCTTACTTCCTTCATAGGGTCCTACAACACCTCTTACTTCCATTTCATCAATCAACCTGGCAGCTCTCGTATAACCGATCCTAAATCTCCTTTGAAGCATGGATACGGATGCCGTCTGCATTTCAGCGATTAATTGAACTGCATCATTATATAGTTCGTCTTCTGCTTCGCCCGTTTTCTCATCTTCCTGAATTTCATCTGGAATCATTTCTTCCTGATACTGTGCCTTTTGTTGGGAGATAACAAAATCAACGATTTCTTCTACTTCTTCATCAGATAAGAAGGCGCCTTGAACCCTTGTTGGCTTTGAAGCCCCTACAGGCATGAAGAGCATGTCTCCTCTGCCCAATAGTTTTTCAGCACCCCCGGAATCCAGAATGGTTCTGGAGTCGGTCTGAGATGATACGGCAAACGCAATCCTTGATGGTATATTCGCTTTGATGACCCCTGTAATAACATCCACTGAAGGACGCTGTGTCGCAATGATCAAATGTATCCCTGCGGCACGGGCCATCTGTGCGAGTCTTGTGATGGCATCTTCAACATCGTTAGAAGCAACCATCATTAAGTCGGCTAATTCATCTACTATGACCACAATGTAAGGAAGCAGCGGCTGCTTTTCTTCGTTCTCGAGATTCTGTCTCTTGACGTAGTCGTTGTAGCCTTCAATATTTCTTGTTCCTGTGTGGGAGAACAATTCATATCTCCGTTCCATTTCGCTTACAACCTTTTTTAATGCCTGTGAAGCTTTCTTCGCATCCGTTACTACGGGAGCTAATAGGTGCGGCACCCCATTATATACATTTAGTTCCACCATTTTTGGATCAATCATCATGAGCTTGACTTCATGTGGTTTAGCTCTCATAAGTATACTGGTGATAATTCCATTAATACAGACACTCTTTCCACTTCCTGTGGCCCCGGCCACAAGTAAGTGAGGCATTTTATTCAGTTCTGCAAGTACGGCTTCACCCGTAATATCCCTTCCTAATCCAATTTGGAGCTTGGCATCCGGTTTATTATGTTCCTTGGCTTCAAGTACCTCTCGTAAAGAGACCATGGCAACCTCTGAGTTAGGAACTTCAATACCGATAGCCGATTTTCCTGGAATAGGAGCTTCGATTCGGATATCTTTAGCCGCAAGAGCCAAGGCTAAATCATCACTAAGATTCACGATGCGGCTTACTTTCACACCTACATCCGGGTGTACTTCATATTTGGTGACGGCTGGACCCAAGTGAACTTGTGTCACTTTCGCTTTTACTCCGAAGCTTTGGAAGGTTCTTTCAAGTTTGGCTGCGTTGGCATGAATCAGTTGATATTCATTACTCTGATCTGTTTTTCTAGGACTCTTTAATAACGAAATAGACGGTAGTTTATAATCCTTATTTTCTATTTCAGTAAATGTAATTGGTGGTGCAGAGTCCGCTTCCCCTTCTGAATCGGACTTTTCGTTAGCGGCAGCATCGTCTTTTTCACCATTCATTCCCGCTCCTGAAGAGGATGGTTCTTCTTTCGTCTGAGCCCCTCCGTATGCACGTTCCGCGAAGTTTGAGATAATCGGTTCACTTGTTTCCTCTTGCTGAGGCACCTGGGTTTCAACCGCTTTCTCCTGCTTCACTGGAGCTTCTTTCTTTTTCTTTTCTTTCACTTCTTTTTTCTTTAACTGATCTTCTCTCCAGTCATTCATATCCTGTTTGAATGCGGACCATTGTCCGCTTAAGAATGCACCAAAGCGCTTTCCTGCTCTTCCCAGCACATCCCCGATGGATTTACCTGTCACTAGTATGATTCCGATCAATATGAATGTTGCACTAACAATTCTTGCTCCTTGCGAGTCAAATAGAAAATAAGAAACGGCAAATAAAACGCTCCCTATCATTCCACCACCAAGATCAGATGTGCTCGTTTCCCCGCCTACATCCATCCAATACAAATCCCACGTATTCATGATGACACTTGGATTATCGAAAGAACCATCATTTGAGAGCAAATCAAATAATTTCACATGACTCAATAGTAAGAAGCTCGCAATGATGATATAAATCCCAATAAGCCTGCGACTAAATAACATAGGAGTCTCTCGTTTAATCATGAGGTACCCGGCCACATACAGCATCCACAGGAGGGCAACCATATACCATTCACCCAGAAAGAATCGATAGAAATATACCACTGCTTTCCCTACAGCTCCAAGCTCTATGATTGAAATCAAACTGAGGGCAGCAAGGATCATTCCTGTAATTTCATACTTGATGGTTTGTTTTAAGGTTGAACTTGTTGCAGATCGTTTTTTTCTTCTTTTTCGTTTTGCCAATCCAATTCACCTAAATTCTATTGAAGTCTTTCTTCTTATGTACATAAAGATGAAGAAAGGGCTGATCCTTTGGGGCAATCTATGTGCCTAAGGTGTCAGACCCTTCCCGTTAACTTAAAGTATCATTATGATTATCTCTTCCAGTAATATTATAGCATATCCACTATTTCGGGAAAATCCTCTTTCTCTCTTAATTGTTGATAAATTCACCCGGGCAAATCTGATTATCGAGATAATGTGCAGGGTCACTACTCATGACCCTCACAATTCGATACCGGTTCTCCTCCTGCTGAACGAGGACCGGAACACCCTGATATTCCATCATCATTTGACCACTGAATTCACTTGCATCTGTTGGAAATACAACATCATTGGGAACAACTGTATAAAGGATCATTGTACTAACCCTTCTTGTTGATCCGATTGCTTTTTCATCTCAATTAACTCGTTAATCTTTTTAATGGCTGTCCCAATGCCACCTATCCCATCTATCAGGCCGTATTCAACGGCATCGTCACCGACCACATTCGTACCGATATCCCGTGTAAGGTTACCTTTTGCAAACATCAGGTCTTTAAAATCTTCTTCCGAAATATTACTATGCTTCGTTACGAAACTAACTACCCTATCCTGCATTTTATCTAAGTACTCAAATGTCTGCGGAACCCCGATCACTAATCCCGTCAAGCGAACCGGGTGAATGGTCATTGTTGCAGTGCTCGCAATGTAGGAGAAATCGCAAGAGACGGCAATCGGTACACCAATACTATGCCCTCCTCCTAATACAACGGATACTGTAGGTTTAGAAAGGGAAGCGATCATTTCAGAAATGGCGAGTCCGGCTTCCACATCACCGCCTACCGTATTTAAAATCACTACCAAACCCTCTATTTTCGGGTTTTGTTCGATTGCTACAAGTTGAGGAATAACATGTTCATACTTCGTTGTTTTATTTTGAGGTGGAAGTTGCATATGCCCTTCTATTTGACCCACTATCGTTAAGCAATGGATATTGGAATCCTGAGAGAGTTGCGGGACATTGGTTTGCCCTAATTGCTGAATCTTTTCCATTAATCCTGATGGTTTATCTTTATTATCATCCTGGCCTTTATTTGGCTGATCCTGCATACGTTCATGATTTTCTTCCATGAAAACATCTCCTTTTCATTTCCATTCTCTTGTTATTATTTTAATAAGGGAGTGTTTTCATACTTTATAGTTTAGTCCAAATAATAAAAGTGAGGCTATTTGTTCAAACATACTCAAACAAATAGCCTCACGTATTATACTTCCATGATGATCGGTAAAATCATTGGTCTTCTCCGTGTTTTATTGAATAGATAGTAATTGAGTTGATCTCTGATATCTTGTTTGATGGTTGTCCATTCAAAAGAGCCTTTTTGTAAATAGGAATGTACCACATCAGTCACGATACCTCCTGCTCCTTCAATCAACTCTTCTGATTCCCTCACGTAAACGAAGCCGCGTGAAATGATTTCAGGACCGGACACAATCGATTTGGATCTGCGGTTGATCGTCACAACGACTGTAAATACACCGTCTTCTGATAATAGCTTACGGTCGCGAAGGACGATATTCCCTACGTCCCCTACACCAATTCCATCGATTAACACATTCCCTGCCTGTACCCGTCCGCTCATTCTCATCTTGCCGTCCTTGTATTGAAGCACATCTCCCTTATCCAAAATGAAAATTTGCTTATACGGAAGACCGATATCGTGTGCGATCTGGGTATGCGCCACCAGCATTTTATACTCACCTTGTATTGGAATGAAATACTTCGGCTTCATGATATTTAACATGAACTTTAGATCTTCCTGACTCCCATGCCCTGAAACATGAACCTTCTTATTAGCCGTCAAGACGTTTGCTCCTGCTCTGTAAAGCATGTCAATTGTCTTCCCTACAATGACTTCCATGCCAGGTGAAGGGGAGGCGGTAATAAGGACTGTATCACCTTCTTCGATATTCACAAGACGATGGGAGCGTTTTGACATCCGCTGCAGTGCTTCAAACGGTTCTCCTTGTGTCCCGGTTGCGATGATGACGACTTCATCTTTAGGATATTCACCAATCTCATCAATTCCGATGATCATCTCATCCCGTACGTGAAGATAGCCTAATTTTAATGCTACATCATATACTCTCTTCAAACTCTTACCCACTACGGCCACTTTACGATTATTTTGCTCTGCTGCATCAAAAACTTGCTGAAGCCGAATTAAATTAGATGCAAAGCAAGCTACAATCACTCTTCCGGATGCCTTCCGTAAAGCGTCTGTTATATGCTGTTCAATGACGGCCTCGGAAGTTGTGTAGCCGGGTCTCTCCGCTTCGGTGCTGTCAGACAATAAACAAAGTACACCTTTCTCACCGATTTGAGCCATTTTGCCTAAATCCGGGCGATAAAGGTGTTTAGCTGATTGATCAAATTTGAATTCCCCGGTATGGACGATGCCCCCTTCAGATGTATGTATACAAACACCAACAGAATCTGGAATACTATGTGTGGTTTTAAAGAACGTTACATTCACTCCATCAAAGGTGAGATGGCTATCAGAGTGAATCGTATAGAATTTCACATCTTCCCGGATATTATCATCCTTCAATCGTGCCTTTACGAGGGCATTGGTTAACCGTGTGCCATAAACAGGTGCCTTTATCTTATTAAGTACGTATGAAATTGCTCCAATGCTATCCTCATGCCCATGAGTCAAGAAGATTCCTTTCACACGTTCTTTATTTTCAATGAGGTATTGAATGTCAGGAATCACGATATCAATTCCGAGCATTTCATTTTCAGGGAACATCAGCCCGGCGTCAACCACGAAAATTTCATGATCCACTTCAATCACGTACATATTCTTACCAATTTCTCCCACTCCTCCGAGCGGAATGATCTTAATACTTTCATTCTTTGTCTTACTCACATTATGTCCTCCTATGCTGTGCCTTTCCCGATCTTCAATCAGTTACATTTATTATACTTGATAATATTTTGGGAGTACAACCAATTTTATCCTACCTATAACAAGATTAGGAAAAAGACTGCATTCATTTTTACTACATTACTATTTCGATACAATGTGACTAAATCCTTCTTCTTTAAAATAAATTAATCTATTACTGATTTTTGGGCATAATTTTCCTTTTTCATATGAAAAGACTGTGGGGGAATGGCCTCCACAGTCTTTTTCATTGGATATTTTGTAAACGGTGTTGATAAGCGAGCATTGGTTGATTTCGGCTCCAATCAACTTATACAAATTCACTTTCAGTAACAAAGGGCTTTCTGAAAAAAATTTTCTAAGATAATACGTTCAGCAGTTGAGACAGCTTTGCTCTTTCCACTTCAGTTAGTGGAATTAATGGTAAACGGACAGATCCAACGTCCATGCCCTTCATCTGCAGGGCTGTTTTTACTGGGGTAGGGTTTGGACTTGTGAATAACCCTTTCATGATCGGAAGAAGTTTTTGATGCAGACCGGCTGCCTGCATTGGATTTCCACCTATGAATGCAGTAACCATTTCCTGCATTTCGTTTCCGATGATATGTGAGGCAACAGACACGATACCAGTTCCACCTATAGACAATACAGGCAGGGTAAGACCGTCATCGCCACTATACAGCATAAAATCGTCTGGCGTATGTGAAATGATTTCAGTCATGCTATCTAAGTCACCGCTTGCTTCTTTAACAGCTACGATGTTTTCAATCTCTGACAATCGAATGATGGTTTCAGGAGAAACATTGACGCTTGAACGTCCAGGGATATTATACAGCATGACAGGTAAGCTTGTTGATTCGGCAATCGCCTTGAAATGCTGGAATAAGCCTTCCTGACTCGGCTTATTATAGTATGGAGTCACCAGCATGATGGCATCTACGCCTGCATCTACTGCCTTTTTGGTAAGCTCGATTGAGGCATGCGTGTTATTGCTTCCCGTCCCGGCAATCACAGGTACTCTTCCGTTTACTACTTTTACTACATGTCGAAATAAAGCAATCTTTTCTTCTTTTGTTAAAGTAGGAGACTCACCCGTCGTCCCGGCTACTACTAACGAATCTGATCCATTTTCAATCAAATACTGTATTAATTGGGTCGTCTTGATGAAATCAATATTTCCTTTACGGTCAAATGGGGTAACCATCGCCGTAGAAACGCGGCCAAAATTCAATCTTGTCACTCTCCTCTTATGTTTATCCTACCCTGAATGTAGCGGTTCTCTCTTGTAGTTGAAATGTATCATGAAGTGCATTAATCGCATTAATCAGGTCCATCTCTTTCACCAGAACCCAAATAGTCGTATGACTATCTGCTGACTGGAGGATTCGGATTCCTTCGTTGGAAAGCGACGATACAATGGCTGAAGTCACCCCAGGAACCCCTGTCATCCCCGCTCCCACTACTGAAATCTTAGCACATTCAGACTCTACAATCGGTTTATGACCTATATTTTTCAGAACGGTAATCGCTTCTTCTGCAACCGATGAGGCAACAGTGTAAACAACTCCCCGTGGTGAAATGTTAATGAAATCAACGCTTATTCCCTCTTTAGCCATCGCTTTAAAGACTTCGGCTTGAAGATTGTATTGATCTTCCTTAGCGAATACTTTAATTTGGGTAAGATTGGGAACATGAGCGATTCCTGTTACGGGATGACTCCGAAATTCTTTATGTGCTTTCGAATTTTCAAGTGTGGTCACAAGCGTGCCTTCACCATTTGAGTATGTGGAACGGATTCGAATTGGAACGTTCGAATTCATTGCAATTTCAACGGCTCTTGGATGAATCACCTTTGCTCCCTGATATGCCATATTACATACTTCATTATAGGAAACAACCGTTATCGGTCTTGCTTTCGATGAAATGCGGGGATCTGCAGTCATGACCCCTTCAACATCGGTAAAAATATCGATGAATTCAGCCTTTAATGCCACTCCTAAAGCAGAAGCGGAAGTATCACTCCCCCCTCTGCCTATCGTGGTGACATCACCATCTTTCGTTGCACCTTGAAACCCGGCAACGACCACTGCATCGTGAATTTCCAGCTCTTTTACCAAACGGCTGCATTTCATTTCCATAATCTTCGCATTGTTAAAATCATTATTTGTTCGGAACCCAGCTTGAGCACCCGTTAAAGCGGTAGATCGGATTCCATGTTCAAGCAGCATGTTAGAGAAGACCAGGCTAGAAATGATTTCTCCACAAGATAATAATAAGTCTTGCTCTCTCTTACTAATTGAAGTATTTCTGCCACCGATTAAGGATAACAGGGAGTCAGTAGCGTAAGGTTCGCCTTTTCTACCCATAGCTGAAACAACTACCACCACTTTATATCCCTTATCAATCGCTTGCTTTGTGTGGGCAAGTGCCTTTAAGCGACTTGCCTCATCACGTACAGACGTTCCACCAAATTTTTGAACGATCACTTTCATGACTACACCTCATTGTCATATGTTCAAGAGGTATGTGAGAACGAATAGTGGAAATATACAGATCAATTGCTGGCATGGTCCCTCTTAGTTACTTAATTAAACCAAGTTTCATTAAACTTTCTGCGATTTGAACAGAGTTCCAAGCCGCTCCCTTAAGTAAGTTGTCAGACACAACCCACATATGGAAACCCTTGTCTTCGTCAAGATCCTTACGCACTCTACCTACAAATACATCCGGTTTTCCTACAGCATGTGCAGGCATCGGATAAATTTGTTCATCCGGGGCGTCTTCCAAGGTTACCCCGGGAGCATCTTTTAACAGTGAGTGTATATCTTTCACTGAAACAGAATCCTTCTCAATTTCAATATATACACTTTCAGAGTGACCTGTTACAACAGGTAATCTAACACATGTTGCAGACACCTTTAAAGATGGCATGTGCATAATTTTTTTCGTTTCATTGATCATTTTCATTTCTTCAAATGTAAAGCCGTTCTCCTGGAATTTATCAATTTGTGGTATGGCATTATAAGCAATTTGATAATGCTTTTTATCCCCTTTTACAGGCAGGACACTTGGCTCAAATGATTCACCTGACAGTATGGCTTGTGATTGCGCGTGAAGCTCATCGATTGCCACTGCACCTGCCCCTGAAACTGCCTGATAAGTTGACACGATAACTTTCGATAAGCCATATTTTTTACGAATCGGTTCAAGTGCTGCCACCATCTGAATAGTAGAACAGTTAGGATTCGCAATGATTCCGTTATGAAGTTTGATATCTTCTTCATTCACTTCTGGAACAACTAGAGGAACATCTGGATCCATTCGGTATGCACTTGTGTTGTCGACGACAATCGCCCCACGTTTAACGGCTTCAGGAGCAAGAAGTTTGGATACACTCCCACCTGCACTAAATAAAGCAATGTCGACTCCTTCAAAACTTTCAGGCTTCGCTTCTTCAACCGTCCATTCTTTCCCTTTGAAGCTAACTGTAGACCCGGCAGAGCGTGCTGAAGATAATAATGTTAATTGTTTTATTGGAAAATCCCTTTTTTCTAATGTTTGTAGCATTTGCTGTCCCACTGCACCAGTAGCACCGACAACCGCTACATGAAATCCCGTTGTATTCAAATTCTTCTCTCCTTCCAACCATTCAGTATTCTCATAGTAGGTATAACCTTTTAGTCTATTACTATAATAAAGAATATTTTAACATAAACAATTATTCGACAATAGGGAATTCTTTATATAAGTTTTGATTATTTTAATTTAATGAGAGCCATATCCTTCTATATGCATGAAAAGAAGGCCATCTTAACAGTGCAAGGTGATAGCCTTCTAAAGTATTAATCTAAATATCTTTCGATTACGACAGGCTGAAGCTGTCTTCCTTCAATTGCCTCTTCAATGGTTTCCTGAATTAACGTCATTCTAGCTACCATCGATTTTGGTTTACTAACAGGCGCATCCTGACCGAATGGGATAAAGTAAATATCTTTCGTTGATATTAATCTCATTAGATTTACACCATTTAAACCAAGAGCATCATTTGTTGAAATCCCCAGTACTACCGGTCGGTGATTACGAAGAGTCGCTTTGGCAGCCATTAATACCGGAGAATCTGTCATTGCATTTGCGAATTTACTCATTGAATTTCCTGTAAGGGGAGCGATCACCATGCAATCCAATGGAATTTTAGGACCGAGTGGCTCCGCCTTTACGATTGAATCGATCACCTTATGACCCGTCACGTCCTCAATCCGCTTGATCCAGTCTTCTCCCTTACCAAATCTCGTTTCCGTATTCATAACGGTCGAAGTAACAATCGGCATCACTTCCGCACCGTTATTCACTAATCGTTCGATTTCGGGGAATACGGCATCGTACGTACAATGAGACCCTGTCAGACCAAACCCGATTCGTTTTCCTTTTACGCTCATGATGAACTCTCCTTTCCTAAATCAAAATCGTCCTCTAGCAATTGACAAAGAACATTCGCCAGAATCTGCCCGGCTGTCTTAGGTGCCACGATTCCAGGCAACCCTGGGGCTAACAATGCTTTAATGCCCCGCTTTTCTGCATAACGAAAATCTGTACCTCCAGGCTTTGAAGCCAAATCAATAATTAATGTATGAGCTGGCATTTTTGCTATCACAGCAGCCTTGACTATATGCACTGGAATTGTGTTTATACATATATCACAATTCTCAACCTCTTTTTCTAAGTTATCCAAGTGGAATGGCTCTAGACCCATTTCGGTCACCCTGGCCAGATGCTCACTTCTGCGAACACCTACCTTCACCTTTCCCCCTAAATGATGAAACGTTCTAGCTACACTCATACCTACCCTACCCAGACCTAATATGACAATGGTAGATCCGTGAATGGTAAAGTCTGTATGTTGAATAGCCATCATAATCGTTCCCTCTACTGTAGGGATGGAATTATAAATGGCAACATCATCTCTCTCAAACAACTGAACAAGTTTCCGGTGCGTTGAAGACATCACTTGATCCAAGTACTTATTACTAATTCCTGAATAGATCGTACAGTGCTCTGGCGTCTGTGACACGATTTCTTCTGTTAAAATGATTTTCTCGTTGGAAAAAATCGTATCAATTTCTCCTTGTAGATTCGTGCCGGGTACAGGTAAGATAATGGCATCAATCATCGAAAAGTCCACTTCACTCAGCTTTTCTTTCGTAGCCCCTGTAAAGGCATGATCTAGTTGTTCAAAACCTACGAGTGAGATCTTAGCATCCAACTCCGTAAGCTTCCGAATAATCTCAAGTTGACGAGCATCTCCGCCTAGAACTGCGATCTGCATTCCGGTCAGCATCACTGATTTCACCTACTTTTTACATAATCGCTATTCTAAATCCCTTTTCACTTCAACAGTGTATGTTGCTCATACCTAATGGGTGAGAACAAAAGCGATGGAAGGATGTTTAGGGTGTAGGATTGTTTTGAAGGGGGAATTTTGCGGGAGGGTGTGGGTTGTTCATAATTTAAATGAAAGTCCAATAAAAAAAACGGGGAAGCCCCGTTTCATCAAACTTCTTCTTCCGTTAATCATTCGATACTTCCAGAATGATCATATCAGCTCCGATGGTTCTTATTTGATGCCAGGGTACTCGAATTTCCCCGCCTTGCTTCCGCAGCCATTTTCCGGTTGGAATGATAAGCGCATTGATATTTCCTGACTTATCATTAAATTCAAGATCGGTTTGCCCAAGAATTCCTAGTCGTTCTGCTTTTTTATAATCGACGATTTCTTTTCCGCTTAACTCGCTTAATCTCATGAAGGTTTCCCCCTTAAAAAGCTCTGTATTACAATGTATACACTGTCCACTTTTTTTAGAAGGATTTCTTCGCTATTTCCTCCAATGTGATGAATCATTCAAAAAAAAGCAGACTAAAATAGTCTGCTTTCTCCTGTTATTTTCTCATATTTTGAGGAAGATTCCCATCGGGACTGATGAGGGATATTGCATAATCATCTTTAAAGATGTCCAGGGCCAACTGATTCACTTTATCCATCGTAACTCCGTCGATTTCTTCGACGATCTCATCAAGCGTCCGGTGTCGTTTTAGTAACAGCTCATTTTTACCATTACGACTCATGCGGCTATTGGTGCTTTCTAAGCTGAGCATAAGGTTACCCTTTAATTGCTCTTTGCTGTTAAGTAATTCTTTAGAGGTTATACCATCAGCTTTTAAGGCTTGCAGGGTACTGTCGATTGTATCGAATAACTGATCTAACTGATTTGCCCCTGTCCCTCCATAGATGGTTACCATTCCACTATCTTCATAAGCGGAGTGATATGAAAATACGGAGTAAGCAAGTCCTCTTTGCTCTCGAACCTCCTGAAACAGACGGGATGACATACTGCCACCTAACACGTTGTTTAATACAATCAGGTTATAGATGTCTGGATGCCCAATCTGCAGACCGTCAAATCCTAAGCATAAATGAGCTTGTTCTGTATCTTTTTTACGGGCAAGCTTATTGTTGTGAAAGGCAGGCTTAACACGGTCCTCAGGTCCTTTACCGCCTTCATAAGATCCGAATAGCTTCTCTACTTCTTTGATAAAAGTTTCATCTACATTTCCTGCCACAGAGACCACTACTTGCTCTGGTGTGTACATGTCATGCATATATTCCTTTAATTTAGCTTGATTGAATGAGTTCAGGGTTTCTTCCGTTCCCAGAATCGGATAGCCAAGGGGATGCTCTTCATAGACTGCCTTGCTGAGCAGGTCATGAACGATATCGTCCGGCGTATCCTCATACATTTTAATTTCTTCATACACTACATTTTTTTCCTTATTCAATTCCTCTTCTACATAGGTAGAATTAAAGAACATGTCAGAAAGTGTATGTAGTGCATAATCTGCATGATTGTCCAAAACCTTTGCATAGTAGCAGGTGTATTCCTTTGAAGTAAATGCATTTACTTGTCCGCCAATGCTATCAAAGGACTCTGCAATTTCACGTGCTGTTTTTGTTTTAGTCCCTTTGAAAAACATATGCTCCAGAAAATGGGAAATACCATTATTTTGTTCCGTTTCATTTCGTGAGCCTGTTGCAATCCAGACCCCTATCGCTACTGAGCGAACATGCGGAATTTCTTCCAGCACGATTCGTAGTCCATTTTGGCAAGTATATTTCTTTATCAAAAAAACTTCCTCCTATTCATGATGCAAAGTTACTGCTTCTCCTTACTATTTCCTTGCCCGGGATGAATTATCGACGTCTTCTACGATTCGCTCTTCTTTAACCAGACTTGAAATCGTACCCAGTCTCAAATCTTTTTCTTTTACTAGAAGGATTAACGAATTTAATGAATTGGCTGTAGAAGCTGTAGGGTGCATGAGAACTATTGCTCCCTTATGCATCTTACCCATCACACGTTCCACTAACACATGAGGCTGTGGTTTTTGCCAGTCAATGGTATCCACACTCCACATTATTGTTCTCATGTGCATTTCGTCTGCAATATTTACAACTTCATCACGATAGCTTCCGCTAGGCGGTGCAAACCACTTCACTTTTTCACCAGTAGTGACCTCAATAATCTCATTCGTCTTTTTCAATTCTTCCCTTACTTTGGCTGACTCCAACGTTTTCATATCCGGGTGAGAATATGAATGATTACCTACTTCATGTCCCGCATCAACAATCATCTTTGCTAAGTCCGGGTTATTTTTAACCCATCTCCCCTCTAAAAAGAAGGTAGCATACACTTGATGCTTTTTCAAAGTTGCAAGCATATCTGGAATATATTCATTTCCCCATGCTACATTTATGATAAATGAAACCATGGGTTTATCTGGATTCCCTCTGTATACAGGAGATGCGGGCAAATCCGGTAAATGCTTTTCAGGAGGGATCTGTTTGTAGATCAGTTTATCTTCATCAAATGATTTCTCTTTTTTCATGTTTTGAAGGGACGCTTCTACATCCACTTTTAAACCGTTATAGCCTGGTGTAGCTTTCCAAACTGTATCTATTACAGCATCTTGAGCTGGGATTTCTCTCAATTTTGCTTCTTCTTTTATTTTGCGAGTTAGATCATTGGGTTCGCTAATTCCATTTACTTCTAGTGATTCTTGTTTTAGTCCTGTCACATACTGATCTGTTAACGGATTTTCAACAACTACTAAAGTCAGAATAGCAATGAGACTAATTCCAATCAAGTATCTTTTTTCCATACCTGTCCACCTTCCTTCTCCTAAAAACATATGTTAGGAAGGGAAAAGGTAGAACAAAAGCGGAGGGGCTTTGCTCGAGAGGCGACAAGCATAAGGCGAAGATATCGGAAAGGCGTTTTTTGCCTTTTTGATATCTTTGACTTATGACCTCGAGCCTCTAAGCCCCGGAGCTGGATGATACTCCTCCAGCCAACCAAAGATAAAAAAAGCCATCCCGGAGGAGAGTTTGCTCCTTACAGGACAGCCTGCCAATCTTAAAAGATTATGCCTGGTTTTGTTCTTCCTTTTCGCGCTGCTCTTTAAGAACGGCTTTTCTTGACAAGTTGACTCTTCCCTGGTTATCGATATCCAGAACCTTAACAAGGATCTCATCGCCGATCGCTACCACATCTTCAACTTTGCGAATACGCTCTTCTGCAAGTTCAGAAATGTGGACAAGTCCATCTTTACCACTGAAGATTTCTACAAATGCACCGAATTTTTCAATTCGTTTTACTTTACCAAGGTACATTTGTCCAGCTTCAACTTCTCTTACGATATCTTCGATTGTTTTCTTGGCCACTTTGTTCATCTCTTCATCAGTAGATGAGATAAAGATTGTGCCGTCCTGCTCAATATCAATCTTAACGCCTGTTTCGTCGATGATTTTATTGATTTGTTTACCACTTGGTCCAATAACATCACGGATCTTATCAGGATTAATATGCATGGTTAAGATTTTCGGAGCGTATTGAGAAAGGCTCGTTCTTGCTTCACCGATTGTTGCTAGCATGCTATCAAGAATCTGCATTCTTCCTTTTTTGGCTTGTTGAAGTGCTTCTTCAAGAATCTCTCGAGATAACCCATCAATTTTGATATCCATTTGAAGAGCGGTTACACCCTTAGAAGTCCCTGCTACTTTAAAGTCCATGTCACCAAGGTGATCTTCCATTCCTTGAATGTCCGTTAAGATGGAGTAGTTTTCACCAGACTTGATCAGACCCATTGCAATCCCGGCTACAGGTGCTTTAATAGGAACACCGGCATCCATCATCGCGAGGGTACTTGCACAAATGCTTGCTTGAGAAGTTGAACCGTTTGATTCAAGTACTTCCGATACAAGACGGATTGTATAAGGGAAGTCTTTTTCGTTTGGAATAATTGGATCCAGAGCTTTTTCTCCCAGTGCTCCATGTCCAATTTCACGACGGCCCGGTCCTCTGATTGGTCCTGTTTCCCCTACACTGAATTGAGGGAAATTATAATGATGCATGAATCGTTTTGATTCTTCAATTCCTAAACCATCAAGAACCTGAACATCTCCCAGAGCCCCTAATGTACAAATGCTTAGTGCTTGAGTTTGTCCACGTGTGAATAGTCCCGAACCATGTGTTCTAGGCAGTAATCCAACCTCTGAAGAAAGTGGACGGATTTCGTCAACTTTACGGCCATCAGGACGGACTTTATCTTCAGTAATCAAGCGACGGACTTCATTTTTCACAAGCTTGTCTAACACTTTCTTCACTTGCTTCAGGGTAGCTTCATCGGCTTCCTTCTCTTCTTCATATACAGCCATCACTTTATTCTTTACTGCTTTAATTGCTTCTTCACGAGCATGTTTTTCTTGAACTTGAATCGCTGGAATCAGTTCACTTTCACATAATGAACGAACCTCTGCTTCGATGTCTTGATCCAATTCCACAAGTTGAATTTCTGATTTTTCTTTACCGACTTTAGCGACGATTTCCTCTTGGAAAGCAACTAAACGCTTAATTTCTTCATGACCAAACATGATTGCCTCAAGCATTGTCTCTTCCGGTACTTCGTCTGCACCTGCTTCAACCATGTTGATAGCATCTTTAGTACCAGCTACAGATAAATGGATTTCGCTCTTTTCAAGTTGCTCTACTGAAGGGTTAATGATGAATTCTCCATCAATCAAACCAACAATGACCCCAGCAATTGGGCCCTCAAACGGGATATCAGAAACAGATAGTGCTAGTGAAGATCCAAACATAGCTGCCATTTCAGATGAACAGTTTTGGTCTACACTCATCACTATACTGATTACTTGTACTTCATTACGGAATCCATCAGCGAACAGTGGACGAATAGGACGGTCGATCAAACGGCTCGCAAGGATCGCTTTCTCACTAGGGCGTCCTTCACGTTTAATAAATCCTCCGGGAATTTTACCCACCGCATATAATCTTTCTTCATAATTTACAGTTAACGGAAAGAAATCCAAAGGTTTTGGTTCTTTAGAAGCTGTGGCACTGCTCAGTACCGCAGTATCTCCATAGCGTACCATTACCGCTCCATTCGCTTGTTTGGCAAATTGACCAACTTCGACCGTTAATTCTCTTCCGGCCCATTCAATGGAAAAGGTTTGTTTAGTTTGTTCCATAAAGTGTACCCCTCTCTTTATATATCACTAAAGGGTTCGGTCTGTACCCAACCCGGATAAAACTTAAATAATCTATATCATGCACATTTGCGCTGTTATATTCGTTTGAATGAATCACATAAGTGACTATGTAAATATAGGACGTTCGGCAGATCCTTAATCTTCGCAAGTAGGCCTGGCCTCAACATTTATGTACATATTATGTATTTTAGACAAAAACGATAAAATTGAATACTTAAAATGAAGAAAATGTTTAAAAAGAAGTGGCGAATCATACAAAGATTTCCACTTATGAAAGCTAAAGAAAAAGCGGGAAATAATCCCGCTTCCTTTGTCTGTTTATCGACGTAAACCTAATTTGTTAATTAACTCACGGTAGCGTTGTACATCTTTCTTACGTAGGTAAGATAGAAGATTACGACGGTGACCTACCATTTTTAGAAGACCGCGACGAGAGTGGTGGTCTTTCTTGTGAACGCGTAAGTGATCGTTCAGGTTGTTAATTTCTTCAGTTAGGACAGCAATTTGAACTTCTGGAGATCCAGTATCGTTCTCATGTACTTTGTATTCACTGATAAGTTCGTTTTTACGCTCTTTAGTGATAGCCATCCTTTTCACCTCCTAATAATTTCTTTCAAATCCCCTGTTACTGAGCAGCCGTTGGTGAATCGTGATGCCAAGCAAAGGTTCATTTCATACGCTATTTAGAATACTACTATTTTCAACAAAAATCAAGTATAATCCTCAAATTTCCGAAAAGTAGTGAATCGCTTTGTCTTTATCTTTTTGAATTTGGGAGATTAATTCCTCTATCCCGGAAAATTTCTGTTCATCTCTAATTCTTTCATACCATTCGATATACACTTCTTCGCCATATATTGAAGCATGAAAATCAAAAATATGAACTTCAATTGATAGAGAGTATTCATCAGGATTTTTAAAAGTGGGCTTGTATCCAATATTACATACACCATCAAACCATTTATCATGAATTTTCATTTTAACAGCATACACTCCCACTTTAGGAGTCAGATAGTCGTCGGCTAATTCAATATTGGCAGTAGGAAAGCCTATTTTTCTGCCTCTCTTATCTCCGTGTATGACTGTCCCTTTCATTTTAAACGGTCTCCCCAGGAGTTGATGAACCTTCTTTACGTCCCCATCTTTGAGGCTTCCTCTTATTAAGGTTGAACTTACTTTCAAATCATCGTCTGTCAATTTCGAAATTGTAGTGGATGTAAACATATCCCTGGAGTGGAATGGAAGAGTTTCCATCGTCCCTTTTCCCAACCTTCCATATGAGTAATCGAATCCTGCTACTACATGCAGTGCATTGAGTCCAATAATATATTGATCAACAAAGTCCTGGGGAATCAGACTTGCAAATTCTGATGTAAAACGAACAATAAATAAATAATCTACTCCCAGCTCCTCTATGATTTCTTTCTTATCTTCCAGAGGAGTTATGTAGTGAATATGTTTGTGTTTATGACCCAGTACAACTGAAGGATGGGGATCAAATGTCATGACCGCACTACTCACATTGAGTTCCTTCGCTTTTTTTACTGCTGTCGTGATGACCCTTTGATGTCCTCTATGTACTCCATCGAAGTATCCAAGAGCCATTACAAGGGGAGGAAAATCATTCTTACTAATTGAATGGGGATGATGTACAGTTATTACTTTCACAGTATTTCACCTTTTTCACTAGTCGTTGAAAAGCACCTTAACAGGCTTGATAATCCCAGGTTTGTCCGGATGACGCTGATAGATGGCAATGACCTTGCCATGGTACTCCATCACTACCTCTTTGCTTTCTGGCCAATCCTCAGGCTCTTCTAAGCGTGCTCCGTTCTTCACTTTCTCTGCTAATGTATCACTAATTGCCATTTTCGGCAAATGAGAAAGTCCCATTTCCAACGGGAGAAGAAGTCCCTTTGGGTTTTCATTTTCAACAAACTCTTTTACATCTTCTAAGGTATAACAGTCCTCTTTTCTAAAACTAGCTGATTGCGTACGGGTAAGGGCGGACATATGAGCTGGATATCCAAGTCTTTTTCCAATTTCAACTGCAAGGGTTCTCACATAGGTCCCTTTGCCACAAACTACTTCAAAAGTAAAAGATGGATCATCACTGTCTAATTCATTCCAATTCTCCAGTAATTGAAGATTATGGATATGAACAGTTCTTGATGGTCTGTCTACTTCTATCCCAAGCCTTGCATATTCATATAACCGTTTGCCATTTACCTTTACCGCCGAAAACATTGGAGGCGTTTGAACAATGTCGCCTGTTAAACTTCGGAGTATCTCCTCAACCTCTGCCCTAGTAATCGTGCGGTCCACCTTCTTTTCTTCCACGAGCTCACCCCAGGCATCTTCCGTAGTAGTCGAAAAACCGAGAGTGACTTCCCCTTCATAGGTTTTTCCTGATGCTGTAATGTATTCAGCTATCTTCGTTGCCCTTCCAATACAAATAGGCAGTACGCCAGAAACCTCTGGATCAAGGGTACCTGTATGGCCAACCTTTTTCGTTCTAAGGAGCTTTCTTAATTTAAATACACAATCATGGGACGTCATGCCGCGAGGCTTCCATAAGGGCAGGATTCCATTCATCTTACTACCTCCACTGATATACATTCTGTATTTCACAAATAGAAAACAAAAGGACCGATCCATTGGAATTGTACTTCCGTCCGGATCAGCCCTTTCTAGTTACTCTTCTGTATCTTTAGACTCTTCTGGTTCATCTTGAACTTTTCTTAATAAAGATTCAATATGATTACCATAATCAATCGATTCATCAAACTCAAAAATAATTTCAGGTGTTTTGCGGAGACGGATTCGCTGTCCTACTTCAGAACGGATGAACCCTTTTGCCTTCGCCAGACCTTTAAGCGTGTTTTCTCTTTGGTCTTCTCCACCCAGAACGGTAATATACACTTTTGCCTGTTGTAAATCTCCAGTTACCTGCACATCTGTAACCGTTACAAAGCCAATGCGTGGATCCTTTATTTTTCGTCCGATAATATCGCTGAGCTCTTTCTTCATTTGCTCGCCAACACGATTCGCACGATGGCTCATCAATATCACCTCTTATATATCGTTAATAGTTATATGTTGGAACATAAGCAACTCTCTATAACGACTCGATTTGGGTCTCCAGTCTCTCCCACTCTGGAAAAGAATCAATGAATTTCAATGCATGCTCAATTTCTCTTTCACTGGCTCCTTTAGAAGAAGCGACGGTGACCATGGCAATCCTGGTTCGTTGCCATACATCCTGATGGCCGATTTCAGAGACAGATACATTAAATTTTTGTTTGAGGCGTGACAAGACCCTCTGCAGGACCGCCCGCTTTTCTTTTAAAGAGTGAGAATCATAAATCATACACTCACATTCAACATACGTGATCATTTACGTGTAATTTCCTCCATGATGAAGGCTTCGATAACGTCGCCTTCTTTCACATCATTAAAGTTCTTAATCGTAATACCACATTCGTAGCCTTTGGCTACGTCTTTCGCATCATCCTTAAAGCGTTTAAGGGCATCGAGTTCACCTTCAAAGATAACAATTCCATCACGAATCAGACGAACGCCGCTGTCGCGAGAAATTTTACCTTCTGTTACATAGCTTCCCGCAATCGTACCAACTTTAGACACTTTAAATGTTTGACGAACTTCTGCTTGACCAATGATTTTTTCTTCGAATTCAGGGTCCAGCATCCCTTGCATAGCAGCTTCAATTTCCTCCATTACCTTATAGATAATACGGTGTAATCGAATTTCTACTCCCTCGGTATCAGCCGTACGTTTCGCATTTACATCAGGACGAACATTAAAACCTATAACAATGGCGTTGGACGCTGCTGCCAGTGTAATATCTGATTCGTTAATCGCTCCCACACCAGTATGGATGATACGAATATTTACACCTTCAACTTCAATTTTCAGCAATGAAGCTGCAAGAGCTTCTACTGAACCTTGAACGTCTGCTTTAAGAACAAGGTTCAGGTCCTTCATTTCACCTTGTTTCATTTGTTCAAACAGGTTTTCAAGACTTACTTTAGACTTCTCTCCACGCTGTGCTTGCAGAGCTTGAGATGCACGAGCTTCACCAACAGAACGAGCCGTCTTCTCGTCTTCAAATACAACGAATCGATCTCCTGCTTGAGGAACATCATTTAAACCTGTGATTTCAACAGGGGCAGATGGACCTGCTTCTTTCACACGGCGACCAAGATCATTGACCATTGCACGCACACGACCGAACGTGTTTCCTACAACGATTGGATCTCCAACTTTTAAAGTACCGTTTTGAACAAGTAAAGTCGCTACAGATCCTCGGCCTTTGTCTAATTGTGCCTCAATCACTGTACCTTGTGCAAGACGATTTGGATTCGCTTGAAGCTCTTCCACTTCACTTACAAGGACGATCATTTCAAGTAAATTATCGATACCTTCACCAGATAATGCAGATAGCGGAACGAAGATTGTGTCCCCACCCCACGCTTCAGGAACCAATTCGTATTCAGTCAGTTCTTGCATTACACGATCTGGATTTGCAGCTTCCTTATCCATTTTATTAACGGCAATGATAATCGGAACTTCAGCAGCTTTCGCATGGTTGATTGCTTCAACTGTTTGAGGCATGACACCATCATCAGCAGCTACAACGATGATCGCAATATCCGTTACTTGAGCACCGCGGGCACGCATTGTTGTGAAGGCAGCATGTCCAGGAGTATCAAGGAATGTGATTTTCTTTCCATCTACTTCTACTTGATAAGCACCGATATGCTGAGTGATCCCTCCAGCTTCTCCTGCCGTTACTTTCGTGTTACGGATAGAATCAAGCAGCGTCGTTTTACCATGGTCAACGTGACCCATGATTGTCACAACTGAAGGACGCTCTTCTACTTGCTCTTGTGTATCTTCAGTGAAGTATACTTCAAGATCAGTAGCATCTACTTTGATCTCTTCCTCTACTTCCACTCCATATTCTCCTGCAATCAGCTCAATCGAGTCTTTATCCAACTCTTGGTTGATTGTTGCCATTACACCAAGCATGAATAGTTTTTTAATGATTTCAGATGGCTCTTTGTGAAGCTTTTTCGCAAGCTCTGAAACCGTTAATGACTCAGAGAAAGTGATTTTTGAAGGTAGTTCCTTTTTCTTGGCAGGCTGCTGTTGCTGTGGAGCCTGTTTGAAATTTTTATTTTGCTTATTTTGTTTGTTATTTTTGTTTTTGTTGTTGTTATTATTGAAGACCTTCTTCTCCTTTGACTGGTGCTGTTGTTCGTGTTTTTTTCCTTCACGACTTTTCGGTGCTGATTTTACTTTTTCCTTGTTAGGAGCTTCTTCTGACTTTGATGCACTTGCCTTTGAATCCTTTTGGCCAGGTTTATTCCCTTGACTGCCGGAATTCCCTTTGTACATCGCGTCTAATTTTGTTACTGCGTCGTCTTCTATAGTTGCCATATGGTTTGATACCTCAATATTCAGTTGCTTTAATTTCCCGATAACATCTTTGCTTGAAACATTGTATTTTTTTGCATATTCATAAACACGCGTCTTGCTCATATGTTCACCCCCACTGAGATTCATCGAGCAGTTCGGATAATTTCCCGGCAAAGCCTGCATCCATTATAGCCACCACTACCCTGGCTTCTTTTCCAATGGCCTGACCTAAATCATTTCTGCTATCCACCAAACTAACCGGGACATTGTAGGAATTACATTTGTCCGTGATTTTCTTGTACGTATTAGCAGAAGCATCTTTGGAAAGAATGACAAGTTTTGCTCGTCCATTACGAACTTCTTTAATAACAAGCTCTTCACCTGAAATAATCTTACGTGCCCGATTCGCCAATCCTAAAAGTGACATCCAACGATTTTGGTTCATACGCTAAACGTTACTCCTTCTCCACAAGGCTAATCAATTCATCGTAAAGAGATTCATCTATTTTCGCTTGTAATTGATTGGCTAAAGTATTTTTCTTTTTAGCTTGTAAAATGACGTCTTTATCCTTTGAAAGATAAGCTCCCCGTCCTGATTTCTTACCGGTAGGATCGATGGAAACCTCCCCTTCTTTCGAGCGGACAATCCGGATCATTTCTTTCTTAGGTTTCATTTCACCCGTTGCTACACATTTACGCAATGGTACCTTCTTATTTACACCCATCTTGGTCACCTCTTAATCTTGATTTTCGAAATCAATATTTAAAGGTTCGTTATCATACTCTTCCTCTTCATCCTGAGGCAGGAAGGCATCTTCACGAGGATATAATCCCAGTTCACGTGCATCTGTTTCACTCTTGATATCAATCTTCCAGTTTGTCAATTTCGCTGCAAGGCGAGCGTTTTGACCACGTTTACCGATTGCAAGTGAAAGTTGATAATCCGGAACAACTACCCTTGTTGCTTTATCTTCTTCATTTACCTGTACATCCAGCACTTTAGATGGACTCAGTGCATTGGCTACGAATGTTACAGGATCTTCTGACCATTGAACGATGTCAATTTTTTCACCTTTTAATTCGTTTACAATTGCTTGCACACGCGCACCCTTGGTTCCTACACAAGCACCAACGGGGTCTACCTCTGAATTTTCTGCATGAACAGAGATTTTAGATCGGTCACCGGCTTCACGTGCAACAGATTTGATTTCTACCGTTCCATCAAAGATTTCAGGAACTTCGATTTCAAATAAACGTTTCAGTAATCCGGGGTGTGTTCTTGAAACAAAGATTTGAGGACCTTTTGTCGTCTTCTCAACCTTTGTGATAAACACTTTAATGCGATCATGAGGTTTATAAGTTTCATTGGGCATCTGCTCACTCACAGGTAAAAGTGCCTCAATCTTACCTAATGCCACATAGATAAAGCGATTGTCCTGACGTTGAACGATACCTGTCATGATATCTTCTTCGCGATCCACGAATTCGGAATAGATAATTCCTCTTTCAGCTTCTCTTACTCGTTGAGTCACAACCTGTTTAGCCGTTTGGGCAGCGATTCGGCCAAAGTCCTTTGGTGTAACCTCCAACTCAACAACGTCTCCAACCTCATAGCTAGGGTTGATTTCCCCGGCGTCCTCGACAGAAATCTCAAGGCGGGAATCAAATACTTCGTCTACAACTTCTTTACGAGCGAAGACTCTCATCGTACCCGTTTCAAGGTTAAGGTCTACACGGACATTTTGTGCTTGGTTAAAATTTCGTTTATAAGCCGACACAAGTGCAGCTTCAATTGCTTCAATGATGACATCTCTTGCAATGCCTTTCTCTTTCTCTAAAACAGTAAGAGCATCTAATAACTGAGTGCTCATGGTGGTTTCATCCCCCTTTATAGTGCGGTTAGTTCCTATGAAAATGTAACAGCTAATCGTGCGATAGCTATCTTATCTGTTGGAATTTCAACCTTCTTTTTTCGAGTCTTAATGGTTACTTCCAATGCTAATTGGTCTGAAGTATAGGAAAGAAGTGTGCCTTCGAAGGCCTTTTCACCGTTCAACGGCTCATATGTTTTCACATAAACGTTTTTGCCGATGGCCTTCTCAAAGTCCTTTTCTTTCTTTAAAGGACGTTCAGCGCCCGGTGAAGAAACTTCTAAAAAGTAATTATGAGGAATTGGGTCAATTTCATCCAACTTTTCACTAAGTCTTTCACTTACTATTCCGCATTCTTCAATGTCCACACCTGAATCCTTGTCAATAAATACGCGAAGAAACCAATTGGAACCTTCTTTCACATATTCCATGTCAATGAGTTCTAAAGACATGTCGTCTAAGATTGGTGTAACAAGTTCTTCTACAAGTGTTGTTATTTTGCTCATACTTACCTCCTGGTCTATATGAAAATCTTGCACCAAGACTAGAAATGATAGTTCAAAAAATCTCCATGTAATAACGAAAGAGTGGGGTGCGACCCCACTCTTCTACCTTTAGAGCTATCTTTAGTATTTCCAATAAAAATATACCATAATCAACATTTTTATGCAAACAATTCCCATGGTATCAGCTTAGAATAGAGATAGTTGGTTCTTATCCGGCAAGGCTTCCAAGCAGCCGTGATTATCCAGGTACTCGATAATTGTCTTGGAGACGCGACCTCTTTGTTGAAGATCCTCTTTAGAGAGAAACTCGCCATCTTGTCTTGCATTCACAATATTGATGGCCGCATTCGTCCCGAGCCCGGGAATCGAGTTGAACGGCGGAATCAATGAATCTCCATCTATAACAAATTCAGCCGCTTGTGAACGATACAGATCTACCTTTTGGAATTTGTATCCCCGTTCACACATTTCAAGGGCCAACTCCAATACTGTTAACGTGTTCTTTTCTTTCGGAGATGCATCCAGGCCTTTGCTGTTGATTTCTTCTATCTTAGCTCTGACGGCTTGTGATCCCCTCACCATGGCTTCAATATCGAAATCCTCTGCACGAACGGTGAAGTAAGCAGCATAGTACAAGAGAGCATGATGCACTTTAAAGTAAGCAATACGAACAGCCATTAATACATAGGCAGCTGCATGTGCTTTAGGGAACATATATTTGATCTTCAAACAAGAATCAATATACCAGTCCGGTACCCCATTCTTCTTCATCTCTTCTACCCATTCATCCTGGAGTCCCTTCCCTTTACGTACAAATTCCATGATTTTAAAGGCAAGTGAAGGCTCGAGTCCTTGATAGATGAGATAGACCATAATATCATCACGACAACCGATTACTTCGCTCAGATTACAAATATTATTATGGATAAGCTCTTGCGCATTGCCAAGCCATACATCAGTACCATGCGAAAGACCTGATATTTGAACAAGCTCAGAAAATGTAGTCGGTTTCGTATCCTCAAGCATTTGACGAACAAATCGTGTACCAAATTCCGGGATTCCGAGCGTCCCGGTCTTACACATGATTTGTTCTTCTGTCACTCCGAGCGATTCCGTCCCACTGAAGATTTTCATTACTTCAGGATCATCTGTTGGAATGGTTTTAGGGTCTACACCAGATAAATCTTGAAGCATGCGAATCACGGTTGGATCATCGTGCCCCAGGATATCAAGCTTTAAGAGATTATCATGAATAGAATGGAAATCAAAATGTGTTGTTTTCCATTCCGAGCTTGAATCGTCAGCAGGAAATTGGATAGGGGAGAAATCGTAGATATCCATATAGTCAGGGACTACAATGATACCTCCAGGATGCTGACCAGTTGTCCTTTTTACTCCGGTACACCCGCTTACCAATCGATCGATTTCCGCTCCGCGGATTTGCAGCTGATGGTCATTCGCGTACCCTTTTACATACCCGTAGGCGGTCTTTTCTGCCACTGTACCGATTGTACCCGCTCGATAAACATTGTCTTCACCGAACAAAACCTTCGTATAGTTATGGGCATTAGGCTGATATTCACCTGAAAAGTTCAAATCGATATCAGGGACTTTGTCTCCTTTAAATCCAAGGAATGTTTCAAAGGGAATATCATGACCATCCTTTTTATAAGGAATTCCACATTCAGGACAATCTTTATTAGGCAAATCAAACCCGGACCCTACCGATCCATCATCAAAGAACTCAGATTTCTTGCAAGATGGACATACATAGTGGGGAGGTAAAGGATTTACTTCCGTTATTTCTGTCATCGTGGCTACAAAAGAAGATCCTACTGATCCACGGGATCCTACAAGGTACCCATCATCCAATGACTTTTTCACGAGCTTATGTGAAATTAAATAGATGACTGCGAATCCATGCCCTATAATACTCTTTAATTCCTTTTCCAGCCTCGCTTCTACAATTTCAGGAAGCTCTTCTCCGTAAATGTTTTTTGCCATGGAATAACTCATGCGCCGCATTTCTTCATCTGCCCCTTCAATTTTAGGCGTATAAAGATCATCTCTGATTGGTTTAATTACGTCTACGAGATCGGCTATTTTATTGGAGTTATCCACAACAATTTCTTTCGCTTTTTCTTTCCCTAAGAAAGAGAATGCATCCAGCATCTCATTCGTTGTTCTAAAATGAACATCAGGAAGTTCATGTCGGTTTAACGGATTCGCACCGCCTTGAGAACCGACGAGAATCTTCCGGTAAATCTTGTCGTTCTCATTTAAGTAATGTACGTTACCGGTAGCCACTACAGGCTTATTCAATTTCTTACCAAGATCCACAATGTTTTTTATGATATCTTCTAGGTTCTTCTGACTTTGCACCAAATCCAACTCTATTAAATGCTGATATACTTCTTTTGGATGAACTTCCAGGTAATCATAGAATTGAGCCGTTTCCTCAACTTCTTCTTTCCCTTTTTGCATCATCCCTTCGAACACTTCGCCCTTATCACAGCCTGAACCAACAAGAATTCCCGTGCGATATTTTTGAAGCTGAGATCGGGGAATGCGCGGGACACGGAAAAAATAATTCATGTGAGATATGGATACTAGTTTATAAAGGTTCTTTAAACCTTCTTCCGTTTGAGCAATCAGTGTACAGTGATATGGTCTTGACCGCTTGTACGCATCGCCTTTCCCCATATAATCATTGAATTGATTATGATTGGTGATTCCTTTTTCGACGGCATCTTTCAGCATTTTCAATAACAGGTATCCAGTTGTTTCCGCATCATATATGGCTCGGTGATGCTGGGTCAGTTCAATATCAAATTTCTTGGCTAACGTATTTAAACGATGGTTTTTGAATTGAGGATACAATAGTCTGGCAAGCTCCAGCGTATCGATGACAGGGTTAGTCGCTTTAGGGAGTCCTGCTTTCTGATACCCTGCATTCAAGAACCCCATATCAAAGGAAGCATTATGAGCAACTAATATATCTTCTCCTACCCATTTATGATAGTCGTGAAGAACATCGTTTATTTCAGGTGCCGTTTGCACCATATCATCTGTGATCCCCGTTAATTCAATGGTAGTAGCGGATAATGGATGATGAGGGTTGGCAAACGATTCAAATTTATCAATGACCTCACCATTCTTGATTTTCACCGCGGCAAGTTCAATGACGGTATCGTAAACTGCCGAAAGTCCAGTCGTCTCAACGTCAAAGACAATAAATGTACTATCTTCTAAAGGAAGATCCCGGTCGTTATAGGCAATTGGTACTCCATCATCTACAAGATTAGCCTCTACTCCATATAGCAGTTTAATATCGTTCTTCTTGCTTGCGCTATACGCCTCAGGGAACGATTGTGCAACGGCATGATCTGTGATGGCAACCGCTTTATGACCCCATTTTTTTGCTTGAGACACTAAACTTGATACGGAAGATACAGCATCCATCTGACTCATGGGTGTGTGCATGTGAAGCTCTACCCTTTTCTCATCGGCAGGGGCTGTATCAAGTCTCAGAACAGGTTTGATTTCGTTTACATCATTGGCAATCATCACAAGGTCACGCACGAACGTATCATTTTGAATACTTCCACGGCATCGAACCCACATACCTTTTTTCATAATGTTCATAATTGCAGCGTCCTCTTTATCCCTCGAGAACATTTTGACCAGGATCGAACTGGAGTAATCAGTTACTTTAAACGTTAGTAATGTACGACCGCTTCGTAATTCACGTGTTTCACAATCAAAGACATATCCTTCGATAGCGATTCTTCGTTCCTCATCGTAAATTTCTTCAATCTTCCGGAAGTCAGCATCATCTTTAATTGTAAGACCAAGCATGAATGGACCACTAGGTGCATCACTTGCTTCCTCTTTTTCAGCCTTTTCCATTTCAATAAGAGCCTGTTTCGCTCTTTCTTGATCTTCTTTAAGCTTTTCTTCTAAAAATTTCTCATACTCATTGCTCTGTTCCTCGACCTGACTAACTTCTGCATCCAGAACCAGTTTAGGGAAGCCGAAGTTCTCGAAGGTAGAGGTGATCATGTCACCATATTTTCTCTTTAACTGAGTTGCTTCTGTATCATTGGATGCCTGAACAATGATTTTGTTTCCATTGATTTTTGGCTTTTGAGTATTTAATAATTTTAATAATGGCGGTGATATCCCTTGGATTTCTTTCACACAGTCCTGCCAATAATCTAAAATATGCTGTTCTGTGATTTGGGTATTCAACACTTTAATGGTAAATCCCACGTTTGCAATATGTTTAAAGGATGTTTGCAGTGAAATTGAGAATTTACTCCACACGTTACACGGAATGATCTCCTCAAAAGTAAAGTAAAAATGCCACTTCTTCTCCTTGCGAAACACCGCTAGTTTTTCAATTTCAGCGTTTTGAAAGTACTTTACAAAGGCATCCTCTGTTAACCCTAATTGCTTTAGCAACAGTTGGAACCTTTCTCTTTTGCCCAGGGGCTTTTCTTCCATGATTCTTTTCCCCCATTTCTAATCGTGTTATTTACAGTAGAAAAAGGGCTGACAGCTAAGGATTGCCTCCTTCAAAGTCGAGCCCTTTTATGTTTAAGAAAGAGTCTTGAATAGTTCTTGGAGCTTTGGTAGAAGCTCGTCTTTGTGCACTTCCAGCATATCTCCTGATTTTCTTACTTTTATTTCAACGATGCCTTCCCCTGCTTTCTTCCCGACTGTTATACGAATAGGAAGTCCTATCAGGTCTGAATCGGCGAATTTAACACCTGGACGCTCAGCCCGGTCATCCATTAATACATCATAACGATTTTCCTTTAATGAGTCATATAATTCGTTTGCGAGTTTTGCCTGTGCGTCATCCTTCATATTAATTGGAATTAAGTGAAGGTCATAAGGTGAAAGGTTCGTTGGCCAAACCAGACCATTACCATCATTAAATTGCTCTGCAACCGCTGCAAGGGTACGTGATACACCAATGCCATAGCAGCCCATGATGATTGATTGAGATCGGCCATTTTCATCTAAGAATGAGCTACCTAAAGCATCTGAATATCTTGTCCCCAATTTGAATACATGTCCCACTTCAATTCCTTTTGCGAAAACGATCTTACCATTTCCGTCTGGTGAAGGGTCACCTTCTTGAATAAAGCGAAGATCAGCATATTGAGAAACCTCAAAATCACGTTCAGGATTCACGTTTATGAAATGGTATCCTCCTTCGTTTGCTCCGGTAACGCTGTTGCGGAGGTATTTAACTGCGTGATCGGCAACAACTCTTACCTCTTTATCCAATGAGCAAGGTCCAATCGATCCGATTTCACATCCGATGAACTCTTTCGTTTCTTCTGCAGTCGCTAATTCAACCACACTTGCATTCAAAAGGTTCTTCACTTTAATATCATTAATTTCGTGATCACCACGAGATAATACCAGTACGTAATCATCATCTACTTTAAATAGCAGCGACTTAATGCACTGAGCTTTCTCCATGGATAGGAAAGAGGATACTTCATCAATCGATTTACTATCTGGTGTTGAAACCTTTTCCAGATCAAGCATATCTTCATCCGATTTCTGATAGGAGTCAACCACTTCTGCCATTTCTATATTCGCTGCATAATCGGATGTATCGGAGTATGCAATCGTATCTTCTCCGACTTCAGATAACACCATAAATTCATGCGTATCCTTGCCACCCATCGCTCCAGAGTCGGCGATAACTGCTCTGAAATTAAGCCCGCATCGGCTGAATATATTTGAATACGCTTGAAATAACGCATCGTATGTCTCGTCCAGGCTTTCAAAGGAAGAATGAAATGAGTAGGCATCCTTCATAATGAACTCTCTTCCTCTAAGAAGACCAAAACGTGGACGCTTTTCATCACGGAATTTAGTCTGAATTTGATACATCGTAAGGGGCAGACGCTTATACGATTTAATTTCGTCCCTGACTAAACTTGTAATCACTTCCTCATGTGTGGCTCCAAGGGCAAATTCGCGATCATGGCGATCATTCATTCGCATTAATTCTGGACCATACGTTCCCCAACGTCCTGATTCTTTCCAGAGCTCAGAAGGTTGAAGAGCAGGCATAAGCATTTCGACAGCCCCCGCTGCATCCAGTTCTTCACGAATAATCTCTTCTACTTTTTTTAAAACTTTATTCCCCAATGGCAAAAAGCTATAAATACCACTGGCATTTTGTCTTATAAATCCTGCACGCAAGAGAAGCTGATGGCTCTTAATTTCTGCATCAGCCGGAGTTTCTCTAAGTGTAGGGATGAATGTATTACGTTGCTTCATCTATTAGCACCTCAGTTACCATATAAATTATTTATGTAGTGTGGGAATTTCCTTCTCACTATTTTATCTTAAATTAACAGGCAGTAACACCCTCATTTTTTTATTCTGGAGGGAGAAACTGCCTGTTCATGATTCATACGTTAAATTTTATAAGAAAAATCGTTGAATGTCATTCCATGTAACAACGAGCATCAGAACCATGAGGAGGGCAAACCCGACAAAATGGACCATTCCTTCCATTTGGCGATCCACCGGCTTTCCTCTTACCGCTTCAACAGCGAAGAAAAGAAGTCTGCCTCCGTCTAGGGCAGGGATTGGCAGAAGGTTCATAATACCCAGGTTGATACTTAAGATGGCCGCCCATCTCATCAGGTAGTATATACCTGATTTAGCCACAACATCTGTTGACTGATAGATTCCGACCGGTCCTGATAAAGCATCGATTGAGAACTCACCGGACACAAGCTTTCCTAGTAGAACAAAAATCATTTTGGTCCATTCATAGGTTTGTTGTGCACTATTGGTCACCACTTTGAGAGGGGACTTTTCAACAGGGCTATGAACTCCAATGATCCCTATTTCTTCCCCTTCTATTTCTTGAGGCTTAGGTGTGACAGGAATCTCAGTGTTAGAGCCATTACGATCCACATTAAATCTCAGCTCATCCCCTGGGTGTTTCTGTATGATTGTAACAATATCTTCCCATGTTGAAATCTCTTTACCGTCTATACTTAAAACAACGTCATTTTCCTGAAGGCCAGCTTCTTTGGCTGCCCCGTCTTCTGTCAGTTCGCCCAGAACGGGATCATTCGTTGGAACCCCTTGCAATAGACCCACAAGGATGAAAATGAAGAAGGCTAGAATAAAGTTAAAAAGAGGGCCTGCAAAAATGGCCATGGCTCTTTGAGGCAGAGATTTAGACGCAAATTGCCGATCCCAAGGTGCAATTTGTGTTTCCACTCCATCTTCAATGAACACGGCATCCCTGGAGATCGAGAAGGTTTTCAGTTCCTCCTCATCTTCCTCGTATCCACGAATATGTAGTCTATGCTCTAAATCTGCTTCTTCTACTTCAATGACACGAATGTTCGGATATCGATCTTTGTTATTCAAGACAATTTTTCTTATATTTTCATCCTGATCGAGTACAAGACCAACCCGATGTCCAGCCTTTAACTCGACCATTTCCGGATCTTCCCCGGCCATCCGCACAAAGCCCCCAAGAGGCAGTAAGCGAATCGTATAGGTTGTTTCATCCTTTTTGTAAGAAAACACTTTAGGACCAAATCCAATGGCGAATTCACGGCATAGGATGCCTGCACGCTTAGCAAAAATTAAATGTCCAAGCTCATGGAAAAAGACTAAAGCTCCAAAAATAACAACAAAGGCAATCACCGTTTGCAAATAAAAAACCACCTTTTTTATAACCTGTCGGTAACAGATCTAAATGTTTAAAGTCCAGGCAAACACGTCCACTATCATACTACGTTACAGATCATGTAAACATGCCCAAGTACTCTACAACCAACTTGAAACGAGTTGTCGAGTCTGTTGATCAATCTCATGTATGGTTTCAAGGTCAGGTCTATGTATCACTTGATGGGAATTCAAGGCCTTTTCAATATACGTTTCAATATCAAGGAATGATATTTTATTATCCAGGAACAAGGCAACAGCCGCTTCATTTGCAGCATTTAAAACAGTTGTCATACTACCGCCAATCCGACCAGCTTCATATGCAAATGCCAGACATCGGAATCGATTTAAATCCATTTTCTCAAAATGAAGCTTACCCATTTCAACTAAGTCCAATCTATTACCTGGTCTTCGAAACCTGTCCGGATATGTTAAAGCATATTGAATCGGCACACGCATATCAGGTGTCCCCAATTGAGCCATCACAGATGAATCATGGAATTGAATCATCGAGTGGATGATGCTTTCCCTATGTTGTACAACATCAATTTGATCATAAGGAATATCAAATAACCAATGTGCTTCAATAACCTCTAATCCCTTGTTCATCATAGAAGCAGAGTCGATGGTGATCTTCGCTCCCATTGACCAGTTAGGATGATTCAGAGCCTCTTTAACCGTGACACCAACTAATTCTTCTCTCGTACGGTCTCTAAAGCTGCCCCCGGAAGCTGTAATGATCAATTTTTCAATGTTCTTATCTTGTTCTCCCTGGAGAGCCTGGAAGATAGCAGAATGTTCACTATCAACAGGTAATAGAGTGCTGCCCTTTTTCCGGGCCGCTTCCATCACCAGGTGTCCAGCTGTTACAAGAGTTTCCTTATTGGCGATGGCTATCATTTTTCCTGCCTCTATGGCCTGCAGTGTAGGATAGAGTCCCACACTTCCCAGCACTGCATTAACGAGTATGTCAGCTTCCTGATGACAGGCCACCTCCACAAGACCTTCTTCCCCATACAGGACCTTAATGGAAGAAGGTACCTCTTTGGCTAATAATTCAGCATCTTCTTTATTCTGAACAGAAACCAACTGAGGATTGAATTCTCCAATCACTTTTCTTGCTTCTTCTATATTTCTGCCAACAGACATAGCTGTCAGTTTGAATTCTTCAGGATGCTCCCGAATTACATCAAGGGATTGTGTTCCAATAGAACCCGTAGCCCCCATTAAGCTGATCTTTTTCAATACTACACTCCTCCCGCTAGAAGCCTTCTACCTTTTTTATAAAAGAAAGTGAAGAAGGGGAAATACAAATAATAAACTATCAAAACGATCAAGCATTCCACCATGTCCAGGTAATAAATGACCAGAATCTTTTACTTTGTAATGTCTTTTCAAGGCAGATTCGACTAAGTCTCCCACTTGTCCAAAGACAGAAAGAATCCCAGTCACGATAATGAGTTTGGGAATGGACATATCAAGATCTGTGAAGAATGTCATGATGACACCGACTACGATGGCACAAATGATCCCACCTACAAAACCTTCAATGGTTTTATTCGGACTGATTTCAGGCCATAGCTTCTTTTTCCCCATCGCTCTTCCGATGAAATAAGCACCTGAGTCTGTCGCCCATATAATAAATAAAGCATAGAAAACAAACTGTACTCCTTCATCCAAACGGATCTCCATGAAGTAATAGAATCCAATCCCTACATATAAAATGCTTAATAGAGCAAATGCCACATCATCGAATGTGTAACGGTTCTTGGTTGCCACTGTATATGTTAAAAAGAGCAGCACGGCAAGAAAAGCCATTTCAATTTTGGAATAGCCAAAGTCAGCTATGATCCCAATTGCATCGGTTGGGATCAAGAAAACCCACAAAAGGGCCAGAGATAATAAACCAGGAATGGTAAAAATCCATTGCCCCCTCATCTTTAATGCCTCATATAAACTGATTGAAGCAATAAGATACATTAAAATAATAAATGGTGTTTCACCAAAAATGATGATCGGTAAAAATATCGCTGCAGCTACCACTGCTGTAATAATTCTTTGTTTCATTAGGATTCCTCGCTTTGTAACCCACCAAATCTTCTTGAACGACCTTGATATGCTTCAATTGCTTCTATTAAATGCTCTTTGCCGAAATCCGGCCACAGTACGTCTGTAAAAAAGAACTCTGTATAAGCTAATTGCCATAGCATAAAGTTACTTAAGCGGATTTCTCCACTCGTTCGAATAAGCAGGTCTGGATCTTTTAAATCTTTCGTCATCAAGTAACTCGAAAACACTTCTTCATTTAATTGGTTCTCATCTAGTATTCCATTCTGAACATCTTTTAAGACATGCTTCATGGAATCTATAATTTCTGAGCGGCTGCCATAATTTAAAGCAAAGTTTAATATTAGTCCGTTATTATGCTTCGTAGCTTCCATCGCTTTCGTGACGGCTTTCTTCGTATGGTTCGGCAGTGCATCAGGAGAACCCATCATTTTAACTTGAACATTTTCTTCTACCAATTCAGGCAGAAAAGTTCCTAGAAATTCCTCTGGCAACTTCATCAGAAACTCAACTTCCATTTTTGGGCGTTTCCAGTTCTCAGTTGAAAAAGCATAGAGTGTTAAGGCCTCTACACCTAGTTCGTTTGCCAATTTAGTGATTCTCCGCACACATTTCATGCCTTCATGGTGTCCGGCCACTCTGGGCAATGCCCTTTTTTTGGCCCATCGTCCATTACCATCCATAATAATTGCTATATGACCCGGAATAGGGTGTTTTATTAATTCTTGAAATCGATCATCCACTTCCTCGGAAGTTTGCTGTCGTTTCCATTGCTTAAGCTTGTTTAGCATAAAAAATCCTCCACCAACAATCCAAAAAATATTTACCCTTACTATCATATCAAAAAATAAGGAAGATATCTTCAAGAAAATAGATTATGTATATTCATATAGGTATCTTGAACGTTTTATACGAAGTTGTTCCGCCCCATCACAACTAATATAAACGTTCTATCAGAGAATACGAGAAGCTTGCTATCATTACGCATACTCTAAACAAGCATAAACAAAGGGACTGTCCCATAAGGAATATGAGTTCACTTATAGGTCAGTCCCTTAGGATTAGAATATGATCATTAAACTTCTAACATTTCTTGTTCTTTATCTTTGGCAATGCCATCGATCTTGACGATGCTCTCGTCTGTTGCTTTTTGAACATCATCAGAGTATCCACGAAGATCATCTTCTGTTATGTCTCCGCTCTTTTCTTTCTTCTTAAGATCGTCATTTGCATCACGACGGATGTTACGAATCGCCACTTTTGCATCTTCAGCTTCTCTTTTCACAAGCTTCACGAGTTCTTTACGACGTTCTTCCGTTAAGGCAGGAACTACGATTCGGATAATATTCCCATCACTGGTAGGTGTAATTCCAAGATCTGATTTCAAAATCGCCTTCTCAATATCACCTAAAGCAGATTTGTCATAAGGTTGGATTACAAGCATACGAGCCTCTGGAATGGAAATTCCCGCTAATTGATTCACAGGTGTAGGTGCACCGTAATAATCAACTGTGATCTTATCAAGTAGTGATGCGTTAGCTCTACCGGCACGGATACTTGCTAACTCACGAGAAAATGTTTGAATTGCTTTTGTCATTCTTTCTTTTGCATTTGCAATGATCGTATTTGGCATTATGATTTCCCCCTAACGATTGTACCTATATTCTCACCAGTGATGGCTCTCTTAATATTCCCATCCTCCATAATAGAGAATACAATAAGTGGAATATCATTGTCCATACAAAGGGAAGAAGCTGTTGAATCCATTACAGCTAAACCTTCTTTCAGAACATCTAGATAGGAAAGTTCTTCATATTTAACAGCCGTTTCGTCCTTCTTAGGATCTGCTGAATATACTCCATCTACGTTGTTCTTAGCCATAAGGATCACTTCTGCTTCGATTTCAGCTGCTCTAAGTGCGGCAGTTGTATCTGTCGAGAAGTAAGGATTTCCAGTACCTGCTGCAAAAATCACAACACGTTTCTTCTCTAAGTGGCGGATCGCTCTTCGTCTAATATAAGGCTCTGCCACCTGACGCATGTCAATCGATGTTTGAACTCTTGTTTCAATACCCAGCTGTTCAAGGCTGTCTTGAAGGGCTAAAGAGTTCATAACGGTAGCAAGCATCCCCATATAGTCTGCAGATGCACGATCCATGCCCATTTCACTACCTATCTTACCACGCCAGATATTACCTCCACCAACTACAACTGCCACTTCAACATCAAGTTCAGCAATTTCTTTTACTTCTTCTGCAACATTTTTAATGACAGAAGGATTGATTCCGAAGCCATCATCACCTGCTAATGCTTCTCCACTAAGTTTCAGAACGACACGTTTGTATTTTGGAACGCCCATGGGAACCTCCATAAAATAGAATTTTTCTTGAAAAATAGGGAACACGCTAGGTGTTCCCTACTTATAGATGTTTAACTTTAGCTGATCTTATTTGTTTACTTGGTTCATTACTTCTTCAGCGAAGTTTTCTTGACGCTTCTCAAGACCTTCTCCTACTTCGTAACGGGTGAAGTCAGTTAAAGTAGCTTTATTTGCTTCAAGGTATTGACGTACTTTTTGATCTGGATTCTTAACGAATGTTTGATCTAAGATACAGATATCCTCGAAGTATTTCCCAAGGCGACCTTCCACCATTTTTTCAACGATGTTTTCAGGTTTTCCTTCATTTAATGCTTGTTGCTTAAGTACTTCACGCTCACGCTCTACTTCTTCAGCAGAAACCTGATCACGTGAAACATATTTAGGATTTAATGCTGCAGCGTGCATAGCAACGTCTTTCGCAACATTAGCATCTGTAGTGCCTTCAACCACTGTTAGAACAGCGATACGGCCACCCATGTGCAGGTATTCACCGAAAGCAGCGTTATCATCTTTAGTACGGATTTCAAAACGACGCAGAGTGATTTTTTCTCCGATTTTAGCGATAGCAGCATTGATGAATTCACTTACAGTTGAACCATTTGTCATTTTTTGCTCATGAGCTTCCTCAACAGAAGCTGGTTTGTTAGCAAGTAAGTGGTCAGATAATTCTTTTACAAGGTTTTGGAAGTTTTCGTTTTTCGCAACGAAATCTGTTTCTGCATTTACTTCAAGAATAATTGCAGTGTTTCCTTCGCTCGCAATGTAAGTAGTACCTTCTGCTGCGATACGGTCAGCTTTCTTAGCTGCTTTCGCAATTCCTTTTTCACGTAAAAAGTCAATTGCTTTGTCCATATCTCCATCAGTTTCTGTTAACGCTTTTTTACAGTCCATCATTCCAGCGCCAGTTTTTTCACGAAGTTCTTTAACCATTTGTGCAGTAATTGCCATAGTGGGTTTCCTCCTTAGATTAACTATGTAGACTATGTCACCAATAGGTGAGAGTCAAAAATGTACTGTCTCTATAATTGAGGACAGTAAATGTGAATACTCTTTAAAAAAAGGTGATAAGGGTAAACCCTCTTATCACCTTTCATTCATTACTCAGCTGCTACAGCTGCTTCTTCACCTTGCTTAGCTTCTAAAATAGCATCTGCCATTTTACCTGTAAGAAGCTTAACTGCACGGATCGCATCGTCATTCGCAGGAATAACTACATCGATTTCGTCCGGATCACAGTTTGTATCAACAATACCCACGATAGGGATATGAAGTTTACGAGCTTCAGCTACTGCGATACGCTCTTTACGAGGATCGATGATGAATAATGCATCAGGTAGCGTGTTCATATCTTTGATTCCGCCTAAGAATTTCACTAAGCGTTCATGTTCTTTTTTAAGTTGTACTACTTCTTTCTTAGGTAGTACTTCAAACGTTCCGTCCTCTTCCATTTTTTCAATTTCTTTAAGACGGGAAATACGCTTTTGGATTGTTTCGAAGTTAGTAAGAGTTCCACCCAACCAACGTTGGTTGATGTAGTACATACCTGCACGTTCTGCTTCTTCTTTAACAGACTCCTGTGCTTGCTTTTTCGTACCGACGAAAAGAACTTTACCGCCGTTACCAGCTAATTCTTTAACGAAGTTATAAGCTTCTTCAACCTTTTTAACTGTTTTTTGAAGGTCGATGATGTAGATGCCGTTACGCTCAGTGAAGATGTATCTCTTCATTTTTGGGTTCCAACGGCGGGTTTGGTGTCCGAAATGTACACCAGCTTCTAGCAATTGTTTCATAGAAATTACTGACATGTGTGTTTCCTCCTAAATGGTTTTTGTTTTCTCCTCCGTTTCCGTCATCTTGTAGTAGAAACTATTTATCAAAAATAGCACCATCTACCTCAATCGAGAAACGTGTGTAATCACACCATGAATACTATAGCATACCTATTCAGACCAATCAAGAACTTCCTACATAATTTGACGAAATTTTAAAAGAAGCTCAATTTCTGTTTGACCTTTTCCGACAGTTTGAGCTATTTCTTCTACGGTCAATCCTTCTCTCTTTAGTGAGAGAACCTGTTGAAGAAAGGGATCTTCATTGGTTTTTACTGTTGGTTGCACCTCAAACTTTTTTTCGCCGGCTCCCATTTGTGGTGTTAATTTTTGCTGATAGGCCTTTGAAGCTTGCTTATATCCTGCTCCTGACCACTTGGGATTGGTTTGAAGCGGGGAACTGTTTACATTCTCATCATCCGTATTGTCAGTGATACGTTTTTCACTTTTAGCATGTTGATTAAATGTACGCATGAACTCTTCATTCTCTTCTTTCATTTCGATCAGATAAGTAGAGATGACCTCTTCCAATTCCTTGATCATTTTCTTTTGTTCTTTTTCCATGTTAAGAAAACGATTTTGCCTTGAGTATAAAATGACGATTGCCAGCAATGCAACGATATTAAGAAGAAAAGATATAAAAAGCAGGAATGTTACCATGAAATCACCTTAGTTTAGTTTGATTTTAGTCTTTCTTAAAACTATAAAGGACTGCCCCCTTAAACTGCATTTCGTCGGAACAGTCCATCAACATCTATTGGTTTGGCTCATTTACTGTTCTGTCAATCGAGAGGGTCAAGAGCCTAATAAATTGCGCAGTTTAAAGATGGCCTTGGAATGTATTTGTGAAATACGCGATGTTGATAGTTTCATTACTTCCCCGATTTCCGTTAACGTTAATTCTTCTTTGTAGAATAAGCTTAATACAAGCTGTTCCTTTTCAGAGAGGGTTAGAATCGTTTTCTCTAACTCCGATACTTTTTCACCCTTCAACACTTCTTCTTCAGGAGAGATCGTCTTATCATCTTTAATAGAATAGCTCTGAGATTCATGATCATCATCGGTTAGTTGCTCATCCATGGAAAGAATATTGGCAAAGAAATGTTCATTGGTCGTTTGGTAAACTTCTTCCGGAGCGATTTCTAACGAAGCAGCCACTTCCTCAGCCGTCACGTGTCGCAATAAAATTTGTTCGAGTTCCACTGTTTTGGCTTCAATTTTTTTCGCCCGGTCCCTTGTTGATCGCGGAAGCCAGTCTTCTTTTCTTAGTCCGTCAAGAATTGCTCCCCGTACTCTGAAGGAAGCATATGTATCGAACTTTAGATCTCTCGTTGGATCAAACTTCTGAAGTGCATCCAGTAATCCCATCAACCCAAGACTCTTTATATCTTCTCTCGAGACGTTTCTTGGCAGCCCAACGGAAATTCGCTGAACATGATACGACACAAGTGGCATATACTTTTTCACTAACATGTCACCTGCCCGGGTATCACGACTGTTTATCCATCTCTCCCAATATAGTTGTTCATCTGTTCGAGGGGGTTGCTGAGACATAAGTATCCTCCTTGCTTACTATTTTCTTTCTTGAAATCTACTTTAAAGTATAAAACACCTTGAGTATGAGCAAACGAACTTTTTGAAACTGAACGTATACTCACAATTCCTTAGTTCCTTCATTAACTGTGCGAACATGAAGGATTCCAGTCGATGTGAAGAATTCAATGGTTCTCCCTTTATTACCACCAATGTCCTCTGCTACAATCGGAACTCGATGCTTCAAGAGGGCCACCTTAACTGCATCCGCATTCCTCGGACCTATTCTCATCACATCGCTTTTTGCCTGAAATTGAAACATTTGTGCACCTCCCGCCATTTTGCACTTAAGTCTCCCCATATTCGCTCCCCGTATTCCCAGTTGTCGAATGAGTTCCTCTATTCCCGTGTCTGCGTATTTGGCTAAGTTCATCAACGGCTCTTTCCCTATCGTAGAATGGGGGAGCATAACGTGGACCATACCTGCCAATTTGATAAGGTCATCGTATAGTACAACTCCAATGCAAGAACCCAAGCCCGATGTGCGAATTGAACTTCCATTACCCACGATATTCATATCTGCAATCCCCACCTTTACCACGGTGTGTAAAGCATTCATAACTTCACACCAAGTGATTGAAAGATGACCTCAAATGAATCCGGATCGGGTAAGAGGAAGAAATGACCTTTCACACTTTCTGATTTCTGAAATTCTTCTTCTTTCAAGGCAGTATCTATAACAATCGCATAATCACTTACCTGAGAAATTTCAAGTAATCCGAAACCGATGATGGCTCCGGCCATATCTACCGATAAAGCGGGGACTGAAGGTAATAGCTTAAGATTCGTAAAGTCAGATAGGGACGACAAATAAGAACCTGAGAGAATATTACCTAACTCTTGCATAGCTGATAATCCTAATTCTGAATACGGCGGTTCACTAAATGAAAAGGAACGATCCTGTATCATGGTCCGAATATAAATAGAGGCTTGTTCAAGAGGCAACAAAAAAAACATGCTTCCCGGTGCTTCCCCTTCAATCCTTAAGAATACACTTACGACCACATTATCCGGTCCCCCTGCCATCTCCATCATTTCATCGAATGTAACAACCTGCACACTGGGCACCTTCATATCAATCTTCTTACCCAGTAGAGTGGAGAGGGCAGTTGCAGCATGACCCGCTCCAATATTTCCGATTTCTTTCAAAATATCCAAGTGCATTGACGATATTTTCTTTTCATATCCCATTCGTATCTGACCCCCTTAAATGGATTCCAGAATTTTGTCAAGATGGAGCAGGATCAACAAACGTTTGTTCTGCTTGACTACTCCACCAATGTACTCTGCCTCCATTATTCCGACAACTTGTGGCGGCGGTTCAATCATTTCTCTCGCTACATCTAACACATCATTTGCTGAATCTACGATCAATCCTACTTCTTTATCCTCTGAACCAACGATAATCAAACGGGTGCTTTCTAATGAATCTGAAGAGGATAAACCAAATCGGCTTCTTAAATCGATAATGGGAGTTACGACACCACGTAAATTTATTACTCCCCTAACATAGGAAGGCATTCCAGGCACTCTCGTAATATATTGCAGCTTCTCAATTGACCGAACCTGATTGACGGGAATCGCATATTCCTTATCCACCAATTGAAATACGATAAGCTTTAGGTCTTCCATCGTCTCTGATACTACACTCATTTCCCTTACCTCCTATTTTATCAACGCATTACAATCAACAATCAGCGCTACCTTTCCATCCCCCAATATAGTGCCACCGGAAATAGCGAATACATCGTGCAGATAATTCCCTAATGATTTTAGAACAATTTCCTGTTGACCAATAAAGGAATCTACCACTAACCCTGCCATCTTTTCACCTTTACGGACAACCACGACAGAATATAAGTCCTCATCCTTTGAATCTTTAGGAACTTCGAAAACATCCTTGAGGAATAACAATGGTACAATCTTGCCTCTGAAATCAATCACTCTTTGATTATGTGCGTTCATCATCTCTTCTTTTTTCACTATGGCCGTCTCTATGATCGAAGAAAGTGGAATTGCGTATTTCTCAGCTTCAATTTCAACAAGCATGACTGATATGATCGATAAGGTTAATGGTAATTGGATAGAAAACAGTGAGCCTTGTCCAACAGTAGAGTCGATTGTTATTGAACCGCCCAATGACTCAATCGTTGCTTTGACGACATCAAGGCCAACTCCCCTACCAGAGATATCCGAGATTTGCTCAGCAGTAGAAAAGCCTGATGCCAGGATGAGTTCATAGATTTGCCGATCCGATAAGGTTTGCGCAACTTCTTCTGATACAATTCCTTTTTGAATCGCTTTTTCCAGTACCCGCTGTTTATTTATTCCTGCACCATCGTCTTCTAGTTCAATAAATACATGATTTCCACTATGATAGGCTCGCAGCTTGACGGTTCCTTGTTCAGGCTTACCATTTTTAGTACGAACATCAGGCATTTCGATTCCGTGATCTAAAGCGTTTCGAATTAAGTGGACGAGAGGGTCTCCAATCTCATCAATGACCGTACGATCAAGTTCGGTCTCTGCCCCGATGATTTCTAATTCTATTTCCTTATTTAAATCTCTTGCAAGCTGCCTTACCATGCGTGGAAAGCGGTTAAATACCGTCTCTACAGGAACCATCCGCATATTGAGAATGATGCTTTGTAAGTCTCCGGAAATCCGTGTCATTCTTTCAACCGTTTCATTTAATTCCGGGTTATTCAAATCTTTAGAGATCTGTTCCAGTCTGCCTCTATCAATGACAAGCTCTTCAAACAAATTCATCAGCACATCTAAGCGTTCAATATTCACACGGATCGTTTTGCTCGAAGGGTTCGATTGTTTTGATGGATTACTTGTTGTTTTGGGTATCATTTCTTCCCTTTCTTTTTCAACACCTTCTCTATGCTGTTCCTCATTAGCATTATTTTCATTATCATGAAGATGATGAGAGGTGAGTTCCAGTACAGTGACTTCTTCAACCTCAGATACCTTTCGTATACTCTTTTCTATGCCACTTGCATCCCCTTTTGACACAACGGCTACAACAAAGGAATGATCGAACTGTTCTTCTTCCAGCTGATCTACAGTTGGGAAAGACTTAATGACTTCCCCGATTTGTTCCAGCACTTCAAAAACCATATAAACCCTTGCTGCTTTTAAAAGGCAATCCTCCCGCAAGGATACGGTGATTTCAAAGCAATGGAATCCCTGTTCATAGGATTGCTGAATAACGGTTTGTTCAAATGCTTCATACTTCATGGATAATGTATGTATTTCGGTGGCTGAGGATGCGGCAACTTCATTACTAGCTGACTGTAGAACTTCACCCTTTTCAATCGCTTGGAGGAGAGTTACTACTTCTGACACGTCCCGCTTCCCATCTCCGCCGTCTGCGATAGAAAACACCATTGCTTCTAAGTCGTCAACGGATTTAAACACAATATCCAAAATTTCTGGCGTCACTTTTATTTTTTCGTTTCGAATAGCATCCAGTACGTTCTCCATTTTATGGGTAAGGTTTGCTAAATCCTCGTATCCCATCGTTGCAGACATTCCTTTTAACGTGTGAGCTGAACGAAAAATTTCATTAACAATCGCCAGGTTTTCAGGGTTTTTCTCCAATTCCAGTAATTGCTCATTACAGGTTTGTAGATTTTCCTTACTCTCTTCTATAAAAACTTCTAAATATTGACTCAATTCCATGTGCACCACACCTCTCTACAACATGTACTTCATAATGGTTTGAGAAATATCCCCGATGGTTTCCACGCTGTCCACTAAATTTGTCGCGATAGCCGATTTCGGCATTCCAAACACAATACAAGATTCTTCAGATTCTGCAATGGCTCTCACTTCGCCTCGTTCTTTAAGCTTGATCAATCCTTCAGAGCCATCAGAACCCATACCGGTCATAATGACAGCAATTTTGCCATAGTCTAGAATCAAGCTTACGGATTCGAACAATATGTCAACGGAAGGTCTGTGACCATTCCTTGGTGCTTCTTCCTTTGAAAGATGAATGGATAATTGTGATCCAAACTCAACAACCTTTGTATGAAAACCACCAGGTGCTATATATGCTGTTCCTTTTTGAAGGATTTCTTCATGTTCCGCTTCCTTCACTTTAATGACTGACTGACCATCTAACCGATTGGCGAGTGATCTGGTAAAACCAGGCGGCATATGCTGCACCACTACAACTGGTGCATCCAGGTTAGGTGGTAATTCAGTCAGCACCTGCTGTAAAGCGCGTGGACCTCCTGTTGAAGTTCCAATTAGGATTATTTTCGGTGAATTCATGCTCCAGTTGCTTTCTGAAGCTGTCGTGAGTTCTGTCCCATTAGCTTGTCTGCTTGATCCTTTTAATTCTGACCTCTTTCTCTTCCCATAAGTTTTGGTCATCTTTGTCATATTCACCTTGCTTGCCGCGACTACTTTTTCAACTATTTCATCTTGAACTTTATGAAGGTCCAATGATATGGTCCCTGAAGGTTTAGCGATAAAATCCACAGCTCCCAGTTCCATGGCTTTAAAAGTCTCCTCTGCCCCTTCTCTGGTTGTGGAAGAGAGCATCACGACAGGAACTGGACATTCCCCCATAATCCGCCTTAAGGCTTCTATTCCATTCATCCTTGGCATTTCAACATCTAAGGTTACGACGTCAGGACGAAGTTTATTAATTTTCGAGATTGCGTCTTCACCATTCCTTGCAATTCCTATCACTTCTAGTTGCTTTGAGGCTGTTAGAAAATCACTAATAAGTTTTCTCATAAATGCTGAATCATCTACAACTAGAACCTTTTTCATTCAGGACTTTTACCTCCCAAAAAATAAATTTTTCATACTCTTTAAAAAACCTGCTTGTTTACTCACCGGTTGTCCCCCGGAAAGCTGATGCAACATCGTACGCAGACTTAAGGTCATGGCTGAAGCAGGGTAAGAAACGACTAAGGGGGTTTGTTGAATGACCGCCTTCCTGACCGTTGAATCTTCGGGTAAGACCCCTAAAGAGACAATCTCCTTATGCAGGAATTTCCTCATCGTTTCTTGCAGTCTAGTAATCGTTTCAAGGCCTTCCTTCTTGAATTCAGCCCGATTACATGTCAGATAGAACTTTTTCTCTTGATCTCTCAAGTAAATATATTTCATCATCGAGTAGGCATCTGTGATTGAAGTAGGTTCAGGTGTCGTGACTACAATGATTTCATCCATGGCCAGGAGGAACTCTATTGTTTCTTTCGTAGCACCTGCCCCCATATCGAAAAGAATATAATCATACTTTTGAACTGCATACTCTAACACTTCAAAGAAGCGTTCTATCTGCTTCTCTTTCCACTCCACTATGTCTTTCAGGCCATTCCCACCGCTTATGTAAGAAATACCATGAACATTTTCACAAATAATCGTGTCGATATCCGATTCTTTTTCGTCGATATAATCCATGATTGAGTAGGTATGATGACTTCCCAGTAATATATGAATGTTTCCCATCCCGATATCAAGGTCAAATAATAATACTTTCTTATTTTCTCTACCAAGCAAAATAGAAAGGTTAGTTGAGATATTCGATTTTCCGACCCCACCCTTTCCACTTACAACTGCAATCGTTTTAGCAGGAGGAGAGTCATCTAAGAGCATTTTCCTCCTTAGGTTATATGCTTGATCTCTCATAGCGAAATCCTTTCATTAGAAAATGACCTATTTTTTCAATGTTCACCTCGGTGATATCCTCAGGTACATCCTGACCGATTGTTACATAGGCTGCACCGATCTTCATCTCGGACATCATGTTGATCATAGAGCCATAACTGGATGTTTCATCCAATTTCGTAAAAATGAACCGATCAATGTCAATAGAAGAAAACTGTGAAATGATTTCCTTCATATCCCGCTCCTTGCTGGTCAGGGATAGAACCAAGAACGTTTCCATGTGATGCTTGAAGTCGATAATTCCCCGCAAATCTTCTACATATTTCTTTTCTCTGAAATTCCGGCCGGCAGTATCAATGAACACATGGTCATAGTCCCGGAATTTATCGATTGCTTTTTTAAAGTCTTCCATTTTATAGACTACTTCAACTGGTACATTCAACAGACCGGCATACGTTTTTAATTGCTCGATCGCTGCAATGCGATACGTATCCGTCGTGATGAAAGCTATTTTCATCCGTTTCTCAATGACTGCCTCAGCAGCCATTTTTGCTAAAGTAGTTGTTTTACCCACACCTGTAGGGCCAACTACGTTAATATATTTCTTCTTGTAACTCATACCGCCTGAAGAGATTTCCTCCAGAAGAGCATTAAGAAAATACGTGACTTCCTGTCGGGCCCATTCATTTCGATTATTCCCTGGAAGAAAACCACCCTTGATCCTTCCTTCAAGATAGTCACCAAGTTGGAAGAGTGTTGGGTCACTCACATCATGATTTTTAAGATATAACAAGATTTCTTGAATATCTTCAGAGTAATTCTGGAATTGATTTTTTGATTTCATGGTAGAAATCATGTGTTTTAGTTCTTTTAATTCTGACTCTACCGACCGATTAGGACCGTCGTATTTTTTTTCGGAAGGATCGGAAGTAGGAACGATTGGTGCAGATGCGGCTTTCATCTTATTCATTTCCATCTTTTCAATCTCAACCTCTGGATCGATGGCAGCGATGACCTCTATCATCTTCTTTTTAAATAACCCCATAAATCCACCCGTATACGCTACTTTAGAGTTTAGGATGACAGCATCATCCCCTAATTCAGCTCTAACCTTTTTCATTGCCTCATTCATGGAAGGTGCTGCATATTTCTTTACTTTCATCCGACATTCACCACCCCTAAACTTTGTACTTCTACAGTTGCTTCTAATTCGTTATATGAAATGATAGGCACTTGTGGGAAATACCTCTCTGTCAATTGTCTTACGTACATTCTCACAGCTGGGGAACACAGAATGATCGGTGACTCCTCCATAAGAGACAACTGCTCCATTTGTGATGCGACTGCCTCCAGGATTCCTTGAGAATCGTTTGGATCCATTGATAAATAATTTCCATGTTCCGTTTGTTGAATGGCGTCGGCAATCAATTTTTCAACCTTTCCTGACATAGTCACAACCTTTAAGGAAGCATCTCCTTGAACATATTGACTGGTAATTTGCCTTGCCAACGATTGCCGGACATATTCAGCTAAAAGATCTGTATCTGAACTCATTTTGGCATAATCAGCAAGTGTTTCAAAAATAATCGGCAAATTTCTGATAGACACATTTTCCTTTAACAACTTGGCTAATACTTTTTGTACTTCACCTACTGTTAAAGGATTCGGCGTCACTTCTTCCACTAATATCGGGTAGGATTCCTGCAGGTGATCAATGAGCTGTTTCGTCTCCTGCCTGCCAAGTAGTTCATGAGCATTTGTTTTAATCATTTCGGTTATGTGGGTGGACACCACTGACGGCGGATCCACAACTGTATATCCGAATATTTCTGCCTGCTCTTTCATATCTTCTGAAATCCACTTAGCCGGAAGACCGAATGATGGCTCGATCGTATCAATTCCCTCGATCGAGTCATCCTCCACACCTGGACTCATGGCTAAATAATGATCAAGCAAAAGCTCTCCACGGGCCATCTCATTGCCTTTAATTTTCAAACGATATTCATTCGGTTGAAGTTGTATGTTGTCCCGGATCCTTACTACAGGTATGACCAGCCCCAGCTCTATCGCTAATTGACGGCGTATCATCACAATCCGGTCAAGGAGATCTCCTCCCTGATTCGTATCGGCAAGGGGAATCAGACCATAGCCGAACTCAAATTCAATCGGATCCACATTCAGTAAGTTCACGACGCTCTCCGGACTTTTCATTTCATCCTGCTCTACTTCCTCTTCCATTTCCATCATGTCGGATTCAGTTTCCTTAGGTGACCTTGAAAGCATGTAAGCCCCTATCGCTAATAAGGCTGCCACTGGAATGGTTAAGATATCGTGAATAGGAGTTGCTACACCCAGCATGAAGATCGTGAAGGCTGCTACATATAGCATCGCAGGATAAGCAAGTAGCTGATTCATGATATCCTGTCCCAGGTTCCCTTCAGATGCGGCTCTTGTTACCACGATGCCCGTGGCTGTTGAAATCAACAGGGCAGGAATCTGACTGACGATTCCATCTCCGACTGTCAGTAAAGAATAACGGGTTGCCGCTTCGGCAATAGGAAGCCCTTGTTGTGTCATGCCGATTATAATACCGAAGATTAAATTGATCATGACAATGACAATACCAGCTATGGCATCTCCCTTAACAAACTTGGATGCCCCGTCCATGGCACCATAGAAATCTGCTTCCCGCCCTACTTTTTCCCGACGATTTCTGGCATCATGCTCTGAAATCATCCCGGCATTCAAATCGGCATCTATACTCATCTGCTTACCGGGCATTGCGTCAAGGGTAAATCTTGCCGCAACCTCGGACACACGCTCAGATCCTTTTGTTATGACAATAAATTGGATCACGATGAGGATGATGAATACTACGAGACCGACGAGAATATTTCCCCCTACAACGAATGTTCCAAAGGTTTCCACAACGTCCCCTGCTTCACCCTTACTAAGGATTGATCTCGTTGTGGAAACATTTAGACCTAATCGAAAAAGTGTTAACAATAATAATAGGGAAGGAAATATAGAAAATTGCAATGGCTCATTCATATTCATCGAGGTTAGGAGTACAAGGAGTGCAAGTGAAATATTAACGATGATCAGTAAGCTTAATAACCAGGATGGGAACGGGATGATAAGCATGGCAACGATTAATATGACACTGGCTAGTACGGATAAATCTCTTGCTGACATTGTTTCTCTCCTAACTGCTTACATTTGATTTTTTATTCGGTAAACATAAGCTAAAATTTCTGCAACTGCTTTGAAAAATTCTTCAGGTACTGCATCGCCTATTTCAGCCGAGTCATATAGGGACCGGGCTAAGGGCCGATTTTCCACCATAACCACATCGTTTTCATTGGCGATATATTTAATCTTCTGTGCTAGATAATCAACGCCTTTTGCCACTACATAAGGCGCATCCATTTTATTCTCATCGTATTTAAGAGCAATGGCAAAGTGAGTAGGGTTTGTAATTACTACATCTGCTTCAGGAACTTCCTGCATCATGCGTCTCATAGCCATTTCACGCTGTCTTTGCTTAATTTTGGATTTAATTAGTGGGTCTCCCTCGATGTTTTTATGTTCATCTTTTAAATCCTGCTTTGACATTCGAATATTTTTTTCAAAATCATATTTCTGATAAAGAAAATCGAATAGAGATAAGAATAGTAGCGCAAGTGAAGCAGCGATTCCCATTTGCACAGTCAAGCTCGCCATCGTTGCTAATGAATCCCCCACTGATTTAAACGATAAGCTTAACACTTGATCAATATTCATCCAGAGAATGACGAAGGTGATTGCCCCAACAAATGAAATTTTTAAAATGGATTTTAATAGTTCAACGATTGCTCTTAAAGAAAAGATACGCTTGAACCCTTTAATCGGATCAATCTTTTCAAGCTTCGGCTCCAGCGGTTTAGTGGTAAACATGACTCCTACTTGAATATAATTCGAAAACAATCCGGCAAGTAAGGCCACTAACATAATCGGTCCGAGAAGTAACGCAAGCTCTTTCATAATATCCATGGTTATGACTTGAACTGTATTCTCTGTCAGTTCCATCAGCATATATTCCTGAAAGGTTTGATTAAAGAGATCGAACACAATATTTCCAATATAAGAAGCACTGAATGTAAGGAATAAAAAAACGGCAAGAAGGATGATTGCTGTATTCACATCCTGACTTTTTGCTGTTTGTCCTTTTTTCCGGGCGTCATCCCTCTTTTTCGGAGTTGCTTTCTCTGTTTTCTCCCCACTGAAAAACTGTAGGTCTAATGTTAGCCACTGCAATTTATGTGCCTCCAATTATTCTCATTAAATCTCTCATGGTTACAAACATCATCTCAAATAGCTGCTGCATGACAGCAAACATCACACCCATTACAATAAATAACACGATAAAGGCAACGGCAATCTTAATGGGAAACCCAACGACAAAGACGTTTAATTGTGGAACCGTCCTGGCGACAATGCCCAAAGCCACATCTACTAAAAATAATGTTGCAACCACCGGAATCGACATTTGAAAGGCAATGATAAACATTGAATTAAAGGAAGAAATAACATAATCAATTAATCTCTCATCTCCAAATGGAATCCAAGGGCTATCGATGGGAATCAATTGATAACTATAGAAAATTCCGTCCAGTAGTAAATGATGTCCATCCAGGGCAAGCAACAAAAGAAGCGCAAAGGTATATAAATATTGACCCATCAAGGGGCTTTGGGTTCCTGTTTGAGGGTCGATTACATTGGCTATGGCAAACCCCATCTGGAAATCTATGAATCCTCCTGCTATCTGAATGGCCGTAACGATCATATAGGCAACAAAGCCAATGAGAAGACCGATCATGGCTTCTTTCATAATCAATAAAAAGTATTGTCCGTTGATTTCAAATGCCGCAGAATCAATCGTGTAATACATCACCCATGAGAGTACAAGCGAGAAAGCGATCCGATGCTGTGCAGGTATATTACGGTATGAAAACAGGGGCATTGTAACAAAAAAAGCCGAAACCCTTACAAACACAAGTAAGTATACCGATAGAATAGGTACAAGTTCTTCCATTCTCTTACCCTACGAACCTTGTTAAATCCGAAAAGATTTGTGAGGTATACGTCACAAGCTTCGTTAACATCCAAGGGCCAAAGAAAACAATTCCGATCAAGACCGCCACAATCTTAGGTATAAACGCAAGGGTTTGTTCTTGTATTTGTGTTGTTGCTTGAAAAATACTGACGACCAACCCGACTACGAGGGCCAGCAGCAGTAATGGACCTGAAACGATGAGGGTTACATATATTCCACGCTCCGCTATTGCGATAACAGATTCAGCATTCATTGAAGCTCACCTACTTAGAAACTTTGTAAAAGAGATTTTATTACTAAATACCAGCCATCCACTAACACAAACAGTAAAATCTTGAACGGCAAGGAAATCATTACAGGAGGGAGCATCATCATCCCCATGGACATCAAGACACTTGCTACCACCATGTCGATGACTAAGAAAGGAATAAAGATCATAAATCCTATTTGAAAAGCCGTCTTGATTTCACTTAACGCAAATGCCGGCACTAGGGATGTAAGAGGTATGTCTTCCACAGACTCCGGCCGTTCTGCCCCGGAATACTGTAAAAACAACTCTAGATCCTTTTGTCTTGTGTGCTTACTCATAAATTCTTTAAACGGAATCGAAGCCTTTTCGTAAGCTTCTTCAAGATTAATCTCTTCATTAAAAAGAGGGGTCAATGCTTCATCGTTTACCTCTTGAAAAGTTGGAGCCATGATAAAGAACGTAAGAAATAATGAAATTCCAATCAATACCTGGTTGGGTGGCATTTGCTGAGTGGCGAGAGAAGTTCTGACAAAGGACAGGACAATCATGATCCGGGTGAAAGATGTCATTAATATCAGAATACTGGGTGCCAGTGAAAGGACGGTAAATAATAATAGCAGCTTTACGCTTGTCGATACATTATCAGCAGAACTACTATTAAAAAACTCCATGAATTCATTCATCTGAATGATTCTCCTTATTCTTTAAATCCTTAAACATCTTCTTTCTTCCCTTGCTCATTTCCTCAAGCTGTGATTTCAACTGTGATTGAAATGAGCTTTTAGAAGACGCTGGAGAAGGGCCTTTTACCTTTGTCAACCAACTGGAAACGGCTGTTTTAGTATCGGGAAATTGAGCTTCCTGATAATAGGATAGTATCTCTTCTTTTTCTTTTTCATCCTGAATTTCTTTCAGTAGCTGAATATCTTCTCCCACACCCAGTACAAGTACTTGCTTGCCTACCTTAACAATTTGGACAGAACGATTGCCCCCGAGTGGCGTTCCACCTAAATGATTGATTAATTTCGTCTGTTGAAAGGATCTTCCTTTTTGATTTATAAACTTCAATAAAAAATAAATAAGTGCAACTACAAAGATAAGAGCAACGATCATTTTAAGATAATCCAAAAAAGTAACCGAGGTAGAGACACCTGAATCAGAACTGTCCGCCTCTTTACCTTGTTGTTCATTGCATTTCTCAGGATGCTCTATGCAGTCCTTAACATTATTCACTTCCGCAAATGCTGTTTGGTTTACAGCATTTGCAGCAATGATGAAAACGATCAGACCCACTAGAATTTGAAACTTCTTCAATACATGCACCTTCTTATTAATCTGTTAGCTTAGAGCTTTCTGGATAGCTTCGATGACACGATCAGCTTGGAATGGTTTAACGATAAAGTCCTTTGCACCCGCTTGAATGGCATCAATCACCATTGCTTGTTGACCCATTGCAGAGCACATGATAATTTTCGCACCTGAGTCGAATCCTTTAATCTCCTTTAAAGCTGCAATACCATCTTTTTCCGGCATCGTAATATCCATTGTGACCAGGTCAGGTTTCAGTTCTTTATATTTATCAACAGCTTGACTTCCATCGGCTGCTTCTCCAACTACATCGAACCCATTTTTCGTTAAAATATCTTTAATCATCATTCTCATAAAAGCTGCATCATCAACAATCAGAATTTTATTCGCCATTACCGTCATCCTCCATTGTCTAAGTTATTTAAGTTTTTTAATACGATCACTTTGACTTACGATGTCCGTAATTCTGACACCAAAGTTCTCATCTATCACGACAACTTCTCCCTTAGCCATTAATTGGCTGTTCACAAGAATATCAACCGGTTCTCCCGCTAATTTATCAAGCTCTATAATGGAACCGGATGATAGTTCAAGTATGTCCCTGACAGACCGGTTCGTTCTTCCGAGCTCTACCGTAACCTGAAGAGGAATGTCTAATAACATATTTAAATTCTTTGTTTCCTGTTGTCCCAGCGTTGTCGGTTCAAAATGACTAAACGTTGCCGGTTGTACATTTACGGTTTCTCCATGCACGCCTTGTCCGCCCAGATGTTGAGGAGACCCGTGCTGGTGGGAAGTACGGACAGGTTCCTCATACATACCGCTATAAGCAGGCACTGGTTGTGGAGCAGTAGGAGGATCGACGCCCGGTGCAACCGCGGCTGCAACTTCTTCAGTAGCTCCACCATTCATTAATTCATCCACCAGGCTCTTGGCAAAAGTTAGGGGCAACAGCTGCATAATGCTCGAATCAATGAGGTCCCCAATTTTCAATGAGAATGATACCTTCACTAATAGATCTTGATCAGGAAGGTTTTCTTCCCCCTCCCCTTTAGGTATGTACATCAGATCGATGGATGGTGGGGAAATATCCACTTTCTTACTAAATACCGTGGACATGGAGGTTGCAGCAGATCCCATCATTTGATTCATGGCCTCTTGCACGGCGCTAAGCTGAATTTCACCCAATTCACCAGATGGATTCCTTCCATCCCCACCAAGCATTAAATCAGCGATGATCGATGCATCTGATTGTTTGATCACCAACAAATTCACTCCTGAAAATCCTTCAGTATATTGAACCTGAATGGCGACATATGGATGAGGAAATTCCTCTTCTAAATAATTCTTATTAATGATGGTTACTTTAGGGGTCGTTATCTCCACCTTTTTGTTAAGCAAAGTAGACAAAGCCGTTGCAGAACTCCCAAAGGAGATGTTCCCTATTTCACCTAAGGCATCCTCTTCAATTGAACTAATGTAGTCATTACTATTTATCGTTTTGCGCTCTTCTGTGTCCTCTTCGGGTTCTGCAGAACCACGAAGAAGAGCATCAATTTCATCTTGTGATAACATATCATCACTCATCATCGTCGTCTCCCCCCTTCAAGGAATCTAAAATTTGTACCGCCAGTTTCTTATTTGACTTCCCTGGCTGAGCAGTAAATTTGGGAATTTCACCCACTCTGATCGTTAAAGGATCATCGATTCGGGTGTTCATTTCTATTACGTCACCTATATCCAGCATAAGGAACTCTTCAATTGAAATATCAGAACGTCCTAATTCAGCTACAATTGGTACTTGGGCTTTCTTGATTCTTTTTTCAAGATGTGCCGTTTCTTCCGGCTTACTCTCTTTCCGTTTGCTTTCCATCCAATAGCTTCCTGATAATTTCGGAAGGATCGGCTCCAGGACAACGTGCGGAATACAGATGTTAATCATTCCACTTGTTTCACCAATCGTTGTATTTAATGAAATAACCACAACCGTTTCATTTGGTGACACCATTTGAAGGAATTGCGGATTCACTTCAAATTCTGCAAAAAACGGATCTACATCCGCCACAGTACTCCAGGCTTCCCTTAAATTCTCAAACGCCTTTTCAAAGAGCTGACTCATGATCCTTGTTTCAATTTCCGTTAAATTCTCTACTTTGTTAACACTGACTCCTCTTCCACCCATCACCCGATCCATCATCGAATAAGCGATATTAGGGTTGATTTCCATGAGGATTCTTCCATCCAATGGAGGCAATTCATAGACATTTAAAATCGTCATTTTCGGAACGGAACGGATAAATTCCTCATATGGGATTTGGTCAGCAGATGCCACGTTTATTTGAACGTACGTTCTTAGTTGGGCAGAGAAGTAGGTAGTCAAGATACGGGCGAAGTTTTCGTGAATTCTCGTTAAACTTCGGATTTGATCCTTCGAAAACCGTAAAGCTCTCTTAAAATCGTACACTTTCACTTTTTTCTCTTCTTCTTCTTTTTTGAAATCATCTGCGCTCATCTCTCCCGTATTGAGAGCAGACAACAGAGCATCGATTTCACTTTGAGATAAAATTTCACTAGCCATGCCTTCACCTCCAAATACTCTTTATAGTCTACTTTATTGAATCATCATAGAGGTGATATAGACTCTTTCTACCATTCCTTCTTGCATAAGGGAGTTCACTTTGTCTTTTACCCTTGTTTCGATCAATTCTTTCCCTTTTTTCCCTTGCAGTTCTTCTGCTTTCAATTCTGAAAGCTCTTCTATGATGATGTTATTCACTTGAAAATTTCTCTTTTCCAACTCACTTTTCGCTTTTTTACTATCCGTTTGAATCTTAAAGGAAATACGAATAAAATCATTGCTCATTAAATTGGTAGTCGTCTCAGGGATATCCACGGAGTTTTCGATCACTTCTTCAATGGAAGGCTCCTTCGTTTCTTCATCTCCTGAAAACTTCAGAATGACAACTAACGCAATCACACCGACAAGCGTAATCGTAACCAACAAGATCATCATGATTGTCAGGGCTTTATTCTTCAACTAGTACTCCCTCCCCCATGCGGCAGGCTTAGTAGATTTGCTTTTTGAAAGAAAGAAAGTGTAAGGCAGCGAACCTCGTCCACCGTTTCCTTCACAACATATCTTCTGCCATTTGTTAATAGAATCGTAGTGTCTGGAAACGCTTCTACTGTTTCTATGTATAAAGCATTCAACGTAAACGTCTTTCCATTCAGTCTGGTTAACGTGATCATCAGCTTTTGGGACCGACTTTCATCATCGGGGTTTACCAAAGGTACCCTCCGATTAGCCAGTCCCTTCCTCCCTTTTTAACGAACTAACGTTTCAAGTTTACAAGCTCTTGCAAGATTTCATCCGACGTTGTGATGATACGTGTATTTGCCTGGAATCCACGCTGTGCCGTAATCATTTCGGTGAATTCTTCGGATAGGTCTACGTTTGACATTTCAAGGAAACCTGATTCAATTGTTCCGATTCCAGATACTCCAGGTGAATCAACAATTGGAGCACCTGAGTTAGTAGTTACTTTGAAGTAGTTCCCCCCGGCTTTTTCCAGTCCACCGTCATTTGGGAACTTTGCTAATTGTAATTGTCCAGCAGGTGTAAGTACACCATCCTTATCAACAAAGTTCACTGTACCATCTTGACCAATACTCATACTCTTTGCATCAGTAGGAATATTAATTTTTGGAGACAAATAAAATCCATCACCTGTAACCAGATCACCAGATTCATCGAGGTAAAAATTTCCAGCTCTCGTATATAAAGTCTCACCACCAGTTGCGTCCGTTACTTGAAAGAAACCAGACCCGGAAACTGCTAAATCTAGTACTCGTCCAGTTGATTGCAGACTTCCTGTAGTGTGAATAGTGTCAATGGTTGAAATTTGCGAACCCAACCCTATCTGTTTAGCATTCACACCACCCCTTGAGGCACCGCTAGCGCTAGCTCCAGAGATATTTTGATTAATCATATCTTTAAATACAACTCGACCTTTTTTAAATCCATACGTATTAACATTCGCAATATTATTTCCGATTACATCCAGCTTCGTTTGAAAGTTTTTCATTCCACTTATACCTGAATACATTGAACGTAACATTGATTTTTCCCCTTTCGTGTTAGCTGCTTCGATCATTCCACAGCTACAGGCTTCCTATTTGGTCCAGCCTATGAGTCTATTAGTATGGTTCCATTTATATTTGTGAAAATTTGAGAACTTGCTTCATCACGGTCTAATGCTGTTATCACTGTTTTATTTTTTGCACTTACAATTAGTGCTGCATCTTTTAAAATCACCAGTGAATCTTGAACACCCTTTGTTTTCGCCTCATCTACTTTCTCCCCTATCTTCTCCCATGTTTGTGGAGTAATAGAGATTCCCCGTTGTTCCATCCTTACTTTTGCATGCTTACTGATCTGCATAAGGGGTACTTCTTGAATGGCTTTATCTAATTGAGCAGCAAAAGATGATGCGATTGAAGGTTTAGTAAAGGCTTTCGTTTTATAATTTGGTGTAATTGGTTGCAGTGAACGATGAACGAATGTCTTTTCCATACAACCACTCCCTAAGATTCAATTTTGATTAATTTATCACTGGAAATTTTGTCCCCTGCTTCTGTATGAAACCATATTTTTGAATCTTTCGTTGATACGGATTGAACGATTCCGCTCATCTCTCCATCTTCGCTGTTCCATGTTACGTTCTTTCCTATTAATAAAGATGCATTTACGAGAGAAGCTTCAGGGATATCCGTCGTATTCACTTGCGATATATTCCCGGGAGTCAGAATCGTGCCGTCCTCCATGATGAATTCAACAGAGTCACCTGTAAAGCGGACTCCTTTAACAAACCCCTGTCCTTCTTGTATTTCGGGTGTATCGCCTTCTTCAGATTCTATAATTTTATGCCATGTCACTTGTTTACCAACAAACTGATTGTAAGAGATCAATTGTGTTTGGGTTTGGTTATCCACAAATTTCTCCATTGTTTGCGTCAGGTTCGTCATTTGCTCTAATGATGAAAAGGTAGCCATTTGTGCGATGAAGTCTTTGTCCTGCATCGGATTTAACGGGTCTTGATTCTGTAATTGTGTCATCAGGATCTTCAGGAAGTCATCTTTTCCCAGAATATCCTTACCACCTTCACGCTGTTTTGTTTGGACGGTTGAATATAGTAAGCTCGGATCGATTTTCGTCATATTATCACCTATATTTCGGTATTTACGAGATATTCCTTAAAGGATTCAGTTCTTTCTTCTCCCCCGCTTCCTCCATGTTCGGGTTGATTCTGCTTATGTTGTTGTGAGGACTGTTGCTGTGACTGCCCTTTGGATTGCCGCTCAGCATCTGTTAACGCCTGTGAGATTTCAATCTTCTCTACCTGGAGGTTCTGAGATGTAAATGCATGCTTTAATCCTTGAATTTGAGAATCAAGCATTTCTTTCGCAGTTGCCGTTGAAGCTAATATTTTTGCGTTCATCACTCCGTTTTGCTGTAAAAGTTCGATCCTTAATGAGCCCAGTTGCTCTGGATACAGCTTGATTAACAGCTTACTCATGTTCGGCTGGGACACCATTTGAGATTTACTTAGGATATTCTGAAATTCTTTCACGAATTGTTCATATTGAACGGAGCGATTTCCTGATGAGAGACTCATGGAAACGGATTCTGTTTTCGGAAGTACAAAGTGTATGTGACTTGCCAGTATCGGTTGAATACTTTTCTTCTCCACTGTGACCCTTTCTGTTGAGGACTGCTTTTCCATTGTTTGCACAGGTGCTTGGCGTTGAAAAGCATCTTTCAAGATCCGGGACCAATCCTTCGCATGATTAAACTCCCTGGACAGGGATTGATCTACAGCCGCTTGAACCATCTTCATCATGTCTTTCAGCTCCGACGCTTTTGATGCTTCCATCACAAGTAAGTCACGGTTAGCTGCCAGAAGTTCAATGACCTTTACAAGTCTCGCCACTTCTTCCACTGGCCCTCTTCCATTTAAGCCCCCCACCTCATTCTTTAATGCGGATTGCAGTAACTGCATCGTTCCCAACAGGGTTTCATGAAGATCCTCTATACTATCACCTGATGAAGACGAAGATTGCTCAGTCCCAATAAGAGCGGATTGGAGCTCAGAAAAAAGTGTTTTGACCGTTTCTTTATCCATACCAACTATTTCAGCGATTTGGTCAAAGTCAAATTCCTTTAATCGGGATAAGTCTTCTAATTGTCCGCTTGATAGTCCAACTTCATCAAGCTCTGTTGCGCGTAAGATGCCTTGCAGGCTAACCAGAAGAGATAGTGTCTCGGGCTGTTTCACTTCTTCCCTTTCAACCACATGATTCGATACAAATCCTAAAAGTTTTGAAAACCCATCCAATTCTTTCTTAAAAAGCGTTGATTCCTGTCTCATCCCCATTAGTGGGTGGGAAGCTTGTGTACCTATTCCGACTTCCACTTTTTCACCTCCTCTCATGCCTTTAGCTTATCTTTCCTCCGTCGAGAGCAGCACCGTATATTTGGCAGCATCTTCCGGAGGCATGTTTTCTAAAATATCAGCTAGAGTATCAGGTTTGATACTTGATAGAATCTTCATCGCCTCATCGTCATTCATATTCATCAGAACAGGTGCTGCACTCTTTGCTGACATGGATTCAAATGTATTGACCACCTCTTTAAAGGCACGTTTGTTTTCTTCGCCAATTTGCCGTAACTCTTCAAGCTCTTCTTTTTGTTGCTGAATGGTTGCTTGTAGTTGTTCATTATCACTGTCTTTTTTTTCTGCTTCACTTTGAAGCTGAACAATTTTCGCCTCTTGATCTTCTGTTAAAGCTTGAAGTGAGATCATTTGCTCATGTAATTCCTCTCCATCCCGTGTATTCTCTGAAGGAAGGACTTTAGCTAAAAAGGGAATATCCGAACTTAAAGATTGAGCTTTTTCAAATACATTTATTCCTGCTACTGTCATGATTACAAGAGCGAAGGTTATAGCAAATAAGAGAGGAATGAAGATGATAAACACTACCCTTTGAAAACGACTTGATTGCTCTTTTTTTTCCTCTTCGATTACCTTTGCCATGAAATCACCTGACTCCCCGTTTCATATATTGAACGACCGACACTTCGTCTAATTGTTTATTTTCCACTTGTTGATTGCTTTGAAGGAAGCGATGGAGATCTTTTTCCCTCATCTTTTCGTATTTCTTCACTTCTACATTCATGTCCACAAGTTTCTCTTCGTACCAGTTCATTCGATTTCTAGCTTGTATCACCAAGTCCTGGTAATAAGAGATGGTCTTTTCGAGATTGGTAATGAATTGTTGATGATGTCGGATATCCTGTACGGATAATCCATTTTGCAATCCGGTTTCTTGGTGCTGTTCAAGGTATTCTTTCTTCTTCAGAAACTCATATAGCTTCTCGGCCACTTTTTCAAATTTTTCAATGGAACCCCTGTACATTTCTTGAACTTCATCTTTCTCTTTTTCCTTTAATGTTAAAATCCGCTCGAACCTGTATTGATAATTCACTCGATTCATCCACCTTTTTCCGATAGCTTTACAAGTTCATCAACACTTCCATGAAGGGAAACCTTCTCGTATACATCCTGCTTCAAGAAGGAGATGATGTCTGGATAGTATAGGATGGCTTCATCAACCTCACGGGAAGTACCCTTTTTATAAGCACCAATTTGGATAAGATCCTCGGAATTCATATAAGTACTCAATAGCTCTCTTATTCTAGTGGCGGCATGTAAGTGTTCATTTGATGCCAGATGATTCATTAACCGGCTCACACTTTTTAAAATATTGATAGCAGGATATTGGCCTCTATTTGCGATTTGGCGGTCAAGCACGATATGACCATCGAGGATTCCCCTGACCGTGTCTGATATAGGTTCATTTAAGTCATCACCATCTACCAATACGGTGTAAAATGCCGTAATACTTCCAAATACATTCGTTCCTGTTCTTTCTAATAGTTTGGGTAAAATAGCGAATACGGAAGGGGTGTACCCTTTAGTGGTCGGTGGTTCCCCGACCGCCAACCCGATTTCCCTCTGAGCCATTGCTACACGTGTAGCGGAATCCATCATGAGCATGACGTTCAATCCTTTATCACGAAAATATTCCGCAATGGCAGTTGCCGTAAATGCCCCTTTGATCCTCATTAAGGCAGGTTGGTCTGAAGTGGCTGCCACAACAATCGTTCGCTTTAACCCTTCTTCTCCTAAATCTCTTTCAATGAATTCCCTGACTTCTCTGCCCCGTTCACCGATTAACGCAATCACATTCAAGTCCGCTTTCGTATTTCGGGCAATCATCCCAAGCAATGTGCTTTTTCCTACCCCACTTCCAGCGAATATACCGACCCTTTGTCCTTTGCCTACAGTCAGCATGCTGTCGATGGCTTTTACACCAACCTCCATTTTCTCGTTGATTGGCGGCCTTGCCAAAGGATTGGGAGGGTCTTGTTCTGTATACGTTGTGCTCAATCCACTTGGCAAGTTACTTCCATCGAGTGGATGTCCAAGGGAATCAATCACCTTCCCTATTAAAGATGGACCAATTTTGATTTCTAACGGCTTTGCGGTTCCTTCAACCAAACTGCCGGGAGAGATATCCTGCATATTGGTATAAGGCATGAGGATCACTAAATCATCATTAAACCCTACCACTTCTGCTAAAATCACTTTCTGCTTGCCTCGGGAATAAATATGAATATGACATACTTCACCAACAGAACTTTCAGGTCCTTGAGATTCGATCATTAACCCGACAACCCGCTTTACCTTTCCAAACTTTTTGAAAGTCGGAATCCGGTGGATATGGTGAATTAGATCTGCGGCTTTCATTCAACATCACCTTCCAGAAAATGAAGAAGCTTCAGCTTTAATTCTCTTAATTGGGAATCCACACTCACAATGACACGTCCCTGATTGGTTTCTATATAACATTCCTCTGGTTTAAGGTCATCATTTGCATAAATAAAGCACTGAACATTAGTGGGGAACATGACTTCAAGCTCGTTTTTGTTTTCAACCAAAAGTTTATGCTTAGACGGATGAACATGAATCTGAATGTGGGGTAAATCTCTTACTTCTCTCAACCCCTGTTGGACGATTGAAAGGAAATGATCGGGTTCGTCCTCAAGTTTCCGATTCAAAATCTTCTCAGCACTTGTAATCCCCAGACTAACAATGACCTTTTCTGCATTGTGAATATAGTCATGATATTGTTGTTTATTTAGCTCGGTCATTTCATTGGCTTCCATTAAAAGCTGTTGATAATCTTGATAACCTTTGTTTCTGCCCTCTTCTTCACCTTGAAGAAATCCGGCATTATAGGCTTCTTGCATGAGTTGCTCCCGCTCGATCACCCACTTTTCTCGTTCACGTTCAATTTGACTCTGAGCATGAAGAGTCATTTCTTTCGCTTCTTCGATTATTCGGGCCGCTTTTTCTTTCGCTTCTTCTATAATGTTATCTACCTGATTTGCTCTGTTCAGTTCAAAGTCATTCGCTTCATGCTGCTTGGATTTTCCTAGTGGCATAACTCTTTTAAGGGATATCACTTTTCCATCTTCATGAATGGTTTGAGCAATGGAAGACTTAATGATTCTAGACAATGATATCGTCTCCTCCACCACGGGCTATGATAATCTCACCGGAATCCTCTAATCGCCTTATCACAGCTACAATCCTAGACTGTGCTTCTTCTACATCGCGCAAACGAACCGGCCCCATGAATTCCATTTCTTCTTTAAGGGTCTCCACCATTCGATTAGACATGTTTCTATATACAACTTCCTTGACCTCGTCGCTGGAGACTTTAAGGGCAAGGAGAAGGTCTTCGTTATCACAATCCCGAATGACACGTTGTATGGAACGTCCATCAAGGGTAACAATATCTTCGAACACAAACATTCTCTTCTTGATTTCTTCTGCTAATTCCGGATCTTGAATTTCCAATGCATCTAGGATTGTTTTCTCTGTAGAACGATCTACCCCATTCAGCACTTCCACCACTGCTTCAACTCCACCCGTTTGCGTATAATCCTGGGTAACTGTCGCAGAAAGCTTTCTTTCAAGGATAGCTTCTACCTCACTTATCACTTCTGGTGATGTACCATCCATAATTGCGATTCTCCTTGCAATATCCGCTTGAACGTCTTGAGGAAGTTCTGACAGAATTTGGCCTGCCTGCTGGGGTTCAAGATAAGATAGAATCAATGCAATGGTTTGTGGGTGTTCGTTTTGAATAAAGTTGAGAATTTGAGCAGCATCTGCCCTCCTTGCAAAGTCAAAAGGCTTTACCTGTAAAGATGACGTTAATCGATTGATGATAGCTAATGCTTGTTCTGATCCGAGTGCTTTTTCTAGTACTGTTTTGGCATAGCCAATCCCGCCCTGAGAGATATAATCTTGAGCAATGGCAATATTGTGAAACTCCTCTAGAATATCCTCTTTCGCTTCATTCTCTACCTTTTTGACTCCGGAAATCTCTAACGTTAATTTTTCGATATCTTCTTCTGACAAATGCTTGTACACTGACGCGGATACATCAGGACCAAGAGAGATCAGGAGGATGGCTGCTTTTTGTTTTCCGGTTAATTCTTTCTCTCTTCTAACCATGTTCACCCCTCCTAATCCTCTGCTAACCAGGTACGTAATAATTTTGCAAATTCTTCCGGCTTTTCTCTAGCCATCTTTTCAAGCTGTTTCCGGCGAATGGATCCTTCTGTTTCTTCTTTAGGCTCAATATCAGGGATATGGACAGGCTCCCTTTTTTCTTCGTAAACCATTTCTTCTAGCACTTCTTTCTTTCTGGAACGAATTAAGAAAAATACTAACAGTAGGATGACAACAAGAAGTATCCCTCCAACTACATAAGTCCACCAAGGAAGAACAGATTTCTCTTCAGAGACCAAGTTGACTTTTCCATTAAACGGTTGAACCGAAACGATTACTTTGTCTTCAATTGCCTCGTCTGTTAATTCAGGGGTAGAATCCTTGTCAATGGACGTTCGTACAATGGTCGATAGTACTTCGCGGATATCATCCACCCTATCTTGAGGAAGAGAATTTACCTCTTCAGGATTTGGAGGCTCCACCATTACCTGAATCCCAAGGTCCCGTATTTTGTATGGACTCTCTACCACTTCTTTACGGATACGATTGACCTCATTGTTGATCGTTTCTTCCATTCGTTCATAATCACCGTTTGATTCAGACCCAGAGCCATAAGTATCTCCGCTATTCGTTGGTTCATTGCCATCCCCGGCTCCAGGTGTCCCTCCCGGATTTGCCCCTTCTCCTGAAAAGGTTTCGGTAATTCGTTGGGCACTAATGGCAATTCCTTCCATATTTTCTTCATCCACTGGGGTTACAATGTTTTCTTCACGGTTTTCCTGGGTAAAGTCTATATCAGTTGTAACCGATACAACCACCTTGTTAAATCCAATCAATGTGCCGAGCATATTCTGAACTTGACGTTGTATATCACGTTCAATTTCTTTCTTAACATCCATTTGTTGAGCAAAGTTCCCTCCACCCATGGAATTATTTTGGGATTCCAAGTCAAAATACTCAAAAAATTGATTCATGATGACGATATTCTCAGTAGGAAGATCAGGAACACTTTTCGAAACCAGATGGTAAAGAGACTTAATCTGCTTTTGATCAAAAGTGAAACCAGGATTAGTATTTAATACAATGGACGCTGATGCTTGCTGAACGTCATCATTCAAGAAAACCTGCTTCTCAGGAAGATTGATCATGACTTTTGCATCTTGTACTCCCTCGATCCCTTTCATGAGTTGAGCCAGTTCCGTTTGCATTGCATCCAGCTTTAACACATTAAATTCATTATCGGTCATGCCAAATCCAGCATTTTGACTGAAGAAAGAGTAATCTATACTGCCCGAGTTAGGGATACCTTCTGCCGCTAACTCAACCTTTAATGTATCTACTTGTTCTTTAGGAACCATGATGGTTGATCCACCATCGGAAATCTCCGATGGTATTCCTCTACCGTCGAGATTTTCTTTTATGGTTCCGGTTTCTGATGGTGATAGATTACTGTAAAGGGGCACAAGAGACGTTCTTGTTGCAAAGAAGCTCACAACACTAATCAGAATGACCATAATCAGGAAGGTGGCACCCATACTAATCTTCTGTTTTTTTGTTCTGCTTGCCCAATAAGACTTTATTAGTTCTGTATATTTCTTTAACGATTCATTCATTACAATCCTCCGGTACATGACTGCATGAGCCTACTACATTGGCATTCTCATTATTTCCTGATACGCTTCTACTACTTTGTTTCGCACTTCCATGGTCGTTTGGAGCGTAATACTGGCCTTTTGCGAGGCGATCATCATTTGATGAAGATCAACATTTTCTCCCCGTACAAGCTTCTCTGTCATTTGATCTGATTGAACTTGCATTTCATTCACTTCTTCAATGGAATTTTTTAGTAATTGACTGAAATTCCCTGTACTTTCTGAAGGTGAAATATTTTTTTTTTCAAATGACGGACTTATAACTCCAGGATTAATCGAATTGATATTATGTATTGTCATAGAATTATACCTTCTTCCCTACTTACCAATTTCTAAAGATTTCATTAACATCGCTTTATTTGCATTAAATACGGTTACGTTTGCTTCATAAGAACGAGTAGCCGATATAAGGTCAACCATTTCTCGTAAAGGATCCACATTGGGTAGTTGTACATACCCCTCGACATTCGCATCAGGATGTTCTGGATTGTAGACCATTTTAAAAGGTGTCTCATTATCTTCTTCGATTCTGGAAACCTTTACCCCGCTACCAACACTATGTTTGTCTCCAGTGTTCATAGCATTATTTAATAATGATGAAAATTGATTTTCCTTAGATGCCATTACAACAGATTTTCTCTTATAAGGCCGCCACTCCCCTTCCACCATTTCTCCTCTTGTAGTGTCCACATTCGCCATATTAGATGAAATGACATCCATTCTTAAACGCTGAGCAGTCAAGGCAGAAGCTGTTGTATTCATACTTGTAAAAATAGCCATTATCATTTACCTCCCCTTACAACCGTTTGAAGACTGTTGAACTTACCATTTATCCGATCTGTCAGGGCGTTAAAATAGATTTGATTCGAAGCCATTTCTGACATTTCCTGATCTAAATCTACACCATTACCATTGTGATTATATTGATAAGCTGTTTTTGTTTTAACTGTTGGATGTTGACCGCTTGAATGAAAGGAAAAATGCCGGTGATCGGTTCTTTTGGCATCTAGTTGTTGAATTGATTGATCCAACATTTTCTTAAATTCTACTTCTTTTGCTTTATAATTTGGCGTATCGACATTTGCGATATTTTGAGAAATTACTTTTTGATTTAATGAGGCGTAATTAAGTCCTCTTTCTAGAGTTGTGAAAGTGTTGGAAAATAATTTCACTTAAGGCACCTCTATCCTTTTTTTGACAAGATACTACTATTTTTTACAAATTTAGCATGCAACAGTATTTATTGTAATGTTTAGCAAGATTAGTGTCTATGAATATTCCGTAAATTTTCAAGAATGAGCTCGATAATCAAAGAATTCGTGACTTTTAATCTATATTTAACCCTTAAATTCCCAAGGATATTTTTACAAATAAATGATGTTTTTTCTAATTTTATTACATACATGTTACACTTCCGCTTTTTTAATAGAATTATTTTCAATGTACAAAATTCAAAGATGTTGCTTTCTTCATGAATCTCTTACATAAATATAAATCCACCTTTATTACACATGAAAATAACACCTGCAAAGAGGTGAAAGTTCTCATAATTCTCATTCTCTACTGGTTTAGAAGCATTTTGTCGAAAATAGTCGTAACATTGTTGTAACTTTATTGTACTATTCATGTCATTTATGACAATACCTAACGGATAATAATCGATAGTCCATTTGGCTTATTTTCACTAAACAATCTGATATTTCCGTCCATTCGTACCACAAAAGCGGAGGGACTTTGCTTAGAGGCGACAAGCATAAGCCAAGGCCACCGGAAAGGCGCTCATTGCCTTTTTGGTGGACTTGACTTATGACCTCGAGCCTCTAAGTCCCGGAGCTGGATGACACAAAAGCGGAGGGACTTTGCTTAGAGGCGACAAGCATAAGGGAAACCAAATAAAAAAGCTGTTCCCCATTTGGGAACAGCTTTTCATTGTATTAATTTGTACGAAGCTTATCTAATTCAACTAAGAACTTATTGTTTAAGACTTTAATGTAAGTACCTTTCATTCCCAGGGAACGAGACTCAATTACACCGGCACTTTCTAATTTACGAAGGGCATTAACGATTACTGAACGAGTGATTCCCACTCTATCCGCAATTTTCGAAGCCACCAAAAGACCTTCATTACCATTAAGCTCTTCAAAGATATGCTCGATCGCTTCAAGCTCACTGTATGATAATGAACTGATCGCCATTTGTACAACTGCTTTACTTCTAGCTTCCACTTCAATTTCTTCAGCTTTTTCCCGAAGAATTTCCATACCAACTACTGTTGCACCATATTCAGCCAAGATTAGATCATCGTCTTCGAAGCTTGCTTCCAGGCGAGCGAGAATTAATGTACCCAGTCTTTCTCCTCCCCCAATAATAGGAACGATTGTTGTTAACCCATTTTTGAAGAATTCTCTATTTTCAACAGGGAAAGCAGTATATTCACTGTTAACATCCAGGTTTGGTGATGTTTCTTGAACATTAAACAGGTTTTGAGTATACTCCTCGGGGAATTGACGGTCAGCAAGCATTTGTTTCATGCGCTCGTTTTCAATTTGCTGATTGATAGCGTATCCAAGTAATTTACCTCGACGACTTACAACGAATACATTTGCTTCGATGACCTTGCTTAGTGTTTCTGACATTTCTTTAAAGTTAACTGGTTTACCAGCTGCTTTTTGCAGCATAGCATTAATGGTTCTTGTTTTACCTAATAAATTCATTTCATTTCCTCCTACTACAACTTAAGTGTATCTATTATTTAATTTAGTATTGTGATTAATTCATCTATCTTTACCCAATAGAGTGAAGGTGAAAACTTATAGAATAAACTGACTCAGATCCTTATCCTTCGATATGGCGCCTAACTTATCATCCACATACTGAGGTGTGATTTTAACCGTTTCTAGTGTAATGTCCGGAGCTTCAAAAGATAAGTCCTCGAGAAGTTTTTCCATAATCGTATGAAGTCTTCTCGCTCCTATATTATCGGTGTTCTGATTTACGTCATATGCAATTTCAGCTAATCTACGAATAGCATCGTCAGAAAATTCAATTTGTATACCTTCTGTTTCCATTAAAGCAATATATTGTTTGATTATCGCATTATCAGGTTCAATGAGTATACGCACAAAGTCTTCTGTAGAAAGCTTCTGAAGTTCCACTCTGATTGGAAAACGACCTTGTAATTCCGGGATAAGATCAGATGGTTTACTCATGTGAAAGGCACCTGCGGCAATAAAAAGCACGTGATCTGTTTTCACGGAACCATGCTTCGTGACAACCGTAGATCCCTCTACAACTGGAAGGATGTCACGCTGAACCCCTTCTCTTGAAACATCGGCTGAAGATTGGCCAGAGCCCTTGCTTGCAATTTTATCAATCTCATCGATAAAAATGATTCCTGATTGCTCTGCACGCACGATTGCCTCCTGGGTCACTTCGTCCATATCAATGAGCTTTTGAGCTTCCTCATTAGTAAGAACGATTCTCGCTTCTTTCACCTTTAATTTGCGTTTTTTCTTTTTCTTTGGCATGAAGCTGCTCATGGCATCCTGCATGTTCATCCCCATCTGTTCCATACCGGATCCTTGGAGCATATCGAACATGGAAGGCTGCTGCTCTTCTACTTCAATGGTGATGAACTCTTCTTCAAGCTCACCATTCTGTAGCCTCGTTTCCATTCTTCGTCTTTGCTCTTGAAGGGAACTCTCTTCTTGCTTTTCTTCCTCTTCTTCCGAAGTGCCCTGAGTCTGACTGCCACCAAAGATCATTTCAAATGGGTTTTTGTAAGAGGATGACTTTTTCTTAGATGGTACAACCATTTCGACTAAGCGTCGATTGGCGTTTTCAGCAGCTCTTTCACGAACTCCTACCATCTTCTCCTCTTTCACCAGCCGGACAGACGTTTCGACTAAATCTCTTACCATTGATTCTACATCACGTCCAACATAGCCTACTTCAGTAAACTTTGTAGCCTCCACTTTTACAAAAGGAGCTCTTACAAGCTTCGCGATTCTTCTGGCAATCTCTGTCTTTCCGACCCCTGTTGGTCCCATCATTAAAATGTTCTTTGGAATCACTTCATCCTTTAATACATCAGAAAGAAGGCTACGGCGATAACGGTTACGTAATGCAACAGCGACCGCTCTCTTTGCATCTTTTTGTCCTACAATATATTGATCCAGACGTTCAACAATTTGCCTTGGAGTTAAGTGATCGGTACTCTTCATCAAATGGCACACTCCTTACTTTCCCTATAGTGTGAAAGAATATAAAATTTCTACATAATGATCCATGTTTAAAGCTCTTCAACAATAATTTGATTATTTGTATATACACATATATCAGCAGCAATTTGTAAGGAAGATTGAGCGATTTCCCTTGCTGATAAATGGTCACCTGCGTATTGCTTTAATGCTCTTCCAGCAGACAATGCATAATTTCCACCTGATCCAATGGCTAAAATTCCATCATCCGGCTCGATCACTTCACCTGTTCCTGAAATTAGAAGCAAGTGATTTTCATCCATTACAATCAACATCGCTTCAAGCTTTCTTAACACCTTGTCGCTTCTCCACTCTTTAGCTAACTCAACAGCTGCTCTCGGAAGGTTCCCGTTAAATTCCTGGAGTTTCCCTTCGAACATTTCCGATAGTGTGAATGCATCTGCAACAGACCCGGCAAAACCTGCCAATACTTTACCATTAAAAAGCTTCCGTACTTTTTTTGCTGTATGCTTCATCACAACTGTATTGCCAAATGTAACCTGTCCGTCACCAGACATCGCACATTTGCCTCTATGTTGCACGGCAAAAATAGTGGTTGCGTGGAATTGTTCCATATCCTGACCTCCAACTCTTCTAAGCACGTGGATGATGTGCTAAATACGTTTTTCTTAACTGGTCCTTTGATACATGAGTATATACTTGAGTTGATGATAACTGAGAGTGTCCAAGAAGTTCCTGAACCGTTCTTAAATCGGCACCATTATTAAGTAAATGCGTAGCAAATGTATGCCTTAGCATATGGGGATGAATCTTTCCGGTCAAGGAAGCCTTCTCGATAATCTTATTTAAGATAAGACGTATCCCCCTTTGGGTTAATGCTCCGCCACGATGATTGACCAACAAATGGGTATGAGTTTGATTCTTCATTAACATGGGGCGTGATTGTGTTATGTATTGTTCTATAGCATCATGAGCAAAGCTGCCAAATGGTACATATCTCTCTTTGTTACCCTTACCTTTCACAAGAATTGTAGAAAGACCTAAATCTACGTCCTTCAGTTGCATATTTGTGCATTCACTTACGCGAATACCTGTTGCATAAAGAAGTTCAAAGATGGCTCGGTTGCGTATGTCTAAAGGTGTTTCTCCACCGCACGCTTCTAACAATACTTGTATTTCTTCCTCGTAAAAAAAGTTAGGCAATCGTTGTTCTTTTTTAGGAAGATTCACAAAGGAAAATGGATTAACAGTTAGCTGTTTTTCCCGATTTAAATAACGGTAAAAACTTCTTAAACTGGAAACCTTCCTTGAAATGGAAGACCTCATTAAACCATGATCATGCAGCTTGGTTAAAAAAAGTCTCGCATCAGAATACTCGACATCTTTTAATGAACTTAAACCTTGTTCTTTCATAAATACGTAGAACTCTTCAATATCATGACGATATTGTTCAAAAGTGTGAGCAGAATAATGCTTTTCTATTTGTATATATTCAGTAAAGGATTGTAATTGTTCATATAATTGATTTTTCATTTTCAACACCTCACAAGGGCTACTAAATAGTAACACAACCTAGCAGCCCTTGCAATGAATTTTACACTTTTTTCACAAAGTTCTGAATTGTTTCTAAGGCCCGAGTTGCATGCTGTTCATTACGCTCTTTCTTGCCTTTTACCTTTTTGGGTAAATCAGGGAAAAGACCGAAATTAGCATTCATCGGTTGGAAGTTATTTTTGTTGGCAGTCGTTATATATCTTGCCATGCTTCCAATCGCTGTTTCATGTGGAAATACTAGGGCTGATTCACCCTTGGCTATCTTCGCAGCATTGATTCCAGCAATCAACCCGCTGGCAGCGGATTCCACATAACCTTCCACACCTGTCATTTGGCCGGCAAAAAAAAGATTCTCATGTTCTTTTAATTGATAGGTATCTTTTAGAACATTTGGAGAGTTGATGAAGGTATTTCTGTGCATGACCCCATAACGGACAATATCTGCATTCTCAAGTCCCGGAATTAATTGGAGAACTTCTTTTTGAGGGCCCCACTTTAAATGTGTTTGGAAGCCTACAATATTATAAAGTGTGCCCGCTGCATCATCTTGTCTTAACTGAACAACAGCATATGGTCGTTTACCTGTTTTAGGGTCTTCTAATCCCACTGGCTTTAAAGGGCCAAATAACATGGTTTTCTTTCCCCGGGAAGCCATCACTTCTATCGGCATGCAGCCTTCAAAGAAGATTTCTTTTTCAAACTCTTTCAAAGGCACCGTTTCAGCTGAAATAAGAGCTTCATAAAAACGATTGAACTCACTCTCTGTCATCGGGCAATTTAAATATGCCGCTTCCCCTTTGTCATATCGGGATTTCAAATACACTTTGTCCATATCAATGGAATCCTTCTCGATGATTGGAGCTGCAGCATCATAGAAATATAAATGCTCTTCACCTGTTACTTTTCTAATTTTCTCAGAGAGACTCTCACTTGTCAGCGGCCCTGTGGCTACAATGGTAATTCCTTCAGGTAGATCCGTGACTTCTTCATTGAATACTGTGACATTCGGGTGATTTTTTACTTTCTCAGTAACATGTGCTGCAAATTCATGGCGGTCGACTGCCAACGCTCCCCCTGCCGGAACTGAACATGCATCAGCTGCTGACATAATGACCGAGTCTAATTGACGCATTTCTTCTTTTAATACCCCAACGGCATTGGTTAATGTATTTGCTCTAAGTGAGTTGCTGCACACAAGCTCTGCAAATTTATCTGTATGATGGGCAGGTGTTTGGCGTACAGGTCTCATTTCATAAAGGTTTACCTTTATTCCCCTCTTGGCAATCTGCCATGCGGCTTCACTTCCCGCTAACCCTGCTCCAATAACATTTACTGGCATCTATATAAACCTCCTGTAAATCGATCCTTCGTCTTAACCATATTGTATTGTACACCAATGCACAAAGATAAAAAAGACAAAAGCATATTGAGAATTTGTCATTTTGACTAAATGCAAACAGAAAAGGGCTGACCCAACAGATAATAGAGAAATCACCTGTTGGGACAGTCCCTTGTTACATTGTATAAGTTCATTGTTCAACAATCAATCTTTTTATTGATCAGAGGAATAGGAAACTCACACTATTTCTGAGGTTCTTCTTTATAATCACAATTCGTACATTGAATTTGATTACCTTTTTTAAGCTTTTTCTCTACGAGCAATTCTGAACATTTCGGACATTTCCGTTCGATAGGTTTATCCCAAGATAGGAAATCACATTCAGGATACTGATCACAGCCGTAGAAAATACGCTTTTTCTTGCTTTTTCGCTCTATGATATTCCCTTTTTCACATTTAGGACATTTCACACCAATTTCCTTGACGATCGGCTTTGTATTTCTACAATCGGGGAAATTACTGCATGCCATGAATTTACCATATCTGCCCATTTTGAACACCATTGGATGTCCGCATTCTTCACAGTCTTCACCGGCAGGTTCATCGCGGATTTCGATTTTTTCCATCTCATTTTCCGCTTTTTCTAAGTGTTTTTCAAAATCCTGATAAAAACGGTCGATGATACTTTCCCATTTCACATTGCCGTCTTCAATATCATCAAGGCTGCGCTCCATGTTTGCCGTAAACTCTACATCAATGATCTCCGGGAAGAACTCTCTAACTAACTCTAAGACGATTTCACCCAGTTCCGTTGGAATGAAACGCTTATTATCAAGTGTTACATAGCCTCTTCGTTGAATCGTATCCAGAGTCGGGGCATACGTGGAAGGGCGGCCAATACCCAGTTCTTCCAATGTCTTAACCAGCCTCGCTTCTGTATACCTTGGTGGTGGTTGAGTGAAATGCTGATTTGGATCAATACTTTCACTTTTCACTTTATCGTTTTCTTCCAAGGCAGGAAGAAGATTGTCTTTTTCTTCTTTCTGATCATCAGATCCTTCAACATAGACTTTCATAAAGCCTGGGAACTTCACTTTAGAGCCGGTTGCTCTAAACATGACTGAACCATTTACGATATCAACGCTCATCGTATCCATGATTGCCGGGGACATTTCACTTGCCACAAATCGTTCCCAAATCAATTTATAAAGTCTGTATTGATCTCTTGAAAGATATTCTTTCACTGAAGCCGGATCCCTTAATGTACTGGTTGGACGGATGGCTTCGTGGGCATCTTGTGACTTTTGTTGTTTTTTCTCTTTGCGCTCAGTCTGCTTAACGAAGTCATTTCCATATTTATTAACGATGTAATCGTTCGCTTCTTTTTGAGCCACTTCTGAAATACGAGTCGAGTCAGTTCTCATATAAGTAATAAAACCAACCGTACCTTCTTTCCCCATCTCAATTCCTTCATATAATTGCTGGGCAAGCATCATCGTTTTCTTCGCACGGAAGTTTAACTTTCTTGCTGCTTCCTGCTGTAGTGAAGAAGTTGTAAATGGCGGAGCCGGATTCCGTTTTCTTTCCTTTTTTGTCACTTTGTTAATTTCAAAGGACTTCCCTTTTACTTTACCAAGCACTTCTTTCACATCTTCTTCGGTCTTCAATTCAACCTTCTTACCGTCCATTCCGTAAAACGATGCCTGGAATGTATCGTTCCCTTTTGTGAATTCAGCTTCTATTGACCAGTACTCTTCTGGAGTAAAGCTTTTGATTTCATTTTCACGGTCAATGATTAATCGTACAGCGACGGATTGTACTCTTCCTGCACTTAGACCTTTTTTAACTTTTTTCCAAAGGAGAGGGCTGATGTTATACCCAACTAATCGATCTAAAATTCTCCGTGCTTGCTGTGCATCGACTAAATCCATATTGATTGCTCGTGGATGCTTAAAAGATTCTTTAATCGCATCCTTCGTGATTTCATTGAAGACCACACGACACTCGGAACTCGTGTCCATATCAAGGCTGTGAGCCAAATGCCACGCAATGGCTTCTCCTTCTCTGTCGGGGTCAGCCGCCAGGAAGATTTTCTTTACTTTTTTTGCTGCGGTTTTCAGTTCTTTTAATACAGGGCCTTTACCACGTATCGTTATATACTTCGGTTCAAATTCGTTTTTAACATCCACGCCCATTTGACTCTTCGGTAAGTCTCTGACGTGTCCCATTGAAGCCCTGACCTTATATTTCTTTCCTAAATAACGTTCAATTGTTTTCGCCTTAGCCGGCGATTCCACTATTACTAAATAATCTGCCATCCAATAAGCCTCCTTAAAGAGGAAAATAATCACTGTTTATAGCACCTTGGAATGATAAAGATCCTAGCGTAACGGAAACGTTTACACTTTCATTCACATAGGTATAGAATTGATATCATTGTAGATAATCACTACTTTTAACGATTTATTTCTCTTATATATAGTTTTAGATACCTGTTGCAAAATGTATAACAGTTTCACAATAATTGCAACCATTTTGTATAAATTACTTGTAATTATTCAAACATTCGCAGGAAAAATCCCACTTTATTAAAAGATTCTATATCATATGTTCTGACTTTATACTCCCAGTTCTGAAAAAATATCTTCTATTGATAAGACCATTCTTGCACCTTCCTGGATTAAACTGTTGGTTCCTTCTGCTAATGGCTCAAATATGGATCCTGGTATACATAATACTTCTCTTCCTTCATTTAATGCATAATCAGCCGTGATGAATGTCCCGCTTTTTTTTCTTGCTTCCGTAACAAGCACTGCGTCGGAAAGACCGCTGATGATCCTATTTCTAAAAGGAAATTGCCATTTTTCAGGTTTGATATAAGGGGGATATTCAGAGAGGAGAAGCTGATGCTTCATCATATGATGGGCTAACCCTTCATTTTGCTTCGGATAAATGTGGTTGAAACCTCCAGCAAGTACACCTATCGTTTGGCCACCTGATTGAATCGTTTCGTTATGAGCCACCGTATCGGCACCTTGCGCTAGTCCACTTACAATGACTACCTCTTTCTTCACCAGCTTTGGAATCATATCGCGAAGAATTTTATCAGTATAAAAGGTGGCATTTCTCGAACCGATAATGGCCAATTTTTTTTGGCCATGAAGGAGATTCCTGTTTCCTTTTAAAAAGAGGAGAAAGGGGGGATCATATACGTTTCCCAATAGAGCAGGGTAGTCTTCGTCCATAATTGTGATCCATTCTATATCATTTTCCGAATAAAGCTTTTTGTATCGCTCTGAATCAAATGAATGAAGATCTCTATAGAAGAGTTCTGAATTGACATTGGTGGAAAGGATTATCTTTTGAAGGGTGGAAGGGGATAAATCAAAGATAGAGTGTAATTTCGGGAGCGATTCTAGTATTCTTTTTGTTCCTTTCAATCCAATTCCCCGACAATGATGAATATGAAATAGAATATGACGACGTTCTTTCATTTATTACCTCCTGAATATTGTTTAATAGAGGATATAAAACTGAGACTGATAGCTTGAATGCCATCAGTCTCAATCCATGATTAATGCGTTTTACATTTATCTAAGATTCCTTCTTCTTTAAGAACCTTTATTAATGTTTCTCCCATATCTGAAGGTGTAGGAGCAACTTGAATTCCGCATTCATTCATAACGCGAATCTTCTCATCAGCTGTTCCTTTACCGCCTGAAATGATCGCACCGGCATGGCCCATACGTTTTCCTGGAGGTGCTGTACGTCCTCCAATGAATCCTACTACAGGCTTAGTCATGTTGGCTTTAACCCATTCAGCAGCTTCTTCTTCAGCAGTACCGCCGATTTCACCAATCATGATGACGGCATACGTATCTTCATCTTCATTGAATGCTTTCAATACATCGATAAAGTCTGTTCCATTCACAGGGTCTCCACCGATACCGACTGCCGTCGACTGTCCGATTCCCGCTTGTGAAAGTTGGTGAACTGCTTCATACGTAAGTGTACCAGAACGTGAAACAACACCTACATGACCTTTCGTATGGATGTAACCAGGCATGATTCCGATTTTACACTCTTCAGGTGTGATGACTCCCGGACAGTTCGGTCCTACAAGGCGTGTTTTCTTGCCTTCCATATAACGCTTGACCTTCACCATATCCAATACCGGGATATGTTCAGTAATACAGATTGCCAAATCAAGCTCGGCATCTACCGCTTCCATGATTGCATCTGCTGCAAACGGAGCAGGAACATAAATGACGGATGCATTTACGCCAGTTGCTTTCTTTGCTTCTTCAACTGTATTGAAAACAGGTACGCCTTCAACCTCAGTTCCGCCTTTTCCTGGTGTTACACCTGCCACGATTTGTGTACCGTATTCAAGCATTTGCTTCGTATGGAAAAGAGCTGTTGATCCTGTAATCCCTTGTACAACAACCTTGGTATCTTTATTAATAAATACGCTCATTAGTCCCCCGCCTTTCTCAGCCTACTTGCTCAACGATTTTTTGTGCGCCGTCCGCCATAGATTCAGCTGCAATGATATTCAAACCTGATTTATTAAGGATTTCTTTCCCTAAGTCAACATTTGTACCTTCAAGACGAACCACAAGAGGAACTTGAAGACCGATTTGCTTAGCTGCTTCTACAACACCTGTTGCAATAACATCACATTTCATGATTCCACCGAAGATATTGACGAAAATACCTTTAACGTTTTCATCAGAAAGAATGATTTTAAATGCCTCTGTTACCTTTTCCGCTGTCGCACCGCCCCCAACATCAAGGAAGTTAGCGGGATCTCCGCCGTAATGCTTTACGATGTCCATCGTTGCCATGGCAAGACCTGCTCCATTAACCATACAACCGATATTACCGTCAAGGGAAATATAGCTCAGGTCATATTTAGAAGCTTCGATTTCTTTTGCATCTTCTTCTTCAAGATCGCGTAGTTCAATGACATCTTTTTGACGGTATAATGCATTTGAATCGAAGTTGAACTTCGCATCAAGTGCCATGACGTCTCCGTCACCTGTCACAACCAATGGGTTGATTTCGACGATTGATGCATCCTTTTGGATGTACACGTTATAAAGACCCATCATGAACTTGGCTGCTTTTCCAACCAGTTTTTGAGGGATATTGATGTTGAATGCAATGCGTCTGGCTTGGAAGCCTGTTAATCCAACAACTGGATCGATGTACTCTTTAAAGATTTTTTCCGGTGTTTTTTCTGCTACTTCCTCGATTTCTGTTCCGCCTTCTTCAGAAGCCATCAGGACAACTTGGGAAGTCGCACGGTCAAGTACCAGACCTACGTAATATTCTTTCTTAATATCACAGCCTTCTTCGATAAGTAAGCGCTTTACTTCCTTACCTTCAGGGCCTGTTTGGTGAGTTACTAATGTTTTGCCGATTAACTCATCTGCATATGTACGCACTTCGTCCAGGCTTTTAGCGATTTTCACTCCGCCAGCTTTACCTCGACCACCTGCATGGATTTGGGCTTTCACTACATACACGCTGGAATCTAATGTCTTCGCCGCTTCTACTGCTTCTTCAGCTGTAAAAGCCACTTTACCATTTGGTACGGATACCCCGTAATTTCTGAGGATTTCTTTACCTTGATATTCATGGATATTCATTTTCCATCCTCCTATCAAACTCTTCAAAAAATAGACTGCGCTTTCATTGTATAAAATGACAGTATATCTGTCTACCATTATGCTAAAAATATTATATTAATTTTAAAATTCTGAACTTGAAATAGTAGAATTACTCCATATGCTCCGTTGTTCCTGAAGTGACTATCCTTGAAATTATTATTCTTAAAAAATATAATTTGCTATTCTAATTCGTGTTGATGCCTTTTAGTGACAGGAAGTATATTCGATTGGCAAAGAATTATCCCTTCCCCGCTATATCCCGATCTAATCGATAGATGAAAGCAAAAACCTCCGCTACAGCGCCATATAATTCTTCGGGTATTGATTCTCCTATATCCAGGTTCCCAAGAAGTGAGAGTAAGCTCTTGTCTTCTTGTACAGGTATTTGATGGTCTTTTGCTTGAGCCAAAATGTTTTCAGCAATGATTCCCTTCCCTTTAGCAAGGACCTTTGGAGCTGATTCACTACTTTGATTATATCCTAAAGCAATCGCTTCTTTTCTCTCATGAGGGTTTTTCATATCTTTAAATCAACTCCCGAAAACGTTTTAAAACGTTCTGCCATGATTTTATCAGAAAGCTCAACCTGCTTATCCGGAGCTTTCACCTTTACCATAGATAGTTGATAGTCCAGTTTCTCCAGACCTTCTTTTAATCCAGGAATAAATGATCTGGACATCCTCTCTGCGTTTGGGTGGTCATTCCAAACGGTCAAGGAGACCACCCGGTTTTGAACCTGCATATCGATCAATGTCTCTCTCATGATATCCAGCTCTAAATAAAATAAAACCCGGCAGTAGTCTCCATCAATCACACCTTTTTGTTTCTCTTTCCCTGTCCATTGAAGGGTGATATCGGTGCCCTGTCCATTTAGAGAAAATGGGAATTGCTGTACGATTGTTAGAAAAGGAGAACTCTCCTGTGATTGAAGCACTTGGTGGTTCATTTTGAGAACAAGATCATCGGCTAACATTCGAATATCTGCGAGTGGGTGATTTTGACTTAACCCAATGAGATACTGCTTAATTGTTGGATGATTTTGAAGCTCTTGTCCGTTTTTTTGTAACTGAGCTTCAAAGTTAATCCCAAACGTTCCAATTACTTTTTTCAGCATCCTTGCCAGTTCTTCTCCCCGAATCGTCTGAGTGATTTCTTGCTCTATCTGTAGGTGAAGTTTTTGTAATAGCCGTTCCATGTTCGATGCAGGTGCTCCTTTTCCATAAGACTGCAAGAGCCTCATATAGTTCATCTCAATGGACCGCCATTTTCCCTCTCCAACTACTCCCATCAGCTCTTTAGCTGCCACAAAGGAAGGTTTATCCCTTTCTCCATTTAGTAAAGTCTCCGAACTCAATAGTATATTAATCCATTTATCGATATGAGTTCCAGATCGTTTAGGAATTTCCGGGATCCTGCCGGTAGTCGTTGATAGGAGCTGATTCAGATCATTTCGAAGCTTTACGGGAGCTGGACCTGGATGATTTGCCAATTGGGTTCTTAGAATATCGATCTTTCTTTCCCACTGCCCGTATGTAGACTGTTTCAGTTCTTCTGAAAGCATTGTCTTTAACCCTTTCCTCCACTGATTCATGGGAGTGTCTTTCGGAAAGACTCCTAGTGATTTCAATAGATCGAAATGGCCTAATCGATTTGAGAAGGTTTGGGATGAATCAACTAAACTGGATAAGGCATTTATCACAAGTTTTTCAGACGCCAGCCTATTCAACGGTTTCTGGATCCCCGTAAGTAAATGAAGTGCGGCCGTGCCCCCTCCAGTTCCCCTTAACTTTGAAGACAGCTCATTTAACATGGATAAAATGCTGGTGGTTGAAGTTCCCGCTCTCATTGAGAGAAAGACCCTGTCAGAAAGCGGCATGTTCCTCTTAGCCATTTCAACCAGGGTTTTCACATTTTCCGATGAATCCTTCCCTTTCAAATGTTTCTCTCCGAATAATAGCAGTTCTTTATGAATGGGAATGTTTTTTTTCATTAGATCCATTACAAATTCGTTCATTTCTTTTCCACTTGTTGATATGGAAAAATGCTGTAATAGATTTGCTGCTATTTGCTTTCCATTTTCTACTCCAGTTTGCCCACGGCTCGGGATCAGATGTAGACTTACACTACTTTCAGATTGCTTCACTTCTACCCAATAACGTTCTCCAGCTTCCATAGGCGCTTCAATTTTCGCAATAAACCGTTGTCCATTTGCTGACACCACCGCATTGCCCTCTCCTAACAGCTTATGGACGCTGATAATTAGAACTTTTCCACTTTGAATGGAAAAGGGCTTTTGATCAAGGGGCTGGTTACTGTAAATACCATGAATATGGGTCATATCCTTATCTCCCGTTCATTGTGAATCCTAATCGTTTATACAGGCGAACCGGCTGCTAATCTATAGCAGCTCCTTCACAGGTGCAAAGGTCTTTCGATGAATGGGCGTCACTCCTAATTTCTCCAGCCCGCCTAAGTGATCCTTTGTTCCATATCCTGCATTTTTCTCAAACGCATATCCAGGATAGGTAGCGGCATACTCCTTCATCAGCCTGTCACGTGTCACCTTGGCAATGATGGATGCTGCGGCGATGGATATACTTTTCGAGTCTCCTTTAATGATCGACTGACTCGGAAAGGGCGATTGAATTTTCATCGCATCGATCAGTAAATACTCAGGCTGAACCGGCAGGCTGACGATCGCTTCACTCATAGCCTTTTTTGTAGCCTGATATATATTTATGGAATCAATTTCTTCCGCATGTACCATTCCTACTCCAACAGATGTTGCGTGTTCCATGATGTATTCATAGAAATCTTCTCTTCTTGCTTCTGTTATCTTCTTGCTATCATTTAATCCCGCCAAATAGAAGTCATGGGGCAGGATGACGGCAGCCGCTACCACAGGACCTGCTAAAGGACCTCTGCCTACTTCATCGATTCCTGCAATAAGGGTGAATCCTTGCTGGCGAAGTTCACTTTCATATTGAGTAAGGACGGCAAATTCTTCTCTTTCCTTCTCTCGTTTCATCTGCTCGCGTTCAATCTGTTTTAATAGTTTTTGGACACCAATTCTTTTGTCCTTCTTCAATCCCTCAAGAATCGGATCATGAGCAGAAGCAGACTTGATGATTTCACTTATTTCCTTAATGGTCATATGTACTGTATTCATATTGCTCCTCCTATCTATATCGGATGTACTTCACATAAATAAAGAGGCTGCGCTAAAGAGATCCCCTCTTTTTACAGCCTCTTTTTTATTCGCTCTCCCGCTCAGTCTCACCAATGATGTCAAACGTCATGGGTCCTAATTGTACATTTCGAATGTCACGGACGATAATTTCAGATGTCTTGTCATAGTTCACTTCTCCACCAGCCATCAGACAGCCTCTTTTAGCTCCGATTTTATCGAAGCTATCCACTACTTCTTCAGGTATTCCTTCGAGGCCGTAGCGCTCTTCTAATCGCTCTGGATAGTTCTCTTCAAGAAATCGCAAACCATAAACGGCGATATCCTGTAAATTCAGGATGGTATCTTTAATGGCACCGGTCAATGCCAGTTTATATCCAACTTGCGGATCTTCAAACTTAGGCCATAATATACCAGGCGTGTCGAGCAGCTCAAGCTCTTTCCCTACTTTGATCCATTGCTGGGCTTTTGTCACTCCAGGAGTATTTCCTGTTTTCGCTATATTTTTCTTAGCCAGGCGATTGATTAATGTGGATTTTCCTACGTTAGGAATACCGACAATCATGGCTCTTATGGCACGAGGTCTCATTCCTCTTGATTTCATGCGGTCGAACTTTTCTTTTAATATTTCTTTAGCGGCTTGAACTATGACTTGAAGTCCTTTGCCAGCCTGTGCATTTACAGCAAGGGCTGTTATTCCTTGCTCTTTAAAATAAGAAATCCACTGATTCGTTCTATTTGTATCTGCCATGTCTGCTTTATTTAACAAAACAAGTCGCGGCTTTTGTCCAATAATTTCTTCTATCATTGGATTTCTTGATGATAACGGTATTCTTGCATCTACTAATTCAATCACAATGTCTACAAGTTTTAACTTCTCAGTAACTTGCCTACGAGCTTTAGCCATATGCCCTGGGAACCATTGTATTGTCATATGACCACCTCCAAACAACTTTTTTCTATTATTTCACGAAACCTATATCTTTAACAGGCCAATAGATCACTTTTGTATCACCGATGACTTCTTCCATTGGAACTGTACCGATGTGACGACTATCTTTACTGAATCGGCGATTGTCACCCATCACAAAGATTTCCCCTTCAGGAACAGTGCCTTTTTCAATGATATCATTTAAAGTGAAATCTTCTGTTAACACACCTTCATTTAATTGATCTTTATACTCTTGTAAGTATGGTTCATTATACGCTTTTCCATTAATATATAATGTGTCATTTTTGTACTCTACTTCATCCCCCGGGAGCCCGATGACGCGTTTAATATAGTCTTTTTGTTCAGGTGCATGGAAAACGACGATATCAAATCGCTCCGGCTCCCCTAATTTACTTACAATCATTCGATCTCCATTATGTAAAGTAGGCATCATTGATAATCCATCGACAACAATGGGTGCAAATAAAAAGAATCTGATAATTGCAGCTAAACCTACTGCGATCAACAGTGCCTTCATCCACTCCCACCACTCATTTTTCTCTTTAACCACATCTCCACCACCCAATGTATTTTTCTATCTTTTTCTATTCTACTAGAAATTCTTGTATTTCTCATTAAAAAAAGGTGGCTTCATTAAAATAGTCAGGCCGTTTTTCCGCGGATGTTTCATTTATTTCACAACAAATCTTGTAAAATAAGGAAAAGGAGCTTGTCTCCAAGCTCCTTTTCTTACGTTCTTATCGAATTTCTTTAATACGTGCCGCTTTACCACGCAGGTTACGCAGGTAATAAAGTTTCGCACGACGGACTTTACCGCGACGAATAACTTCTAATTTAGCGATCTTTGGTGTGTGTACTGGGAACGTACGTTCAACACCTACACCGTAAGAAATTTTACGAACTGTAAATGTTTCGCTGATACCGCCACCGCGGCGTTTGATTACTACTCCTTCGTATACCTGAATACGTTCACGAGTACCCTCAACGATGTTAACGTGTACACGTACTGTATCACCAGGACGGAAAGATGGTAGATCAGAGCGAAGTTGTTCTTTCGTAATATCTTCGATTAATTTGTGCATCTTTTTCAACTCCTTCCAACAGATGCTCTTACAAAAGCGATTGATTGCAGCGGAACATCGGGATCAATGGCAACAGGGGATAACCCCTCAAGCCACAAAGAATATAATATCACACAGACAACCAGGATGCAATAGCCTATTTAGACTTTCTCCATTCCTCTATCCAGGCTTTTTGTCGATCTGTGAGCTTATAGCTTTCCAATAGATCCGGTCTTCTTTCATAGGTTCTTCTCAAACTCTCTTTCTCTCTCCATTCATCGATCAGACGGTGATTCCCTGAAATCAGCTCCTCCGGTACCTTCATCCCCCTAAAGTCGGACGGGCGGGTATAATGGGGATGTTCAAGGAGTCCTGACGAGAACGAATCCAGAATGGGAGAATCCTCATTCCCAAGCACACCTGGAAGCAGGCGTACTACACTATCAATGACCACCATGGCGCCAAGCTCTCCACCAGTCAAAACATAGTCTCCAATCGAAATTTCATCTGTGACAACATGCTCCCTGATTCGCTCATCGTAGCCCTCATAGTGCCCACATATAAATACGAGATGATCTTCCTTGGCCAATTCCTCAGCCTTTTGTTGAGTATAGCGTTCACCTTGGGGACACATGAGGATAACCCTCGGTTTTGATTGTTGTTCACTCTTCAATGCGTCGACGGCATCAAAAATAGGCTGGGGCTTCAAAACCATACCTGCTCCTCCACCATACGGATAATCATCGACTTGATTATGCTTATTGTCAGCGTATTCCCTGAAGTTAATCACATTATAGCTTACAGCTTCTTTTTCATGTGCTTTCTTAAGTATCGATTCACCTAATATTCCTTCGAACATAGGTGGGAAAAGAGATAGGACATCAATTCGCATCATGATAACAAGCCTTCCATAGGTTCTATCGTGATGAGCTGCTTCTCAATATCGACGGTTTTCACAATATCCTCAATGTAAGGAATAAGGTGTTCTTTCCCCCGTTGACCCTTCACTACCCAAACGTCATTCGCTCCGGGGCTCAGAATCTCTTTAATCGTCCCCAGTTCTTCTCCTTCAGTCGTAACGACCTTACAGCCAACGATTTCATGGAAATAGTATTCCCCTTCTTCAAGTTCCTGTAATTGGTCTTCTTGAACCTTTAAGATGCCTTCTTTAAATTTCTCAACCTCATTAATGTTTTCATAACCCTCAAAGGTCAGTAAATCAAAGCTCTTATGATTTCTATGAGATTTAATCACGAGATTGATCGGTTCATTATTTTGACCTTGGAACAAATAAAGTGTGTTCCCTTTTTGATAGCGTTCTTCCGGGAAGTCGGTAGTCGAGACGATCTTTACCTCTCCTTTAACTCCGTGCGTGTTGACGATCTTACCTACATTAAACCACTTTTCCATAGCTTTCACCTCTTGCATTAACGAATTTCTTTCACAATACCATCTTCTACGACAATCGTCTTAGAAAGTGCTTCTTCCTCCCAATTGTCACCAACTTGAATGTCCATCATACCTTGGACTTCCCTTTCCTTTAGTTCGCTTCCGATAGGCAGGATATTTAACTGCTCGATTTGGAATTCCAAGAGCTTGATCTTTTCAGCACGTTCATTCAATTCTCTTTCAAAATGCTGACTTAACTTATGTGACGGGTATTTCTTCCCACGTTCGATCTTTTTCATTTCGAACTGCAACTGGTCACATTCCTTGGCTAAATGAAACTTTTGATTTTCATATCGTTTCATTAACAAGTCCTTACTGTTTACTGTCAGCACTTGTTTAATCGTAATCGTATGTATCACATTCAAAAGCTCTTCCTCCTCCTTCTATTCACCCCACGCTGTCATATTAAATCCTTAGGGTGTTCTCTTCGGGGAGTGTTGGATTGTACCATTTTTTCTTTATATACAGCAGCCTAAGCCTATGAAAAAGGGGACTGACGTCTTAAGGCTATATAGTAACCTTGTGGGTCAGTCCCCTGGTTCTAAAAGAGCAAGTGTTGAAGGTCTAAAGCCTCATGAGAAGGCAGCTGATGAAAGCTTCCTTACTCCACTATCTCTAAAAAGATTTTCTTCTGTTGTGAAGATCCTGCTGCAGCGTATACCACAGTTCGAATCGATTTAGCTACTCTCCCTTGTTTCCCAATAACCTTCCCCATGTCCTCGGGATGAACAGATAACTTATACGTTATGCCGTTCGTTCCTTCATCCGTTTCGATGTGGACCGCGTCAGGATGGTCAACTAAGGGTTTCACAATCGTTAGAATAAGATCTTTCATCGATCTAATCGATTACTTGCTGTTTTTAGCATTGTGGAATTTTTCCATAATGCCTTGTTTTGAGAATAGGTTACGAACTGTGTCAGATGGTTTAGCACCATTAGATAACCATTTAAGAGCTAACTCTTCATCGATTTTCACTTCAGCTGGTTTAGCAACCGGGTTGTACGTTCCAACTGTTTCGATTTGACGTCCATCACGTGGTGAACGAGAATCTGCAACTACGATACGATAGAAAGGAGATTTTTTTGCTCCCATACGTTTTAATCTGATTTTTACTGCCATAATTAAAGCACCTCCGAATAGTTTCACACAAGTTAGTATAATATCAAATGTGTATTTTGTTTGTAAAGTGTTTTTTCTTAACAGTTCTATTTTTCTTATGAAAAACAGAATGAATTGCTTACATAAATGGGAATTTCATCCCTTTTTTCTTACCTTTTCCTTGCATGCCGCTCATCTGTTTCATCATTTTCTTCATATCCTCGAATTGTTTCAGAAGCCGGTTTACCTCTTGAATAGAAGTTCCACTTCCTTTGGCAATCCGTTTACGGCGGGAAGCATTGATGGTTTCCGGATGAATTTTCTCATCACCAGTCATGGATTGGATAATCGCCTCTACATGACTGATCTGCTTGTCATCGACTTGCAGCTTATCCAGACCCTTCATTTTGTTTGCTCCCGGCATCATTTTGAGTAACTCATCAAGTGGACCCATTTGCCTTACTTGACCTAATTGCTCAAGGAAATCATCAAATGTGAAAGACATGGTACGCATTTTTTGTTCCAGTTCTTTGGCTTTCTCTTCATCCACATTGGCCTGAGCCTTTTCGATGAGGGATAAAACATCCCCCATACCGAGAATCCGTGACGCCATACGCTCAGGATGGAATGCTTCCAAAGCATCCATCTTCTCGCCCATCCCAACAAATTTAATTGGTTTTTCAGTGACTGAACGGATGGATAATGCGGCCCCGCCACGTGTATCACCATCAAGTTTTGTCAGCACAACACCGGATATGCCAAGAGCTTCATTGAAGCTTTGCGCAACATTTACTGCATCTTGACCAGTCATGGCATCCACCACAAGGAAAATTTCCTCTGGATTTGAGAGTTCTTTAATTTCTTTCAACTCTCCCATTAGATTTTCATCAATGTGAAGTCGACCTGCCGTATCAATCAGAACATAATCGTGATGTTCTTCTTTTGCCTTTTCGATGGCTTGCTTTGCAATTTCCACCGGACTGACCTGATCCCCCAATGAAAACACAGGAAGGCTTAATTGCTTCCCGATGGTTTCTAACTGCTTGATTGCAGCAGGACGGTAAATATCAGCAGCCACTAAGAGTGGTTTGCGGTTATGTTTCTTTCGAAGCAGGTTCGCAAGCTTACCAGTGGTGGTCGTTTTACCTGCACCTTGTAAACCAACCATCATAATGACAGTCGGAGGACGTTTAGCGACGGCAATCTGACTTTGTTCGCCACCCATCAAGTTTGTAAGCTCTTCTTGAACAACTTTAATGACCTGTTGTCCAGGTGTAAGACTTTTCATGACTTCCTGTCCGACAGCCCGTTCACTTACTTTCTTGACGAATTGCTTCACCACTTTAAAATTAACGTCTGCTTCTAAAAGAGCAAGACGAACTTCACGCATCATTTCTTTAACATCCGCTTCTGATATCTTTCCTTTTCCACGGATTTTTTGTATTGTACCTTGCAGTCGGTCGGCTAATCCTTCAAATGCCATTCATGCCGCCTCCTAATCCAATATTTCAAGATCATCAATGAGTTTTAAACAATGAGAAGAATCGATTGATGGTTCTTCTATTTTTTGTCTGAGTTGATCAAGAATCTCGTTGCGTTCTTGAAATTTTTTAAATAATAAAAGCTTTTCTTCGTACTCCTCGATCATGGCCTCTGTTCGTTTAATGTTATCATACACTGCTTGTCGACTAACATTATACTCTTCAGCGATTTCCCCTAAAGAGAAATCATCCAAATAATAGAGGGACATATAGCTTCTTTGCTTAGGAGTTAACAAAGATTGATAAAAATCGTAGAGATAATTCATTCTGGTTGTTTTCTCCAGCACGGATATCCCTCCTTGTTAAGTGAAAAACCTTTACATATGAAGAATACAGTCTTTACGGGCGTTTGTCAAGGATACTTATAGATTTTTCAGAGAGAAAACCTAAAAAAACATACTGATTCCGTAAACAAAAGAAGAGTAACCTGCAAGACCGCTTCTCAAAGTCTCTCATCAGGCTACTCTATCGATTCTTGTATCTATTCTTCTTCTTTATCAACCAGGTTTGAGAATAAGCCATAGACATACTTTTCAGCGTCGAACGGCTGGAGGTCGTCCATTTTTTCTCCAAGACCTACATATTTCACAGGGATTTCGAGCTCGTTTCTGATCGCAAGGACAATACCACCTTTTGCTGTACCATCAAGCTTCGTCAGGACGATTCCTGAGACGTTTGTTGCTTCTTTAAAGGTTTTCGCCTGTACCATTGCATTTTGACCTGTGGTTGCGTCAAGAACGAGTAATACTTCGTGAGGAGCTCCCGGAATTTCTCTTTCAATCACTCGCTTCACTTTTTCAAGCTCTTTCATAAGGTTCACTTTATTTTGCAACCTTCCTGCCGTATCACAAATGAGTATGTCTGCTTTTTTCGCTTTGGCAGACTGGACGGCATCAAACATAACCGCCGCAGGATCGCTTCCCGCCGCCTGCTTAATGACCGGAACTCCTACACGTTCACCCCATACTTCAAGCTGCTCGATCGCTCCTGCTCGGAATGTGTCACCTGCAGCAAGAACAACATTCTTACCCTGTTCCTTAAACATATGGGCCATTTTTCCGATGGTCGTCGTTTTTCCGACACCGTTCACCCCGACGAATAATAAAACTGTTAGCGCATTGTCTTGAATGTTCAGGCTGCTGTCTTCTTCACGATCCCCCTGGTAGATTTCTACGAGCTTCTCTGAGATGACAGATTGAACATCTTCCGTGTCTTGAATATTCTTTCGCTTCACTTCAAGCTTTAGTTCATCAATCAGCTCCATCACTGTATCAAAGCCGACGTCCGCTCCTATCAGGATTTCTTCCAGCTCTTCAAAGAAGTCTTCATCGACTTTGCGGTATCTGGCAACCAGGTCATTCATCTTTGAAGTGAAGTTGTTCCTCGTTTTACTTAATCCATCTTTAAATTTCTCTGTTACATTATCACTCGACTGTGTAAATTTATCTTTAAGTTTCTTAAAAAAACTCATTCTTCCGCACCCCTTACCTAAGTTTCAAGTAATTCCTTTGTTTCTTGCAGTCTGACAGATACCAATTTGGACACACCGGATTCCTGCATCGTTACACCGTACAGTACGTGGGCTTCTTCCATCGTTCCTTTACGATGGGTGATGACAATGAATTGTGTTTCATCACTGAATTTTTTTAAATACTGACTGAATCTCTGCACATTTGCTTCATCAAGAGCTGCCTCAACCTCATCCAATATACAGAATGGCACAGGGCGGATCTTCAGGATTGAAAAAAGGAGTGCAATGGCCGTCAAGGCCCTTTCCCCACCTGACATCAGGCCCAGGTTCTGCAGCTTCTTCCCAGGTGGTTGTGCCACTATATCGACCCCGGTATGAAGAAGATCTGATGGATCTGTCAGCTTTAACTGAGCTCGTCCGCCACCAAACAAGGCTTTAAATACACCTTCAAATTCCACTTGAATGGCCGTAAAAGTTTGATCAAAACGTTTGATCATTTCTGTATCCATTTCATTAATGACCAAATATAGTGTATCCTTCGCTTCAGTTAAATCATTCTTTTGCTCAACTAAAAATTCGTACCGTTCTTTTACTCGTTCATATTCGTCAATGGCACCTAGATTGACGGTCCCCAGCTCTTCCAAGGCCAATTTCACAAGTTTCACTTTCTTTCTTGCTTCTTCAACCTCAATCGTCAATGGGTAGTCGGACTTAGCCGCTTCAAATGAAAGCATATACTCATCACGTAAATGATCAAGACGATTTTCCAGTTCAACATCAAGACGATTGATCTTTACTTCCTCGTCCCTTAAAGCTCCAACCAATCCTTTATGCTGACGCTTCAATTCTTTTAACTCAAGCTCCTCATCTTCAACCCTATGTTGAAGCTCCAAGCGCTCTTCACGTCGCAAAGAGATCAAATTTGACGTTTCTGCCTTTTGAATTGCACATTCTTCTGCCTTCATCCCGAGCTGCTCTTCACCTGAAAAATTATCCTTCATTTCCGTCTGCAACCATTCTAAATCATCCTGCAAAGTCGCTTTTCGCTTCTTTGATTCAACGATTGTTTCCTGCACCCGCTTTAATTGACTACGACTGTTGACCAGTTGCTCGTTTCGCGCAGCCAGGTTCGCTTTAATATCGCTGATTTCGTTCAATAAAGCGTCTTTGGACGTTCGTTCACTATTCTTCTGCAGAGTAAGCTCACTGATCTTTAGATCGAGTCTTGTAATCTCTTCTCCAATTTCATCGAGTGACGATCTTAATTCTTTCGTTCTGGAATCATGCTTTTCTTTAACCGACGTAAAGTCTTTTTTCTCCAAGTCATATAGGGAAAGCCTTTCATCCAGATTCTGTTGGGATAATTCATTTTCACGAAGTTGGGAAAGAAGCTCTTGCTCCTTGAGTCGCAAACGCTCTCCCTTCACTCTCATTTCCTCAAGCTTCTTTTCTCTGAAGCTGCTCTCTTCTTTGAGTGATTTCACTTGAGACTGAAGCTGTTCAGTCTGATTTTCCATTGTAGTAAGCTTTGCTTTCATTTCTTCAAGCTCACCTTTTCTGGAAAGAAGGGAATTCTTTTTCTGCTTTATCGTACCACCCGACATGGATCCGCCGGGATTAACCACATCCCCATCAAGAGTCACGAGACGGTAGCGATATTGTATAAGCTTCGCGATTTCATTGGCACCCTTTAAATCCTTTGTGATGATCACATTTCCAACCAGGTTGGAGATCACCATTTGGAAGCGCTGATCATAATTCAGGAGATCGGTTCCAACTCCTATAAAGGAAGAATGCCCCTTCAGCATGTTTTTTTGACTATCGGGTATCGATTTCCCTTTGATCACGTTCATCGGTAGGAAAGTAGCACGGCCATATTGGTTCTTCTTTAAGAAAGCAATGGCTTTACGACCATCTTCTTCAGTGTCGACCACAATATGCTGCATGGAGGCTGCCAGAGCAGTTTCCATAGCTGTTTCATATGCTTTAGGTACGGTAATCAGTTCTGCAACCGCACCTTGAATACCGGTTAACTGACCGTCACGTTCCTTAAGGACTTCTTTTACACCTTGGAAGAAACCTGTATAGTCCTCTTCCATTTCCTCAAGCATTTCTTTCCGGGATTTTGCTTGTTGCAGAAATTGGATAGCTTGGTAAAGGGTTTTTTCTTGCTTTTCATATTTTTCTTTAACCGATTCAAGCTTCTTCTGTTCTTCCCTATAGAAGAATATGTGCTCATCGATTACCTCTTTTTGCGCTTGCAGCTCTTTCGAAAGTTCTTTGTGACGCAGATGAAATTCCTCACGCTGAATCACATATTTTTCATTCTCTGCTTCTAATCGGCCGCTTCGATTGGATTGCTGCTCCAGTTGCTGCTCAAGGTACTGAATTTCATTTTTGGCTGACGCCTGCTGATTCAGCTTTTCAATGTAATCACTTTTGAAGGATTCAATCACATCTTCAATATTTTCATTGTAATGCTTAAATTGATTCTGTTTCGTTATGAGCAGCTCTTTTAGTTCCTTGACGTCTGAATCGATAGACTTGAATTCCATTTCTCCTTTTTCTTTTTCAGAAGTCAGTTGTTGGATTTGATCCTTGGTTTCTTCTATCGATTGCATTAATTGAGATTCGTTGGAAGACGAATTCCTCTTCCGCTCCACTAATACTTGCTTCCTGCCCTCAAGCTTCTCCAATTCTTCACTAGTAGCCAGGAGCACCTCTTGAAGATTCGAAATCGACTCATCAAGAGCTGCAATTTTATCCCGGGTGTGGGTTAGAATGGCCTCTTTCTTTTGTATACGCGTGGAAAGTGCAAGTTCTTCTTTCCCATGATGCTCGAATTCTTCACTGAGCTTTTCCCATTGCTTATGTAAATCCTCAATATCATAAACCGTCAGGGCAACCTCGAACTTCTCCAGCTCTTCTTTTTTCTCTAAATAGTCACGTGCCATGGAAGCTTGAATCTTAAGAGGTTCTACCTGCCCTTCCAACTCATGAAGAATGTCATTTACACGATTAAGATTTTCCTGTGTTTCGAATAACTTATTCTCAGCCTTTTTCTTGCGTGATTTATACTTCAATACGCCCGCTGCCTCTTCAAAAATGGTTCGTCGTTCTTCGGGCTTACTATTAAGGATTTCTTCCACTTTCCCCTGACTGATGATAGAGAACGCTTCTTTCCCCAAACCTGAATCCATAAATAATTCAATAATGTCTTTCAATCGACAAGGCTGTTTATTGAGTAAATACTCACTATCCCCGGAACGGTAGACTCGTCTTGTGACACTGATTTCACTGTAATCAATCGGAAGGGCTCCGTCTTCATTATCCAAGACAAGTGTTACCTCTGCTATATTAAGGGCTTTTCTCGAATCACTGCCGGCAAATATAACATCTTCCATCTTTGATCCACGTAAACTTTTTGCTGATTGCTCGCCCAGCACCCAGCGAATCGCGTCGATAATATTGCTTTTTCCACTGCCGTTTGGTCCAACAACAGCTGTAACACCCGGGACAAATTCCACGGATATTCTTTCTGCAAAAGATTTAAACCCCATTACTTCTAGTTGTTTGAGGAACATCTTCTTTCCCCCTATTTAGCGTCTAGCTTTTGTTTTAGCTTCTCAAGAGCCTTCTGTGCGGCTTGTTGTTCGGCTTCCTTCTTAGATCGACCTTTTCCGATACCTAATTCTTCGTCATTTAAACTGACACGGGAAATGAACTGACGATTATGGGCTGGCCCGCTTTCTTCAAGGATGCTGTATTCAATCATTCCTGCACTGCCTCGTTGGACTAGTTCTTGTAGCTGGCTCTTATAATCCATCACATGAGAAAAAGCACCGACATTGATTTTTGGATAGACAACTTTTTCAAGGATTGAAATCACTGTATCTAACCCTTGATCCAAATATACCGCTCCGATAAACGCCTCAAAGACATCTGCGAGTAGTGCTGGTCTTTCTCGACCACCTGTCATTTCTTCTCCTTTACCAAGTAAGATGAGCTCGCCGAAATTCAGTTCGATCGAGAACTTAACCAAGGATGGCTCACATACTATGGCTGCCCTTAATTTCGTAAGTTCACCCTCACTCATCATTGGATACTTCTTAAATAAGAATTGAGAAACCGTTAGTTCCAAGACGGCATCTCCAAGAAATTCTAAGCGTTCGTTGTCTTCATAAGGCTTACGACGATGCTCATTCACATAGGATGAATGAGTAAAAGCTTGTTTAAGTAGTTTTTCATCATTAAATTGAATCCCGATTTCATCTTGAAACGTTTTGAACTTTCCATCATTTTTATATCTGGTTATTCCTTTATTTCTACTTTGCTTCCGCATAAGGCACTCCACCTTGCTCTATATATGTTCTCATTGTATACTAATCAAGTTTATGCTAAAAAAATCATTTACGCAAAAGTTTCTTGCGTACGTTAGAACACAAATAAACTTGGTAGAGGTGAGACCTCTACCAAGTTTTAAATGGTTTTGAATGAAAGATGGACGTTTGCCCATCTTTTAATTCAATCTAACGATTAAGCGTTTGCTTTTATGTAGTTCACAGCATCACCTACTGTGCCGATTTTTTCAGCATCATCGTCAGAAATTTCCATGTCAAATTCATCTTCAAGTTCCATAACCAGCTCAACTACATCAAGGGAGTCAGCTCCTAGATCTTCTTTGAAAGAAGCTTCAAGAGTTACTTGAGATTCATCTACACCTAGACGATCAACGATAATTTTTGTTACACGATCTAATACTTCTGCCATTTTTGTCACCTCCCCTCAAGTATTATAGAGCATTTTGACCTCTAATGAAAAGAGTATACATGAAAACGATCAATAATTTATTATTTTCTTGCCGTTACATGACCATTCCGCCATCGATATGAAGAGTTTGGCCTGTCATATAAGCAGCTGAGTCGGAAGCCACAAATGTTACTACCTTGGCGATATCTTTTGGGTCACCAAAGCGGCTTAAAGGAATTTGCCTTAACATTTCATTACGCACATCTTCCGGCAGCTGATCCGTCATATCCGTAGAAATGAAACCAGGAGCGATCGCATTTACCGTGATGCCACGGGGTGCCAACTCTTTTGCTGTGGTTTTCGTTAATCCGATTACACCCGATTTAGCAGCTACATAGTTTGCCTGACCAGGGTTTCCACTCACACCAACAATCGAAGAAATATTGATGATTCTGCCGCTTCTTTGCTTCATCATTTGGCGGGTAACGGCCTTCGTACAAAGGAATACACCTTTTAGATTGATGTTAATGACATCATCCCATTCTGCTTCTTTCATTCTCATTAATAAATTATCTTTCGTAATTCCAGCATTGTTAACCAGAATATCCACTGAACCGAATTGACTAATCGTTTCCTTTACCATGGCCTGAACAGCATCACTATCCGATACATTACATTGTACGGCAATGGCTTCTCTGCCTAAACCTTTAATTTCATCGACGACTTCATTAGCCTTCGCTTCACTTCCTGAATAGTTTACGGCAACATTACAGCCTTCACGGGCAAGCTCTAGAGCGATCTCCCTACCTATTCCCCGGGACGCCCCCGTTACCAGGGCAACTTTTCCTTCTAAATTCATTTAAGCTTCCTCCTTTAACGCTTGAATGGTTTGTTCTAAAGATGCTTCATCTTGAACAGCATACGTTTTCACTCGTCTATTGACTTTTTTCACTAAACCTGAAAGGACTTTTCCGGGTCCAACTTCGATAAACGTATCCACATCTAATTCAAGCAGCTTCTCAACAGTATCTTCCCATTGAACAGGAGAGTATAATTGTTCAATTAATAAACGTTTGATTTCTTCACGATCCGTCACAGGTTTGGCCGTCACATTCGCAACAACCGGTACAGCTGCATCTTCAATCGTGATCGAATCTAGAATTGAGACAAACTGGTCGGCAGCAGGTTTCATTAATCGAGAATGGAATGGTCCACTCACTTGAAGTGGAATGACTCTCTTTGCTCCAGCTTCTTTCGCTTTCTCTGAAGCAAGCTCCACTCCTTTCACCGTACCTGAAATCACAATTTGACCAGGACAATTTAAGTTTGCCAGCCCCACTGGATGTCCCTCATTTGTTACAAGATCGGTAACTTCCTTTAGCGGCTCTCTTTCCATGCCAAGAATAGCAGCCATCGTGCCTTCTCCACTTGGAACTGCTTGTTCCATGAATTCCCCTCTTTTACGAACCGCATACACAGCATCTTCAAAGCCCAGGGCTCCGGCAGCTACCAGGGCGGAATATTCACCTAAGCTATGTCCGGCCGTATAATCTGCTGTGATGCCTTCTGCCTTTAAACGGTCAAGAATCGCGATGCTCGTCGTTAATAAAGCAGGCTGGGCATTCGTCGTTTGGGTAAGCTCCTCTTGGGGTCCTTCGAATATAACCGTTGATAGCTTTGTATCTAATGTTTTGTCCGCTTTAGTGAAATACTCCTGTACTTCAGGATATTGATCAGCCAATTCTTTTCCCATCCCGACTGATTGGGAACCTTGTCCAGGAAAAATGAACGCGATTTTACTCATACTTTTCTTCACTCCTATTGATAGCATCTTTAATTGTATTGGAGACATCGTGCTTCACCATTTCTCTGGCTTGTCTCATGGCGTTATATAAAGCAACTTCATTTGATGAGCCGTGGGCTTTGATCACCGGTGCTTTTAGACCAAATAAGCCCGCGCCTCCATACTCTGTATAATCAAGCATGTCTTTCATCTGCCTTAAATCATTTTTCACTAACCCGGCAGCCAATTTATTTTTTGTTGAGGCTGTAAAGGTCTTCTTGAGCATCGAGAAAACAGAAAGAGCCGTCCCTTCAATCGTCTTCAACACCATATTCCCGGTGAAACCATCGGTTACTACGACATCCGCAGGGCCTTCAAGTAAGTCCCTGGACTCTACATTTCCCACGAAATGAATAGGGGCGTCCTTAAGAAGTTGGAAAGACTTCTTTGTTAATTCATTCCCTTTTTTATCTTCGGTCCCAATGTTTAATAAGCCTACACGGGGATTGTTGATTCCTCTTACTTTCTCAGCATAAATGCTCCCCATGATGGCATATTGAAGGAGATGCTCAGGCTTGGCATCAACATTTGCACCTAAATCGAGCATGAGAAATCCTTTACCATCCAATGTCGGAAGGGTTGGTGCCAAAGCGGGGCGTTCAATCCCATCAATTCTGCCTACAATGAATAATCCGGCTGTCATAAGGGCTCCCGTGTTTCCTGCAGAGACACACGCATCAGCTTCCCCATTCCGGACTGCTTGGGCCATCAGCACCATAGAGGCATTCTTCTTGCGTTTAACGGCTCTAACAGGTTCATCTGTCCCCTCTATCACTTCATCCGTATGAACGATCGTCAAACGATCAACGGGTGTGATGTACTGCTTGATTTGGTTTTCATCTCCGAATAAAAGCACTTCTATATCGTTAAATTCCTTCAATGCCCTCTTTACACCAAGAACAATTTCTTTAGGAGCATGATCTCCGCCCATTGCATCAACGGCTAACTTCATCTACGCTTCATCCTTTGCAGAATTTTTAGAGCGATACATTTCGAATTCACCAGTGAAAACGAGCTCGCCACCGACTAAACTTTGAACTTCTACCGTTGTTCGGTCCTTTAGATCCTTCATATGTATCACTTTTGCTTTCGCGACAACACGCTCCCCTTCCTTTACAGGCCGGGTAAAACGGATTGTTGACTTAGCTGTTAATGCTAAGTCATCATTAATGACTGCTACCGCAAGAGAGTTTGCTTGAGCGAACAAATGATGCCCTCTCGCTATTCCATTTCTTACGAAAACATGCTCTCGTTTCACATCAAAAATGGAAATCGCACTCTGATCTAATTCTATATCAATAATTTCTCCAATAATCTCTTCAATAGGTAATGATTTCACTTCGTCTTCAAACGATTTCTCTGCTACATATTTAATCCGTTCACGAAGCTCCGGTATAGACAATTCCATACGATCCAACCGGATTGTCTGTACGCTCACCCGAAAACGTTCAGCTAATTCCTCATCTGTTATAAAAGGATTTTCCTTTATCGTGTCTGTAAGGTTTCCCTGTCTTTCTTTTTTTGAAAGTCTCAATATCAACACCGTCCAGTATTAGTACTAGGTACTAATAGTAGTATATAATCTAAAAAAGCAGATTGCAAGAAATAATCTCACAATCTGCCTTTCTAGTCTAGCTTTTCACCTTCTAATATCCCTGCAACCGACAGATACGCCCGAAGAGGTTCAAACTCGGGATCCTTCCAGAAAAGATCGGATTGAATTAAGCTTGCAGCATCATCTCTTGCAACTTCCAACGCACGATAGTCATGCACCATATCTGCCACTTTAAACTCAGGAAGCCCACTCTGCTTTCTGCCAAAGAAATCCCCCGGGCCTCTCAGCTCCAGATCTTTTTCACTCAGAACAAATCCATCATTGGTTTCGGTCATGATCTTCATTCGCTCTTTTCCAACCTCTGTTTTCGGTTCGGCAAGAAGAATGCAATAGGACTGATGTTCCCCACGTCCGACTCTCCCTCTTAGCTGATGAAGCTGAGACAACCCAAAGCGTTCAGCATCATAAATAAGCATAAATGTGGCATTGGGAACATTCACGCCCACCTCGACAACCGTGGTGGATACGAGTACTTGGAGATGATTTGCACTAAATTCCCTCATCACTTCATCCTTCTCATCAGGGTGAAGCCTTCCGTGCATCAATCCGACGTTGTATCGTCCTTCAAAGTAGTGCAGTAATTGATTGTAGACATCGATCGCATTTTGAACATCCAGTTTGTCAGACTCTTCAATCAGCGGACAAATCACATAGGCCTGTCTGCCTTGATCCAACTCCTTGTCCATAAATGAAAGCACCCTTGCTAGCATATCGGCTTTAGCCCAGTAAGTTTCAATCGTCTTTCTTCCTGCTGGCATTTGGTCGATTATACTCACATCCATCTCTCCAAACACCGTAATAGCAAGTGTTCTTGGGATGGGAGTCGCTGTCATAAATAATACATCAGGACTTTCCCCTTTTTCCCTGAGAACCCGTCTTTGATTTACCCCAAAACGATGCTGTTCATCGGTTACTACGAGTCCAAGAGACTTAAATTGCACATCCTCCTGGATAAGTGCATGTGTTCCAATGAGGATATCTATTTCTCCTTCTTTTAACTTTTCTAATAAAAGCCGTCGTCTTTTTCCTTTTACGGAGCTTGTTAACAGGGCAACAGACAGGCCTACCGGCTCCAATAATTCACTCAGAGAATTTGCATGCTGTTCTGCGAGGATTTCCGTTGGAACCATTAAAGCCCCTTGAAATCCTGCGGTTACACTCGAATAGAGTGCGATAGCCGATACGACTGTTTTCCCCGATCCGACATCCCCTTGCAAAAGCCGATTCATTCGGTAAGGAGACTTCATATCTGCCGAAATTTCATTCACTACCCGCTTTTGTGCATCGGTTAGCGGAAACGGGAGAGAGTCAATAAATTCTTTGATTTTACTTAAATCATAATTCTGTTGTAGACCAGACGAATGTTCTCTTTCAAACTTCCTAAGCGCCTGCATTTTCAGTTGAAACAACAAGAACTCTTCATACACAAATCGTCTTCTCGCCTGCTTCATGTCTTCAGTAGAATCTGGGAAGTGGAGATGAAAGAGAGCATCTTTTCGACTGGACAGCTTATATTTCTCCATCAACTGGTGGGGCAGGTTCTCCGTTACCAAATGACTGTAATCCTGAAAACCCTTTTTAATGAATTTTCTTAGTGTGTTGTTTTTTATAGAGCCCTTCAACGAATAAACAGGTTCAAAGTCTCCCTGTTTCCCATGTGGCCCCGACTGAAAATGCTGAACCGTAATGATTTGCCTATTCTTATCCCATTTCCCTGTGACCGTCACCGTATCGTGAAGGTTTATTTTCTTCTTTAGATACGGCTGATTAAAGAATACGGCCTGAACTAAATTCCTCCCGACCAATATTCTTAACGTCAAACGTGATTTTTTTCTCCCATAATACATTAATGCAGGTTCAGAATGGACCTTCCCTTCCACTGTGACACGCTCATCATGGGCTACATCCTCTAAGTCCCGAAGCCTGTAATCTTCGTACCTGTAAGGCAGATATTCTAACAAATCCAGAACAGAATATATCCCCATTGCATTCAGTTCCACAGCTGTTTCTTCACCAATCCCCTTTATGTTCTGGATCGTTAGCCCTTCTTTATGAGTCTTCACGTTTATTCAGGGAAACCCCAAAGATTTTCGCTTCCAGCTCTCTACCTGTAGGGGTGGCAGCCAAGCCACCTTGAGCTGTCTCTCTTAGTGCCACTGGCATTGTTTGACCGATTTTGTACATAGCGTCAATCACTTCATCACATGGAATCCGACTCGTTATGCCCGCAAGTGCCATATCCGCTGCAACCATTGCATTTGCCGCCCCCATTGCATTCCTTTTCACACAAGGTACTTCAACGAGGCCTGCAACAGGGTCACACACAAGACCTAACATATTCTTTAAGGTAATGGCCATGGCCTCGGCTGACTGGCTGGGTGTGCCCCCGGCCATTTCAACGATGGCAGCTGCAGCCATCCCACTGGCAGAACCAACCTCTGCTTGACATCCGCCGGCTGCACCTGAGATGGAAGCATTATTCGCTACAACAAAACCGAACGCCCCAGACGCGAATAAAAAGCGGATCATTTCATCTTTAGTAGGATTCAACTTATTTTTCACGGCAAACAATGTTCCCGGAACAACTCCTGCAGATCCCGCAGTAGGCGTCGCACAAATCGTTCCCATTGCAGCATTCACTTCATTGGTTGCTACCGCTTTACTAACTGCATCCAGGATAGTGTCCCCGGAAAGTGAACGGCCTTTCTCAATATATTTTTGTAAAAGTACGGCATCCCCGCCAGTTAAGCCTGAATGTGATTTCACACCTTCCAGACCTCTGGCTACTGCCTGTTCCATCACTTCCAGGTTTTTCTCCATTTGACTGTAGACTTCTTCGAATGTTTTACCTGTAAACTCGATTTCTTGTTCAATCATAATGTCAGAAATTTTCTTGTTCTGACTTTCAGCAAGTTCAACTAACTCTGCTACATTTCGAAACATTAAAATGACCTCCTCGCCTGAATGTAAACGCTATCATTATATTAATTGATTAATCGGAAATTCGGGTAACCTGAGTAATATTGGGCAGAGACGTTAATTCATTGATGACAGCCTCATCAATCGGCTGATCTACTTCAATGGTCATCAATGCCATTTGACCTTTCTCTTTGCGTGAAACATCCATATGTCCTATATTCAATTGATGTTTGGCAATGACATTGGATACAGATGCAATGGCTCCAAATCGATCATCATGAACAACCAATATGGCAGGATGGTGACCTGAAAGCTTGAGCTCAAAACCATTAAGTTCTATTATTTCAACTTTCCCGCCCCCAATGGAGATACCCACTAATTCGATTTCACCCTGCTCATCTCCCATCCTGATACGGGCAGTATTCGGATGATCCGTAATGGCGTCCTCCTCTTGGAACTTGATCTTTATTCCTTTTTGTTTGGCTACATTGATTGATTCGATAATTCGTTCATCATATGTATCATAATCAAGGATTCCACCTACAATGGCTACATCTGTTCCATGACCCTTGTATGTTTTTGCAAAAGATCCGTAAAACGATATCGTCGCCCATTTCGGTTCCCGACGAAACAGGTTTCTCGCTACTCTTCCTATTCTCGCTGCACCAGCAGTATGAGAACTTGATGGACCAATCATAACGGGACCAATAATATCAAATACACTTTTGTATTTCATGACTTTTCCCCCTAACTTAACATCCGGTCTATACTACCATTCTAACATAATGGAAGGGGACAAACTCCATATAGAGCTGTCCCCTTCCTTTATTCCTTATTCAACTGAGAATATATAGGAGTAAAGTGGTTGTTTACCATTATGAACTTCCACTTCTACATCTTCATAATGCTCTTCTACATACTCTTTTAATGAATCCACGTCCTCTTCTGTTACATCCTCACCATAAAGAATGGTTAAGATTTCAGAGTCTTCATCCAGCATTTTCTCTAATAAGCTTTGCGCTGTCTTTTGACGGTCATGATCAGAAATGACTATCTTCCCTTCTGCGATTCCCATAAAATCATCTTTTGCAATCGCAACACCATCAATATTCGTATCTCTGACAGCAAACGTGATTTGACCGGTTTTGACCTGCTTAGAAGCTTCAGTCATTAACTGCTTGTTATCTTCAACAGAAGCTGAAGGATTAAAAGCAAGTAACGCGGCCATTCCTTGAGGTACTGTCTTCGTTGGGACAACAGCTACTTCCATTTCCAGAACTTCAGCCGCCTGATCAGCTGCCATAATAATATTTTTATTATTAGGCATGATAATGACTTTCTTCGCATTCACTTCTTCAACAGCCTTCACGATATCCTCCGTACTTGGATTCATCGTTTGACCACCTTCTATCACAGAGGTAGCCCCGATGCTCTTGAACAGCTCGGCGATCCCTTCTCCCATCGCTACAGTCACAATGGCAAAGTCAACTTCTTTTGCTGCAGCAGGAACTTTAGCGTTCACAGGCTTTGTTTCACCAACAATGCTGCTGTGCTGCTGTCTCATGTTTTCAATCTTGATATTAATGAGACTTCCGTATTTATGACCATACGTCAATACATCCCCAGGTTGTTCAGAATGGATATGTACTTTAGCTAATTCATCGTCACTAATGACAAGCAGTGAATCACCGAATTCACTTAAATCCTGACGGAAGTTTTCTTCCACAAAGGATTGTTTGTCTTGTTCAAATCTGACCATGAATTCAGTACAATAACCAAACTCAATATCTTCTGTACTCATGAAATCCTGAGCTGTTTTGTGATGCTCAGCACTTACAAGATCATTCATGGAAGGTAACGAAGCTTGATTTGAAACCTTTTCACCCTTTAGCTCGGCTAAAAAGCCTTCATATACGAATAATAGTCCTTGACCACCACTATCGACTACTCCTACTTCCTTTAGAACAGGAAGTAAATCAGGTGTACGATTTAATGAAGCCTGTGCCTCATCGACGATTGCCTGCATAACCTTTACGAAATCACTTTCTGTTTCAGCTGCAGAAACACCTTTTCTGGCAGCATCTTTGGCAACCGTTAAAATCGTTCCTTCAACAGGTTTCATGACCGCTTTATAAGCCGTTTCCACACCTGTTTGAAGTGCATTGGCAAATTCCACACTCGATAAGGATTCTTTCCCTTCAATTGCTTTACCAAAGCCTCTGAACAATTGGGATAAGATAACACCTGAGTTACCTCTTGCTCCCATCAATAACCCTTTAGAAAGAGCAGCAGCCACATTTCCAATATGACCTTGAATATGTTTTTGGACTTCTTTCGCACCAGAAGTCATGGATAAATTCATATTTGTTCCAGTATCACCATCAGGAACAGGAAAAACGTTTAATGCGTCAACTAACTGCGCATTCGCAGATAATTGGGTGGCACCTTGTATCACCATTTCAGCAAAACGTTTTCCTTCCAAAGATGTAATCGACACGAATCTTCCTCCTCACTACGGGTTCGTGACACGAACCCCCTGCACAAAAATATTTACTGAATCTACCGCCAAGCCGACGGTCTTATCAAGAGTATATTTAACCTTGGATTGTACGTTATGAGCAATCTCAGAAATTTTTGTACCATAACTCACAATAATATACATATCAATATGTACTTCCTCTTCATCTTGACGAACGATCACTCCGCGAGTGAAATTTTCTTTACGTAAGATATCTGTGAAACCGTCTTTAATTTGGTTCTTTGAAGCCATTCCAACAATTCCGTAGCAATCCACCGCTGCACCTCCAGCAATCATTGCAATGACATCATTCGTAATATCAATTTGTCCGTACTGCGTTTTTAATTCGATGGACATGGAATGTTTTCCCCCTTTAATTACATGCTTGGCTAAAAACATTTTACTATAAGTATGGTGTTTTTGAAAGCTAAACTATTATCTCTACGTGATATGTTGGTTATGCCATCTATTTTTTCCTTAATATGCAAAGATTAATCAATTATTCTTCAGGTGGATATGACATATCATATATCGTGTTTTTAAGTAATGATCTGTTATTTTCCAAATACGTAATCAAAATTACTGCCTGTTTTTCTATGGTTCCAACAGATTAACTGGCCCTTCTTCCATCAGAAGGTAGAAAAAAGACGCCTAGCAACTAGACGTCTTCTCATTTTAAGTATTATACGCGTTCAACTTTACCAGATTTCAACGCTCTTGCAGAAACCCATACTTTCTTAGGCTTTCCGTCTACAAGAATTCGAACTTTTTGCAGGTTTGCACCCCAAGTACGCTTGTTCGCATTCATTGCGTGAGAGCGAGCGTTACCTGAGCTAGCTTTACGGCCTGTTACTACGCATTGTTTTGCCATAATATATTCCCTCCTCACTAACAAGAAGCTGAAGTTAATTTCAGTTCCACATTTCGCTTATTATCATAAAGATACTTTAATAATTTATCACACAACTTTCTAGAATGCAATACTACAATTAAAACCTTTCAAGAAAAAATACTTTACAGGCAGAAAAGCGGAGGCGGCTTGAGTAGGCCTGACAAGCACAACGGGGAAATCCCAAAAGGCGCTTTTTGCCTTATGGGATTTTTCAGTTGTGACCTCGAGGGACTAGCCGCCGGAGCTGGACATATAGAAAAGCGGAAGGGGCTCGGCCTGAGGCGACAAGCATAAGGCGAACTAACCGGAAAGGCGCTTTTTGCCTTTTTGGTTAGTTTGACTTATGACCTCGAGCCTCAAGCCCCTGGAGCTGGACATCGCAGAAAAGCGGAAGGGGCTCGGCCTGAGGCGACAAGCATAAGGCGAACTAACCGGAAAGGCGCTTTTTGCCTTTTTGGTTAGTTTGACTTATGACCTCGAGCCTCAAGCCCCTGGAGCTGGACATCGCAGAAAAGCGGAAGGGGCTCGGCCTGAGGCGACAAGCATAAGGCGAACTAACCGGAAAGGCGCTTTTTGCCTTTTTGGTTAGTTTGACTTATGACCTCGAGCCTCAAGCCCCTGGAGCTGGACATCGCAGAAAAGCGGAAAGGGCTCGGCCTGGGGCAGGAACACGACTGTTCACAATTTGGCGCAACAAACTCCAAAAGTGGCACAAGTTTGTGTGAAAGTGGCGCAACAAACCCAACAAGTGGCACAAGTTTGCTTGAAAGTGGCACAAGTTTACCCCAATGGAGGACTCTACACAGCCAAAAATACTCTTCCAGCACACTATTGAAAGCTCTCATCAACATTTCCCTGTCCTTAAATAACAATTACGCTCTCATTTTTCTAAAAACCACCTCACTTCTTCCATAAACAAAAAAGAAGATGGCACTAAAGCCATCTCCAACAAACTATTTATTCTTTTTTAAACGTTCCTAACATCGCCCTCACAAGTCCACCCAAGAATTTTGGTAATTTAATTGTATAAAAGCGCATTTTTAGTCCCTCCCCACAATCTAAAGAACGTAATGTTTCGCTTGACAACAGTTCAGTCTATTCAAGCAGTGTCAGTTAAGTACGTCTTCTTTTCTACCTGGTTTAAGAAGCTTTAATCACTGCTTCTTATCACCATTAATATGCCATTTGAAAAGGAAAAAGTACCAGATGATTGTATAAGTTCATTACTAATACATAGTGTGGATCCTCTGGAAATATTCCGATTTTCTAATGGATATTTAAAGCCGGTGAGGGTGATCCCTTCGACACTTTCGGTTACCGGAACGAAGGAAATATACTGTAATTCCGGGCTTTTTTCAACGGAATGCTCTCCAGGTTTGGCTATGTATAAACGATTTTGCACATCTATGATTTCCACTTCAATATCCGTATTTAATAGTCTCGGAGTCATTAATAATTGCAGGTTGCCCATGAAATGATCAAGCCGTCCACCGGTCGCACCAAAAATGTTGATTTTGTCAGGATTCTGATCAATCGCCCAGTTCAGCGCAAGCTCCAGATCCGTCTCGTCCTTTTCAGGCTTAAAACGATTGACTTCCTTAACTTTTTCTTGGATCAGCTCCCACTCTTTCTCGTTCACTGAATCAAAATCTCCAAAAGCGACATTCGGTTCAATATTTTGTTCAAGTAACGTGTATACCCCACGGTCCACACCAATCCAGTTTGCCTCACCATCCGAATATGCGTTCAATTCAGGGATGTATCTTTCTGGTCCGCCGGCAACGATATTGATTTCCATATTCTTCACTCCCTTTTTTATAAAAATAGACTGACCCTAAAGGATCAGCCTGTCATCTCTTATGTGAGAGATTTCTTTAATTCTTCGATTGCTGCCCCTCGGTCGCTGCGGTTGTAGATGGCAGAACCTGCAACAAACACATCTGCTCCTGCTTCAGCACAAATAGCTGCTGTTTCAGGGTTAATGCCACCGTCCACCTCGATTTCAAGTGTAGGATTGATTTCATGTGCCCATTCACGAATCTGTTTGATTTTTGGTACGACCGATGGGATGAATGATTGCCCACCAAATCCAGGGTTCACTGTCATAAGCAGGACCATATCGACATCTTGCAAAATTGGCTTGATCATTTCTGCCGGTGTTGCAGGATTTAGGACGACTCCCGCTTTTACACCTTTGCTTTTGATCATCTGAATCGTTCTATGCAAATGGGGATCAGCTTCTACATGGACGGTAATATAGTCAGCTCCAGCATCAGCAAAAGCTTCGATATATTGACTTGGATTTTCAATCATAAGATGTACGTCCAGTGGTAACGTCGTTAATGGACGTATCGCTTTCACGATCATTGGCCCCAGCGTGATATTCGGGACGAAGTGACCATCCATCACATCCACATGGATATAGTCGGCTCCCCCTTTTTCCACATCTTTAATTTCGTTCCCTAACTCTGCAAAATTTGCAGACAGAATGGAAGGTGCGATTTTCATGTTTAGTACCTCGGCTTTCTTTCTTTTATTTCTTTATGGAATGTTAAGTAGTGATCGTAGCGGTAAGTAGGGATTTCTCCTTCATCCACGGCAGCTTTAACGGCACATTTGGGTTCATTGATATGAAGACAGCCCCTAAATTTACAATCGTCTGATACTTCAACCATTTCGGGGAAGCATTGTGGCAGCTCTTCTATTTCAAGCTCTGAAAACTCCAATGAACTAAAACCTGGGGTATCCGCTACTAAACCATCCTCAATATCAATCAGCTCCACGTGACGAGTGGTATGTTTTCCCCGGCCCAAATGGGAGGAGATCATAGCCGTCTTTAATTCAAGTTCAGGTTTCAAGGCATTAAGCAAGGATGATTTCCCAACTCCGGACTGGCCTGCAAAGACAGAAATTTTATCACTTAAATAAGGTGTTAATTCCTCTACTCCATGCTCTGTTTTAGAAGACGTCATCAGGACTTCATAACCAAATGAGCGGTAATCTTTCACATATCGTTCGATCTTGTTTGTTTGATCAGGCGTTAGCAAGTCCATCTTGGTAACACAAATAAGCGGTTCTATTTCTTTACTCTCCACTAACACAAGAAAGCGGTCAAGTAATGCCGGGCTAAAATCTGGTTCGCTTGCAGAGAAGACCAATATCGCTTGATCGACATTCGCAATCGGCGGACGTACTAACTCATTCTTACGTGGAAAGACTTTCAGGATGTATCCATCCGTTTTGTTCTCTGCTTGAAATTCAACATAATCACCCACCAGGGGGGTTATTTTATTCTTACGGAAATTTCCTCTACCCCGGCATTGCGTAACGCTTCCTTCTGAAAGTACATAGTAAAATCCACTTAATGCTTTAACGATTTTTCCTTCAGGCATTCGAAACCTCCTATTCAAAAACATTCATTAAATAATTTAGTCATCTGGGTTATGTATCATTATCATTATAAATGAAAACAAGAGGACTGTCCCGTCAGGTTCATAAAAAACCTCGGTACAGCCCTTTGGCAATTGTCATTTATTCTTCTTTAGGATACTCGACAGTACCTGTTTTATACTCTTTTTCATCAACGAGAATGCGATATTTCCCAACAGTTCCTTCTTCCAATGTGAACTTCATTGTAATGGTCGTATCCTCATAAATGCTGATGAGTTCGTCACTATCTTCAATCTTTTTATTCTTGTCCTCAATAAAAATATCCACTACTTGAGGATCTCCATTGTCCTTGGTATAAGGAATGGTCATTTCCTCTGTAAACTCCTTGGTCGGTACTTCCTTCGGTGGCTCAGGACCCTTAGACATGATAACGTAAACATCCTCACCCTTACTAATAGGAGTATCTGCCACAGGCTTATGAGAAATCACCCTACCTTCTTCAACCTCATCTGAAAACACTTCACTCTGTACAATGATATTTATTTCCTTTGAAGCTTCATATTTATCAAGTGCAGTTTGATCGAAACCTACCAAGCTTTCTAAATCAAACTTTTCAGTTCCCTTACTCACGGTAAAGGTTATCGTCGTTTCATCTGCCACGACTTCTACTCCAGGAGATGGATCCTGGTCGGTGATTGTTCCAGCAGGTTCGGATTCATTGAACTCTTCTTCTTTCTCTACCGTGAATCCTTTTTCTTCAAGTTCAGAGGACACCTCTTCAAAATTCTTTCCTACATAGTCCTCTACTCGAACTTTTTCTTTACCTGTACTAACATAGATATCTATAGCCGATCCTTCATTCGCCATCCGTCCTGCCTTTGGGTTGGTCTTGATTACAAAACCTTCAGGAATCGTTTCATGGGATTGTTTTTTTGTTTCTCCGACGACAAACCCCTCTGAAACGATGGTGGAAATGGCTTCAGTCTGATCTTTTTCGACCACATCGGGCACCTGAATTTCCTTTGGCCCCAGCAGCTCAGGAACGAAAGTAACAGCAGCAACTCCTAAAAGAATAAGCAAAAAGAATAAACTAATAATAAGAATCGGCCACTTCTTTTTACTCTTTTTCTTAGGTGTTCCCTTCTTATTTTTCTTCTTTCCGTTCTTCTTCCCCTCTTGAACGGGAGGAGTTGGCTTCGTTTGTAATTTGTCTGTATCCGAATGATGGTGAACAATCGTATCGTCTAGATTCGAATAAGCCTTTTGATCGGTGATGACCGGAATGGCCTTTGTTGCCTCGTCATCAAGGGGAACGGCGAATTTCGGTTCATTCATCCGGTCCGGGTCCAAGGCTGAGCTCAATGCCTCGTCCATATCCTCGAGGCTTTCATACCGTCTGAATGGGTCTTTAGCCGTTGCCTTTAATACGATATTCTCAACACTCTGTGGAATATCCGGATTCCATCTTCGTAGAGAAGGAGTTTCAGATTGCAAGTGTTTTAAAGCAATCGAAACCGCTGATTCCCCAGAGAATGGGAGTCTGCCCGTTAACAATTCAAACATGACGATTCCAAGTGAGTAGATATCTGATTTCTTTGTGGCCATGCCGCCCCTCGCCTGTTCAGGGGAGAGGTAATGGACCGATCCCAGGACTGAATTGGTCTGGGTGATCGAAGTGGCACTAAGAGCCATCGCGATCCCGAAATCCGTGATCTTCACATTTCCATCTTCATCAAGCAGGATATTGTGAGGCTTAATATCACGGTGAACGATATGATTCTGATGAGCATGAGACATCGCTAAGGTTAACTGCTTCATAATATCGATCGCTTTGTCTACATGAACAGGTGAATGCTGCTGTATGTATTGCTTTAAGGTCATGCCATGAACATATTCCATGACAATATAGTATAGATCGTCTTCTTCTCCTACATCGTATATACTCACAATGTTCGGATGTGTCAAGCTAGTAGCAGATTGGGCTTCTCGTTGGAATCGTTTAATGAATTCCTCTTCATTGGCAAAATCGATTCTGAGCATTTTAATAGCCACTTCACGATCCAAAATCACATCATGAGCTAAATAAACGTTGGCCATCCCTCCGCCGCCGATTAGTTTAATGATTCTGTAACGCCCACTGATGCGCTTTCCTTCCATCATGTTATCACCCGCTTTCCGTTTCAGCGGCAAACTCAACAATTACTACGGTAATATTATCCTCACCGCCATATTCATTGGCTAAATGAACAAGCGACTCTCCTTTATTTTCTAGGGAGTTGTCATGAACCAATATCTCTTTCATTTCTTTTTGGGAGACTTTATTAGAAAGACCGTCTGAACACAATAAAATAACGTCTTCTTCTTCAAACATTATCGTTTTAATATCCATCGTAATTGAAGCTTCCGTACCTATCGCTCTAAGTATTACATTTTTTCTTGGATGATGCTCTGCATCCTCTTTCGAAATTTCACCGCTTCTAACTAATTCATTCACAAGTGTATGGTCTTCTGTTAGCTGATGAAAACCATTTTCGTTCAGAATATATCCTCTGCTGTCACCAATATTAACAATGGTTGCAAATAATGAGGTGCAAATGGCTCCGACAAGAGTCGTTCCCATTCCCTCGCACTCCGAATTGGATTGAGAATAAGTATATACTTCTTTGTTTACTTCGTTAATAGTTGTTTTTAACCAATTTTCGGCTTCATCAGCGGTGTGAAATTTTTCGGTTTTCTCCCATAAGTCCTTTAAGATCGAAATGGTGAGCCCACTAGCAACATCTCCTGCTCGGTGGCCCCCCATTCCATCTGCTACAACAGCTAAATGATCGCCGTGATGATTCACAAATACCCCGGCACTATCTTCATTTAGTTGACGCACTTTCCCTTTGTCCGTAAAATAAACAGTTTTCACTTAGGTCACCTCGTCTCTTCTTCTGCACCTGATTCAAGTAGCTCCTTATACTCATAGTTGGATGCATTTCAGTTCAAAAAATGAATTCACTTTGATTATCTTCGTTATATACGATCAGCTTCACATTCATTCTGAATGGAGTTGATAATGAAAAGAGCGAATATTTTCGGGCTTATCACTTTTGAGGAAATAAACATATGATTACAAAGTATTAGATAATCAAAGATTCATTAAGGGCTGTTGTACTTTTACGACTTTTCTAGTGAGTTTTCCTGCTTTTCTTTCGACATTTGATTTATTTCGACTCATTTTTTTCTAAAACACGAAATGAAAAACCCATCTCCACCAAAATCTTGTGGAAATACTTGTAATTGATTTTCTTTAATAAAAGGAGTAATGGAATCCGGAAGTCCATCTAGAGGATCAGGCTTAAATTCACTATGATCACTTAAGAAAGCCGCCACAGTACCTTCATTCTCATTTTGGTCTACAGTACATGTGCTATAAACTAAAAGTCCATCTTTTTTTAACAGTGGTGCAACCGCTGATAAGATGTCCAGCTGAATCTTTTGTAGTGATAGAAGATCGGACTCTTTTTTAGCATATTTAATATCCGGTTTTCTTCTTAATACACCTAAGCCAGAGCACGGAGCATCGACTAAAATACGATCGAAACTTTCTTTTTCAAACTTCTCTCCTGCTTTTCGACTATCAAGGGTTGCCGACTTTACATTATTTAATCCAAGTCGAGTCGCATTTTCGTCAATTAATTTCACCTTATGCTTGTGTAAGTCCAATGCATGGACTTCACCGGTACCTGAGAGTTTTTCGGCTATGTGGGTCGTTTTGCCCCCAGGTGCTGCACACGCATCTAACACTTTCATCCCCTGTTCAAGCTTTAAAGCATAGGAGACAAGCATGGAACTTTCATCCTGGATGGTACACTGTCCGTTACGATAAGCTTCTGATTTTGCCAGGTTACCTCGAAGTGACTGAATAGCCTCCGGGACAATTGCGCTTACTTTCACTTCATTTCCACTATCCGTTAAACGTTTAACCAGTTCTTCCCGACTGATTTTGGTCATGTTGACACGTGCCGTTTGTTTAGGTGCGATTAAATTGGTTTCACACATTTCTTTCGTCTTCTCCAGACCAAATTGTTCTTCCCATCTCTTCACTAACCAATAAGGATGACTCGTTTCGATGGCCACCCGCTCGATCGGATCTTTAATACTGTCAAGGGAAGGAAGCCCTTTCCTCTGAACAGAACGCAAGACCCCGTTTACTAATCCTGAAATGCCTTTGTGTCCTCTCTTCTTGGCGATTTCTACAGCTTCAAAGAAAACAGCACGGTCAGGAATTCGATCTAAGTACACAAGCTGATAAAGGGATAAGCGCAAAAGTTGACGAACCCACTCATCCAGCTTCCCTTTAATAAATGGAGCTAAATAGAAATCCAACGTCATTTTCCGTTGAATGGTTCCATACGTCAGCTCCGTTAATAATCCAATGTCTTTACTTGGCAGTTGATTTTTTTCAATCACAGAATTCAATAATAAATTACTATACGATTGATTTTTCTCTACTGCTTCAATGACATCAAGCGCTGCTTCACGAACGGTTTTATTTCTTTTACTCATTATTTTCTCCTAACATCATTCCTGCTTTTAGGTGAGAGCCAGCCCCACGCAGGTAATCCTTTGCACTCATTCTCTTTTTACCGGAAGGCTGTAAATCGGTTATTTTAATTCCCACAGAATTGCCTGTAGAAACGACGAATCCATCCTCTTCAATCTTCACGATTTCACCAGGTGCGGCAGAAGTACCTCCGACTTTTTCTCCCCACCAAACTTTGATCACAGAATTTTCTAATGTAGTGTAAGCAACCGGCCAAGGGTGAAGTCCTCTAATATGGTTGTAGATTTCTTCTCCAGTTTTCTTCCAGTCAATTTTTTCTTGTTCCCGCTTGATGTTTCGTGCAAACGTCGCTTTTGAATCATCTTGCTTGACCGGGGAAATGTCCCCCGCTAATAATTTGGGCATCGTTTCAATCAGTAACGCTGCACCTGCAACACTTAGTTTGTCATGAAGCGTCCCGACATGATCCCGCTCTTCAATATCTACTTCCACTTGACTTATAATGTCTCCTGCATCAAGCTTTTCGACCATATACATAATGGTAATGCCCGTTTTCTCTTTTCCTTGGAGAATGGAATAATGAATGGGTGCCCCCCCTCTAAGTTCAGGAAGTAAAGAGGCGTGAACATTGATACATCCATATTGTGGAGCTTCCAGTAATTCGTTAGGAAGAATTTGCCCAAAGGCCGCTGTAACTATAAGATCAGGCTTCAATGCAAGCACTTTGTTTAACTCATCTTCATTCTTTATTTTCTCTGGTTGGTAGACTGGGATCCCGTGTTTTTCAGCTGCTACTTTTACAGGAGGAGGCGTGAGGATCCTTTTTCTTCCCACCGGGCGGTCAGGCTGTGTCACAACCGCAATAACATCATACTTTTCATCTAATAGAGATTGAAGAACAGGAACTGAAAAATCAGGTGTTCCCATAAAAATCACTTTCGTCATTAAGCTTCATACCTTTCTAATTCTTCTTCTGTAACATATTTTTCTACCTTTGAGGTAAATAGGATACCGTGAAGATGATCGATTTCATGTTGAATCGCTCTCGCTAAAAAATCCTCCGCATGAAATTCAATCATTCTTCCTTTTCGGTCATGCGTTTTGACCTTGATGGAATAAGGACGGGTCACTTCGCCATATAAGCCCGGGAAACTTAAGCATCCTTCGAGGTCGGTTTGAGATCCCTCCGCCTCGACGATTTCCGGATTGATAAGCTCGATTGTTCCAGTGTCATCCCCGACATCGACCACTGCTATCTGAAGGTCGATTCCTACTTGGGGCGCTGCAAGGCCGACACCGTCCGCTTCAAGCATAGTATCATACATATTTGCAAGTAATTTTTTTAATTTCTTATCAAATGCCGTTACCTTCTCACATTCTTTTTCTAAGATCGGATCAGGGTGCATTACAATTGGAAGTATTGCCATAAGTCTCCTCCATTTTTCCGTATAAATAGTGTTACATCATCATATAAGGGTTCACATCTATGGAGATTGTTAACCCTTGGGATGCATATTGTTGCTGGTACTGGTCTAATACTGTCTTTAATGTAGTTCCAAGATTTGGTTCCAGCTTGTATTTTATCAAACATTGATAGCGATATCTATTCTTTATCCTGGGGATTGGTGATGCAACGGGCCCAAGAATAATCGTTGTGTCGGATAGCTTTGAACGAATATAGTTCGTCATCTTCTCTGCAATATCCACCACTTTCATTAAATCTTCATGACTCAATGTGATCAGAGTGATGTAGTAAAAAGGAGGATAGGAACCCATTTTCCTCATCATCATTTCCTGCTGATAAAAACGGTTGTAATCATGATTTGACGCTAACTCGATTGAATAATGCTCAGGTGTATACGTTTGAATCACGACTTCTCCGGGCAGCTTGTGTCTGCCGGCCCGCCCACTTACTTGTGTCAGTAATTGAAACGTCTTTTCTGCTGCTCTGAAATCCGGAAGATGGAGCATCGTATCTGCACTGAGGACCCCAACAAGTGTGATATTCGGAAAATCGAGACCCTTAGCAATCATTTGAGTACCAAGAAGGATATCCGCTTTCCCTTCTCCAAAGGCTGTTAACAGTTTTTCATGGGAGCCTTTTCGTGAAGTTGTATCTACATCCATACGAATGATTCGAGCATCTGGAATGAGTTTCGTCAATTCCTCTTCAACCTTTTGAGTTCCGGTCCCAAAATAACGAATATGCTCACTCGTACATTCAGGGCAAGTACTTGGAACTCCCTCCTCGTAACCGCAATAATGACACTTCATGCCATTTGAAAAACGATGATAGGTCAAAGATATGTCGCAGTTTGGACACTGAAGGACAAAGCCGCAATCTCTGCACATGATGAAGGAGGAATGCCCTCTTCTATTCAGGAATAGAACGGTTTGCTCTCCCTTTGCCATCCGGTCCTGAAGCTTTTCGAATAGTTTTGTTGAAAACATGGAACGGTTTCCCTTCCTCAGTTCCTCTCTCATATCCACAATGTCAACGGATGGTAATGGACCGTCATTCATGCGTTTATCCAAAGTGAGAAGCTCATATACACCTTTCGATGCCCGTGCAAAGGATTCCAAAGAAGGTGTAGCACTTCCTAAAATTACAGGGCACTTATGATATTCCCCTCGATAAATGGCGATGTCTTTAGCATGATAACGGGGATTTTCCTCTTGCTTGTAACTTGTCTCATGCTCTTCATCGATAATGATGATCCCGATATTTTCAAAAGGGGCAAAAACGGCTGAGCGGGCACCGACCACTACTTTTACTTCCTTACGCTGAATTTTCCTCCACTCATCATATTTTTCACCAACTGACAAACCGCTGTGCAGTACAGCTACATCATTTCCGAAACGGCCCTTAAAACGGTGAACCATTTGGGGGGTAAGGGATATTTCAGGAACTAATACAATCGCTTCCTTCCCTTCTTGTAAGACCCGTTGAATGGACTGCAGGTAAATTTCTGTTTTACCACTCCCTGTTACTCCGTAAAGAAGGAATGTATGATGTTTGTCTTGATCGATGGTGTTTAGTATAGGACGAATCGCTTGGTCTTGCTGGGACGTCAACGTTAGGGGTGAGGTTTTCTCAAATGTTTTGTTTTCAAAGGGGTCACGATACATTTCAACGTTTTTTTCAATCAGAAGCCCTTTATTGACCAACGATTTAACGGTAGATGAAGTGGTTGCCATCTCTTCAAGGAGGGTTGACGCTAGTATCCCGTCACCACCCGGAGCAGAATCACTCATGTACTCTAGGATTTGTTTCTGCTTATTTGCTTGAAGGGGCAGGCTGTTCTTTACCTCTTCTAAATCATCGTCTGGAACATTAAGATAAAGTTTTCGAACCGTTTTCTTATTTCCTTTCGCTTTCACCCTGTAAATCACTTCCACCGAACCATTTTTAACCTCTTTATGAATGAGAGGTAGAAGTCCGCTGTCTTCAATCGCTTTCCAGGAAACCTCTTTCCCCTGCTGAAAGAAGCGCTGTAAAGAGTGATGAAGCTCGTCAGGTCCCTTGTTTTCTTCTAGCTGAAAGAACTTTTCGTATTTGGCTTTCATTGCTGCAGGCAGCATGGATTGAAAAGCAGAGATTTTAAAACAAAGTGTTTTCTCTGTCAGCCAGTTCCCCAGTTTAAGCAATTCGTTGTTGAGAACTGGTACAAGATCCATTGGCTCAATGACCGGTTTGAGTTTCGACACTTCGCCTTTTTCCTTTAATTCAATCACAAAACCTTGAATTTTCCTTGGTCCAAACGGAACAACCACCCTCATGCCGGGAAGGATGCTGCCTCTCCATTCATCCGGGATACTATAGTCGTAGGTGCGATCCGTTTGCATGGCAGGGACGTCGACGATTACACTAGCTACGTTCATATGGCGTACCCTTCTTTAATTGCCGGACCGCTTCTTTATAGATTTCTTTCGCTACATCCACTTTTGATAATAACGGCAGATCCCGAACGTCCCCACCTTTTGTCACGATTGAAACCCGGTTTGTGTCGGTACCAAAGCCTGACCCCGCTTCTTTTACATTATTTGCTACGATCATATCTGCCTGTTTTTTTTCAAGCTTAGCCTTGGCATACTCCTCAACATTTGTTGTTTCCGCAGCAAATCCGATAAGAAATTGATGATTCTTTCTCTCTCCAAGACTTTTTAAGATATCCTTCGTCCTTTCGAATTCAATCACGAGATTTCCATCTTTTTTCTTTAACTTATCCCCGAATATTTCTTTCGGACGATAATCAGCCACCGCAGCGCTCTTCACCACGATATCCGCCGTTGGAAAAGCTGCGTGAACCGCATTGTACATGTCTTCGGCACTCATGACGGAAACCAATTCAACACCACGTGGAATCGGTAAATGAGATGGTCCTGAAATCAACACGACCCGGGCTCCTAAAGACACAGCTGCTTCTGCAAGGGCATAGCCCATTTTCCCCGTTGAACGATTGGAAAAGAAGCGTACAGGATCCACCATTTCCCTGGTAGGGCCAGCTGTTATCACTACTTTTTTCCCTTGTAATAGCATTCCTTCACTATCAAGATCTGAAAAATAGCGATCAACCAACTCCACTACTCTTTCAGGTTCTTCTAATCTTCCTTTTCCAACGTATCCACAAGCCAAATACCCTTCACTTGGTTCGACAAATTCGTAGCCAAACTCAAAAAGGGTATTAATATTTCGTTTCACCGCTGGATGATCATACATATGTACATTCATGGCTGGGGCAATCCAGACTTTCGTTGTAGTTGCCAGTATAGTTGTAGATATCATGTCATCTGCAATTCCATTCGCGAGCTTCCCGATGATGTTGGCCGTTGCTGGAGCTACGAGTACAAGGTCCGCCCAGTCAGCTAAGTCGATATGAGCAATCTTTGACGAATCCTTTTCATCAAAGGTATCCCAATATACATCTTGACGGGATAATGCTTGGAAGGTAAGTGGAGCCACAAATTTTTGAGCTGATTCAGTCATGATGACTTTCACTTCGGCACCGCTTTGGACCAGCTTGCTTGTTAAAGCAGCCGCTTTGTATACAGCAATTCCACCAGATACACATAGCAGTATTTTTTTCCCCTTGATCATTCTGCTTTCCCCCATTACTCTTTATACTTCCTTTATTATGAAGGATATTGATAGAAAAAGAAAATAGGGTTGTCCCGAAAAGATCATGAAATCTTTCGAGTCAACCCCCTAGAGTTTTTCATTAAGCATGATGATGCTTATTCATCAGAATAAACAGCTTTGGCATCTCTTTCTTTCATAGATAATTGACCGGCCTGAATTTCTTCAAGGGCTTTTCCTACAAATTTTTGAGACTCATAGCGGTTCAAACGGTAATCCCCTGTGTCTTGCAGGTTTCTCGCTCGCTTAGCCGCAATACTGACTAACGAATATTTAGAATCAATCTTCTTCATTAATGAATCAATGGATGGGTTTAACATTTATTCAACCTCCAGCATATTTAAGTATCGTTGTTGCACTCGTTCCCGTTTACAGTGTTCTGCTTGAACAATGGATTTAATCTTGTTTACTGCATTTTCAATTTGATCATTTTCAACAATGTAATCATATAAATTCATCATTTCGATTTCTTTTCTAGCAGTATTCATTCTGCCCTGAATCAAATCATCCGTTTCAGTTCCTCTTGTTACGAGACGATTCTGAAGTTCAGAAAGACTAGGGGGTGCCAGGAAGATAAATAAACCTTCAGGGAATTTATCTCTAACCTGCTGTGCACCTTGCACTTCAATTTCAAGAAAAACATCTCTTCCTGCATCAAGTGTCTCTCGAACGTAATCAACCGGAGTGCCATAATAGTTTCCAACGAACTCTGCATACTCCAAGAGCTTTCCTTGCTTTATAAGCACTTCAAACTCTTCTCTTGATTTAAAGAAATAATCTACACCATCCACTTCTCCTTCTCGGGGTTTACGAGTGGTCATGGAGATGGAATATTCAAATTTTGTATCTTCTTGGGAAAAAATCGCTTTACGAACGGTTCCTTTTCCTACACCTGAAGGTCCGGATAGAACGATCAGCAATCCTTTTTCTTTCATTTATTTACCCTGCCCTTCTTCTACTATATCCTCTTTATCCGTTAAACGATGAGCAACGGTTTCGGGTTGAACAGCTGAAAGAATAACGTGATCGCTATCCGTAATAATAACCGCTCTTGTTCTTCTTCCGTATGTAGCATCAACAAGTGTTCCCCGGTCTCTTGCATCCTGAATCAAGCGTTTGATCGGTGCTGATTCGGGACTAACAATCGAGATGATCCGGTTAGCTGAAACGATATTTCCAAATCCTATATTGATGAGCTTAATCGACATAACGCTCCTCCTAATCAATAGTTTAGTTTCGCCGGAATGATGGGAAACTAAACTTCTTATTCTACATTTTGCACTTGTTCTCTTAGCTTCTCGAGTGTTGATTTCAGTTCCACAACAATCGTGGCGATAAAGGAATCATTTGCTTTCGAACCAATCGTGTTCACTTCCCGGTTCATTTCCTGGATCATGAAATCCAACTTCCTGCCTACAGGCCCTTCACCAGCCAATGTGGAATGAAAATACTGGATATGACTTTCTAATCTCGTCAGTTCCTCGGTAATATCCGATTTATCAGCAAAAATGGCAACTTCCATAAGTAAACGACTTTCATCGAAGGAAGTTTCATTGTATTCGAGAATCCTTTTTCTTAACCGCTCTCTATATTGATCGACCAGTTCAGGAGCATGATTGGTAAGTTCAACAATTTTGTTCTCAAAATGATTGAGATGGGTGAGAAAATCCTTCTTGAGAAGCTGTCCTTCTTTTTCCCGCATTAACCTAAGGTCAGTTGCCGCTTTTTCTACAGCTTTTAACACCAAATGCTCAAGTTCTTCATTTTCTTCTTCCATTTCTTCAATCAACACAAATTCTTCCCTGTTTAAGAGGTGGGCTAATTGCACTTCATCTTTTAGGGAGAAGGTTTCTTTCACTTTATTTACTAACTGATAATAATCTTGAATGAGCTTCCAGTCAATATGTAGATTTTTATGTACTAAGCCATCACCGGTAATGGTGATGAAAATATCCACTTTCCCTCTCTTAACGGACTGGGATAGTTGTTTTTTAATTTTATCCTCAAGTTTCATTAATTGGCGGGGCATTCTTATGTAACATTCACTGAATCTGTGATTAACGGATTTCATTTCTACCGTTACAGTATGTTGTTCAGAGTCTACTTTGCTTCTACCAAAGCCTGTCATACTGACAACCATTACGATCACATCCAATCTTTTGACGTAGATCAACTGATTTCATGCGTGCATTCACACTATAAAAAAAGGTAATAGAGGCTTTTCTCTATTACCTTTAGGATTATACCACATTTCACTATTTTTTTCTTGCAAAAAATGACCCTGCCAGCAAAAACGTTGGAACGGAGCTTAATCCGATGATTAAGAACCAGTCTTTTAGCGCGATCGGTACTGTATGGAAGATCGGCTGCAATGATGGGATGTAGATCACAAGAAGCATTAATACGAGTGAAGATAACACGGCCCACACCAGATACATATTTCCAAACGGATTTCTTGAAAACACTGATACTTCACTTCGACAGTCGAACACATGTATCAGCTGTGCCATAACCAATGTAGCAAAGGCAACCGTTTGGGCATAAGCCAAGTGATCAGGATGAGTCTTATATGACAACATAAATGCAAGTAAAGTGACTCCTCCGATTAAGAATCCCCTTGACACCACTTTCCAACCTAATCCCCTTGCAAACACCCCTTCTTTCGGATGTCTTGGCTTTCTCTTCATGACATCATCTTCAGGCTTATCAAGACCCAGTGCCATGGCAGGAAGCCCATCTGTCACAAGGTTCACCCATAGAATCTGAATCGGCACCAATGGAAGTGGGAGTGCAAGAATCATAGCAAAGAGCATGACGAGGATTTCCCCGACGTTCGAAGCCAGCAGGTACCGGATAAACTTTCTGATATTTTCATAGATGTTCCTGCCTTCCTGAATCGCCGATTTAATCGTCGCAAAGTTATCATCCAACAGGACCAGTGAGGAAGATTCCTTGGCTACATCCGTTCCGGTTATTCCCATCGCTACTCCAATATCGGAGGATTTTATAGCAGGAGCGTCATTTACTCCATCCCCGGTCATCGCCACCACATGTCCCCTGTTTTGCAGGGCTTTGACGATTTTCAATTTATGCTCAGGAGAAACTCGTGCAAATACGGATACATCTTCTACCATTTCTTCTAGTTCATGTACTTCCATTTGATTTAACGCTTTTCCATCCAGAACGCGATCCTTGTTTTTTAAGATCCCGAGTTGTTTAGCAATCGCTTTAGCCGTTAAAATATGATCCCCAGTAATCATGACCGTCTTGATACCGGCTGCACGGCACTCTTTTACCGCCTGCTTCACTTCAGGTCTGGGAGGATCAATCATACCTTGTAAGCCAATGAAGGTGACTCCTTCTTCAATTTTTTCTTCGGTAATTCCTTCCATGGAACTTTCATTGAGGGGTTTATACGCGATCGCAATGTTCCGTAGGGCATTGGAAGACATCTCGCTGATTGCATCTTCTACTTTTTGAGACATTTCAGTTGTTTTATGTTGAAGTCTTCCTTCCCACAAGATGGATTCGCTTTTACCGACCAATACGTCGGGAGCACCTTTCGTTACAGAGAAGTGTTTCCCATTTTGATCGACTACGATAATACTCATCATCTTTCTGGTAGAATCAAAGGGGAATTCTTTTACAACCTTAAATTTTTTCTGCAAAGACTCCCGGCTTAATCCAGCTTTCAACCCTGCAACAAGAAGAGCCCCTTCTGTAGGATCTCCATCAACTGCAAAGCTTTCTTCACGTGTCACCAGTTCTGCATGATTGCAAAGCATTCCAAAAGTTAATAATTGTTGCAGGGCGTTCTCATTGTGAGGTGTAACCCTTTGTTCCCCGTTGTAGAATTGGCCGTTCGGCTCATATCCGGTCCCCGTTACCGTCCACGTTCTCCCTCCACTCCATAGATGTGTGACCGTCATCTTATTTTGGGTCAGAGTCCCTGTTTTATCTGAGCATATTACCGATGCACAACCTAATGTTTCAACAGCCGGCAGCTTTCGAACGATCGCTTTCTTCTTGATCATCCGCTGGACGCCGAGGGAAAGGGCAACGGTGACAATGGCTGGTAAGCCTTCAGGAATAGCGGCTACAGCCAATGAAACTCCCGCTAAGAACATGGTGTACATATCATGGCCTTGGATCACACCGATTCCTACGACTAATGCCGTCAATACGAGGGCAACCGTGATCAGTATTTTCCCTAATTCTTCAAGCTTTCTTTGAAGTGGAGTTATCATCGTTTCTGCTTTTTGAATCATATCAGCAATTTGTCCCATCGCTGTTTTCATTCCGATTGATGTAACCACACCAATTCCATTACCCCTTGTGACCATCGTCCCCATAAAGGCCATATTCTCTAAGTCACCGAGACTCATATTTTCGCCATTAACGGGGTTCGTTAATTTAGTAACAGGTACAGATTCCCCTGTTAAGGCAGATTCCTCTATTTCCAGGTTGTTCGCTTCAATGAGGCGTACATCTGCCCCGATCCGATCGCCGCTTCCAAAGCGAATAATATCTCCAATAATAACCTCTTTTGAAGCGATCTTCACCCATTCCCCATCCCTTAATATCGAAACCTGAGGTGCTGAGAGTTCCTTTAAAGCCTGTAGGGACCTTTCTGCTTTTCGCTCTTGAAAAAAACCTAAAAAACCGTTGATTAATACAATGGCAATGATTGCAATCGCATCGATGTATTCCCCAAGTAATCCTGAAATGAGTGTGGCTGCCAATAACACAAGAACCATAAAGTCCTTAAATTGACTGAAAAATAATAACAAAGCCGATTGCTTCTCAGCTTCTTCTAATTGATTGTACCCATATTGTTTCCGTCTTTTAGCTACATCCTCTGTTGAAAGACCTTCTTGATAATTGGTATTCAATGACTGCTCTATATCCTCTTGTCTCATCTCATGAAATTTCATGCAACCATTTCACTCTCCTCCTACGGTACGAAAAGTTGTCCCTTCTCATAGCATTCTTATTCAGACTCGTCCTAAAAAATGATATGATTTATGTATGTTTTGCATTTTATCGTTTAGAAGGGTAAAATCGATTACATTTGAAACACGGAGATCTTGACAAAGTCGGATAGAATTAAAAACGAATGAAACCGTTTAAAGTAGAGGATGTTTTATATGTCATTTGATGGATTATTTACGAGAAGCATGACGAAAGAATTGAATGAAAACTTATTACACGGACGCATTAATAAAATACATCAACCTTATAAAAATGAAATCATCATGATTATCCGGGCGAATGGAAAAAATCACAAAGTTTTATTATCCGCCCACCCCAATTATTCCAGGGTACAATTAACCAACGAAAATTACGAAAACCCTTCTGTTCCTCCTATGTTTTGTATGCTTTTACGTAAGCATCTGGAAGGGTATATCGTAGAAGGAATCAAACAAGTAGAGTTGGACCGGATGATTATATTTGAAGTAAAAGGAAGAAATGAAATCGGTGATATTTCATACAAACAATTAATTATTGAGATCATGGGCCGACACAGCAATATTATTTTAGTTGATAAAGAACGAAATATGATTCTGGATAGTATCAAGCATATTTCACCAAGTATGAATACCCATCGTACCGTTTTACCGGGACATACGTATGTTCTACCCCCACAGCAGGATAAGAGAAATCCTCTTGAAGCAACAAGTGATGATATCCTAAGAGCACTGGACTTTAATTCCGGCAAACTCGATAAGCAGATCGTTCAATCTTTCGCCGGAATTTCTCCTCTCTACGCTAAGGAAGTCGTCCACCGGGCAGGAATTGGAAGCCAGTCGACCTTTGCAGAATCCTTCTTAGAATTGATTCAACATGCAAAATCGAATGACTCAACACCAACCCTCATTAGCGGAGAAAAAGAAACGTTTTACTGGATGAATCTTGACCATCTTCAAGGAGAGAAACAAACCTTTCCTTCGTTAAGTGCATTATTAGACCGGTTCTTCTATCAGAAGGCGGCACGAGATCGGGTCAAGCAACAAGGAAACGATTTGGAACGATTCATTCGAAACGAAAGGGATAAAAATGTAAACAAAATCGAAAAATTAAAGCAAACGTTGGAGGATGCCCGACAGGCTGATCGCTATCAATTGCTGGGTGAACTCCTCACGTCGAATCTATATGCCGTTGAACGAGGAATGACTGAGGTTAGCGTTGTAAATTACTATGATGAAAACGGGGAAAGCATTACGATCCCCCTCAACCCACAAAAGTCTCCTTCGGATAATGCCCAAAACTATTTCTCACGCTATCAAAAAGCAAAAAATGCAGTGAAAATCGTACATGAGCAAATTGAAAAAGCCGACAATGAGATAAAGTATCTAGAGCAATTACTTCAGCAATTAGAATCGGCTTCTACGAAAGATGTAGAAGAGATCAGAGAAGAACTTGAGGAAGAAGGTTACCTGAGGGTTCGCAAGCAGACGAAAAAGAAAAAGGCCAATGTGAAGCCCGTTCTGGAAAACTACACATCGAGTGATGGCACACAAATATTAGTCGGGAAAAACAATAAACAAAACGACTATCTAACAAACAGAGTCGCAGGAAGGGAAGAGATTTGGCTTCACACGAAGGATATTCCCGGCTCCCATGTTGTAATCAAGAGTCAGAATCCTTCCGATGAGACGATCAAGGAAGCGGCTAACATTGCTGCCTACTTTAGTAAAGCACGTGATTCAAGCTCGGTACCTGTTGATTTCACTCAAGTCAAACAGGTAAAGAAACCAAAAGGAGCCAAGCCGGGGTTTGTCATCTATGAAGGACAGCAAACCGTGTATGTGACACCTGATTTGGATTTGGTCCGGTCATTAAAAGAATAATTTTAGTTAGAATGTACTTTCCCCCAGGCTGAGATTGGCCTGGGGGAAAGTATTTTGGTTATAGTACAGGCGAAAAATGCAGAAAGGCAGATAAACGCCTCCCCACTATCATTCTCCTATTAAAACTAAAAAGCAACTCACAAAAGAGTTGCTTTCCACCTTAACTGCCCCACTTCTCAGGATTTTCACTCCAAAGCTTCAATTGTTCCAGATCTTCTTCACGAATGATGGAGTTTTGAAGCGCTACGTCCAATAAGCTTGAGTAATCGGATAGAGCATATGCTTTAATGTCGTGTTCCCCCAGCATCCTTTTTCCTTTTTCTAACTCGTATGTGAAAATGGCAGCTACCCCTAATACTTCACAGCCCGCTTCTCTTAATGCGTTTACAGCCGTAATACAGCTACCTCCCGTTGAGATGAGGTCTTCTACCACGACCACTTTTTGTCCAGGCGTCGCTTTCCCTTCAATCTGTTTACCTTTTCCGTGAGCTTTCGCTTTTGACCTGACATAACACATCGGAAGGTTTAATTTTTCACTCACCCAAGCAGCATGTGGAATTCCAGCTGTTGCAGTACCCGCAATGACTTCCACCTGAGGAAATTGCTCTTTAATAATCTCAACAAGACCCGTAGAGATTTCATCCCGCACTGTAGGATAAGATAAGGTCAGTCGATTATCACAATAGATCGGGGACTTTATTCCGGATGACCATGTAAATGGCTCCGTCGGATTTAAAAATACAGCTTCAATGTCTAATAGTTTTTTTGCGATTTCTTGTTTCATTCTTTGTCCTCCCATTCATGTACGATCCGCTCATATGCAAGTACCGGATTATCGGCACCTGTGATACTTCTTCCAACGACAATGTAGGAAGATCCTAATTCTTTTGCCGTTTGTGGTGTAGTGACTCTTTTTTGATCTCCTAAATGATCTTCTGCTAATCTGATCCCAGGAGTTACACGTATAAAGTCAGAACCGCAATGTTCTTTAATCAGGCGTGATTCGTGAGGAGAACATACCACTCCATCAAGTCCCGCTTCTTTCGAAAGGGTGGCATAATGTAAGACAGACTCATTAATGGATTTAATAATTAGTTGTTCTTTCTGCATTTGTTCTTCCGTTGTCGACGTCAATTGTGTGACGGCAATCAGTTTTGCTCGTTTATGATTGGCAGGAGTACCCGCATGCAGACCTTCCAGCGCCTTTTCCATCATCACACTGCCACCTGCAGCATGCACATTGATCAGGTCCAGGTCGAACCCGGCAAGTCCCTTCATGGCGCCGTATACTGTATTGGGAATGTCATGTAGCTTCAAGTCCAGGAAGATACGATGATTTTTATTTAAAATCTTTTCGATGATAACCGGTCCATTTTGAAGGTATAGCTCCATACCTACTTTTACATTTAAACTCTCTGAAAATTGATCTAAGAAGATTGATGTCTTCTCCCACGTTGGGAAATCAAGAGCTATAAACGGCTTTTGATTCATGCTTCCCCCAGCTCCTTCCGGTCAATTGGGATATATGGTCCACTCCCAGCTCATCAAGTAACGGCGGTAAATCTTTTATGATACGCTGACACACGAATGGATCCACGAAGTTTGCTGTACCGACGGCTATGGCACTTGCCCCTGCGTAAAAATATTCAATCACATCTTCAGCAGTTTGTATGCCCCCCATTCCGATAATCGGAAGATCCACCTGTTGACTTACTTCATAAATCATACGAATCGCGACAGGTTTAATGGCTGGTCCTGACAATCCACCTGTTTTATTAGCCAGGATCGGCTTTCCTGTCTTCATATCCAGCCTCATCCCGAGGAGTGTATTGATCATTGTCAGCCCGTCTGCCCCCCCTGCTTCAACAGCCTTGGCCATGTCGACAATATTGGAGACATTCGGTGATAACTTTACATATAGTGGGACCTGCGAGACTTCTTTTACTCTCTCAGTCAATTCTTTTGCCACTTCGGGAATGGTACCAAAGGCAATTCCCCCTGTTTTTACATTTGGACAGGAGATATTCAATTCAAGGGCCTTAACGTTTTCTGCGGTTGAGATGACTCTTGCCACCTCCACATAATCCTCAACTTGAGAACCAGCCACATTTGCAATGATTGGTACATCGTACTGGGAAAGCCATGGAAGTTCGTTTTCCATCACACCTGTTAGTCCTGGATTTTGTAAACCAATCGCATTCAGCATCCCGGCGTTCGTTTCTGCGACGCGGGGAGTAGGATTTCCAAAACGAGCTTCTTCCGTCGTCGCTTTGATCATGATCGCCCCAAGCTCGCTTAAATCATAGAATTGACTATATTCGCGACCAAAGCCAAAGCAGCCTGATGCCGGCATGACCGGGTTTTTTAATGATAATCCCGGTAATTCGATTTTTAATGATTTCATAAAAGCACCACCCCTACTGGAAATACAGGTCCGTCACTACAAACCTTCACGTAGCTTGCCCCTTCAGGATCATCCTGTTTATGACAAACACAAGCGAAGCATGCACCTATTCCGCAGCCCATTCGTTCTTCTAAAGAGATAAACCCTCGTTTGTCCTCTAATTCGACTTGAAGTGCTTTTAGCATCGGAGTCGGACCACAGGAATAAAACACATCAAAGGCCGGTGCTTTTTCTCGAATAACATCTGTTACAAAACCGGGAGTTCCGAGGGTTCCGTCCACTGTGGCGACAAAGGTTTCACCCAATTCTCTGAACATATCTTCATAAAAGCTCACGGATTCAGTTTGAAAACCGAGGATGTGTTTCACTGTCCAACCATTTTCAACCAGCTTTTTAGAAAGACCGTAGAGGGGAGGAACTCCAATTCCTCCACCTACTAACAGTGCGGTCTTACTTGCGTCTTCGACTGGGAAACCATTTCCAAGAGGTCCTAAAACGTCGACTGTTTCTCTTATTTTCACCTCTGAAAGAAGGATCGTTCCCTTCCCTTCAGCACGGTAGATCAATGTCATCGTGAGGTTTTCCGGGTTGTGAGAGGCGATGGAAATCGGCCTTCTAAGTAAAGGGTCTATTCCCGTACCCACTTTAATATGGACAAATTGCCCAGGAGCCTTGATCTCGTTCACCAATTCCCCTTGTAGAACCAATTCAAAGATGTTTTCAGCTATTCTTTCATGAGAAAGCACAACCATCTTTTGATTTACGATCATTGAAAAACCGCCTCTCTCGTCTTCGGTTGTGATGGAAGAGCCTCAGCAGAGAATGTCATGGATTCAATCACTCTCAGGATGGCTTCTGCCGTGTCCAGGGATGTAAGACATGGAATGCCATTCTCTACAGATTCTCTACGGATTCTAAATCCGTCCCGGGCAGGTTGTTTTCCTTTTGTTAAAGTGTTTATGACAAGCTGTGTTTCTCCACTTTGGATGATATCCAGCAGGGTTGGTCCGGTAGATCCGATCTTATCCACCTCACGAACGGTGATGTTTGCTTTAGTCAGATGCTCAGCCGTGCCCTTAGTTGCAAGGATCTGATACCCGATATCGATAAAGCGTTGCGCCAGGAGAACCGCTTCTTCTTTGTCTTTATCTGCTACGGTCATGAGTACAGAGCCGTACTCTTTCATTTGCATCCCTGCTGCAACCATTCCTTTGTAGAGGGCTTTTTCCAGTGTAAGATCTTTCCCCATTACTTCACCTGTTGATTTCATTTCAGGCCCTAAAGTGATGTCCACCCGTCTTAGCTTGGCAAAGGAGAATACAGGAACCTTTACATATACACCATGTTTTTCAGGAATTAATCCTGATTCATATCCTTGATCTTTCAGGGAGATTCCAAGTATGGACTTAGTTGCAATATTCGCCATCGGTACATTCGTAATCTTGCTGATGAATGGTACTGTTCGGCTGGAGCGTGGGTTCACTTCCAGAACAAATATTTCTCCTTTTGAGATGACATATTGGATATTCAGTAACCCAACGATGTTTAAGCCTTTGGCGAGTCTCGTTGTATAATCAACAATGGTTTGTTTCTGTTCTTGAGTGAGCTGCTGTGGAGGATAGACCGCGATGGAATCTCCCGAGTGAACTCCAGCCCGTTCGATATGTTCCATGATTCCAGGGACGACTACGTCTATTCCGTCAGAAATGGCATCCACTTCAATTTCTTTTCCGATCAGGTAACGGTCGATTAGAACCGGATGCTGTGGATTCACTTTCACTGCATTCTTCATGTATTGAAGAAGTTCTTCTTCCCGATACACGATTTCCATCGCTCTTCCACCAAGAACGTATGACGGTCTTACCAGAACCGGGTAACCGATGCTTTCTGCGATCTTAATGGCTCCTTCTACAGATACCGCTGTTTTCCCTTCAGGTTGAGGGATGCCCAGTTCATTCAGTGTATGTTCGAATTTGTCCCGGTTTTCTGCACGATCTAAATCTTCAAGGGATGTACCGAGAATCGTGACTCCTCTTCTCACTAGCTCTTCTGCAAGATTGATCGCGGTTTGCCCACCAAACTGCACGACAACTCCCTTAGGCTTTTCAAGATCAATGATGTGCATCACATCTTCTACCGTAAGAGGTTCAAAGTATAATTTATCCGAGATGCTGAAGTCGGTCGAAACCGTTTCTGGATTGTTATTTACGATGATCGCTTCATAACCCGCTTCTTTAATGGCCCAGACAGAGTGAACGGTCGCGTAATCAAATTCGACTCCCTGACCGATCCTGATCGGTCCTGACCCAAGAACGATGACACTCTCCCGAGAAGTGACCTTGGATTCATTCTCATCCTCATAGGTTCCATAGAAGTAAGGAGTTTCCGATTCAAACTCAGCCGCACATGTATCTACCATTTTATAGACAGGTGTCAATTTATTTTCTTTTCTCCAGCTATACAATTCTGCTTCTGTACTATTCCATAGCTTGGCAATCGTGATATCTGAGAAGCCCATACGCTTTGCTTTTTGGCCCAGCTCAAGATTGAAGGGATGTAGAGTTAATTCCTTTTCGAATTCTACGATTCTATTCATTTTATACAGGAAGAAAAGATCGATTTTGCTCCAATCATGAATGGTTTCAATCGTCACTCCTCTTCTAAGTGCTTCCCCGATATAGAAGAGGCGTTCATCTCCTGCTTTGCGGATTCTCTTCTCGATCCACTCGTCTGTAAATTGTTCAGCATCACTTAATTCTATATGATACGTGTTGCTTTCAAGGGAACGAATCGCTTTAAGAAGTGACTCTTCCAATGTTCGCCCAATCGCCATTACTTCACCGGTTGCTTTCATTTGCGTACCGAGGTTACGCTTGGCAGCCTCAAATTTATCAAATGGCCATCTCGGGATCTTTGTCACCACATAGTCCAGGGCAGGTTCGAATGATGCATATGTTTTACCTGTTACAGGATTCATCATTTCATCCAGGGTCAGTCCTACAGCAATTTTTGCTGCAAGCTTCGCAATTGGGTATCCCGTTGCTTTTGATGCAAGTGCAGAAGAACGGCTCACCCTTGGGTTCACTTCGATGATGTAATACTGGAAGCTGTCCGGATCAAGGGCAAGCTGGACGTTACAGCCCCCTTCTATTCCTAATTCACGGATGATATTTAAGCTTGTATTCCGCAGCATTTGATACTCACGGTCACTTAAGGTTTGACTTGGTGCTACAACAATTGAATCTCCCGTATGAATTCCAACCGGGTCGATGTTTTCCATATTACACACCACGATGGCGTTATCGGCTGCATCTCTCATAACCTCATATTCTATTTCTTTGAAGCCAGCAATACTTTTCTCCAGCAAACATTGGGTTACCGGACTATATTTCAATCCTGAGCTTACAATCTCGACCAATTCGTCTTCGTTGTGACAAATTCCACCACCGGTTCCACCTAATGTATAGGCAGGACGAACGATGACCGGATAGCCTATTTCATTCACAAATTGATAGGCTTCATCTAAGGAATGAATGATTTCACTTTCCGGAACCGGTTCTCCCATTTCATTCATCAAGTTCCTGAACAAGTCACGGTCTTCCGCTTTCTCGATTGCAGAAAGCTTCGTCCCGAGAATTTCAACTCCGCATTCTTCTAAAACGCCCGATTTAGCAAGTTCAACAGCCAGATTCAATCCCGTTTGCCCACCTAATGTAGGAAGTAGGGCGTCAGGTCGTTCTTTGCGAATAATTCGACTGACAAACTCCAGTGTAAGTGGCTCGATATACACTTTATCTGCCATTTCAGCGTCAGTCATGATTGTAGCTGGGTTTGAGTTTACAAGAATAACACGGTAGCCTTCCTCTTTTAAGGCGATACACGCTTGAGTTCCGGCATAGTCGAATTCTGCAGCCTGTCCTATGATGATTGGTCCGCTTCCGATAACTAAGATGCTTTTAATGTCTGTACGTTTAGGCATGTTGAAGCTCCTTTCTTTTCTCATCTTTCATAAGTTGTAAGAAATCATCGAATAAGTAATTTGAATCCTCAGGTCCAGGTGACGCTTCAGGGTGATACTGAACTGTAAAGGCCGGGAAGTCTAAATGCTTTAATCCTTCTACTGTGCCATCATTGATGGCCATGTGAGTAACTTGAAGCCTTGATCCTGTCAATGACTTTTCATCTACTGCATAGCCATGGTTCTGGGAAGTCAGTGCTACTTTTCCAGTTTTTATATCTTTTACCGGGTGGTTGCCTCCGCGGTGACCAAATTTCATTTTGAAGGAGTCCCCTCCACATGCCAGAGCAAACAATTGATGCCCTAAACAAATACCAAACAGTGGAATTTCTCCCAGTAGCTCTTTAATGGTCTCAATGGCTTCCGGCACATCTTTCGGATCCCCCGGCCCATTTGAGAGCATGATCCCGTCAGGCTGCAAGCGACGAATCTCTTCAGCTGACGTATTGTAAGGAACCACAATCACGTCACAATCACGCTTGTTTAATTCTCTCAGAATTCCGTGTTTCATCCCAAAGTCCATTAATACGACACGATATCCTCTTCCTGGACTGGCATAAGCTGTTTTGGTCGAAACCTGCATGACTTGATCTGTTCTTAGAGCTGTATCATGCAATTTCTCAAGCATTTCTTTTGGATCTAATTCAGCTGAGCAAATGATGCCTTTCATTGCTCCATGCTGTCTGATGATTCTTGTTAACTTTCTGGTATCGATATCTGAAATTCCTGGAATCCCTTTTATTTTTAATAATTCATCCAATGTTGATTCATTTCTCCAGTTAGAAGGAAAATCAGCAACTTCTCTCACAATGAATGCTTTGATAGCTGGAGTGATGGACTCAAAATCGTCGCGATTGATTCCATAGTTCCCTACTAGAGGATAGGTTAATGTGACAAGCTGTCCACAGTAAGATGGATCTGATAGTATTTCCTGATATCCTGTCATACTTGTGTTGAAAACCACTTCTCCAATCGTTTCTTTATTCGCTCCAAATCCTTCTCCTACGAATACTGTTCCATCGTCTAAAATGAGTTGTCTTTTCATTGTTTGTTTCCTCCTTCATTCCATACAAGAGATCCCTGATAAAAAGTAGCTTTTGGAAAGCCTCTGCACTCCCAGCCTGTAAATGGGGTATTTTTTCCTTTTGATAAAAATTCAGCTGGGTCAATCCCTTTTTGTTCATTTAAATCTATAAGCGTAAAGTCAGCTTCTCCTCCTACTTCTAGTAGTCCAAACGGAAGGTTAAATGCTGAGCTTGGTTTAATCGTCATCCAGTCAATTAACTGCTTTAATGTGAAGATTCCTTTTTCTACAAAGTGTGTATAGAGTAACGGAAAGGCTGTTTCCAATCCTACAATTCCGAAAGGAGCGAGCTGCATCCCTTCTGACTTCTCTGCTTCCGTATGAGGTGCATGATCCGTCGCAATAAAGTCGATGGTGCCATCCAGCAATCCTTCTATTAACGCTTGCTGATCTTCTTTGCTTCTAAGAGGCGGGTTCATTTTGAAATTCGTATCAAGCCCTGGAATATCATCTTCACACAGGAGAAGATGGTGTGGTGTTACTTCAGCTGTCACATTGATCCCAGCCCTTTTAGCATCACGGACCACTCTTACTGACTCTTTTGTTGAAATATGACATACGTGATAATGTACACCTGCTGCTTCTGCAAGCAGCACATCCCGGGATATATGTACGGCTTCACAGATGGAAGGTATTCCTTTCAGGTTATGCTCTTTGGAGAATGTTCCGTCATGAACCGCTCCTCCATAAATCAGGGTATTCTCTTCACAGTGGGCCACAATGGATGCATTGATGCCGGCTGCCTTCTTCATGGCTTCAAACATCATCCCTGCCGATTGCACCCCTACCCCGTCATCTGTGAATGCAAATGCCCCATTTTCTTTTAAGGAAGGTAAGTCATTAAGCGTTTTTCCAATTTGTCTCTCTGTGATGGCGGCATAAGGTAATACGCGAACACTCGCTGTTTCAGAGATTTTCTTGTTTAGGGCTTGCAGATTTTCTACCGAGTCAGGTACGGGTCTTGTATTAGGCATTGCAGCGATGGTAGTGAAACCACCCTTCGCAGCAGCTTTTGTTCCCGTTTCGATTGTTTCTTTGTGTTCGCCCCCTGGTTCCCTTAAATGGACATGAAGATCAACAAAGCCTGGGGAAATCAATAACCCATCTGCTTGAAATTCCTGGTGATCGGTACGTTTGAGGTCTGTTCCCATCTCGATGATTTTCTGATTCTCCACCTTCACATCCACTATCTCAAGAACACCATTCTTTGCTAGAATACGTGCATTTCGGATTAACCAATTCATTTCAAATTCCCCCTAGTTAGTTGCTTTCAAGTGCTCTCTTTAAAACAGCCATTCTGATGTAAACTCCATTTTCCATCTGCTTAAAGATTCTTGATTGATCACATTCCACCAATGAATCTGCAATTTCAACCCCACGGTTGACCGGTGCCGGATGAAGAATGATACCGGTTGGTTTCATTCGTGCTTTTCGACTTTCCGTCAAGCCAAAGCTTTCATGGTATTCCTCTTTCGTTAAACTTGATGTACTATCGTGTCGCTCATGTTGAATTCTCAGTAACATGACCACATCGGAATCTGCTATACAATTATCTATCGGCCTATATTGATGTCGGTCCTGTGATGGGAACCATTCCTTTGGTCCAGAGAACATGACTTCGGCTCCCAGCTTTGTTAACGCTTCTGCATTGGATCGTGCCACCCGGCTGTGGGCAATGTCTCCAATGATCGATACCTTCAGTCCTGCAAATCCTCCAAATTCCTGTCGTATGGTCAACAGGTCCAAAAGGCATTGAGTTGGATGATTACCACATCCATCGCCTCCGTTGATGACGCTTATGTTAAGTGGTGCAAGTTCATCGAAATATCGTTCAAGTGAGTGCCGGATTACAACGGTTTCGACCCCGATGCTTTCTAATGTTTTCACCGTGTCATACAAGCTTTCTCCCTTTTGTACACTTGAAGTCTGTGCTTCAAATGGAATGACCTCGAGCCCAAGTTTCCTTTCCGCCATTTCAAAACTGCATTTCGTCCGGGTACTTGCCTCGAAAAAAAGATTGGCTACATATTTATTGGAGCCTTCCTTCCATGTTTCCCCCTCTTTAAAGTGTTCAGCTGCATCTAATATTTCAATGATTTCCTCTTTTGATAAGTCATTCATTGTCAACAAGTTCTTCATCATGGGACAACCCTTTCTTCTCTTCTTTCAAAAAAACACCCTGCCAATTTTCTGACAGGGTGTTTTTGAACATGCCAACAGGGACCGTGCGAAAAATCCCACGTGCCTGTCTTGTTCAAATTCACCCTTCTTAGACTCTCTGGACCATGTTAAAAGGTGCTTCTATGCAACATCATGCTTAGCATTTTCTTCTTCGAATAAGTTGTTTTCTCCTTCGCTTTCTTCTCTGCCTGGTAAGACAAGATTAAGGAGAACTCCGACAATCGCTGCTAGAGCCATTCCTGATAAGGATACCTGCTCATTGACCTTCACGAATGCCCCTCCTACCCCGATTACCAGGATCACTGAGGAAATCACCAGGTTTCTCTTGTTTCCTAAGTCTACTTTGTTATCAATCAGCATGCGCAGTCCGCTAGAGGCGATGATTCCGAACAGAAGGATGGATACTCCGCCCATGACGGCTGATGGTATCGATCCAATCAAGGCTGTTATCTTACCGACAAATCCGAACATGATGGCAAGGACTGCGGCTCCTCCGATTACGAATACGCTGAACACTCGTGTTATGGCTAATACTCCAATATTTTCACCATACGTTGTATTAGGTGGTCCACCGAGGAAGGATGCAATCACAGTTGCTACCCCATCCCCAAGAATGGAACGGTGAAGACCTGGTTTCTCAATGAAGTTTCTTCCTACTACTTTACTTAGAACCATCTGGTCTCCTGTATGCTCTGCCAAAGTTACGAGGGCAACAGGTACCATTATGGACACGATTTCCCAAGAGAAGCTTGGCGTGTAGTCAACAAATGGCATGAAGAAGTCCGGCATTTGAAAAAGCGGTGCATCGATTACTTGTTGGAAATTTACTAACCCTGCAAAAACCGCGATGACATATCCACCAATGATTCCAGCTAAAATCGGTACCATTCCAAGAAACCCTTTGAAGTAAATCGAGCAAATCACGGTAATGGCCAGAGTCGCAAGTGCCACCATAAAGTGTGTGTTACTGTAAACCAATTCTTCTGCTCCAGGATTTTCATACATGGCCATATTTACGGCCGTTCCTGCCAGGCCTAATCCGATAACCATAATCACTGGTCCTACAACAATCGGTGGAAGAATTCTCACCAGCCATTTCAACCCCAGTTTAGATATCAGTGATGCAACAATTCCGTAAACAATCCCGGCGAGAAAGCTTCCCATCATGGCAGCCTCCGGTCCTCCAAAGCTCTTTGCAGCTAAGATAGGTGCAATGAAAGCAAAGGATGATCCTAAGTAAGCAGGAATTCTGCCCCTTGTAATGAAGAGGTAAGCAAGTGTTCCTAAACCACTTGAGATAAGGGCGACTCCCGGGCTTAACCCTACCAGGAATGGAACTAATACCGTTGCTCCAAACATGGCGAATAAATGCTGTATACTTAAAGTGATCCATTTTCCTAACTTCGGTACTTCTTCTACATCTAATACAACTTGTTGGTTTTGACTCATTTATTTTTCCTCCTCTAATACCCAAATTCCCCAATAAAAAACCCTCTTTGTCCAAAAGAGGGCACAAAGAGGGTACAAGAAGGTCTATTATTACCTTCATTCCCATCCTTTGTCAGCCTCACGGGACCACTCTTAAAAGGACTTCCGTTATTCTTTTTCGTGTATTGCGACGATATCTTCCTGATCGACCTCTGTTAAGGCAACCATAATTTTTTCGGAGCTGGATGTAGGAATGTTTTTTCCAACAAAGTCTGCTCGTATCGGTAATTCTCTATGTCCACGATCGACCAGTACTGCAAGTTGGATTTGACTTGGTCGTCCAAGATCCATCAATGCGTCCAAGCCTGCCCTGACCGTTCTTCCTGTAAATAATACATCGTCTACCAGGATGACTTTCTTGTTGGTAATATCAACAGGCAGGTCAGAACCTTTCACCTCGGGTTCATGATCTTCTGTTTTCTTAGTTAAGTCATCTCGGTATAGGGTTATGTCTATTTCCCCTACGGGAATCTTTTCGCCTTCAATATCATGGATTCGCTCCGCTAATCGGTTAGCGATGTAGATGCCTCTTGTTTTGATTCCAACAAGAACACAGTCCTCAATTCCTTTGTTGCGTTCAATGATTTCATGAGCTATCCTTGTCAGAGCTCTTCGAATGGCGGGTTGATCCAATACCGTTGCTTTCTTTGTCACTTTCGCCACCTCGTTTCTTTAAAATAAAAAATCCCTCTCACCGTAGGGATGAGAGGGCACACTTATCGTTGTAATCTGATTGCACGCCAAAACGATTTGGTCGTACATGCTCCTTCTCAGCCTCACGGGACCGTATTAAAGGTTACTTATTCAATTAACTAAATCATAAAGGTCGAGTCGGAATTTGTCAACGATTATTTTCAAGATGCTTCACAAGTTTAGTGAACTCTAAAGGTAACTCCGAGTGAAATTCCATATATTCTTCTGTTCTGGGATGAACAAACCCTAAAACCCCTGCGTGAAGAGCTTGTCCCTCTATGCTCAGTGTTTTCCTTGGTCCATACTTAGGATCCCCGGCAAGGGGGAAGCCGATATACTTCATATGCACACGGATTTGATGCGTTCTCCCAGTTTCCAATTCACATTCAACTAATGTAAAATCTTTATAACGATCAAGCACTCTGAAATGAGTAACTGCTTGTTTGCCGTTATCCACTACAGCCATACTCTGACGATCTTTAGGGTCTCTTCCGATTGGAGCATCAATGGTGCCGTATTCGTGGGGAATAAGACCATGTACGATGGCTGTATATTTTCTTGTAACGGACTTTTCTACAAGCTGATTTACCAAATGCTCGTGGGCCATGTCATTTTTCGCCACCATCAGTAAGCCGGAAGTGTCTTTATCTATACGGTGGACGATCCCCGGTCTTAGAACTCCATTAATGCCTGATAGATCCTTACAATGATACATCAATCCGTTCACCATTGTACCTGAATAATGCCCAGGTGCAGGGTGAACGACCATTCCCTTCGGCTTATTTACAACGATGACATCCCCATCTTCATATGCAATGTCAAGGTTAAGATCTTCCGGCTCTACATCCAGCTCTTCCGGTTGAGGGATTGAAACCGTGATGACTGCATCTAGAGGACATTTAAAGTTGGGTTTAACTGCATCACCATTCACTTGAATATGCCCTTCCTTTATCCATTGTTGAACCTGTGAACGGGACCATTCCTTATTCAACTGACTTACGACTTTATCAATTCGTTCTCCCTGGTCTTCCTGCTGTATGTTGTGCTGAATTACTTCCATTTTTGTTCTCCTTCTTTGCTTTTCGTTCGTCTAAATACATGTAAATTAGTAACAATGCCACTCCAATGGTTAATGCTGCATCTGCAATATTAAATATCGGAAAATCATAGGAAAAGATGTATGTATTTAAGAAATCAACCACTTCTTTTCGAAAGATACGGTCAATAAAGTTTCCAATAGCTCCACCAAGCATAAAGGCTAAACTTAAACTGAATAAAGAATGCCCTTTCGCATGGACTTGCATATAATACACGATACCTACAATCACTACTACTGTAATAATGTAAAAAAACCACATTTGCCCTTGAAGTATTCCCCATGCTGCACCTTGATTTCGATGAGAAGTAAGATATAAGACGTTGTCAATGATCTTTATACTTTCTCCTTCTGTCATTCGTTTCACAACCAACCATTTTGTTAATTGATCGAGTCCAATCACAACCAAAGCCAATAAATAATAATACACAAAGGTAACCTCCGAACATCGTTTAAATGATTACCTTTGCATTTTAGCATAAAAGGGAGAATAAAGACACTTAAACTAAGGAGAACGACGAAAACCTATAGTGTGGCTGTTAGGAATAAGATGAGATTTTTCCAAATCGTCTCCATTCCAATGCATCTTCCAGAGATGTGCATGTTGGGTTCATCTTAATGAAATCATAGGGAATTTCTTCTCCGCTCATTTCACAATAGCCATATTGATTATCTCTAAATCGATTTAACGCTTGTTTCACTTCTGTAATTTCTTCATCAATATACTGCTGAATTAAAGGATGTTGAGATTGACTTGCCTCCAGCTCTTTCAAGGATGTGGTCAGTTCTTGAACAATGGATGTGTATCGGTCATATGTCATCTTTGATCCCTCCATTTATAGTATGGGGGAAACAGACCTAAAAATTGTGTTGCAAGATATAGCAATTTTGGAATTAGAAAGGCTGTCTGGACGAAAAAAGACTGACTCACATTGAGTGTGAGTCAGCCTTTTTAAATTATGCCAGGTGTGAATAGCTTTCTTTCACTACTGATGCACATCTTGTGCAAAGAGTAGGATGATCTTTATCCTTGCCGACTGTCGGTGTGACAATCCAGCAGCGGTCACATGTTTCACCTTGCGCTTTTTCCACGACAATATTGATTTCACCAAGACTTAATGCATGTTCTGGTGCTTCGTTCACTGCTCCACCGATTTCAAATGCGGAGACGATGAATAATTGTTTTAAGTCTTCCTTAATTGAACCTAGTAAAGCTTTCGTTTCATCATTTACGTAAAGGGTCACTTTAGCCGTTAATGATTTACCAATCATCTTCTGATTACGCGCTTCTTCAAGAGCCTTTAAAACATCATCTCTTAACTCAAGGAAAGCATTCCATTTCTTCTTCAACTCATCAGCATTTCTTACCTCTTGCACTTCAGGCATATCTGTTAGTTGAACACTCTCTCCCTCTACTCCAGGGATATGAGCCCACACTTCATCAGCTGTATGAGACAGGATTGGAGACATCAGTTTCGTAAGCGCAATCAGGGATTCATATAACACAGTTTGAATGGCTCGACGCTCTTCATGATTTTCTGACTCGATATATAGAACATCCTTCGCAAAATCTAAATAGAATGAACTTAAATCAAGCGTACAAAAATTATTTACAGCGTGATAGATGCTTGCAAATTCATATTTGTCGTATGAATTTCTCACATTTTTCACAAGATCATTAAGCTTTACAAGCATGAATTGATCCACTTCTCTTAATTGATCGAAGGATACCGCATTGGTACTTGGATCAAAGTCGGAAAGATTTCCCAATAAGAAACGGTACGTATTACGGATTTTACGATACACTTCAGCCACTTGCTTCAAGATTGGATCCGATACACGTACATCTGCTTGATAATCAACCGATGCAACCCACAGACGAAGGATATCGGCTCCAAGCTGCTTCATCACTTTTTCAGGAACGACTACGTTCCCTAATGATTTACTCATTTTTCTTCCGTCACCATCAAGAGCAAATCCATGACTTAACACGCCTTTATATGGAGCTTTACCCGTCACTGCTACACTTGTAGTCAAAGAAGAGTTAAACCATCCGCGATATTGGTCAGATCCCTCTAAATAAAGGTCTGCAGGACGCTTGAGGTCATCTCTTTCTTCAAGCACCGCTTGATGTGAGGAACCTGAATCAAACCAGACGTCCATGATATCCTGTTCTTTTGTGAACTTCCCATTCGGACTTCCTTCATGGCTGAATCCTTCAGGTAGAAGATCCTTCGCTTCTTTTTCAAACCAGATGTTTGATCCATGTTCACGGAAGAGCTTCGATACATGGTCGATTGTTTCATCTGTAATGATTTCCTGGCCATTTTCAGCATAAAATACCGGGATAGGCACTCCCCATGCACGTTGTCTTGAAATACACCAGTCTCCACGGTCTCTAACCATATTGTAAAGGCGTGTCTCCCCCCAAGCAGGTACCCATTTCGTTTCATTGACAGCTTCCAGCAGTTCTTTACGGAATTTATCGATTGACGCAAACCATTGTGCCGTCGCTCTAAAGATAACAGGCTTTTTCGTACGCCAATCATGTGGATAGGAGTGAGTGATAAAGTTAAGCTTTAATAATGCTCCTGTTTCCTGTAGCTTTTCTGTAATCGGTTTATTGGCTTTATCGTAGAATAAACCTTCGAATCCAGGTGCTTCAGATGTCATAACGCCTTTATCGTCAACCGGGCATAACACATCCAAACCATATTTCTTTCCTACCAGGAAGTCATCTTCCCCGTGTCCTGGAGCGGTATGAACACATCCAGTACCAGAATCAGTAGTGACATGCTCCCCTAGGACAACAAGTGAATCCCGATCATATAATGGATGTTTTGCCACGATATGCTCAAGCTCTGCACCTTTAACCTTTTGGGATACAGAGTAATCTTCCCATTCCAGATTCTTCGCTACTTCTTCTAATAAATCTTCAGCTACTACATAGCTGCTTTCTTTCACATTTACTACGACATAACTTAGATCTTCGTGCACGGCAATTCCCAGGTTAGCAGGAATCGTCCAAGGTGTTGTCGTCCAGATGACTAATTGAGTCCCTTCTTCAAGAACTCCCTTTCCTTCTGTAACGGCAAAACCGACATAGATGGAAGGAGAACGCTTATCCTGATATTCAATCTCTGCTTCTGCAAGAGCGGATTCACTTGATGGAGACCAATACACTGGTTTTTTACCTTTGTAGATATAGCCTTTCTTCGCCATATCACCAAACACTTTAATCTGTTGAGCTTCATATTCAGGCTTTAATGTAATATATGGATTATCCCAATCCCCGCGCACCCCTAATTGTTTGAACTGAATGCGTTGATTGTCAACCTGCTCATATGCATATTCCTCACACAATTTACGGAACTCAGCGATAGTCATTTCTTTACGTTTCACGCCTTTGTTCGTTAACGCCTGCTCAATCGGTAAGCCATGGGTGTCCCAGCCTGGAACATACGGTGCATGAAACCCGCTCATGGATTTATAGCGAACGATAAAGTCTTTAAGGATTTTATTTAATGCATGACCCATATGAATGTTTCCATTCGCGTACGGTGGTCCATCGTGAAGAACAAATAATGGACGATCACTCGTTCTCTCCTGCACTTTTTGGTAAATATTCATTTCTTCCCATTTTTTCTGCGTATCCGGTTCGCGTTTCGGTAAATTGCCTCTCATCGGAAATTCCGTTTCGGGCATCAATAATGTATCTTTATACTCCATGAAATCTTCCTCCTAAACGTTTCTCTTAATTGCCATCTTTTCTAAAACCTGCAATTCTTAATCAGGCTATCCCTTTTAGAAACAAAAAAAAGCTTTCTCATCCCTGGAAAGGGACGAGAAAACTTTTCCCGCGGTACCACCCTCATAAAGATCGAAACCGACCTTCACTCGTTTTGATTCGTAACGTGATCAAGACGCTATTCATTACTCTTCAGAAGTGAATTTCATGAGTAGAGCTCTAGGGTGATCTTCCGTACCTTTGTTCCTTGTCGGGCTTTCACCGTCCCCGACTCGCTAGAAAGGAATGATCATAAGAAACGTACTGTCCCTGTCTTAGCCTTCATTATGGCAATTTAGATTGTTGTTCAATTATATGAAAGTATTGCTCTTTTCGTCAAGACAATGTCTCTTCTTCTTTTAAAGTTTTTAAATCTGTTGCATCCAAATCGAATTCCATTAATTGATCCCAGTCATTTGTATCAAGTAAATCAAGTTGGGCTTCAATTAACATCTTGAAACGAGTTCGGAACACCTTTGATTGCTTCTTTAGTTCTTCAATTTCAATGGCAATCTTACGGGCTTTGGATAATGATTCGTTAACGATGCGATCAGCATTCTTCTCGGCTTCCTTAATGATCAGCTTCGATTCTTTCATTGCATTACGCTTAACTTCTTCCCCTGCTTCTTGAGCAATGACGATTGACTTGTTTAATGTTTCCTCGATGCTTGTAAAATGACCTAAACGTTCATTCAAGGAGTTTAAACGTTCTTCGGTTTCTTTCTTCTCACGGATAAGAATTTCATAATCTTTAATAATTTGATCTAAAAATTCATTAACCTCATCCTCATCATAACCACGAAAGCCACGACTAAATTCTTTGTTATGTATGTCTAATGGCGTTAAAGGCATGGGAGCCACCTCCAGTACTTGGTGAATTACATATTTATTATAACTAAAATTTCGACAGTATGTGGGAGTATTCCTTTATTTTTCTTAAATTATTTCAGTATTCCGACAGAAATTCGCCATTTCTCCCGTTTTGTTCTTCCTTCAATGGACAATAACTTACTTCTTCCGTATCCTCTTGCTGAAAGTACATCGCCGGCTTCGACTTCAAAAGAGGCATTTTCGACTGTTTTCCAATTAACTTTTACATGATTACTCTTGATTAAGCTTTGAGCTTTTTGGCGGGAATCATTATAAACTGCTGCAAGAACAACATCTAACCGCAGGGAACTTACAGTAGTCACTTTTTCGAGCCATTCTTCCTTACTCACGATTCGATCCTTCAAAGGAATATCCTTCAAGGATATCTTTGCCTTCCCTATTTGTGTGAGTTCCATTCGAACGTATTCAGAAATCTCATCAGCAAGCATGAGTTGAATGGTATCGTCCACTGCTAAAATATCCCCGAATTTTTCACGTTTCAAGCCTAATGACATAAGAGACCCTAATACCTGTCTATGTTCTATTGTAACAAACTTGGACGGGTACTGTATTTCAAATAGCCTAATTCCAAAATCTTCTTCTTCAGGCTGAAAATAAGAAGGATACAATAACGCTCTCTTCCTCTCTGTATTCTCAGGATAGAATGAGAGGAGAATTTCATCGTTGTTTCCGATGATTGACTCGACAATATACTGTTGTCTCGGATCCAAAAAGTCTGTTCGTTTGGCTGAATATTGGTTTTCCACTGCCAGTTTCCATTCCAATACAGCATCCACAAACTCTTTCTCATCCGGTCTGAAATGTTGATGAATTGAAGACAAACGCTCACCTCCTCTGTGATTTACCCAAAATAAAAAAACTGAAACTGTTCAATACGTTTCAGTTCTTTAAAGGATATATGATCTCCTGCTTCTCAATTAAAGAAGCCATCTAAATAATTGGTATAACCCAGATTGTGCTAAGTTCAACACAATGAACGCCACGATTGGTGAAATATCAATCATCCCGATTGAAGGAACAAAACGTCTAAACGGTTCTAAATACGGTTCGCATATTCTTGCTAAGAACTGCCCAATCGCCGTCTCCCTTGCATTTGGAAACCAGGACATTAATATATAAATGATTAAAGCCCAGGAGTAAATTTGAATAAGGTTCGATAAAATCTCATAAAGCAACACCATAGTTTACATTACCACCTCGAATCTGATAGATCTTCCTCTTTTAAGAATTCTGAGATATTTCCACTTACTTCAACATTATCAGGCGTACAAAGAAAAATATTATCTCCAACACGCTGAATGTCGCCGCCAATCGCGTAAACAGTTCCACTTAAAAAATCGACAATGCGTTTCGCTTGATCATGCTGAATTCGTTGTAAGTTAACAAGTACAGAGCGCCGGTTTTTCAAGTGATCAGCAATCTCTTGAGCTTCGGCGTATACTCTTGGTTCAACAAGAATCATCTTAGAGGACTTTTGAACACTTTGAAGACTGACAACATTTTGTTTCGAATTTGAAGGCTGCGACTTCATGGGCTTCTTCTCCTCGTATTCTTCTTCAAACTTTTCTTCTTCATAATCATATTCATCTTCATCTAACAAAAAGAACGTTTTAAACTTCGACTTGATACCCATTTGTATTCATCCCCTCTCAGTCATTTCCAACTAATGCAGTTCCAATACGAATAAACGTAGCCCCTTCTTCGATTGCAATCATGTAATCATTGCTCATCCCCATTGATAATTCTTTACAAGGGGCGTATGGAAGGTTTAATGCTTTGATTTCTTCCTGGATTGTTTTCAACTGTTTAAAACATGTCCGTAAGAATGGTTCATCGTCCGTATGTGGAGCCATCGTCATTAATCCTACGACTTTAATATTTGTGAGGTCTTTTAAACTCCCAATAAATTCTTTTACTTCTTGAGGAGATAACCCATGTTTCGAGTCTTCTCCCGAAACATTCACTTGAACAAAACAAGACACAGGCTTGTCCGCTCTTTTATGAATTTCTTTGGCTAATGACAGACGATCCAGAGAATGTATGTATGATACTTTATCAATGATGTTTTTTACTTTTCTAGTTTGCAGAGATCCAATGAAATGCCACTGGGGTTTGTCCTGTAGAACTTCCCACTTGGAGAGCAGTCCTTCGTCACGATTTTCCCCTAAGTGAATAAGGCCGGCTTCAACCGCTTCTTCTGCCCTCTCAATTGAAACGTATTTAGTGACCGCAACAACATGTACGTCTTCAGGGTTTCTTCTACTGCTCTTACATGCATTTTCAATATTTCCTTGGATGATTCTGAATTTTTCAGATACTTTCATCTTCTTTCTCCTTCCAGCCAATAAAGCTCATGATTCTTCCTGTTTTCCCACCATCTCTTCTGTAGGAGAAAAACTCATTGTGACAGGATGAACAATAACTAGAAGTGTGGATCTGTTCAGCATTTAAACCAGTTTGTACTAAAAGCTGTTCATTCAACTTCTTTAAATTGAGGTAATATTGTCCCTCTTCCTTTAAATTATAGGGTAAGTTGTTTTCATCTTCTAGTGTTTTTTTCACTTTATCAATCACATAGTCATCAACTACATAACAATTTTCACATATGGATGGCCCGATAACAACCTCTAGAGAAGACTTGGAGGCCCCTTGTTCCATAAAAGCACCGACCATTTTGGGCCCGATTTCTAAAACTGTACCCTTCCATCCGGCATGAGCCAATCCGATAGTACCCGATTCTCTGTCCAGGAAATATAGCGGAACACAATCTGCATAGCACATGGTTAAAAGAATATTCTCATTACATGTGATAAAGCCATCGGTATCTTTAATGCTGGTATGATAGTACTCTGCGCCTTTTCCCTTGTCTACTTTTCCTACTGTATGAATATTATTTCCATGGGTTTGTTCAGCAGCTACCCATGATTCAACAGGCATAATTAAACTGGAAGCAAGTATTTGACGATTACCAATCACCGAGGATTCATCGTCTTCAACGTGCAACCCCATATTGAAAGAGTGAAATGGTCCGGTACTGACACCTCCCGACCTTGTCGTGATCCCTGCAACTAGCCTTGGATTCTCTTTCTTCCATGTATCTATAAAATAATAAGATTCTGTTTCTCTTTTAAAAGGCTCCTTCGACACGTTGAATCTCCTTCGTTTTTATTAAGTGTACCATAGACTTTGAAGATTCGTCATGTATCGGGAGATTGTTTCGGTTCCTGGAGCTGACCTTGAATATGATGATTTTCTTTATATCGTACCAGAATAACATCCTCCCCTATTTTTACAATGCTGCTCCAAGGGATCACAATGTCTTCATCTTTACCGAAGAATCCTAATATTTTTCCTCCTCCCCCGATTACGATCGCCTCAATCCTTCCTGTATCCAGGTTAATTTCTATGTCCCCTATATTCCCTAACTTTCTCCCGTCCGAAATACTCACGACATCTTTCACCTGAAACTCAGATATACGCACCATCTGTTTTCACCCTCTTTTCTCCTTGTTTCACATTTATTCACATAAATTAATCGCTGTTCCTTCACCTTATTCAAGTAGTTATTATTAGTGTATGCAGCAAAAAGAAAGGCAGACCTTTCAGAGAAGGATCTGCCTTTCTTTTCTTATTGTCCAGCTTCAGCGGCTAGCCCCTCGAGGTCACAACAGAAAAACCCCATAAGCCAAAAAGCGCCTTTTGGGGTTTTCCTGTTGTGCTTGTCGGGGCTGAACGAGCCGCCTCCGCTTTTCTTTGTCCAGCTGCAGGGCTTAGAGGCTCGAGGTCATAAGTCAAACCATCCAAAAAGGCAAAGAACGCCTTTCCGGATGGTTCGCCTTATGCTTGTCGCCTCTGGGCAAAGCCCTTCCGCTTTTCTTTCTTATTGAATATTTTTGTTCATTTGTTTTATTGCTGCTTTTTCCAGACGTGATACTTGTGCCTGAGATATGCCTATCTCGTCAGCGACTTCCATTTGAGTTTTCCCTTGAAAGAAGCGTTTACTGATAATGAGTTTTTCTCGATCATTTAATCGCCTCATTCCTTCTTGAAGAGCGATCTCTTCAATCCAATGGAAATCACGGTTCTTTTCGTCGCTCAGTTGGTCCATTACAAAGATAGGATCTCCACCATCGTTATAAATGGGTTCAAACAGCGAAACAGGATCTTGGATGGCATCTAACGCAAATACAATTTCTTCATGAGATACATCAAGCACTTTAGCTATTTCTTCAGCAGTCGGTTCCCTGGATGTTTCACCCATTAATCTTTCCCTTACTTGCAGAGCTTTGTACGCAATATCTCGTAGTGAACGGGATACTCTTATTGGGTTATTGTCTCGTAAATATCGACGGATTTCTCCAATAATCATCGGAACCGCGTATGTAGAGAATCGAACGTTCTGACCTAAGTCAAAGTTATCAATGGACTTCATTAACCCGATACACCCTACTTGAAATAAATCATCAACATACTCACCACGGTTATTAAAGCGTTGAATTACACTTAAGACGAGGCGCAAATTCCCATTTACAAGTTTTTCTCTTGCGGTAATATCGCCCGCTTGCATTTGCTTGAATAGTACTCTCATTTCATCATTCTTGAGAACTGGTAATTTGGAAGTATCTACACCACAAATCTCGACTTTATTACGTGTCATTCTTTCCCCTCCTTGTAGGAGCTGCTGTACAAAATTCAGTATTTCCTTGAAGAGGAAAAATATGCATTTCATTCTGCCAAGTAATGGCTCATACTTTCCAAATCCCTTAATTTATCTGGGTAAATCCGACAAAAAAAAAGTTCAAATCCTGATAATAAAAAAAAGCTGACCTTTTCGATTGAAAAGGTCAGCTTTCTTGTCATACCATTTTATTAAATTCCTTCTTTAGACGTTTAATAATCCTCTTTTCTAACCGGGAGATATAGGACTGTGAGATGCCAAGCATATCAGCGACATCCTTCTGGGTCTTCTCTTCTTCTCCCATTAAACCAAAACGCAGCTCCATAATTTGTTTTTCACGATCAGAAAGTTGGTGAAGGGCGTTAAAGAGTAATTTTTTATCAACGGTTGCTTCAATGTCTTTTGTTATAATGTCTTCATCTGTTCCAAGTACGTCTGATAACAGTAATTCATTTCCATCCCAATCAATGTTGAGGGGCTCATCGAACGAAACTTCAGATCGGATTTTATTATTTCTTCTTAAGTACATGAGAATCTCATTTTCAATACATCTAGAAGCATACGTAGCTAATTTGATTTTTTTCTCTGGATTGAATGTGTTAACTGCTTTAATCAAACCGATTGTCCCGATGCTGATTAAGTCTTCAATATTGATCCCGGTATTCTCAAACTTTCGTGCTATATATACGACTAGCCTTAAATTACGCTCAATCAATAGCGAACGTGCCGCCTTGTCTCCATTAGGCAATTTATTGAGTAGTACTTCTTCCTCCTCTTTTGTCAATGGAGGGGGAAGTGCTTCACTACCACCTATGTAGTAAATTTCATCTGTCTTCAGCCCAAGTTTGATTAACAGTTTGTACCAATAGTATAAAAATTTAAATTTGAATTTTTTCATTGTTGCTCCCCCTTCTATTTCTTTAAATTGTGAGTATAGTAGTAATAATTGATTTAAGAAACGTTAAGAACCGGCTTTTGCGAAGCCATCTTTGGATGAACGATCGCTTGAAAATTTCCATCTGCTGAAAGCGGATCCTCTCTGAAGGCAATCAATCCATTCGGAATCGCCCATTCTGTTTCATGATCCTTCAGAATGAGAGAATCAGGCTTTATAGCGGCAAGAAGTTGGCTTTTTCTTCCGACTGATTGGGCGGGGACAATTCTCATCCGGTCAGACCAGCGTGGGTCAATAGATTTTTCACCAGAGAAAATGTCTTCAACATCGTGACAAAGTGCCATCACTTCACCTGGAATTTGACCTTCAATTTCGGCGATTGACAGAATCATGACCGGGCTTTTGGATATGGGGTCTTGAAGTTGATTCCCACTGTCAACAAGGCCGTTTACGGTACAATGAAATTCTTCAATTTTTATCCTTACCTTCAGGAGCTGATCATACTGTATCTTCACATGCTCGATGCTATCTACTCTCCCTTTAGAAAAATACCAGGCAAGAGGCAGAGCGAGCATAACGAATACCCAGCTTATTGGATCACCAAATCCACGGATACTTGCAAGTAGCATGGATGATTCTGCACTTGGGTCGAAACTTATAAAATAATGAGTTCCTATTAAAATCCCACCTGTAAAAAAGGTAACAAAATAAAACATAAGAAGATTTGATAAGTAATAGCGTAACCTTCTATACCCGAATGCTGAGTACACCATGATGATTGAAAACAATAATTTCATAAAAGGATTTCCTGCAAGATGCGCATAAGGTGAAAAGGCAAGGAGAATAATGATCGAGCCCATCAAACTGCCAATTCCAATCCTCCAAAGGGCATATTGTCTCTTTAAGATGATCCCAGTTAACCATAATAAGAAAAAGTCTACTAACAAATTCAACAACCAGATGACATCCAGATATAAGGTCAATCTCTACCCTCCTTTTGAAACTTCACCCAGCTAAAGTTACTTGAATTTCGAGATAGGAATGACTTATCAGAAGTATATCGTACATACCCTTTAAAAGGTTGTCATTTTTTGTATGCTTCAGAGGAAAACTTTTCAGAGATAAAAACGAAATATGTCACTAAATATATTCCTGATTCGAGGTATAAAAAAATGCTTTAGGAAGGGGATTCTGATTGAATGAATTAGAGAAAAAAAACAGTCCCAAAGGCATGGGTGCCTTTGGGACTGTTTTACTTTTCTTATGGTCAAGCCATTATCTACGGCGATTACGGTTTCGTAAGAAGGTTGGAATATCCAGTGTTTCTTCAGCACCCTGGTTCTGGTTTGAAGAGGTTCTCACCGGCTCTTGGTGTTGAGGCTCTTCACGTTTAGGTTGTTCGCGCTTGATAGATTGGCTTGGGTTTGGATTTTGATTCGGTTTCATTCCACCAAATGTAGGTCGAGTTTGCTTTGGAGGTTGAATGACCTCTTCATTAAACCCGGTTGCAATAACTGTTACCACAATATCATCTTTTAAATCTTCGTTAATGACGGAACCGAAGATCATATTCACTTCTTGATCTGAAGCGGATGCTACAATGTCAGCAGCTTCTTGAACTTCATATAGACTTAAGGACGTACCACCTGTAATATTCATCAGAACACCTTGTGCCCCGTCAATGGAAGTCTCAAGTAATGGACTTGAAACGGCTTTTTTTGCGGCTTCCGTTGCCCGGTTTTCACCAGATGCTGCACCGATACCCATTAGGGCTGAGCCTTTGTTAGACATAATCGTCTTTACGTCGGCAAAGTCAAGGTTAATCAGACCAGGTGTAGCAATTAGATCTGAGATACCTTGTACACCTTGTCTTAAAACGTTATCAGCTTCACGGAAAGCTTCAAGCATTGGTGTGCTCTTATCCACAATCTCAAGAAGACGATCGTTTGGAATAACGATAAGGGTATCCACTCCTTCTTTCATTGCAGCGATACCACCGCTTGCCTGATTTGAACGCTTTCTGCCCTCAAAGGTGAAAGGTCGTGTCACAACACCGACTGTTAATGCACCGATCTCACGGGCAATTTGAGCGATTACCGGAGCTGCACCAGTTCCGGTACCCCCACCCATTCCAGCCGTGACAAAGACCATGTCCGCACCTCTTAAAGCCTCTTCAATTTGTTCTTTACTTTCTTCAGCAGCTTTTTTACCTACTTCTGGATTCGCACCTGCACCTAATCCTCTAGTTAATTTACCACCGATTTGCATTTTTATTTCAGCTTTTGATAGATTCAGAGCTTGCGCATCTGTATTAACAGCAATAAATTCAACACCCTGTACTCCATGCTCAATCATTCGGTTTACAGCGTTATTTCCTCCACCACCGACACCGATAACTTTTATTGTCGCTAACGAATCTAAATTTGTATCAAACTCCAACATGACAAATCCTCCTAACTCATCGAATCTATGGATTCCTTTATTTATTCAAAGAAGTATCCAAAGAACTTTTTCACTTTTGACATGGCCTTTTCATCTTCATGTTCTTCTTCTTTAACCTTTGCAGGCTTTGGCTTTTTATTAGCTGGTTTCGATTGACGCTTCTCAGCAGCCTCTACAGGCACTGGTTCTGCACTAACAGATCTTCCTTGTAATCTAGCATTCTTTTGAGCGTACTTGATCAATCCTACTGCTGTCGTATACTGAGGTTCTCTCACTCCAATATAATCCGGAATTGCCACCCGTACACGATTTTGGAAAACGATTTGTGCTAATTCTAACACACCTGGAAGATTTGCTACACCACCAGTTAAAACATATCCACCCGGCAGGTCTCTTATCCCCATTCGTTTCAACTCATGGCTGATTAGGTCTAAGATCTCTTCCAGCCTTGCTTCTATGATATCAGAAATTTCTAATTGATTAAATTGCTGATGTTGATCACTACCAATAATTGGTACACTGAACACTTCATCTTCTGATGCATGGTCATAATAAGCATGTCCATATTTTGTTTTGATTTTCTCTGCATCGTCAGTTGAAGTTCTTAAACCAATAGATAAATCCTTGGTAATATGTTCTCCCCCTACAGGTAGTACAGTTGTAGCTTTTAAGTGACCTTGTTCAAAAACAGCTATCGTTGTAGAACCGCCGCCAATATCTATTAACGCGGCACCCAGATTCTTCTCATCCTTTGATAAAGCAACAGAACCAGCTGCCAGAGGTTGGAGAACGATATCTACAATTTCAAGGCCCGCCTTTTCTACACAACGTAGAGTATTATGTAAAATCGTCTTTGATCCTGTAATAATGGTGCCTTCCATTTCCAGTCGAACACCGATCATGCCTCGAGGATCTGTAATCTCATCCAATCCATCAACAATGAATTGTCTTGGGATTACATTGATGATTTCTCTTTCTGGAGGAATAGAAACAACCTGGGCTGCATCCATCACTCTTAGAACATCTTCATCGCCGATTTCCCGATTATCACTTGATACTGCCACCACACCATGACAAGATTGAAGAGACACGTGGTTGCCAGTAATACCTACGATGACTTGGCTTATGGATAAACCAACCATCCTTTCCGCTTGTTCAACTGCTTTCTTGATTGTATGAACAGTTTCGTCTATATCTACGATGGAACCTTTTCTGATTCCTTCTGAGTTCACATTTCCTACACCGATAATGTTTAAGGAATCATTTGTCATTTCACCAATGATTACTTTTACTGTGGATGTACCGATGTCTAGGCTAACGTAAATTTCATTGCTGTTCACTCTATGGCACCTCCTTAAAGAATGTTTATTTGGAACAACAATCCTAGAAAAACACTATTCTAAGTATATCTTATTATGATATTCGTCGTAACAAAAACGATTCCCTTTTAAAATTCTAATTTTTTTCTCTTTTTTCTTGTTTATTTGACCAATTGCTAATAAGTATTCTCCTAATCACTGCAATGTTCTGGAATATCCTTACTCCAAAAGCAAATACAGCCGCCAGGTATAAGTCTACACCAAGATGTACACCTAGAAAAGCTAAACTTGCTGCTAGTAAAATATTAAAAAAGAATCCAGATACAAAGACCTTGTCATCATAAATATTCTGGAGGTGGGCACGTATCCCGCCAAATAATGTATCCAATGCTGCCAGGACGGCGATTGATAAATAATTCGAGTACTCATCTGGAATTCTAATATCTGTAAGAAGCCCCAATACGACCCCTACCAGCAACCCTAAAAGGGGAAGCCACATATTACCCGTTCCCTCCTCTTTCCTTAACCGGCTCCATTAAACGGACCCGTATGGTATCTTTGTGTGGTGGAACCGTCACTTTTTCTAAAGGCTTTGAAATAGAGACTCGAAGATTATCGATAAAAAAGTCCTCCACAGATTGTGATACCTGCATCCGATTATACAACTCTTTTGCAGAGGCTAAATCTTTGGTTAAAACTCTCACTTCAAATGGTATTGTCTTAATTGAATAACCATCAACCTTGGTTTCTCCATTAATATCACGAATGACCGAGGTATTGATCAAGCGATGGCCATCTATGGAAATGTCCACTGCATCATAACGATTCAGCTCATTCACAAGTCTTTCCAACAGTTCAGGTGATACATTTTGAACTTTTTCCCCGAGTAGGACTTCTTCCATGGCAGGCTCAATCGTTAAGATAACTCCAGCTCCTGTTTTCTCAGTCAAACCCGCTTCTGTTTTCAATTCCTCTAATGTTTGTTTCAACGCTCGTTCTGGACTCGACTGCTGTTCTGTCTTATACTGTTCCAACTTCGTTTCTACAGCACGCATTTCTGCATAAAGATTGGAGTTGACTTCTTTTTCTTTTAATAGTGCATCTCGTAGTTCCCATATATCTCGTGTATCCCGGACAACAGGTTCTTTGACTGTTTGGAACTGTATAGCAATCATAAACCCAATAATAATCGTAATGATGGTGAAGCTTATCTTTAATTTGTTGTCCATTAATTGCACCTTACTTTCACATCTAGCCCTTACTTGTTAACTGGGCGAATCGTCAATGCGTCATCAATTGCTTAGGATTCGCTGATGCTTGGTTCTAAAATAACGGTATTCTTTTTTTCCAGTTTAAAAATAATATTATCATTTACAAGCTGGTCTTTAACCCCGCCCGTGATGTTCATGGCTGAAGATAACACTTCCGGGTCACCAATAGCGGTAATTTCAAACGGCGCAGGATATTCGATTCCATCAATTTGAATAACAGGACCATTACATAGTATGTATGAATCATGCTTTAGCCTTTGTCCATTTATCGCTACGGCAGAAGCCCCGGCAATGTATAATTCATTGATCACCTTAAAGACATGGTGCTCATGAACGATATAATTATTGGCGTTTTCTTCATTCGGATCGTAATCAGCATCTGATAACGTTACGTTTACCCCAGGACCTTGTACTTTCGTCTTCCCCAGGTACATGCGATACTTCTCTGCATCTTCTGCCAGGTTAAAATAAATTTGTTTCTCTTTAGAAAATTCCTTCTCCATATTGACGACCTTCTCCTGTTTCTCAAAGAGTTCCTCTTGCAGATTATTATTCTTCTGCTGATACTCAAGGATCTGATCTCTCAATGCTTCTTCCTGTTTCCACTGACCATTCGTTCGGTTCCCAAGTTCTGCTTGTTCTGTGTTAGCAAGACTAAATGAAAAAGCAAGGATGAAACCTAACACCAGACATACAAGAGAGAGGATTACATGCTTACCTCTCACCCTCATCCTCATCATCGCTTTGTTCACCTTCCGTTTCATATGCTCTGAAATAAGAACCTACCTCTAAATCAATGACTCCTTTTACTGAAGGATCCAGTTGACTGACAATGGAGGGGTAATGGACCATCTTCTCTGAAAAGGTCCTGATGGTAGCACTCACTTCGAATCCATCATTCATAAATAGAGTCAAGTGATATTGGTCTGTTTTCTTTGGAACCAGGTTGATTTCCGATATGAGATGCTGAACCTCTTTCGGAAGCTCACCTAATTCTTCCACCATTTTCACAAGGACCTTATCTTCCTCGAAACCTCTAAGTAAAGGAGCGTCCACAGGTATTGATTCCGTGCCTTTATTCAGAACGTTCCCATTTTCTAATATGACAAAGAATTTATTATCTTTCGAAAGATATGCCTTTTTATCATATTCTTGGATGTGAACTTCATAGGAATTCGGAAAGGACATCTTAACCGTCGCATTCTTCACTTCAGGAAGCTTCTTTAATTGTTCCACAGTTTTTTCTTTGTTTACGCTCCACAAATTCATACCGCTGTCAATTCCACTATTCAGAAGGACCGTTTCATTTGAAACAAGCTCATTCCCGTGTACCACCACTTCTTTCACATGACTTAAAGGTGACTGAAAGTAAACCACCGATAGAATCATGAGCAAGAACAAAGAAAGTAAAAAAAGCAGTCTGCGATTCGCTTTCTTTTTTCGGTGTTGTTTTAATTTAGGAATACGATCTTCAAGGGAAACAACATTTTCTTTTTTCATTTCGTTCTCCTCAATTTCACTTTGTATTCATTAAGTCATGAATAAGATATTCTCACCACGTCTTATAATGAAAGTACTCTTTACATTGGGATACCTTTCATTCTATCTGAAGGCAGCAAATGTTAAAAGAGGAACAGAACGTTATTTTCTGCCATATGACATAATGTTGAACAAGAAACCCTTATGATAGAGTTGCAGGATGGATAATCGGGAGTTTGCACTCTAAGATACATTGTCCATACCACTTTTCGTATATGTATTTCCATTCACCATTTCAAAAAGAGGCCATCCTTACTATTACACTCTTACACTCTATTTTAAACAACAATTTCTACATAATGAAAGTATGTCATTGAATTGTAAAAGATTTGGCTAACAAAAGTAATAAACTCTCCTTTATTTTGAAAAGGTCTGATCATAATGCATTACGTATATGTAATTAATTGTAACATCTCCCCATTAAATATCCTATCGTTATTTCAATAAAAAACAGGGAATTCAAGCGTTTTTTTCATTAATTCAAAAAGAGACTGACCTTAAAAGACAGGTGAGGACATGAATGATGAATTCCTGACTATCAGGCTTTTATCATTCACTTCTTCCCGGCTTTTAAAGTCAATCTCTTTTTTTAATCGTTACTGTCTCGTATAGCGGCTTATATTCAGCAGCACCCCGACAGCCATTAGCATGAGGGTCAAAGAAGATCCCCCGTAACTTAGAAACGGGAGGGTGATTCCCGTAACAGGCATAAGACCTGTTACAACCCCTACATTGATCATTACCTGGATAGCAATCATTGACACGATTCCTAACGCTAGAAAAGTTCCGAATAAATCAGGAGCCCCCAAAGCAATTCTAATTCCCCTCCATAAAATCAATGAAAACAGAAGCAATACGAGCGTCCCCCCAATAAAACCGAGCTCTTCTGCTAAGATAGCAAAAATAAAATCGTTTTGAGGTTCTGGAAGATAGAAGAACTTCTGCCTGCTTTGTCCCAGTCCTAATCCAAACAAGCCTCCCGGTCCAATTGCATATAAGGACTGAATGATTTGAAATCCGCTGTTTAACGGATCCTGCCATGGGTCTAAAAAGGACGTTATCCGTGCAATGCGATAAGGTGCAGATATAACAAGACCAATAAAGCCGACTAATCCAATCATCCCCAGACCGACAAAATGCATGACCCTCGCCCCTGCAATAAAGATCATCACTACTGAAGTGCCAACCATGACAGTACCCGTACCCAGATCCGGTTGTAACATGATCATTCCAAAAGCAGCGAACACTAAGAGAAGCGCCGGCAGGACTCCTTTTCTAAAGGAAGTAATATACTTTTGGTTTTCGGATAAATACTTTGAGAGAAACGCAATCATGGCAAGTTTCATAAATTCTGAAGGCTGAATGGAAAACGCCCCTACTCCAATCCAGCTCCTGGAACCGTTCCTTAGAACCCCTATACCCGGGATTAACACCAGTACAAGAAGGACAAAGCAAATGATGATGATGATTTTCGCCCAATTTCTCCATGTCCAGTACTCTACATTCATGATGAAGAACATAGCGACTAACCCTACACCCGCAAAGAGCACTTGCCTTTTTGCAAAGAAAAAGGAATCATCGAATTTGTAATCAGCCCAGACAGCGCTCGCGCTGTACACCATTATCAATCCAATCGCAAGTAAAGTGAGTGTAACCATAATGAGTATAAAATCGGGAGTCGATTTTTTTAAAGGCAATCTTCAACACCTCGAATAGACAAATTTAGAGCCGTTCGAGCAAGGAAAACTACTTATCTTGGATTGGTATACTGGTTGTTAAAGTATGGATGCTCTTTATGGACAAGCCCTTATTAAAGCTTATGCACCGCTTCAATAAAAATGTCACCACGTTGTTCAAAAGTTCGATATTGATCCCAACTTGCACATGCTGGGGAAAGTAACACAACATCTCCCTCTTCGGCATATCCAAAAGCAACAGGAACTGCCTTTTCAACATTATCGACAGGAATAATGGATTGTATCCCTGCCTTTTCTCCTGTTTTCACGAACTTCTCAGACGTTTCCCCGAAGGTGATCAACGTTTTTACATTCTTCAAATATGGAATCAGGTCATCGAATTCATTTCCACGGTCTAAGCCGCCAGCCAGGAGGATGGTTGGCCCTTCAAAAGCATGCAGAGCACTTTTCGTCGCCAGGCTATTCGTTGCTTTCGAATCATTGTAAAACTTTACACCCTTCACTTCACGAACAAATTGCGTCCGATGCTTGACCCCTGTAAAAGTCCCCAGTACTTTCTCAATACTTTCATTTGGCACTCCGTAGATTTTACATGCAGCAACCGCACAAAGTATATTCTCCAGATTATGCGCACCAGGTAAAACGATAGAAGCTATTTCAACGACCCGCTCACCTTTGAAGAAGATAGCTCCATTTTTTATATAGGCCCCTTCCGCTACTTCTTTCCTTGTGGAAAATGGAATTAATTGTGCTTTTGTAAAGGCAACTGATTCTAACACATGGTCTTGATCTGCATTAATGATCAAATAATCATGTTCTGTTTGATTTTTCGTTATATTGGATTTCGCCTTCCAATATTCACCCAAGTCACCGTGGTAATCCAAATGTGCATCATATAAATTCGTAATGATGGCAATATGAGGAGCGAACTCTTCAATCCCCATCAGTTGGAATGACGAAAGCTCAACCACCATTTTTTCATTTTCTTTCGCTTTCTGAGCTACTTCAGAAGCGACCGTTCCGATATTGCCTGCAATAAGAGGCTTTTGATCGGCCTCTTTTAGCATTTCAAACAGAAGTGTCGTTGTCGTGGTTTTACCATTTGTTCCTGTAATCCCAATCATTTCTGCTTCAGAAATTAAGAAAGCAAGTTCAACTTCTGTCAGAACGGGTATGTTCTTTTCGATTGCTTTCTTAATTAATGGGTTGTGATATGGTATTCCCGGGTTTTTAATTACATACTGAAAGCCTTCATCAAGAAGTTCGATGGGATGGCTTCCGCAAATCACTTTAATACCTTCCTGAAGTAGACCCTGAGCTTCCGGGTTATCAACTAAAGGCTTCTGATCGTTTACCGTTACAAATGCTTCTAGCTTATGTAGAAGAGAGGCAGCACTTACCCCACTTTTTGCTAAACCTAATACAAGAACTTTTTTATGTTTGAACTTCGTTATCTTCTTCAATTATAACCACACCTCAATATAGATTCCTAATACGGCAAAAAGCAGCCCAACGGTCCAAAACGTTACAACAACCCGCCACTCTGACCAACCGACTAATTCATAATGATGATGCAACGGGCTCATCTTGAATATTCGTTTACCTGTTGTCTTAAATGATGCGACCTGTAAGATGACGGAGAGCGTCTCAATGACAAAAACTCCCCCGATAAGAATTAAGATGATTTCCAATTTGGTTAAAATGGCAATCGTGGCTATTGCTCCACCTAACGCCAGTGATCCAGTATCTCCCATAAATACTTTAGCAGGGTGGGCATTGAATACTAAGAAGCCGAGAACAGCCCCGACTACCGCCACTCCGAAAATCGCGACGTCATATTGGGATTGATTCCAGGCTAATACAGCTAGTGCACCAAAGGCAATGGCGCTCGTTCCTGATACTAATCCATCTAAACCATCCGTTAAATTGACAGCATTTGAAAATCCTACAAGCCAAAAGATAATGAATAAACAATAAAACCAACCTAATTCGAATGAAAAATCCGTTAACGGAATCGAAACTGTAGTCGGAAAGTCATTTTGCTTAAAGATGAGATAAAAAATGACAGAAATGACAATCTGACCTAATAGCTTTTGCTTAGATGTCAGTCCCAGGTTTCTCTTCATCACAACTTTAATAAAGTCATCAAGGAACCCTAATAAACCAAACCCGACGGTCACAAGAATCATTAAATAAGTTTCAGGACCAGGCTCTGAATATTTCCCTGTCATTACAAATGTAGTAATCACGATGGAGACCAGGAACACAATTCCCCCCATTGTAGGTGTACCAGTTTTCTTCATGTGAGATTGGGGGCCTTCATCACGGATACTTTGCCCAAATTTCAATCTTCTCAGGAAAGGAATAAAGATGGGGGCAAGCAATACGGTAATGAGAAATGCCATAATGATTGTAAAAAAGATCACTTGTTCCATCATCATTATTCCCCTCCTTTTCCGTTGTTGGATTCGTTCGATAATATGTCCATTGTTTGATTTTGTTCAGATTCGTTATTAGAAATAAACTTCGTCATAATTTCCCACTTTTCTTGATTGTAATTTTGTTTGTAGTTTTCTAGTAAGTCAATATAAGCCTTGTAAACATCTTCAACCATAAATAATGGAAAGTGGTTCGGAACAAATGAAGGTACTTCTTTATTCTTAGGCCAAAGTGAAGCAATAGCCCCTTTTTCGATACTTTCAAAAAGATCTATTTCATCACCAAAAGGGACGTATAGTCCCTTCTCCATTCCCATCCTAGTTGAATTTGAAACTACTAGAAACGCAAAGCCTGGTAAATGTATCCCTGAAGTTTCAGGAAATAATTTCTTGACTTCATCATAAAAGAGCATACTTACAACCCCTTTATGATTTGTCTGGCCACTTCGCGGTCATCAAAATCGTATACGTTGTTTCCAATGATTTGATAGGTTTCATGACCTTTTCCCGCAATCAGGACAACATCATCAGTTTTGGCAAGACTTAAAGCCTCTTTAATTGCTTCTTTCCGATCCACAATTAATCGATACTGTTTGCCGACCACACCAGATTCCATATCTTCGAGGATACCATTTGGATCCTCAGTTCTTGGATTATCAGAGGTGAAGATGGCAAAGTCCCCATATTCACAGGCAATCTCAGCCATTATCGGCCGCTTAATCTTATCCCGGTCCCCTCCACACCCGACCACCACAATAACCTTTCCCTTGGTAATCGATTGGATGGTTTCTAATACATTTTTCAAACCATCCGGAGTGTGTGCGTAATCTACAATTACCGAAAATGGCTGACCTTCAGAGATCGTTTCGAAACGGCCCCTGACACCGTGTGCGCTCTCCAGGCTTCTTACGCTGTCCTCTAGGGGTATACCAGCTGCACTAGCCGTTGCAATCGCAGCCAAAGCGTTATATACATTAAATTGTCCAGCGAATTTTAATACCATCTCTTTTTCTCCAAATGGTGAAACGAGTGTAAAAGTGGACTCTGTAGCTTTTAAGACAATATCTCTTGCATGGAAGTCAGCAGAAGGAGACAGACCATATGTAAACACATGTGCGGCTGTGACTCTAATAAAATATTCAGCTGCTTCATCGTCCTTATTAATAATGGCATACTTCGGAGATTTCTTAAAATAAGTATTCCCTAATTGAGAAAACAATAAGCCTTTTGCATTTCGATAATCATCCATGGATTTGTGATAATCCAGATGATCCTGAGTCAGGTTTGTAAATACGGCAATATCAAAGTCGCAGCCGTGAACCCGCCCCTGATCTAAAGCATGTGAAGAAACTTCCATAATCGCAGAACGTACTCCTTTATCACAGAACCGTTTAAACGTTTGTTGGAGTGTTAAGCTGTCAGGAGTCGTATTATGACTTACATGTAACTCATCCCCCACTTTAATGTGCAATGTCCCAATTAAACCGGTCATCATTCCACAGTGGCTAAAAACCTGGTCAATCAGATGGGTGGTCGTGGTTTTCCCATTTGTCCCTGTCACCCCGACCAGTAAAAGCTGATGGGAGGGCTGCTTATAGAAGTAGTCTGCAAGAATTGCCATTGCTTTCTTCGTATCAGGTACGATGATAACCGGAACGTTTGCCTCTATGCTCCTCTCAGCGAGAATTGCAGCTGCACCGTTCTTCTCTGCCTTTGGGGCGAGTGAATGACTATCAATCTCCAACCCGTTAATGCAGATAAATAAATCACCATTTCTCACTTTCTTATGATGGTTAGCGATGTTTGAAATAGCTGGATTCCCTTCACCCTCTACTGAGAAAAACGGCAGTACTTCCAGCAAAGTGTGCAATCTCATCTTTTCAACTCCTCACAGGTAGAAAGCAACCTTTTTATATTTTACAAAAAAATGCGTATGAAAGCTATCAACCTTTTAACTTAGTTCGTTATAATTATCGAAAACTTGCAGCCCCGGGCATCATTTAAGGGGATACAGGACCTCCCCTTATGGTTATAAACCCCCGGCATAAATAAGAAGTATATCATGAAATGGGCCATCATGTTGACATTCTCGGCACTTATTCCGATAGATACACCCTTACTTTTGAACCTTGCTTGATCTTCACCCCCGGATCAGGAGACTGGCTAACCACTTTATCCCCAGTTCCGCTTATATCCAAGTCCAAATTAATAAGCTGCTCCTGTAACTCTTTTTTTGTTAATCCGACTAAGTCAGGGGTTTCAATCATCGGAGTATCGGTCCACGTCATTTTCTTTTCAATTTGATCTTTTCTTTTCGGAACTCCCATTGCTTCTAAACTATCCCCTATAATACTCCCTGCAATAGGGGCCGCTACTACCCCACCGAATTGAACCGTACCTTTCGGATTATCGACAGCTACGTAAACGACTATTTCCGGATCATCCGCGGGTGCTACTCCCATAAAGGAAACGATATGATTATTCTCTAAGTATTTACCATCCTTTGCTTTTTGAGCGGTTCCCGTTTTCCCACCTACCCGATAACCATCTACAAAAGCTTTCCCACCTGTACCTTGTGCAACTACACTTTCCAATGCTTCACGAATTTGTTTTGATGTTTCTTCCGAGATGACCCTTTTCTTTATTTGAGGTGTTTTTCTCATCACCACTTCTCCACTTGAAGGGTCAATAAGCTCTTTTGCAATATACGGTTGATACAGGATTCCACCATTGACGGCTGCTGACACAGCGGCTACCTGTTGAATCGGCGTAACGGCTACCCCCTGACCGAAGGCGGTAGTAGCTTGTTCTACAGGGCCGACCCGATCAAGGTTAAAGAGAATTCCTTTTCCTTCTCCTTGAAGGTCTATGCCTGTCTTTTCTCCAAAACCAAAGTCATGAATATAGCTAAATAGTTTTTCTTTCCCCAGCCTCTCACCTAACTCTACAAATCCGGGGTTACATGAATTTTGGACCACTTCCAAAAATGTTTGGGTTCCATGTCCTCCACGCTTCCAACAATGGAGGGTAGAGCCCGCTACTTCAATATGACCAGGATCATGGAACTTTTCTTTATAAAGATCTACCTTATTTTCCTCTAACGCTGCCGCAAGAGTAATAATTTTAAATGTAGAACCTGGCTCATAGGTGCTCCAAATCGGTAAATTCCGGTTATATATTTCTTGAGGTACGTTTCGGAAATTTGCCGGGTCAAAGGTAGGACGGCTTGACATAGCCAATATTTCGCCATTTTTAGGGTTCATGGCAATGGCGATAATCCCATCAGGGTTGTAAGTGGCTTGTGCAATATCCAATTCACGTTCCACGATGGTTTGAACCTTCGTATCAATCGTCAGCTTTAAATCCAACCCATTCTCAGGCTTCTCAAAGTCATCTGCCATGTCAGGCATTCTTTTTCCTTTGGCGTCTGAGAAAAATTTCACATATCCTTTATCTCCACTAAGCTCCTCATCATATGAAAGTTCCAGCCCCATCAGCCCCTGATTATCAATTCCAGCGAAGCCAAGTACATGAGATAAATAACTGCCATATGGATAATAACGCTTAGAGTCTTCTCCTAAGTAAACCCCTTTTAAATTAAGGTCTCTAACCTCTTTCGCTTTTTCATATGAGATCTTTCTAGCTTCTTTAATCAGCACCATATTTGCCCTCTGTGTAACATATTTATATGCAGATTCCACTGAAATATTAAGAACAGCCGCCAGTTTATCCGCTGTACCCTGAGGATCAGTAATTTGTCTTGGAACGACGAATATCGTCGGTGCACTCTGATTTCCGGCAAGTTCTTCCCCATTACGGTCAACTATTTTTCCTCTTTCAGGTTGAAATGGGATATTTCGACTCCAAGAGTCCTTTGCTAAGCTTGTAAGCCAGTCCCCTTTAAAAAACTGAACATACCCCAGCCTTATATCAATAATGGAGAAAATCAGGACTCCTACTACAAGTGCTACCGCTAACCTCTTCCTAACAGTTACATTGGATACTCTTTTCACTAATGGAACCTCCCCTTCTATGGCTCGTTCCATTATATGCTTGGACTTATTGTGGTATGTTTGGAAATCCACGAAAGGAAAAGGAAAGCATATTCATTCACATCAATTTGACCGATTATTCCAATAAAAAAAGGGCGACTTCGATGTGAATGGCACTCATACCCAAATCGGTTCAAAAGGAATAGATCCAGTTGCCGTTGAATGAGTCACATACATAAGTCAGCCCTTTTCATTTAATTTAGAGGTGGTTCTTCCGTATTCTCATTTTCACCTTGCTGTACTTGTTCTTCCGGGGTACTAAAGTTAACCACGAGAGGCTCTTCTTTTTCCACAGGTACTCCCGGTTGAATATTTTGACTGACGGCATAACCGTTCCCAACCATATTGATCTTCAGTCCAGCAAGATTTGCCACTTTAAAGACATCCCTTACAGACCATCCCTTCATATCAGGAATCGTGATGTCTCCATCGGTTTTGATCACAACTTTTTCCCCTTCAAGTATCGCACTTCCAGCTTGGGGCAGCTGCTTCTGAACCTCTGATCCGTTTCCAACAACAACGGGTGAAGCCCCTGCTTTTTTCAACTCTTCTTTAGCTTCTTCCACACTCATTTCTTTCGTATCAGGTAGAGACTGTTTTTTCAAACTCACTTTTTCCTGAGGTTTTATATTCAAGTATTTCAAGCTATTTTGCATGACAGGATTGAACACAGCCGCTACGGGATCCGAACCGATTTCAGTAGGTTCTAATTCGGGTTGTTGAATCCCTACATAGACAATTAGCTGAGGGTCATCAGCAGGTGCCATACCCATGAATGAAAATAGATAATTTTCTTTTCCGTACATATACCTTCCCGTTTCACGATCTGGTATTTGAGCCGTACCTGATTTTCCTGCAACGCTATAGCCTTCGATGGCAAAGCGGGTACCTGTGCCATTCTCAGATGTTACTGTTGATTCTAAGTATTCACGTACTTTTTCAGCAGACTCCTTTGTAATTGGGTTTCCAGCAACTTTTGGTTTTGTTTCTTCAACCACTTTCTTCGTATTCGGATCTACTATCTTCGAGATAACATAGGGCTGCATCATTTTCCCATCGTTCGCAATGGCCGATTCCGCTTGAATCATCTGCAGCGGGGTAACGGTTGTACCTTGTCCAAAGATCGTAGTGTATTTTTCAATCGGGTAATGATAAAGGATAGATCCAGAAGCCTCATGTGGTAACCCCACACCTGTTGGTTCTCCAAATCCAAAACTATTTAAATACCCTTCGAACTTCTTGAAACCGATTTTGTCCAGTAAATTCGCAAATGCCACATTGGAAGATCTTTGAACGCCTTCTAAATAAGAAATCGTCCCCCAACCTTCCCCTCCATTATGATCCCGGATAGGATTAGGAACATTATCAACATAATATTTACCAGATTCATAGGCTTCGTTCGGATTAAACTTCCCCTCATTTACAGCAGCAGCCAATGAAAATGCCTTCATAGTTGAACCCGGCTCAATCGTTTCCTCCACAATGAAGTTTGTCCAATTATCCAGTAGACCTTCTCTCGTGTCGGGATGAAAGGAAGGTCTTTGAGACATCGCAAGTATCTCTCCCGTTTTTGGATCAGATACGATCGCAAACATTTTCTTCGGTTTATATTTCTTTTGCACTTCATTCAGGGCTTCTTCTAAGAATGTTTGAACTTTCTTGTCAATCGTTAAGTAAATATCATTTCCATCCTGTGGTGATGTTACATGCTCATCTGCATTTGGTAATAAATACCCCCATACATCACTCTTATATTCCACTGAACCGTCCTTGCCACTTAACACATCATCAAAGCTTGCTTCCACACCCATTTTCCCTACGGTTTTGGAATCACCGTTATCCGAAGTGGACTTTTGCGCAAAACCAATAAGATGAGGCGCGAAGGAACCATTGGGATAAAATCGTTTCGCTTCTTTTCTGAATGTGATCCCAGGTATGTTTTCTTCTTTAATCTCCAGCATCATTTGATGAGTCAGGTCCCTACCAGCAGATCCAAATTCCACCTGATACGGCCCATCTTGATCGAGACGGTCATAAATTTCGCTCTCTTTCATATCAAGATATGGAGCCAGAGCCTTTGCTGTTTTCTCCGGATCTGTCACATGCTTAGGCTTTTTCGGATCACTCGTGATGCTGGGGTCTAAAATGGCCACGAGTGTATAGGCTGAAGTATCCTCGGCGATGACTTCACCTTTCCAGTCAAAAATCGTTCCCCTGTGAGCTTCTAAAATGTGACTTTTTATATATTTTTTTGCCGCTTGTGATGCCAGGACCTTACCTTCAGCTTCCCCGGTAACCTGAATCGTGACAAAGCGAACCATTAATACAAAAAAGAGCAAGCCGAAAATCCCGAAAAGGATGGCTGCCCCTATGTTCATGCTTGGTCTTTTTTTCATTATTGTTCAACAACCTTAACGTTCTTTTCTTTCAAATTAAGTCCAAGCTCTTTCGCTTTTTCAAGAATACGCTCATACGTACTAAGCTCACTTACTTGAAGCTTAAGATCATTATTTGCCTTTTCCTGCTTTTCAATGGTTGATTCAACATGCTGGACTTCTTTATTCACATCATAGATGGCAGCCTGTGTTGTCACAATCTGAACGGCTAAGAAGCAAAATACTGCTGCGAAAATCGCGACAAGGATCTTTTCCCCGGGTGTGATGACGGATCTTCTCTCTTCACTCAAGCGCTTTGGTTTGGCTTGAACGGATTGATTCTCAACTTTTTGCTGCTCGTAATTTCTGGCTAAGTTACTCAAAATTCTCCCTCCTGTTTCCTTCTATTTATATATTTTTTTCTGCGATTCTTAATTTAGCTGACCTAGCGCGATTATTTTCTTCTAATTCGTCATCACTAGGCAGGATCGGTTTTCTCGTTACAAGCTTAAGCTCTGCTTCATAACCTTCAGGAATAATCGGTAATCCCGGAGGCAGATCAGGTCCTGATGCCTTCTCCTTGAACATCGTTTTGCAAATGCGGTCTTCTAGGGAATGGAATGTAATCACGCTCACCCTTCCTCCCTTATGAAGAAGCTCTATCGCTTGTTCAAGTGAATCTTCAAAGGCCCCCAATTCATCATTCACGGCAATTCGTATGGCTTGGAAGACTCTCTTAGCAGGGTGACCACCTTTTCGTCTTGCAGGTGCAGGGATACCATCCTTAATGAGCTCGACAAGTTCACCCGTTGTTTCAATCGCCTTAATATCTCTTGCCGCTTCTATCTTTCTCGCTATTTGCTTTGAGAATTTCTCTTCTCCATATCGATAAAAAATCCGAACCAAATCTTCAAACGACCAATGATTAACCACATCATAAGCAGTTACTTCACCTTGCAAGTCCATTCTCATGTCGAGTGGAGCATCATGGTGATAACTGAACCCTCTTTCTGGAGTATCCAGTTGAGGCGATGATACACCCAGGTCGTATAGAATCCCATCCACACTATGTACTCCAAGTTGTTCAAGTTCTTCCTTTAGGTTTCGGAAGTTTGATTGAACGAATGTAACTCTATCCTGGTAGGATGAAAGCTTTTCTTTTGCGTGGTTGATGGCTGTTTCATCCTGATCGAAGCAATATAGATGCCCTTCCGGTGATAACTGGCTCACAAGATACTCGCTATGCCCTGCTCCACCCAGAGTACAATCTACATAAACTCCATTTTCTTTAATACTCAGACCATCCACCGTTTCTTTTAATAATACAGTTGTATGTTTAAACATGTTGACTTCACCTTTCCAATCGAACGTTTTGTGGGGGGTCAAATATCAAACCCTACCATATTCTCTGCAAGCTCAGCAAATGAATCTTCAGACTGTGTGAAATAGTCTTCCCATAATGATTTACTCCAAATCTCAATTCGATTGGAAACTCCTAAAATAATGCATTCTTTATCCAATTGTGCATAATTCACAAGTGTAGCAGGAATATTCACCCTACCTGTTTTGTCTAATTCACTCTCAGTCGCTCCCGAGAAGAAGAATCGAGTGAAGGCACGGGCGTCTTTCTTTGTCAGTGGTAGGGCTTTGAGCTTGTCTTCAAGAGCTCGCCACTCATCCATGGGATAACCAAATAAACATTGATCCAACCCTCGGGTAATGACAAATGAATCTCCGAGGTGATCACGGAACTTGGCAGGTACGATTAAACGGCCTTTATTATCAATGTTATGTTGATATTCGCCCATGAACATATGCACTGCCCCCACTTTCTAACACAAATGTACCACATCCCCCCACTTTTCTCCACTCTTTTATAAATTCTTTCCTTGCAAAATATTTCCTCTATTTTTCATTAGTCTTTTTCTCTCTTTTCCAGACAAGTTTTCACCGTTGAAATTTGTCTTTATTCAACGTAAAAAGGACCTAATTCGCAATATAAAACGAATTAGGTCCTTTAGTTTTTGTGCTTGTCGACTGGTAATATTGCATATTGTTTCCAATCAGATATATACCACTTTATGAGTTCCGTCAAAGGTGAAATCTTGAAGTGTCAGGTCTCTTACGAAGTTGGGTCCGTATTTGTTTAAGAAATAGAGAACATTCCACGTTCTTTCCTGCGGTCCTTCATTTGGCCTGATGCTGTTTTCCACCTTCATAAACTGATTAAAGGTTAATGAGTGCTTATCTTTCAGGGCTTTATCCACTTTGTTACGTAAATAATCGAACTGACTCAAGTGGAATTCAAGGTTCTTTTCAATTATCGGATGTAATCCTTGATCAATACTAAGCGCCTGTTCGCGAATTCTCTCATACTTACGCTGGAGTTCTTCCTGGATTTCTTGCATTTCCAACTTTAAAGCGGGACGCTCGAGGGATTTCCAAAAAGCATCACGAGCAGTAGAAACACCTTCCGTAATCACTCCATGGAGCGTCAATTGAAGGTCATGAATTCTCTTATCTATTTCACGTTCCACGATGGTAATATTTAATCTCGGGACGACCGGCGGCATTTTTAAATCTACAAGTTCAAAGGCTTTTTTCAATTCGCCCCAATAGGCAATTTCACCAGGTCCGGCAACAAATGCGAGAGTTGGAAATAACCATTCCTGCATCATAGGTCTCGTGACCACGTTATTACTGAATGATTCTGGACTTTCTTCCAGAATGGATAGCAGCTCCACACTCGAATAAGTTTTACCACTATTCTTTTCAAAGAACGTATTCCCTTCTCTTTCTAACAAAGCCCTTTCGTTCTTAAGTTGAATAAAGAGATTGGCAGCTGCAGGGGAAATGTCTAATTGAGTACTATATCCATTTTTGCGGATTTCTTCTTGTTGCTCAAACACCGCATCCGATATGGATTGACTGCTTTCAATCAAATGGTGAAAATGTCTTGATTCAAGCTTCCTTAGTAAAGGATAGGCAGAATCAATCACCAATAAGCCGAAATCTTTGAATAAGCTCATCACAAAGTGGGCAAAGAATCGAACAATATCCTCTTCTTCATCAATCATTTCAGTAAGTTCCGATGCCAGTTGTTTTGTATGCTGTGTTTCTCCCAGTATCATTAGTATATCATCAAGCCATTTCTTCATCACTGGTTTCGTATACGTAATATGAGAGGTCATTTTTTTCTCTAATACTCTCTCCGGATATCCTACCTTTTCAACCTTTGATCCGTTTTCTACGTATATATGATTGACTTCTTGATAATCATGATCTTCTCCTGCAATCCAAAAAACAGGAACCACAGGATGCTTTAACTCGGCTTCCTGCTGTCTGGCTAATTGAATGACAGAAATGATTTTATGTATCGTGTAGAGTGGGCCAGTCAGCAGACCTGCCTGTTGTCCGGCGATGACGGTTACGGCATTGTTTCTCAATTTCCCCAACGATTCTTCAACCTTTTCAGATGATGGCAATGACTTCATGTAAGAAGAAATACATTCTGCAAGATCTTCTCTCTGAAATTGTCTCGAATCTAAATCTTTCATGCGATCTGAATAGACTGAAGAACTGTTTACGTTATAGTGGAAAAAAGAAGTGACGGGCTCTTCTTGTTTTAAGTATTGAGAGGCAAACTGATTTATTGCTGGAATGTTTAAGCTTTCCAATTCCATTTGAATTACTCCTTTTCTAGCTCTTTATATCCTAACGATGAGTATATCATTCCACATTAAGAAAAGGAAAAAACTTGCCTGTTCTTTTTTCTAATATAATTCTAGGATACGGAGGACCAGTCCTGTAATCATTAACGTTATATAAGCCGTAAAGAATAACAGGAAGTTCATCCGCCAGAAACCTCTCAATACCTTAGGGTAATGGATTTCCCCCTTTGCCTTCCAATACATGATGGCAAATAGAACGCCAATGGAGCAAATTACAAGGAAAATAAGCCATAGGTAAGAAGTTTGCCAAATGGCAATGACAATAAAGTGAACAGAGACGATTAGTAGAAAAGTCGTAATATCAATCGCCAAATGAACAGCTTTCCGATGGTTCTTCATGATTTCTTTCGCTAGAATGAAACTGATGAAATATCCCAAAAATGGGATCATTACAAATATGGCAATGATGGTCGAAAAAATCGAAGCCATTTTATCCCCCCAGACCTTCTCTTTCAATTCCTTTAACTAATCTGTAAACGACATTCATGATGGGTACAAAATGGTGTTCTTTATGTGCTTTTTCAAGTAGAACGCCTAAGATAGACTCTATTTCTGTTTTCCTACCGGATTCAATGTCTTTTAACATGGAAGATCTGTTTTGGTATGTATTGGTGCAAATTTTTTCAACCGCTTCAAAGGAAATAATCCCTTCCATTTGTGGAAAGAGGCGAAGCAGTTCCTGGAATAAATCCATTTGTAATTGATGCAAGTGTGGGTTTTCAACCAGCTTCCCGTTCGTTAACCGGGTTAAAGCCGTTAGAGGGTTAATTAGTACATTTACAAATAGCTTGGTTAGGAGCATTTCCTCGAAGTCTTGTTTTAATAAAAATGGAAAGGAAGGAATGCTCTGTGATACTAATTCTTCCATAACTCCCCATTCTCCTTTAATTAAAGCGAGATTTGTCTTTCCGTCTCCTAAATGATGGAGAGTGTGGTCGTTTTCTTTCAAAGAGCCATGCTCTACCGAACCAGCAAGTAAATTTTGGTGGGGCAATGATTTCACCCAATCCAGGTGCCCAATACCATTTTGAAGGAATAGTAGTGGTTGACGCTTATCCATAAGCTCTAACACATTTTCCAAGGACTTTAAATCATATTCCTTTACTGCCACAATCACTAGGTCAAATTCCAAGGGAACTTCTGTAAGAAGATCCGAATGGACTTGTGTTGTGAATGAAGAGGTTTCCCTATGTACATTTATGCCATTCATTAACAGGGACTGAACCTGCCCTTCTCTCCTTACAAGGAGAGTGACATCAAACTTCTGGCCCAAATACCCTGCAAATAAAAGGCCGACTGCTCCTCCTCCAATGATTCCTATTTTCATAAAGACTCCTTATCGTACATGTTTTTAAGAATAGTTTACCAAATTTTCCGTAACTAGAAAACCATAGGCTAAAAGAATCAGTCAACGTTCGAAAGAAAGGGCCCGTCCCAAAGGAACGAGCCCTATCCAACAATCTAAACAGGATATACGGGATGTTTTCTCTCACTAAATTGAACTTCTTTGGTTTCATAGAGCTTATAACGTTGAATTAATACGGAACGCAACTCATTCGGTGCTGTAATTTCATCTACTATTAATTCCGATGCCAATTTATAAATATCGATATGCTCTTTATATTCCTTCTGCTTTTCCTGTACATACTGTATTCTCTCTTTTGGATCTTCGATAGCTTGTATCTTATTTGAATAAACAGCATTTACGGCTGCTTCCGGTCCCATTACTGCAATTTGTGCAGTAGGGAGGGCAATACAAACATCAGGATCAAAAGCTGGACCTGCCATTGCGTATAGACCGGCGCCGTATGCTTTTCTTACAATGACGGATATCTTCGTAACCGTTGCAGAGCTCATGGCAGCAATCAACTTTGCTCCATGGCGAATAATCCCGGCTCTCTCTACTTTTGTCCCGATCATAAACCCAGGTACATCTGCAAGGAATAATAAAGGAATATGGAAGGCATCACATAACTGGATGAATTTTGCCCCTTTGTCTGCAGAATCGTGGAAAAGTACTCCTCCCTTTACCTTTGGCTGATTGGCAATGATCCCCACCACTTTACCATCCATGCGGCCGAAGCCTGTGATCAATTCAGGTGCAAAGAGTTTTTTCATTTCAAAGAAGCTGCCTTCATCGATCAATGTATCGATGCAATCGTACATGTTAAAAGGCGCATTTTGATGTTCCGGGATAATGTCTTCTAACAGCTTCTCATGCTTAGGGGCAAGACCATCCTTGACGGCAGGCTTCTGTTGATAATTCGCTGGGAAATAACTTAAATATCTCTTCGCTTCTTCAATCGCTTCCTCTTCAGAAGCTGCAAGAAGATCTCCACACCCACTGACAGTGCAGTGCATTCTTGCACCACCCATTTCTTCAAGCGTTACCTTCTCACCGATCACTTTCTCTGCCATACGAGGAGAACCAAGATACATAGAGGCATTCCCATCCACCATGATCACTATGTCACAAAAAGCAGGGATATATGCCCCACCAGCTGCCGACGGACCAAAAAGAACACATATTTGCGGAACCATCCCTGACATTTTCACTTGATTGTGAAAAATCTTACCTGCCCCACGTCGATTAGGGAACATTTCTAACTGATCGGTAATACGGGCTCCGGCCGAATCCACTAAATAGAAGATAGGCACTTTCAAATTAAGGGCGGTTTCTTGTATTCGGATGATTTTCTCAACGGTTCTCGCTCCCCAGGATCCAGCTTTAACAGTGGAATCATTGGCCATTACACAAACGGTCTGTCCACCTACTTTACCGATTGCTGTTACAACGCCGTCAGCAGGTAAATCTTCTGCCTTATTGTTTGCAAACATACCATCTTCTTGATAATCCCCATTATCAAATAGTTGTTGAAGTCGATCTCGAACAAACATCTTTTTCTGTTCTTTCAATTTCTCATGATATTTCGGCTGACCACCCGAAGCAATCCTTTCTCTCTTTTCCTCGAGAGTGTTGATGATCGTTTTAGATGTCGACATAGTATCCCCTCCGTCGTTTTATGTAAATGCGTAAACAAGTCAGAGATGTTCATGCCATCTCTGACTTAACGTTTTCATACTCCCATTAACTTTCAATAACGAGTAATACATCTCCTTCATTAACGAAATCCCCTACACTAACCTTAATTTCCGAAACTTTCCCTCCCGCTTCGGCTTCAACGGGAATTTCCATTTTCATTGATTCAAGCATTAATACAGTATCTCCTACAGACACTTCTCCACCTTGTTCTACCAGTACATTTAAAACCGTTCCTGCCATTGATGATGTAATTTCCTTCATGATTGATTCCTCCAGTTTGTTCTCTTTTAGTTAAATTTTATCAGGGACTAACATCCCCCATTCTTTTTACGTGCGGTTGGCTGTCAAGAAGTCCTGTAGCCATTTCGTGGTGTAAGACCCTTTGATAAAGCCTTTATCTTCAATGATTTCCTTGAATAGAGTGACATTCGTTTTGACTCCTTCAATCGTTACCCCTTCAAAGAAGACCTTGGCTTTATGTAATGCATCTTGACGATCGTTTCCTTTGATGATGCATTTGGAAATCATCGGATCATAGAATGGAGTGACCTTGTTTCCTTCTTCATATCCGCTGTCGATTCGAACATCTTCTCCTTTTCCCCATCGCAAGGTCATTAACTGACCTGGAGACGGGTAAAACGTCTTCGGATCCTCGGCATAAACTCTAAACTCAATTGCATGACCCTTAACAGAGATTTCCTCCTGTTTGCATAGAGGAAGGGGCTCTCCGGAAGCTACTAAAAGCTGCCACTTCACTAAATCTAATCCCGTGATGGTTTCAGTGACCGGATGTTCTACTTGCAGTCGAGTATTCATTTCCAGAAAATAAAAATTTTCATCTACATCAACAATAAACTCAACTGTTCCAGCATTCGTATAGTTGACTGCCTTACCTGCCTGTACAGCAGCGGCAAACATCTTCTCCTTCGTTTCTTGAGAAAGCGCGGGAGAAGGTGATTCTTCTATCACTTTTTGATTTCTTCTTTGTACAGAACAATTCCGCTCAAAAAGATGCACCAAATTCCCATGATGATCTCCAAAGATTTGCACTTCGATGTGTCTCGCATTTTCAATACATTTCTCAAGAAAGACTTCCTCTTTCCCGAAATAGGCTTTAGCCCGGTTTTTAGTAGAATCGAAGCTTTGAACGAGCGCTTGCTCATTTTCACACCGGATCATTCCGATTCCCCCGCCTCCACCACTGGCCTTCAACATGACGGGATAGCCAATATCGCTTGCTACACGCTTGGCAGCATCAAGGGTTTCGACCCCTCCATCACTTCCTGGTACGACCGGTACAGACGCTTCATGCATCACTCTTCTAGCTTCCACCTTGTCGCCCATCTTTTCAATAATGTCATGAGCCGGCCCGATAAAGGTGATGCCTTCTTCTGCAACTCTTCTGGCAAAGTCTGCATTTTCTGATAGGAGACCATACCCGGGATGGATTCCATCCACTTTTTCCTTTTTTGCTACATCAAGTATATTGTCCACTACCAAGTATGAGCGATTCACTTGTGATTCACCTATGCGGTGTGCAATATCCGCTTCTTTAACGAAGGGCATATCCTGATCTGCATCGGAATAAACCGCGACTGTTTGAATGTTTAGTTGTTTACAGGTTTTAATAATTCTTGAAGCAATTTCTCCCCTATTTGCAATTAGAATCTTATGCACAATCTCTCCCCTTTCTTCATAGAACACATCTGTTCATATTACGAATTCTACAAAAATCGTCGAAATCCTTCTTCTTAATTGTAAACGTTTTCTTAATTAAGTGCAGAATTTTTTGTTTATTTGTTATATAATAATAATAAATACTTGCTTGATCATTAAATCCGTTGCAAACGGATTCATGATTCACCATGTTTTCCCATACTTATTTTTTAGCATTTTAGGAGGTAATACGATGGCAGTAAAAGTGGAGAAATTAAAAGTAAACTATAAAACTCTTGAAGAGTTTAAGAAATTTAAAGAATATGGTGTACAGGAATTATCCATGTTAGAAGACTTACAAGCCAACATCATTGAAAACGATAGCGAGTCACCTTTTTATGGAATTTACTTTGGCGATACCTTGGTTGCCAGAATGAGCTTGTACCAGCGCAATGCTCGTTTTGATCAGTACTTCGATCCTCCCCAAAATTACTTGGAACTATGGAAGCTAGAGGTATTACCAAAATATCAAAACAAAAACTACGGAAAAATGCTCGTAGAATTTGCAAAAAGCTTTGGTTTACCTATTAAAACAAATTCCCGTATTAAATCCCAGGGATTCTGGGAGAAAATGGGCTTCGAAGCCGTTACGTACGAAGTGGAAAGAGATTTAGGTGAAAATCCATACGTATGGTTCCCAGAAGGGGTCACAGAACAGAAAATCAGTTAAATACGAAAGCGGAGGCGGCTTGCCCAGAGGCGACAAGCATAAGGCGGACCTACCGGAAAGGCGCTCTTTCCCTTTTTGGTAGGTCTGCTTTATGACCTCGAGCCTCTAGCCGCCGTAGCTGGATGAATACGAAAGCGGAGGCGGCTTGCCCAGAGGCGACAAGCATAAGGCGGACCTACCGGAAAGGCGCTCTTTCCCTTTTTGGTAGGTCTGCCTTATGACCTCGAGCCTCTAGCCGCCGTAGCTGGATGAAAACGAAAGCGGAGGCGGCTTGCTCAGAGGCGAAAAGCTTACGAAAACCATTATCAATTAACTAAGATAGGCTGGCTAAATAAATTTATTTAGCCAGCCTATCTTTCTCTTCATTTATTCAACCGCTGAAGGTTGCCGTTTTTATCCATCTGAAACTTCACTTTGTCTTCATTTCCTTGCAAAAGAGCCATTTTCCTTGCTTTTTCAAAAATAGCTAATAATGACTTATGATCTTCTTCAAGAAGATTAAATTTTGCTTCATACTCTTTCAACTCAGCTTCAACCTCTTGAAGCCTTTCTTTCAAATAAGAGATTTGTCCATGAAGCTGAGTATTTTCATTCCGTACTTTTTCCCCGTTTCGAACGGCATCTTCAGCTTTTTGAAGATAATTTATCATACTCCCCATTGAAAACACTTCAGAAGCTTCAAGCTCTGGTGAACTCTCTACTTGCACTTCTTGATTTTCTTCATTTGCCTTACCTATTGGAGAGTCCTTTTTAGATTGCTTTCTTTGTTTTTTAGCAAGTTCGATTCCGGATTTATATTGTTTACGAACAAATGAGTTCCAACGAAAGCCGCAAGCCGCTGACGTTCTTGATAGTTTTCTTCCTACCTCTTCAAACGCTTGAAGCTGGGTACCACCTTCTCGTATATTGCGTAATACCACTTCCGCTAACAACACATCTTCATCTTGACTCCATGCATCCTGCCTATTTGAAGACATTTCCATCCCCCCTGTAAGATCCAGTTTATCCAATCATATGCTCTTACTAGAGAAGATAGAATCTGCACCACTATTTTTTTAATGCATACAAAAAGGAACCGGCTTTCTGGCACCGGTTCCTTTTTATTATGCTTTACCTATTTATTAAAGAATCTCTCCACTGCCTCGTGATGCTCATCACTTGCCCATAGCTTTGAACATTGGCTTATTTCCTTCATTATATTTTCTTCTACTCTTTTTCTATCCCATTTCCCAAGAAGTTGCTGCTTATATGCCCTCAAGACTCCCTCTGATTTCTGTGAGATCAATTTAATGAGGGGAATTTCATGGATTGGGACATTGGCATCGACTAGTTCATCTACAAACCCTATATCATAAAGGACTTCTGCTTCTTCCACCCTTGCTGTCATTAGCAGGGAAAGCGCATTAGACGCTGAAAGCCTTTCAAGAAGTAAGGTCCCACCTCCCCATCCTGTGGTAATGGCGAGATTCCCTTGAACGAATCCCATCTTAGTTGTTCTTTTGGCGATTCTAAAGTCACAAGCAGTGGCGATCTCACACCCTCCGCCAATCGCCGTTCCATTAATAAAAGCGATTGTAGGTTTTGGTAGGAAGGCTAGTTTCATAATGAGGCTGCCCATTTTACTGAGCATTCCATAACTTTCACTTTCTGTTTTAAGGTTATGAAATTGAGATAAATCTCCCCCGGAGCAAAAAGCCTGATCACCACTTCCAGTAATAAGCAGCGCTTTCACATGATCATTTTGAATACACTCATCTAGCGCTTTTTCGAGTCCTGCCATAATTTCATAACTCACTGCATTTCGTTTTTCCGGACGGTTGATGATAAACTGCAGAATCCCTTCTTCATTCATATGTATCATATATTCTCCCAAATCAGACCCTCCTTTCATACTTTTAGTGTATGGTTTTCTAAATGAGATGAACAGACATTTCTTTAAAATGACAATAAAAAAAGCGTGAAGAGCCATGGCCTCTTTCACGCTTTTTTTGCTGTAAACAATATTATTTGTTTACAACTTCTTTACCTTTATACGTTCCGCACTCTTTACAAACACGGTGTGCTAGTTTCATTTCACCACAGTTTGGGCATGCTACCATACCAGGTACACGTAGTTTGAAGTGTGTACGACGTTGTCTTTTTGCTGTTTTAGATGTTCTTCTAAAAGGTACTGCCATTCTTCCCACCTCCTTAAAAGAGATTCATACTCATTATGAAGCCAGTCGAACTGGTACTTCGCTTTTAAGATTTCTTGTTTTGATCAAGAAGTTTTGCTAACTCAGCGAGACGAGGATCAACTTTCTTCTCTTCCTCTTGTTCGACTTGATAAGCTTGTTCTTCCGTCAGAACTTCCCAGTTCTTACCTGAAGGCATCTCATCTTGTTCTCTCGCTTCATCACTGATTACTTGCATTGGAATCTCAAGTAATAGTAATTCTCTTATAGCAGGTTTTAAATCAATAACATCACCTTGAATACGATGTATTTCCTCTTCCTCATACTGATCATAATCAGTTTCATTTAGAAGATAGGTTTCAATCGTTTTAATGTCAACTGGTAAATCAACATCCACAAGGGTTCTTGAGCAAGGTAATACTAACTTTCCTTCTATATGAAGATGGAAGGTGACCCGGTTCGAACCGATATCTGCCTTTCCAGACACTCGAATAGGTGAGACTTCTATAATTTGGGGATCGATTTTTTTCAATTCATCCAAATTAATTGTTTCGTCAATGGAAAGTCCCTTGTCTCTAAATTTTTGTAATTGTATTATTGACCATTTCAATGTAATCACCTCAAGGCAACAAAGGTAATTATAGCTTTCATAATACCGTTTGTCAATATTTTTTCTTTACACTCTTTACAACCATAGTGTTGTAATTATAACGTTTAAATATAAGGACTTTCAAATATTTTATAATATTAGTTATGATTATGTCATAAAAGGAGAGAATCTATATCATTTCCATATATAATGAACTACATAGCAGATAGTTGTGACTTAGAAAGGATGTGGAGAATTTCATGAAAGCAACAGGAGTAATAGTAGAGTATAATCCCTTTCATAATGGCCATTTACATCATTTAAGGGAAACGAGAAGGGCAACAGGAGCTGATGTAGTGGTTGCGGTTATGAGTGGGCATTTCCTGCAACGTGGAGAGCCGGCACTGGTATCAAAATGGTCCCGCACCAAAATGGCTTTAGAAGCAGGGGTTGACGTTGTCATTGAGCTTCCCTATAGCTTTGCCACACAGCATGCTGAATTTTTTTCACGGGGAGCCATTTCACTCCTTGATGCCATCGGGTGTGAAAGCTTTTGTTTCGGCAGTGAAGATGGAGATATCGATACTTTCGAGAAAACGGTCCTATTCATCGAAGCGAATAGGAAGAAATACGATACATATATAAGTGAGTTCATCCAGGAAGGCACGAGCTATCCTTCTGCGTTGGCCAAAGCTTTCCAAATGCTCGGGAGCGGGGACTCGGTCATCGATCTAAGTAAGCCGAATAATATACTGGGATTTCATTATATGGAAGCAAGAAATCAGATTCACTCATCATTGAAAGCTTTCACCATCCCAAGGGAATCTGCTGGATACCATGATGAACATTTTTCTTCTCCTTCGATTGCGAGCGCTACAAGCATCAGGAAAAATATTTTCAGCAGTGAGGGTGATATCAAGATCGACTCTTATCTCCCCCCTACATCTGTTGATCAATTATCTCAGTACCAACTTGAGTACGGGGGATTCCATAGATGGGAAAATTATTGGACATTTTTGCAGTATAAGCTTCTTTCTTCGTGCAAAGAAGAACTGAAGGAGATATATGAAATAGAAGAAGGTATAGAGAATCGGATGATAGAGTTTGTTAAAAGCTCGGCTTCCTTTGAAGAATTCATGATGAAGCTTAAAACAAAACGATATACATGGACGCGTCTTCAACGAATGCTCCTTCATGTTTTAACCAATACAAATAAGGAAGAAATGCGAAGCAGACACAACTCCCCACGCCATATTCGCCTGCTTGGTATGAATAAAACTGGGAGGGAATTTATCCATTATCAGAAAAAAGCAATGCCTTTGCCTTTAATCAGCAAGCTTTCAAGTGCAAATCAAAAAGATATAGCTTTAGATGTCAGAGCGGCTGAAATTTATTCTTTAGGTTTAGAAAATGGGGCAGCCCGAAAAAAACTGCTTCATCTAGAATGGTCTCAACCGCCAATTATGATATAGAAATAGAAAGAGGCTGACAGAAGGCAGCCTCTTTGTTTATTTTTCTAATGTCTGTAAAAATGCTAATGCTTCATCAAATGTTTTCACAGGTATTACTTTCATGTCCGTACCAATGTCTTCAGCTGTTCTTTTGGCAGCAGTATAGTTCGATTCAAGATCAGGATATTTTTCTTTCATTTCCTTTGTAACCGTTTCATGGGGAGCAAGAAAATACTCTGCACCCGCTTTGTCAGCCGCAATGACCTTCTGCTCTATACCGCCAATGCGTCCAACTTCCCCGTTTTCGGAAATCGTCCCGGTTCCCGCAATAGAATGACCCTTCGTAATGTCATCCTTCGTTAGTTGATTATAAATCTCCAAGCTAAACATCAATCCTGCGGAAGGGCCACCAATCTCTTCAGTATCCAGTTCCACCGGTGGGTCTGTTTTGATGTCTTTATCGTCACTCAGCGTAATACCAAGACCTACTTTATCGGGCATATCAGGGAAAGCCTCCAAGGAAATCGTCTCCACCATTTCTTCCTTATCCCGAACGAAGGTAATCTTCACACTATCCCCACTTTTTTTCTTACTCACATATTCAATGAATTCCTCTGATGATTGAAATGCATTCCCATCAACGGCTGTAATACGATCACCAGGCATCAAAACTTCCTCGGCTGGCATCGACGGGTAAATATTTAAGACATAGATACCTTTATATGTGTATTCATAGGGTTTACCTGCTTTTTTGAAGGCCACTTCAATGGCATGGTTTTGAGAGTCGGCCATAAGGTGAAGTTGACGAAGATTATATTCCTCGTCACTTTCATGAGGACTTCTGATTTCTTCAACAGGAAATATATATTCGTATTTTTTTATGCTGGCAATAAGATAGGCATAGATATTTGCTCTACCCATCCTGACGGTTGTAAGCATTAATTCACCTTCATCCTCATATCCATCCTTCACTTCTACGATCGGATCCAGTTCATGTGCACCTCCCGGCTTCGTTACATAGAATGGAAGATAATAAAAGGATGTAGCAACCATAAAAATGGTCATGATGACTAAGGTTCTAATTAATGTTTTCGTTTTCATGTTCTTACTCCTTCCAATTATCTAAAACTTTCTGAATAGAAGGAATAACCTTCTTTGCCTCTTCCTCTCCCATATCTATAATTTCTTCAATATTTTTGAACGCTCTGGTACTGTACATTTCTACATGGGGTCTTATCATAAAGTCGGAGGCAAATTCCCTGTGTGCGACGATTTCTAGTTGAAGGATATCGATGCTTTGCATAATCACATCATAGATCGTTGTGATTTCTGCATTACGTTTCACATGAGATACATCGACTCCTATGACGATGTCGGCACCCATCTCTTTTACAACCGAAACGGGTACCCGGTCAATGACTCCTCCGTCCACGAGTAAACGGCCGTTTATTCTTTCAGGTACAAATATACCTGGAATCGCAATACTTGCCCGAACCGCACTTGAAACAGGTCCCGTCGTAAATACCACTTTTTCACCATTTGTTATGTCTGTAGCGACTACACTTACGGGGATGTTTAAATCTTCAATATTTTTATTATGTGTAAAAAGCCGAATGAATTCTCTTATCCGTTTACCCGAAATAAATCCCATCTTCGGAACGGTAAAGTCTAAATAATATTTTCTTCTGAAGGTGGTAGAAAGCTTGTAAAGGTCTTCCATCTTATGCCCTACCCCATAAAAGCAGCCGACCAAAGCACCCATACTGCTTCCTGCTATCATATCAATCGGAATCTTCGCATCATCAAATGCCTTTAACACGCCTAAATGTGCAAAACCTCTTGCCCCACCCGAGCCGAGGGCTAATCCAATTTTCGGTCTCTCCATGCCCTTCCCCCTTTTCCCGAGTTATCGGTACATTTCATCATATGGTCTATTTCAATTATGTATGAGTATATTGAATAATATGAGGACAAGTTGAATTAATCCCATTTTATCATTCTTTTCCCATTTCACAAGGAATTGATATAGAAGGAACTTATTTCATAAGAGGGGGAAGTCCGGTTGTTCAAATCGAAAATCAAAACCTTGGCTTTATCCATAAGCGTGACGGTGTTTGCGGTATCTCTCATCATAATGCCCGGAGAATCTCTTGAGGCGTCCATACGTGGATTAGATATGTGGTGGGAGATCGTTTTCCCTTCCTTACTGCCATTTTTTATCGTGTCTGAAATGTTGATTGGATTTGGGGTGGTCAGGTTTATCGGGGTCATTCTGGAGCCCTTGATGAGGCCATTATTTCGGGTCCCCGGAGTCGGAGGGTTTGTGTGGGCAATGGGAATGGCATCCGGGTTTCCATCGGGAGCCAAATTGACGGCTCGCCTGAGACAAGAAGAACAAATCACCAAACTGGAAGCAGAGCGCCTTGTTTCCTTCACGAACTCTTCCAATCCTTTATTCATATTTGGAGCTGTGTCAGTCGGCTTCTTTCAAAACGCTACCCTTGGCATTGTTTTAGCTGCCGCTCATTATATTGGAAACATCTGTGTAGGTGTCGTCATGAGGTTCTATGGTGGAAAAGAAAAGGAAGAAATGAGGAATCGCTCTCCCAGAAAAAAGGGCTTTATCATTCGGGAAGCCTTTTCTGCCCTTCATCGCACAAGACTGCAAGATAAGCGCCCTATAGGTAAACTCTTGGGAGATGCTGTCACCTCTTCTATTCAAACCTTACTAATGATCGGTGGTTTCATTATCTTATTTTCGGTCATTAATAAAATGCTTTACCATCTTCACATTACGACCTTTTTTGCAGAAGGGTTGTCAACTTTATTTATTCTGCTTCAATTACCAGAGCAATTAAGTATTCCTTTTATATCCGGCTTATTTGAAATTACGTTAGGCTCAAAACTGACAAGTGGAGTAAATGAAGCCACTCTCCTTCAGCAAGCCATTATTACAAGCTTTATATTAGGGTTCAGTGGATTTAGTGTCCAAGCACAAGTGGCAAGCATATTAGCCGAAACCGATATACGGTTCAAACCTTTTTTCTATGCCCGTTTTGTTCACGGAATAGCCGCGTCCATCACGACCATCCTGATTTGGAAGCCGATATATGAGAGATTTTCCGATGAGCAGCTCTCAAATGCCATACCCGTATTCGCAATGAAGAATAATGCATTCTGGACGGAAATGCTATATTGGTTTAAGACTGCAGGACCAGTGATCACGATTTTCAGTTTGATTCTCTATATCGTTCTGTATGCAAGAAGACAAGTGTATAAATAAAGAAAGGGGTTGATCCTTTTGCCTATGCCGGTTTACTTTTCACATCATGTGTAAGTTAAGGTTTAGACACCTGGATCAACCCTGTTTAATTATTCAGGCTTATTTAATTCATTATATTTTTCCTTTAACGATTCTTCCACACGCTTCGGGACTAATTCCGAAATGTTACCTCCATACTTAGCCACTTCTTTTACAATACTCGAGCTCAAGAAAGAGTATTGATTATTCGTCATGATAAAGAACGTCTCGATATCATCTTCTAAAACCCTGTTCATGGACGTGATCTGCATCTCATATTCAAAATCTGATACCGCACGCAACCCTCTAATAATCGCTTTCGCATTCACTTTTTTTGCGTAATCTACTAAAAGCCCTTGAAAGGAATCGACCACTACATTTGGAATGTCCCCGGTAACCTCACGAATCAATTCAATTCTTTCATCTACAGAGAATAGAGGTTTTTTAGAAGAGTTATTTAAGACCACTACATAAATTTGATCGAAAACCTTTGCGCCTCGTGTAATAATATCTAAATGTCCATATGTAATGGGATCAAAGCTTCCCGGACAAACTGCTATGCTCGTCATCTTTTTACCCCCAGTATATTTAGTATCTTCAATCATTTTCCTTCGAAAAAATGGAGATCCTTATGATTCCATACGTTTCTTCCCTTACTTTCTTCAAGCCCCCGGCTCTGTCTTCCAATGTAATATCCGAGCCATGTTCACACATGACGTAACCGCTTTCATTTAGAAGATTGTGCTCATCGATGAATTCCAAGAGGTGTTGAAGCTTCTGCTGTTTATAAGGAGGATCCAAGAAAATATAATCAAAGGTTAACTCTCTTTTTAAAATCGCCTTTAATGCCCTCGTTGCTTCATTCCGATACACTTCGCTCTGGTCCATTAAGTCACAATCCTGGAGGTTTGCCTTAATGGTTTGAAATGCTTTTGCATCACGGTCTACGAATATAACAGAATCAAGCCCCCGACTTAGAGCTTCTATTCCTAGTCCACCGCTTCCTGCAAACAAATCCAATCCTGATCCCCCTTCAAAGTAGGGACCTAACATATTAAATATAGACTCTTTCACCTTATCTGTTGTCGGCCGTGTTCCACTACCAGGAACAGCTTTCAACGGTCTACCTTTTAACGTACCTGATATTACTCTCATAATCATCCACCATATATGTATTTTTTCTTCACTATCCTATCATATCTCGACAGATATCGCTACATACTGAAATTGTTCCAAAAATGTATAAAATCATTTTGATAGGTGATAATGGAAGTAACAGCATCCTAACTGATGTTGTTGCCAACCGCGGAGAAGACTTACGATTCCCCATAAGTTCTTCCTCCGGTTTCTCCTCTCCCTTTGCCTTCTTTCCAGAAATGGATATAGAAGGACCCTGCAGAATTTCTGCAGGGCTTTTTACATTTCTTCTTTAATTTCGATTGAATTTCCTTTATTCACCACTTTTACATTAAACAATTTCTCAAACCAGTGAACATCCATATAAATGGAGCCTCCAACCGTTTGCACAGGCTTCGTTAATAAGCCGTAATTTTCTTCATTATAAATAAAATAATCTTCATTCACATAAAACCTGAATGTATTTCCGTTTATCGATGTGAAAAATACGTTGGGCTGAATCTCTTTTATATCCAGTCCAAGAGCCCTCACTGCTTGTGGAAATTGAATTAACTCTTTCTGTTTATAAGAAATGTAAGACAGGTTATGGGATTTCTTATTGATGAACACCGGGTGATCGTTTTTAAGAACCATTGGGACATTCTTTCTTCCTTTTGCACTTTCATTAAAAAATGTAGATTCAAAGCCTGTAACCGCTCCTAAAATCATATCTAATTTTAATGCATCGACCGATTTTGTCTTTTCCCCTTCAATTCTTCGCTTAAATGCATCCAATTGGGAGGAGGTTAGTCCTTCAATTAATTCCTTATACGCCCATGCGGAATTTGAAGTGTGCGGTTGTTTTTTTAAGATGATGCCAACAATAAACTCTTTGAGCCAAACCTCTTCATCAGTGGAAGCATACTGTTGATACAGTAAGCCGCCTTTCACATCATCCAGGAGCTCCTCTTCAGCTGTGTTCCTCACAATCAAATATGGAGATTGATAGGGCTTTATTTTGTTCGTCATGATGACGGTCACAAATCCTTCAAAGGAACTCAGGGAAGCCATACCGATATCTTTGATGACCGTCGTGTCGTACAACATTCTCACTGTAGATGATTTTTTTTCTAACATCGTCTCTTCTGTCCAATATAAAGCGGAAGGCTCACTTCCACCGCTGAAGGAATAGTAATCAATATATTTCATTTTTTTATGGCTGGCAGATTTATATCCTGTTATCCATTTTCCAGTCCTGAAGCTCTTTTCTGTTATTTGAATATCCGTATTTATTGTAAAAACAGAGGAAAGTGTGGGATGCCAATCTTTTACTAACATTACTTCTGCATTAAGTGGCTGTTCGAATGTATAGGTAATCGTGATCTCCTGTAGGTCATCATAGAGATTACTTAATAAGAATTCCCCGTCTTCTTTTGTGAAACAATCTTCCCCTCTGTCATTGACACATAAAAAATCCCTTGCATGATCTGGCCACTCAATTGATATACGTTCAGGGATCGATGATAAAAAATGAATGGTTTGAGTAACAATGAATTCGTCTCCCGTATGCGTAATGGAATAAGACTGATTCACCTTTACTGCACCGGACTCTTCGGCACTTTCCGTCGTAAACCCCATCCATTGAAAGAAAAGAATGCTAAAACTAATCAGTACCATAAGTAGACCAAATGTAAATAGAATGCGTTTCATACCATACTCCTTAACTCCGTCTGCTACATAAAGAATAGCAGATTCCAGCAGCTAATTGTGGAATATTTTAAGGATATTGCCATTTATTCATACAATATCCAGATCTTTACTGTCTGTAAGAAAAGGGGAGTCGCCTAAATGATCGCTCAGTAAATGATTCCATTCACTTTTATCGACCAAACCATTACCGATAAGAGTTTCTTGTAAACCTTCAAGAGTAGAGTTTTGCAGTTCATTTTCTTCTATGAGGGATAAGATTCCGTGAGCCGCCAGTGTGGATAGGATCGCTGACACTATAAAAGAATCACTATTCTTTATCTCAACAATCTCTTTCCTTTCAAGCCTCCCACCCATTACATACAAACATGATAACCCCAGGACGATAAAAAGAAATAACCATACCATCACGATCACCCCTATAAGTTATTTTAGAATCTTTACTTATGACTATATGTTTGAAATAATAAGGAATTGATAAACTCGGTAAGAAAAGGAGATTGAATGAATGATTCAACGTTTTATAGAATTAGGAGAAGGATATTCAGATATTTATGAACTAATGGAGCTAGCAAAAGCTAATAAAGAACGATTACAGCATATGATGACATTTCATACAATTGTAAAGAATCGGGCCGTTTCATCCCTGGCTCTTGTGATGAAACCTACAGAACAGGGGAAATTCCAAGCAATCTATGTGTGCAGGGAAGGAATTCCAAACCCGAACATCACACCGAACCAGCGCTACTCCCTTTTTGAAGAAACAGCTAAGGAATTAGACAAGGTCATTATCCAAATGGATGTTAAACCATCCACTTTATATCCAGAAAAGGCATTGTACTATCAACATCTGATTGCGATACTGCGCTTGAATCATTATATACTGCCTTTACAATAAGGTATGTTAATCGTGCAGCTTTTTGAACGGGGAGCTATTCATACTTAAGAAAAAAGCTGCCAAAACAACAGTCTTTGGCAGCAAACATTAAAATCCCATTTTGTAATCATATTCCTTCGCCTTATCGGGGCGGGAATTTTCAAAAACAGACTTAATAAATGGCTTAAATGAAGGATCTACTTTTTTCACATATGAATAGGTAGCTATTCGTTCCATTACAGAGTCAATTTCATCCTGATTACAATAAAGTACAACATATTTCATTTTCTTTGAAACATAGTGAACATTCCCAAATCGTCTCAGGGACTTGGCATGCTTCAAACTATGTAACCAAACAACTAAACCTTGTCTCTCTGTTAACATATAGTTTCCCCTCTAGGAATCACTTTTTTATAAGTCTAGCATAATAATGTGGGGGTAAGCAATATGTAATGGTCTTAACTTACATTAAATAAGCGTACAGTGAATACTACATAATGAAGTAGAAAACGGAGGGCCACCATGGACTTAAATGTGATTTGGGACTTTTTTATCGATCAGCTTCGACAAGAAGACGGGATTGAGGATGCCCGTGTAAAATGGAGCGCAGGCATTCCATTCATCTATATACAATCCAATAAAGAGAAAAGCGACATCGAGTACTCCATTAAAAAGTGGTCGGCTAGAGCGATGCGGGGAAAGAGATTGCATTCTGATACGATCTTTTTCAGGGAAGAAGAATCAATATATGTATATCGCCACCGGTTTTATGTTCCCCAGGAAAAGATGTTTTGCTGCGGGAACCTCTGCGTGGATTGTGTTCGGTTAAGGCAGTAATAAAAGAAGAGCGGACACATCGCCCGCTCTTCTTTCGACTTGTTTACGCTGAACAGCCGCAGCTTCCGCCAGAACCGCAGCCTCCCCCGCAGGATCCTCCGCTTGAGAAGAAAGGATTCCCTGAAGGAACCTTTACATTTTTAGATACGGAATGGCCGATTAGCAGGCTCACCTGATCAAGGAGATCTTGCAGCTCGTTTTCCACTCTTCTGAACTCCGCTACATTCTCATCAAGGTCCATTTCTCTTTTCACTTCACGGATTTCCTTCATGATGGTTTTGTAGTCCGGGTGGTAACGTCCGAAGCGTTGAACTTCTTCGTAACTTTCTTTCATTCGCGAAAAGGTTTGTATTTTTCGTTGAGTTTCAGAATTGTTGCGAAGTTTATATAAAGACTTACGATAATTTTCTGCCACATCAGATTCTAAAATCCACTGAGATAATTCGTCAGCTGAATCCAATATTTCCATTCTTTCTATAGTAGCAAGCATAATGCTCACCTCCGTAAAGTCATTTTAACATGTTTCACGAAAGGAAGCGAATATGCAAATTGATTTATTAGACTTGCTCACTTAATGAAATGCTGGGCTCATTCATCCTAAAGAAAAAAACGCCGTGAAATAGTTTTCACGGCGGCAGATCCATAAACACTATTGAATCGTCACATAAAACTGCTTTTTCATCCCTAAAGGTTTGTTATTCGTCCCTACTATTTCCACGTTGAGAAGATGTACACCTTTTGGTAACCCTTTTACAACAAAGGCAGCTGTATGATACTCCTTATACAAATTCCCTGTATTTGAACGAACGACAATCTTCCCTTTTTTCGCTCCGCTTTTTTCAGAAGTGAAAGTTACATTGGGAACGATACATTCAATATATACTTGACTTCCTTGTACCATATGTTTGATGGAAAGAGGCTTTTGCTCAGTGTTCGCTGCTTCAACTTTTTTAGTGAACGTAAAGCTTTCTGGTTCTGGCATTTTTTCCTTACAGCCACTTAATACAATAAGTAACGCAATGGATAGAAAAATGATTTTCTTCATCGTGTACACCACTCCTTACTAATAGCCTTGCCCAATCCACACGAATTTTACTCAAAATAATTGATAGGTGTTTGTGATGAAGTATGATGCAGAGCCATTTACCAACCTCAAAAAAAATAGCACCTCAACTATCGGCACTATTCATTGATTGAAACATACTGATCATCATGGAAGCCATTTGGACTCCGTTTGAGAATTTTTGTACGCGATGAGGAATCGTCTTTTGAAAATGGTTGATGGACGCTATTTCGAATTTCTCTAATTCATTGGGATTTCGAGAAAGTGTACGATACCACTGTGGCTGATCCCTTAAAAATAATTTCAGATCTTCTTTGGCATAAATATACTCAATAATGTCTGCTCGCATTATTAATCACCCTCCTAATCTTTCCGGAATGAAAATGGATGGGAGGGTTTAGATGGTGTTTCAGTTTTCGTTGCCGTTCCTGATCCCCTATTGTTATTTGACTGAAATTGACTAAGTACCCCTTGCACGGCTCCCAAGGCTTCACTTAAGTTGTTAATATGTTGTTGCAATTGATTAGCGTCCATTTTTTTCACCATATCTCCAACTTGATCCATCCAGCCGCTTTTACTTCCCTGGTTGGTTGGGGTTGATTCTTTCGCAGCTTCGTCTTTATACTTATCCCACCTTGTATCATCTTCCCCCAGTAAGTACCAGTCTTCAAAGAGATCCTGCCAATTGGCATCACCATTCCGCACATCTTTCACAATTTTCGGATGCTTTCTCACAAATCCTTTAAACTCTTTTACCTTAGGGTGTAATGATTTACCCATTTTATGAACACCTCCATTACAGGCATCTACCTACTATACTTTATGAAGGATCGAAAAGAATGGTGATACATTCCTTTTTGTAGTAATATTTACAAGTATATAGTGATGATTTTCAACAAACAGTTTCCAAGGACAGGCGGCTGTGAATAAAGAAAAGGATGTATGATGATGAAAGAACGGGTACAACAGTTATTTGATGAATGTCTTTCAGCTGCAACGGATGAGGAACTGCTTATCATGAAGCAGCTTTTAGAAGGGGTTAAAAGGAAGAAAGAAAAGGAAAATGGGTCAATCATTGGCGGAATATTTGCTATGGACCGTGAAGTGAAAGATGGGAATTTCGAAATAAGTATTCCGATCACCCCAGTTACATATAATTCACTGGAGATCGTTCATGGAGGAGTAACGGCTACTTTGGTAGACTCAGCTATGGGGACATTAGCCAATATGATGCTTCCAGAGGATTATGGGGCCGTAACGACAAATTTAAACGTTCACTACTTGGCCCCGGGTGTAGGAGAACGATTAACTGCTCATGCAACAGTGGTTCATCAAGGCAGTAAGACAATTGTTGTGGATGGGAAAGTTGTAAGTTCGGACGGTAAGATTGTTGCTCATTCTACAGGTTCCTTTTTTATATTCAAAAAGAAGCAGTAAACGAGCCTTATAAGACAAAAGAAAAGGTTGATTCCCCATTCGGCATTGGAGAATCAACCTTTTTATTATTCGTTTTCGACTTTTTCTATAAAGTTTTGAGTGTAGTACCTTTTGTATACTCCTACACCAAGATGGGTGAATTTTTGTTCCAATAAAATCTTTCGATGCCCTTCAGAATTCAGCCAGCCATGAACGGCTTCAGGAGCATCGGCGTACTGAGAAGCAATGTTTTCCCCTGCTGTATTGAACATAACATTTTCACTTTCTAGACGCTCGGAAAGGTTTCCAGATGTAGGTGAATCATGGGAGAAATATTCCTTTTCATACATTTCTTTACTATGCCCTCTTGCTACCTTTGCCGTTTCTTCATCCCATTTTAGGATATCTTCCTCAAATTGATGTCTGAGCACATTTGTAATATCAAAGATCTGCTTTTCACTGGCACCATTCACTTTATCCCATTCATCTTCACTCGGCTCCTGTTCTTCTGCCAGTTCCCCTCGATACATCATTTCATATGGATGCATCTCAATCAATGTCTGGCTATCCAGAAAGCGGATACTCGTAAGCTTACCGGTGAATTTGTCTAAATAAAGCTGGGCATAAATATCTCCAAGAGATATGAGTAACCTTGTATTCAGATCTTCTTCATTCAATTCAAATTGATAAGCCCCTGAATCATCATTTACCACGATTTCGGAATCAACAATGGTAAAACGGTAAATGTCTTCTAAACTTTGCCCCAATTTATAAGGGGCCACATCCACTTGATTCCCAATGGCAAACAACGTAACGACTTTATGATTATTAACGCCCATTTGTATGTACTGTTTATCCGAAATCGGGTAGATCCACCATTCATAACCATAGGAGCTTGGTTCAACCCGTTCCGGCTCTCCAAATGCTACTGTTACCTTTTTCGTATCTTTACCAATCCACGTTGATAAACCGGATGTAGGACGTTCACCAGGTGTTTCGATTGATTGGTTTAATTGGTTTTCGTTGTCTTCTTTAAGAGTTTGGGTTTCTGGTCCTTTTAGAGGTTCATTTTCTTGTTTTTGACCTTGATAAATACCAATAAATAAGATAATGACAAGAATGATCAAAATACGCAAAACTGTTCTCAGAAATTTCCCTCCTCTCTACTTTCTCTACCAAGATATGCTGCAAATGCTAGATTTATTATACCATTGTTTATGATTCTAAAACTTCAGTCTAGTATAAAGGATAGCATATTTTCATTCGTTCTAAAACAAATGAATCTCTAATGGGAGAGGTTTCTGTCCCAATTATAATAGAGATGATCAAAGATCATCTCCTCAAGATTAAAACGGTTTATTTCTGAAATTCGATTCAGATATATTTTCTAACGCAACGTAGGCCTGTCTGCCCAGTGATTCCCTTATAGCAAAATCACCTAAAGAGACCATCCCGAGCAATCGGTCTCCATCGACAATAGGGAGTCTGCGAATCTGATGCTCGGCCATGATATGAGCCGCTTCTTCTGCTTCGCTCTCAGGGCCAATGGTTATTAAGTGTGTACTCATAATGTCCTCTACCTTTGATGAAGCTGGGTGTTTTTCAGCAATACAGCGGAGGACGATATCCCGGTCTGTCATCATTCCAACAATCTTTTCACCATCCACGATGGGAATGGATCCTACATTATGTTCCTTCATTTTAAGAGCAACCTCATAGACATTGTCCAGTAATGAACAGGTTTCAACGTCTTTTGTCATTATTTCCTTGATTTTGGTCATATTTATCCTCCTCATGCGTTCAGAATCACTTTCTATATTTTTCACTTTCTCCTGAAGGATATTCACCTTTTATAAAAATGACATAATCAAATGATGCAAGACATTGCAAGATAAAGGTTTTTCCACTATTATTAAGAATGAGAAATACCGCATTAGTATCATTGTACATACACCGATATAAATGCTTCTACCATACGTATAGCATGTGGGCTCCATAGCCATCATGCCAGACAATATAGGAGGGAATTATTATGCGTTTTGAAGGAACAGAATTTGAAAGCTTAAAAGTGGATTTAAACCGATTAGACGAAATCATGGAATCTCATGGTCTTGTTCGTGCAGGTCAATGGGATTACGAAAGAGTAACATACGATCGCAAATTCGAAATTAGAGAAGGTATTTTCTATTTACGAATTCAAGGTCTTGCTGTTGAAGGAGATATCGGTAAGCATGACGCCGTTATTCAATTAATGACCCCACTATTAGGTAAGCACTATTATCCACATGGTGTAGAATACGGTGAAGGTGAAGAATTCCCTAAACACCTGGTCACTTCTTGTGAAAAACTTATTGCAGATGTCAAAAAAGAAGCAACGAACTTCGCTTGGTAATATCTGATTATGATTAGACTGTCTATCTTCAGACAGTCTTTTTCTATGTCTCATTTAGAGTGGACCTATCCTTCAATCTCCCCTATTCAACATTCGATAGAACGTGTATTAAACAGAAATAAATCCTTTGAAATTTCATTTTCTTCCTACTGTTCATTCTTCACATTCTCTCATATAATATATAGTAAGAGGTTTCTGTTAGAAAGGGGTACACAATTGTCAAAGTTTTTCACGAAAAAGGTATTAATGATTACGCTGATCTTCTTAATACTTGCTATAACTGCTTTTTTTATATTACCAGTTTCCGTCCCCTTAATTACTGCGATTATTACTGCTCTTTTCCTGGAGCCTGCCGTTAGCTTTATTCAAAAGCGTTTCTCGGCAAAACGTCGAATTGCGGTACTTTCCGTTTTTATACTGTTTCTACTTCTTATTAGCGTTTCCTCGTTCTTCGTTACTACCAAAGTCGTTGGTGAAGGTATCAAGCTGATAGAAGATGCACCGAAATATGTTAACCAGTTGAGCGATATATGGCTTGATTATGAGGATAGGCTGTTGAACGCGACGGAGGATCTTCCTGATGAATTAGTGAAAAGCTTCAGTGAAGACGTTCAAAACTTCCTGAATAGTGGAAAGACGAAAATTCTTAACTCTGTAAATATTGAAAAGATAAGCGTATTTTTATCTTATATACCCAATTACTTAGTAAGTTTTCTCGTTTACTTAATAGCTCTTTTTCTATTCATGTTGGATTTACCACGCATTAAGAAATCCATTTATGGTCACTTGACAGAAAGAACTGCAGAGAAAGTAACGTTTATGACTTCCCGACTCACTTACGTTATTTTTGGATTCTTTAAAGCTCAATTCCTGGTGAGTATTATCATCTTTATCGTTTCCTTAATCGGATTATTATTTATAGCTCCCGATGTTGCGATCGTTATGTCGATCATCATATGGGTGATTGACTTTATTCCTTTGATTGGATCGATCGTCGTGTTGGGCCCTTGGGCTATTTTCCATCTGCTGACAGGAAATATCGCATTAGGAACCCAACTTGCTGTATTAGCTGCCATTCTGCTTATTATTAGAAGAACGGTAGAGCCTAAGGTGATGGGTACCCATATTGGTTTATCTCCGCTTGCTACATTGATCGCCATGTATCTCGGGCTTAAACTCTTTGGTGTATTGGGCTTTATCATCGGTCCATTATTACTCATTGTGTTTAACTCCGCTAAAGAGGCAGGTATTATAAAAACGAATTTCAAGTTATAATTTAAAGGACAAATCCTATCGACTAGGATTTGTCCTTTTCTGAATCTGTAATGATAATTTCTTTGGCTATGTCACATTTTTGTTGATCTGTTAAGACGGACTCACGGACTTCATTTTAAAAGAAATCATAAAAAAACGGCTGTTTTCCCTGCGATAAGGCTTTTAGCTTATGAAGCTCCCCATCTCCGCATTGGAGTTTTCCCATTTGGATTAGAGCCTGTGGGGTATGTACTCCAAAAGCTAACCCGGAAAAAGTGTTTATATCCATTGAGATAGGATCCTCCACCTTTCCTCCCGCGAGCACTTCATTTTTGTTAACAATGAAAGTATTGTTATTCCAGGCAGCTGTTGAATCAGTAATGGAAAGTGACAGTTGATAGGAAAAATTGATTTCTTTTACATGTTTCTTTAAGAAGTTTTCCACGTCGACGATTCTTGCCATAAAGTATGGGTACTTCTCCATTTTAACTGCAGGGTCCTTCAACATATACGGTAAGGCTTCACACGGATTCAAAATAAGCTCTGCCTCTTTTACCATGGAGTCGTGCTGACAAATAAAGTTCCATAATCCAATTCTTGCATCACTTGTAAGTGGAATAAATTCTTCAACCTTTATCTTTTCCTTTTTCACTTCATATGTAAGATATCCGGTTGCGTCACCTTGTTCATTATAATATATAGCTATCCATAAATCCGTGATGCTTCTTTCCCTCCACCAGTTTTCAGAACGGACGAGCATACCATTATAGTCTTCCGCGTAACGATTATAAACCACTTCTAATTCATTGGGATACGTATCCTTGGTAAATCTTTTAATGTGGCCATTGTGAGGTTTTAAAGGTACAAGGTCCTTCTTCTCAAGCTGTACCTTGTGGAAGAATGTAAATACCTCCCAGCCGAATTTACGATAGAAATCAATATAAAATGGATGAAGCATGGATATGACTTTGCCTTCTTCCTTCATCATTAGTAATGAATGGTTCATCAATTGACGTATGTGCCCTCTTCTTCTAAACTCCGGATAGGTGGCGACTCCTGCAATGCCCCCCATGGGGTACACCTGTTTCCCCATCTGTATTTCCAAAGGTATCAGGTGAAGCTTTGCTGCTAATTTTTCTTCTTCATATATTCCATATACAGTATGTTCTTTAGTTTGTTGAAAACGTCTCTCCCTGTCTTCACTTGGTACAGCATACTGAAACGCATATTCGGATAACTGTAAGGATTCTTCAAATTGATCGTAGTTTAATTTTGTAATCATTATTTTTCTGCTCCCTTCTACTATTTCTACATTCGACGGGTATTCTACCATTCCCTTTAGTAAATCACCATTTATTAAACAAAGAAAAAAACCTATTATGTGATGTATCACATAATAGGTTTTTCTTTAATATCCCAGGATTGCCCGAATGACTGAGGTTGTTTCTCCGCCTTTGTAGAATACGTAAAGGAGGAGATACACAGCGACTCCTGTAATAGCCGTAAAGAACCAGATTAAACTAGTGATCGGTCCCAGCTTACGGTGCCTCGCTAAACGATCTTTATATCCTGTCCACAAGCTCATTAAACCAAATACAGCACCCGTTGTGGCCAATGTAATATGGAAAACCAAGAAAACCGTATAATAAATCTTAATGCTATCAGGACCGCCAAAAGACGTATTTCCAACAAATATCGTTCTGCTCATATAAATGATGAAAAAGATAAGCGCAAAAATACCTGCAAGTGTCATGGTTTTCTGATGTTGCTCAATCTTTCTCTGTTTAATCTGCCACCATCCAATTGCGACTGTCACTGCACTTAATACGATGAAGGTGGTACTAATTGTAGGTAAAATAGGTAAACCCATCTCTATTCCTCTCTTTTCTAAAGATACTAAGCTATGTACTTAGAGGAATGAAGTTAATCATCCCCTGATTCGTTACTGTTCTGTCAATTTTGGATCAATGGGATCATACGAGAGCTTTTCTTGTTTCTCCTGATCTTTGCGATACCATTGAAAAAACAGGTTGAATAGCATAACTCCAAATACAATCTCCTGAACAATCTTCATGATCACTCCGCCAAGCTGCTGATCATTTTGTGTAGACATATCAGTAAATAATTCCGGCCCAGTCAGCGTCAACCCTTCAAGAGTATTAACAGGCACACATAGTGCCAATGCTTTAAGAAACTCTTGTGGATCATAATAAGGGGCATATAAAGGATTCTCGGCAAAAATAATCAAACCGCATGCCGGTGTCAATAAGACTGCACTCCCAAGAATATATCCAATACGCTTGAGCCCACTTAAATCAATATCGTCATCCACTGGATTTAGTAAAGGCCACCACATGAATAAGGCTAGCAAGAATAGAATGATGGTCGCCAAACCGTGAAGAGTAGCATCAGTTCTGACATTATCAAACACTAAAGGAATATGATAAATCGAAAAGATGATATTGAAAGATAGTAATGAGATCAATGGTTTTGTCATAAACTTAAAGATTTGCTTAACCACTGGTAACTCAACTGCAGCTTTCCAGACCCATTTAGGTATTCCTAACACGAGCAGAGGAGTGACCACTAAATATAGTAACGCCATTTGTGCCATGTGAGCAGAAAATAAGATTGTGCTCATAATTTCTACTGGCGAACCCTTAATTCCATATAAGAGAACCATTGATAGAATAAAATAAGTGGCTTCTTTGCTGGTCAGTTTTTTACTTTCTTTAAAGCTGTCTCTCCATTTGACAGTGATTAAGAAATACACGACCGTTATAAATGCTAAAGCCAAGAAAAAAAACGGGCTCCATAAAGCCATAAAACCAAAAATACCTAAAGGCATTTCTTCACCTCATTTCACGTTTCCTAACCCCATTATACTGACAACCCTCCCCCACTTCAATGTAAGGTAATGACAAGTTCTTGACAATTAGAAAAGCGGAGCCGACTGTACAGGCCCGACAAGCACATTGGGAAAACCCAAAAAGGCGTTCTTTGCCTTATTGGGTTTTCTCAATGTGACCTCGAGGGACTAGGAGGCGCAGCTGGACAATGAAAAGCGGAAGCGGCTTGTACAGGCCCGACAAGCATAAGACGATTCTGCCGGAAAGGCGTTTTTTGCCTTTTTGGCAGAAGTGGCTTATGACCTCGAGGGCCTAGCCGCTGGAGCTGGACAATGAAAAGCGGAGCCGACTGTACAGGCCCGACAAGCACATTGGGAAAAATCCCACTCCAACGAAAAAAAGCCAGCCATAAGGCTGACTTTTTCTTTAGATCCATACAATCGTTACAAATGCTAACACTGTGATAAATGCAACAAGTGCACCAGAGTACAGGAATAATGCAGGAGCTTCATGACCTTTATGACTCATATGCATGAAGTAATAAAGTTGAAAAATTAGTTGAACGACTGCAAGTAAGAGGATGAAAGGTACAATAAAGTACTTATCAAAATCTCCTGCCACTGCAATGAACGCCACTAATGTTAAGAAAATCATTAACATGAAGGATGTAACCTGCATTCTCATGTCTTCTGCATTTTTCTTACGACGATATTCGTAATCTACACTTGGGTTACCTGAATTTGATTGTTGATTCGCCATCAGTTTATCCCACCATTCCCATTAAGTATACTACTGTAAAGATAAATACCCATACAACGTCGATAAAGTGCCAGTATAGAGAAGCTAAATAGAACTTTGGAGCATTGTAAAGGTTTAAACCACGTTTAGCGTTACGAAGCATTAAGCTTACAATCCATAGAAGACCGAAAGCTACGTGTCCTCCGTGGAATCCAACTAGTGTGTAGAAGGCTGAACCAAATGCACTACTAGTAAAAGTATGCCCGTATTCATGTACGTAATGATTAAACTCATAAATCTCTAATCCAAGGAACGCTGCACCTAGAAGAACCGTGACTAATAACCAAGCCTGCATACGTTGGAAGTTATAATTCTTCATATGATACATTGCATAAACACTTGTAAGAGAACTTGTTAAAAGTAACATAGTTGCAATAAATGCAAGTGGTAGATCGAAGATGTCAGCAGCAAGTGCATGACTGTCACTAGGGACTTTGTCTTTAAGCGCTAAATATGTTGCAAAAAGAGATCCGAAAAGAACCGTTTCTCCACCAAGGAAAAACCAGAAGCCCATGAACTTGTTTTTCCCCTCAAGGGTTGCCTTTTCAGGGGAGGCTGGCCAGGTCTTTGGCGTGAATTTTTCTTCAGCGTGCATTATGCCTTACCCCCTTTATCATCATCCATTAAATCTTCTTTGTGAACATGATATCCATGATCATCAAGTACTGAACGGAAGAACATTGCACCTAATGTAATAAGCATACCAATTACCAGAACAGGAATTGCCCATGCTTTATCACCATCCGGATGATACATAGCACCAAACGCTGCGATAAATAATCCGAGTGAAATGATCACCGGTAAGATGGAGTTATTCGGCATATGAATGTCTCCGATTGGTTCTGCTGGAGTTAAGTCTTTTTTACCCTCCATTTTCTCTAACCAATAAGCATCCAAACCACGGATAAGTGGAGTTTGCTTGAAGTTATAGAATGGCGGTGGTGATGGGATCGCCCATTCAATCGTACGACCATCTCCCCAAGGGTCATTAGAAACCTTAACACCTTTGACTTGAGTCATGATGACATTAACAAGAAGAACAATAACCGCTACTCCCATGAAGCCTGCTCCAATAGAAGAGATCAGGTTTCCTGTTTCTAACCCTTGACCAGGCAAGAACTTCCAAATACGACGAGGCATACCCATTAAGCCAAGGAAATGCTGAATAAAGAATGTTAAGTGGAATCCGATAAAGAATAACCAGAAAGCGATCTTCCCTAAGAAATCATTTAACATTGTACCGAACATTTTTGGCCAGTAATAGTGAGTACCTGCTAATAGGGCAAATACTACCCCACCTACGATAACGTAGTGGAAATGGGCAACAACGAAATACGTATCATGGAATTGATAGTCAGCTGTTGCAGCTGCGTTCATGATTCCAGTAACCCCACCGGCTACGAAAGTAGGAATAAACGCTACTGCGTAGAGCATTGGAGTCGTGAAGCTGATACTTCCTCCCCACATGGTAAGGAGCCAGTTAAAGATTTTGATACCTGTTGGTACGGCAATGGCCATTGTCGCAACGGCGAAGATTGCATTTGCGATTGGTCCAAGACCTACTGTAAACATATGGTGAGCCCAAACCATGAAGCCTAAGAAACCGATAAGCACGGTCGCAAATACCATGGATGAGTAACCGAATAAACGTTTTCTAGAGAAGTGTGGAATGATCTCAGAGAAAATTCCGAAAGCAGGCAATACAAGGATGTATACCTCAGGGTGACCAAAAATCCAGAAGAAATGCTCCCAAATAATGGTGTTACCGCCATTCGCTACATCAAAGAAATTCGATCCGAACATACGATCAAATAACATTAAGAATAACCCTACCGTTAATGCAGGAAACGCGAATAAAATAAGTGCCGAGGTAACAAATACTGTCCATGTAAATAGCGGCATACGCATGTAGGTCATACCAGGGGCACGCATATTAATGATGGTTACAAGGAAGTTGATCCCACCTATTAATGTTCCTGCACCTGAAATCTGTAAACCTAGTACATAGAAATCAATACCATGCCCTTTAGATGCCATTGAAAGTGAAGCATATGATGTCCACCCTGCATCTGGTGCTCCTCCTAAGAACCATGAGAGGTTAAGGAAAACCCCACCTGCGAAGAATAACCAAAAACCTAATGAATTCAGGAATGGAAATGCAACGTCACGAGCACCGATTTGTAATGGTACAACCGCATTCATGAATGCGAAAATCAACGGCATGGCCGCTAAGAAAATCATCGTTGTACCGTGCATTGTTAAAACTTCGTTGTATAAGCCTGCACTAACAAAGTCATTGTTAGGAACAGCCAGCTGTATACGAATGATAAGAGCTTCCAATCCACCGACTAGGAAGAAGAATCCTCCTGCCATAAGGTAAAGGATGGCGATCTTTTTGTGGTCTACTGTTGTTAAGTAGTCCCAAACAGTCGCGCCGAAGCCTTTTTTCTGTGCATAGCTACTCACGATTAAACCTCCCTTTAACTAATCCCCAATTAATCTTGAACTTTTAATCCCATTAAATATTCTGCAAGGGCATCAAGTTCATCTTCCTTCAGGTTACCGTATGTACCTGTCATTTTATTTCCTGGCTTGTACTGCTCAGGGTCAACTAACCAATTTTTTAGTTCTTCTTCATTGTGATCTAAAATACCTGCGATTCGGGTACGCTCACCAAAGTTTGCTAAGTTCGGAGCAAGACGTGCTGATTCAGGACGTCCATCCTGAGGTGATACTGCGTGACAGCTTAAGCATTTTTGGTTGAAGATTTCTTGTCCTTGTTGTGCTAAATCAGAAGTTGGTTTAGGTTCTCCTGCATTTTTCATATCTTCTACCCATGCCGTAAACTCTTCCTTAGGAAGCGCTTTTACTTTAAAGTCCATTAGTGCATGAGAAGGTCCACATAGCTCAGCACATTTCCCGTAGAATAATCCGCCTGCTTCTTTAGACTTTTCTCCATCAAATTCAAGGAAGAATGTGTTTACGTTGTCGACGTTTGTATCAATCTTTCCTCCAGCTGCCGGAATCCAGAAAGAGTGCTTAACGTCAGAAGCCGTAACATTGAAGTAAACCCTTTGATCGGTTGGGACAACTAAGTCCTGTGAAGTGATGATTTTTTCATCCTCATACTCAAATTCCCACCAGTAAAGATTAGCGCGAACATTTATAACTAAAGCTTCGCGATTACCATCTGCGTCTTTTTTGTCCATAGCTTTTGTATCCGCTAATTCGAAAGTCGACGTTACGGTTGGAACAGCCAGGATAAGAAGAAGGATTATTGGTATTACTGTCCACACGATTTCAAGTGTGTGACTACCTTCAACTTGTTTCGGGATAGTAGTATCTCCCTTTTTTCTGCGGAAACGAATAATTGCCACCATATAGACGATGACTACTACAATGATTACTAATACCATTATTAATGTAGACAGTATCATTAAATCATATTGTGACTGTGCTACTTCACCAGCTGGCTGTAATGTGGAGAGAAATGGCTCTCCACAACCAGAAAGAACTAGCGCTAACATTGCTACAATTGAGAATAAGCGCCACTTAGATAGCCTTGCTTTCATAGCTTAATCAAACCCCTCTTTCGTGTAATATACTTTTGAATAAAACAAGGACTCATGAAAATATCTATTTGGATTTCTTATCAGAAAGAATTCCCACTAATCTTAAATTACGGTAACGATTACCATCGCTACGAACAAGATAGTTAAATAATTTAGTGAATAGACAAACATAAGTTTCGACCACTTAATATCGTCTTTCATTTTGTAACCTGCGAGACCCAGTGCCAGCCAGCCAATGTTAAAGGCTGTTGCAAGGACAAAGAAGAACATTCCTAAATCCATCAAGAAGAATGGAAGTGGCAATAAAGCTGCAACCCATGCTACGATATGGTGCTTTGTGGTAGCAAATCCCTTCACCACTGGAAGCATTGGGATATTCGCTGCCCTGTATTCTTCCACCCTCTTCATCGCTAATGCGTAGAAATGAGGTGGCTGCCAGATAAACATCATTAAGAATAGTACCCAAGCGATTACATCAAGGTTTGCATCAACAGCTGCCCAACCGATTAATGGTGGAACCGCGCCAGAGATACTTCCTACAATCGTGTTGCTCACATATTTTCTCTTTGACCACATTGTATATAATACAACATAACTAAATACCCCGATAATTCCTATTACACCTGCAGTAACAGTGGTCATAAATAACATAATGATTCCCACTGCAATCATTATTAATCCCAAAGACAATGCTTTAGGTCCATTGATCTTGCCCGTTACGGTAGGACGTGCTTTTGTACGTTCCATCAGATGGTCGATGTCACGATCATACACATTATTAATGGTGCAAGAACCCGCAATAATAAGGGAAGAACCTATCAATGTAAGGAACATTATATCAAGAGAATTTAGAAAGTGCGTATTCGTAAAGTAAAAAGCTAACCACATACCTGTAAAGGTTGTAATTAAATTTGAATTAACGATACCAATTTTGATTAATGCTAAAAAATCCTTCCACGCAGTTGAGGTTGTCAAATCTGCTTCTTCTACGTTTGTCATCATTCGACTATTAGCCATTTTCTTCCTCCTCTCTATAAAAAGCCAGAGGCCAGTTGCCACCTCTATACTATATAGGAAATGTTTCACTATTTCTATATCACCTGTTAACATGCACAGATAAGAAATAGTATATATGCTATCAATATTATATTAAACCATATATTTTTTCCTTTTTGGGGGAGAATTAGACAATTATGTGAAGAAATTGTGAAGAAAGAAAAGCGCAGAGGTTTCTTCAAATTTCTACAAACATTTTAAACCCATCATACCATAAAACGAAGCTAAGCGCTTACAGATTTTGTTTTTCTGCAAATTAGTCATTATCTACTAATACCTATTCTCTTCATATAATTAATTATCATGCTCATAATTCTGTAACATTTTATCGGTTGAGTTTTACTGACCTTTTATGTATTATCGTAGGGGCATATATATTTTTCTACTATATTTATAATTTAGAAAGTGTGTAGAGTCTATTAGTTAAGAAGGTGAATAGATTGCATAAAGGTGTTCACAAAGGATTAAAATGGCTTGCCGTCCTCACTACTCTTGGCATGTTATTTGTTCTATTAGGAGGAGCCCTTGTAACAAAGACAGAATCTGGTATGGGATGCGGCCGGTCTTGGCCACTATGTAACGGGCAATTAATTCCAACTGATATTACATTTGAGCTTGTCATAGAATTAGCACATCGGGTTGTCTCCGGTGGTGTAGGCTTACTGGTATTGGCCTTATCAATATGGTCATGGAGAGCGATTGGATATAAGCGCGAAACGAAATTTCTTGCTGCACTCTCTTTCTTTTTCTTAGTATTACAAGGTCTTATTGGAGCTGCCGCTGTACTTTGGGGACAATCAGACTTCGTACTCGCATTGCATTTTGGAATTTCTCTTATATCATTTGCTTCAATCTTATTATTGACACTGCTGATTTTTGAAGTCGACCAGAAATTTGATGCCCACTCATTGGTCATCAATAAACGCATGAGATTTCATACAATCGGGGTCACTTTATATAGTTACATTGTTGTTTATACTGGAGCTTTAGTAAGACATACGGATTCAAGCTTAGTATGTAAGGATTGGCCGCTATGTGTCAATTCGTCCCCGGGTCTGCCCACAAATCTCTATGAATGGATTCAGATGGGACATCGAACAGCAGCAGGACTCATTTTCTTATGGATTGCATATATCACATATATTGCGATTAAAGAGCATAAACACCAGAAGGTTATTTATTGGGGATGGATCATTGCATTTACGCTGGTATCTCTTCAAGTCATGTCCGGAGCACTCGTTGTGTTCACACGATTGAACCTTGGGATCGCTTTATTACACGCATTGATCATCTCTTGTTTATTCGGTTTACTATGCTACTTCATTTTACTTGCTTCAAGAAGTAAACTTAAAGAATAGAAAAAGGATTCCGGACTTATCCGGAATCCTTTTCTTTATGCTTTTTGCACTTCAATTAATAGATCTCCAGGATTAATGGCATCGCCGTTTTGTACATAAATGTCTTTAACTACCCCTGCAAACGGAGCTTGAACGGTCGTTTCCATTTTCATGGCTTCTGTGATCATTAGATGATCTCCTTTTTCAACCGTTTCTCCTTTTTCTGCAATGACCTTTATAACGGTTCCTGGCATGGAAGCCCCGATATGATTTTCATTCTTCACATCTGCCTTCATCTTGGCTGCAACTGTTGATTTAATACTTTCATCCTTAATGACAACCTCACGGGCCTGGCCATTCAGCTCGAAATAAACGATTCGTGTACCATCTGCCTGAGCCTGACCAATCGAAACAAGCTTAACAATCAGTGTCTTCCCAGTTTCGATTTCCACCTCTATTTCTTCACCCAGTCTCATCCCGAATAAGAAAGTCGGGGTATCAAGAACTGAAATATCTCCAAACTGATCCATTGTTTGTGCGTATTCCATGAACACTTTCGGATACAGGGCATATCCAAGGGCATCAAAGCTCGTGACAGGACGCTGAAGATCCTCGAAGAGCTTTTCTTTAAGGGCGGTAAAGTCCACATCATCAAGGAGCTCTCCTGGACGAACGTTCAATGGAGTGCGCCCTTTCAGAATCACACTTTGTAAGTCTTTCGGGAATCCTCCATGAGGTTGTCCAAGGTACCCTTCGAATAATTCTACCACTGAGTCAGGGAAATCGATTTTTTCACCTTTTTCGATTACATCTTCTTCTGATAGATCATTCTGAACCATAAATAATGCCATATCTCCCACGACTTTAGATGAAGGAGTAACCTTTACGATATCCCCAAAGAGGTGGTTGACCCTTGCATACATTTCTTTCACTTCTTCCCAACGGTGCCCAAGTCCTACAGCTTTTGCCTGCTGCTGAAGGTTACTATATTGCCCCCCTGGCATTTCGTGCTTATAGACCTCTGAATGTGGAGACATCATGCCGCTTTCAAAGTCTGTATAATACTTTCGAATGTCTTCCCAATAGTGAGAAAGAGTTTCCAGTGAGTTAATATTTACATTCGGTTCTCTTTCGGTTCCTTTTAATGAGTAGTATAGCGTGTTGGCACTTGGTTGAGATGTTAGTCCCGACATTGTGCTTAGTGCTGTATCGACAATATCTACACCAGCTTCAACAGCTCTTGCGTATGTGTATATTCCGTTACCGCTCGTGTCATGAGTGTGTAAGTGGATAGGCAGGCTAACGGTATCTTTAAGTTCCGAAATTAGTCGGTAGGCAGCCTGAGGTTTTAAGAGCCCTGCCATATCTTTAATCGCTAAAATATGCGCTCCGCTTGCTTCTAACTCTTTTGCCATATCCTTATAGTAATCAATACTATACTTTGTTCGGGTAGGATCATCTATGTCTCCGGTATAGCAAATGGCAGCCTCGGCGATTTTTCCGCTTTGTCTTACAGCATCAATCGCTACTTCCATCCCCTTAACCCAGTTTAAACTGTCAAATATTCTGAAGACGTCTATACCTGCAAATGCGGATTTCTCAACAAATTCTTTAATGACATTATCAGGGTAGTTCTTATAACCAACGGCATTGGATGCTCTCAGAAGCATTTGGAATAGAACATTTGGAATGCGCTCTCTCATTGTTAATAATCGATTCCAAGGATCTTCCTTTAGGAAACGGTAGGCTACATCGAACGTTGCCCCTCCCCACATTTCATAGGAGAACATATCCGGAAGTAAATGAGATGTAGGCTCTGCAATTTGCTTCAGGTCATTTGTTCTGACACGCGTAGCAAGTAAAGATTGGTGCGCATCCCGGAAAGTTGTATCAGTCAGGAGTACTGAGTTTTGTTCCTTGACCCAATTAACCAACCCTTCGGCACCATGTTGATCTAAAATTTGCTTTGTCCCGGGTTTGAAGTCTTGTTTCAAGTCAAGGGATGGAATCCTAGGCTTAGAGAATACTGGCTTTTTCTTCTTCTCGATTCCCGGGAAACCATTTACGGTTACATTTCCGATATAAGTAAGCATCTTCGTACCACGGTCTTTTCGTTTCGGAAAAATAAACAGTTCAGGTGTCGTGTCAATAAAGGATGTATCGTATTTACCTGTAATAAAGTTTTCATGCTTAACAACATTTTCTAAGAACGGAATATTCGTCTTGATTCCACGTATTCTAAATTCTTGAAGATTTCTGACCATTTTCGATGCAGCTTGTTCAAAGGTTAAAGCCCAAGTAGACAGTTTAACAAGAAGTGAATCATAGTATGGTGTAATGACTGCTCCCTGGAAGCCGTTACCTGCATCCAATCGAACCCCGAATCCGCCTCCTGAACGATAAGCCATGATTTTCCCCGTGTCAGGCATAAAGTTATTTAATGGATCTTCTGTTGTAACACGGGATTGAATCGCAAACCCATTTGTCCGGATCTCTTCTTGAACAGGAATCCCAAGCTTACTGCTATGTAAGGCATGTCCTTCTGCAATCATCAATTGAGACTGAACGATATCTACCCCTGTAACCATTTCCGTAATCGTATGCTCTACTTGAACGCGAGGGTTTACCTCAATGAAATAGAACTGATCATTTGCAACCAGGAACTCAACCGTTCCGGCGTTTACATACTTTACATTATCCATTAAACGGACGGCTGCCTCACAAATATCTTCTCTCAGCTGATCACTCAAAGATACGGATGGTGCTATTTCAACTACCTTTTGGTGACGTCTCTGGATGGAACAATCCCGTTCATACAAGTGAACAATATTGCCGTCTTCATCCCCAAGTATTTGAACTTCAATGTGCTTAGGATTCTCCACAAATTTCTCAACATATATTTCATCATTTCCGAAAGCTGCTTTCGCTTCAGATTTAGCGCGCTCATAGGCTTCTTTCAAGCTTTCCAGGTTACGGACGATACGCATTCCGCGTCCACCACCACCTAATGAGGCTTTAATGATGATTGGGAAGCCATGGTCCTTCCCGAAGGCAATGACCTCTTCCAAAGTCTCTACGGGGCCATCTGTTCCCGGAATAACAGGGATATTAGCTAATTGAGCCTGATGTCGTGCCTTAACTTTATCCCCAAACATATTTAAGTGCTCTGAATGAGGCCCAATAAAAATAATCCCCTCTTCTTCACAACGTCTGGCAAAATGAATATTTTCAGAAAGAAACCCATAACCAGGATGGATGGCATCGACATCAGCGTTCTTTGCGATTCGAATAATCCCCTCTATATCTAAATAAGCATCAATAGGTTTCTTCCCTTCTCCTATTAAGTATGCCTCATCAGCTTTATAACGATGATATGCTCCCGAATCTTCCTTACTGTAAATGGCGACGGTTCTTATACTAAGCTCCGTACATGCACGGAACACACGGATGGCAATTTCACCGCGATTTGCTACTAATACTTTTTTAATTTTCTTCAATACACTCTCTCCTTTAAGCTATTCATGATTGAAAATCTCTATAATGCAGTCTATGAAAAAAGGACTGACCCGAAAGATAATAAAGAAGTATCTTAGGGGGCAGACCCTAGACTTAGAGTTTTAGATACTCTATCAAAGTGACCTACATTTTTACACCATATATTTTTTTGCTATTATCAATATTCTCCGAAGGATAGCCATTTTCCTTCTTTGTTTTATATTTTTCTTCATATTTCACAAACATCGACACATTTACAAGGACACCCATCGACAAAGATAGTACTAATAATGACGATCCTCCATAGCTGATGAATGGAAGTGGGACACCTGTAATCGGAATTAATCCGGATACACCTCCTAAATTAATGAAGGCTTGGATACCGATCATGCTCGATATTCCGATTGCCAGCATCGTTCCAAAAGGATCCTGACATTTAACTCCAGTATAGATCCCCCGGAGCACGATATAAGACAAACCGAGAATCACAAAGCTTACACCGAATACACCTAATTCTTCAGCGATGATGGCCATGATAAAATCCGTTTGGGGTTCAGGAAGATACCCCAGTTTCTGAACACTTTGTCCCAAACCAAGCCCTTTTACCCCCCCAGAGCCGATGGCAAGATACGAGTTCACTAAGTGATAGCCTTCCCCCTGGGCATATTTGAACGGTGATAGGTACGCTTCAATCCTGCTAAGTCTTTCTCTTGTAAAAATAAAGCCTCTTGCCAGGTAAATCACGGGTGAAAGTACTATCAACAGCCCTACACCTAAACCAGCGAGTTTAAAGAAGGTCTTATAACTAATCCCTGAACAGGAAATGACGATTGCTCCAATGACGAAAATGATCGCCGCTGTACCAAAGTCAGGCTCTAAAAAAACTAAAAAACAAATAAAGCCTAAAAATAGTAATGGGGGAGCAAGGCCCTTATTAAAATCATCTATGTATGCCTGTTTCTTGGAGTATACGGAGCCAAGATAAATGATGACTGCCAGCTTGGCGAACTCCGATGGCTGAATGGGCATGAAACCTAAATTGATCCAGCTTTTTGCGTTGTTTACTTCATAACCGAAGACATGTACCCCGATTAATAATCCAATAATAATAAACATGAGTCCCTTGATTATTTTCGCAACTTGGAAGGCTTTGTATGGAAACCATGCTGCAATTGTAAAGGCAATGAACCCGATGATGATATTGATCATCTGCCTTTTATAGAAGTGATCACTTTCCCAGCCAAACCGTTCTACAGCCATGACCATACTCGCACTATAAATCATTACCAGACCAAACAAACAAAGAAATACATATACAGCTATTAACGAATAATCATAGGATTTTGCAATTTTTTTAATCATGACATTTCAATCCTTTTTCTCTTATATCATTAAATTAATCCTAACCAATCAGTATTCTTAACAAAAAAACTCAAACAACAGATCCATGTATTGTTTGAGTTGTCATGACTATTTTACTTTTTTGTAGATGCTTCATGAAGGGCAGAAAGTTGTCTTTCCAAAGAATCAATCAGCTCTTTTCCATCTTGATCATCTACTAATCCTAAACGGACTGCAAATTCTATTTCACGAGATAATCCGAACATTTGGGTATCCAATACTTCCTCATAAAGAGGACATTGGGGCATCGTTAAATTATCCATTTGTACTTTAATAAGTTGTAAAATCTTTTCTGCGTCGGCCTTTAATAGCTCATAGGCTTTTTCTCGATGATTAATTGTCATTTCTGACGCCACAGTGATCCCCCCATTCCGAACAAATAGCTTTCCTGTCTTAAAATTTTATCGTTAAATCAGAGAAATTGCAAGAAAAATAAGTGTATTCCCCGGGATTCAATGACAGATTTTCGAATTATTTTTTTGGGGGGATCCCCGTGAAAAATCTTATACAATCTCTTATTCCAGAACTCACTATATTACCAATGCCTATGATTCATACTCGAACGTAATTGACGGGACCATTCGGTTAAAATATACTCCAGGAATATTCATCACTTAGCATTTCAAGGAGCTTTAACCCTGCACTGCTATTCCCGACATTATCCAGTGCAGGACCAAAGATTCCAATTCCACACTTTCCAGGAACAGCCCCCATGATCCCACCTGACACTCCACTTTTGGCCGGGATGCCCACTTTAATGGCAAATTCACCAGAAGTATTATACATTCCGCACGTAACCATGAATGTTTTACAAATCCTCGCAACATCCCTCGTAATAATTTCGCGCCCGCTCTCAGGGTCAACGCCATCATTAGCGAAAACAGCTCCCATCTTAGCAAGATCGACACAACTCATTTCCACCGCACATTGTTTCGTATAAAGAACGAGTAAATCTTCTACATTTCCAGTAATCACACCGTGCTGCTTCATAAAATAACAAAGCGATCTATTCAAATTTGCTGTTTGCAGTTCTGAATAAGCCACATCTTCATTGTATGATACCGTATCCCCAGTCATGTGATTAATGAACTCAATTAATCGTTCCCACTTTTCCATCCCGGTGTTTCCTTTAATCATATTCGTGACTGCGAGTGCACCTGCGTTGATCATCGGGTTAAGGGGTTTAGAAGGCTTATGGGTTTCGAGTTTTGCTATGGAATTAAAAGGATCACCCGTAGGCTCCATACCAACCTTTGAAAAGACATGATCCTCCCCATAGTCCATTAAGACAAGAGCAAGAGTGATGACTTTCGATATACTTTGGAGTGTGAACTTCTTTAAATGATCTCCTGCATAACAAGAGTGATTATCCAAAGTATATATACTTATTGCCAAATCACTGGGATTTTGATCCTTTAATGCCGGTATATAATCTGCTACCATTCCCTCTGAAGCAAAAGGCCTTGCTTTCTCCACTAATTCTTCCAACAGCTCCTGGGTTCTAATCACTATTGTATCAGCTCCTTTAGTCCTACCTTTAGTTTCCCTACTTTCACCGATTGAAAACGTTGAAAATGCTTTCAGCTTTGTGTGACAAACCTTTAAATAACAGATATACTGAAACTATCAGCGAGAGGAGGAATCTTAATTGGAAAGCATAGTCCCAATAAAAGGCAAGGTGAAATTCACGATAACATTGGATTCGGGCGTTTGGATATTTGATGATCGAAAAGTTGATTTAACTACATATTTTGATGAAACGAATGAGACGATTGATGAATTAGAAGAATATACAAAAGCCGTGTCCAAGCATTGGTCCCGGGAAATTCAAGAAGGCGCAACATATCCGCCTACACTTAAGACAGAAAAAAAATATGAAAAGGAAAAGATTTTGAACGGAACATTCGCTATTCCGTTGAATCCGTTTCTTACAAATGCGGAACCTCTTGAGAATGCGACATCTCTTGTGATCGAAACCGACTCGGATGAATATCGCATGGATCTGGCACACGCAGATCAATTACTCATTGGATTCTCAAAAGAAGGAAAGCCTCTAAGGGAAAACGGTCCCGTTCATATCTACTACAAAGACGGTTCGAATAGAGAAAACCCAATAACCGATGTAAGAGCATTCCGGGTAGAATAATATCATTTTAATGATTCGTACCCCAAGAAAGCTCTAAGTCAAATTTTTATAAAAAAACCGGTTCAGGAACCTCTGAACCGGTTTTTTCATACTTTATAATTGTGCTTAAATATACGCTAGTACTAAAGAAGGTCAGCAGCAAGTTGTGCAAGACCGGATCTCTCACCTTTCATGAGTTTAACGTGTCCGGCCAATTTTTGATCCTTAAATTTTTCTACTACGTATGTTAGGCCATTGTTGTACTCATCCAGGTATGGATGATCAATTTGTGCTGGATCTCCCATTAAAACGATTTTACTTCGTTCTCCTACCCTGGTTAGGATCGTTTTCACTTCATGCTTCGTTAAGTTCTGAGCTTCATCAATGATAATATACTGATCCGGAATGCTTCTACCTCTTATATAAGTTAATGCTTCGACTTCAATCGATCCCATACCGGCAAGAATATCATCCAGCTCTCCCGGCTTCTTTGTATTGAACAAATATTCCAGGTTATCATAAATCGGCTGCATCCAAGGTCTGAGCTTTTCTTGTTTTTCTCCTGGAAGATAACCAATATCTTTCCCCACGGGTACTATCGGACGTGCTACGAGCAATTTATTGAATTTATTAAAGTCTTCTGTTTGAAGAAGCCCTGCAGCCAGTGCAAGCAAGGTTTTACCTGTCCCTGCTTTTCCAATCATGGTGACTAAAGAAATATCATCTCTTAGTAACAGTTCCGTCGCCATTGTTTGCTGAACATTTCTGGCCTTGATACCCCACATATGCTCTTGATCATATACCAGCTTCTTCACTTTAAGTCCAGATGCATCTACCATTCCTAATGCAGAAGCAGAGCTTCCAAGTGCATCTTTCATAATGAGGAATTGATGAGAATAAAATCGTTGCTTCGTTATATCAGTAAGGGTTAGTTCCCCTTTATCATAAAATTTGTCAAGTAACTCTCTCTCAGTGTACAGTTCAATAAATCCTGTGTAAATATCATTTACCTCGATAACCCGGTCACTCAGGAAATCCTCAGCCTGTAACCCTAACGCATCAGCCTTTACCCTGACGAGGGTGTCTTTACTAACAAGTATGACCGATTTTCCATCCTTTTTCGCTTCTTCTTCGAGAGATAAGTTTTTTGCTACGGCAATAATTCTGTTATCATTGGTTTTCTCTACAAATATTTCTTGAAGCTGCTGAAATGAGCGGTGATTTAGTTCGATTCTCAATGATCCTCCCGTATAAAGGGGGATTTTTTCATGGAGCTTTCCTTCTTGCCGTAAATTATCTATTAACTTCGATACATGTCTTGCGTTTCTTCCGATTTCATCCATATAACGCTTTTTGGAGTCCACTTCTTCTAAAACGACTGCAGGTATAACCACCTCATTATCTTGAAAAGAAAAGATGGCTTGTGGATCTTGTAATAAGACATTGGTATCTAATACATAAATTTTATTCAAATCGATGCCTCCTGCTCCTGATTTCTTATTACTATTGTATGTAGCCAATGTTGATCCGGTTATTCCCAGCTACTCAAATAGGACGGCCCGTTTCTTAAAATATATGAATAAACGTATAAAGATAGAAGAAAATTACACAATAAGAAAAGATATTGATTCTAAATCGGGAGGTTTTCACATGTTTAAACTCATCTCTCTGCTTATGGTAACCATCATTCTTGGTGCATGCGCCAACAAGAATGAGGTCGGGTATAATAATGATTCGAACAGTAAAAACAATAAACCGATCACTGTTCAGGATAGCAATATCCAACATGTTGAGCGAAAATCAGGACAGCAAATCTCAAAGCATTTAGTTGACCTGACGACTAGTGTACCTGATGTAAAAGACGCAACCGCAGTAGTCTTTGGAAAGTATGCTTTTGTTGGAATCGATATCGATTCCGATATTGAGCGTTCTCAAGTCGGTTCCATCAAATATTCTGTAGCAGAAGCACTTCAGAAAGATCCATATGGTGCAGAAGCCATTGTCATCGCTGACCCGGACCTTTATGCACGTTTAAATGAAATCAGCAAAGACATCCAAAGGGGCGAACCGGTTCAAGGAATCATGAATGAATTGGCTGACATATCCGGCAGACTCATGCCTGAAATTCCTAGATCGTTAAAGCAAACAGACCCCGAAAATGCGCCGAATGAACCAAATAAGAAAATGAATAACACGAAAGAAAAACAACTTCAGAAAAAACAGGAAAATCAAACTTACGATAAGATTGAATAATACTTCGGTCATTAAAAAAGTGAATGAGAAAAAGCCATGAAAAAGCTTAGGGTTCTAAGCTTTTTTCATGGCTTCTATTACTTGTCGGTCCAAACGGTCTGCTGCCGTTTTATCATATGTCTTCTCATAGGCAGGTTCTGTCGATATTTTCGATCCATAGAACATGACGTCTCTTACTTCATTGATAGCAAGTTTAATAAGCGTCAGCTTTAGAGGGACTCCTTCCAACTTCTCCTCTCGGACCACTCCTTTTCCGCTTATGGAATAGGTTGATTCATTTGCAATTAAATTCACAACCGCGAGCGGATTGTTCTTTATATTCTCTACAATCCTGGAGCGTTGATCAACAGCAAATAACAACGTATGTTCATCCTTCGCCAAGACCCAAGAAATCGCACTTACATTAGGTCCATGCGTTTCAAAATCAATGGTAGCGAGTGTAACAAACCGCTCTGATTGCAGTTCGTCAAATAATGCAGGAATTAAGCTGGGTTCCACTTGATTAGCCATACAATCCCCCCTTATGAGTCCTCATTTTCTCTGTAAGTGTTTCGTTTCATTCGTGATTCAACTTGATTATACTATACCAATTCTGTTGATAAAAGCATACAGGAAAGTTAAATAAAGCGTTTGACTTTACTACATGATATACTAAAAGGACTAGACTTATGATTAGAACAAATAGAGGTGTGATGTATGAGAGTAAAATGTGCTTTATGTGAAGTGATAGAAATTATTGATGATTATTCCTTGCAGGCTAAGAAATTGCGGAACCGCCCCATTCATACGTATATGTGCGAGAAGTGTCATGATCGTATTAAAGAAAAGACGGAAGAACGTGTGTCGAGTGGGAATTTCAGATTTTATCGATCTCCTCAGGTAGACGATGACTTTTAAACAAATCGGTTCAGGAACTATTATTGGTCTTGTGTCAGGTACCCTATTAGGATTATTTCTAAAATGGATGCAAGTAATAACAGGCATCAAGGTTTATACCCTGTTATTGAATGTTGATTTCATCCCTGGATTCGGTGAAAAAGACTTTCCTGAATGGATGGAGTTTTTGTTCCACTTGGTTATTTCATGTGTGATCGGGGTAGTGTTCGTGAACATGATTGAAAGGCTGAACGTTACTGTTAAGGGCTATTGGATTCTTTCCTTTGTGCTAACAGCCCCGACTGTGTTCCTATATTTCCCTCTTTCGCACCTGGCAATTAAAGATGTACCCGGTTTACTGTATGGTGAGGCAATTATCTTATGGACAGTAGGACATCTTCTCTACGCTCTGTCCTTACCTCCACTATATTATCTATCTTCTGTTCGTGGTTAATCCACATAACGAAAAAAGCTGTAGTCTCATCCATTAGAGACTACAGCTTTTTCATGCTTAAAACGTGCCTTTTTTCTTTTCGTTTGTTAGCCGAACCTTATATATAATCAAGATAAGAGCCGCAACGACTAACCCCTCTGCTACCGGTAAAAAGATTCCAAGAAACGTTAGTACGGTACATCCCAAAATGAGAAAAGTATAAATCAAAATCGATTTCATTACTGGCAGCTTCTTCGCAAAACCTAGCTTATAAACTAAGATTGAGAGCCCAACTATGGTTATATAAAGCAACCACATTCCCATTTCCGCGTTTTGGTCAACACGGTAAAGGGATGCGAAAAAGGACAAACGCTCTGTTACATCCATTTCCTACTCCCCCTTCACTTAGTTTATTGAGAAACCTTACTTTTCTTTTCTGCTCTTTCACGCTCATTCTTATCAAGAATCTTTTTACGAAGACGGATTGACTCAGGTGTTACTTCACAATACTCGTCATCGTTCAGGTATTCAAGAGACTCTTCCAATGTCATGATTCTTGCTTTTTTAATGGTTACGGTTTGATCCTTGTTAGCAGAACGAACGTTTGTCGCTTGTTTAAGTTTTGTGATATTAACGGTAATATCATTTTCTCTTGTATGTTCCCCAACAATCATTCCACCATAAATTTCTGTACCGGATTCAACAAAGATAATACCACGGTCTTCCACTTGCATGATTCCGTATTGAGATGCTTTTCCTGTTTCCATCGAAACAAGTACACCTTGTCGACGTCCGCCAACTCTACCTTTTTGCAAAGGCTGATAGCTGTCGAATGTGTGGTTGATGATACCGTATCCACGTGTAAGAGTCATAAATTCAGTTGAATAACCGATTAATCCACGTGCAGGCACCATAAACATTAAACGGACTTGTCCATTCCCATTGTTCACCATATCCAGCATTTCGCCTTTACGTTGACCAAGGGATTCAATAACTCCACCCATATATTCTTCAGGAATATCAATTTGAACACGTTCTACAGGCTCACTCTTCACGCCATCGACTTCTTTAATGATAACCTGTGGTTTAGATACCTGTAATTCGTAACCTTCACGACGCATGTTTTCAATCAGAATCGAAAGATGAAGCTCTCCACGACCTGAAACCGTCCATGCATCAGGTGAATCTGTTGGTTCAACACGTAAACTTACATCCGTTTGAAGCTGAGCCAGTAAACGTTCTTCGATCTTTCTAGAAGTAACAAATTTACCTTCTCTACCTGCAAATGGACTGTTGTTCACTAGGAATGTCATTTGAAGTGTAGGCTCGTCAATACGAAGAACCGGAAGTTGATCCTGATGTTCAACAGGACAAACCGTTTCACCGACATTGATATCTTCCATTCCGGAAACAGCGATTAAATCACCAGCTTTTGCTTCTTGGATTTCTTCACGTTTTAATCCGAAGAAACCGAAGATTTTTGTTACACGGAATTGTTTAACAGTACCGTCAAGCTTCATTAATGCTACCTGCTGGCCAACCTTCATTGTCCCTCTGAACACACGTCCGATTCCAATTCGACCAACGTAATCATTGTAATCGAGCAATGCAACTTGGAATTGCAGTGGATCTTCAGAGTTGTCTACTGGTGCAGGAATATGCTCAATGATCGAATCATATAAACACTGCATGTTTTCGTCTTGTTTTTCCGGATCCGGATCTGTACTTGCTGTACCGTTGATAGCTGAAGCATAGACAACCGGGAATTCAAGCTGTTCATCATTTGCATCCAGTTCAATGAATAATTCCAGAACTTCATCGATTACTTCTTCCGGACGTGCTGAAGGCTTGTCAATTTTATTTACAACCACGATAGGTGTAAGGTTTTGCTCAAGTGCTTTCTTAAGAACGAAACGAGTCTGAGGCATACACCCTTCATACGCATCTACTACTAATAAAACACCATCTACCATTTTCATGATACGTTCAACTTCTCCACCAAAGTCAGCATGTCCTGGTGTATCAAGAATGTTGATTCGAGAATCTTTATATTGAATCGCCGTATTTTTCGCTAGGATTGTAATACCGCGTTCTCTTTCTAAATCATTTGAATCCATCGCGCGCTCAGAAACTGTTTCATTTTCGCGGAAGATTCCAGATTGCTTTAAAAGCTCGTCTACTAATGTCGTTTTCCCGTGGTCAACGTGAGCAATAATAGCAATATTTCTAAGATCATTTCTTAATTTCATATTTCCACTCCTGAATATTGGATTTCTTTATAATGTTAAAGATAATATATTTCAGTTCAACTAGACCATTATATCACAGCATCAAGAAAAGCCCTAATAAATATTTCATAAAGCGTTTCCGTCAACTAATAGTTTCCAAAATAACTTCTTTCACATCGTCCTGCCTCTTTGTCTACTCTACCCATTGCACATTACCGATTTGATAGGTAAGATTTAATTGGAAGAGCTATTAAGATTTATGGTTTTAATCAAATGAGGAAAATGATTTTTCATTTTTTGGAGGTTTTATGATGGGTAATATAAAATGGATTTTTGTATTATTTTCTTTATTAGCTGCCGTTTCCCTAATGGGTATCGCGATTTCAATCAGTTTACAAAGCATCCTGCTTGCTACTGTCAGCTTCCTTTTTCTATTTATCGTGATGGGGTTCGGTTTCAAAACAAAGAAAAAATACCGTGAAGAAGGTCGTTTGTAGATCGAAAAAGGGAGATGCGGCAAAGGAATTGCCGTCTCCCTTCTTTAGATCTTCCGTTCAAGATAGTCAGTCAAGATGGTTTGGTGCAGTTTTGGTTTTCCTACAAACACCGAGCTTTTATTCAATGGATTCAGGGGATCCCCATTAAGGTCTGTCACAACTCCCCCAACCTCTTCAATCATAATTTTCCCGGCAGCGAAATCCCAAGGAGCCAAACGCATTGTTAAGTAAGCATCCAATCTACCTGAAGCAACATAAGCCAATTCAATGGCGGCTGATCCATAGGAACGAGTTCCCCTTACATCCTTCACGAGTGGCGAAAGAATTGTTCGGTCAATTCGTTTATTCTCAGTCACCCAAAGTGCATTTAATGCTACAATCGCATCCTGAACCGGTACTGGATCAAGCGCGGGAAGCTTCACATCATTCATATAAGCTCCGTGACCCTTACTTGCAAAATATAGCTCATCATGAACGACATCATATATGTATCCTAATTTACCTACTTCTCCATCATAGATGCCGATAGAGATAGCAAAATTCCGTTGCTGATGAACAAAATTCATCGTTCCATCGATCGGATCGATTATCCACGTTATACCTGATAGTTCCTTAAAGTCATCGCCATAACCTTCTTCACCGAGGATTTGATGATCAGGGTATGTATTTCGGATATTCTCAGTAAAGAAATGCTCTGTTGCTTCATCCATATCTGTTACCAAATCATTTCGGTTCGACTTCGTCTTGATATTTAACTCTGTTTTGAATGATTGACGAATCTTCTCTCCAGCTTCCCGTATCCACGTTCTAACATTTTGATCTAATTCCGTCCAATTTGTCATTGATTATTAGCCTCCAATATGTGTAACAAAAATCTTATTATTATTACTAATATGGTCGTTTTCACTAGATCCGACTCATACTCATTCTCTATACAAGTGCCACTATGCACTTCTACTTCTATAGCTAAATAGCTTAATGGAAAAAAGAGGCTGTTTCAAGTTATTTACCTCATCATACTCCGCAAAATTAGATATGATCAAAATCAGGGTTACTTATGACCACAAAAAAGCGAACTCTTTGCCTATGAGCTCGCCGTTCAAATGTTGAATTAGACAAAATACTTTATACCCACCTGAAAGGATTAAAGCTTTATAAGGCCTTCATTTTCATTAGCTCTTCTCGAATACTCATGAGTTTCTGTTTGGACTTTGTCTGGGTATCTTTATTCTTCGTTTGAATTGCTTCGAATAATACAGCTAATTCATAATCCATTTCAAGTCTTAATACATTCATTCTTTGCTGCTGGACATCACGTTTTTTAGAAGTGTTCATTACTTGTTTCATGGCCATACACCCCTTCCGAGTTTTCGATTTATCTGATTGTTCTGATAATATTTACTACATGTTATGATATATCCTCTCATCTTGTAACTAAAATGTGCAGACACCCATGGATAATTCAATTCGCTACAAGCTTGCACCTCATTATGTTAAGATATTGGTGGTATATAAGGAGGCTACAACATGAAATTCAATGGTTTCAAACAAGAAGATTTTCAAGTTTTCACGATTAATGGGTTAGAAGATCGGATGACTGCCATCCATGAACAGATAAGGCCTAAACTTGATTATTTAGGTGAACATTTCGCACCCACTTTAAGCGCATTAACAGGAGAAGAAATGTTTTACCATGTGGCTAAACATGCACGTCGATCAGTTAACCCTCCTGATGATACATGGGTTGCGTTTGCGAATAACAAACGAGGTTATAAGAAACATCCACATTTCCAGATAGGATTATGGGAAACGCATGTTTTCATCTGGTTTGCAATGATCTATGAAGCTCCAAACAAAGTTCAATTCGGTAAAAAGGCTGCAGAAAATGCGGATAAGATAAGATCTTTGATTCCTGGCCACTTTGTTTGGTCTGGAGATCATACAAAACCAGATGCTACACCTTTTTCTTCCATGTCACAGGATGAATTCATTGCTTTAAGTGAAAGAGTCCAAAATGTGAAAAAAGCCGAACTTCTATGTGGACTTCACCTGGACAAGGATACAGCTATTAAGCTGAATGGTGATGAATTTATTCAAGAAGTTAATAATGCCTTTGAAACACTTTTACCCCTTTATAAAATGAACTAAACCATATAAGTGTTGTCAATAATGCAGAAAGAACGACTGCCAAAAATAGCAGTCGTTCTTTTAGTTCATTGAAATTTTGTCAGCGTCTTGAAGTTCTTTCATTTTCTTTACAACCCGATAAGAAGAATAGCCGCTTGACTCTTCAAACTCATTACATATTCTCTTTTCCTCTGCCTTACCGGGTACGATTTCCTTAAATCGCTTATACCGATTCATTAGATCATCTCTTGAGACCCCTTTTTCATAGGCTTTTTCAATAGCTTCAAAAAAGGCAATAACATCAATTACTTCTTCCGTTGACCAGTCAATATCGAAAGGGTATTGATATTCCATAGTTTCATACAACTCCTTGATGAATGATGATATGTTAATTCCATTTCTCCCGAATGCTCTCAGATTGGCAAATCATTCGTTGAATGAGATCTTTAACCGATGGGACATCATGTATTAAACCCATTACTTGTCCGGCCCACGCAAACCCGGCGTTTACTTCCCCATCGTAAATGTATCGTTTATTGGCTTCCCCGCTTATGTATGATTTTAATCCTTCATAGCCAGTGTCCGACGTTTCAGCATCCAGTATCTGCTTGGTCCATGTGTTGGATATGGCTCTTGCCGGAGCCCCTAAAGATCGTTTGATGACTACTGTACCACTCTCGTCTCCTTCAATCAAGGCACGTTTATAAACTTCAGAAGCATGTACACATTCCTTTGTAGCAATAAACCTTGTACCCATCTCAACTCCTTCAGCTCCGAAGCTGAGAGCAGCCATTAACCCTCTTCCATCTCCAACACCTCCAGAAGCAATGACCGGAATAGAAACAGCATCAACCACGCCGGGAATCAAGACGAATGTACCGACATCATCTTTCCCTAAGTGACCTCCCCCTTCTTGTCCAACAACCATAACGGCATCCGCACCGAGTTCTTCCGCTTTGATAGCCTGTCTTTTTGAGGCGACTAATACAAGCTTAACAATGTTCTTTCCTTGAAGCTGTTGAAACAGGGGCGTCGGGTTTCCTCCTGTAACGGATACAACCGGTACTTTCTCTTCAATGGCAACGTCAACAAACTCGCTAAAGGGGCGTCCATGTTGACCGATGGCAAAGTTCACTCCAAACGGTTTATCTGTTAAAGACCTTACCTTTACGATTTCTTTACGCAACTGTTCAGGATTGTCCAGAGACATGGCAGTAATCTGTCCAAGACCACCCGCATTCGACACGGCTGCAGCCAGTTCTGCATATGCCAGATGAGCCAGACCACCTTGTATTATTGGATATTGAATGTTTAATAACTCTGTTACCCGTGTTTTCCAATTCAATTGAATCCCTCCATTCATTCATCTATTCTCGATGGAGAGGGTGAAATCCTTTTCTTGATGGCAGCATAATAAAAAAGGGATACTGACAGACAGAAATGTATGAACTAGTGGGGATAAATCAGAATGGAAAGTAGTGTAGATTTTTGGCTCATTCGGGTGAAACGGACGTTTCACCCGCCTTTCAGCTTAGCTGAAAGGTCGTCCGATGGTGGAGAATCCCCAGCCCAAGCGAGCTTGGGCTGGGGATTCTCCACCATCGGACGGAAATGAGCCAAAAATCATCGGATTCTGATCTTTAGTTTTGTGCTATGAAAAACAAAATAAACAAAGGTTAGGCATATGCCACTATGCAAAGATTTTCTTAAGTGCTATAATTCATTTGTTTGTTGAAAATATAATAAGAAAAGTTATGAAATCATGAGCAAAATCCTATATAATAATAACTTTAGCATGGCTATATAATTTGCTATTAAGAATATAAAGAGGTGTTGAATGAATTGTCTCAGAATGAAACGCCGTTATTTACCGGCTTAATTGAACATAGTAAAAAAAATCCCGTCCAATTCCATATCCCTGGTCATAAAAAAGGGGCAGGTATGGACCCTGCGTTTAAAGATTTTATCGGAGAGAATGCCCTTTCTATTGATTTGATTAACATCGGTCCTTTAGATGATTTACATCAGCCCAAGGGAATGATTAAAAAAGCTCAGGACCTTGCAGCCGAAGCATTTGGTGCCGACCATACTTTCTTCTCTGTTCAAGGAACAAGTGGCGCCATTATGACAATGGTAATGAGTGTATGTGGCCCTGGCGACAAGATCATTGTTCCTAGAAACGTCCATAAATCCGTTATGTCTGCAATTGTATTCTCAGGAGCTATTCCTGTCTTTATCCACCCGGATATTGATGAGGACTTAGGTATCTCTCATGGGATCACAACAGATGCTGTAGCAAAAGCATTGGATCAAAACCCTGATGCCAAAGGTGTTCTGGTCATTAATCCAACTTATTTTGGGATTTCTGCAGACCTTAAAAAGATTGTAGAAATTTCTCACTCATATAATGTTCCAGTTCTTGTGGATGAAGCTCATGGAGTTCATATACATTTCCATGACGAACTTCCCCTCTCAGCTATGCAAGCAGGCGCTGATTTAGCGGCTACCAGCGTTCATAAACTTGGAGGTTCCATGACTCAGAGCTCTGTCCTTAATATGAAGGAAGGACTTGTATCATCGAAACGAGTGCAAACCATCTTAAGTATGTTAACGACAACTTCGACTTCCTATTTATTATTGGCATCCCTCGATGTGGCAAGATCGCGATTAGCCACTGAAGGCCGAGAGCTCATCTCTAATACGATTGAACTTTCGCAGGATATTAGAAGACAAATCAACGAAATCGAAGGATTATACTGTGTGGGGGAAGAAATCCTTGGAACGAAAGCTACCTATGCTTATGATCCAACCAAGTTAATTGTCTCCGTGAAAGATTTAGGCATCAGTGGATTTGATGCTGAGAAGTGGCTAAGAGAAGCTTATAATATCGAGGTTGAAATGTCTGACCTTTATAATATCCTTTGCATCATCACTCCTGGTGACACTCATGTAGAGGGGGATCAACTGGTCATGGCATTAAAAGAGCTGGTGATAAGCCTTAAAAAACATGGAGATATGACACCAGTTAAGGTTATGCTGCCTGACATACCTGTTCTTTCCATTACACCAAGAGATGCTTTTTACGCAGATACTGAGGTCATTCCAATTGATGAGTCTGTCGGAAGAACAATCGCTGAATTCATTATGGTCTATCCTCCAGGAATTCCGATTTTCATCCCTGGTGAAATCATCACCCAAGAAAACATCAATTATATTAAAACCAATATAGAAGCAGGTCTGCCAGTTCAAGGACCTGAAGATTATGATTTACGCCACTTGAGAGTCATTAAAGAGCATAGAGCGATAAGATAAACAAAAAAGGATGAAGAAGGCCCCACCCTTCTTCATCCTTTTATTTATAAGAACCCCTTTAAGACATTTTCACTCCCTGCTCCCCTTAGCAGGTATCAGTCGTCTAATTCTTTGTCGTCGTTGCAGTCACAGCAGTTAGAGAATAAAACAGAAACCTTCTCATCCTCATAATGATCGATAGTGCCCAAACATGATTGACATACAATTGTTCCCATCTTTTTTCCTCTCCTTCACGATGTTTTTTGTAAACGCTTTATCTTATCTGCTTCTATAATAATATAACACATTTAAAATATCAAGCCTAAATTGTATAACATATTTAACTTTATACTCTTTTAATTAATCATACTATTAAACATTAAACTATATGTAAGTGTTTTCAATTACATGAACAGTTTTTTACATAAATTGAATGAGATTTTGCCATCTTATTCGTAGGCGAAATGAAAAAAGCTGCATAAAGAAGAGATTCTTCATGCAGCTTTCATAGTTATTCAACTGTCTTTATTCTATTTGGATCGAGAGTTTCATATCCTTTATCCCGCAGGCCCTTCACAATATCGGATAAGCCCTCGCTCGTCCATGTTCGATCATGCATGAGAAGGTTTGCCCCATCATTCAGGTAAGGGCTGTTAACCATAATATCGGTGATTGCATCTTTGTTCTGATATTGCTTTTCCCAATCATATCCGTATGTCCAGTTCATTAGTGACATCTTTTGTTCGGCTGCAATTTGTCGGCTATAGTCAGTATTCTGACCAAATGGAGCCCTGAAGAATTTTGGTCGTTCCCCAATGATGGATTCAATAAGATCATTTAGTGATACAATCTCTTCTTTTTGCTTTTCAGGAGTGATTTCTTTCAGACTGCTATGACTATACGTATGGTTTCCAATCGTAAATCCCATGTCATGAATCTTTTTTAAAGTCTCTTTTTCTTCCGGTGTATCAAGAAAATGACCATTTACAAAGAATATAGCTGGAGCGTTCAGCGATTTAAGATCTTTTGCCATTTGTAAGGCGTGTTGATCTGGTGCATCGTCAATCGTAAGGAGTACTACTTTAGGATTCGCATCACCTATAGGATTAATGCTCCAGTTATTTTCATTAATCCTATAGTCCTTTGTTTGAACTACCTCTTCTGAAGGTTCGCTTGTCTCTTCCTGTTCAGTGTTTTTTTCTGCTGAAGAATCAACTTCAGTTGTCTTCCCGCTCTCTTTTTCCATTTCAGAATGATCAGGCTTCTTGGTTTCTTCGTTGGTGGTTGTTGGTTCACCTGAGCATGCTGTTAAAAGTAGTAGGGTTAAGCCTGTTGCTAAAATCTTTTTCATGTCTCTCACCTTTCCGTGTTCACTTTGAATATTTTAACATATTCTTAAATGATTCTGGGAAAGAATTAAAATATTTCCATTACATTTTCAAATACAACTTTGAAGGCAAAGAAGCACGTTAAACTAAATGATGTAATAAATAAGGTCAGCTTTCTTGATTGAACGATTTTCTTGGCGGCAATAAAGGCTAAGTAAAAGAATATAACAAACATTATCCATTTATATTCTAAATGATCTTTATCAGACATCCATTCAGCTATATAGAAAACACTCCATAAAATCATTTGAACTAAAAAAGCAATATACGATTTCATGTTTATTACATCCTTTAAGTGATTTATTTTAAACTTCCTTCTTTTTTATTTACCCCTATTCATGGATTGAAACCTAATGATTATTTGATAAAGGCGTAGATCAGTATTCAATCATCGTATTTATATAGTATATTCTATTAAGATTACTTTCATTATGTATGTCTTTTCAATTATGTAACATTTCAATGACTTGACCCCTTTATGATTTTTCATATGATAAAATGTGACATAAGATCAGTATAAAAGTTATTTATTTACAATTGTAAAGTTCATAGCATCGTTTAAGAAAAGAGGATGATGTATGAAACATATACTCACTTTATCAATATTAATCATTTCCACGATGTTGCTTTTGACTTCATGTGACTATATTTCTTCGAATAAAGTTGTTTTAGCAGAAGATCAATTTATAGAAAAGCAGGTTATATTCTTCACCGATGAACGAAACGTTTCTAAAGAAATACCCTATTACGATGCAATCATTGAGCTAAAAAAACAATATCCTGATGACCTTAAACGTTTAAAGGTTGTCAGCCTTAATACTGAGGCACCAAATGAAATAGCAGATTCTCCCCCGACTTCGCCTGCAATCGTAGTCGTAGAAAACAATCAGGTCATATGTAAAGTGGAAGGCGATATTTCCAAAGAAGACATTTTAAAACCCGTTTCAACTGCAATTGAAAGTTGGGAACAATAACAAAAAAAGGGATTGAAGCGCATTATTGCTTCAATCCCTTTTATTCTTGATAACAAATAAAAAAGGATGATCCCAGCAAGCCGGGATCATCCTCGATTTGTTACTTTATTTTACGATATGAATTGGGCTACCCATTGCAACTTCTGCTGCTTCCATGGAAATCTCACCTAATGTAGGATGAGCATGAATTGTCATCGCAACGTCTTCAGCAGTCATACCGGATTCAATCGCCAGTCCTAATTCAGCAATCATGTCTGATGCACCGGAACCTACGATTTGTGCTCCGATAATTAAACCGTCTTCTTTACGGGTAACAAGCTTCATGAAACCATCACTCGCATTAAGAGCCAATGCACGGCCATTAGCAGCGAATGGGAATTTAGCAGCGATCACTTCGATGCCTTCTTCTTTCGCTTGCGCTTCAGAATAACCTACTGTCGCTAATTCAGGATCTGTGAAGCACACAGCAGGAATACCGAGGTAATCGATTTCTGCCGGTTCACCTGAGATGACTTCAGCAGCAATTTTACCTTCGTAAGAAGCTTTGTGAGCAAGTGGTGGTCCATCTACGATGTCACCGATTGCGAAGATGTTAGGGATGTTCGTACGGCACTGCTTATCAATTTTGACAACACCGCGGTCTGACATCTCGATGCCAACTTCTTCAAGACCGATTTCATCCGTATTTGGACGACGGCCTACTGTTACAAGCACGTAATCAGCTTCAACCGTCTTCTCTTCACCTTTTACCTCATATTTAACAACTACGCCGCTATCGCTTTCTTCAACGCCTTTAGCCATTGCTTTCGTTACAACCTCGACGCCTTTTTTCTTAAGACCTTTTTTCACGACCGTAGTCATTTGCTTTTCGAAACCGCTAAGGATATCGTCGGCACCTTCTAAAATCGTTACTTGGGATCCAAGGTTTGCGTAAGCAGTACCAAGTTCAGTTCCGATGTAACCTCCACCGATTACCACAAGCTTCTGTGGAATTTCAGTAAGAGCAAGAGCTCCTGTTGAATCGATGACGCGTTTTGAGAACTTGAAGCTAGGGATTTCGATTGGGCGTGAACCAGTTGCAAGAATCAAGTTTTTGAACTTGTATGTTTGAGCAGAGTTGTCATCCATCACACGCAATGTATTAGTATCTACAAGGTAAGCTTCACCGCGTACGATTTCTGCTTTATTTCCTTTAAGAAGGCCTTCTACACCGCCAGTTAATTTCTTAACAACTCCAGCTTTCCACTCTTGAACTTTATCAAAATTCACTTTTACATTTTCAGCTACGATCCCCATGTCATCAGAATGTTGTGCCTGATGAAAACGGTGACCCGCTGTGATTAGAGCTTTAGATGGGATGCAACCAACGTTTAAGCAAACTCCACCCATGTTTTCTTTTTCAATGATTGTCACTTTTTGCCCCAGTTGCGCTGCACGGATTGCAGCTACATATCCTCCGGGACCTGAACCGACTACGATTGTATCTGTTTCGATTGGGAAATCTCCTACTACCATTGTATTACGCCTCCATTAATAATAATTCTGGATCGTTCAACAAACGCTTGATATGGTTAAGTGCATGTTGAGCAGTAGCTCCGTCGATCATGCGGTGATCGAAGCTCAATGATAATGCTAACACAGGTGCGGCTACAATTTCACCATTTTTAACTACAGGTTTTTCTGCAATACGTCCGACTCCAAGGATGGCAACCTCTGGATGGTTGATTACCGGAGTAAACCATTGTCCACCAGCAGAACCAATATTCGTGATTGTACATGAAGCACCTTTCATTTCATCTCCTGAAAGCTTACCATCACGAGCTTTGCCAGCCAGTTCGTTAATTTCATTTGAAATTGAGAACATGGATTTACGATCAGCATTCTTCACAACAGGTACTAATAGTCCTTTGTCAGTATCCGCTGCGATACCAATGTTGTAATAATGCTTTTGTACGATTTCGCTCGTTGAATCATCAATAGATGTGTTTAGCGCCGGATATTCACGTAATGCACTTGTTAATGCTTTAACGATATAAGGTAAGAATGTTAATTTAATACCTTTTTCAGCTGCAACTTCTTTGAACTTCTTGCGGTGAGCCCAAAGTTTTGTCACATCAATTTCATCCATTAATGTTACGTGAGGAGCTGTATGTTTAGAGTTGACCATTGCTTTCGCAATTGCTTTACGCATACCACTCATTTTCTCGCGAGTTTCAGGGTATTCACCCTCTGGAGCTTTAGGCGCAGCTTTTTTAGAATCAGCTTCTGGTGCTTTTTCTTCTGTTTTCGCTTCTTCAGCAGCTTCTACCGGCTTAGAATCTCCGCTTAAGAAAGCATCGATATCTTCCTTGACAACACGTCCGTTTTTACCAGAACCGGATACTTGGCGAATTTCCACACCGTTTTCTCTAGCGTATTTACGAACAGAAGGCATAGCGATGACACGCTTATTAGGATCAACTCCAGCATCTTGACCTGTTGATTCTTCCTTGGTTTCAGGAGCAGCTTCTTTCTTAACATCCTGACCAGATTCAGCAGATCCTTGAACTTGACCTTCTGTTTTCTCGTCAGCTTTAGGAGCTTCTTTCTTCTCTCCATCATCACCTTTGAACTGAAGATCTTCGTAACCAGGCGCGTCGAACTTAATAAGTGTATCACCTACTACTGCTACAGTACCTTCGTCAACAAGAAGTTCTTCAACTGTCCCTGCTACCGGAGATGGAATTTCTACTACTGCTTTATCATTTTGAACTTCACATAGTACATCGTCTTCTTCAACTTTATCGCCAGGCTTAACAAACCATTTTACGATTTCACCTTCATGAATACCTTCACCAATGTCTGGTAATTTGAATTCGAATGACATGGACTCTACCTCCTGTATTGAATAATGATTAAAAATAGATGAATGTAATATTTATATCTGTCTGATTTTCTTATATCTGCAATTGGAAAAGAGAAGGGTGGGTTACCCTTCTGTTTTCATTTAAATATAAGGGGGAGCTATAAAAGCTCCTTACCCATTAAAAGTTAAGTACTTTTTTCGCTGTTTCAAGAACGTCTTTGTGGTTTGGTAACCAGATTGGCTCTGCTTGAGAGAAAGAGTACACTGTATCTGGTGCCGCTACACGAAGTACTGGTGCTTCAAGGCTAAGAATCGCACGGTCATTGATTTCAGCAACCACGTTCGCTGCGATACCAGCTTGCTTTTGAGCTTCTTGAACAACGATGGCACGGTTTGTTTTTTCAACTGACGCCATAATTGTATCAATGTCCAACGGGCTAACCGTACGTAAATCGATTACTTCGACTGAGTGTCCTTCTTTTTCAAGTTCTTCAGCCGCTTTCAATGATTCGTGTACCATTGCTCCATAAGTGATAATGGATAGGTCTGTACCTTCACGTTTTACATCAGCTTTACCAAGTTCAATTGTGTATTCCTCTTCAGGAACCTCTTGACGGAATGAACGGTATAATTTCATGTGCTCCAGGAAAATGACAGGGTCATTATCACGAATAGATGAAATTAATAAACCTTTAGCGTCATAAGGTGTTGAAGGAATAACGACTTTTAAACCAGGTTGCTGAGCCATTAATCCTTCCAAGCTGTCCGCATGAAGTTCCGGAGTATGTACTCCACCACCAAATGGGGAACGGATTGTGATTGGAGAAGTATACGTTCCACCTGAACGGTAACGCATACGGGCCATTTGTCCACTTACTGAATCCATTACTTCGTATACGAAACCGAAGAATTGGATTTCCGGTACCGGACGGTACCCTTCTAATGCTAAACCGATTGCTAAACCACCGATTCCTGATTCTGCTAGTGGAGTATCGAATACACGGTCTTCACCGAATTCTTTCTGAAGTCCTTCCGTCGCACGGAATACACCACCGTTTAGACCTACGTCCTCACCAAAAACTAAAACGTCTTCGTTGTTGCGTAGTTCTGTGCGCAGTGCATCAGTGATCGCTTGAATCATTGTCATTTGCGCCATGGCTTATTTCGACTCCTTTTCTTTGTAGATTTCTAATTGTTCTTTTAAGTTGTAAGGAAGCTCTTCATACATATTGTTAATGAAATCAGTAACTTTTTGCTTAGGAGTTCCATCTGCTTCTTTAATAGCTTGTTTGATATCTTCTTTCGCTTCTTCGATCACTTCGTTTTCTTTCTCTTCACTCCATAATCCTTTACCTTCTAAGAATTTACGGAAACGCACTAATGGATCTTTCTTCTCCCAATCAGTATCCATTTCTGAAGTACGGTAACGAGTTGGATCATCACCTGCCATTGTGTGTGGCCCGTAGCGGTAGCAAAGTGTTTCGATTAATGAAGGTCCTTCCCCATTTACAGCGCGATTACGAGCTTCTAAAGTAGCTGAATACACTGCTAATGGATCCATACCATCCACTAATATACCAGGGATACCGGCTGCAACTGCTTTTTGAGCAATTGTACGGCCAGCTGTTTGCTTATCACGTGGTGTTGAGATGGCGAACTGATTGTTTTGAACAACGAAGATCGCTGGAGCTGCGTACGCACCGGCAAAGTTAATTCCTTCGTAGAAATCACCTTGTGAAGACCCACCGTCACCTGTATATGTAACGGCAACAGCTTTCTTACCACGTTTCTTAAGGCCTAATGCCACCCCGGCAGTTTGGATGTATTGTGCACCGATGATGATTTGAGGTGATAATACATTTACACCTTCTGGAGGCTGATTTCCTTTGAAATGTCCACGTGAGAATAAGAATGCTTGAGCTAACGGAAGACCGTGCCAAACGATTTGTGGAACATCGCGATAACCAGGCAGGATCCAATCTTCCTTCTCTAAAGCAAAGTGAGAAGCAATTTGTGATGCCTCCTGTCCAGCTGTTGGTGCATAGAAACCTAAACGTCCTTGACGGTTCAGGGAGATTGATCTTTGATCAAGAATACGAGTATAAACCATACGACGCATTAATTCCTGTAGATCCTCATCAGAGATCTCAGGCATTGCATCTTCGTTTACTACTTCGCCTTCTTCGTTCAAAATTTGGAACATTTCAAACTTGTCTTCAATTTGTTCGAGCGTCTTAACTGCATCGAATTGTGCCTTCTTTGATTTAGAAGCCATCGAAGTCACCTATCCTTTCTTTATACATTTATTTTGGTTTTTTTACATACAAAGTTTAGATTACCCAAATTCAGTATGACCTACCACAATACTTGAGGATACACACACTATTAGTAGTTTTCCACAAATACCAAGAAAGCAAACCCGAAATTACATTCGAGCTTATCTGTATCAGTCGAAATTCAATAGCGACTAATACAATCCATGAATACCTTTACTAGTTTACAATATAGAAATTCAGGAAGTCAACGACAAAGTATTATAAATTCATGATTCCAAACAACCTTTAAATTTTTTTCTGCCATTTCTTTTCAGAACTGTATCAATACTCCCTTACTACCTGTTATATATAAACAATAGAAACAATCTCATCTGTTATAGAGTAAGAATGCCGTTACTCCTCTTTATCCCATTATGACCCTGAGATTGGAAAGGAACTCGGATTATTGTTTAAGTAAAATCAAAAAAGTGATAGAAGAGGGAAGTTTTCCTCTTCTATCACTTTTTATCCATCATTATTCTGAGTCTTTCACATCAAGACCGGCGCTCGAATAAAACTCTTGTTTTAGCTTATTGAATTCTTCTGTCTTTTTATTGTAGTCCTCATTGAACTTCACTATTTTTTCATATTGTTCATTAATAGAAGAGATTTGTTTCTCAAGCTCTTCAATTGTAAGTTCTTTCTTTTTGAACATATTATAAAGCTCTTTATCCAGAGATAGGACATCCAGATAAGAAGATGTTAGCTTTTCATGAAGCTGATAACGTTCTTCCATCGTTTTCCCCAGCTTTTTGGCTTCTTTTTTAAGGTCTTCGTTTTCTAACTTATCAACATAGTCGTCTGCTTTCGCAAACTCTTCCTTCGCTTCACTCATGGACGTACGCTCTTGATCTATGTATTCTTTTCTTTTTTTGATGTTGTCCAGAGCTTCGTCGGAAAGTTTTACAATCTGGTCAAACTCTTTCATCCCAAGATCCATAATCTTAGTATAAATTTCTTTCTCTTTTTCTTCTAACTCTTGAAGAGGCTTTTGAACTTCAACATATTGACCTTCTTTGGATACTGTTTCTTCAAGAACATTGTACATATTCTCCTCGGGTGAAGAACCACCAACACAGCCCATTAATACAAAGATAGCGGCTCCTAAAATGAAAGCAAAACGAAATTTCGACACAACTAGATCCCCCTTAACTATTTACCACCTTCTACTATATCTATGTCTACAACATTTGACAATAGGGATTTACAACTGTGGAAAAAAATGTCGATTAGACTATTCTTCCTATTAAAATGATTATGTCATTTATCTGTTGAGTATTCCACCTTATATCGAATCTCATTCGTTAACTTTTCCGGTGTAAAATGATAGACTATTATCATACATAATAGATTATCTTAATATATAAAGTAGAGAAGTGATTGATCAACTGGCCCCGTCTGCAAGTAATGTGTAATGACATATATCGCCTATCCAATCATATCTCTATTGTACCTGAGGAGGAAAATCAATGATTACGATGAATGACATAATCCGAGAGGGTCACCCTACATTAACGATGGTGGCAAAGGAAGTGGCTATCCCGCCATCAAATGAAGACAAGGAAACATTAAGAAGCTTATTAGAATATGTAGTAAACAGCCAAAATCCTGAAACAGCAAATAAGTATGGCCTTAGACCCGGGATTGGCCTCGCTGCGCCTCAAATAAATATTTCTAAGAGGATGTTAGCTGTCAATGTGACAGACAATCAAGGAAGATTACACAGCTATGCTTTATTCAACCCGAAGATTATTAGCCACTCAATCGAGAAAGCTTATTTAACATCAGGTGAAGGTTGTTTGTCAGTAGATAGAAATGTTCCCGGATTTGTTCCTCGATACGCCAGAGTGACTGTCAAAGGCTGGGATGTGGATGGTAACGAAGTGAAACTGCGTTTAAAGGGGTTACCGTCCATCGTATTCCAGCATGAAATCGATCATTTGAATGGGATCATGTTCTATGACCACATCAACCCGAATAATCCGTTCGAGCCGATTCCGGATGCAATCGCTATTGAACGATAATAAAAAAGACTTCTTCCTATTACCGAAGAAGTCTTTTTTGTTTAGATTAATTCCAGTTCCTTTAAACCATGATATATTCCATTATCATCGACGTGTTTTGTGACCAAATTTGCATGTTTTTGTACTTCTTGCACGGCATTCCCCATGGCAACACCTGTACCAACGGATTGAATCATTTCAATATCATTTAACCCGTCTCCAAACGCGTAAACATCTTCCATTTCAAACCCGAGCTTAGCGATCATTTTTTTAATGCCTTCTGCTTTTGATCCGCCTTTCGGCAGGATATCCATTGAGTACTGATGCCAGCGAATGAATGTGAAGTCATTGTATTTCTCCCGATAAAAGCTTTCTTCTTCTTTTGTACAAAACAACAAGGATTGATAAATATCTCTTCCTTTATAAAATTCCGGAGCATAATCAGGATGTGGAAATTTTAAACTTCTCATACTCTCTTCAATATATTTATGGTGCTTTTGGTTTGACTTCATCGTTTGATGATTTAAGTGAACCACCGGATGTTCCTTAGAATACGTATCCTCCAGTAACTCTTCTAACGTCTCTATTTTTAATGGATTTGTATAGATGACCTCATTTTCAAAAACTACATATTGACCATTAAATGAAACAAAGGATTCGATCCCTAACTCTTCCCGAAGACCCTCATACATAAATGGAGCTCTGCCAGTTGCAATCGCAACATAAGTGCCATTTGATTGTAATGTTTGGATGGCTTCTTTCGTTGCATGAGGAAGCTTCTTATCGTGGTCAAGCAGTGTACCATCTATATCGAAGAAAACTATTTTAGACATATCTGTTCTCCTTTTCACACATAATCTTTATCTCTTTTACCCGTTGTTTAAAGTAATCCTTTGCGGCTTAAATGTCAATGAATGAGCCCATTTACCAAACTTAACCATGTAAGAGATTCAATAAATTCCGTACAATATAAGTAAGACAACAGAGACGACGGTATTATTGTTCCTTTACTTCAAAGGAAAATCTCGGTAAACTATTGATAAGGAGTGATCCACCATGTTAAAAAAGCTCAGAAAAAAGCTTTTAAAACAGTGGAAAGAATTGCTTAGAAAAAAAACGATTGCATAGTATTTTATCTGTCGAACGAACCCAATCAAAGTCACACTACTAAAATACATGTAATTCGGTTATACTGTCATACGTTTACACAAATAATAAGGGACTGATGCCACTAGTGAGCTTTTTCGTCTCCATTGGTTCAGTCCCTCTTCTCTATTTTTGTAATGTTTTAATGAAGGATTCTCGCAAAAACTTTATTTACTCGAAAGAATCCTTTATAATTTATAGCATACATAAACACGGTGATTCATCCCTACTTAAATGATAGGTTATTTTCGAAAGAGTTAGAACAAGGGCTGTAGGCTATGGTGAATTCTCGTGAAAGATAGATTCCACTCGCCTTTCATTCATATTGAAAGGTCGCCCTGTGTTAAGGAAATGATCCTTTTATCAATCGTTTTTTTACCACAGGGCGTAAATGAGCCATATATGAACATAGTAACTGTTCAGACCACAATGGTATATCTATACCTATTAGCAGGGAAGCTAGCCCTCTAATGTCCAGCTCCAGCGTCAAGTCCTATTCGTCATGATACACACCTCCCTCAACCGGAGCCTGGTTTTATGCCTATAGGTGCCTAAGACGCCGCTTATGTTATGTAGTTGATAACTTTTTTATCATAGATGAAAGTTAGATTTTTTGAAAACGGATAAGGAGAGAGAAAAACATGATTTTTAAAGTATTTTATCAAGAAAGTAAAGCAGAAGTGCCTGTTCGCGAATGCACTCAATCTCTTTACATGGAAGCAGATTCAGAACGTGAAGTACGTCTGAAATTAAAAGACAAACCGTATAACATTGAATTCGTACAAAAGCTAGAGGGCGCTTTTTTAGAGTATGAAGAAAAACATCATTCTTTCGAGTTGGAGCAATAATCAATGAAATTTGTCAAGAATGACCAAACCGCAGTATTTGCCCTTGGCGGTTTAGGTGAAATCGGTAAAAACACATACGGCGTACAATTCCAAGACGAAATCATCCTGATCGATGCGGGAATCAAGTTCCCTGAAGACGAACTGCTCGGTATCGATTACGTAATACCGGATTACACATATCTGGTGAAGAATGCAGATAAAATCAAGGGTCTTTTCGTGACACACGGACACGAAGATCATATCGGTGGAATCCCTTATTTACTGCGCGAATTAAACATCCCGATTTACGGCGGGAAGCTCGCACTGGGACTTATTAAAAACAAGCTGGAAGAGCACGGTCTATTAAGAAATGCGAAACTTAATGTCATCAAAGAAGATGACATCATTAAATTCCGCAAGACGTCTGTTACCTTCTTCAGAACGACTCACAGTATTCCGGATTCATACGGGATTGTTGTGAAAACACCACCTGGTAATGTTGTACATACAGGTGACTTTAAATTTGATTTCACGCCGGTTGGTGAACCCGCGAACTTAACCAAAATGGCTGAAATCGGAAAAGAAGGCGTCCTTTGTCTTCTATCTGATAGTACGAACGCTGAAGTTCCAAACTTCACAATGTCCGAACGCAAAGTCGGAGAAAGCATCAATGACATTTTCCGCAAAGTGGACGGTCGTGTTATATTCGCTACTTTTGCTTCTAATATTCACCGTTTACAACAAGTGGTTGAAGCAGCTGTCTTTCATAATAGAAAAGTCGCTGTTTTCGGAAGAAGCATGGAAGCTGCCATTACAATCGGTCAAGAATTAGGGTATATTAACGCCCCTAAAGATACATTCATTGAACATAACCAGATTAATCGTTTACCTGCAAATGAAGTAGCGATATTATGTACAGGTTCTCAAGGTGAACCAATGGCTGCATTATCGAGAATTGCAAACGGTACTCACCGTCAGATTCAGATCCAGCCTGGTGACACAGTTGTATTTTCTTCTTCACCTATCCCTGGAAATACGATCAGTGTAAATCGCACAATCAACCTACTATATCGTGCTGGAGCAGAAGTCATCCATGGACCATTAAGTGATATCCATACATCTGGTCATGGTGGACAACAAGAAATGAAGTTAATGCTCCGCCTGATGAATCCAACCTTCTTTATGCCGATACATGGTGAATTCCGCATGCAGAAAATGCACGCTCAGATCGGGGTAGATTGTGGAGTTCAAGCTGAAAATTGCTTCATTATGGACAACGGTGAAGTTCTCGCATTAAGCAATGACTCAGCACAAGTTGCTGGCAAAATCCCTTCTGGGAACGTCTATATCGACGGAAGCGGTATCGGTGATATCGGTAATATCGTTCTTCGGGATCGCCGAATCCTTTCAGAAGAAGGCTTAGTCATCGTTGTGGTTAGTATCGACATGAAAGATTTCAAAATTGCATCAGGTCCTGACCTGATTTCCAGAGGATTCGTGTACATGCGTGAATCAGGTGACCTTATTAATGAAGCACAAACACTTATTTCTAAACACCTGAACAAAGTTCTAGAAAGAAGGACATCACAATGGTCAGAGATCAAAAATGAAATCACGGATACCCTTGCTCCATTCTTATATGAAAAAACAAAACGACGTCCTATGATTTTACCGATCATTATGGAAGTCTGATAATCTTAAGATCCGGTGGATGGATGACACTTTAATCACAGTGTACCTTTCACCAAATAATAAAGAAGAGGCTGACCGCTTGGGTCAGCCTCTTCTTTATATTATAAGACCTTCTTTTCAAAACGGTTAATATCTGTATCTGCTCCAATTACAATCAGGATATCTCCTTCACGAATCTGTTCATCGGCTTGTGGAGACACAATAATATCCTTTTGTCTTTTAATCGCCACGATATTGATCCCGAATTGAGCACGGATATCCAAATCGATTAACGAGTTCCCACTAAGGTTTTCATTCGCCACAATCTCTACGATGGAGTGTTCATCCGACAGCTCTAAGTAATCCAATACATTATTCGAAACGATATTATGAGCAATCCTTCTCCCCATATCACGTTCTGGATGAACGACTTGGTTCGCACCTATTTTACGTAAAACTTTTTCATGGTAATCATTTTGTGCCTTAACGGTAATTTTTTTCACACCGATTTCCTTCATCATCAAGGTGGTTAAGATACTAGATTGGATATCGTCTCCAATAGCCACAATGACGTGGTCAAAATTCCTGATTCCCAGGCTCTTTAATACGGATTCGTCCGTTGAATCTGCCACTACCGCATGAGAAGCAATGGAAGAGAATTCATTTACTTTATCTTCATCCTGATCAATCGCCATAACCTCCATCCCTTGATCTGATAATGAACGGACAATACTGCCTCCAAATCGCCCTAATCCAACAACCACAAACTCTTTTTTCACCATACATCCCCCCGCACTCTCTATATCCTTTATTTTAGCATAAAAAAAAGGAGAAAATGAAATTTCTCCCTGTTGTTCCCTGTATTAAATTTTGAGGGTTTTTAACAATACCCTCTTTTATTATTATTTCTTGCCTTTAACATAATCTGCATCAAATAAAAACAGTCTCATTAACAAGTAAAGAGATGGAATCAATAAAAGCAATCCTGCTATAAAGACGATAACCAGGGCCGTTCCCATCGTTGGATTCGTTACACTCGTTTCTATCGTAATAAACGGTTTTAAAATATAAGGTAAATGGGATGCACCGTAGCCAAAGAAAGCAAAGAAGAATTGCAGCATAACCAAAATAAAGGCAGTTCCAAAATTCTTTCGCAGGTAGATTAAAAATGATGCACCGAAGAAGCATAGAAGGGATAATCCAAACATCCACCAAATATCAATTGCCTTCGTAAAATGCTCTGCATTATGCTCTCTTAAAGACACGAACACTAATAAGCTTGCCAGAATGGTCGGTGGACTCCAAAACAGAGAAAACTTCCTTAATTCTTCCCTGGAATCCATATCTCCTGCACGGTTTGCATAATAGGTTAGAAAAGTTGCACTTATAAATAATACCGACACAATGGAGAGAGCCACCACACTCCACGAATAAGGGCTGGTAAAAAGCTCCTTGGCCAGGAAGATGACCTTATCTCCCTGTTCCTCCAGAAATCCACCTTCTGAAATCGTTAAAGCCGTTGATAAGGAAGCAGGAATTAATAGACCGGTTGCTCCATATAAAAACAGATACACGATATTATCCTTTGAGCCGTAATTTCCGAATGCATAGAAGCTTCCTCTTATAGCCAGCAATATGATGGCGATACTTCCCGGAAGTAATAAAGCCGTTCCATAATAATATGCTGCGTCGGGAAAGAACCCTACAAGCCCCACAAAGAAGAAGACGAAAAAGACGTTGGTTACTTCCCATACCGGTGAAAGGTATCGACTAATCAACACGTTTAACGTATGCTCCTTGCCCTTCATTCTCCCGTAAAAGGCAAAGAAGCCAGCCCCGAAATCAATTGAAGCCACAATAAGGTACCCATAAAGGAATAACCACAATACGGTAATCCCTACTACTTCCAAACTCATACCCATTCCTCCCTTAAAGCTTAAGCCCCTTCTTCACAAAAAATGAAAAGAAGGAGCAATTTTATTTCTAATTAACTCGCTTTCTTAGGAAAACGTTGTTCTAATTCCGCCTCTGCAGGCTTATTTTTAAACATTTTGATTAATACAACCACACATAGCACACCCAGGAGGATATAAAGGCCAACAAACAATGCAAACGTCAAGCCTACTCCATCGGCTTTCGTTGCCGCATCTGCCACTTTCATATACCCTCTCATAATCCATGGCTGTCGACCAACCTCGGCGTAAATCCAGCCAAATTCAATCGCCAGCATCGCAAGTGGTCCACTTGCTACAATTCCCCATAGAAGCGGCTTATTCCATTCATTCCGCTTCTTCCACTTCCAGAACAGAATAAATGCCGCAGAAATAAAGATACTGTAAAACCCAATTGATACCATCAGGTCAAACATATAGTGGACCCATAAAGGCGGCCGCTCATCTTCAGGAAATTCATTCAGACCAATAACCTCTGTTTCAAAAGAACTCCCTGCCAGAAAACTTAAGAATCCAGGTAAGCGGATCTCATTATGGACCTCATTATTTTCATCCAGTGTTCCAAATACGATAAGATCCGCATTCTCTTCCGTTTCAAAGTGCCATTCTGCTGCGGCGAGCTTCTCAGGCTGATACTCGGCTAGGAATTTAGCTGATAAATCCCCTGCCAATGCAGTCGCAAAAGCGAAAATCAAAGCAGAAACCATCGTTAAACGCAGGGCTTTCTTATGATACTCCCCGCCTCTCTTACGAAGAATCGCAAATGCCGTAATCGCCGCCAACACCAAAGCCGATGTTAGATAGGCAGTCGTCAATACGTGAAACACTTTCGTAGGCGTGGCCGGATTCAGCATCGCAGCAATCGGATCGATATTAATGGCTTTCCCATTCTCTAATTCAAATCCTTGAGGAGTGTTCATAAACGCATTCACCGTCGTAATGAAAAGTGCAGAAGCCGAAGAACCAATCATAACCGGAATCGTCAACAGCCAATGGATCCACTTATTCTTAAAACGGTCCCAAGTATAAAGATAGATTCCTAAAAAGATAGCCTCAAAGAAAAACGCAAAAGTTTCCATAAATAATGGCAGTGCAATCACCTGTCCGGCGACCTGCATAAATGAAGGCCACAATAAGGAAAGCTGCAACCCTATCGCTGTACCCGTTACAACCCCCACCGCAACCGTAATCGTAAAACCTCTTGCCCACCTTCTTGCAAGCAAAAGATAATGGGGATCATTTCGTTTGATACCCATAAACTCCGCAATGGCAATCATAATCGGTACCCCTACCCCAATCGTCGCAAAAATAATATGGAATGCAAGGGTTGTCGAAGTGAGCATTCTACTCAAAATCACACCATCTAAAACCATTCTATACTCCCCCTACTGATCTACTTACAATCGTAAACAACTGTTTTCTACTGTTTATCACATATTGTTCATTATAAAACCTGATAATGAGTTTGTGATGTGTTGAACATGAATATTTTGTGACGTTTTTCACAAACATTTATTTATCTTTTATTTTAGGGGTTTTTAGAGTAATTGGCAATGATGTTGCTTGGAGGGATGGGGCTTGTTTTTCGAGAAAGTATTGTACACCGACCCGACCCTATCCCACCACACCCCTCCTTCCATAAACAAAAGAAAAGAACCCCTCACACACCAGTGCAGGGGTCCATCCTTTCTTACATCGCATCCAACATTCTGAACTGTGATTTAACCAGCTCATAATAATCACCCTGTTGCTCCATCAGCTCATCGTGGTTGCCGGATTCTTTGATTCTTCCATTTTCCAGGACAAAGATATTGTCCGATTCACGGATCGTAGATAGGCGGTGAGCGATGATGATTGCGGTACGACCGTTCAGTAGACGTTTCAATGCTTTTTGAATTTTGACTTCTGTTTCTGTATCTATGGATGCTGTCGCTTCATCCAATATGATGATTCGAGGGTTCGCCAATAGTGCTCGGGCGAATGACAGTAATTGTCTTTCACCAACGGATAAAACATTACCCCGTTCTTCCACTTCGGTCTCGTATCCATTGGAAAGCTTCTCGATGAACTCATTGGCTCCGATTGCTTCGGCGGCATTCTTAACCTCTTCGTCCTTTGCATCAGGGCGCCCGAATCGGATGTTATCCATGATGGTTCCCGAGAAGATGAATGTATCCTGCAGGACGATGCTGATTTGACTTCGTAAGCTTGAAACCGATGCATCCCTCAGGTTTACCCCATCAATTTTCACTTCACCATTCGTCGGATCGTAAAAACGGCTGATCAGGTTGGCGATCGTAGTTTTACCAGATCCAGTATGGCCGACTAACGCGACGGTCTGGCCTGCTTTCATTTCAAGGTTGATGTTTTGGAGTGCTTTTCGTTTGTCATCGTAGGAAAATTCTACATTCTCAAACTGTATTCTTCCTTTGATGTCAGTCAGGTTCACTGCATTCGTTTTTTCATTTACAATCGGTTGTTCATCGAGGAATTCGAAGATACGCTCGGATGAAGCCATACCGATCAGTAGTTGATTGTAAACTTGGCCGAGCCTTGAAATGGGTTCCCAGAACATCCCCAGATAGAAGGCGAATGAAACAAATTCTCCCAGTTCCAGTGAGCCGCCTTGAATGAGATGGGCACCGTACCATATGAGGACCGCTGTCCCAATGGCGTTTGTCAGTTCTACTAGCGGGCGGAACATGGCATTTTTCTTTGTGGCTGTTCTCCAGCTATCGAAGTTTTCCGTGTTTACCCCATCGAAGAAGGCCATGTTTTCTTTTTCTTGAGTGAATGATTGAGTAACACGGATCCCTTGAATGCTTTCATTCAGATGGGAATTCAGCTTCGATTGCTTGAGTCGTACCATTTGCCAGGATCTGCGGATGTTTTTTCGTAAGCTGGTTGAGATAAAAAACATGATTGGCAGAATGACCATGACGGCAAGTGTTAACTCAGGACTTAACGTAAAGAGAATGACGATGATTCCAATGAGCAGGATGATATCCATTAAGAGATTAATAACTCCGTTTGTAAATAGTTCCTGAAGGGAGTTAATGTCATTCATGATCCGAACCAGGATGGAACCGGCTGACCTCTGATCAAAGAAGCGATGGGATAGCCATTGAACATGGCTGAATAAGTGCTTTCTTAAATCATAGATAACTCCTTGCCCCAGCTGATTCATCCACCTGATCCTTAGCACATTTGCAACGTAATTCAATACATAGAGTCCTGCGATAATTCCAACCAATGTAAATAGTAAATTGGAATCCTTCTGCCTGATGGCTTTGTCTAATGTGTATACCCCAATCAGAATAGGTACGATCAATCGAACTGCTGTTGTGATCAGAACGGTAATGATGGATAAGGGCAGGAGTTTTTTAGAATAGGGCTTTAAATACGTTAATAACCGGTAGAGTTGCTCCCAGTTAAACGGCTTATCGATCATTTGATCTGTAGAGTAATGGAATCTGCTTAATACGCTTTTGTTCACTTTGTTTTTCTGACTCAAATCCACTCACCTACCCTTCCTGAGTTTGTAATATTTTTTTCTGGTCTTTGTATTGGATATCATAGATTCGTTGATACGGTCCATTATTTTTCAGTAGGAAGTCATGAACTCCCCTCTCGACGACTTTCCCGTTTTCCAGTACGAGTATTTCATCTGCATGCTTGAGGGATGAAATCCGATGGGCAATAATAAAGGTCGTTCGATCCGACATGACTTCTTTTAGCGCTTTTTGAATCCTGAATTCAGTTTCCATGTCTACGGCGCTTGTTGCGTCATCGAGGATCAGGATCGATGGGTCTGTACAAATCGCACGGGCTATGGCAATCCGCTGCTTTTGACCACCTGAAAGACCTAAACCTCTTTCACCGAGCCTTGTGTCGTAGCCATCGGGCAATTCTGAAATAAAATCATGGGCTTGTGCCCGTTTTGCTGCTTCCATGATATCTTCCATTGTTGCTTCCGGTCGTCCATACGATATATTTGCCTTGATGGTCGAAGAGAATAAGAAAGATTCCTGAAGGACGAAACCGATATTTTTTCGAAGTGATTTTAAAGAGTAATCTTTCAGATCCCTTCCATCGATGAGGATTTCTCCCTCTTCGGGTTCATAGAAACGAGTGATAAGCTGGGTGATACTCGTTTTACCAGAGCCGGTACCTCCGATCAGACCGATGACTTTTCCGGGTTCAGCCTTAAAGGTAATATCCTCGAGGGCTGCTTCATCATGAACGGTATAATTCAGTGACACATGCTTAAATTCCACTTCACCATTCATCCGATCAACGTGGAGAACATCTTGATGATCTTTTATCTCTTCGTCCACTTCAAGAATTTCGAGTAAACGTTCCCCTGATGCTTTCGATTGTGAAAACAGGTTAATCGTAAATCCAAGATTCATGATCGGCCAGATAATGTACCACACTAAACTGTAAAACGCGACAAGCTCTCCTGGTTGAAGGTTGCCATTCATCACAAGATAACCACCGTAAGCGAGGAGTGTCACCACACTTACATTCCCCAGAAACTCCATTAAAGGAAAGTACTTTGCCCAAATGTCCGAGGTGAAAAGGTATTTATCTTTGTAATCGCCGTTTGATTGGTTGAATTTGTTGATTTGATGATTTTCTCTCGATAATGATTTTACTGTATTGATTCCTGAAATATTTTCTTGAACATTGGTATTCAGTTTTCCGAATGATTTACGGATACCCCTGAAAGCAGGGTGAACCGCTTTATCAAATTTGTATACGGCTATAGCCAGAAATGGTAACGATAATAGGGTAACGAATGTCAACTGAGGTGAATAATAGAACATAACACCAAAGCTTACCGTTACTAAAAGGAAAAAGCGAAGCAGTTCGGAAAAACCAAAGGATAGAAAGAAACGAAAAGCTTCTACATCTGCCGTCAACCGGGACATCAGATCCCCTGTTTTGGCATTATCGTAGTAACTGAATGGAAGGAATTGAAGCTTTTCATACAGTTCATTTCTCATTCGATAAACCGAGGTTATACCGAATAGATCCCCATGGTATTGCTGAATAAATGTGGCAACGCCTTTCACGATCATAATGCCGATAAATCCAAAAGCTAAGTACGGAATCCACTGATAGTTCCCTTGCAGAATCACATCATCAATCGTGATTTGCAAGATCATTGGATAGACGACAGTGATCAGTGTAACAAAAATCAAGAAAATCATTGAAATGATAAAATGCCTTTTATAGGGCCAATAAAAGGCTTTCAATTTTTTAAAAGTATCCATATTTTCTCCCCCTTCAACGTTGCATATAAAAAGAACGTACTAATAAATATATCGGCTTTCGAAATATTTATCTACCCTTTTTTAGAATTTTTTACTTTTTTATGAATTATCCTTCTAGTCTTATTATTCATATTAATTGTAAAAATGAATCCAAAAAAATAGATCGGTCTTTTGACCGATCTATTCCCGCATATTTCGTTTGAACCTATTCGCTTTTTTCCATTTCATCGAGCACACGATTGACGCGTTTTTCAAGCATTTTCATTCCGCTTCCGCCCGCTTGGAAGTGACGAAGGTTCCCGTCTTTATCAAAGACATAGTAAGCCGGCACATATTGATTTTCGAATGCATCGGTCAATTTATGCTCACTGTCTACGAAGATTGGCTGAGTGATATCGTGCTCAGCTGCTACCTTCTTTATTTCTTCCAGGTTCAGATCATCCTCGGAGCGTGGCATATGGACAGCCATAACATTCAGTTTATCACTGTATTGATCCCGAAATTCATTTACTTGTGGCATCGCTTCTTTACAAAGGTGACATGAGATGGACCAGAAGTGAATAAGTGTCGGCTTTTCTCCTACCAGCTCTCCCTTTGTTACTTCTCCATTTAACCATTCTGTAGCACCGTTTAATTCCGGCATCGGTTCACGAAGCTTCATTAATATGGCCTCCCTTAATTTGTATCGATTTTATTCCTATTGTTCACAGGATAGATTTGTACTACTCCTGAAAAATTTACATGATAAGAAAAAGGCCTAACAAACGGTTAGGCCTTTATTCATTTGAAAATTATAAAGTTTTTTGACCTGGCTTCCAGTTTGCCGGGCAAAGTCCGCCAGTTTGAAGTGCTTGAAGTACACGTAAAGTTTCTTCAACGTCTCGGCCGATATTGTTGTGGAATACTACTTGATATTGCAGTTCCCCTTCTGGGTTTATGATGTATAGCCCGCGAAGAGCAATACCTTCATCTTCAATTAGGACTCCGTATTCGCTGGATACACTGTGGTTTGTATCTGCAGCTAATGGGTATCTTAGCTCACCAAGACCATTTTCTTTACGGTCAGTGTTAATCCAAGCTAAGTGGGTATGAATAGTGTCTGTAGAGACACCGATAACTTCTGCATCTAAATCTTCGAACTCATCGTAGCGGTCTGACATTGCTGTAATTTCAGTTGGACAAACGAAAGTGAAGTCCATTGGGTAGAAGAACAATACTGTCCACTTATCGTTTTTCATATTTTCTTCCAGTGACACTTTACCGAATTCTTTGTTTGGCAATACAGCGTCCATTTCAAAACGTGGAGCCTGTTTGCCTACCATGCGTTCTGCCATGAGTGAATCCCTCCAATGAGTTTTTAATGAAGTATTTTACATGAAAAGGAAGACGTGAAAGCCTGTCCTTTCTGAATCACAAGTTTCATTATATAGGATTAGTTTTTTTAAGTCAATGTTAAATTATAATCAATTTAATATTAAAATGATTATAATTTATTGACAATATCCCTTACTTGGTTTTCCCTATTATATAGAAGTTTACTCACTTTTCTGCTTGAATAAACATCTACATAAAGTTTACCATTTCTCAACTGGGGAATAAAACAATATGCTTTTTTATATACTCTTTGACATGTCCTATGGTGAATTGTGTATACTAGAATGGTCATTATTTAAAAGGAAGGATGTTTTGGATTGAATTACATACTTGGTCTTAGTGCTATAAGTGACCGACTTTCCAATTTTAATTGGGGCGGTCTATTGGTGACGATTGGAATAGGCGCCTTACAGATAATAGCGATTTGGATCGCTTTCATTATCGTGAAAGGTGCAGCTAACAAAGTGGTTGAGAGAGTCTTTGATAAGTACAGAAAAAGAAATGATGTTTCTGAAGGTCGCGCCCAAACACTACAAAGTCTTTCAAAAAATATAATCGGATACATCCTGATTTTTGTTTTCTTTGTCACGATTTTACAAATCTTCGGTATCCAGGTGACGGCTATTCTCGCCGGAGCAGGAATTGTTGGCCTTGCAGTCGGCTTTGGGGCTCAAGGGTTAGTAAGTGATGTAGTGACTGGATTCTTTATTCTATTGGAAAAGCAAGTAGATGTAGGGGATTACGTGTCCACAGGAAATTTCTCAGGGATTGTAGAAGAGGTTGGTTTACGAACGACACATATTCGTGGGTTTGATGGTACTCTGCATTATGTGCCAAATAGAGAAATTACGAGTGTCAGCAATCATTCCCGTGGAAATATGAGAGCACTTGTTGATATCGGGATCTCATATGATGATGACATTGACAAAGCGATGGTGGTGCTTCAGCAGGTTTGTGATACGATCGCTCAAGAAGATGACAATATTGTAGATGGACCAAATGTGTTAGGGGTTCAGACACTTGGCGCTTCAGATGTAGTACTGAGAGTGCTATGCAAAACGAAAAACATGGAGCAATGGGGAGTGGAACGGAAGCTTCGTAAAGCTCTAAAAGAAGCTCTTGACCAAAATGGAATTGAAATTCCTTACCCTCACCAGGTTTATATTGAGAAGAAAGAAAGCTAATGAAAGTAAAAAGAGAAGGCACCGGCCTTCTCTTTTTATTTGTCTCTTCTCCTTTTGGCATTCAGTAGACGCTGAAGGCGATCATCATCCTTAGTTTCTTGAGGATCCTGTTTAACCTTGGATTTGTTTATCCGCCCCTTTTCCTCAGAAGCTTTAGGCATAGTCTGCTTGCTGCTTGTAGGTTTCTCCAACTCATTCCCCTCGCGGTTCTGTTTCACTTTGCTGCCAAGTTGTTCAAAAGTTGGTCGTTCTTTAGGAACGGTAACGGGTATCTTCCTTTTAAGCTTATCAAAGACTCCCATTATAGGACCTAATCCAAACCTTCTTATTGCAATTTCACTAAAGAATAGTAGAAAGCCTATACTAATAAGGAGTGAACGGATTGATTGCTCTCTGGATGATTGGTTGTTGAACTCTCGAAAGACTTCTTTAGGGGACGAATATCTCTTCCCTCCCGTTGCTTCTACTATCTCTTCCAGTGTTCGGGTTCCCCCCTTGTAGGTGTATTCTTTCGAATATGGAACCGAAAAGCCTGTTTGGTATGAGCTTCCACTCTCTTCACCTGCCTTGGAGATATTCATATGATATAGTCCAGGTGATAACCTGCTCTCAAATTCGACTTCATAGTCCCCCGGATCCTTAATTCTCGTCGTTGCAGGAATCTCTTTTCCACTTTCATCAAGTGCCGTTACCTCAAGTTGAGAGACATCTCCCGCAGATGACGAAAGCTTTAACTGAGTATATCCCCTATCGTCTTCCACATCGATGGTGTAAGGGTTGGATTGAATATCAGGAAACGAACGTGTAACAAGCTGATTGACGAACGTCGGCCATCCTTTCCACCTGACGAAATCCCCTGTCCATTTTCCAGTTGTATCAGACGTAAATGCAAATGTCCTCCCCAGACCATATCTCCAGGTTGCCAAAATAGGATCATTCTTTTCACTTTTCATCTCAACTTGAGAAGTGCCTTTTGGACTAGTGGCAATATAGGCATTCATTTGCGGAATGCCTTCTGTAAATAACGTTTCCCATTTAGACGAAGAAATCGCTGGATAAAATGGATAGTCTTCAATATAGGTCCTGGTAGTAATGACTGTCTCCCTTGTTAAGATACTCGGTATCACACTGGCATCGACAACATCATAAAATCGACCTTTTCCCCATTGTGATAAATCATTTAATAGACCTCGATCTGCTCCTTCACCGATTGAGACGGTGGATAACGTAATTTGTTTACCGTGACCATCCTCTACAAGTGACTGGTAACTGCCTGACGTGGCAGATTGTCCATCCGTTAAAAGAATGATATGTTTTCTTTTTAAAGGTAAATCCTCTAAACTCTTATATGCTTGCTGTAAGGAGGAAAAGATTTCTGTTCCGCCACCAGGTGAAATGGAACGTATTTGCTCTTCTACTTTCTTGCGATTGGAAAGTGGTTTCGTCTCGACGATTTCCCATGGTCGATCGTCAAATGCAATGACTCCCAGCGTATCCTTATCTCTAAGTAAAGAGACGGTTCTTGCAGCAGCTTCTTTTGCAAGGGCAATCTTCTGACCATTCATACTCCCTGAGCGGTCGAGCACAATGACAAGACCAAGGGACGGAAGCTCTTTTTTCCCTTTCACATCCATATTGACGGGCAGTAATTTTTCGATCGGTGTTTTAAAATATCCTCCAAGAGCAAAACTTTCGCTTCCGCCAAACATAATAAATCCTCGTCCAAATTCTTGCACGCTTTTCTCCATAAGGAGCATTTTTTTCTCAGGAATGCTTGTCGCAGATACATTATCAAAAAGAATCGTCTGATATTCCAGATAGGAAGTCAGCTTTCCCGGTAACTGCTCAGGTTTGTATGAATCAACGCTAAACCCTGCTGACTTCAGTAATGGGGTTAACGGGCTTTCTCCAGAAGGGCTTTCCACCAGGAGTACTTTGGCTGGCCCTAATGAACGGGCAAGATTGTATAAGGTATTATTTTCTTTGCTTCCACCCCCTTCTGTAAACGCCTCTGCCTTATACACCAATAAACCCGATTCACCTACGACATGCTTGAACTGATATTCATTGTTTCCTTCTTGCACTTGTACAATTTCCTTAATGATTGACTGATCATTTAAGGATATGCGCATTTCTACCTCTTTTTTTGTTGTGCTGTACGCGTTAACGGTTATGACTGTTTCTTCTCCTTCATATTGAATGGAGGGCGACGTAACATTAGTTACTGCCACATCATCTTTCGTATCCGGTGAAAGTGGAATCCAATCCACTTCAATCCCTTTACCCTTTAATAATGGTATGACATTTTCCCCAGTCCCAGTCGTTTCCTTACCATCTGTGATAGCAACAATTCTTCCTCCCCGGGTAAGGAGATTCGATGCATATTCCAGTCCTTCTTCGAGGTTCGTTTCTCCCTCGTTAATCTCTCCTGCAAACTGATTGATGTCATTTCTGTCCGGTGAAATTGTTCGTTCAATTTCCGAGTTTTCTCCAAAGGCTACGATTCCGTATCCATCATGTTCTACCTTGGTTCGGGATGCTTGATTGATCAGATTCAGGATGTGATCCTCTTGTTCCGACACAGAGGCAGAACGGTCAGCTAGAATGAGTACCGACCGCCCTTTATCCGGCAACAAAATAAGCGGGTCAGCAAGGGCAATGATCAATAGAACCATCCCACATCCCCTTAATATGAAGACGAGCTTTTCTTCCTTCCTCTTCAATCCCTGTCTGGCAAATAGGAAGAGTACAAATCCAAGGGGAATCATCAACCATAACCAAAGGATTTCTTTAAATTCGATTCCCACGTCTGTACACCTCCCATTCGATAAATAATAGCAGGATTGCCAAGATTAGAAACCACTCAGTAAGGGCTTGGGGAATGCTCTTTGATTCCTCGTTTTTCATTCCTTTAGTGGGTTCAAGGGAAAAGGAAGACCCTCCTGATAATTGTTTTTCCCGATCATCAAGTACGACACTGAAATATTTCATGTCACCATCTCGTATAGCTTGATATACACCAGGTGCTTCGGGTGCCTTGAACATCCCCTCCCCAGTCCATTCTTTTTCAAACTCACCTTCAGTGGAGTATATATCCCATTTATCTCCCGAAAGAGGTAATGTCCTCTCTTCACCCGGTTGATAATAGCCTAAAAACCCATGATTCTCTGATAAAAATTGATAAGAATTATAAAGAAAGATCGGAAATCCCGGATGTAATGGGAAATCTGATTCATTAAGGTGCAAATTTAACAGGACAAGCTTCTGACCATTCACTTCTCCCTTCTGGATGAGAGGAATGGAATCACCTGTTGCAACTGATTGGAGATTCTTTATTTGGATGGAACTCACTTTATCCACATACACTTTTCCCAGTTCAACATGTTTTAATAGGGGATCTTCATTCGTCGCTTCAATCCCATGTGTCAGCGGAGTGGCTTCTTTTGATCGTTCCGGAACGATCATGGCAGGGCTGCCAACAGATAATTGCTGCCACTTCTCCTTAGTTGTCAAGATGATTTCATCCCCAGGCTTCATTTGATCCTCTTCAATGGTTTTCACGTCGACTCCGATGGATTGAAACCCCTTTAATAGGAAAGGGTTAATTTCCCCTATGACATGAATGGCCGGCTTGGCAGCAGCCTGAATACTTGAAAGGCTGTTATCTTCCATGTAATCATCATTAAAATCGATTACCGCCTTATAGATTGGGCTATGGGAAAGGTCAGATAATGGAACAACGGTTTCCCCTCCTGGATCCAATGTCAGTCCCACCGAAGAGATCTCATTCTTTTCATCGTAAATGGTGAGGTGACCCCTTCGTGATACCTCACTTTGATTTTCGATCACAGCGACTCCTTGATAAGAAGATCCTAACCGTTCAACTCCGAAACTTGTAAGAGAAACATTTACAGGATTAGTCAAAAGATTATGTACCTGAATAGGACTTGTAAGTTCTTCTGTAAAATCATCTTTTTTCATTGAGTCTGAGAAGATATGTATGATTGATTCCGACCCGATTGCCAACGCCTCTCCAAGGTGAATCGCTTTTTTCATATCTTCGTTGTCATTAGATAATGGTAGATTCTTTAAACCATTGAGAACAACCCGGTCGTTTGTTTCTTCCGAGACAATGGTGGTTAAAGATTTCCCCACCCCCAATAAGGTTACTTTTCCATCAGTGCCTTCAACCAATGATTGAATGTCTTCCTTTGCTTCTTCAAAGTGAGATCGATTGTTCACCACTGCATTCATGGAGGCAGAGGTGTCCAGTAAAATGACGAGATGATCTTTTTTGGCCATTTCTTTAAATGTATAAGGCTTTACCAGGGCGATCATTAGGAAGAGAAGGATCAGTACTTGTAAAAGAAGTAAGACATTTTTCTGTAATCTATGAAACCATGGAGAAGCTTGCCATTCCTTCATTACCTCTTCCCATAGTAAATTAGAAGGAACAACTTGATCTCTGTATTGTTTTCGAAAGAAATACATTAAAATAACGGCGGCTATAAAAAAAGAAAATAAAAAAAAGATTGGATTCCCTATTCCCATCATATCACCTCAGCGGATCCATCCATTTTCTTTCAAATCCTTAAAGAATATTTCATTTAATGGTGGCAGGCAACTTGTTTGAATATAGCCAAACCCCCATTGATTGCATAATGCTTCAATCTCTTTGTTGTGATTAAGTAATCGCTCCTGATAGAGCTCCACCATCCTCGGACTTATTGATACATTCGTTTCCTGGTGTTTTTCACTATCTAATAATTTGACATCACCTTGATAGGATGGCGTAAGCTCTTCTTCATCGAGAAGTTGGATAAAATAAACCATTTCTCTTCTAATAGAAAGTTTTCTGAGTGCTTCCTCTATCAATGAGAGCGATTCGAGCCCGTCAGAAAGAATAAAGGATACGGCGCTTTTTTTTCGTACCCCTTTTCCTACTTGCTCAAAAAAGGAAATCCCAACTTCCCCTGTACGGTCCAGGGACAGCTCTTGAATGTCATGGAGAATCGCTTTTGCGTCCCGTGCCCCTTTTTTCATAAAGCACTTTTGGTGATGAGCTCCCATGCAATGCAATGTTAGACGATCATCATTTGAAAGAGCTAAAAATGACAGTGCTCCAGCTAATTCTTTCGCTCTCTTCCACTTTCTACTTTCTATTAACATGGAATTCGAGCAATCAAGGTAAATATGAACCTTTAATTCTCTTTCATCCAGATACCTTTTGATATATACCTTTTCCGTTCTGGCATACACATTCCAGTCGATTTGCCTTACATCATCCCCAGGTTCATACATTTGATAATCGGAAAATTCCAGGGAACTCCCATGATGGGTTGCGAGACGGGAACCTTTATGGTGACCGCTCTTTAATCGTGTACCAGTGATCCTGTGCCTTTTCAATTGAGCTAGAAACTGGCTTTGCCAAAGCGTTTTCACCGACTATCACCTTTTTGAACGAAGTCGATCATTTCAAGGATGAGCTCATCCGTTCCAACACTCATTGCTTCTCCTTCAAAATTCAGGATCATACGGTGCCGCAATACGAGAGGAGCCACCTTTTTCAGATCTCCAATGGAAACATGGTACCTTCCTTGTGTCAACGCTCTGGCTTTGGCCATAAGAATGACATTTTGAAGCCCCCTTGGTCCACTCCCAAATTCAACATATTGTTTGATCCTTTCCGTTGTTCTTTCACTTTTAGGGTGTGTTGCATCAATAATATCAATGGCAAAGTCAATCATTTCATCTGTGACCATAATTTCTTTCACGAGGTCCTGAATGCTTAATAGTTCAGCTTGATTCAGCCTTTTCTCAAGAACGATGTCTTCGGTTCCTGTTGTACGCTGGATAATTTGTTTCATCTCTGCTTTAGTAGGATAGGAAACCAAGATTTTACACATAAACCGATCAACTTGGGCTTCAGGTAAAGGGTACGTTCCTTCAAGATCAATCGGATTTTGAGTGGCCAAGACAAAGAAGGGCTTATCCAATGTCATCGTTTCACCTACCACCGTGACCGTATTCTCTGCCATTGCCTCAAGAAGGGCACTTTGCGTCTTGGGTGTCGAACGGTTGATTTCATCCGCTAACACTAAGTGATGAAACAAAGGACCTTGATGGAAAACAAATGGATGTTGATCGTCCCTGCTTTGTTTCATGACCATTGTTCCAGTGATGTCTGTAGGCATTAGATCCGGGGTAAACTGAATTCGTGAAAAGCTAAGGTCCATAACATCCGCAAGGGTACGCACCAACATCGTTTTCCCTAACCCGGGTAAACCTTCCAAGAGAGTATGACCTCCCGCAAGGATGGACCAAAGCACACCCTCTACAATTTCCTCCTGCCCTACGATAAAGCGCTGAACCTCTTCCTTCACTTCTGTTATCTTCAAAGATGCATGTTTAAATTGTTGTTCTTTATCCTCTAAATTCACTCTGCCAACTCCCCTGGATCTATTTCACTGAAATAGGATTGCACGATATTCTCTAAATCTTTAGGGATCGTGGAACGATCCGACGACTTCCGGTAAAAAGAATAGTAATCCTGATACACTTCTTCATATGGACGAAGGGTTCCCTTTTGTACCGGCCCATTGCTTTCAAACCGCTCTCCCTGTTGACCCTCGCCTAATTTGCCTGTATCCCGTTCAATATGGTTATGCCCTTTGATTTTTTCCGGGACAGAAAGCATCTCTCTGGATCCTTGCCCGTTGCCGGCTCCGTTTCCTGCTAGAGGGGAGGAACCGTTTCCATTTCCTGCACCGTTGCCATTCCCTCCCTGGCCATGAGAATTTGTAGCACTGGTGCCTGGCTGATTTCCATTTGCAGATGAAGAAGGATCCTTTTTCCCCTGTGACTTACTATTTGCCTGGTTAGACGGCGCTTTACCGGAATTCTGTGCCAATGGTTCTGAACCTGTTGTATTACCCTTTCCGATTGCATTCTTTAAGAGACCGGCTTCATTTTGAAGTTCATCTTGAAGTTTAGCAAATTGATCTAATTGTTCTTCTATGCCATCCGACTCTTTCATTATTTCTGATAATTCTTCCAAGGAGGCAATATCCTTTGATTTTAAAGCCATTAATAGCTGATCTCTTTGTGCTTTTGTCAATTGATTAAAAGCTCGCTGGAGTTTATCGCTATTTTTTTCTTGAAGCGCTTTGTTTACGTTCTCTAGATGAATATCCGCTATCCTTTTCTTCACTTCCTGCAGCTTTTCATTCTGTTTCTCTATTGATTTCTTATGAAACTCGAGCTCTTTCACTTTTTTGGTTATTTCATCATATCGTTTGGCCGCTTCCTTTACTTTCCCGAGCTCTTCATTTTTTTTCAACAGTTTTTCTTTAATAGAAGCATTCTCTTTCTTTTTCGCCTTTTCTTCTATTCTTTTATTTGACTCCGCAATGATCTCTTTTTCTTTCTCAATCCGATTCGCTTCCTGAAAAGAGGTATTCCACTGCGTGAAAATCAGTAAGGATAAAAGCATAAGAGTTCCGCTTGTTATCAGGAATGAAGGCTTAATTCTCTTCTTTCTATATTTCAAGACTTCCGGATGAGCCCTTTTCATCTTATTCAATGCATCATGCACAACCAATGAAGAAAGAGCATGGCCACTATGAAGGCTACTATAAGCGGAACTTACACGATTGTCCTCTACGAACACATCATAGGTTAAGGCACTATCCTTCAAGGTGGCTCTCCTTCGATAAAACAATATCGCAACACCAATGAAAATGGAGTGGCAGCCTACCCATAGGATTCTTTCCCAATATGGGATTACAACTAACGCTGCCATCAAAACGATGCCTAGAACAAAGACACCTGCACAAACAAGCAGGAGCTGAATGTAATAACATAATTGATTGATCCAGAGCTTTTTTCTTATTTGCCGAAGCAATTGAAGAAATTGTTGAGTTTGTTCCATCTTCTCACCCTTTATTTAGCACTCTTCACCTTCATGCTTGGTCGTAGCTTCATGATACTGAGGGACAGGGAAATCAATCCAAGAACAGTGTAAATGATCAGGAATGAAATCCATAATGGAAACGTAATGCCGCTGCGAGTGTATATTTCTTCAATCGCCATTGGTTCAAAATGACCCATCATGACAATCCCCGGATTAAACATGGCGATTAAATACGGAGCAGGATTGGTCTGATTCTGATAAGGGCCGCTCCCGATTGCCATTGAGAGCATGAAGAGGAATAACGTTCCCCCTGCGAGAAACAGAACCGTTGCATAGGTTGTGACCATGGAAACGATTGTCTTTCGGATAATCGTTGAATATAAAACTCCGACGGAACCAAATGCAAAAACGATGAACAAACTGTATCCGAATACAAAAAGTAAATCCGTTGGGGAAACTCCCCCGAACAAGAACACAAAGCTGTATAGAGGCAAACTTGAGACGACGAGTAATAACAAATAAGAAACGGACGAGACCAGTTTACTCAGTATTATACTCATTGAGCTTTGCTCCGTCGTCAACAACATGCTTAAAGTTTGTTTCTCTCTTTCTCCGCTGATGACACCGCCTGTTAACCCGGGTGTAATGAATAACACGAGAACAAGCTGTAAGAATGAGAGAATCATAAACATCACACGGCTTTCTTCGGGACGAAAATAACCAGTATTTGAAAATCGCGTTTGCATATAGATGAAACCGATCACGACAATTCCTACGGCAATCAAGTAGCATAACATCCCGATAAATGCTTTAAACGAACGAAAGCGAAGTTTAAATTCTTTATTTAACATAGGATTGATGAGTAACTGTTTCATGTAAGTGTCACTCCTTTCGTGATCTCCATAAAGACATCTTCTAAATTCGTTTCAGTCTCTTTGAAACTCACAATCTGGATGTCGTTTAAAACAGCTTTTTTCAATAGCTCTATTTGCTCCGTTTCTTCTCCTTTATAAAGAAATTGAAACGTTCTATTCTCCTCATCCACTTCAACCTTTGAAACAAATGGGTCGTCTTCAAAGAATGCCACAGCACTCTCCACCATTCCCCTTACCTTCACGACAATCAGTTTATCTGCCTGCAGTTGAAATTGAATATCCTGAACAGAACCATGAGCTACGAGTTTCCCATTTTCAATCACGCCAATTTCATCACACATTTCCGCAAGCTCCGGAAGGATATGAGAGGAAATTAAAATCGTTTTCCCCATTTTCTTTAATTCTTTAAGAATTTCCCTCATTTCGATCCTGGCCCTCGGATCAAGCCCTGATGCCGGTTCATCGAGTATCAGCACTTCCGGATCGTGGATGAGGCACCTTGCTAAACAAAGACGCTGTTTCATCCCCCTGGATAAAAGGTCAACATAGGAATCTTTTTTATGAGATAGATTCACCAGTTCCAACAATTGGGGAATGAGTTTCTTTCTTTGCTCTGCAGGAATTTTATAGCTTGCACCATAAAAGTCCAGATACTCGTCAGCTTTTAATTGATCATACACGCCAAAGAAGTCAGGCATATAGCCGATTTGCCTTCTGACCATTTTGGGATCTTTACTTATATTGAATCCGTTCACTGTAGCCGTTCCTTCAGTAGGAGCTAAGAGAGTAGCCAAAATGGAAAATGTCGTAGATTTCCCTGCTCCATTTTGACCAACAAAGCCAAATACGGTTCCCTTTTCAATGGATAAGTTCAGATCATCAAGGGCCAGGAACGACCCATAGCTTTTAGATAAGTTTTGAATCTCGATCATGGTCGGACCTCTCCTTTCAACACAATATCAGGGAGACGAACAAATGGATCCCCTTGAGATCGTTTTTCAAACTCGAAAACGATTTCCCCTTTGTCATTGATATACTTGTTCAATTTTTCTTTTACTTCGATTGAGTTCGTGGATGATTCAGAAATCACCAGCCGTTCATCTGTTTGTGGATCGACCAGAGAAAACTGAAGCACCCCTCCTGTATGAAGAGTCATATTTAAAGAATGAAGCGTAACCTTAGATAATTCAATTTGATTAGGGAGGTGAATGGATAGCTCATATGTCCCATCTTCGAGTCCCATCTCATCTGCACCATTATGTGAGTAATGCTCAATCACCTGTCCCTTAACAGGCAATACATCCAAATCAAGCTGTTCATTCCTAAGTGTAATAGCACCCTTATAATTTCCAAGGGAAGGAAAATGTTGATAAAGTAATGAGAAATTTTCAGACTTGGATTCTTTGTTCTTAATCTTCATATGGAATATCTCCGCATCTGTATATCCAAAAATGACCGGGGAGTTATTTTCATTATCCGCAGAAATCATTTGGGATGCGAAGTTTTCCAACCGTTCTTTCTTTTGCTGCTTAATATTTTGCTGATTCGGTAATGGCGATGAAATATTCGGTGTCACACCAATAGGAGAAGATAAATAATTCGTTGAAAGCTTTTTATCAACTTCGAGGGTATCCCCGGCTTTCATATCCCCCAGACGATACATTCTGGACCCCGACCAAATATATACATCTGTAAAATCATATGGAAAATCATTTTGAATTGTACCGGATAAGGTTTGATCCTCTAACACTAATTCCGGTATAAACCTTCCTACTTCTTCCTTTTCGCTTGTACCGAGTAATGTCCTCGTGGACCAGTATTCTACATCCCGAAATGTAATGGATCGTTTATCCTTCGTCATCTCTTCAACTGCAAACTTATACTGATTTACTCCCCCCGGGCTATTCCTGACTCTTGCAGGTGTGATATCTAAATGATGCTTATCTGAAATAAAATCATAGTCCCCCCCGGAGTTTGATAACGCGCTAAATGCTGAAATTCCGTGTACGCTCTTATCTTCCTCGACTTTTAAGACACTCATTTGATTCAAATGAGGCTTCGAGATTCTATCTTTAGCCCCGGTGATAAAGATCCCTGAGGAAACGAGGACCGAGATGACAGGAATAATCCACCATGCTTGTTCACGCTTATCCACTTTTCTTAATAAGAAATAGAGCAAAGGTACAAGAACAATCAAATAAATGATGAGAATGATGACTAGAGTACTTATTTTAAAATTAGTAGTCGGAAAGAGCTCATTACTGTCAGCTACTTCATAATAAATCCTCTCCAGGAAACTTTGATCTCCGTTGGACTGGCCAAGTAAAAAGTATGGCTCTGTTTTAGAAAGGACATTTGCAAACCATTCGTCATAGCTTTCCCATGCATTTAATACAGGATCACCCAGTGAGAATGCCGTCTGCCACACTTCCCCTAAGCCTTCTGAACTTTTCACGACCAATGGTATCCCGTCTTGCTCAACCAGAACATCCGATTCTGGTTTAACAGTCCCTTTATAGATTGCTAATGAGTTAAAGGAAGCCTCTATATTCTTTTTCACATTAAAGGTTGAAGTGTCGGAGAGTGTTGATTCTTCCCCGAACATAAGAGGAGCCATATCTGCTGCAGAACCAAGAGTATCCTCCAAATGAGGTGCCCCTCCAATAATTAAAACACCACCTGTCTCAACCCAGCTTTTTAACGCACTTTGTTGATCCTGGCTAAGTTCTGAAATATTGAATTGGTCAATGATAAGATAATCAAGCATTTGAAATCCGCTCTTCTCTTCAGGAATGTTTTCCTTTGTGAGCGTTAACGTCTCTACCTGATTTCCTCCCATGTTAGCCCCTTTAATTCCCTTCAAACGGTCAGGATTTTCACTCAATAATCCAATGGCCGTATAATTGCTATAGATGAAATTAGGAGTTAATCGTTTATCTCCGTTAAATTTTATTTCTTTTCCTTTTTCCCAAGATCCTTGGAACAAATGAATGGTTTCCTGATTGGAATTATGCCTGATTTCATCATTGAATCCTGGAATGGATAATGTGTATGTACGTTTTGAGTTTGCTGGCACATCTATGGATAACGCTCTTGATCCTCCGGTCTGAAAGGAAGGAGCATAGTCAAACAATAGATCTCCCTTGAAATCAGAGCCTGTATTTTCTACGGTTACTTTAAGGGGGAAACCTCTTCCCTCCTTCACTTTTCCATCGATTCCTTCTTCCACTGAAATTCTAATTTGCGCTTGTGCGAGTGTTGTATCTTCCATGAAAAGAAACATCAAGAACCCTAATGTCATCACAAATATTGCTTTCGTCCATCTTTTCACATGCATTCCCCTCTTTCTTTCTCTCTACAAAAATAGACGTAATCATCATGGGAAAAGTTTCTATTATTTTTATCTTTTTCCTCATTCTCCATCTACCTTAAGTGTAATTTTACACTATTATAACCTCTTAGCAAGACCATTTTAGAAATTTATGTTAATTTTTCTTGTATTGACAAAAAAATCACGGAACGATATCCGTAGATAACGTTCCGTGATTCATACTCATTATTTTATTCCGCCAATATAATCTGAGAGAAGGGAGATGGCAAAGTCTATCGCTTCTTCATCAGGGTTTAATTTAGAATGATGCAGGCCAAATGGGGAATTCACGCCAAGCCAAAACATAAAGCCCGGTATTTCCTCAAGCATATAACCAAAGTCTTCACCCGTCATAGCTTCTTTACAGATTACGAGGTTCCGATTCGTTTTTTGGAGAAAAGAAATGAAATGATTTGTCCACTCCGGATCATTATAGACCTGGCGATACATGCTGCCATAATCCACCCGAATATCACAATCATAACTGATTTTCATACCATCGATTAACGCTTCCAGCCGTTTTTTCACACTTTCCATCGACTCGGCTGAAAGGGTACGGATGGTACCTTCCAATCTGGCTGTTTCAGCAATGATATTTTGCACCGTCCCACTTTCCATTTTTCCGACGGTGATGACCGCACTGTCTAATGGATCGACATTCCTTGACACGATCGACTGCATTTGTGTAACAAAGGAAGAGGCCACGACGATCATGTCCTTGGTATGATGAGGATAGGCAGCATGGCCGCCTTTCCCTTTAAAATCAATAAATAACTCGGACGTATTGGCAAAAAGCAGCCCCTCTTTAACAGCCACCGTCCCCACTTCATATTCCGGTGCAATGTGAAGTGCGAATATACAATCCGGCCTCCATTCCTTCATGATTTCACTTTCAAGCATAGGCTTCGCTCCACCTGGTCCCTCCTCTGCGGGTTGAAATATGAACAGAAGATCATCTTCTATAGGGTGGTTAACGAAATGGGTTAAAACCCCCAGCTCAATCGTCATATGAAAGTCATGGCCGCATGCATGCATCCTCCCTTCATGTGATGAAGGAAAATCCAATCCTGTTTCTTCCGTGATCGGCAGGCCATCAATGTCCCCGCGGTAGCCAATCATTCTTGTAGGATTTGTGCCATGAACCTTAACGAAGAGCCCTGTTCTCCAGGTCTTAATCTCTAATCGGTCAGCAGGCAGGCTACAAACATAATTTAATAGGTATTGCTGTGTTTTAAACTCTTGAAACCCAAGTTCAGGAATTTGATGGAGATCTCTCCTGATCGACTTAAAGTCTAAAGTAGACATGGGTATCCTCCTTACATGAATAATAGATGGGTAGTTAGCGAAAATGAGACCTTATAAGAAAAGAACAGACGCCGACCGTCCGTTCTCTCCTTGATCATGCTATTGTTGAAATGATTACAGTTGACGTAATTCTTGTTTTATTTCGGTCTTGGATTTTGTCTTTTCATCAATGTCTTTCAATTTCTTTGCGGGTGTACCTGCCACAACCGTGTATGGAGCTACATCATCCACAACAATCGCTCCAGCTGCAACGACAGCTCCTTTTCCGACTGTTACACCTTCAAGGACAACGGCATTGGCGCCAATGACTACATCGTCTTCGATGACGACGGGCTTTGCAGATGGCGGCTCAATTACCCCGGCAAGCACCGCACCCGCTCCAATATGACAATTCTTCCCTACGGTAGCACGGCCACCAAGTACAACATTCATATCGATCATCGTTCCTGAACCTACTACAGAACCGATATTGATCATTGCACCCATCATAATAACTGCGTTGTCACCGATTTCCACTTGATCGCGAATGATGGCGCCTGGTTCTATACGCGCTTTAACCCCTTTTAGGTCAAGAAGAGGAATCGCAGAATTTCGACGATCATTTTCTAATACATAGTCTTCGATTTTATCTTTATTTTCTTCAAGAATAGTAGAAAGCTCGCTCCACTCTCCGAATACTACCCCAGCGTTTCCCTGAAGGAAGGTTTGAGAAGATGAACCAAAGTCGATCCCTTCTAAATCACCTTTCACGTAAACTTTCACAGGAGTTGATTTAGTACTATTTTGAATAAAAGAAATAATTTCGTTTGCGTCCATCATTTTCATAAGAATACCCTCCGTAATTATGTATAAATTCAGAATTCGTTTTCTTGAATTACTTTATCAAATTAAAGAGTAGAAGACAAGCCATAAACGCGAATCCTATGAGTTTTCATGAATGAATTCGTTTACAACTTCAACAAACGCCTCCACTTGTCTTAATTGGAATGCGGATTCATACCCGAGTAACCATGTGTCCCTGTGTATCAACGAGTCATGTTCATCGATTAAAGGTACTTTATAAATGTCTTCTTCCATGCCGTCTAAAGTGATGGCTGGCAATATTGCGTAGCCGATTCCATTTAAGGTCATCTGCTTACATGTTTCAATTTGATCTACAACAATCGTTCTTTTCGGAGTTGTCTGGAATTGACGATGCCACCAATCCTGAATTTCCTGATAGTAGTTTGAATCACTCTTAAATTGGATAAACGGTCGATCGGTTTTCATGACCTCTTCAATCGATTGGATTTCTCTATCCACCAAGTACAATGTATCTTGAAAGAGATGGTGTTTTGGACCCTTCCAATCAGGAGTTCCCCTGATAATTCCGATATGCACTTCATTTTCATATATCGCTTTAAGAATTTCAGAGCTCCACCCTGTCATTAAAGAAATCTTGGCATGAGGATAGGTTTCAACAAATCGTTTGAGTACTTTAGGCAGCCAATTCTGACCCACGATGGATGCACAAGCAATCTTTAAGGTTCCATGCACCTCAAACTCCAAAGCTTGAATTCTTTCCTTCACACTCTCTTCCTTCTGCAACATCTCTTCAGCCAATTTCACCACAAGCTCACCGGCAGGGGTCAATGCCAGACCTTTTTGAGAACGAAGGAATAATTTTGTTCCCCATTCCTTTTCAATTGTCTGGAGTCTTTGAGATAATGCCGGCTGTGATACAAATAACCGCTCTGCTGCTTTACGCATGTTCATTTCCTGAGCCAGTACGTTTAGTAATTGATATTCAGAAAACGCCATATTTTCACCTTCATAAGTTTTTCTTATATTATATCTTAATTTATATAAAATTTCATTATTATCCGGAATGGAATACACTGATAGTAGACTCGAAATGAGGTGTTGGATAATGGAAGTGATTCTCTTTTTCACTGGATTGGTTGTAGCACTTATTGGCACTTTGGCAGGGAGCGGCGGATTGATTGGTATGCCGGTGATGCTTTTAATTGGTTTACCTATTCATACAGCCATTGCTACGGCTAAATTTTCAAATATTATGAGTTCTTTTTCAAGCTTTGTTTATTTAATCAGGGACCGGAAAGTTTCATGGAAAGAATGTTTACCCATTCTTCCCATTGCACTGGTCGGGGGGGTGACAGGGGCATTTTTATCGGATAGCATATCTCCCTCTTTGCTCGAATGGATGGCCTTTTTCTTTCTGCTGTTTGCTCTTTTACTAAGTATAATAAAAGGATTCCAGCCAAAGGAAAATAAACAGAAGCACTATCGGACTTATGGATTTTTGTACTTGATCAGTACGTATGACGGTTTATTTGGACCGGGGCAGGCTACCATGCTTATGTACACTCATTTGTTGCACGGTCTTTCGTATCTTAAATCAGTGGCTCTTACCCGTTTTCAAACCTTTGTAAGCTGTTCAGGTGCATTTACAGTCTATTTTCATAATGGCCACGTCGATTGGGGAGTTGCCATCCCCTTTGCTCTAGGCGGCCTTGTAGGTGCTCAGATGGCTGTAAGACTAGCATCTAAGCTTTCTACGAAACATATACAAATCCTACTAAACATCCTCACTTTTATTCTTATATTACAACTCGGAAAAAACCTATTTCTTTAGGGAACGGTCCCTTGGGAGGAATAGGATACCGACAAAGCTAAACAGGGCGAAAAGGAGAACAACAAGGTATACGGATTTCAAGGAACCTGTAAGCGCACCTTGAAACAAGTCAAGTACATCAGAAGATAATTTCTCTCTTTCCACTTTGTTTAAGAGCATATTCACATCATTTATGGAAAAATCTTTATCGCTTTCTTCCAAGTATGTCTGTAGGCGGCTGTTCAGGATTCCACCCAATAATGCAGCCCCTATCGTCGTACCTAAATTCCTCATAAACATATTGGTGGCAGTTGCAATCCCTCGAACCTGCCATTCGACAGTAGACTGAATGGAAACGATAAAGGATGTTGAAGTGAGTCCCATCCCTACACCTACAAAGAATGATCCACACGCAGCCCATAAAGGACCGTAGGTTGGGTCCATCATGACAAAGATGCTTCCACCCAGTATGAGTGATAATCCACCAATCAAGGAGGTTCTAAAATAACCGATCTTTAATAATAAACGTCCCGCGATTGTTGCTGAAATCGGCCATCCAATCGACATCGCCGTTAATGTAAACCCTGCAACCGTTGCGCTTCGCTCCATGACGCCTTGTACGAAGGCAGGGAGGAAGCTTGAAATACCGATTAACATGACGCCTGTTGTTAATGAAACGATATTGGCGACCAAAATGGAACGGACCTTCCATAAATCAAAAGGCATCATCGGCTGTGCAGTTCGTCGCTCTTGATAAATAAACGCTACAAAACCCAAAATAAAAAGAATGATCAGGAACATCGCCTGCCAAGAGTTCCAAGGCAGGTGAACTCCTCCCTCCACCAGTAAAAACATTAATAATGAGAGGGAAACAACCAGTAGAAAAGCTCCCCCATAGTCGATAACCGGTTTTTTCTTTTCAACATTCTCATGTAAGTAAAGCCATAGACCAACAATGGATAACAAGCCTAGCGGGATATTGACCCAAAAGACGTATCTCCAACTTGCATATTCAACCAATAATCCTCCGACAAGTGGTCCGCTAATGGCAGATATCCCCCACACACTTGATAAATACCCTTGTATTTTCGCACGTTCTTCCTTGGAATATATATCGCCAACAATGGTAGTGGCCATAGGAAGTACCGCTCCAGCTCCAAAGCCCTGTATAAATCGGAATAGGATCAATTGTTCCATCGTTTGAGAAAACCCGCATAAGATGGAGCCGATAAGAAAAATAACGATCCCAATCGTGATGATCGGCTTCCTTCCAAATAAATCAGATAGCTTTCCGTAAATCAGGACCGTAATGGCATTCATTAAAAGATAAGCAGAGAACACCCAACTATAAAGAGAAAAACCACCGAGATCCCCTACGATGGCAGGCATGGCAGTAGAGACGATTGTTGCTTCAATGGCCCCCATGAACATAGCCAGCATCACTGCAACCAATACAAGCGGTTTTTTTGTCCTTTTGACTGAATTCATTTCTAAACTGCTCATCTTGTTCTCCTTTAAATCGTGTTCAATATAAAATAACGCTCTTTTCGGAAAGATTGTTGTTTTTAACATGAGTTCTGCAAGGCTCTGTCAATTAGTGTGCGCTGGATGGTGAGGGGAACTGCTCCGCTTGCAGCTAGCGTTCGGCCGAGCCTCCTCAGCTTAGCCGAACGGGGTCTCGGCACGCCCGTACTACCGCAGGAGTCTGCGCAGTTCCCCTCACCATCTTTTATAGGTTTTTTGTGACAGAGCTTCAACTTGTGCTTTTAAAAAAAATACTTGAAAAATACTTCCTTAAGACAATCAATCTCTCCTTACCTTCAATGAGATTGTTTTCTAGAAAGCTTGTTTTAATTGTTTTCGATTAAGAATTCATGCTCAGAAAGTTGGTTGCAGCGGAAGGATGATCGACTCCTGCGGGAATAGCTGGACAGGTGAGACCCCGGAGGCGCAGCCGAGGAGGCTCACCGCCAGCCCCGCGGAAAGCGAGCATCCTGGAGCGGAAATCAACTAGTACTTTCTTATCTATAATAGCCACAAACTTTACGAAAAGAGCGTAAAATAAAGAGGATGACAAATATGCCATCCTATATGATCTTAACATTATGTAACTATCATGAAGGGTTTAATCCCTTTTAAACAGTTGTCGTTGAAGCTGCTTTAACACAACTCTCCTTGTCATGATCCCTTCAAAGTATCCGTCATCAGAAACCACGCATAGGAATGGATGGTCCACTAAAAGCTCAAGTGCTTTCTTAAAATCCGATTGTAAGGATACAATGGGAAATTCAGTTGTCATGACTTCCTCTACCTTCTTTGCTTCAAGTTGTTCAAACTCAAAACGCTCGAGACCAAGAATGGAATCGGTAATTAAACTTGAACTAATCAAGCCCTGAAAGCGAAATGTCGGATCAAGCACAGGGATGGCTGAGTAACCACTCTTAGTGAGTAATAGTAACGCATGCTCCAGGGAATTCCCCACTTGAACATGAGCCACCTTCTCAGAAGGAATAATGAAATCTTTAATATTCGTTTCTAATAACTCCTTGCTACTCAATGAAATCATGTATAACCCCTCATTTTAAAAAATAAGAATTTGCGTGCCCATCTATAAATAAAAGAAGAGGACACTAACCATCTTAACATATCGAAACAAAAAAGTATGTTTTGACGATTGAATTAAAGACTAAAAAAGATAACCAAATGGTTACCTCTTTAGTGCATTAATCTTGTTGAGCTTCTTGTAGAAGTTCAAAAATTTCAATCGCTGTAATGTCTATGTTATCGAAAGGAAAACTGCTTCCTTTTTCATTCATGACTTCAATTTCGAATGTATCTTGCTTCGGTAAATACTTTACCTCACAAATTTTCTTTCCATTGTATTCGAAAAATCGTTGTTGAGTTTCCCCTTGTTCACCTTGTTCTTGTAATGATTTTAATCTTTGTATAATTCCAAGAAGCTGAGACATTATTGGTCTCTCCTTTCCTGTTCTAATTCTTGGTCATAGCTTTTGCATTGTACCAGATTCTATCCTGTTAAATCTAATGTTTTGTCCTTTTTCTACATAAATTCCTTTATAATGAAAGGGTAGAAATATATTCTCCCCGGAAAGGATTGATTGGATGAGTATTTATCGTATAGATTCTCGAATATCCTTAGTTGATCTAATGGATCTGTCATTACAGGAACGTACAGGAAGTTATATAATAAACGAAGAGTCCCTTACCATTATCGAAACGTCTGCCAGTCCTTCTATACCTCACCTAAAAAAAGGTCTCTCTAAGTTAAACATTAATCTTGAAGATATTCAATACATAATTTTAACTCATATCCATCTTGATCATGCGGGAGGTGCAGGTCTTTTTCTGAAAGAATGCCCTAACGCAAAGGTCATCGTTCACCCGAAAGCGAGGCGGCACCTAGTTGACCCGACACGCTTGATCCGAGGAGCAAGAGCAGTATATGGAGAAAAATTCGATGAGCTTTTTCACCCGATTGTGCCAATTCCTGAAGAACGAATAATTGTGATGGGACATGAAGAAAAGCTGGAACTGAGCGAAAGCTGTACATTAACGTTTTTGGACACTCCTGGTCATGCAAATCACCATTTTAGCATCTTTGATTCTGTTTCAAATGGGATGTTCACCGGGGACACATGCGGCATCCAGTATACTGTTGGGTCAAAGCACTTTTACTTCCCTTCCACTTCCCCCAACCAATTTAGTCCTGAACGAATGAAGGATTCCATTCGTTTGTACAAGGAATTACAGCTGGATCGTTTGTATTTTGGCCATTATGGTGTCACTGAAGAAGTATCATTTGCATTAGGGGAAGTAGAAAAATGGCTTGACCTTTTCATGGAAAAAAGTAAGGAACAGTTCTCTTCCGTTGAAACAGTTGAAGAGAACGTAAAAACGATAACTTCTGTACTTTTTGAACTAACGAAGAGTAAAATGATCCAAAGAGGCGTTGATCAGGCCAATCCGATTTTCAAATTATTAAAGCTTGATATGAATGTATCTGCAATGGGAATCGTAGATTATTTCATAAGGCAAAGCAAAGGAGAAGAAACATCATGAAAGTTGTCACTTTATACTCTCAACCAGAATGCCCCCCTTGTGAAGTAGTCAAAATGTTTCTGAAAGAACACAATGTTGACTACAAAGAAATCGATATCAAACAAAATGAACAAGCAAGAAATTATCTTGTGAAAGAGCTGAAATCTTATTCCACCCCAACCATCACAGTGGACTCTGAGGTAATAACAGGATTTAATCTTGAAGCCCTGACTGCAGCTTTAAACAAATAGGCATTTAGATTATTCATCAACAAAAAAAGTTGGCCATTCTCTTATGGCCAACTTTTTTATTTATTCGGTTTGAAGCTTTTCCGGTAATACGTATGTAATGGATGAAACCTTCCATGAACCTTCTTCTTCATTAACCACGACAGCCTCTACACCGGAATCCGTTGATACAGGCCCTTCTTCCTCACCTGTTCGTTCTTCCCAGACATACCATTTTCCATCTATGTATTCTACCTTAGTAGAATCATCATACTTAAAAAAAGGAATATAGTGTGGTGCAAAGTCAGATCCAAATGTGATATAACCACCCTCTACTTCATACACATTCTCACGGATGAAGTTTTCTGTAAGATCCTTTGTAAAGTACTGTGACAACTTTTCATTAATCTGTTTCTTAGATTGTGGTTTTTCACTCAATGATACTTGGGTATGAAAGGCATTTTCTACAAGAGATAATGCGTTTTCTTCAGAAAATTCTGAGGCTTGGGTTTGACTGACTTGTCCACATGCCGCTGTAACGAGCCCTAAAATAAGAAATAATAGCCATAATTTTTTCTTTTCCATATGCTTTCCCTCCTTAATATGCTTGTTAAAAATATTGTAGCAATGGAAAATTGTCGATAGGTTATCAATTGTTCGTTAAATCCTAACAAGGATTGACATATATTTTGGTTTGGTTGTAAATTTCCCCCTATATGTGACAATCAAACACAAAAATCAATGGTACATTTAACCAAAAAAGGATGCCGCATGATAACATGCGGCACCCTCTTACTTAAGATAAATAGCGAACGGACCAATATATAATAAACAGTGTAATTAAAATGGTTGCAATCAATATAGACACGAAAATAGGATTCCGAATATAAGGGTGCTCCTTGACAACATCCGGTATATCTGTGTCATATTCACCCTTCAGCCGCTTCTCCTGTCCAGCAAGTTTAAAGGTATACACTAACGAATAACCGGCTATCCCTATAACAATCAGGGAAAGCACAATCATATATATACTCATCATAGCCCCTCCTTACAATATGTCCTTAAGAATAATTTGTCCTATAAAGAGTAGGCTATACAAGAAAAGCGGAAGGGCTTTGTTCAGAGGCTCATCTTATGACCTCGATCCTCTAAGCCCTGTAGCTGGACATCAAGAAAAGGGCAGACTGAACAAACAGGTAATTAAAAGAGTAAACCATCCTCCTCAAATAAGAATTCATAAGAAAGATCCATAAATAAATACAAGCCATTGCCAAATGGAAAGGAATACGTACGAATGGATTCTCCTGAATCGATATCGCTGTATATATCAGATAATAAACCTTTCTTATTGATCCTCATACGAATGATATTTTCCAGAAAGTACGGGCGCCAGCTCCAGTTCTTCCCTTTGTACCTTGGTTCAATCTTCCATTTATGTTCATCTTTAACAACGTTACTAGTCACTTGGAAGCCATTTTCATCACAAATGTATAGCCTGAAGCATTTATCGGTAAAATTCTTTCCTAACTCAAAGAGTACGTCATCGAATTCTGTGCATTGTTTTTTTATCATAATCAGATTTTGACTGATTTCTTTGTGCAGGACATCTGCGAATTCAAATCCTGCTTCAAGATGCTTCTTCTCATATCGAATATAGTCCTGGCATTTTTCCTTCAGCTTTTCTTTTAGAAGATCGGGTTTCAAAAATGAGGCTGACGGGCGCTGCAGGTAAAATCCTTGATAATAACGGCCGCCATTCAACCAGGCAAACTGCAGTTGAAAGTTGATTTCGATATTCTCGAATAAGAGGGAGGCTCCGATTTTTCTGGCCAGCATTGACAAACTGTACAATATATCTTTGTAGACTTTATTACCAGCATCATTTCGAAGTTGGAATAAATCCACCTTTAATATATCCGGTGAGAATTGCGATAGTCGATCCAACTGACCACTATTACCTCCAACATTATCGATCGCAATTTTAATTCCGTATGTTTTGTAATACAGCAGCAGATGAACAAGCTGATCGAAGTCTCCGACGAACGTTTTTTCAGAAAGCTCAATCACTGTCCTGTTTAAATCCAAACCCTTTTTTTCGTACTCTTGAAGGAGCTCCAGAAAAGATTCCCCGTGATCAAGCATCAATAGTCTTGCATCCCGGTTTAAAAAGATGTATCCCTCCTGTTTCTCATGTACAAACTTACTTAAAGCCAGTCTGGTTACACGTTCATCCACTTCCATTTTATATTCATCCGGTATCTCTTCATCTCCAAAGAACGGTCCGAGACTCTCAATGACCCCTTCATCGACTTCCATTCTACCTAATACTTCGTATCCGATAATTTTATGTTCATCCGCACTGAAAATTGGTTGAAAGTACGGAATCACTTTTTCTATATTGGTTAATACTTCTAATGCGTCCATGCGCACTCCCCCACCATAACTCAAGTTTTTTTGCATAATTATAACACAACTATACAGTGGAATTGAAAAGACATAAACAAAAAAGCTTTCCCTGCCATGTCGTGTTGACATATGGGGAAAGCTTTAATCCTTTGTTCCTGCTTATATTAGAATGGAAATTGATTAAGCCATTGGCCTCCATCCATTGTAATGCATTCTCCGTTTATATACGCCGCTTGATCTGACGCAATAAAATAAGCAAGGCCGGCAATTTCTTCCGGTGTTCCTAATCGTTTTAATGGGACGCTGTCAATTGTTCTTATTGCTGCCTCTTCTGAAATCCAAAGCTTCTCGGCTCCACCCGTTCTTTCAATTGGTCCTGGTGCAATGGCATTTGTACGAATACCGTATTTATGGCCCCACTCGACGGCAAGTGTGCGCGTTAACGATAAGACTCCTGCTTTTGCTGCAGCTGAATGAGCCACACCTGCACCCGCGTTCCAAGCGTAAGTGGCAACCATATTAATGATGGATCCCTTTTGTTTGTGCTCAATCCAATAGTTCCCTACAGCATGTGAGCAAAGAAACGTTCCATTTAAAACGATATCAATAACAGATTTCCAACCATTTGGAGTAAGCTTTTCCGCCGGACATATAAAATTTCCTGCTGCATTGTTAATGAGTACATCAATTTTGCCGAATTTCTCTGCCGTAAATTCAACCATCGCCTTTACGTGGTCTTGTTCCCTTACATCCATTTGAAATACTTCAATGTTTCCACTAAGAGACGAAAACTCTTCCTTCACCGATTGAAGTCGTTCTTCATTTCTCCCTGTTACGACGACGCTTGCGCCAGACTCTACAAAGTGCTTCGCCATATATTTCCCCATACCATTTGAACCGCCTGTTACAATCACAACTTGTTGTTCTCCCATATGTAACTCCCCCTTATTAATGAATGAATGTTCACTCACAATTTTATCATATAGAGTTGTGTTGCAACCATTTTAAATGATAAAAAAAGACTGATTTTTAAGAAAATATCCTTTTCTTAAAAATCAGTCTGAAAAATCAACCATCCGGATTGTTAACAATGGTTTCGTGTAATTGCGCCAACGCCTTGATAATGGTTTTATTTCTCTTATATCCTTTTGCTTCAATCGAAACATTATTATATGAAACAACTACCTGGCCTAAAGATCGAGGAGATTTAAAGCCATATACATATACTTTAACCGTTCCTCTATCGGTAGGGAGAAATAGGATTTCCATACTTTTTGTCTTTTTCATAATCCCACTCCTTCATATAGCATTCGGAACTCTGATTCACTTCGGCTGCGATTTTGCTTCAAGTCTATGAATCTTTTACTCTCCTCACTTTAAAATAAGTCATAGGAACTACTCTGTCAAACATTTCATTGCATTTGCCGGGCGAACGTTAAAAAGTATGAACATAAAATGTATCTTCAAGGCTGCTTCAAGTAATTAGGGGAGGAACATTACATAAGAACAAATTGCTGTTCCTCGATTTCCTTCGGGCAAATCGGTTTACTAAAGAAGTAGCCTTGAGCTTTTTGGCAGTTCGCCTCTTTAAGAAATTCGACTTGCCCCTCACTTTCTACACCTTCAGCAATCACTTCAAGCCCCAGGCTATGTGCAAGATGGATGATAGTAGTCGTTATGGCAGAGTCCTTCTGATTCATTCCAATTTCTCTCACAAAGGATTGGTCGATCTTTAATATGTCGATTGGAAATCGTTTCAAATAATGAAGTGAAGAATATCCTGTTCCAAAATCGTCAACAGAAATGTACACACCCAGATTTTTAAGCTTTTTCAGCATTTTCAATGTTTGTTGAGTGTCTTGCATGGCTCCCTCCGTAATTTCAATTTCTATGCATGAAGCAGGAATATTATACGTTGATAAATAGAAATCAATTCTATCCACTAATTGCTCCTGCAGAAATTGCTTAGGCGAAATATTGATGGCCACACGCACTGTCCTGTAACCTTTTTTCCTCCATTTTTGCAATTGTAAACATACTTGCTCCATTACCCATTCGCCAATCTGATCAATCAAACCTGTTTCTTCTGCCAAGGGAATGAACTGTGCCGGTGATACAAACCCAAATTTGCGGTTGTTCCAGCGAATTAACGCTTCGAAGCTATCAATCGCACCGGTCGATAAATTCACCTGTGGTTGATAATGGACGTACAACTCACCCTTTTGAATGGCTTTTCGTAAGTGGGATTCCATAATGATATAATTAGGAAAGCTTGATTTCATATGCGTTTGATAGAAGCGATAATGAGCTCTTCCTTTTTCTTTTACTTCAAAGAGAGCTTGAGCAGCTTTTTGAATGAGTGAATTAGAATCATATCCATCTGCAGGATAACGGCTGATTCCAATCGAAGGAGAGATATAAAACTCCTGCTCATCAATAGTAAAAGGATCTTTGAACAGCGCTAAGATTTCCTTCGCCTTCGTCTTGGTATCTTCAAAATTACTATTCTTCAACAGATAGATAAATTCATCACCGCCTTGCCTGTACAATAAACATTCTTCATTCGTAAGAGTTACCAAACGTTCTGTGATCTTTTGGAGAAACCGGTCGCCCCCCTTTAAACCAAGGGTGTCATTTACAAATTTAAACCGATCTAAGTCCAAGTATAAAAGCGAGAGCTCTATACCTCTTTCTTCCATATTATGAATGATTAAAGGAACATGATCATCCAGTGCTTTCCTGTTCCAAAGACCAGTTAATTGATCATGTAGAGCCATATAATGAATCATTTCATTCTGTTCATGGTGCTTGGTTATATCCTTCACGATAATATAACAACCATCACACTTTTCTTCTACTACGATGGGGATCATTTTTAGCTGAGTGATCTTCTTTTCTCCTGCTTCGTTTAGAAGAAGACAATTAACAATGGAAGAGGGCGTTCCCTTCAAAGCTTGAGTAAGTGACTCGGTTAGGGTGTACTCATTTTGAGAATGAAACAAATCATAGATACTCATGTTTACAAGGGTTTCTTTCAAATAGCCGGTTAATGTGCATCCTGCTCCGTTAGACTCTTTTATGAACCCATGGGAGTCCAGAATAAATATGGCATCCAGATTATGTTCAATAATGGATTTGTATCGTTCTTTCGCTTTTTCTAATTTCTTCTTCTCTGCAATGGACGAAGAAATATCTCTTGTAATGGAAACAACGTACTCTACTTTTTCATATCGATTCTTGATAGGTGTAAGAATCGATTCATTTACAACTTGACTTCCATTCGAAAGGAAAAACGTATCCTGATAGATAATGCTCTCTCCTGATTGCACAAGTTCAATGTATTTCTTCTGTATGTCAGTAGCCGTCTCAAATGAAACTACTTCCTCCAATAAGCGTCCCATATCCTCATGTTGAATGGACGTGTACCTTCTAGCTGATTCATTTATGTATAGGTACCTGAAAGCAGGTCCCTCCTCAACCTTCATAATGAAAATCATATCATGAATATGATCTAAAATTAGTTCTTTCAAAACAGTGTCAAGCACCTCTTGACCTTGTCCAATGGTATTGTTATTGTTAGTCGATTTCATGGATTCGTCATCCTCTTAGGCTTCTGTCATTTTCAGTATTAAGTATCCTGATTATATTTTACTAGTTAAACTAAGAATTTCCTACATTCCTGTAAGAATATACACTATTTTCTTTATATTCCATTACTTCAGACCCATTCGATCACTTGATTCATCTGCCTATTATATGTGAGACAGGCGCGTTGGTCGATTTTGAACCATACACTAAAGTGAATAGAGAGAGGAGGTTTTTCGTTTAATGTATCGACATGCATATTACCCATATCAGAGTTATCCACAGTATAGAGGAGGAGATCAACGCTTCTTCCCCTTCTTTGGATTACCGTTTTTAGCAGGTGGTTTAGCCGGATTGGCCATTAGCCCGTTCCTTTTCAACAGACCTTGCTACGGTCCTGCTTGTTATCCACCTTACCCGCCATACGGAGGGTATCCTTATCCTGCTTACCCACAACCATACGGAGGGAATAATTTTCAATCATCACCGTACAACTTTACAGAGAATATTAATATATACCCCCAAAGATAATAAAAAGGCTCACCTGAAAATGTATGGAGTACATTCTTTAGGTTGAGCCTTTTGATATTTACTCTCTACAAGTTTCACCTTTAGGACCGGGTACTCCTTTTCCCGCTTAAGTTAATTTATATTTCATCCAATAGAAAGAACGCCGTCCCAAATATACTTATCTTTCAAAAAGAAACTCCCCACCGTACCTTTCCAATACCAGAAAAAGGAGGTATAATGGAGGTTAATACAATGGAAAGGAGCCAATAACTTGAGGAATACTAGTAAATCCACCCCTTCTTCCACATCCGTAATTACCCTCTCTCAAGCTATTTTCACTGTGAATCGTCATGCGAAAACAGCAGGTAACCCAAAATACTTATATTCATTAAAAAAACGAGCTTTAATGAAAATGATCCGGGAAGGTAAAGCGAAGAAAGTTGGACTTCACTTCTCCAACAACCCAAAGAACAGCCAACAACAATCTGACGTATTGATTGATTGCGGAGATTATACCTTTCATATCCCACCATCAAAGGAAGATTTCAAGGACCTGCCTCACCTGGGGTCGCTTGATCAATCGTTAAGAAATCCTAGATGTAAGATGGGACTTCAGCAGGCAAAAGGAATTTTAGAGCAATATACAGGGATGTCCGAACAGAATGAAAAGCCTCGAAAGCCCGGAAAGAACAATTATCAAAAACCCGTCTTCAAAAAGTTGGGCGATAGCTTCTTTTAATGCTCAACGATTTTAGTACATTAACGCATATTTCTTCTAAAGGGTTCCGGCCAAATGAAATGCTGGGACCCTTTTGTATGTCTTTATTTGCCCTAGCTTCTACAATATATGTTGATCGATTTTCATAATGAGTTCAGCAATATCCGGTTTACTGATTTGATCTTCTGCTCCGACCATTTCACCTTTATGTTTTAAATCTTTTGTAATTAGTGAAGAAAAAATGATTACAGGCAGTTTACTGAGCTTAGAATGACTCTTGATTCTTTTGGTCAAATGATGCCCGTCCATTTGCGGCATTTCAATATCTGTTAACACAAGCTGAACAGTCTCTTCAATATCTTGAGTTCCCCCAACTAGTGACTCCAGATAGTTGAATGCATCGGCTCCATTTTCGAAGAACTCCACTTCGTCATATCCTGCTTCACTCAACGTATCATTCAAAAGCTTACGGAGTAGAGGAGAATCCTCCGCAGCAACAATCTTCTTATTCTTTCTCTCCCTTGGTCCCAACCTCTTCACTTGTTCCACCCGGATCCCTGTGTCAGGATTGATTTCCAGCATAATACTCTCAAAATCCAATAACAATATCATTGATTCGTTTCGCTTGATGACCCCTATTATTCCGGAATGAACCCCTGAATACATTTCTGAAGGCTTATCAATCTGATTCCAGGAAATCCGATGAATTTGAGTTACGTTATGTACGTGAAAAATGACCTTTTGTTGATTAAACTCAGCAACAATATACTTTGATTTGGGTGTTTCCTCCTCTTCCACACCAAGAACCCTTGCCATATCAATAACTGGAAGAACCTCTCCCCTCAATTGAATGAGCCCTTTCACATGATGGTGGGAATGAGGAATGGGAATGACTGGAGTGGGTTGAATAATTTCCTTCACTTTAATCACATTTATACCAAATTTATTGTGTTGAACTTCGAATTCAACTATCTCTAGTTCATTGGTTCCACTTTCAAGAAGAATACCGTTTGTTTGATTCAATTGTATTTCGTCCTTCCATACAAACATGAGTATTTGCCTTACTCTTCTTATATCGTACATTTAAGAAACATCTTTACAGGTAATCATGAAAAAGTCGGCAGTCCGTTCGGGAATCTTTTTCAACCCTCACTTTCTATACCGTGACCTAAAAGGTAATAGAAAATGAATCCCTATACATACTAAGGAGAGGAGGTGTTTATATGACCGATCGTAGGTTTTCAGATAACCAGCCCCTGCCTGATTTTGATGAAATAAGTGACCACATTCTTCCCGCACAAAACAATCTTCCCATTATTGCCTTTGGGAAGAACGTGGATGGAAAGGACGAACCCTTTGAACTTTCTTTCATAGAAGGTCAAAGGAAAATAAATCAGGAGCAGAATGAAAATCCTCGAAAGTAAAAAGGAAAAAGCGATTGAAAGGCTTCCCTTCAATCGCTTTTCTCTTACACTCCACGCTTGTTCCCCCATACCAAGGTATGCAATTGCGGGAGTACCCGCACCTGATTTAATTCTTCCCTATCACAGACCTTTTCAATGAGCGTTTCATAATCCAATAACAAGTTTGATACCAGTTTAGGTGTATCTCCTTCAGAAACAGAAGGATTACCTGTCTGGATGTAGAATGGAACATCAGGATAGCGTTTATGAATTTCTGTGGCATATACTAAATCCTGTTCGTCAAAGACAACTACTTTTAAGCTGAATTGTGAGCGATTTTCATTTAATCGATGAACGATATGATCCAGTTTCTCAAAGTCAGTCCCCATTTTCGAACTTGGTGGCTTTGGAGAAAGAGTCAGATCATCTATATCATAGAACCAATCCTGCCAGCGGCTTCCTTGTGTTTCTAAGGCCGAAGCAATATCATTCTCCTTTAAAATCTCGATAAGCTCCTTCAAATGAGCCAATAGAGCAGGATTCCCGCCTGAAATCGTTACATGGGAGAACTTATTTCCCCCTACTTCTTTTAGTCTGTTCCACACTTCTTCAGCTGTCATAAGCTGAATATCCTCTTTGGCTGAACCATCCCACGTAAATGCAGAGTCACACCATGCACAACTATAATCACATCCGGCAGTTCGGATAAACATCGTCTTTTGACCAATTACCATACCTTCACCCTGAATGGTTGGACCAAATACTTCTAAAACGGGGATTTTCTTCATGATTGTCTCCCCTTTGGTCTGTATATGACGTAACTTGTCGGTGTTTCTCTTAAAAATACTTGAAGGCACTTAGGCTGGTGAGGCAGTGTATCTAAATGACCCTGAATGATTTCCCACATCACTTTCGCTACAACTTCAGTGGTGGGGAACATATTGCCGTTCTCTGCAGAAAACAATTCATCTTCGTTCATGACCTTATGATCAAATCGCTTATGAATCAGATTTTTGATGTGTTGGAAATTAATAAGAAACCCGGAATCATCAAGCTGATCCCCTCCAATAGTAATATTGGCAAAGTACGTATGACCATGGATATCCTGACAGCTTCCTGCATCTGCATGTGGTATATAATGGGCTGCCGCAAAATGCATATCTTTATTTAATTCAAATTCATACGTGTGGTCAGGAGTCGGGTAGATTTGTTGTATCATCTTCACTCTCCCCCTTTACTTGCACTTTTATATTCTTCCAGCCCTTTTTGTCTAAGCTGACATGCAGGACACTCACCGCACCCGCTGCCTTTTATTCCATTATAGCAAGTGAGTGTATTTTCCTGTACATAACGGAAAGCACCTAAATCATCTGCCATTTCCCACGTTTGTGCTTTATTGATCCACATGAGTGGAGTATGGATGACAAACTGATCATCCATGGATAAATTGAGGGAAACATTCAAGGATTTGACAAAAATATCCCGGCAATCGGGATAGCCGCTGAAATCCGTTTCACATACACCTGTTACAATATGCCGTGCTCCGATTTGCTTCGCTAGTATGCCTGCAAATGACAGGAATAATAGATTTCTTCCTGGAACGAATGTAGACGGTAATTCACCATCCTGATGAGTGATCTCTTCATCTGCCCGTGTTAAAGCACTTGGTGCCAATTGATTTAATAAACTCATATCTAATACATGGTGAGGGACTTTCAGATCTTCTGCAATCTCTTTTGCACAGTCCAGCTCTGTAACATGCCTCTGACCATAGTTAAATGTTACCGCTTCTACTTCTTTAAATTGTTGTTTTGCCCAAAACAAACACGTTGTACTATCTTGACCTCCGCTAAAAACGACTAACGCTTTCTCTGTGTTCATAAAAGGTCTCCTTTCTTTTCTACAGGCTCTTTTGCCATGAAAAGAAGAAAGAGATTCTGTAATACCCTATAACGTTGGCTTTAAAATTGCCATTAACAAAAAATAACGACACCTAAGGATGCCGTTTTCCTTAGTTTTTTATAGAGGGTTGTGCTAGAACCTCTCGGGACTCTTCTTTAGTCCCAATTCTTCTTCTTTTGTCCTCAACCAATATAACGTTTTTTTTCAAAAAAATCTACCGTTTACGGGAATTTCATCGGAAATTTAATCACCATCGTGACCGCCGCTGATCATTTGCATGATACCCAGATAAAAAAGCAGAACTCCCCTTTGGAATCACTGCTTTTTTACCTTAATTATTTTAAACGAAGGAGCCTCCTTCGTTTTCTACGTTTTTTCGTGCTGAATCTGAGCCAGCCTATTTTCATAAAGAAACCAAACATGATCAGCGCTATGATACCCATAACCCCGAGAACGATAAAGTATCCGCTTCTCTCATCGAGTTCCGGCATATAGACAAAGTTCATCCCATACAGACCCGCAATAAACGTAAGAGGCATAAAAATCGTCGTAATGACGGTTAAGGTCATCATGATATTATTCATTTTATCTGAGTTAATGGATAAATAATTATCCCGGATATCTGATGAAAATTCACGATACGATTCAAGCATCTCGACAAGCTTAATTAAATGATCGTACACGTCATTAAAATAGAGCTGCTCTTCTTTGAGTGCATTCAATCTGCCGGAATTGCTGATACGATACAATAAATCCCTCATGGGCACAAGGGTTCTTCTTAACTTTGACATATCATGACGAATATCGAATAATTCATCCATCAGATCACTATCCGAATCTTCATTCGTGTTATCTTCTATCTTATTGAGGCGATCTTCAATACGATAAACCAGAGGAAAATAATCGTCCACTAACCGGTCAACAATTCCATGCATGACCTTAAAAGGACTGAGCTGATCCCCTTCTTGCCGAACCTTTTCCCATACATTATTGATTTCCCTGACAGGCTGTTTATGAAAGGTTACGATAAAACTTGCGTTCACAAACATATTAACTTCATGGGAATCCAGTGTCTTCTGATTAATGGCATGCTGAAGGACGAATATGTATTGATCATAAAAATCGAGCTTAGCCCGCTGACTGAAATCGTCCAGGCAATCCTCTATCGCAAGTGGATGGAATCGAAAATACAGCTTAAGTAACCGGACATCCTTGCTGGTCGGCTCTGAAAAATCCACCCAATACCATTTAACACCATTTTCTTTAATTCTGGATAAGGGAACATTCTGTTCAATTTCCCCATTTTCCATAATAATACTCGTGCGAATCATATGGCTCTCCCTAACTGACATTTATTTATTTATTTTTTTATCCTTTCCCTTTTTCTTCACCATTCAAACAAAATCACTACGTAAAAGATGGAATTAATGATAAAATATGAATCAAATTATTAAAGTAGGTGTACGTATTGGAACAGTATATTAACCCTCGGATCAAGGACATCCAGATATCAGGAATTCGAAAGTTTTTTAATATGGTGGCAGACATAGACGACATCATTTCCCTGACAATCGGTCAGCCGGATTTCCCTACCCCACAACATGTCAAAGACGCGGGTAAGGCTGCCATTGATGATGACTTCACTTCCTATACCCATAATGCAGGATTTCTCGAATTACGTGAAGCTGCGGCTTCATATGTAAAAGAAAAATATAATGTACATTATAACCCTGTAAATGAGGTCATAGTCACAAACGGAGCTTCTCAGGGGATCGATGTGATTCTTCGTACCATCCTATGCGAGGGAGATGACTGCCTTATCCCGGGACCCGTGTATCCAGGCTATGAGCCCATCATTAAACTTTGTGGTGCTAATCCCATACATATTGATATCACACAAAATGATTTTAAGTTGGATGCCGCTCTTATTGAGGGGAGCTTAACCCATTCTACAAAGTGTGTCATATTGCCTTATCCATCCAATCCAACTGGGGTAAGCTTATCCAAAGCAGAATTGAAAGAGATTGCCGACTTGCTTAGAAATAGAAATATATTTGTGTTGGCTGATGAGATTTATAGCGAGCTTACCTTTGATGATTCGCATTATTCCATTGCCGAATATTTAAGAGAACAAACCATCGTCGTCAATGGTCTATCTAAATCACATAGTATGACTGGTTGGAGGATAGGGCTGGTATTCGCTCCAGAATCAATTTCTAAGCATCTAATAAAGGTTCACCAGTACAATGTTTCCTGTGCTTCTTCCGTTTCTCAAAAAGCAGCATATGAAGCTCTTACAGTGGGAAAAGATGATGCGGCAGATATGAAGAAAGAATATAAGAAACGAAGGGACTATGTATACAACCGATTAATTGAGATGGGATTTAAAGGAATCGTCAAACCCGACGGAGCCTTCTACTTTTTCGTCAAAATACCTGACCGGATTCTTCTGAGTTCATTTGATTTCTCGTTGGCACTTGCCCAAGAGAAAAAGGTGGCTGTCGTTCCTGGAGATGCTTTTTCCCAGTTCGGCGAAGGATACTTCCGACTATCCTATGCCTGCTCCATGGACCAGCTGACAGAAGGGCTTGACCGTATCCAATCCTTCATCCAAACCTGACGAGAGGGACGGACCTTGCCTGGCAAGGTCCGTCCCTCTTCATGATTACCCTTTATATTCACCGTTATTTTTAGATGCTTTTTCTTTTTTGGCTTTGTCTTTGTGTATTTTGTTTGTTGCCGCACTTCCGATTTCGTGGGCAAATTCCGTATTGATCTTAGAGGAATCGAATCCTTTTTTGTTCTTCTGTTGTGGATCATTCTTTTTTGTACGTTTCGCCATTGCTTTTACACCCCTTTTATTGATCATGCCTATCCTTCAATGGATCAGCACAAGATTATTATTTGCTTTCTTCTTTTTCCCTATACGAACCAGCTGCCGGTATAAAAAGAGCAAAAAAAGAACCAACCCAGTCAATGAGTTGGTTCAAAAAAAAGGAAAAGGGGGTGTTAGTGAGAAATTAATCTCCAATTTCATGCTTAATTATAGAATACCCGCTTTCCAGAATGATAAACCGCCCTTCTGAAAAAAATTCAGTTTTTTTTTAGAAGAAAAGTTATTTCAGTAAAACACTTTAAAAAAGCGCTTTCATAACGTATAATAAACAAGTAAATTCTGAGGAGTGAGGTTCTGACATGTACATGAAAGAACAGTATGTTTTCAGAAACGATCAAATTTATAAAGCTGTTATCAGAAATTATTCCAAGGATGATTTCGACGACTTGATATCCGTTCAAAAAAGAGCATTCCCACATCCCTTCCCATCAGAATTGTGGTGGAATAAAGACCAACTCGCTCATCATTTGTTTCATTTCCCTCTTGGGTCCATGTGTGTGGAAGTTGACGGGAAGTTAGTGGGGAGTATGACAAGCTTAATCGTCGACTTTGATCCGTTAGAACCTCATCATACGTGGGAAGACATAACCGATGATGGATATATCCGGACTCACAATGAAAATGGAAATACATTATATGTGGTAGATCTATGTATCGACCCTGATTATAGGGGATTTAAACTTGGAAAAGTCTTGATGAATGCCATGTTTGAGATTGTGGTTCATTTAAAATTGGATCGCTTACTTGGCGGCGGTCGGATCCCTACCTATCATAAAGTGGCCAAAGATTTTCCGATTGATGATTATATACAGAAATTAACGAGTGGAGAATTCAAGGATCCCGTCATTACGTTTCTTCTGCAAACAGGACGCACTCCATTAAAAGCGGTTAAAGGGTACCTGAAGGATGAAGAATCTTGTGACTATGGGATTTTAATGGAATGGAAAAATCCTTTTAAAAGTTCAAAGTTCTAACGCATTTTGCAAAAAATGTACTCCCTGAAAAATAAAAAAAGGGATTGAAAGAACAATACGTTCCTTCAATCCACAAGAAAGGGGGAAATGAGAATGAAAAGGCCCAAAGGGTGTGCCTTATTCTACACAAATATAATACCCTCATTTCCACCATCTAAACCTAAATTTATTCCATTGATGTCGCTTTTTTCACAGCAGAAATGACAGCATCATTGGTGTCTAATTGTAGTGCTTGCTCTGCCAGTTCTTTCATTTCAGCACGATTCAACTGACGGATTTGAGAACGTGCACGTAAGATCGATGTCGCACTCATAGAGAATTCATCCAAACCTAATCCCAGAAGGATTGGCACTGCAATCTCATCTCCGGCCATTTCACCACACATACCTGCCCATTTGCCTTCTTTATGAGCCGCATCGATCACCATTTTGACTAGACGTAAAATGGCAGGGTTATACGGTTGATATAAGTAGGAAACCCGCTCATTCATGCGGTCGGCAGCCATTGTGTACTGAATCAGATCATTGGTTCCGATAGAGAAGAAGTCCACTTCCTTGGCAAAAACATCCGCCATTACAGCAGTTGATGGAATTTCTACCATGATTCCCACTTCAATATGATCAGCTACGTTCGTACCATTCTCAAGAAGAGCTTTTTTCTCTTCTTCAAGGATGGCTTTCGCTTCTCTGAACTCTTGAAGATTTGAGATCATCGGGAACATGATTTTCAGATTTCCGAATGGGCTGGCCTTTAATAACGCTCTAAGCTGAGTACGGAAGATATCCTGTTCGTCCAGACAGAGTCGGATTGCACGATACCCTAGGAATGGATTCATTTCTTTTGGCAGATTTAAGTAAGGAAGCTCTTTATCTCCACCGATGTCAAGGGTACGAACCACTACAGGTTTCCCTTCCATACCTTCTAATACTGACTTATAAGCTTCGTATTGCTCGTCTTCAGACGGTAATTCGTCACGACCCATGTATAGGAATTCTGTACGATACAGACCTACACCTTCTCCACCGTGATTCTTAACCCCTTCAAGATCCTTAGGTGTCCCAATGTTGGCAGCAAGTTCTACATGCTCTCCATCCTTGGATACCGTTGGTTCATTGACAAGCTTCGCCCATTCAGCTTTTTGTTCTTCATATCGGGCATGCTCTTTCTTATACTCTTCGATGACTTCAGGAGTCGGATTAATATGTACTTCTCCATTTAATCCGTCAACGATGATCATGTCACCATTTTCAACAGAGGAGGTAATAGATTTCGTTCCCACTACAGCTGGAATCTCCATTGAACGTGCCATAATGGCCGAGTGAGATGTTCTTCCACCGATATCCGTTGTAAATCCTTTAACAAATTCACGGTTTAATTGTGCCGTATCAGAAGGTGTTAGATCCTCTGCGATCACAATCACTTCTTCTGTCACCATGCTTGGGTTCGCAATCTGTACGCCCAATAGGTGTGAAAGGACACGTTTCGTCACGTCACGGATATCCGCGGCACGTTCTTTCATGTATTCATTGTCCATGGATTCAAACATCGATACAAACATATCCGCTGTTTCTTTAAGGGCGAATTCAGCGTTTACATTTTCAGATTTCACTTTGTCTTCGATTGGTGTCAGTAGTTCTGGATCGCTTAGGACAAGAAGATGCGCTTCAAAGATTTGAGCTTTATCCTCACCTAAATCAATTCTTGCTTTATCACGGATCGCTTCAAGCTCTGACTTTGACGTCGCAATGGCTTCCTGAAAGCGTGATACTTCCCGTTCAGCATTGTCTACGTTTTTCTTTTCAAAGCTTAGGTCGGGTTCAACTAAGCGATACGCTTTCGCTATGGCAATACCATTTGATGCTGCAATTCCTTTTAAAAGACTGGACATTACTCAGCTAAACCTTCTTTGTTCAATGTTTCTTGTAAGCTGCTTAACGCTTCTTCTTCGTCGCTACCTTCAGTAATGATTGTGATATCTGCACCTTTACCAACACCTAAAGACATAACACCCATGATTGATTTCAAGTTTACTTTCTTTTCTTTGTATTCTAGATGTACATCGCTGTCGAATTTGCTTGCCGTTTGAACTAGTAGAGTTGCCGGACGAGCGTGAATTCCTGTTTCAGCTGTAACTGTAAATGTTTTTTGTGCCATGTGAATCGACTCCTTAATTTATCTTGTTTTTGGTTGCTTCATTAAAGTAATGGATTATGTAGAATTCGTCAACTATTTCTAGTAAATAATCCATTCCTACTATAAAGCTGTTCAATAAAAAAGAATAGCATGCAATGAAGATATACACAATTGTAAAGCTTGATTTTTTTAGTATTTCATAAATTTGCCACTGTTATGAACCTATTTATGTAAAAATCAAGATGTTTTTTACAAAATAAAAACTGACTCTCCCATCACCCCATTCCGATTAGGAGATGGAATCTTTAGTATGAGTCAGTTGTGTCATTGCGATACTATTCTTTTTCTATGATTTCTGATTTAGCTTTCATGATATTGTAGCCGATTTTCGCTTTTATGATCGTGCCTTTCAGTGTCATTTCATGATCTTCAGACGTGTTTGTATATACGTTCACTAAGTCACATATGCAGCGAGAGAATAATTCTGAGAGCTGTTTTAATTCCTGCACCCCATGTTGACCATCCTCTTTCATGAGTTCTTCCATGACATCAATGGCTAAACTTTTCACTCTTAGAGCCTGCTCTGTTTGGTAATTCATATAGAACTCTCCCCTTTCCTACCATTCTTTCACTATCATATGCAAGAAAAACTAGATTAGAACGGGAGAGCTATAGGGTATCTAAACATTCAATTGGGCATCTTTCGTAAATAATTGCTTATATCCTAATAAAATAAAGATGATGACTGTTAAGGCTACGCTCCCCACAATGCCTAAAAGTATGGCAATCTGATACTCGATGGCCACTAATGGACTTATCCCCGAAAGGATCTGCCCTGTCATCATTCCAGGTAAAAAGATGATTCCCATCCCTAACATATTATTAAGAGTGGGAAGAATCGCTGCATCAAAGGCATTGTCTACATAGGTCTTGGAAGCTGCTTTAGGGGTTGCTCCAAGCATGAGGGCACCTTCTACCTTTTCTCTTTGATCCTTTAATCCCCCTAATAGAGTATTAATCCCCAATGTGATGCCCGTCATGGAATTACCCACGATCATCCCGGCAATGGGTATGAAATATCTCGGTTCATACCAAGGGGAGAAGTGAATCACCACCATATTAAAGTAGAATAAGCTAATAAGTGTTCCGATAAGTAAAGATAAAGCAGCAATCCCTTTCAGTTTCTTATCCATCTCATATTTAACTTGTTTAAAGATATTCCTGATGGCGAAGGCTTCCATGATCAAAATGATACTTAATGTAAGCCACGGACTCGGATTGTCAAAAATATAGGTCAGTATGTATCCTGCGACGATCAGTTGGAGGGTCATTCTAAAAGATGCAAGGATAATCTGTTTCTCTCTCGAAATCCCCCGCCACTTCACAATAAATAACAATAGAAGAACAAAGACATATGCAGCTAAAAATCTCCACAGCTCTATATCAATAATTCCATTTTCCACTAGTATTCTCTCCTTCACTTATTTTGAAAGGCTAATCGTCTCTTCACCATATTGCTCGGCAACATTCATCGAATGAGTCACCATAATTACGGTCCCGTCATGCCCTTTTGTACACTTAATAAAGCTTTTCATCACTTCGATCTCGGTTTCTTCATCAAGGGCCGAGGTTGGCTCGTCCAATAAATAGACAGTTGGCTTCATCAATAGTACCCGGCCAAGGGACAGGCGTTGTCTTTCCCCTCCGGATAACCTTTCAGCAAGCTCATCCAAAGGTTTATCCAGCTTTACAATTTCCAGGGTTTTCATGAGCTCCTCACGACTTGCAGGGGGCTTCTCTGAAAACATAAGACCCTTCTGCAAATTCTCTTCTACCGTTTCCCCGAATAATAAGGGGGTTTGTGAAATCATCACTACTTCTCTTCGAAGTTTTACAGGGTCAATTTCTTGTAAGGGAGTCTCATTATAATAAACCTTTCCTTCATCTGGTATATTCATTTTATTTAATAACTTCAGGAGGGTGGACTTACCTGCACCGCTTTCACCGATGAGGCAGGTTGTTTTGTGTGAGGATATCTCCATGCGATCGATGTTTATTATTTTTTTAAATATTACTTTTTCTAATTGAAACAGCACTATCTTCACCTCTCATATATTCACATTTATCATACCCTAAAGAATCATGAATTAAAGAAGCTGATGCTCGAAAGGAGAACTTCGAGCACCAGCTTCATTCATGTCGCGCATTCAAGTATTCGATGTGTTGCTGGATTCGTCTTGTGAAAAAGTCGACTTCATCCTTTTCCGGAACTCCACGTCCATATCTCACGCGTTCGTAAATAAAGTAAAATCGGGCATTTTCCTCCAACTCAATTCTAGTGAACCAAGCTTGGACGTTTTCATTCGGAAATCTGCCCACTTTATTCTTGTAAGCTTCTTCTTCTAACATTTCCATCGATTTCCTGATTGCGTCCCTTGCTTTAGAATATTCGACCTGCTCTCTTTGATTTGGAGTATCATCCACTCCTGCTACCCGGGTCGTCATGACAGCTGTTGTTCCCCCACTCGATGAGAAGCGGATGGACGTTTTTCTTTTCTTAACCAAATAAATGAAAGCAAAGCAAACCAATAGTGCTAGCAATGCCTCATCCAACCATGAAAATGAAAGTCCATCCCCCAGGGTAGACAGCTGTGATTCATCATAAACCTGTTGTACAACCTCATTTCCGTCTCCTTTTTCCGAATCCCCCCCAAAAAATCCCATGATCAAATCCCTTAATTTAATCAATAAACTAAAGATCGGGTTAACCAAAAAGGAGAAGAGCCAAAACACCTTTTCAAGCAGCCAATAGAATCCCCGGCTGACCACCGAACTAAAAGCTGCAAGTATCCCCCCGCTTAAAAACACCATAAGAAGGAGGACAAAAGGTTTATATATACTCTTCTTTACTCCTTTGCTTTCACTGGCCAACATCCTTTGAATCGAGGTGAAGGTCCCAACAAACGTGAATAATAAAAACAGCAGACTGTATACCAGATAAGTGTTTTCCAACTGTCTGAGGGATCCCGAGAATAAAGAAACAGCGGAGATAAAAAGAAAAATCAATACGTTACCACTGCTGATTTCAATTGATGGGTCCTTGATCTGAAGATGAGAGCTGATCTTCAAGTGCAGAAAGATCGTAGCGGGAAGTAAAACCCACCAGGATGCCGAGAAAAATAAGGTTCCGGATCCAATCCCGAAGGCAAACACTGCATATAACAGAAGATGATTAAAGCTCTGCACTTTAAGGGATATGGCCATGTAAGCCAGTACCAACACCAACATCATCGCAAAAGCAGGCACGTATTGATTCAACACGACGTCACCTGTAAATAGGAACGTAATGGCCAACAGGACAAACAGCAGTTCGATTCCTGCATACAGCCCCATTTTAATAAAAAGCATTTGTTTATGTTTCTTTAGGAAGGAAGTTTCAACGAACGATTCCATAATGTGACGACTCCTTCTTCTTCTAAGCTCAGCTTAAAGATATGTGGATGGCCTTTGCGAATATTTTGCAATAACTCCTCTTCTCTTGACCCAAGCGAACCGGCAACAATAAAAACGGAAGGTACCAGTCTGCGCAGATACAAATGCTGGAGGACAATGTGGAAAGGCATGGTGAATTCATCGGTTGATAATGTAGCTAAAAGCTCAAGCCCTTTCTGCCGGTGCTTCCGTCCAGTCCCTGGCGGCAGATAATAGTAAGGCGTAACTCCCGGTGTTCTCACATTTAAGACCAGGGAAAAAGAGATGTTTTGTTCCACGGCAAGTTGCATAAGGTAAGCTGTATGCTTGATGATCCCCTCCAACTTGCTTGTAATGGCAAAACGATCAGAGATATTGATGGCAATCATCCACTCTTTTTGAGTAGATGGCGCGAAGATTTTCGTTTGCAGCTCGCCTGTTCGTGCAGAAGCCTTCCAATGAACGTCCTGAAATCGATCTCCTTGTACGTATCCCCTTGTTCCTACAGGATGGAACACATCATGGAACAAAGAATGGGGAGTAGAAACATCCCCCTGCCTTAAAGTAAGCTGATGTTCCGCCATCCTGACAGGGGATGAAGAGGGGAACACCATAATGGTGGTTGGAACTGAATCGAGTAGATTCAGGATAACCTTACCACTTCCGAAAAGATGAGGAATCTCAAGGTGCATATTGGTTATACGGCATAAACCTCTTCTCTTGCCTTTGATCGGCAACAAAATTTGCCCCTCTTCATTTTTTCGGATGGAGAATGGGATGGATACCTCGATCTCGTTCGCAATGCCTAATGAATATGGATGTTCTGTAGGCTCCACAATATCTTTAAATGTCATTTTCAACGTTGCTCCCCAAATGGGAAGCCCTTTGTTTTCAAGCTTAAACACCCAATTATCTTCCTCGTCACAATGAAGCCTTAATCTTCGTTGTGATCTTTCAATCATGACTCCCTCCCCAACATTAAGCAGATACCATTGATGAACGCGAAAATAAAGAATGATCAACAGGAAAATCCCCAATCCGACATACGATTGTACATAGAAGCTTACTGCCCCGACAATGACAAGGAGCACTAAACTCATGGAAATATAAGGGTCCTCGACTACTTCGCGCTTCCAGTTCACTGCGCCTGCCTCGCTTCCACAGGCAGCATGGTCATCTCTATGATTCTGTCAATCAATTCTTCAGGTGTTTTAGTAAGGGATGCCTCAATGGTTAATTGAACTCTATGATGAAGGACAAATGGTGCTACACTAACGACATCCTGTGGTTTGACAAAGTCCCTCCCCGCTATGAATGCCTGAGCCTGGGATGCTTTTAATAGAGCCAGACTTGCACGTGGACTAGCCCCTACTTCAACCCATTCATGCTCCCTTGTCGCCCTTGTGATCTGGAGAATATAAGATTCGATATCCTCAGATATATGTACCTCTTTAACGAGACTTGTTAGAGATTGAATTTCAGCAAGGCTCATCACCTTTTCTACTGTATTTAAAGGCTGTGCAGATTTAAATCGATTAAGGATACTGCGCTCCTCTTCGAAACTTGGATATGTAAATGGAATCTTCAACAGAAAACGATCCAACTGGGCTGCGGGTAGAGGGAATGTCCCCTGCTGTGATTCAATCGGGTTTTGCGTCGCTACAACAATGAACGGAGGCTGTAATGACACTGTTTCTCCATCGATGGTGATCTGTTTCTCTTCCATCACTTCAAGTAAACTTGCCTGCGTTCTTGGAGTAGCCCTATTAATTTCATCTGCTAATAACACATTCGTGACAACAGGTCCGGTTCTTAATTCAAATTCTTGAGTCTTAGGATTAAAAAACTGAATGCCTGTTACATCACTTGGCAATACATCGGGTGTGAATTGTATCCTCTTAAAATCCCCTTCAATACAATGTGAAAAAGTTTTAGCCAATAATGTTTTACCGGTTCCTGGTACGCTCTCGAGCAAGACGTGCCCTTCCTGAAGTAAGGCAATCAATAGAAGGTCGATTTCTTTCTCCCTTCCAATCAGAACTTTGCTCATTTCTTTTTTTATGTCTTTTATAGTTGACATCTTTGCTCCCCCTTTATGTTGAACTCTATTTATCAATTAATTTTAAAATAATAGTAAATATTTAGCAAATATTCTAAAAATAGACCCTTACTCATCATACCATAGTGTGTTGTTAATATATTCCTTTATGTATTTGGACATTAAAAAGCCGGTCACCATCCGTGTCTTGGATTCGTAACCGGCAGTTCTTCTATGTTCATTCAAACTTTACAAACACTTATCCTATTCCCCGTACAGTGTTAATACTCTCTCCTTACTCTAGTTAAAAAAGAGAAGCGGAGAGTGTTAAAAGATGGTTGTCAGCTTAATTTTTGTTTTATTAATTGGTGTAATAAATATTGCCTTTTTGAGAAATGGGTAGTATCATCTGTCAAAAACAAGAGAAAGGCCATTACTCTTGTTTCATCTTTATTAATGTTCATAGATCATCTTCCTTGTCATACCACCATCCACCACTAAGTTTTCCCCGGTAATGAAATCATTATCAGGGTGAGCAAGAAATAAGCATGCCCTTGCTATGTCTTCGGGTTTCCCCACTCTGCCCGAAGGATGCTGGTCATGATCCTTGTCCCGTAATGAATCATAATCAGAGGTTTGAATCCAACCGGGACTTATTGAATTCACTCGGATCCCCACGTCACTCAATGTGATTGCCATTGAATGAGTCAAACTCACAATGCCCCCTTTTGTTGCAGAGTAGGCTTCCGTATCCGGTTCAGACATTGAAGCTCTGGTAGAGGCCATATTTATAATGCAACCACCCCGGTTCTTCATTAAAGCGGCCCCCTCTCTACTGCAATAGAAGACACTACTTAAGTTTGAAGATAGAATGCTGTCCCATTCCCCGGGATCCATCTGCCAAAAGGACATGAACTTCGAAACTCCTGCATTGTTAATAAGTACGTCCACCACTCCATGATCTTCCCTAATCTTTGAAAAAACATCTTTTACCTGTTGATAGACCCCTACATTCACTTTATGAAACCGTGTTGAATAGCCTTTTGAATTGAGCTGCAGGGATAATTCCTCCCCTTTATCCCCATCCATGTCCATGAATTCAACAACTGCACCTTGCTTCGCAAATTCTTCAACCAGCGTTTTCCCGATCCCATTCGCTCCACCTGTTATGCAAACAATTTTATCATTCAATCTTGCCATCTCCCTTTATCTTTAATTATTTTCATTTGCGATTTACTGTTTATTCTTCCTAAAGAGGATACCCTTTTCCTATGGCCCTCAACCTTCTCAAAGACATATAGAAAAGGATTAACCTGTGAAAATGCCGAGACATTCCAAGGTTAATCCTTTTATTTATTGTACTATCTTATTTTGGGTAGTTTGATTTATAACATTACGCTGATGAATATTGATTAAGGCGTCCAACTCTTTACTGAGTTGAATGGTGACTGGACTGCTCAGCCCAAAACGAATACCTGATTGTATCATCTTCCATCGCACCGTTTCAATTCGAGCCACAATGGTCCCATTCATCAACATCACCTCTTCTTCTTTACTCTATTTTACTATTAATTCCACGTAGAGAAAAGAAAAAAGTATCCGAACGCTATTTTGATAGTGAGAGAAATTCTGCGTAATGATTATTTTGCGAAGCGGTGTTTTCCAATGGTAAGCAATGTTTCTCTATTGGTAATCCATTCGCTCGTGGATGTTACAGGATTATAGAAGAAGAGAGAACCTTGTCCCTGACCTCTGAAAGCCAATGCCTCTTGAACAGCGTCTCTCGCTTCCTGAGAAGGCGCTTGGTTGATTTGACCGTTTTGAACCGGAGAAAAGGCATAATGACCGTTTGCTACCTCGTAGATTACTTCTTTAATAGAGTCAGGGAATTCAGAGGAATCCACTCGGTTTAAAACAACCGTTGCGACAGCCACTTTACCTGCATATGGTTCTCCTTTAGCTTCTGCATGAACCAGTTTTGCCAGTAACTCACGATCTTCGGCTGTTACTTCATTTCCTGGTATTGCTAACGTTTGACCTGGATGAATTTCATTCGATTTCAAATCGTTCTCTTTTTTTAGTTGAAGGACAGATACAGATTTCTCTTTACCTATATCCCAAAGAGACTCACCATTTTCAACAGTGTGTACTCCTTTAGCTGCAATAGTTTGAGTAGAGAATGAAACAATGGAAAGTACTGCAATCCCTACTAGTAAGCTTTTCTTAATCATATTTCTACCTCCTAATTAGCGCTCCCCACTAAGATAACAACGAATGAACAGAATTTCATCAGGTAATGGTTACCACCGTCCGTTCTTTGTAGTCTGGAAAGAACATTCTAAAATACCATAGTGCTTCATATATTAGATATGAACAAAAAAAACGGAGGATCTCATCCCCCGCTTTTCTAACTTCTTGGTGTATCTAAATAGTGATAAAGAATATTCCCGCCATGCTGAGCCACTCCACGAAACTGTTTAAAATCCTCTTGTTTAACGAGTAAAGATCGAAAGGTAAGAAAGTCTTCTTTCATCACTCTTATTTCTTCAATTTCTCTTGTACGCAATAAATGTAGTTGTTCAAGAATTTCTGTTTCACTCATATCCAAACCTCCATCCTGAATGTCTCTATTGTAGTTTTAAAAGGTTGTAAAGCTCAAGACTAATTTTTTAATTAAATTTTTAGAAAACTCTTTACCTTTTATTGAGTTTACGTCAAAATATTAGTAATTGTTTGTAGAATTTTGGCAAAAAGGAGCGACCTCAGATGAAAAAAGCAGAAATTGGAAATGTGATTGAATTTAGAGAAGGATTAAAAGGAATTGTAGAGAAAGTTAATGAAAACTCAGTCATCGTTGATCTGACGTATATGAAAAACTACCGCGACCTTGAACTGGAAGAAAAAACGGTTGTTAATCATAAAAACTATAAAATAGTGGAAGCATAATACGATTTTCTAAAAGGTGGAGAACGTTACTCCACCTTTTTATAATGGGATTCGACAAACAGAGAAAAGGTTTACAGAAACGGCTTTGAGGATATTCTTATAGCATACTGTTTTGTAAGGTGGAACCAAGTCATGAATTTAAATATACATATTGTTAACAAAGCAAGAAAAAGCTTTTGGTTTGTACCATTTTTATTTTCACTCGTCTCTTTAGTGCTTTCCCTACTCACCTTTTATTTTGATTGGTGGTTAAGTCAGCATGATTATCCTTTGTTTCCAAAGGTTTTGTTCTCGAATTTTGATTTATCCATGACCATCATCAGTACGATTGCGTCATCGATAATGACGATGACGACGATTACCTTTTCAACGATTATGGTCGTGTTAACCACTTTTTTATCCCAATATTCACCAAGGACCCTACAGAATTTCATTAATGACCGTCCTACTCAGCGGGTTCTCGCCATTTTTGTATCGGGTGTGGTCTACTGCATCACTTTATTAGTTCTCCTTCAAGATGAATCCGGACAAAAATTATATATTTCTTCGGCCTTTGCCGGTATAGTGGCGATTATTTGTTTATTTGTTTTCGTCTACTTTGTTCACCATGTTTCCAATTGGGTGAAAGTAAGTAATTTAATACATAATATAACAATCAAAACGAATAAAAAAATTGATAATAGCTATTTATATAGCAAGAATGCCATTAAAGACGAGCCTTCAACCTTGAATGAGTCACTTTTTAACGATACAGAACCCATTTATGTGTATAGTGAGCGATCGGGGTATTTACAGCAGATCGATATAGAAGGAATGATCAATAAAGCTGCTAAAGATAAAGCGATTATCCGAATGGTGAAAACACCGGGTGAATACTTACTTGAAGGTACTCCTGTCATGACGGCATGGACTGCGAATAAAGAAATAGATGTAGAAGATTACTTGGAATACCTCGTACTTGGGCCAGACAAAGAGCCCATGGAAGACATTGAACTCGGGATAAGAAAGCTGGTTGAAATAGCCTTGAGAGCCATTTCCCCCGCCATCAATGACCCGAATACCGCAAAAAACTGCATAGAAGAAATCGGGATCATTTTATCGAAACTTGCTAAACACAAGCTTCCAAGCTCATATTTATCAGATGAAGAAAACAATGTGCGAATCATATTGGAACAGCCGACCTTTGTAGATTATTTATACCGAAGCTTTTACCAGTTAAGGCATTACGGGAAGCAGGATATATCCATAATTGCCGAAATTCTGCGTTCACTGAGAATGATAGGGGAAAATAATAGCGAAGAAACGAAGCGCATGGTGTGGACGTTTAAAGACTATATTCTGGAAGGAATCGACTATGTCAGCCTCCAAAACCTCGACATGCAGTACATCATGAGACATCTGGATGAACTGGCTGCAGCCTGCAGACAAACAGATTGGGATAAGGATGAAGTGAGGAATAAATATTTCCCTGAAAAATATAAGACAAGTGACTCTTACCATCACCATAGAGAAGAGTAATGGGACCCAAGAAAAAACGGATGCTCGAAGCATCCGTTTTTTTCTTATTCTTTTCCCTTTTTCCCTTCAGAAAGCTCCTTGAAGGAAGATACTTTACCATGAGGATGCTGTTCCTGTTTTCTTACATTCCACTGTCTTTCTTTTTCGTGTTTAGATTGTGTCATATTCGCCACTCCTTTTTCATTAGTCTTTATTAACATGAACTCTAGACCCGCTTTTTACTCTCCTCCAGACAATTATTTATTGGGTTTCATCCAGAGAAGGATGATAAATAATAAGCTCATGTAGCCAAAGAGTGGATATAAATACGACAATAGTTCGCTATATTCAAAAAAACTTAAAGAATAGATCACGAGGAAGATACCTGCAAAGGTCATTATAGATGTGCCCTTCCAGTAATTCGATAATTGTTTCTCCAGGCCAAATACTCCCCCGATGACGGAAGTGAATATTTCACCATAAATGATGACAATATAAATTAAGTAAAAACCGGCAACAAAGGATTTCATAACCACGGCCATTGGAATTTGGTATTGTGTCACATCCGGGATCATGACTAAAGTAATATGGCTGGAAATTAGAATCAGCGTAAGGAAAAAGCCGCCAAGGTAACCTCCATACTTAATGGTTTCCCGATCTTTCACTTCACCGGCAACAGGAACGAGAACAGCCTGTGCCATGGCAAGATTAAAGGCTACGTATGAAAAAGGGGCAACCACAGATTTCCACCCATCCTCAGCATGCGGGATCATAAGAAATGCGTCTAAAAATCCAGCGTCGCGAACAGAATGAATCATCAAAAAAAGATTAAAGACGATCATAAGAGGAACGACGAATGTATTCACAGCAAAAAGTCCCTTAATCCCCACCATCATCGTGATGAATCCCAATCCAATAGTCAGCAGAATCCCTAATTGTTTTGGTAGCAAAAGCTGCTCTTGAAAAACAGCCCCTGCTCCTGAAAGCATTACCGCGGAAACCCCGATCAGCATAATCATCATGACGATATTCATAAACTTTGAAAACCATTTTCCAAATAGATATTCATTAAATTCTTCAAAGGACTTTGCTTTAATATCATGGGACTTAAGCATAATCTTCGTTCCCATTGTAATAAATAAGTACCCGCTTAATAAAATCGCAATAAACCCGACAAAGCCAAACCGGGTGAAAAACTCTACAATTTCCCTTCCCGTTGCAAATCCGGCTCCTATAACGGTACCAACATATACAGCAGCGATTTGAAACGACCCAGCTAATTTTTTCATACCCATCACCTCTGACAACCTTCTACTTCACCTTATGTACAAGCAGAGAAAATCAGAAGCAAAAGAACATAATTCTTCCGGAATTGTAGAAGAACCCAAACAAAATAGGCAGCCATAAAATGCGGCTGCCCTATTACTTTATTTTATAAAGATTGATCACCTATTCCATTTAACCATTGTCTTATCGGTTCAATGACCTTCTCAACTGTCCCCTCCTGGAACGGAGAATCGAGCTTGGCTGCTTCTACAAGCCCTGTGAATGAAAGGCTTCCCCCAAGTTTACAAAGGGCAACATAGTCATTCCACGCTTCCTCACGATTAAGATTCATTTTCTTCCAGAATTGGAACGCGCAAATTTGAGCCAATGTGTAATCGATATAATAGAATGGAGAATTATATATATGGGATTGACGCTGCCAGAACCCCCCATTTTCTAAATACGGAATATGATCGTAGTCCTTATGGGGAAGGTATTCCCTTTCAATTTTTCTCCATGCGGCGTTCCGTTCAGACGGGGAAGCTTCAGGGTTCTCATACACAAAATGCTGGAACTCATCAACTGCCACACCGTAAGGAAGAAATTGCACCGCTTCACTTAAATGTGCAAATTGATACTTATCAGTATCCTCTTTGAAGAAATAATCCATCCATGGCCATGTGAAGAATTCCATACTCATAGAATGAATTTCACATGCTTCATACGTTGGCCAAATATATTCAGGAATATCAAATCCCCTGCTTGAGTACACCTGGAACGCATGACCTGCTTCATGGGTCAATACGTCAATATCTCCTGAGGTACCATTGAAATTCGAGAAGATGTAAGGAGACTCATGGTTCGCAATATACGTGCAGTAGCCACCTCCAGCTTTTCCTTTCTTCGCTTCTAAATCCATGAGGTCATGTTCGATCATAAAACCAAAGAATTCCTTTGTTTCCGGTGATAATTCTTCGTACATCTTTTTGCCATTATCAATGATCCACTGAGGACTTCCCTTAGGAACCGCATTTCCGGAAGTGAACTTAAAGCCTTCGTCATAAAACTTCATCGAATCAATCCCTATGCGCTTTCCTTGTCTTTCTTTAAGTTCTGTAGCAAGAGGAACGATATGCTCCTTTACTTGATCGCGGAAAACCCTTACCATATCAGGTGTATAATCCGTTCTCGTCATACGATAGTAACCTAATTCAACAAAGTTCTTATACCCTAAAGTAGTAGCAATTGTGTGACGCAGCTTCACTAACTCATCAAATAGACGATCCAACTCTTCTTGATTCTCTTCAAAGAAAGCAACGGTCGCTTGAGCGGCTTCTCTTCTTGTTTCCCGATTGACAGATTGTGTGAAAGGGCCCATCTGAGCCAATGTTCTTTCCTCTCCCTCAAATGGAATCTTTGCAGACGCCATGAGCTTTGTATATTGGGAAGATAACTTATTTTCCTTCTGCAGAAGATTGACGATCTCAGGAGAAAAAGTCTTCATTTCACTTTCTGCCAGGTCGAATAGCTGCTTTCCCCACTTCTCTTCTAACTCTTTACGATATGGAGAATTTACAAGTTCCCGATAATATTCCGTTACCATCCCGTGAACCTCAGGCATCATATCATCAATATAATCTTGCTCTTCTTTGTAAAACTCATCATTGGTATCGATAGAGTGCCGAATATAGCATATATTTTGCATTGTATCGATGCTGAGACGTATTTCATTCAGTTTCTTCATCGCATCCATCTGTTCTTGTACATTGGGCGCGGCCTTAAATTTTCCGAGTAACTGTTGGAAAACAGGTTTAATCTCTTCTAAGTTGGGCCTTTCATATGTAAATTGTTCAAACTTCATAATGTTGCCTCCTCATAAAATATTCCCGATTATAGTTATTCGACTAGTAATAGATAATATCCTTTTATCACAAGAATTGAATTGCAGATACAAATACCGGATGGTGGCGAAGTCAAAGCAAAGAAATTTTAAGACAATATAAAACCCCGTCTAATAATAGACGGGGCACAAGAGTCGAACTTAATACGACAAGTCTTTAATCGATAAGCCTAATTTCTTCAACATTTCAATCGTTTCTTCCTTCTCAACAGGAGATAGAGCTGACATGAGTTCATGAATTCGATTTTCGTGATTAGGAAAAATCTCTTCAATTAACTGTCTGCCGTTCTCTGTTATTTGAGCATAGGTAACTCGACGGTCCTTTGGACAAGCATTACGCTTAAGATAGCCCTTTTGTTCAAGCTTATCCACTACATACGTAATGCTGCCGGAGGCTAATAGAATCTTCCCACCAATTTGCTGCAGGGGCTGATCTCCTTTATGATAAAGAAGCTCTAGAACAGCGAATTCGGTAGGGTTTAAGCCGTTCTCCTGGATGTTTTTATTTATCTCTTCATTTAAGGCTTTGAAAGCTCTTGAAAGGACAATGAAAAGCTTTAATGATTGTTTTGTATCTTGAGTTTTACTCATGGCATTCATTCCTTTAAAAATTAAATATCTCAGTTTCAAAACATTATACAAATAAACCCTGTTATTGTCAAATAGACCGGTCACTAGTTAAAAAGCAAAGGACGGTACGCTTGTAGCGTACCGTCCTTTGCTTTTAGAAATTACGACAAATTAGATTGATTGTCTAGTTTAAATGTGGAGATTGTTGGAGATTCGTTTCTTTTGTAAACCTTGAATGTTGAGGAAAATCATGTTGTGTAGTCACGAAGCAGTTCGCTTTAATAAGCTCTTAATGTAATGCCCAAATTCACTTGATGATTCCTGGAGGGTAAATGGTACAACTTTATTTGTGCACTTTTCATAGTCGTTCAATAGCTGATCTAATTGCTGGCTGCACCGAACGGTTTCATCTGCACATAGGCCTAAATTCTCTCCAAGGCAAATCATTTCTGAACGTTTCTGATTGATTCTCATTAATAACCATTTCTTTTTTAATAGACGACCCATTTCTTGTAAACTCCTTTTTTAGCTCCTAGTCTTTATTAAGTAAAATCATTACTTGAGCATTATCCCAAGTATTATCAGAAAAGTAAATAGATTCGCAAAACAAGACAAAATTACTAGTAATGTTTCTAAATTAGACATTTTTCGTCAAAAATTCCTCGTCAATAAAATTAGAGGATAGACTAAAGATTCTACTCTTTGTCTATCCTCATATATTAATAGATTGGGACCCAGCCTTCCTTAGTGACGAAAATACGAACAGCCACTACTTTCTTATCTTCACTTAATGTAAAATAATGGCGAATGTTTTCAGGAACTGAAATTAAGTCACCAGGATTTAGATGTACTTCAAAGAAATCACCATCGCTACCTTGTATGACAAATACACCATGGCCGTTTACTATAAAACGGACTTCATCATCTGTGTGATGATGCTCTTGTTGGAAATTCTTTAAAAGCTCTTCAAGATTTGGTGTACTCTCTGAAAGGGAAATTACATCCCAGGACCGATACCCTCTTCGTTCTGAGATATCTTCAATCTCTTCTTTAAAAACAGACAGGATTTCCGATTTATCATCCTCAGTTAAAGCGAATTGGTCCCTTAATCCTTCGTCCAGTTTTTCGATATTCCAATGCTCATAAATGACTCCTTGTTCACTTAAATACTTCACTACCTCTTCCTGATTATCAATGACTTGGTTCTTCCCTTGGATTTTGATTGTCGTCATAATCTGACTCCTCCTTTAGTAATTGATCTCGTGTTCGTTAAAGATAAAAGAGTGAGTTGATATTGAAATAAAAACTCACAAGCTTCTAATAGTTTCTTAGCTTCAAAACCGGTTCGTCCCCATACTGTGATACCGTGGTTCCGAATGAGCACCGCCCCTTTGTCTGCTTTAATAAAGGACTGAAACTCCTCGGCAAGCGTCGGTATATGAGCATGATTACGAATGATGGGAATGGATAAAGAATCATCTTCCTCCCACTTATCCCACGCTTTAATTAATTCTTGGTTTCTAAATGTGACGATACCTTCATCCCCATACAGTTCACTGATTACATTATTCGCCACAGTATGGACATGTAAGCTGCAACCTGCTGAGCTTTCTTTGAAGATATGACTGTGCAGCAGTGTTTCGGCTGATGGTTTTAAGTGAGTATCCTCAATGGCCTCACCATGAGCATTCACTAGGAGGAAATCTTCTTTTGTGTGCTTTCGTTTATCCTTTCCACTTGCCGTGACCAGGAAGGTAGCAGGGGAAGAACTCACTCGTATCGCAAGGTTTCCACTCGTCCCCATGAACCAGTCCCTGTCTGCCAGTTCTCTTTTGATATCAGCGAGTTCTTCCCACTCCGATTGATAGGGATTCATATTTTCACTCCTTTTTCAATGACGTCCATGCAATCATGAAAGGATTCAAACGGATGATAGGGGATACCTTTTTCTGCGCATGTATAGGCCAAATAGTCTCTGGCGATCACAGTATCTCCAAGCTTTGCCATTTCGATATCTGTGACTGAGTCCCCTATCACAATGACCTTCGTGTCTTCTGTTAATGACAATGTTCTCAAAATAGAAGGCTTACAGCATCCACATCCTTTACTTTCACAGTGATCGTCACATGGATGTGGCCAATGAATCGTTATGGCCGAATCGTTAAAGCTTGCTTCATTACAAAAAACTCCATTAAAAGGCCCGTATTCTTTTAGTAATGGTTGAACAAAGAAGTCAATTCCTCCACTAACGATATACAAAGGAATCTCATGGTCTTTTGTGTAGTCTACAAATTCCTTAAACCCTTCACGTATGACAGCAGTATCTAATAGATACTGAACCATTTCGTCTTTTTGGGATGAAGGAATAAGTGAAAACAACTTGCCTACACCTTCTTTAATGGAAATCGACTGATTTAAGATGTCATCTTTGATAGGTTCCCATGCTGGGGGAGCAAAGGTTTTCATCAACGAGATGATATTATCTGTTTCTGTAATCGTTCCATCAAAATCACAGAAAATGATTGGATGACCCACTACACCTTTACCTCCTCTCCCCATAGGGATAGGGCTTTGCGAAGTTCACCATGAGTTTCAGCCGCCTCATTGAGAGACGTTCCTTTTAAAACAGCATCGATAGCTTGAACGAATGCTTTTCCTCCTCCACTTGCTCCGTCAGGGTGACCATGAATGCCCCCTCCTGCATTAATGACACAGTCTATACCGAAATCTTTCACCAAAAGCGGAACAAGTGCGGGATGAATGCCGGCTGAAGGTACTGGCAATGCCCTTTTCAAGTGGGCATCTTCCTTCGTTAACTCATGGCTTACGGATAGAACTTTGCTCTTCTCTAATGCGACACTTCCGTATGGTGATGGAAATAGTGAAAAATCGGCTCCGGCCATTCGTAATAATTTACCTAACCATAAAGAGTAGCTCACACCATATGCAGGAGATGCTGCAGCAGCCCCGGCAAAGGCAGGGTGGGCCATGATCGGCAATGCGATCTCATTGTCCTCTCTCAATTCCTGGAGAACATCGAGGCCGTAAGAAAATACATTGAATAATAGAGCCTGTGCTCCAAGCTCTTTTGCTTTTCTTGCTTTATCCCGTAATTGTGATGTTCTGCCTGTCAGATTAATTGCATACAACGTTCTCTTCCCTGTTTCCTCAAACACTTCGTGCAGCACTTTTTTCCCTAAGCTGACTCTCTCAGAAAAGGGTGTCAGTGGATTATCAAATAAAATTTCATCGTCTTTTACTGCATCGACTCCGCCTAGAGCCTGGGCTCTTAATTGATTTTCCAGGTAGGTGAGATCTCTGCCGATCACTCCTTTAAAGATGCTCATTAACAACGGTCTTTTATGTACCCCTGTTAACTCCCTGATCCCTTCAATTCCAAATCGTGGACCAGGATAGGTTTTTTTTAAGTCTTTCGAAAACTCTAAATCTACTAATTTCACTTCGCCATCCAGGGAAAGCTTACCGAATACCGTTGTAAGAATGGCTGGGATATCATTTGAATAGTTATACCCGGGATATCCAATCTGCACCTCACCCCGGGGACCATCTTCGCCTTCCCACTCCTTCACGGAAACGACTCTCCCCTTGTACTTGCTCAATTGTTCCTGTTCCAGAAGCGGCAAGTCCGTCCATGAACCGACCGTCAATCCCAAGGCAATCCCCTCTGCCTTTTTCTCGAATGAACCGCTCTTTCCCTTTAGTTGATAGGTTGCTATCACTTCACTCATTGTCGTATTGCCTCCTTATGAAAAAAAAGCTACTCTTAGCCGCATGTTGATTTCATCAGCTCTGCAAACAAAAAACCTCTTCCAGATAAGAAGAGGTTTGAATTCGTCACTCTTTCTTATCTGTCAGCCATATAGCTGCAAGAATTAGCACCGTGCTTAAATAAGTCGGTTGCCGGGCTTCATCGGGCTGGTCCCTCCGCCTGCTCTTGATAAGAATTTCATTATTCATTATTTCAGTTGGATTATTGCACCATTTTCAGCTTATGTCAATCCCTTTTGTGGAATAATTCTAAACTTTCTATACGTGAAATCGCTTCTTTTATCCGATCGTTTGTGGATAAAAGACCTACACGTACATACCCTTCTCCGAATTCTCCAAAGCCAACACCCGGAGCAACAGCGACTTTGATTTTTTCAAGTAGATAGGTTGAGAACTCTACGGATGTAAATCCTTCAGGCACCTTTAACCAGGCGAAGAAGGAACCTTGTGGAGCTTTTACATCCCACCCTATTTCCTGAAGACCAGAGATTAATAGTTTTCTTCTTTCTTCATATGTTGAAACTAATGCATTCACGCATTCCTGCGAGCTTAAAAGGGCGGTGGTAGCCGCTTCTTGAATGGCGCCGAACAGACTCACATATAGGTGGTCTTGAAGGACGTTAATCGCTTCAATGACACTCTTATTCCCCACTGCAAACCCCACTCTCCAGCCAGCCATATTATACGTTTTCGATAATGTATAAATTTCTATGCCAACATCCTTGGCTCCTTCTGTTTCCAAGAAGCTAATAGGCTTCCGTCCATCAAACCCAATCGCTCCATAGGCAAAGTCATGTACAACACAAATATCATGCTGATCGGCAAGTTTCACTGTTTCTTCAAAAAATGAGGTTGTAGCGATCGCACCAGTAGGATTATTAGGATAGTTAAGAAACATTAACTTTGCACTTTCTAACTCTTCACGAGACTGTTCTCGATAATCAGGTAGAAATCCATTTTCCTCACGGAGAGGCATTTTGATCATGCGGGCTTCTGCTAATGCTACCCCGGATAAATAATCCGGGTAACCAGGATCAGGCACTAATACACCATCACCAGGGTTCAATAAACATTGAGGAATTTCAACTAAACCTGCCTTTCCTCCGAACAGCACAGCTACCTCTGTTTCCGAATCTACTTTTACACCGTATTCACGGAGGTAGAAGGCGGCAATCGCCTCTTTAAATGACGATAAGCCACGGAATGGAGGATATTTATGATTCGATGGTGAAGCAGCTGCTTCTGTCAGTTTTTCCACAATATGTGGAGGAGTCGGCTGATCCGGATTTCCCTGCCCTAAATTAATGACATCATGTCCCTCTTCCACAACCGCATTCACTGTACTTGCAAGGGATGCGAAAAATTGTTCAGGTAATAAATCTAAACGTTTTGCCTTACTAAAGGTTTTCATATACTCACCCACTACATTTTTTTGAAAATTAATTACTTTCAAATTCTAGTCACAAATGATATAACGGAAAATAAAGAATGTAAAGGAATAAATTCCAAAAGTCTATAATGAGGTGAAGCAAATGATTCAAAAGATAGGTCTCGCACAAATGGATATTGTGTTCGGAAACCCTGAAGAAAACAAGAAAAAAGTAGAACAATGGGTTAAAAAAGCGAAGAATGACGGCTGTGATACAGTTGTGCTGCCTGAGCTTTGGACGACTGGATATGACCTTACAAGAATGGATGACATAGCTGATAACGGTGCGAAAGATTCATCTTCTTTCCTGACTTCTCTATCAAAGAAATATTCCATTCACATTGTAGGTGGTTCTGTGGCAAACAAAACACAGAATGGGGTGAGCAATACACTTTTAGTTGCGAATTCCGATGGCAGGTTGGTGAAACAGTATTCAAAGCTTCACCTTTTCAAGCTAATGAATGAACATCATTATTTACTTCCTGGACAAGAAGATGGCATGTTCACCCTTCAAGAAACAGAGATGGCAGGATTGATTTGTTACGACATTCGTTTTCCGGAATGGTTCAGAAAACATGTACTATTGGGAGCCAAGATTGTTTTTGTCGTAGCAGAGTGGCCAGCAGCACGAATTGATCACTGGCAGACCCTCTTAAGGGCACGAGCGATTGAAAATCAGTGCTTTGTAATCGCCTGCAACCGTGTGGGCAGTGACCCGAACAATGAATTCGGCGGTTGTTCCCTCATCATTGATCCCTGGGGAGAAATTCTTTCAAAGGGATCTCAAACGGAAGAATTGGTTTCAGCTGAAATCAATTTACATGAAGTAGAAAGAGTCCGAAAACAGATTCCGATATTTCAGGATCGAAGACCGGATTTTTATTAGAAAGGTTATTTCTTTAAAAAAACCGTTGACATGGAAAATACTTCAATGGTACCATTCAATTCATATGGAACATTCTGAAAGTTTAATTAAATAGCGTACGCAACTCTTATCAAGAGCTGGCTGAGGGATTTGGCCCTATGAAGCCCAGCAACCGACCATAATACCGTATTAAAACGGGGCGCAGTAAGCGCCGGATTGACTAATCCAGTAAGGCACGGTGCTAATTCCAACAGAAAGATTATCTTTCTGAGAGATAAGAGGCGACGAAGATACCTTCTTCAAGCCTCTTTCGAACATGGAAAGAGGCTTTTCTAATGCCACGGAAAAGCCTCCATAACACTGTACTCATAAGGGTGTACTAAAAGGAGGAACGAAAATGGCAATTACTAAACTCAATACGTATCAACCACTAACTGAACAGTCGGCAATTGTGCTGGCCATTCGTTTAAGAATTTTTGAAGATGGAACTCTCTTGACATGTAAAGAAATAGGAGACGGCAACTTAAACTTGGTATTTCATGTAGTAGAGAGTGAAACAGGTAAAGGAATCATTATTAAGCAAGCACTTCCCTATGCAAAGGTTGTAGGGGAAAGTTGGCCATTGACAATCGAACGGGCAAGAATCGAAGCCGGTGCTCTAAAGCTTCAACGATCATTTGTAGGGGATCTGGTTCCTGAAGTGTACCACTCAGATCCTGCACTTGCGATTACGGTAATGGAGGATTTGAGTGCACTGACGATTGCCCGGGCAGGCCTTATCAAAGGGGAAAAGTATCCACAGCTCTCCCAAGACATCGGAACTTTTTTAGCCAATACACTGTATTTCACATCTGATTATGCCCTTCATCCTTTCAAGAAAAAGGAATACGTGAAAGAATTTTCAAATCCTGAGCTATGCAAAATTACTGAAGATCTCGTATTTACTGATCCTTTTTTCAATAGTGAAACCAATGAATTTGAGGAAGAGTTATCTCAAGATGTTCAAAAATTATGGGAAGATTTCACTGTAAAGCTTGAGGTGGCAAAATTGAAAAAGAGCTTTCTGACTGAAGGGGAAGCGCTACTGCATGGAGACCTTCATACTGGTAGCATCTTTGTAGATCAGAACCAAACAAAAGTGATCGATCCCGAGTTCGCCTTTTATGGACCGATTGGCTTTGACATTGGACAATTCATTGCAAACCTCATCTTCCAGGCGGTTTCAAAACCTGAAGAGAAGGATACGATTCTCCATCACATCCAGAATACCTGGAACGTCTTCTCTACGACGTTCTCCAAACATTGGATGGAAAGCCGAGATGCCTACACGAAAGTAAATGGCTACCTTGAATATGTATTGGAGAAAAGCTTTCAGGACAGCATCGGCTTTGCAGGATGTGAATGTATCAGAAGAACCATTGGCCTTGCTCATGTTGAAGATTTGGAGAGCATCGCTGATCAGGAACAAAGAATAAAAGCTAAACGTATTTGCATAGCTCTTGGAAAAGAACTGATCGTGAAACGCAAACAGATCCAGTCCATTGAGGGACTCATATCCTTAATACAGTCACATTCTTAATGAATAAAGGAGATTGACATGACACAAACACTTACAATTCCAACTTCACTAGAGTGGCATGAAGATTATTTACTGATTCTAAATCAACAAAAACTGCCTAACATAGTGGAATACAATAAACTCTCGACCATTGAAGATTATTATGATGCGATTATCACCCTAAAAGTGAGAGGGGCTCCTGCTATTGGCATCACGGCGGCTTACGGATTAGCCCAAGCAGCCTGTCAATATGAAGCGAATACCCTAGCAGAATTCATGGACCTCTTTCATCGGGACAAGAAATACCTCATTGAATCACGGCCTACTGCAGTCAACTTGGTTTGGGCTTTAAATCGCCTGGAAAAGGTATTAGAGCATATATCTTCGGTTAATGAAGCCAAAACCAATTTACTCCATGCTGCAATCCAACTTCATGCAGAAGACGAGGCAGTATGTCGTTTAATAGGAGAATATGGATTAAGTATATTGAAGGACAAACATAAGGTGATGACCATTTGTAACGCAGGTTCCATTGCAACGAGTAAATATGGGACGGCATTAGCCCCATTTCATTTAGGAAGAGAAAAAGGAAAAGCTTTTCAGGTTTACGCATGTGAAACGCGGCCCGTTCTGCAAGGGGCACGACTGACTGCTTGGGAATTACAACAATCCGGAGTTGACGTCACCCTCATCACCGATAGCATGGCGGCTCATACAATGAAAGAAAAAGGTATAGAAGCAGTCATCGTTGGTGCTGATCGCATCTCTGCCAATGGGGATACCGCAAATAAAATCGGAACGTCCATGCTTGCCATTCTGTGTAAACACTTCAATATTCCTTTTTATGTTTCTGCTCCATCCTCCACTTTCGATCTTTCAATCCGAAACGGTAATGAGATTCCGATTGAAGAAAGAACCCGGGAAGAGATCACAACAGTAGGTGGAACATTGATTGCACCAGAAAACGTTCCTGTTTATAATCCCGCCTTCGATGTTACTTCTCATGAGTTGATTACAGGCATTATAACGGAAAAAGGTGTTCTCTACCCTAGCTTTGAAGAAAGTATTCAACAAACCATCGGTTAAATCCAAAGGAAGAGCAGGAGATCCCTCCTGCTCTTCCTTTTACTTCCTTGCTATTTCTCATACAGTTTTGACGATGCCCACATCTCCCTCGGGTTCACTTCGTATATGCCATTTTCCCGATACATAAACTGATGAATAATAAATTCTCTTCTCAGGGTTGCAAAGTCCTCATGAAATTGTTGAATATATTCATTCAAATCTTTTTCCTTATATTTTTCTCCCACCTTTAATCCTTCCACCATATGTTCCAATATAAATAATTTCTTTTTTTGTTGAGAAGGAATATTTTTGATTCGTCCATTTTTCTCAAGGAAATTATTCTTTACCTTCTGTTTTTCTTTCAATAACTTCTCTGACATCACATTTTCCCCTTCCTCTTCCTGAGCAAACTGATGAAGAACATTTCCATGATGACTCAAAACCTTTTTATTCAAATAGTAGTAAACCGTGTTCTTCTCTCTTCGTGAATAAACAAGATTGCACTCTTTCAGTTTCGTTAGATGATGGGATATTGTCGGGGCAGTGAGTCCCAGTTTTCCCGCAATGGCTCCCACATGTAAGCTTTCAGATGCCAGTAAATAGACAATCTTGATTCGGGTAGCATCACCCATCGTTTTATGAAAAGCTACCTGTTTACTTAATTGCAAAAGGTCTCCTCCTCACTATTTAGATTACCATCTAATTAGATGATAATCTAAATAGGGTTGTAATTCAATCACTAATTATAAAAGGTTCTTTTCTTAAACTTTGTTGCTTTTGAAAAAGCGAGTAGTGGGTTGATTTCCGCTCCAGGTGCTCGCTTTCCGCGGGGCGTGAGTTGAGCCTCCTCGGGCTTTGCCCTGCGGGGTCTCAACTTTCCCGTTATTCCCGCAGGAGTCGAGCACCTTCCGCTCCAATCAACTTTCTAAGTGTGAGTTTCTTACTCTAGACTAATATAAATATCATAATTGTTTAGAATACAGCATTTTTCAAAATGTACAGTAGATTTTAGCTGGTATAGGACAAACTGTTTCATTCAATTGTTTATTAGCATAAATAAGCTGTGTCACGAAAACTCTTATACATGGTGAGGGCTGCGTAGACTCCATTTTGGTCGTTCCGAGACCCCGTTCGGCTAAGCTGAGGAGGCTCGGCCGAATGCTAGCTGCAAGTGGAGCAGTTCCCTCACCACCTAGTACACGCTAATTGACAGAGCCCTGAAGAGCTTATGTTAAAAAGCAACAATCTTTGAGAAAAGAGCGGTATAAAAAAACAGGCAACCTCCATTTGGAGGATGCCTGTTTTTCATTCTATTGTTCTAACAACAATAAGGTTTCTTTCTTATCCACCTGCTTACCGGCATAGCCTGTAAGTGTTTTATTCTTTCCAATGACCCGGTGACATGGGATGATGATGGGGAAACGATTGGCTTTATTCGCTTGTCCTACTGCCCTTACAGCTTTAGGTCTTTGAATCGCTTGGGCTACATCCTGATAAGACCAGGTTTCACCAAATGGAATCTGCTGCAGGATTTTCCATACTTCTTTCTGAAAAGCTGTTCCTTCTATCTTTAAAGGAAGATCAAATTCCCTTCTCTCTCCTTTAAAAAATTGTCTGATTTGTTCTTGTGCAATTTTTAATATCGGATGATCCGTATCAGAATCCGCTTTCCCCTCATCTTCTATAAACTGTACTGAAATAAGATAGCTCTGATCTGCTTGAAGCTCTAGTTTCCCAATTGGGCTCTCCATCACAATTGCATGAAATGACATTATACTGGACTCCTTTAAGATTTAGGTAGATAAATGTGGAAGATGGTTCCTTCTCCGACGATACTCTCAACCCGAACGCTTCCTTTATGCTCTTTAATAATTTTAAAGCTTACCATTAGGCCAAGTCCAGTCCCCCGTTCCTTCGTAGTATAGAACGGTTCGCCAAGCTTTTTAATTTTATCCTTTGAAATCCCGCCTCCCTGGTCTTTTATTCTAATATGAATCATTTCATCCTCTGTCTCTTGAATCTCGATGGAAATAACCCCACCGTCCGTCATTACTTCAATCGCATTCTTGATCACATTAATGAATACCTGCTTTAACTGATTTGGTTCTGCAATGATGGTAGAGAGATTCTTTTGGTAATTCTCCTCGTACTGCACATTGTGCATAACTGCCTGAGCACTTAATAGTTCAACCGTATCTTTCATGATCCTTATTAAATTCGTTTCTTGATATTGAATGGCCTGCGGCTTTGCTAATACTAAAAACTCAGTAATGATCGATTCAATTCTCTGAAATTCAGAGGTTATTACATTAAAGTACATTTCATGATCTTTACCTACACTATTTTCCAGCAGTTGAATAAAGCCTTTAAGGGCGGTCATCGGATTCCTGATTTCATGGGCAATCCCTGCAGCCAGCTCCCCAACTACACTCAATGTATCTGATTTCCTTAACTGCTCCTGCATTTCAATTTGTTCGGTAATGTCACGAATGATCGTTAGATTTAAATTAGAGAGCAAATTATACTTGGATGACAACTCAACGTATTGAACCTTATCTCTGTGGGAAGTTAACGTTTTTAAAAACGTTGCCTGTCCGTCTTCTTTTAATTGTTTTAAGTACTCATCATATGACTCGTCACCAGGTTCAATATTCAATATCTCGCGTACATCTCTACCGATTAAGTGATCTTTCTCGAGTGTAATGATTTTACTCACTTCAGGATTTGCATCTACAACAACATAATTGTGATTGGTAAGGAGCAGACCATCCAGTGACCCTTCGAAAATCTTCCGGAACCTCTCCTCACTCTCTCGTAATTCCTTCTCCATTTGATATCTTTCACTAACATTCCGAAAGATCGTCATGTTATAGCCATCAACGGAATGAAGCTTTGAAGTGAATTCCAAATGCTTCAACTGATTGTTAGGCATGAGAAACAATACTTCATCCCTTACAGCACCGCTCCTGTTTAACTGTTCCATGACTAAATCAAACTTTTGGCTTTCTAAAGGGTAAACAAAGTCCCTGATTCTCTTCGAAAGAAGTTCTGAAAGTGAGCATTCAAAGATCTTCATGGCAGAAGAATTGGCTTTTAATACCCTACCATCCTGATCCCATAGCACAATGGCATCAATCGCTTCTTCAAATAAACCTTTAAATAACTCTTCGTTTCGCTTTAATTGAATCTCCATCTGTCTCTTCTCGGTTACATCTCTAAGGATGGCCATATGAAGTTTATGATGCACAAAGGGACTTGTCGTAAATTCCACAATCGAAATGCTGTGTGCTTTTTTTATCGGAATTTCTCCACGTGCTTTTTTATTTTGAGAAATTAGCTCTTTTATCTTTTCAATCTTATAATGGGCATTTTTAGGGATAAAGGAGCTTATGTTCCTGTTTGTGATTTCTTCCTTGTCCAATCCCACTTGTGAACTGAACGCCTGATTCACGTCATTGATATTTCCTTCAATATCAAAGAGAACGATTCCTTCTGATGCATTCTGGAAAATATTCGATAACAAATGAACATTCATATGATCTTTTCGCTCTTTTTCCTTTAGTTCTGTTACATCCTTGAAGTAGAGATAAGCATTAGGAGAAATGGTCGATTTTTTGAGCAAGAGCTCAATATGAATGATTTTCTTATCGGTAATATTCATTAAGGTTTCATCTTCAAGGGTTTTCCCTGTTTCCATCACTTCCTTGTAATGAGCTACAATCGGTGCAGGAACAGAAGAGAAAAAGCCGCTGAACAGCTTCCCTACAATCGATTCACAAGTTGTCTCGAGCGTTTCACATGCTTCTCCATTGGCAAAGACAATTTTCAACTCTTTATTGATCACGAACATCGGCATGGGTGATGCTAAGCAAATTTCCCTATCGACGGGATGACATTCTTCCTTATTCAACTCTTTCTGCAATTTACTACTATTAGTCATTTCCTCATCCCCCTACTATTTTAAAAAGACGACTATTGGCTCAAATCATTATAGAGTTCGCATAGCTCACCATACTTTTGGTGATAATTAACAGTGAAATTCATGTTTTACTCATTGTATCCTAGGGTAAGAATGAATTAGGATAAATCTATTCTAAGAGATGGTGAAGATATGAAACAGCGTGACTATTACTTCGACAATGCCAAATTCATTTTGATCTTCCTGGTTGTATTTGGACATTTGATCCGGTCCTATATAGAAAGCGATCCATTTATCCTTTCTCTGTACAAAACGATTTACACCTTCCACATGCCAGCCTTTATTCTAGTGGCAGGGTTTTTCGCAAAAGGATTTTATAAAAAGGGATATATTCAAAAACTGGCCAAAAAATTAATTCTTCCTTACATTGTGTTTCAATTGATCTACACGGTGTATTATTATTTTCTTTATCAAAAATCAACATTTGAAGTCGATCCCCTTAATCCACACTGGTCATTATGGTTCCTCATCAGTTTATTCTGTTGGAACGCACTATTGTATGTTTTCATCAAGTGGTTTAAGTTCAAGCCCGGCATTGGATTGACAATCGCTTTTTCCATTGGGCTGCTTGTAGGTTTTGCTGATGTGATTTCAAACTATCTTAGCCTGTCCAGAACATTTGTTTTCTTTCCGATTTTCCTGATGGGCTATTATTTGGAGAAGGAGCACTTCGAATATTTTAAAACGAGTAAAGCACGTATAGTGGCAGGTACATTATTTATTCTCGTATTTTTGGGAATGTATTTCATCCCTGAATTCTCCGATAAATGGTTACTTGGCTCTAAGCCTTATGGAGACTTCGAAGGGAACAACGCCATTAGTTTAGCTGTCAGGGCGTTTGTTTACTTGCTGAACGTTGTGATGATCTTTAGCTTCTTTACCTTTGTCCCTACTAAGAGAAGGTTTTTCACAAAATGGGGCAAAAATACGCTATATGTATACTTGCTGCACGGCTTTCTTATCCGCTTATTCCGCGAAAGCCAGCTGAAGGATACAATTGATCCCACTACGAGTTTATTAATCTTGCTCGGTGTATCATTGGTTCTGACAATGATTTTCTCGACAAAGTTTTTCACAAGCATAACGCAACCGATAGTGGAGTTTAAATCAACCAAACTCCAGAAACTTCTTTCAAAAAGAGAAATGAAAACAAGATAAACCTCACTAGAAAGGGCTGACCCAATATCAGACACGGGTCAGTCCCTTTTCATGAGTATCTATTCTCTTAAGGTATATATTGATCATCTTCTACACATTTTTCAAAAAACTATTTATTTTATTATACTATTCGTAACTTTTCCTTAAATTCCTTCTAATACTTACAATAAATTTAAATACATTCTAGACAAACATTGAGCTTTCTCTCTTCCTTAGATAAAATGATAATCAGTACGGTTTGGATTAGATGTACGAACAACACGTATATGTTGGAAAATATGGTTTACAAGGGTTCACATGGTCCATCAAGTGAGCTTAGTATAAAAGGAGCTTATTTATGAAGAAAGTCGTTTTAAGTACGTTAAATGCAAAATATATTCACACCAATTTGGCCATTCGTTGCCTGAAGGCATTTGCAGAGCCTGAACATGAGATAGAATTGGCTGAATACACCATTAAGGATCCCACCCTTAACATCGCCACTGACTTATTCTCGAAAAAACCTGATATCATTGGATTCAGCTGTTACATTTGGAATATCGAAGAGACGATCAAAGTGATCAAAATCCTTCGCAAAATCCTGCCCGAAGTAACCATCGTCCTGGGAGGACCAGAAGTCACATATGATGTTCCCTACTGGCTGGATCGGCTGCAAGACGTTGACTTTATCGTTATCGGTGAAGGGGAAGAATCCTTTAAGCAGTTATTGGATGAACTGAATGGGGATAGGGACTTTTCAAAGGTCCATGGAGTGGCTTACTTAGCAGATGGTAAGCCGGTCATCAAGCCTCAGCAGAATAAAATAGATTTAAGAGAAGTACCCTCACCGTTCCGTTTTCAAGAAGACCTGCCTCAATTGGGTAAAAGGGTTACGTATATTGAGACAAGCAGAGGTTGTCCTTTCCGCTGTCAGTTCTGCCTTTCTTCGATTGAAGTAGGTGTACGCTACTTTGACAGAGAAAAGGTAAAAGATGATATCCGTTTCTTAATGAAAAATGGTGCGAAAACCATTAAATTTGTTGATCGTACATTCAACATTAGCCGAAGCTATGCCATGGAAATGTTTCAATTTCTAATTGACGAACATTTACCAGGTACTGTCTTTCAATTTGAAATCACCGCTGACATTATGAGACCGGAAGTAATTGAATTTCTGAACGAAAATGCCCCTGCAGGGTTATTCCGCTTTGAAATCGGAATTCAATCAACGAATGATGAAACGAATGATCTCGTAATGAGAAAACAAAATTACACGAAACTGACCAGAACCGTTACGATGGTGAAAGATGGAGGAAAGATTGATCAGCATCTGGATTTAATTGCAGGATTACCTGAAGAGGATTACAACTCTTTCCGTAAAACTTTTAATGATGTATTTGAATTGCGACCAGAGGAGCTACAATTAGGATTTCTGAAGATGCTTCGTGGTACAGGCTTAAGAATTCGTGCAAACGATCATCAGTACACGTATATGGACCATTCACCTTATGAAATCCTAGGCAACAATGTATTGACCTTTGATGATATCGTTAGAATTAAACAGGTTGAAGATGTATTAGAAAAGTATTGGAATGATCATCGTATGGATCGTACGATTGAATATTTAGTGACAGAATGCTTTGAAACTCCCTTTGATTTCTTCCAACAATTCGGCTCCTACTGGGAAAACCGTGGTTGGTCAAGAATCGGACATCAACTGGAAGATTTGTTTAAAAGGCTGCAAGAGTTTTTATCTACAGAGACCAGCTATAACATTTCGATGATTGAAGGTCTAATGAAACTGGATTATTTAGAGAATCAGAAGTATAAACCACGTAAACCTTGGTGGACTCATGAACTTACGAAAGCAGATCGATCTGCTATTTATCAATCCTTGCTGGCACAACCATCTATCGCAGGAGAATCTTTCGCTCTCCTAAACTTAAATGAAAAGGAATTGTATAAGCATACACTCCTGGAAACCATTCAATCCCAGGATGGACTAGATCAGTATGTATTAGCTTACTTTGAACCAGCAACCGGTCAATCTACCGTATTTGAGATTGATCGACAATCTGTTTCCCCATAAACAAGAAAAAATGTTAAGCGAATCGCTTAACATTTTTTCTTGTTTTCTTTTGCTTTTGGCTGTTTTTGAGTTACTTCCAGGATCTTGGCTGCATTAACATCTCCAAATTCCTGACCAAATTCTTCGCGAAAAGATTGTTTTTTGTCCTTCATCAGCTTCTACCCTTCATCCCTTTAGAAGAGTTTCTATTCTTCCCCTTAGCTGTATCTTCTCCTTGAGAAAATTCAGCTGAGAATTCTGACTCTTGTTTATTCTTTAATGGCGTTTGGTTGTTTTTTTCAGCAGCATTATACTGTGCTTTTCGTTTCATGTAACTCATCTCCTTTGTTACCCTTACTTTCTCCATTCGTTTCTCTTTCCATTCCCAAAGAGTCCGCGTAAGGTATTCCAATACTAGAAGAAAAAGTCTGAATAAATGAAGCATTTAACCAAAAACTAAGCAAAAATGCTAAATGAGGATATACGATGATACTTGTCTTCTTACTTTGTTATGCACTACTTGGATGGAAATTCGGAAATTGGAAAGATTTTTACAGCTATTATCCAACTTTACTGTTTTTTATTATCGGGGATTTACTATCCCAATTCCTTTTGTATGACTATTCCATGTGGAAATTTCAAACGGTTACAGTATTAGGAGACCACATCAACCTGAATCATACGATCATATCTCTTTGTAAAATGGCTGTTCAATACACCGCCACCATTGCCATCTTTATCGGGAAACTGCCTTCGTCTTTCCGTGGAAAAGTCGCCTGGATTATGTTGTGGACGGGAATTTACGGAATGACAGAAGGCCTTTCTCATATCTTTGGAATGATGACCTATCATAATGGCTGGCATTTTGGCTGGGATATTCTATTTAATATCATGATGTTCACCGTACTCATCATCCATCATAAAAATCCAATTAAAGGATGGATAGTATCCCTTCCCATCATTCTCATCCTTTGGATTTATTTCGATGTTCCCTATTCTGTACTCAAATAAAAAACGATGCTGATTTGGCATCGTTTTTTAATCTATCCAATGATAACTCTTTCCTTGGGATAATGATATTTAGTTGTTTTCTCTTTTCCTCCTATCATAAACAGGAAGGATAGAATGCCGACTCGACCGATAAACATGAGGGCTATAATCACACACTTTCCAATTGATGAAAGGTCAGAGGTGATCCCCAATGATAAACCCGTTGTTCCAAAGGCAGAAGCAACTTCGAAGATTATTTCAATAAGACTGTGATCTTCTGTAATTGTTAAAATAACGACTGATACAAAACATATAAGGACGGCTACCATCGTAACGACCAGCGATTTAATGATGTCCTGTTCGTGTACTTCTCTTCTAAAGATTTTAATCGTTTTATTGCCTCTGGCGAAGTGGAATAAGAACAAAATATTCAGGGCAAAGGTTGTTGTCCTAATTCCCCCACCCACTGAGCTTGGAGATGCCCCAATGAACATTAACGCACTCAAAACAAGTAATGTAGGAGTTGAAAACTCTGCTACATTCATGGTAGCAAGACCGCCACTCCTCGTCGATGAAGATTGAAATAGGGAGTAAAAGAATGATTCATGCCAAGACATACCTGAAAAAAATCGATCATATTCAAACAACCATATAACCAACGTACCGAAAATTAATAATATACCAAATGTAATGGTCGTAATTTTAGTGAATAATGAGAAATGATGTTTGCTTCTCTTCTTGTTCATTAAATAGTCTTTTGTCTCGATTAATACTGGAAATCCAATTGCCCCTAATGTGAGTAAGATGATTGTAATAAATTGGACAAAATAGTCATCTTTAAAAGGGATGAGTGATTGACCGGTTATATCAAAACCAGCGTTAGTCGTAGCACTCACTGAGGCAAAAAGTCCGTGGATGAATGCTTCCTGAAAGCTTTGATAGTAACTCAGGAAATAAACCCCTAAAATAAACGCACCCACTAATTCAATAACAATGATAAGCAATAATATTTGCTTTAATAGATGAACAAGGCCGGATAGATTGGTTTGATTTTGATCCGTCATAATCAATCGACGTTCTTTCAGCCCTATTTTCTTACCAACCAAAAGCCAGAAAAAAGTTCCAAGAGTCATGATCCCAATTCCACCGAATTGTAAGACAAATACCAATAAGAAAATCCCTGTTGTATTGAACGTATCGGCGGTACTTACAACCGTCAAGCCCGTCACACTCACCGCACTGACGGAAGTGAAAATAGCATCAATAAAACTCCACTCTGCGCCGGGTTTATGGGCGAATGGTAAGCTCAATAGAATCGTTGCCACAGTAACGGCAATTAGATAAAAGGTTACAATGACTTGAGCAGGAGTTAATTTATTCAAATTTAATCTTAATTTATACCACATATATGTATTTCCCTTTCAAGGTTATTTCCTTTTCTATCTTAATGAATATGAACGAAGAATGAAAGGAAAAATGGATAATTTCCTATATGTTTATTCTTTCTATAACGACAGCGGCTTAACCATCAAGAAACAGTTACTCATTTTGCACCATACAAACTATACAATTTCGGCGAAATATTACCAGTCATGTTCAAAGAATTAAGACAAATAATAGTACTACAGAAACATCATTGTTTCAAGTCTACTAATAAGGAGGAAACAACAATGGCTAGAAGCAGCAATAAATTACTAGTTCCAGGTGTTGAACAATACCTTGATCAAGTGAAATATGAAATTGCTCAAGAATTTGGTGTAACACTTGGATCAGATACAGTAGCTCGCTCTAACGGATCCGTTGGAGGAGAAATTACAAAACGTCTGGTTAAACAAGCTCAATCACAACTATCTGGACAACAAACTAAATAATAATGGCATGGGGTAGCCGGTTTCCACCAGCTACCCCTTATAAATGAGAACGACCCATTTCATAAATGGGCCGCTGTTTATTAGTCATTATCTTTTTTATTCTGTTTTCTATCTTGGTGTTCATTTTTCTTTTCTTGGTTATCCTTTTCGCGATCTCCACGGTCTTCATTGCCTCTGGATTGATCTATATCACCTTGATTAGAAGAACCATTGTGTTTCCCATTGGACTCATTCCAATTGTGATGGTCAGAGGAATTGCCTTTGCCTTGAGATTGTGCAGGTTTTTCTTGAGGCTTATTTTCATTTGGAAGAGGTTTATCATTTTTTGGATGGTTTTCAGATTTCACAGGTTTCTGCTTCTTCTCTTCAGATGGTAATTCCACCTTTTGATTCTCAACCTTTGAATTCTCCTCTTTCTTCATTCCCTCTTTGAGAACATCTTGGTCATAACTCTCTTCTTCAGGATTTCCTGCTGGTTCCGGTGTTTCAGCTTTTTCACTTTCACGTAATAAAGACCCTGCAGTCATTCCTTTATCAGATGCTTCTTCTCTCATTTCCTGCGATGTTTCTTTCACCGTAATGTTCATGTTGTGGTCTGTGCTATATTCTAGAACAAGCTTGTTTATCTCAGCAACCAAATCATCTTCACGCTGCTCATTTGAATCCTCACTAAATGAAGAGGTGATGAGAACATTTTGATTCTCTTTTAAATATCCCATTTCTTCACATAACAGGAAGATTTCCTTTGTCACTTCACTTACATCCATATCTTCCCAGTCACCCAACTCTTTTAGAAGCACTTTGGCATCTTGATTGTAAGGGATAATCTTTATCACCTGTTGTTTTTTATTCAGGGTCAATTCCATACTTGGGTTGATATCGACAGACACATAAGCATATGCCTGGTTACTCTGTAAGAAAGCACTTGAAAACAGGGTGAGGATGACGATTATAGCAGTTAATAATGCAGTCGATACTTTCCAATTCCATTTAAAAGTTGGTTTGATCTTAACAGGCTCATGATGCAAAGGAAAGAAAGGAATTTCTTCTCCAATTGTATAATGTTGATTGGGCTGTCTTCTTCCCGTCAGAAATTCCCCTTCTGACGTCATCATAACGAGGATATCACGTTTGATTTCCATAATGATCCCTTTTTTCATATCTCTAACCGCCCTTTTAAGTAATCCCGTAAGTACACATAATCTCCAATAAGAATAAGAGTAATGGCAATAATATATTTTCTATTTCTCTCAATTGTTTTTCTACTAACGTTTACCTGCTTCTCTAATTTTTTTATGGGTAACCGTTTCTTTTCAAGGAGGTAATCCAGTAATTCTTTGGAATTCACTACCGTTTTAGCAATGTCAATGGCATTCAGTCTGGCGTCTTCATGCTTAGGTGACTGTTCGACTAGCTCATGAAAGGATAATTTGTAGTGAGAAAGATGTTCTTGGAAAGAGATAATCTCTTCCTGCCTCTTCTTTCCTTCTTGTTGCTTCCCATATTCTTCAACAGAGACAATTTGCTCGATTGTTAAATTCGGGTTCTCTTCATCATCCTCCACCAGACTCATGTCGATGCTCACATCTTGAAACTTCCCGTTTTTTCTGATATAATCAATCACTTTCCGTTTGATGATTACTTCAGAAAAACTAATGATGGAAGACCCTCGCTGATGATTATATTTTAAGATAGCGTCATGAAAGGCAATAAGACCGATGCTAAATTCATCATCACTTTCATAGATATATCGTTTGCAGACTGAAGATACCGTTTTTTTTATAAATGGCTTATAGTCTTCCAAGACTATGTTCAGTAATTGTTCATCACCATTTTGTATTCGTATCGCCATGTCTTCAAGCGTTTGTTTCTTCTTTTGTTTGGCTAGTAAAAATAGTAATACATTTAGCATCAGTCTCACTCCATCCTGCACACTATTATACTCATATGATGTTGATTTTAAAAGGATAATAGAGAGGAAGGGGTACTGCTTAAGTAATCTTTACAGATGCACTCGACTCAGCAAATGTGAAATCACTTTAAGTCCAGTATCCCCTTCGTGACTGACGGGTCATTAGAATACCAGCCTATCCTGAAGCTATTGCTCTTTACTTAGTCTTTATTGTGACCCTTGCCGTTTTCTTTACCGTTTTCACTGTTCTGACCGTGTTGTTCCTGCTGTTTTACAGCTGGCTGTTGTTGTTTCTTTTCTTCTTTAACATCATGACGAGCTTGTTTCTCCTCGTTTTTCACTTGTTTCCGCACTTCTTTTGCTTCTTTTTTCTCTTGCTTTTTTTGTTGCTTTAATACTTTTTCCGCTTCTTTTTCCACGTGCTGAACTTTTACTGGTGCGGTTTTTTCTGTTTCTTCTTTCACAGTTGGACTTGTCTCAGTTTTATTTCCATCTGTATTTTCATCAGACGATGTTTCGGTTGATTCTTCAACCCGAGTTACAGAGTCTTCCTTCATCGATTCATCGGATTCTGTTTCTTCTTTAGCATTTGCTTTTTTCGTCCATTTTTCTTCCAGCTTTGCAAGCTTTTCGGCTAATTTCTTATAGCTTTTTTCAATGTTATTATGAAGAGCTTCTTTCGCTTTAGGGTTCTTCACTTTTTCCATATTCGCTTTAAGTGAAATGATATTTTGTGACATTAATTCTTCCATTTCAGTCATTTCATCCGATTTTTCTTCGGAATCTGCTTCTTCTGGGGTGCCTTCTTCATTACTTTCTTTGGTTTGTTCAGTTTCACTGTTTTTCTCTTCAGTATTCGATTCTTCTGCTGTTTCGCCCTCTAACTCTCCCATTGAATCATCGTTAGAAGCTTCTTCATTCTCACTGTGTGGTAATTCATCTGAAGAGCGTTGAATCATTTCAATGGCATGGTTGATTGCTTCGATAGCTTCTTCTTCTTTTCCTTCTTCAAATAAAGTTTCTACTTCAGCAAGTCTTTCTGCTGCATACTCTGCAAGTAATTTCGCTTCTTTCGCATCATCCATCGTAAAGGCAAGCTTCACTTTCTCTAGAGCAAGCTTAGCAAAATAGAAGAAATCACCAGGAAGTAATGATGGGGTTTCTGTCTCTTCTAGTTTTTCAATTTCTGTTTTAGCAGAATCAATCATGGCTTCATCATTCACTGTAACTCCTGTACTACCCTTTTGCTCAATCGTAACCGTGTCAAACGTTTTTTCATCGTTATTCGCATAAGCCAATGAACCTGAAAAGCTAATAGACCCTGCTACTAATACAGCTAAAGATGATTTCATTAATTTGGAATGTTTTGTCATATGTACACCTCGGAAGTTGAATTTTTATTAGTCGATCGATCGCCTTACTAAAGGAGTTACGTTATGAGAATTTTTTTTGAGGGGGTTTATACAAATAAAAATTGAAAGTTCTTAAAAAGGACGTAATGATAAGGGGATGGTAGACATATGAATCCTCATGTAAAAAAGCTAACGTGAATATTTCTCACGTTAGCTTTCCATTTTTCTTTATTCCGCTTTGGCTTCTTTCTTGGCTTCTGCGTGTGCTTCTTCCTGCTTTGCTTTCTTTCGTGATAATAAATATCCTCCAACTGATAAGAGGATTAAAACGGTCCAGAAGACGAGCTTCCATGGTTTTGATTCAGGGAAATGATGATCCAGGATCGCAACATCAGGATGAGCAAGTGTAAATACAGCAAGCTTTACACCAACCCAACCGACGATTAAAAACGCTGCTGATTCTAAAGTAGGGTATTTCTCCAATAATTTAACAAACCAAGTTGCAGCAAATCGCATAATCACCAAGCCGATTATTCCTCCAAGGAACATGACGATAAACTGACCACCATCGATTCCACCTACATCAAACCATCCTGTTGGCTGCAATGTTACAGCTAGAGCAACGGCAGCTAACATGGAGTCAACTGCAAAGGCGATGTCTGCAAGTTCCACTTTCAATACGGTAGTCCAGAAACCTGAGCCCTTGTTTGACTCAGACTCTACAATTCCAGTGTCTTTCCTCTTTTTAACGAAATGGTGAATCGATACATAGAATAAATAGATTGCCCCGATGGCTTGAACTTGCCAAACATTCACTAAGAACGAGATGAGAAATAGTGCAGCAAATCTAAATACAAATGCTCCTAACAGACCATAAAAGAGTGCTTTCTTTCTTTGTTCTACAGGCAGATGTTTAACCATGACTGCCATAACAACTGCATTATCAGCAGCTAGAATTCCTTCAAGACCAACAAGGATGAGCAATACCCATCCATATTCCAGTAACATTGAAGCATCCATAAATGTAAGTCCCTCCTATTTACACAGTTAGTTTTCCAATAGGCAAGGATTTTTATAAAATAAAAAGACCCTTGCCTAAATAAGGCAAAGGTCTTGCTGAGCATAATCATTATGCCAACAAAGCCGATGGAATAATCCATGAACTGACGACTTTGTTTAGGTATGACACCTATAGCTACTCCCCTTTGACAGGTAGAAAACGTTTAAGTTGTATACCCATATCTTACCTCATGAATGAGGTTTCGTAAAGAGATAAAACTTAATGGATCCGGATGAGGATTGATCGAATAATTAGACCAAGTACCACTCCGGGGATCACAAACAACATCGGCAAAAAGATTGGCCCGACAAATTTACCGAATAAATATACCTTGGGAGAGTACATCAAGCCAACGGTCACCATATAAGCAGACATGACAAAAGGTAAGAATATATACGGTTCTTCCTTGGTTTGAGCAAGTTTATAAGCATCCCACATGGCAAACATATAGAGACATGGATAAAACATCAGCCATTGATAATCAATCACAGAAGCTGATTTATGGGTTTCACCTAAAAAGCTATACATAATTCCTTGATTGAAGTTACTTTGGACATTGATGATAATTTCAAGAAGTACAAATAACGTTCCCTTAAACCACAGTCCAACCAGTAATTGTGGAAAACCTGGGAGTGCAATACTCCATAGAACTCCCTCTAATTTTGTAATAGAAGTTTTCATGGGCATCCCAGCAATTGGCGATGAAGTGTATGAACGATAGGATATATGTACTGGGTCGGATTTTGCGTAAGGGAAAATGACATCTCGAGAATCCTCCTATTGATGCTTTCCCATTATTTTTACCATTTTCCTCCCAATTATTACGACGTTTAACACTCAATCCGACAATCATTGTGAAAACATCCTTAATTAATCTTCACATGGAATTTTTCGTTAGAGGAATGTTCTAGATAAAATTCAACCATTTTTCCAATTTGGCTTGACAGGGATGGGCATTGAATGTCAGATCCCTTCAGGTCTTCTTGAGCTTGGTGACAATGAAACCTTCCTTCAAGTGTAAAATAATCAAGCGCTTCGCGTTCAACCTTCAAATATTTTCGAATAAATCGAAAACCCAATGCCCAATTGGAAAGGAACAAGGGAACCTTTCCCCGCGGATGTTTATTGTACATATGCCATAAAATCTGTTCGTACACTTCCCTTACCGTTACTGGTTGTGGATCGGTAAGATGATAGGTTTTTCCTGTTCCGATCCCTTCATGGCCGAGGTGTATAGAAGCTCGAACGACATATTCGACGGGAACGATATTTATGAGGGAATTACCTTCTCCAAGAAATGGTATCCAAGGTAAAAAGGATAATCGCTTAAACATATTCATAATAAAATACGGTCCATCAAACTTAACCGTCTCACCCGTCTCTGAATTTCCTTTTACGATACCGGGACGGATGATCGTAATCGGCATGATGCCCTTCAGTTCATCAACTAATACCTCAGCTTCATACTTTGTCCGTTCATAGAAGTTATTAAAGCTAGTTGGATACTCCAACTCATACTCATAAATCTCTCCTTTACGTGTTCCCGCCACAAAGGCAGTAGAGAAATAAACATATCTCTTTAATCGGTGAAGAGTTTTACAGAAAGAATTAACGTTTCGTGTGCCCTCTACGTTTACTTTATGAGCAAGACCTTGAGGTACTGCGAGATCATAGATGGCAGCTAAATGCCAGACATACTCCACTTTTTCGCGTATTTCGCCAATTCTAACTTCCGTCATTCCAAGGTTGGGTTGTGTAATGTCTCCTTCTACTAAAATGAGGTCAGCTTTTGTATTCACTGTCAGCTTACCTACTATTTCCTCTGCTTCTGCAGCCATGGTACCTAAATGGAGTAAGTAGATTGCTGAAGCCTTGTCTTGAATAATTAATTCTTCCACAATGTTAAGACTTAAAAAACCTGGAAAACCAGTGATTAAATATATCCCTTTCTTCATACCGCTTCCCCCCCCCCGCCTAGGATTCCTTTCAAAAATGGGTATTAAAAAAAGCTAACCTACAAGCTAAGGTACCCGTTTGATACAAAGAGGTGACTACTTAGCTGTAAGGTTAGCTCCGTTCGATATTGGCTATTCTCTATTACCGTATGCTTGGCGATTTCTCTTCATTCTTCTCGTTTCTTTATCAAAGAAACTGTACACAATCGGAATGACATAAATCGTTAACAGTGTACTGCTTATCAAACCACCGATTACGGCTATACCCATCGGCTGATTGATTTCTGTACCTTCCCCGAGTCCCAGAGCCAGAGGTAATAGGCCAAGTATAGTAGTCAAAGCTGTCATTAAGATCGGTCTTGCCCGGTCTTGAACCGCTTCAACAATGCTATCAAAGCTATTGATTCCTGCTTCTTTACGCTGGTTAATGTAATCGACAATCACAATCGCATTGTTTACAACAATACCTGCCAGGACAATGACGCCAATGATCGCAGAAATGCTTATCGGTGTTTGAGTGACTGCCAGCGCTATCGCGACACCAATGACCATGAGTGGGACAGTAAACATGATGACAAATGGATATTTAAAAGATTCAAACTGTGCTGCCATCACCATATATACAAGAACAATGGCCAGTCCAAGTGCCAGTGCCATATCGTCAATGGAATCTTCCAGTAACTCTCTGTCGCCACTGAATGAGACTAATGTCTCATTAGGGAGATCCAATGATTCTATCTTTTCATCCACAGCTTTCGAGATTGCTCCGAGATTGGTGGAAGATGAATACTTCAAGTTGAATTGAACTGCGTGCTGCTGATCGATTCTTTGTATACTGACAGGACCATCTTCTATGGAAAAATCAACGACGGAATTCAATTGAATGTACTTTCCTTGTCCATTAGGGATTAGAAGTTTTTTTAGTGAGTCCAAATTCTCAGTAATATTACGGTCATATTGTACGAACACATTTATGACATCAGACGTCTCTGTAACCATTTGGGTCGTCAATACACCCCGTGTTACATCCTGCACAAGCGTACCTATCTGAGCTGGTGCCAGCCCCTGTTCGAGAGCTTTGTCACGATTCACTTTCATTTGGATTTCTTTCACCGTTTCCATCTGATCGGTAGTCACTTCTGATACGTCATTCATATCCTTAAGAGAATTGAATAGTTTATCCACAGATTGATTCAACCTATTCGGGTCTGTATCTCTTAAATTGAATGTCAGGGTTTGAGGACTCGAACCTGATGTTGACTGAAGGTTAAAGGAAATTTCAGCAGAATCATTCACCTTTTTCGCAACTTTCTCGACCTCAGGTTTTACGTCATCTGCAAAAGTGAATATTGATCTCTCCCGATCCTCCAAAGGTTTCATCTTAACATAAACCTCGGCAATGTTCCCTTTCGAACTTCCTCTAAAGGACTCTTCCTGAGTTGTACCGACCAGGCTTACAAAAACATCAACTTCCTTTTCCTTTTCCAGCCTCTCTTCGATTGCATTCACGACTTTGTTCGTTTCTTCTACGGATGCTCCATTTTCTAATTCGACCCTCATGTTGAAAAATCCTTCATCCGTCGGAGGTAAAAACTGTGTCCCTACTGTTGTTAAACCGAGACCACCTGCAACTAAAGTAAGAGCAGTAATAAATAGGACGATGAATCGATGACGAAGGGCCCACTTGACAGAGCGGGTAAATGTTTTCCTGCCTTTTGAACGCCTGCGCTTCGCTTCGATATTTCCTTTAGGCTTCTTCAACAATCTGCTTGCTAACATCGGGATGACCGTTAAAGCTACAACGAGAGATGCTAATAAGCTAAAGGAAATGGTCAGGGCAAATTCGGTAAATAACTCACCAAGCAACCCTGAAATAAAAACAACTGGTAAAAACACTGCAACCGTTGTTAAAGTAGATGCCGTAATGGCTCCACCCACTTCTTTGGAGCCGATACTCGCAGCTTCTCTCGGTGTTTTTCCAAGTGAAAGATGCCGATAAATATTTTCAATTACAACAATGGCATTATCCACAAGCATTCCGATTCCAAGGGCAAGTGCTCCAAGAGTCATGATATTTAAGGTGAAATCAGCAAAGAACATTAAGACGAATGTAACGATGACAGAGTATGGAATCGCCACACCGATAATTAACGGACTCTTTACATTCTTCAGGAATAGAAATAGAACAAGCATGGCAAAAGCTCCACCAATTATCAGGGAGTTTGCAATATTCCCAATGGCTTGCGTAATATAGTCCCCTTGATCAAAGAGAATATCAGCTTTGATTGATTTGTATTGATCCTGTTGGAGTAAACGGTCAAGTTCCTCTTGAAATGCTTTGGAGACAGAAGCCGTGTTTGCGTCGGATTGCTGTAACACACTAAAAAGGATGGCTGATTCTTGATTAGCACGGGTGATCGTATTTGTATCCTCCTGCTTCTTCTCAACGTTCGCGACTTCTCCAAGAGTAATTTTCTTTCCAGTTTGAGGATTTACTTGAAGAACTAATTTTTTTAATTCATCGACGGACTGTAATTCACTCATAACGCGAGTGGTTAAGGTTTGGCCATCGGTTTCGATGGTATCTCCCGGTGAGGTTACATTATTTGCTCTAATGGTGTTTATAACGTCAGATTGACTCAGACGATTTTCTTTCAGCGTTTGCTGATTCAATTCAATGACCACTTCATCCTTGAGTGAACCAGAAACGTTTACATTTGCCACTCCCTCAACACGGGTTAATTCCAATTTCAAGTTTTCGGATAAAGTTTTTAAATTACTTTCCTTTCCTTCTTCACGCAACGAAAATTGAATGATCGGAAACTGGGCAGGATCGAATTTAAGAAACCTTGGGTTATCCGCACCATCCGGGAGTGGAGTCTGACCCATTCTTTGAAGCACATCGTTCTCAATGTCATCAATGGAGGTTGCCCATGAAAATTCAAGGAGAATAAAGTTTGAGCCTTCCCTTGAAGTAGATTGGATGTTTTTCATCCCTGGTAAAGTGGACAAGCTTTCTTCCAGTGGCTTTGTCACCTTCTCCACCACTTCTTCAGGACTCGCACCAGGATAATTGGTGACGACGACCCCCACAGGAGGATTTAAATCTGGAATGAGCTTTAACGGGATTCTCGAGAGGGAAACCCCTCCAAGAATAAGGATGAGTAGCATGGTGACAATGGTGAATACAGGGCGGCGTATGGAAAAATCACTAATTTTCAAACGGGCGCTCCCCTTTCATTATGTATGTTCACTACCGATCGGAAGCAGTTAATGTTAACTATAGTCTCTTCAGGAAGATCCTTCAATATTAAAGCTTCTACAATAGAAAATGTTCACAATTTATTCATCTTGATAAATAAATAAACCTATTCTGTAAACACTATTTTTATACTGAAACGTAAGGAGCATAAGCATGGCGAATTGGGTTCCATTTGTATCCCTTAGTCTTATCAGCATCTTCCTGTTAACCTTCATAGTGATTAAGAACCGTCATATTTCTGCTCAGATTTTATTGTTTTGGCTTTTCATTTCCGGATTAGCCTATGTATTCGAATATATCATCTTTGTTTTACTTAACAGCTATACGTATCATCCCCATATTTTATCGAATAATTACAATGATAGTGTATTGGGGTCGATTAGTTCACAGGCTTTTTCCGTTCCGATCGCCCTTACTTACATTGTTGTCTATCATTTGAAAATAACCCGGATTGCCTTGATCATTGGTTTATTCTTTCTCATTGAAATATGGTTCACCTATTCAAATTTGTACGAACACCATTGGTGGCAATCGTATTACACATCATTTTTCCTAATCCTTTCTGTCATACTGTCTAAGGTGTGGTGGAAGCTGCTCGAAAATGATCCTAATCACTATGTACTATTCATTACCTTGTTTTTTGCTCTGTCGACCGTCTCCCTTTCATTTGCCTGGATTCTTTCTTCCCTGTTGGAACTTTATATCCTCCCAATGAATCATTTCTCTAATCCTACACGGGATTTGATTGCGGGAAATGCGATATACATTTGGTTTACCACCTACTTTTATACACTGGTTATCTTCTTTAGAAATAAGGATAAGCCATATGCTCTGTTGACCATCCTTTTCCTGTTAACCATAGAAGTATTCATGGTCCAAGAAGGTGTGTTGCTATTAAAGAATCCAATCATGATGATGGTTCTTCCCCTTTTTCATTTTTCAATGATTACACTAGGCGGATATTATTACAATCATCATTTCCCAAATTATGTTGAAATCACACGAAAAGGACTGCCCTCTGGATAATTCATCTTTTAGAAAAAATTCGATGAATGACCAGGACAGTCCTTTTTATTTCCTCTTAATAATATGTTAGTTTGATGCAATTGGCTTCGGTTCAGTTTGTTCTTTTTCTATGGTCCAGCCGGTAAATCCATAAAGAATAGTTATAACTGGAGAAATGAGACAAAAGATTGCAAACGGTAAATATTCAAGCGTGGAGACACCTAATACATCGGTTAGGAAGATGCCGCATACACTCCATGGTACTAACGGGTTAATGACTGTTCCAGCATCTTCTAACGTACGTGATAAGTTTTTAGGATGTAACCCAAGTTTCTTATATTGTGATTGAAAGGCTTCTCCCGTCAATAGGATGGACAAATACTGCTCCCCGACAACCAGGTTGATACCAATGGCTGATAAAGCCGTTGAAAGGATCGTTCTTCTTCCTGATTGAATGATCGTTGAGACTTTATCAAGTAACACAGGAATAATGCCAAGCTTAAATAGTATTCCACCCAGGCTTAAAGAAAGGATAACAAGGGAAATCGTGAACATCATGCTGTTGACCCCTCCTCTTGTTAAAAGCGAGTCGATGGATTCCACACCCGTTTTTGACTCATACCCTGCAAATAACACCTGGAACAGTTCGTTCAGCTTCAAGGATCCATGTAAGAATGATATTCCGATCGAGACCGCTATATTGATTGCCAGTGTTAATAAGGCAGGGGTTTTAAATACGATTAAAACAATCAGCAATAATACAGGTATGAGACTATACCAATGAATGAGGCCGGTTTGACTTAAGCCTTCCTGCAGGGATTTCAGCTGTGATAAGTTGACATCACTTGTTTCCGGTGATAAGAATCCGAATACGATGAGCGTAATGATAAAAGCAGGAACGGTTGTCCAAGCCATATTGCGAATATGGGTAAATAAATCTACCTTTACAATAGAAGAAGCAAGATTCGTTGTGTCTGATAATGGGGACATCTTATCTCCAAAAAAGGCTCCTGAAACAATCGCCCCTGCCGTAATGCTCATGGATAATCCCATCGCTTCACCAATTCCGATAAGTGCTACACCTATGGTTGCCGCCGTCGTCAATGAACTTCCAATCACGATGCCGCTTAAGGAAGTAAGCAAAAAGGCAATCGCATAAAAATAGTTGGGAGTAACAAATTCAAATCCATAGAACATCAAGGTAGGAATGGTTCCACTGAGTAACCAGCTGCTCACAAGAAGACCAATGAAGAAAAAGAGTAAAATAGCCCCTAAGCCACCTTGTGCCCCAACAATCATTCCTTGTTCAATCTCTTTGAATTTAACTTTTCGAATAAGTCCATATATCATGAGAAAAAAGAGTGAAAAAATGATCGGAATATGAGGGACTGATTCGAGTACGATAATACTGACACTAATCATCCCCAGTATAGCGAGTAATACCGCTGAAGCTTCTTTAACGGTTGGTTTGTTTACGCTTTGAATGTTTAACATAGTAACACTTCCTTCTCTAAGTTGAAATTGATGAATTGGAATAGAAAGAACAACAAAAAGAACCCTCCATCCCGAATAGGGACGAAGAGTTCTCCGCGTTACCACCCTAATTGGAATAAACCTATTGTCATACATTCCCTCAGCCCATTCATGACTATTCATGAATGTATGACAATCTATTATTCCCACTTCATAAAGGTTTGTCTTTGGATAAAGCCTCATTTACTTAGAGGGTTTATAAGCAATGTAATTCAGAAATAATGGACCTAAGCTTTCACCTGCCGCCTAGTCTCTGATTGCTGTCTACCTATTTCCTACTGCGTTGCTCAAGACAAAGATATGTGATTAAGCGCTAAGAATTAGAAAGGGCATCAAGTTCTTTCGCTCTTAAACGCTTTTAAGCTTTTATGCACTAAAGTAATTATACTAGTATTTTATCATCGTCTTAAAATATGTCAACTACCTTTTTATAAAAAAATGCCTCTCTTCGTAGAAGTGAGGTCACCTTTCCTTATACAAATAGAGAATCGGCAAATGGTTCTACTGCTTGTTGGGCCGGCTTTCCTATGAAATAACCTTGTGCATAATGAACACCGATTTCTTTACAAAAAAGCAATTCTTCTTCCCTCTCTATTCCTTCTGCTAATACAAGGATATTTAACTCCTTAGCAATCTTCATGACTTTCCGTAAAAACTCCTGATTTTCAGCAAGTCTATCACAATGATTGATAAAGGATCGATCAATTTTCACATAGTCCGGTTTTAGGAGAGTCAGCATTTCAACTGTGGCAAAACCGGATCCAACATCATCAAGCGCCACTTTCATTCCTTCACGCTTATATACATCAAGGACGGATTTTAGATGCTCCACATCCTCAATCTTTTCTGTTTCAACCACTTCGAATACAAGATCCTCGGGATTCACACCAATTTCGTTCACAATCTGAAAGGTATGGCGTAAACAAAATTCAGGATTATAGATCGTGGAAGGAAGGAAATTAATAAAACTTTTAATACCTGGATTCACCTGACCTACACGGCATTCGATAGCCGATTTCCTTGCTTTCTGGTCTAACATGGAATGAAAGCCCGTGATGGCGGCAACTTCAAATAATTGTCCGGGATTAATTTTTTTTGACTGGTCCCCTGCCCGCAAAAGAGATTCATAACCCAAGAGACTGTAATCGCTTAAATCAATGATTGGTTGAAGATGACTTGTGAAATTTCCACCCTGAATCATCTCTATCATCTCTCTATGTTTCATTAACAGCATGAATTTGCCTACTGCCATGAATGGTCTGGGCTGATCTATATCATTTATGCTGCACTTCCATCCATACTCTTCCAGTAAATCCTCTACCCTCACAAGCTTTTCGTATAGTACATTCAGATTTTCATATAGAAAAACATATGTACCATCTTCTAATCGCGTCGAATATCCATTCAATGGCACGGAATGATTTTGATCATTATGTAAAAAAAAGCACCCTGCATCGAGATACTTCATGGTTACAGTGCAATTTGCACAAGCGATTTTCACTATCAACTCTCTCCCTTATATGAAATTATATCCTATATTTATATAATAAGGCTTTTTACCCAAAAAACACCACTAATCAACCTTTATATCAGGAGAAATTCACTAGATAATGGTACTAGCTCAAATGAATCCAGGCTTTACACGGAATTCCGAGAACCTAAAAACTAAAAGCACCCCTCCAGATCAAATTCTAGGGGGTGCTTACATAATTTACATTAAACTGTATAATCGTATATCAGGATTTTTATCATTGAACCATCTCATGGCAAAATCATTTTCAAACAAGAAGACCAGGTTGTCATGACGATCTTTCACCAGCATGCTTCGAGAGCTCGACATTGTTTCCTTAACATCTTCTTCATTTTCAATCCATCTTGCAATTTTTGATCCAATCGGTTCCATTTTGACATCAACGTTGTACTCATTTTTCATTCTGTGCTCGAATACTTCAAACTGAAGCTGCCCGACTGCACCAAGAATGATATCTTCCGTGCGAGTCTTATAATATTGAATGGCTCCTTCTTGTACCAGTTGAAGAATTCCTTTTTGAAAGTGTTTCTGTTTCATTACGTTCTTAGCTGTAACACGAACAAAAAGTTCTGGAGTAAATTGAGGGAGCTTTTCATACTGGAATCCTTGTTTTCCTTGCACTAGTGTATCACCGATTTGATACGTACCCGTGTCATATACCCCAATGATATCTCCACTCACAGCTTCATTTACAGTACTTCGATCATCTGCAAGAAATTGTGTAGACTGAGCAAGCTTAATGGATTTACCTGTGCGAGAAAGGTTAACAGTCATCCCTCTTTCAAATTGACCTGAACAAATGCGGACAAATGCAATCCGGTCACGGTGAGCAGGATTCATATTGGCTTGAATCTTAAATACGAATCCAGAGAATTCCTCTGCCGTCGGTTCAATCTCGCCTGCGTCAGAATTCCTTGGCTGTGGAGACGGTGCAAACTGTAAATATGTTTCAAGAAACGTTTGAACGCCAAAATTGGTTAATGCACTGCCGAAGAAGACAGGAGAAAGCTCTCCATTCGCTATCCGTTCACGGGAAAATTGGTTTCCTGCTTCGTTCAGAAGCAAAACATCTTCAAGCGTTTGGTCGTATAGATTGCTATCCTTAAGAGGATGCTGGCCTTCAATTTCACCTTCATCGTTTAAAGGTATAAAGCGATCTTCATCGTCTACACGGAATTGCTCAATTCGATTATGGAATCGATCATAGATTCCTAAAAATTCTTTCCCCATCCCTATCGGCCAATTCATCGGGTAGGATTGAATTCCCAATACTTCTTCAAGCTCTTCCAATAATTCTAAAGGCTCACGTCCTTGACGGTCGAGCTTATTAATGAAGGTGAAGATCGGTATCCCTCTCATGCGGCAAACTTTGAAAAGCTTTAAGGTTTGCGCCTCGATCCCTTTGGCTGAATCAATGATCATAACCGCGCTATCAACAGCCATCAAGGTTCTATACGTATCTTCAGAAAAGTCTTGGTGACCTGGTGTATCAAGGATATTCACCCGATAATCATCATAGTCGAATGCCATCACAGAAGAAGTGACCGAAATCCCTCTCTGCTTCTCAATTTCCATCCAGTCAGATGTTGCAAACTTTCCTGATTTCTTTCCTTTTACAGTTCCAGCTGCTCGAATTGCTCCTCCAAAAAGAAGAAGTTGCTCTGTTAATGTTGTTTTCCCAGCATCCGGGTGGGAAATAATAGCGAAAGTTCGTCTTGACTGAACTTCCTGTATAAAGTCTATTTTCATTCATAAAACCCTTTCTCGTCATTATCACTTTCTCATCATATTCGTTCTAAAGTGACAATGCAACAAAGAATCAAAACCCTGGTAAATTCGGTAGCTTTACTGATCATCTTCTATCAGTGTGAATGGGACCGTATTCGCCTTACATTATCTCTTACATCTCACGTGTCCACTGAACAATCCGGGAACTTAAGGTGGTTGCTGTCTCTCCTGAAACCCTCTCCTGTAATGAATGGAATAATTTTGTGTGTATATCTTCCTCTTCATAGGTAAAAGAATAAGACCATTGAATACACGGCACCGCAATTAATATGAGCTCTTCTTTCTTGTTTTCATATATATATACTTTTTGTTCCAAGCCTTCCAAAAAATTTTTTCTGATCTTCATAATTTGTATCCCCTTTCATGAAAACGCTTTATTGGCGCATACTAAAGACGATGTTGTCCGTACAACTTCACTAAATTCGTGTAATTGTAGGTTGTCAGACGTCTGAAAGAATTGTAAAATAAAAAACCGAAAGCATCAAGTTACAAACTTAAATTTTGAAGAGGTGAAAGAAGTGCAATATTTATGGGGTATCATGGGTATCATTGTCGTTCTGGGAATTGCTTTTGCATTTTCTACGAACAAAAAGCGTATTAATTTCAGAACCGTCCTTGGAGGACTAGCTATACAGTTATTTTTCGCTTTTGTCGTGTTAGAAACTTCTTGGGGTCAAAGTTCTCTTAAATGGTTGACTCAAGGTGTCAACGCTATAATCAATTATTCAAACGAAGGTATCACCTTCCTTTTCGGTGGTCTTTATACGGAAGAATCCAATATTGCGTTTATTTTTGCGTTTAATGTCCTTCCAGTCGTTATTTTCTTTTCTGCGTTAATTTCAGTCCTTTACTATCTTAAAATCATGCAGTTTTTCATCAAAATTTTAGGTGGCGGATTGGCAAAGCTTTTAGGAACAAGAAAGGCCGAGTCACTGTCTGCAGCAGCGAATATTTTTGTCGGACAAACTGAAGCCCCGTTAGTAGTAAGGCCTTATCTATCTAAAATGACTGAATCGGAACTTTTCGCAGTCATGACAGGTGGACTTGCTTCCGTTGCGGGTTCCGTATTAGTCGGGTATTCCTTACTGGGCGTTCCTTTGGAATATTTATTGGCAGCAAGCTTCATGGCAGCTCCTGCAGGACTCGTATTGGCAAAGTTATTTGTACCTGAGACAGATAATACACCTGAACCAAAAGAGCTTGATATGGAAGCGGATTCTGATTCGGCAAATGTCATCGATGCAGCGGCTAAAGGTGCCAGCGTCGGGCTTCAATTAGCTTTAAATATCGGTGCAATGCTACTTGCATTTATTGCACTCGTTGCCCTTATTAATGGTTTACTCGGATTTGTAGGTGGTTGGTTCGGTTTTGACAGCCTTTCACTTGAACTCTTACTTGGATATGCTTTTGCTCCACTTGCATTTGCGATTGGAGTACCTTGGAGTGAAGCAGTCATCGCCGGAAACTTCATTGGACAAAAGCTTGTCATCAACGAATTCGTTGCTTATTCCGCGTTTGCTCCTGAAATCGGGAACTTATCGGATAAAGCGGTAGCCATCATCTCCTTCGCTCTTTGTGGATTTGCGAACCTTTCTTCATTGGGTATTTTACTTGGTGGACTTGGTAACCTTGCCCCTGACCGCAGAGGGGATATTGCCCGATTAGGATTAAAAGCCGTCATTGCCGGTGCACTCGCTTCATTACTAAGCGCTGCAATAGCTGGTATGTTTGTATAATCGATTTGATTATTAAAGAAGCTGTCCTCTAGGTGGACAGCTTCTTTTCATTCTAGACTGCTGATGGAGTGAACAACTCATCATTTGACAGACAGGTTCTTCTTTTCCCTGATTTCTTTGCTGCATAAAGTCTTTGATCGGCGAGTGCGATAAGCTCTTCCGGGTCATTCGCTTCAGTCGTTTCAGCTTGACCGAAACTCATGGAAATCGGCAGAGGCTGTAAGGACTCCAACCGGCTGTATAACTCTTTTAAAAACTGATGGATAACATGGTCATCCATATGAGGCAATAGGATGACAAATTCTTCTCCTCCATATCGAAATGCCTGTCCCTTATATATCTCAGAGAGGGTACGAAAAACTTCCCCTACCTTTCGAATGACTTCATCCCCTGTTAAATGTCCTAATTCATCATTCACTTTTTTGAAATCATCGATGTCTCCAAGGAGTATAGTGAAGGATTCATTCTCATCCAGTTTCTTTCTAAACTTTTCCTGAAATGATAGCTGATTGAATAAGCCAGACAAATAATCTCTATGGGCGAGATGATGATAGGCTTCCTTTTGCGCATAATGAGCACGCTCCCGTAGCATGATCAACGCCCCAAAAAGACCGATGATCCAAAGGAAAAACAAATTAATAGAAAGAGTGAAATAATGTTGGAATTCGCTTAAGTTGACGGTCACGGTCCCCATCAAAAGATATGCCAGGCTAAATACAGCAAGGGAAATGAGGGCTCCTTTGGTTCTCCAATAAATCGTTGCATGCATGACAAACAATATTGAAATCGGGTAAAGCGGACTATGTATCCCTTCTGATAAAAACATCAGCCAGATTAATGCCAGGAAATCGAACATTATCCCCGCCTTTAAGATGAATTGGAGACTTCTTTTATCATCCCTGGCCCGAATAAGTGCAATTTGAGTCACAAGCATATAGATGACCCCGGATACTAATAAAAAGGGAAAGACCTCTTTATTGGTAGTGATATTATCAGAAAAGGGAGGTACGTAAAATATAAGAGTAGCGATCACAACAAACAGCCACCTCAAAGTAGAAAACAACTTCTCTGTTTCATAATCATTCAAGTACAACGAAAATCTCATTAGCTTCATTCTCTCATCATTTAATATATAGTTAAATTTACCAAAGTTTAAGAAAGTCGTCTATGTACATATAAAAAAGCAGACCAACATCTGTCATATTGGTCTGCTACTCCGTTTAAGATTATTCAGTTATACCGTACTTCAACTTGCTTTCTTCTATCGCAATATCCTTGTCACTATGAGGATATTTCGTATTTTCGATGATTTGATAATCCTCATGACCCTTACCGGCAAAGATGATAATATCCCCCGGTTCACTAACCTCCACTGCATGCTTAACCGCTTCGGCACGATCCCCGATTAAAGCGTACTGGTCATGCTGCATTCCTTTTTCAAGATCTTTTAGTATGCTATCGTACTCTTCATATCGCGGGTCATCTGTCGTTAAGATGACATAGTCTGCAAGTGATGCTTTTTCTGCCATGGTAGGACGTTTTGTCTTATCACGATTTCCTCCTGTTCCGACGAGGAAAATGATTTTGTTTTCCTTGAACGGCAGGACTGATTGAATGGCGTTTTCGATTGCATCCGGTGTATGTGCATAATCAATGTAAACGGAGAGGGGGGCATCCATTTCAACCTTCTCCATTCTCCCACTTACAGGTGGAAGGTCGCGAACAATTTCCACCAGTCTGGATACTTCCATCCCCCTCGCATACAGACAAGCCATAGCTGTAAGGACATTGTATACATTGAACTTTCCTAATAGCTTCATTTCCACCTTAAAGTTTCCTTCAGGAGAAGCCAGCGTGAACTTCGTTAAATCATTATAATACTCTACATCTTCTGCCTTAAAGTCAGCGTGCCCTTCTAGCCCATAGCTGATCACTTCATGAGGAGTCATATAGCTGTAGCGCTCATACCATTCGTCATCTGCATTAAGAACAACGTACTTTGGATCTTGTAAGTCTTGACCTAATTGTGAGAACAATAACCCTTTCGCATATCCATAATGTTCCATCGTCCCATGATAATCCAAATGGTCATGACTTAAATTGGTGAAAGCCACCACATCAAAGTCGATACCCCATAATCTCCCCAACGCGAGTCCGTGTGAGGATACTTCAAGGGTGAAATTCTGGATATCGCGATTGATTGCTCTTTGAAGCATCTGCTGGTTCGTTAAGTTGTCACAGGTTGTGTTTTCACTCGGTAGCAGTTCTCCATCTAGATTAAAGCCGATTGTGCCGGATAATGCGGAGCTCCGGCTGTCTTTTTTCAGGATGGAATGGATCAGGTTACTCACTGTGGTCTTCCCGTTTGTACCGGTTATACCGAAAACCGTTAACTTTTGTGAAGGGTAATCATAATACTTATTGGATAATTGAGCCAAGGCTTTGAATGAGTCTTTAACTACGACTAATGCCGCATGATTTAAATCAATATCTAATTGTTTTTCTGCAACAATCAGGGTGGCTCCTTTTTCAACGGCCATCTGTGCATAATCATGTCCATCCACTGTGTAGCCTCTTATACATACAAACAAGCTTCCTTCTGTCACTTTTCTGGAATCGACATGAATTTCGTTTATTTCTGAAGGCAATTCACCGTAAATGGTTTTTAATTTAATGCTGTCTAACAGGTTATATGTAATCATTTGCTTACCTCTTTTGTATTAATATTGTATCTATTTTATCTTATCATCTTCGCTTTGATAAGAGAAATACCTCCAATAATCAAAACAAACTTTTCTCACACAATTGTCACCATACCCCCATTCACGATGACTAAAACAAAAAAGCCTTTGATCACACCCATAATAAGGGTGATCAAAGGCTTCACTTTACTCCTCAACCATCTTTGATTGAACATATTGCCAAAGTAATTTTTCCGTATTGAGAATCGAGGATTCATGCGTTCGCTCATATGCATGAGAAGCATCGATCCCCGCACCGATCAGTCCATGAACGATGTCAAAGCCTGCACGGATCGCGGCTGATGCATCGGAACCATAGTAAGGATAAATATCGACTTTATATTCGATCCCGTTTTCTTCAGCTAATGAGACTAAGTGTTTACGCAATTCGTAATGATAGGGTCCACTTGAGTCCTTTGCACAAATAGATACGGTGTATTCATCCGTTGATTGACCATCACCGATTGCTCCCATATCCACTGCCAGATATTCAACGGTTTCGTCAGGAATATTAGAATTCCCGCCGTATCCTATTTCTTCATTATTGGATATTAAGAAGTGGGTCGTATAAGGAAGAGCGATTCCTTCTGATTTGATTTGGCGAATCAAGCAGAGAAGCATACCCACACTCGCCTTATCATCTAAATGGCGAGATTTAATAAACCCGCTTTCTGTAATTTCAGCACGAGGATCGAAAGAAACAAAGTCCCCCACTTCTATACCAAGCTCTCTTACTTCCTTGGCATTTCCGACCTTTTCATCAATACGAACTTCTATATTCGTTTCATCCCGTTTTGCTTCACCTGCATTTTTGTATACGTGAACGGATGTTTGATGCATAAGGATGGTTCCAGTGTAGGTTCTGCCTGAAGAGGTTTCAATCTGACAATACTCCCCTTCGACTGCATTCCATCTGAATCCACCAATCATGGATAAACGCAAACGTCCATCACTCTTGATTTCCTTGACCATGGCGCCAAGAGCGTCCACATGTGCCGTCAGCATGCGATGTCTTTCTGTGTCTTCGCCAGGTAGCGTAATGATCAGTGCACCTTTTCGGTTTCTTTTCATTTCTACATTTAGGTCTGAAAGATATTCCTCAACAAAATTCATAATTTTATTCGTGTTTCCTGAAGGACTTGGAATTTCTACAAGCTCCTTAATTAATTGAAGAGTTTTCTTCGTATCTGGATATGTATTCATTTGACTCCCTCCCTTCCCGTATTATACCGTCATTTGCCAGATTACTACAAATCATGTTTACCGAATATTCCATCTAATACGATTGGATTTTTCAATCGCTTCTCTTTCAAATTTCTTTCTTATCTCTTTTTGAAACGGATGAAGATACCCACAGTTCTCACAGAAGTAAAAGCCAATATTCCCCCTGATCTTTTGTCCATGAGGCAGAATCGTAAACCCATCACCATATTCTTCCCTTAAGAATATTTCACTTTCCGTCAAATCAGGGTGACCACAATATAAACAACCATTAAACTCCATTTTTCCCACCGCCCCTTTTTGTACATGCCTATGAAGGGAACGGGAATACTATGAATGGATTCGTAGGAAGTTTACTGTAGCCCCTTAATCATTAACACAATAAAAAACATCAAAGAAACAGGAGTGATATAGTGAACTCATCAACACTGGACAATTTACCTCAAGGTAAGAAACATCCGAAAGGGTTATATCTCTTGTTCTTCACAGAATTATGGGAACGGTACAGTTACTATGGCATGAGGGCTCTTCTCGTCCTCTATCTAACAACTGCATTTGTAAGCGGGGGATTGGGTGTGGATCCTGCCAAGGCATTATCCATCTATGGAATTTATACCGGAAGTGTATATTTCACACCAATATTCGGAGGGTGGATGACAGACCGCTATATAGGATTGAGAAGAGCGATTACCATTGGGGGCATCACAATGGCATGCGGGGATTTTTTAATCTTCCTTACCCACTCCCAAACTGGGCTATATGCAGGATTAGCCCTTCTAGTAATCGGAAATGGATTCTTCAAACCGAATATCTCAACCCTGGTTGGTGAGCTCTATCCACGAAATGATAAACGAAAGGATGCAGCATTTACGATCTTTTATATGGGAATTAATCTGGGAGCATTATTCGCACCGCTTATTGCAGGGTTTCTCGCAGAGGATTTATTTCTCAAAACACTTGCGGATGGTACGATGCACTATGGATTTAAATGGGCTTTCCTTGCATCCTCCATCGGAATGGTTACTGGACAAATCATCTTTAGCACATTAAATAATAAGTATCTTGGAAACGTTGGATTAAGGCCCAATAAAGCACTGGCAGAAGAAGCGAACGAGAACCAGAATGTTCCTCTGTCGATGAAAGAAAAGCAGCGGACAAGAGCCATTCTAATCCTAGCCTGCTTTGTCGTTTTCTTCTGGGCTGGCTTTGAACAGGCAGGAAGCTCGTTCACTCTGTATACGAAAAATTTCATCGATCGAGAAGTGTTCGGCTATACTATTCCTGTCGCCTGGTTCCAATCTGTTAACCCCTTGTTCATTGTGATTCTGGCACCGATTCTTTCAAGTGTCTGGTTAAAGCTTTCAAGGTCAAATAGAGGCGACCTGAACATGACGACAAAAATGGGAATCGGAATGATTCTCCTCGGACTCGGATTTATGATCCTCATTCCCGCAGTCATGCAAACGGGTTCGGATGAACAGAATATTACCATGAAGGCAAACTTACTGTTTATCGTCTTTACTTACCTTCTGCACACCCTTGGAGAACTCTTTTTATCGCCTGTCGGTTTGTCGCTCGTCAGTAAAGTAGCACCTGTTAAAATCGCATCCTTGCTGATGGGGGTTTGGATGGCTGCCATAGGGGTGGCGAGTCTTCTGGCCGGACAGTTAGCCTCCCTGACAGCCACACTGGGATATTTGGAAATCTTCGCTGTCATCGGTGCCACCGCCATTATCCTGGGCTTAGTCTTACTTGCCATTTCGAAAAAGCTTGTATTGATGATGAGGGAAGAAAACCAAACGTAATAGAAATAGGAAAGCCTCTGGACAATTCCAGTGGTTTTCCTATTTCACCTTTTTCTCAGCTGCACTCCCATTCAGTAATCCACCAATCAATAATATCGTGGAGGAAATGTAAAACCATACAACTAACGTAATGACGCTGCCCAGCTGGCCATAGAACTGGGAATAGTCATTCAGTTTAACATAGGTACCGTATAACCAGGAAACCCCTTGCCAGCCAAAGGTTGCGAATAGTGCACCGGGAATGACATGTAGGAAGGAAATTCGTTTACTTGGAACAACCATATAAAGAAACAGGAAGAGTATGAACATAAAGATCGAGCTTAAACCCCATTTTCCAATGACCCACGCTTGACTCCATTCTCCGTTAATCTTCCCTTCTGCGAACCTTGCATGACGGATATATTCCTCAACTACAGGTACGATAAGGGAAAATGAAATAAGGAACATAAAGCCGACTGTCAATAATAAATCATATAATAACGCGATTAAAAAGGGTTTCTTCCTCTCGATTCTATACGCTTGATTCATTGATCTTACCATGGATTGGACGGCCATAGAGGAAAGCCAAAAGGTAAAGAAGATGGAAATGGACAATACATCTCCCCGTTGGTCATACAAAATACGATCAATATTATTTTGAATGATAGCGTATGATTTATCAGGTGCAAAAGGCTTAATCAGAAGCAATACATTGGTTTCCGTTATGGGCAGATAACTAATCAGCGAAAAGACAAAAATTAAAAACGGAAAGATGGATAATAATAAATAATACGCCAACTGTGCAGAATGATCGAAGAAGCGTTCCTTAAAAAATCGAACTGTCACATTCTTAGTATGATGTAAGATATTCATGGTTTTAAACTCCTAAATAGGAAAAGATATTCTTATTTTCCCCTTTCATGCAAAATTCAATCATTTTTAAACAGCTTTGCATTATCATTTGACCTTTCTCCATTTTCCCTGTCAAATGATAAGCGTGAGGAATTACTAAGAGGATATGGAATAGTCCCCGATCCTCACCTCATTCTGCATCCCCTTTTTTCCACTCATCCTCTAATAAACCAAATAGCAGAGAGTCTCTCCACCCATTTTTCATTTTCAGGTCTTGACGGATTCTTCCTTCTAACGTCATTCCGATTTTTGTTAACACTTTATGAGAGGCTATGTTTTGGGACCCACATTTCGCTGAGATTTTATGCAAATTCAACTCAGAGAACCCTCGCTCCACTAACGCTCTTCCAAGGAGAGTTCCGATTCCATTCCCCCAGTAATCAGGATGTAGTATATACCCGATCTCACCTGATTGATGAACGAAGCTCTTGATGATAATTTCTCCTGCACCAATCACACGACCGATTCTCTCATCGACCAAGGCATGAACATACCTTGTTTGTGGAACCACCTTTTCAGCTTTCAACACTTCCTCCACATACGCTAGTGTTTCCACCTCTGAATTCGGGCCCCATGGCTGATACTGAGACACAGTTTCTTGAGACGCATAGAGATGAACGTCCTTCCAATCTTCTTTCTTTAACCTGCGTATATATAAATGAGAAGAAAGATAAATCTTTTCCATGTCATTCACCCCACATGCATAATAAATTGAACTAATATTAACACAACTTTCTGTATTAGGATTAAATTTTTCTGAATGAATGTCACTATTGAACAAATAGACAAGATAAATAAAAAACCAACAATCAAAATTCACGAAAATACCCGTAACTAATAAAGGATTTCCCCCTCTCATTCAAGAAATCAATATATAGAAAGAAAATTTCTTGCATCACTGTTCGAAGCAGACGAAAGGAAAGGGAGAATTGATATGGTAAACAACAAGGAAACAATGGGGAATGAAGATGTATTCACAGACTTTATTAATAAAATGACCTATGGTGAGTATCTTGGTCTGGATACGTTACTCCATAGTCAGAAACGATTATCCGGTCATCATGATGAAATGTTATTCATTATCATTCATCAAGTAAGCGAGTTATGGATGAAATTGATTCTGCATGAAATCAAAGCTAGTATCACTTCCATTCAAAAAGGAGAACTTTCTCCTGCATTTAAAATGTTGGCACGTGTTTCAAAGATTCAATCACAAATCATTCATGCATGGGATGTCCTATCCACACTTACTCCTTCAGAGTATGTACAATTCAGGGACAGCCTTGGACAAGCCTCAGGATTTCAATCCTATCAATATAGAATGATCGAATTTGCTCTTGGGTACAAAACGAAACATGTACTGGAGATTTATAAGAAAGATCCTGAGTTATTAGCCCAACTAAAAGAGGCATACGAGGCCCCTTCCCTATATGATGTTTCCATCCATGCCCTATCAAAAGCGGGCTTACCCATTCATGAAGATGTACTTCTTCGGGACTACAAGAAGCCTTACGAGGAAGATCAGACTGTATTGGATGCATGGACAGAAGTCTATAAGCATCCCGATCAATATTGGGATTTATACGAATTAGCCGAAAAATTGATCGATATTGAGGATTGGCTTCAACAATGGCGTTTCAGACATATGAAAACCGTGGAACGGATCATCGGGCATAAAATGGGCACGGGAGGATCAAGCGGAGTAGGCTATCTAAAAAAGGTTCTGGACCACCGGTTCTTCCCTGAGCTGTGGAATGTGCGTACGAATCTTTAAAAATAAATGACGTAATATTCACACATTCTATCAGCGTATTTTTATTTCCATCATTCGTTAGGGTTGCCTTTTATATGGTTACCTGATATTATGTAAGAGAATTATTTTTGTTCGGAATGGAAGGATAGACAAAGTTTTTAAAGCTTTTCGCCTTGAAGTTACATGAGCAAGAATAGTAATACAATTGTGTGGAGAACACACGAGGAGGTAACATTATGTTAGAAGGTACAGTTAAATGGTTTAACGCAGAAAAAGGTTTCGGATTCATCGAGCGCGAAGGTGGAGACGACGTGTTCGTACACTTCTCAGCTATTCAAGGCGAAGGATTCAAAACTTTAGAAGAAGGTCAAAAAGTTTCTTTCGAAATCGTTCAAGGAAACCGTGGCGACCAAGCTGCTAACGTTACTAAAGCATAATTTATGCTACCCAGGAAGACCCTACTCTGTAGGGTCTTTTTTCTTTGCCCTTATCTATTAAGGCGTTTACAATAGTCTTATCTTTAAAACTAGGAGGCTATAATTTTGACTCGACACTCTTTTCATATCACGACTGATTGGCCAGGTTTACGAAACGATGTAGGAACCTTGAGCTCAGAAAATTTACATATAAACATATCCATCCCTCCAGAAATGGACGGCCCTGGGATTGGAACAAATCCTGATGAAATGCTTCTGGGTGCTGCAGCTACATGTTATATCATTACACTAGCCGCAATGCTTGAACGAAGCCACATCGGGAAAACTGGCTTAACGATGACATCTGAAGGAATTGTAGAAGTGGAAAAAGGCGTTATTACGTACAAAGAAATCATTCATCGTCCTGTCTTGACATTAATCCCCTCCCATACAGAAAAAGACATCTCCCTCGCTAAAAAACTGATGATGAAAGCCGAGCAGTCTTGTATGATCACCCGTGCAATCAAGGGAAATGTCATTGTTAGTGTTGATCCCACCCTTCTTCTATAAAAGTCAGAAAAAAGGGCACCCAAGCGGATGCCCTTACTTATATTCAATTCGATTATGATTCAGCTTGAACAAGCTTCACTAACATATGGGAAAGCATATGCTGCTCTTCCTCGTTACCCGCTTTCCATAATTCATATAATAACTTCTCTTCCCTATTCTTTGGCTCTTCATGTGCAGCAAGATAGTCTCCCACTTTTTGGGCTGCCTTAGCTTGCTGCTCTTCATTCATCCCTAACTTATCCGCTAAGGAAACTTTATTACCTAAGTATTGTTTGAAATGATCAAAGTTTGAAAGGATATCCTCTTTTTTGTCCTGAGACATATTGTCTAACGTACTGTCAACTTTCGACTCCATTTTTTCTTCTGTAGAATGATTTGCCATGTAAAACCTCTCCTCTCATTCAATCTAGTATGTATATTCCCACTACCGGGAGAGTTAAACATTTATTTTCATATTTTTGGTAATGGAAGCTCCAACTCTCTGCTTCTTGTTTAAGCAATTTCTCCAGAGTGTATACAATAAAGTGGAACTGAATAATGAGGAGGACGAATCATGAATACACAATTTGATAAACTATTCATTAATGGAGAATGGGTAAAAGGAAGCAGTGAGAATATGATTCCCAATAAAAACCCATTCGATGATACAGAGCTTGTTTCCATTAAAGCTGCCAGTAAAGAAGATCTCGACACCGCATATAAATCAGCACAAAAAGCACAAGAAAGCTGGGCGAGGGAACTTCCTCAAGTAAAAAGAGAAGTGATGGAAAAAGCTGTTCGAGTCGTCGAAAACAATCAGGAGTTGATCATCGATTGGCTCATTAAAGAGTCTGGCAGCACATACATGAAAGCGGCAGGAGAAGTGAAAGTTTCCATTAATAGTATGAAGGAAGCGGCAACCTATCCTTACAGAATGGAAGGGAAAATCCTGCCTTCTCAGGTGCCCGGGAAAGAAAACCGTGTCTATAGAGAACCGCTGGGGGTTGCGGGAGTAATCAGCCCATGGAACTTCCCTTTCCATTTAGCTGTACGCTCAATTGCAACGGCTTTAGCAACCGGAAATGGTGTTGTGGTTAAACCAGCTACCCACACTCCTGTGACAGGCGGACTATTATTTGCGAGCATCTTTGAAGAAGCGGGACTGCCAAAGGGATTACTTAATGTAGTCGTCGGAAAGGGATCAGAAATTGGGGATGATATCGTCACTCATCCGATTCCACGTTTAATCTCCTTTACAGGTTCCACTGAGGTGGGACGTCGGATAGGTGAGCTCGCAGGAAAGAACCTCAAGAAGACTTCTCTTGAGTTAGGTGGGAATAACGTCTTTATCGTCTTGGATGATGCAAATCTTGATCAGGCTGTTGAATCTGCCCTATTCGGTAAGTTCTATCATCAAGGACAAATTTGCATGTCCATAAATCGGATCATGGTTCAAAGAGGCATTTACGATAAATTTATCGAAGCTTTTGTATCTCGTGTAAAAGAACTAAATGCAGGAGATCCTTCACATAAAACAACCCATATCGGCCCTTTAATCGATCAAGATCAAGTAGACCGCATTCTGAAGGATATTGAAAGCAGCAAGGAACAAGGAGCGGAAGTTGTATTAGGAGGCAACGCTGATAAAAACTTATTGCAGCCTACCGTATTAACCCACGTCACAAACTCGATGCCGATCTCGAAGAACGAAATCTTCGGACCTGTGGCCGCAATCATACCTTTTGAAGATGAAGAAGAAGCGATTGTACTTGCCAATGAACATCCTTATGGGTTGAGCGGGGCTGTACATTCATCCTCCATTGAGAGGGCGACGAATCTTGCACACCAAGTACAGACCGGGATGATTCATATAAATGATGAACCTGTGAATGATGAGCCTCATATGCCATTTGGCGGAGAAAAGGATTCTGGTCTTGGCCGCTTTAACGGAGTATGGGCCCTCGAAGAGTTCACAACCGTCAAATGGGTTGCCGTTCAGCACAAGAGAAGAGACTACGGGCCATTTATTGAAGAGAGATAATAAGAAAAGCGAGTCTTGATGACTCGCTTTCTTGTCTTTATAGTTCATCGAACCCATTAGCATCTGATGTCTTGGTATATTGCCTTGATTTTTGTTCAAAGAAATCGGTCTTCCCTCTATCCACTTCCTGATAAGCAATGATCCATTTTAGAGGATTCGATTTATACCCTTGGAATGGTTCTTCAAAGCCTAACTGTTTGGCTCTTTTATTCGCCATGAACTTAATATAATCTTCAAGGTCGCTCATTAACAGCCCATCAACGTGAGATCCGATGATTTCCCTTCCCCACTCTATTTCCAGGATAGCTGCCTGTTTGAAAGCATCATGTCCAAAGTCGCGCAGCTCTTCCGTATGATAAGAAGGGTTCTCGTTCAGTACTTCTTTAAATATTTTTTCAAATAAGCCAACATGCAGCTGTTCATCCCGATTGATGTAATTAATCATCGTAGAGGTCGCCACCATTTTTTGATTTCTGGCCAAATTATAGAAAAAGGCAAATCCGGAATAAAAGAACAATCCTTCTAGAATCACATCATAAATGATCGATTTTAATAGATTCGCAATGGTAGGAGATTCTACGAAGCCCTTATACCCATTCGTAATAAATTCATTCCGCTTCTTTAAGATTGGATCGTTCTTCCAGAAATCAAACACTTCATCCTGCTTCTTTTTTGACACGATACTCGATAATACATAGCTATAGGAATGATTGTGTACAACCTCTTGCTGTGCAAGAATGATCATCAGCGCATTCAAGCTGGAATCCGTCAGATAGTCTGCCACTTTACCGGCGTAATCTGTCTGCACACTATCAAGTAGAGCCAGTAAACCGATGATTTTTAAAAAGGACTCCTGCTCTCTCGATGAAAGATTCGGAAATTGTTTAATATCCTTTGCCATATTGATTTCAAAAGGTGTCCAGAAATTCCCGAGCATTCTCTTATATTTCGGATATGCCCATGAGAACCTGACATCATCCCAGTTCAATATATTCGAACTTTTCCCATTTACGATACCTGTTGATTTATTTGGTGCCTCTGAATCTATTAAGATTCGCTTCTTCAATCCATTCACGTTATCATCTTCCTCCCGGTTAGCTATGGCAGCTTTCACACTCTTCAAAATTCGAAACAGATGTTGATCTCACATAATAGGTCGTTTTCAACCCTGACTTCCATGCATCTAAATGAAGAGATAATAACTCTATCGCCTTGATATCATTTCGCACATACAAGTTAAACGATATTCCCTGATCTATATGACGCTGTCTCTTCTCATTTTGTTTAATACTCCAGTGCTGATCTACGTTATAGGCCGTTTTGTAATACCAGGTTGTCTTAGGTGATAAATCAGGGGCTGTAACAGGAATCTTATAATCTTTCTTTTCTTCTGAGTACTCTAATCTGAACAAAGGATCTATACTTGCTGTGGATCCGGCTATGATCGAGGTGGATGAATTAGGGGCGACGGCCATTAAATATCCGTTTCGTATCCCTTTAGTAGAAACTTCCTCCCTGAGTACATTCCACCTTGGTCCTGAATATCCTTTTTTGGAAAAATACTCTCCGGTGGACCAATCTGAACCGCTGAAATATGGATAAGATCCTTTTTCTATTGCTAATTCATGACTGGCTTTAATCGTGAAATAGGCAACATCCTCGTATAAGGAATCACAATAATCAACGGCTTCATCGCTCTCCCATTTCAACCCTTTTAAAGCAAGAAGGTGATGCCACCCAAAGGTTCCTAATCCAATCCCTCTATAGCGCCTGTTTGTCAGTTGGGCTTGCAGGACTGGAAGTTTATTTATATCAATGACATTATCCAGTAATCTTACTCCTATGGACACCACTCTTTCCAGCTCATCATCCATTACCGTTTTAGCTAAAGAAACAGATGCCAGATTACAGACGACATAATCTCCCGGAGATTTATAGGTAATGATTTTCCCGTCCTTTATGACCTCTTCTTCCATAATGGTCGCACTCATATTCTGGGCGATTTCCGTACATAAATTACTGCAGTAAATCATCCCCTTATGCTGATTGGCATTTAGCCGATTGACTGTATCTCGGTAAAACATATAGGGTGTTCCCGTTTCAAGCTGGGAAATCATGATCCGCTTGAAAATTTCAATCGCTGGGACCACTTCCCTTGAAAGGTCAGGGTTTTCTACACACTCCCAGTACTTATCCCTGAACGAGCCTTCTCCATCCTTTTCGTCATAGTAATCTTCCAGTGAAAAACCCATGCCTATTTTCACTTCATGAGGATCAAATAAATACCATTCCCCTCTTTTCTCCACTTGCTCCATAAATAAATCAGGTAAGCTGACACCTGTGAAGAGGTCATGAGTACGCTGCCTTTCATCTCCATTATTTAATCGCGTATCAAGAAAAGGAAAAATATCCTTATGCCATACATCTAAATATACAGCGATTGCTCCTTGACGCTGGCCTAATTGATCAACCGATACGGCCGTGTTATTTAATTGCTTCATCCATGGAATAACACCTGAACTTACACCCTTGAAGCCTTTAATATCACTTCCTCTGCTTCGGACTTTCCCTAAATAGATACCCAGGCCTCCACCGTTTTTACTTAATGTGGAAACATCTGTATTGCTGTCATAAATGCTCCTTAAATCATCTGCCACCGTATCAATAAAACAACTTGATAACTGACCATGACTTTTCCCCGCATTGGCGAATGTAGGGGTGGCTACCGTCATATACAAATTGGATAGTGCCCAATACGCTTCCTGAATGAGCGCCATCCGCTTATCACGCGGTTCGTTCATAAAGAGAGTCATGGCAATGATCAATAATCGCTCTTGTGGTAATTCAAGAATCTTTCCATCATGGGATTTTGTTAAATACCGCTCTGTTAATGTGACGATCCCTATGTAAGTAAACAATTGATCTTTAGATGAATCCATGATCGTTGCCAGGAAGTCTATATCTTCTTTTGTATAAGATTCGAGCAGGGCTGACGTATATAATTTCCGATCAGTCAACTCGTGAATTGATTTATTAAAGGAACTGTATAACTTGTCTTTTTCAATTCCCCTGGAATTAGCAACTGTACGATAAAGGTTTTTTAAATAAAGTGTTGCAGCCACATAGGTCCAATCGGGTTCATGGGCAGAAATACGTTCAACTGCAGTGAGAATCATGAAATGATAAAGCTTTTCTTTACTCAGTACAGACTGTCCGTTAGCATACATAAAAATCTTTTCATCGAATTCTTTAAAATGGAGCTGTGGAAAACGACTGTGGAGACTTGTTATAATCTCCTCTGCTTCCACTATTAGTCGCTGCTCTTGTGATACGATTGACATAAATATTCCTCCCAATTTATACAGTGTGGATAGGATTCAAAAAAGCCCATCCTTCAGAAGGATGGGCCTAATATATACGGAGATATGTACATAGACTTAAAGCCTATTACAATCCTCGCTTTATCCTCCCAATTCCCGAAGAAGATAACACGTGAATAAATAAGGCAGGTCTCCTGACTCATGCTTCACCCTACTCTAAGGCCTTCCCATCGTATAAGACAGTGGCAGTTCCTTATTTCGTCAGCACTTACAGTTGCGGGGACAGCTCCGGATTCACACCGGATTCCCTTTTAAGTCCATTCAGACACCCTATTCACAGGTTATAATCAATATATTGTTAAAATCATCAAACATAACACTAAATGTTGTGTTCTGTATCATCATAAACGATTAAAAATGAATTTACAAGTGGAACTATTCACTTTGTTTAGAAGTTGAAATCTTTTAATAGTATCACTCTATTACACTCGTAAAGTCAAGAGTTGTAATAAGTTGAACAGAAGGAAGGATAAATCCTTCCTATGAAATATGCTTATAATTATTATTTTCCATGAAAAGAATAGGAGAAGATTGAATACAACCTTCAAATGGACACTAGTCAGCCGACACCTTCCTACATGTTAGTTGAAGAAAATGTTCCCACTCTCTATAATTCAAATAGAAGGTTGTTTGACAGTATTCTTTGGTCCCCAATATTTTTTATTGGCTGTTTAAATGGAGAATGAACTCGATTTAAACAGCCTCTTTTTTTTAGTTCGGCTTTAATGTATGTGAAAATCCTCTTACAATTTCATTTCTACCCGGGAGCTTTCAGTTCAAATGTAACCGCATACACAATAGTGAAAGAGGGACCATATAAGCAATTTAATGTATTTCAACCTTATTACAATCAATACTTTTCAGCTTAAATACTTTCTTTTTACGGTTTTTTCATTTAAAATGCGCATTAAGTGATTTTTTTCGAAATCACACCTTAGTTCTGAAAGGAGTCTATTATGAAAAAATTATTAACGACTTTACTATTAGCATTACTAACGATTGGACTAGCCGCTTGCGGTTCGAACGAGGAGAGCCAAAAACAAGCTGAAGATAAAGCGAAGACAGAAGAAAAAAGCGATGGACAGGCTCAAGAGGAGCAAGCTAAGCAGATGGAAGAAATGCAGAAGAAAATGGATGAACAAAAGGTTGAAAAAGATAAGATCGTTGCCATTGTAAACGATGAAAAAATTAAAGGTGAAGATTTCAACAACGTATTGACTCAATCACAAATGCAGTATCAACAAATGGGTCAAGACCCGACAAGTAAAGAGGCAGCAAAGAAGATAAAAGAACAAACTATTGATAGTCTGGTTGGACAAACACTCCTTATGCAGCAAGCCGATGAAAAAGGATATAAGGCATCAGAAGATGAAATCAATAAACAACTGGAAGAAGTTAAAAAGCAGTACGGTGATGAAAAGAAGTTTGAAGATGCAATGAAAAAAGCCGGATTCACGATGGATGAGTTAAAAACTCAAATCGCTGAAAACATCAAATACACAAACTACGTTGAGAAAGAAATCAAAGTAGAAGAAGTCTCTGAAGAGGAAATGAAGAAGTTTTACGATCAGTACGCAAGTCAGCAAGGTCAGGGTGAATCAAAGGATGCACCAAAATTTGAAGAAGTTAAACCTCAGATCAAGACTCAGTTAGAACAACAGAAAAAACAAGAAAAGCTTGTTCAACACGTAGAAAATTTAAAGAAAAATGCTAAAGTCGATGTAAAAATCTAAAGCACCATTGTAGAAAGCCACCTGTATAGATAGGTGGCTTTCTTATGTTCTATTCCTCCCCGATGTTTTCCTCTCATCAAGAAGGGTATTGTACAACAACGACTCATTAAGGGAGGATGAAAGATAATGACAAAGAGAGCCAATGACAATCCAGAACAAATCAATAAAGATCATGACGGCATTCTTGATCAGCATGAAAGTGAGCAGAATGTGGACCCAATTCCCCTCGATGACTTAAAAAAAGAGCAGCGGGACGAGAAAAATAAACATCATACGAAAGATGACTCATCAAGCAAAGAATAATACGTTAATCAAAAGCCCTGTGGGATTCCCACAGGGCACTCTTCTTATTTAGATAACCAATCCGTATGGAATGTTCCTTCCTTATCCACTCGCTGATACGTATGGGCTCCAAAATAATCACGTTGGGCTTGAAGGAGGTTGGCAGGGAGTGACTCTGAGCGATAGCTGTCATAATATGCTAAAGCACTCGCTAGACCTGGTACAGGGATACCTAATTTAATGGCTGTAGCCACCACTTCTCTCGCTTCCTCCTGATAGTTTTCTACGATTTCCTTGAAATATGGATCAAGAAGTAAATTCGTTAATCCCGGTTCACGATCATAGGCTTTCTTGATTTCTTCCAGGAAGCCTGCACGAATGATGCATCCACCTCTGAAAATCATGGAAATCTCGCCGGGCTTCAGGTTCCAGTTATACTCATCCGAAGCAGATTGAAGCTGGGCGAAACCTTGTGCATAGGAACAAATTTTGCTTAAATAGAGAGCTTTACGAATCATTTCGATAAACTCTTCTTTGTTACCGGAGAACGTTTTATTCTTCGGCCCTTTTAAAATCTTGCTTGCTTTCACACGTTCTTCCTTCATGGCAGAGATGAAACGGGCAAACACAGACTCAGTAATGATTGATAATGGTACACCTAATTCCAGTGCAGAAATACTCGTCCATTTCCCAGTACCTTTTTGTCCTGCTGTATCCAGGATCACTTCAACAAGGGGCTTTCCTGTTTCTTCATCCACCTTGGTAAAGATATCCGCCGTGATTTCAATCAGGTAGCTGTCCAGCTCCCCCGCGTTCCATTCTTTGAATATCTCATGCAGCTCTGTTGCATTTAAACCTAAGACATTTTTCATGAGATAATACGCTTCACAAATAAGCTGCATATCACTGTACTCAATTCCATTATGGACCATTTTCACATAATGGCCAGATCCGTCAGGACCGATATATGTACTGCACGCGTCGCCTTTAACCTTTGCAGCAATCGCTGTTAAGAAAGGCTCGATTAAGTCATAAGCTTCCTTCTGACCGCTAGGCATAATAGCAGGACCGTATAAAGCCCCCTCTTCACCGCCGGAAACTCCTGCTCCAATGAAGTTGATCCCTTTCTCACCCAGCTCCTTATTTCGGCGAATCGTGTCTTCAAAGTATGTATTTCCTCCATCAATCAGTATATCCCCTTCATCTAAGTGAGGAAGTAAAGATTCAATGGCTTTATCGGTGATGTTACCGGCCGGAACCATGATTAATATTTTTCTTGGTGTTTCTAATGACTGGACGAATTCTTTTACATCGTGAGTTCCGACCATTTTCTTCCCTGTATGCTCTTCAAGGACTTCTCTAACCTTCTCATCAGATACATCATATATAGAAACTGAATAGCCTCTGCTTTCGAAGTTTAAGGCCAAACTCTTTCCCATCACTCCAACACCGGCAACCCCTATTTGTTGTTTTGTCATCTATTGATCATTCCTTTCAAATCGAGTAAATATATTTTCACCGTATATATTATAATACGAAATAAATTTCCCGTGGTGGATTTTTATGAAATAATATTTTTTTATTTTGTTATTTAGGTTAAAATTATTTTCATCAGTATCTAATGTATAAGGAGGTTATTCATGAATACCGATGATAATGTACAGCATTGCTTGCCACGAATCCGTTCCCATTACTCACAATTCAGTGAAAAAGAAAAGATGATTGCAGATTTTATTATTGCTAATCCTGAAAAAATTATCCACTCTACCATTAGTGGTGTAGCAGAGGACCTGGGGGTTGCAGACGCTACAGTCTTCCGATTCTGTAAGCGATTAGGCTTTAAGGGCTACCAGGCTATGAAAATTTCCCTGGCTTCTGACCTTGTAACGCCAATTAAAGATATTCATGAAACGATCAATGAGGAGGACTCTGAAGGAGTTATTGCCCAAAAAGTGTTCCGTTCTAATATTAGGACCCTTGAGGATTCTTCCCGTATGCTGGACGAGGGAATGTTCACGAAAGCCGTTCAAGGGATGCTGAGTGCCAGAAGAATTGAATTTTACGGAACGGGTGGATCTGGCTTTGTTGCCATGGATGCTCATCATAAGTTCCTTAGAACCGGGATGACCACTACGGCTTACAATGATTCTCATATGCAGCTTATCTCAGCTTCTCAATTAACAGAAGAAGATGTGATTGTATTTATCTCTCATTCTGGATCGAACAAAGATCTATTGGAAGTGTTGGACGTAGCGAAGAAGAATCGGGTAACGACCATTGCCATTACTCACTTGGCCAAATCCCCTTTGAGCAACGGGGTCGACATTCCTCTTTTTACAGTATCTCAAGAAACCGAATATCGATCTGAAGCACTTGCTTCAAGAATCAGTCAGCTCAGTATTGTGGATGCCCTCTACGTCAACACCATGATGAAAAGAAAAGAACTGTCGAAAGACTCTTTGCTAAAAATGCGTGACGCGATTTCCATTAAGAAAATATAGTAAGAAGTAAAGGGACGTACCTTTACTTAAGGTCCGTCCCTCATCATTACTTCGGATACTTCAGGGCATTCTTTTCAAGCTTTTTATACACCTCTTCTTCTAAGTCGATATCCATTTTATCAGCCAGTTGGACTAAATAAATCAGGACATCAGCCATTTCTTCTTTAATATTTTGATGTGTCGTTTCCACTGCTTCCCGGCTTGTTTTCCATTGGAAATTCTCCAGGAGTTCATTTGCCTCTAGTGAAATGGAAATGGCCAAATCCTTTTCGTTGTGATTGGCATCCCAGTTTCGTTCATCCCTGAATTCAATGATTTTTTCATACAGTTGTTTCATCTTGTCTCTCCCATTTGCCTATGATCTTTTACCACTTCTTAACTATAACACGGGTGGCACAAAGATTGTGACAGGGAAAACCGACTTTCTTGAGCTTAAACTTCCAGTCTTTCAATGATTGTTGCATTTGCCATCCCATGGCCTTCACACATCGTTTGAAGGCCGTATCTTCCTCCAGAACGCTCCAGCTCATACATCATGCTTACCATGATGCGTGCCCCGCTGGCGCCTAATGGATGCCCCAGGGCGATCGCCCCCCCGTTTGGATTCAGTTTGGAAGGGTCGGCTCCTATCTCTTTTAACCAGGCAAGGGCAACAGGTGCGAATGCTTCATTCACTTCGAATATATCTATTTCCGCCAATGACAATCCTGCTTTCTCCAGGGCTTTCTTCGTTGCAGGTATAGGTCCGGTTAACATGAGGGTAGGATCAGACCCGACCACCACGCGGGTATGAACCTTAAATCTTGCCTTCAACCCTAATTCTTCAGCTTTCTCACGAGTCATTAAAAGAAGTGCGGCAGCCCCATCACTAATTTGGCTTGCATTACCTGCATGAATGATACCATCTTCTTTAAATGCAGGTTTTAAATTTGAAAGCACATCCATCGACGTTTCCTTTCTTGGTCCTTCGTCTTTAGAAAACGGAATTACAGTTCCATCCGGAAGGTTAACCGTCAACTCATATATTTCCCGGTCGAAATAACCAGCCTCTTGAGCTTTTAACGCCTTTTGATGACTTAAAAATGCGAACTGATCAAGCTCTTCACGACTGAATCCGTACTCTTCAGCAATCCGTTCTGCAGATAAACCCTGGTGGATGATTTCGTGTTGACCTCTAAGTTTTTCACTAAAGGGAGCACCCTGATAGTTTGAACCGATTGGCGTTCTTGACATATTCTCCACCCCGCCAGCGATCACGATATCCATGTCGCCGGAAAGAATGGCTTGTGACGCAAAATGGACAGCCTGCTGGCTCGAGCCGCATTGTCGGTCGATTGTCGTACCAGGCACTTCGATTGGAAAACCGGCAATCAATGCAGCCACCCTGGCAATATCACCAGCCTGCTCACCTGATTGAGTAACACAGCCTAATATGACATCATCGATAAGCCCAGGGTCAATCCCGGCTCTCTTCACTAACCCATTCAGCACTTCCCCAGCTAAATCATCGGGCCTCATATCTTTCAACGAACCCTTTCGTCTGCCAACCGCAGATCGTATTCCTTCTACGATAACAACCTCTCTCATCCTGCTCTTCCTTTCTATAATCCAAGATTCTTCGCTATGATCACTTTCATGATCTCATTTGTCCCTGCATAAATACTGGCAACAGGAATATCCCTGTATCTTCTCGCAATTTGATACTCTTCCATGTAGCCGTATCCACCATGAAGCTGCATGCATTCAGTGGCGATTTGCCTTGCCATTTCAGTCAATTTATATTTGGCCATGGAAACCTTCGTCACGACATCTTTCCCATCCATATGTTCGGCGATCAAACCATCGAGGAATACCCTGCCCATCTCAATATCCGTCGCCATTTCCGCTATCTTAAATTGTGTATTCTGAAATTCACCAATTGCCCTTCCGAACGCTTGACGGCTTTTCACATAATCCATCGTAAGAGAGAACATTTCTTCTGAAGCAGTCTGAGCAGCAATCGCTACGATAAGACGTTCTTGCTGGAGCTTATTCATCAGATATTGAAATCCTTTGCCCTCTTCCCCAATCAAATTATCTTTCGGCACCTTGCAATCCTCAAAGATCAGCTCGGCTGTATCTTGACAGTGCAAACCAACTTTCTCAAGCTTCCTTCCCCTGGAGAATCCGGGTGCATCCCTTTCGATAGCCAACAAACTAATACCCTTGTGAGGCGGACTGATAGTGGTATCTGTTTTACATGCCACAATCACTAAATCCCCCTGTATACCATTTGTGATGAAGGTCTTTTGACCATTCACAATATAGTGGTCCCCCTCAAGCTTAGCCGTCGTTTTAATCCCGGCTAAATCAGATCCTGTACCAGGTTCTGTCATGGCAATGGCGGTTATCATGTTTCCACTCGTGCATTCAGGAAGCCACTTTTTTTTCTGTTCCTCACTTCCATATTCAGATATATACGGGACTACAATGTCACTGTGCAATCCTATCCCGATCAGACCAGAACCCACCCGTTCCAATTCTTCATTGATAATGACGGAAAATCCCCAATCCACTCCGCTTCCACCGTACTCTTCGTCAACGTCGGGACAAAGAAACCCTTTTTCTCCCATTTTCACCCAAAACGACCTGGGCACCATTCTGTTTTTCTCCCAATCATCATAAAAAGGATAAGCTTCTTTAAGTAAAAATTTTCGAAGTGCCTGCCTGAATATGCTATGATCCTCCGTTAAATAAGGATGTTTCATACTTACTCGACCTCTTTTCATACGGGATGCCCTTTATTAAGCGTTTTCATTTACATGAAAATGAATGAACATGCATTCACTTAGTGGTTTACATTTCCCCATAGTTTCAAATGGTTACTTAGGCTGCATTCTAATCGCCCCGTCCAATCGGATCGTTTCACCGTTCAGCATTGGATTTTCGAGTATACTCTTCACTAATTGAGCATATTCAGAAGGGTAACCGAGCCTTGGGGGAAAGGGCACCATTTTCCCAAGCGAATTTCTTGCTTCATCCGGCAGAGTGTCAAACATCGGGGTATGAAATAACCCTGGCGCAATCGTCATGACTCTGATACCATCCCTTGCAAGCTCCCTGGCAATCGGAAGTGTCATCCCGACCACTCCCCCCTTTGATGCACTATAAGCAGCCTGACCGATTTGCCCGTCAAATGCCGCAACTGAAGCTGTATTGACGATAACTCCTCTTTCCCCATGCTCGTTTGGAGTATTTCCCATCATCCTCTCTGCAGCCAAACGAATCACATTGAACGTACCAATTAAGTTAATCTCAATTACCTTGGAAAAGCGATCAAGAGAGTGAATCCCTTTTCTTCCAACCACTTTCCCTGGTGGAGCAATCCCTGCACAATTCACTACTGTATTAAAACCGCCAAAAGCCTTTATCGACCCTTTCAAGGCTTTTAACACCTGATCTTCCTTTGTAACGTCTGTTTTATAAAATCCAATGGATTCTCCATACTCCTCTTTCAAGGCAGTTGCTCTCTCTTCATTGAGATCCAGTATATACACCTTACCACCTTCCTCAATGATCCTTCTTACTGTAGCTTCCCCCAGTCCGGATGCACCACCTGTCACTAAGGCGACTATTTCTTTCATTTCCACTATCAATCCCTCCACTCATGTAAAGCATATATTATAATTTTAGCGTTGTATGGAGAAAAAAGATATAATGTTTTTAAAATTCTGTCTACTCAAAACCCCTTCCCTTACTTACCAAGGATAACGAAATATCACTTGTAAAGAATAAGAATGAAACAACCATTAACAATTTAGGAGGAAACAACGATGACTAATAAAAATGATAATCGTGAACGAAAAAATAAATACCCAAACAACAAAAAAAGCGATACTGAATTCTCGAAAGAACTCAATATTCGCAGTGAAATGACAAAGAAAGATTTAGGAAAATAAATAGCAGGAAATGTGAAGGAAGCTGTTTTTACAAGTGTCCGGTTTCATTGGGGCATACCCGACTGACGTGCATCGGTTCTTTTATTTAGCCCGGGTCATTTAAATATCTCCATAAAAAAACAGACTCACGAATGAGTCTGTTTTTGGAGTTGTAAAGTTAGATTATGCTTTACGTACGTTAGCTGCTTGTGGTCCACGAGCACCTTGTTCTACGTCGAAAGATACTTCTTGACCTTCGTCAAGAGATTTGAAACCTTCACCTTGGATCGCTGAGAAGTGTACGAATACGTCGTCTCCACCTTCTACTTCGATGAATCCGAAACCTTTTTCTGCGTTAAACCATTTTACTTTACCATTTTCCATGTTTGTTGCCTCCTAAAGTGCGTTACACACAATGTATTACTATTCTTGCGATATCAGGTGAAAACCAAATCTTGTTCTTCCCTCGTATACCGGACAAAAATAATTCTTCTATAGAATAACAGTAATGAAACAAATAAGCAAGTTCTTCAAGGAGAAGTTTTGAAAGTCAGACCTCTTGAGACAAACTTCCCCCATCAAAGGGTTTCTTGGTATGACTAATGAATACTGCCCTTATGCCCTTTAAAGCGCTAACAATATTTTTATCAAGATTTATCACTAATGGGAGTCTAAAATGAAGGGTAACCTGTGGTATAATAAGAGAATATGAAAGGGAGTGCCCAATGAAATCCACAAAAAATCGGTTTAGTAATGGCGCAATGGTTACGATAAAGGAAACTGGCGAAACAGTGACAATATTGAAATGGCAATACGTTAAAAACATGAAGCGATACTCATATATCGTAAAAGAACATCCCGGCACGTTTTATTTTGAGGAAGAATTAGAAGTCAATTAAAAGAATTGATCATATCATAATATGATTTTGGCAAGGACTCTTACGTGAATTCCAACAGAGTCCTTTTTACTTGCCTCTTTTCACAATATTTGTGGTAGTTGATTTCCGCTGCAGGAAGCTCGCTTTCCTCGGCGCTGACCTTTAACTCTGAGAGTTCTTTATAAAAGACTGATCTACATATAAAAGAAGAAAGCCTGCACCTTAAATAAGGTGCAGGCTTTCTTTATGTATGACCTGTGAGGGATTCGAACCCACGACCCCTTCCCTGTCAAGGAAGTGCTCTCCCACTGAGCTAACAAGTCGCAATGGAAGGTATATATTAAATTATAGTCATAATGGGAAAAATGTCAATCATTTTTTTGTTCTATACATTTTTCTTCTGGGAATCCATGTATAGAAGAACATTCGTTCGCATATACTATGAGTATACTTCCAGGAGAGGAGTTCAAAAATGTATACGGTATTACATCGCTCATTCATGGACCAACGCCCCATTGAAATAATCTATATGAATCCTGAGTCCATTTGTACGAAAAGAAAAATCATAGTAAAAAAAATCGATGGGGACATTATTCTGGCCTATTGCTTTTTACGAGAAGCGTTTCGCCGATTCAGACTACATGATATTTTGGCCGCTTATCCCCTTCTTTGTTATGAGAAACGAACTATATCCTAGTTGGTAACTAAAATACAAGAGGCTGACCCTATAAAGGGCCAGCCTCACGTTTGTTTATGCTGTTGCTTTCGTTGGTGTTTTGTCTTCCCTTTTAATGAAGAATTGTAAAGCCAACATTACACCGAACAGGATTAATCCTAAGATATCTGTCATGCCCTCTGGATAGATCAGCATTAATCCAGCTGCTACACAAAGAAAACGTTCTATAATATACACTCTTCGGTACCAATATCCAATCATACCTGCACCAATGGCCATCATTCCCGTAATGGCGGTAAATACAACCCATAATAATTCAGGGATTGTTGTATCAATCATAAGCAACTCAGGAGACAGTACGAACATATACGGAATGATAAAGGCGGCAATCGCTAATTTGGCAGAATTGACCCCGGTCCGTATCGGCTCCCCTCCTGATACCCCTGCGGCGGCAAATGCTGCAAGAGCCACTGGTGGCGTGATATCTGCGATGATACCAAAGTAAAAGACAAATAAATGAGCCGCTAACTCAGGTGCACCTAACAGGATGATCGCAGGTGCCGCGATTGTGGACGTGATTACATAGTTGGCCGTTGTTGGTGATCCCATTCCCAACACAATCGATGCAATCATCGTAAACACCAATGTCAGGATTAATTTACCTTCTGTTGAATTTGTTAAGTCTGCAGCAAGGTCAACCAAACCATTCGCAAGTGTAAGGCCTAATCCGGTTTTCGTCACTACCCCGACAATCATCCCTGCAGCAGCAGTCGCTACAGCTACGGAAAGAGCAGTCCGAGCACCATCTACTAGTGCGTCGACTGCATCTTTAAAGCCAATCCTTGTCTCTTTTCGAATCGCACTAATCACGATTGTAGCAACAATTGACCAAAGTGCTGCACGCATAACACTCATACCACTGACTAATAAAATAATGACCGTAAGAATCGGCATTAATAAGTAGATTTTCTTTAAAACTTCTTTACGATTCGGCATTTCTTCGTCTGAAAGTCCCCGAAGACCGATGCGCTTCGCTTCAAAATGAGTCATAATCCAAATTCCTGTGAAATACAAAAGAGCAGGAATGGTGGCAGCCTTTGCAATATCCCAGTAAGAGATACCACCGATGAATTCAACCATTAGGAATGCTGCAGCTCCCATGATTGGGGGCATTAACTGGCCACCCGTTGATGCTGCTGCCTCTACTCCACCTGCAAACTCTTTACGATAGCCAAGCTTTTTCATCATTGGAATCGTAAAGGAACCAGATGTTACAACGTTCGCAACGGAACTTCCGCTGATCGTTCCTTGCAATGCACTCGAGAATATGGCAACCTTTGCAGGACCACCAGTGCGTTTACCGGCGATCGCAACAGCCAGATCATTAAAGTATTGACCCACGCCGGTTTTAACGAGGAAGGCACCGAATAACAAGAACAGGAAGATGAAGGTTGCTGAAACATATAATGGCGTTCCAAGAATCCCTTCACTTGTGAAGAACATCGTTTTAACGATATCGTCCCAATCATAGCCTCTATGTGCCAGGAATCCAGGCATCAATCTTCCATAATACATATAGAGAATGAATGAAGAGGCAATAATGGTGATGGGCAAGCCGACAGCACGACGGGTTGCTTCTAATACTAAGATCATCGCAGCAAAACCAACATAAAAATCAAGCGATGTCATTAATCCGACTCTGCTGACAATGTCGTCCTGCATAATCGGCCAATACGCTCCAATTCCGACAGATATGATAGAGAGAACGACATCATACCAAGCCACTTTATCTTTACGTAAATTTTTCTTTCTTGCCGGGAATAACAGAAAGACAAGTGATAAAGCGAACCCTAGATGTATGGATAATAATAATTGTCTAGGGATGAATTGAAAGATTGATGCTACTAATTGAAATAATGAAAATGCTAATAAACCAAAGAATATAACCCATTTGAACAGTCCATGATGCAGCTTTCTCGTTGATGATTCAGGATCATATTTTTCTAGTAGTTCTTGTTGTTGTTCGGAGGTTAATGATTCGAATTCTTTATCTTTTTCCAACAACAGTCACTCCTTTCCACTGATCATAAAGTGATTGTTTCTTTAATTGTACCCGAACGACAGACCCTTTATCGAAATAGTCGGCTAAAGGATAGGCCTTACCATCAACCACGAGTCGATGATTGGCAACTACTTGCCCGATTCGGATATCAATGTACGGAAACACTTTATTCATATTTGAAATTAAGTATTTTCCTTCCTTTGTTACTTCAAAGTGTTCATTTCCTTCTGCATTTGCAGGCATGCCAATGGCAGTATCCTCATAAAGTAGCTTTGTTTGTTGAATTTGATCTGTAGATTGGCGATAAAACTCTTCTACTTCTGAGAGATGGATAGAATGAGTGTAACGAACCGAAAATGTATGATCATCAGGTAGTCTGAAATTGACAGGATCACCCTCCGTACTCCTCGGTTCGATTACCAGATATGTTTGAAAGGGAATAAAAGTGATGAATAAAAGAGCAAGAATAATGAGAATTGTTCCTATGAATGTAATTTTCTTCATAACAAAGTCCCCACCATTCCATTTACTACTGCTTTACTTACCATATTTTTAGCCTATACCAAAACAAAAGAATAGACCGTTTTACGCGGCCTATCCCTTCGTCTATCTGCTGGTGTGGATCTATTCCATTGAAACGCCTTTTTCATCAAAGTATTTCTTCGCACCAGGATGTAATTCAATTCCCATACCCTTCAGTCCATCTTCAGCCTTGATTAACTTACCTTTGGCATGAGTGATTGCATCTGTATTTTCAAAAATGGCTTTTGTAACATCATAGATTACATCTTCGGAAATATCAGCATTTGTTACTAACATTGCACGAACAGCAACTGTTGTAACTGCCTCATCGACTTTACTGTACGTCCCAGAAGGAATTTCGTCCTCGGAGTAGTACGGATATTTTTCGATCAGCTCACTGATTTTGCCGGATTCAACTGGTACGATTGCGATGTCTTCCGTTGCTGCTAACCCTTCAACCGCTCCTGTTGGCGTACCTGAAGTGATGAACGCTGCATCGATTGTACCATCTTGGATACCTGTTGTTGAATCATCAAATGATAAGTTACGAGCCTCTAAATCTTCTAAAGTGATTCCGTGAACTTCCAGGATTTGTTTCGCATTAAGTAAAGTTCCTGATCCTGCTTCACCGACTGAAACGACTTTACCCTTTAAATCTTCAACTGACTGGATACCTGAATCCTTTGTTGTAACGATTTGAATCGTTTCAGGATAAAGAGTAGCAATTCCACGTGCATTTTCTACCTTGTTATCGCTGAACATTTCTGTTCCTTCAGATGCATAAGAAGCGATATCTGTTTGTGTAAAAGCGATTTCAGTTTTTCCATCTTTAATAGATGCCATATTTTCCGCAGATGCACCAGATGTTGAAGCAGATGCTTTAATTCCTGTTTCATCTTGAATGATTTTAGCAAATGTTCCGCCTAACGGGTAATATGTACCCCCTGTTCCACCTGTAGCAATTCCAATGAAGTCAACCTCTTTGTTACCTTCACCCTCAGATGATCCTCCACCTGATCCGCCGCCACATGCAGCAAGAATGACAGATAGAACTAGAAGTAGTGCAGTGCTTAGAAATAAACTGCGTTTTTTCATATTCTAATTCCCCCTATTAAATTTTATACGTTAACGAAATAATTGTAACACAGTCTGTAACAATCTTGTCAAATCAAATACATAAACCTTTAACATTTTTCATAAAAAAACTATCTTCACACCCCATTTTGCGATCGGGACCTGTAATGTGGCTTGTTCCAATCTTGTCAGTCATTTCACAAATGTATAGAGAATGTATAAAGCGGTTACATTTCCCGACCCTTTTTTCATCCATCACAGATATTTGTCCATATAAAAAAGACTGAAAAAGAATCACTCCTCTTCAGTCCATCTGTTATATATCAAAGTACATTCTAACCTATTAACTCTTCATCCTCAAACTTCATCTTATCTTCTTCCGAGATATTTTCTTCACGATCCCTCAAGCTATGTGCAATTCTTGAAGATGCATTCGCCGCAATACTTGCCACGATATCATCTAAAAAGGTATGTACACCCTTCCCGTTCTTCGTATCCAAGTCGCGGATGATGCCAATCTTATTTTTGTCAAGATGACCAAAAGTGGTAACAGCGATGCTTCCATAACCAAGTGCTGCACCCAATGCAATGGTCTCGTCTACTCCAAATAAGCCCTCATCTGATTCCACAATCGATTGAAGGGGCTCGGAAAGCTTCTTCTCCTCAGCAAGTTGATCTAATTCCACCCCTACGAGGATCGCATGCTGAATCTCCCTTTTCAACAACACTTTCTTCACACTGTCGATACAATCTTCCATATTTAATCCATTATTATATGGATACTGCATTTCATAGACGATTTCAGCAATATCCTCTATTAATACGCCCCTATCTTTCAGCCTTTGTAAGGCAGCTTTGGTTACATCTCTTGAATGTACAGGTTTGCTCATTCTGATACCCCTTTCTAAACAGTCCATCAACTTACTTAAATTATAGCATTGTTTTGAATTTTCGTATTGCAATCCGCTTTAGGGAATTATCCTAGAGAATATGATACAATCTTTCTGTAAACGTTAACACTGATTATAGGAGGCTATCGTCATGACAACCGCAAGAGGAACTGTAACCGAATTAAACCTCTTTAGTAAAGAATTGAATGAAGAGATCAAGATGCTCGTATACCTTCCAGCTACTTTTTCTCCCCTCTATAAATATTCACTCCTGATTACCCAGGATGGTAAAGACTACTTCCAACTTGGAAGAATACCTAGATTAGTCGATGAACTTCTCGGGAATAGGGAAATTGAAAACATGATCATCGTCGGGGTTCCTTATAAAAATGTTGAGGATCGCAGAAGAAAATATCACCCGCACGGTGAAGAAAATGATGCTTACATCCGCTTTTTAGCACATGAATTGGTCCCGTATCTGGATGAGCATTATCCTACCTATCATATGGGGATGGGACGTGCCCTGGTTGGTGATTCATTAGGAGCGACCGTTTCACTAATGACCGCATTGAAATATCCAAATACATTTGGCAAGGTTCTTCTTCAGTCACCTTTCGTCAACGAGAAAGTGTTAGAAGCAGTGGAAAACTTCTCACAACCTCACCTATTAAGCATTTACCATATCATTGGTCAGCAAGAAACAGAGGTGAAAACGACGGACGGGAAAGTCAAAGACTTCTTAAATCCAAACCGTCAGCTTCACGAAACATTCGATCATAATGGATTCTCTTCCTTTTATGATGAATTTGACGGGGACCACACCTGGAAACACTGGCAGCCTGATCTAAGACGTGCCTTAAAGATGATGTTCAGCTAAACAATTGTTCGTTCACCTCTTTCAAGCATACTCATCAAATGAACGGAGGGAAGCTATTTTCTGCATATTGAAAAGTACCTTCCCTCTTTCGTTCGCCCTATATTAAATTTTTGAAAAATTTGCTATACTATACATATTACAAAGATAGTTAAATAGAGGAGGATTGAAGAAAATGAATTATGGTATAGTCATTTTCCCATCGAAAAAGCTACAAGATATCGCAAACTCTTATAGGAAACGTTATGATCCTCATTATGCTTTAGTTCCACCACATTTGACATTAAAAAATGTCTTTAGTGCAGATGATGATCAAATCAAAGATATCGCTAATAAATTAGCTGCTATTTCAAAGAAATATGATCCATTCAATCTTAAAGTGTATAAAGTAAGTTCTTTTCAGCCTGTGAACAATGTAATCTATTTCAAGGTGAACTCCACTCCTGAACTGCAAGGGTTACACGATGACATGCATAGTCAAAACTTCATGGGTGACGAGCCGGAATTCGCTTTCGTTCCTCACATAACTGTCGCACAAAAGCTTTCAAATGATGAACACTCCGATATTTTCGGATCATTGCGTATGCTTGGAATCGATCATGAAGAAACCATTGACCGATTTCACTTGTTGTATCAATTAGAAAACGGGTCTTGGACAGTATACGAAACCTTCCGTTTAGGAAAGGAAGAGTAAGAGTTGAAAGTCGAAGTTGCCAAAACAGAAGATCAAATCCAAGAGGTATTCAACATAAGAAAGACAGTGTTTGTGGAAGAACAAAAGGTTCCCCTTGAAGAAGAAATCGATGAATTCGAAAATGATTCCACACACTTTGTCCTCTACGATCAAAACCACGCAGTAGGTGCCGGTCGATTCCGTATTCTCGACGGAATCGGGAAAGTGGAAAGAATATGCGTTTTAGAGTCTGCCAGAGGAAAAGGAGCAGGTCGTGAAATCATGCTCGCCATCGAAGAATACGCTAAGCAACAGCCCTTATCTCAATTAAAATTAAATGCTCAAACATATGCAATCCCTTTTTATGAGAGCTTAGACTACAAAGTTACGTCTGATGAATTTCTGGACGCAGGGATCCCTCATAAAGCGATGAAAAAGGATATCTAAAAGGAACAAGCAATTAAGCAGATCAGCTTAATTGCTTGTTCCTTTTTTGCTTTATCAAATCCCATATAAAGAAGTATATTACATTATCAACTCGTCGATAATGAGATAGTGTATGGGAAGGGGGATCCTTATGGAATTCATGTCGATTGCCGTCGAGTTAATCGTAGGATATTTTGCCTTATTGATTCTTACAAAAATCCTTGGTAAGACTCAAATCACACAAATATCTGCTTTTGATTTCATTTCAGCACTAATATTAGGTGAACTTGTAGGTAACTCCCTTTATGATGGCAAAGTCAGTGTGCTTCCGATCCTTACAGCCATTTTCATTTGGGGCAGCTTGATCTTTTTCACGGAGTATTTCACTCAGAAATCGAGACGATTCCGCCATATGCTGGAAGGAACACCTGCATTGATCATTAATAAAGGGAAGATTAACTTTGATGAACTCAAGAAGAATCACTTAGATCTTAATCAGCTTCAGCATTTACTTCGTGCTAAAGATATTTTCTCAGTCAGGGAATGTGAATATGCCCTATTAGAGTCTGACGGTACACTAAGTGTCATTAGAAAGCCCCTTTATGAAATCGTTCAGCGCCAAGACCTGAATATCCCTGCGAAAACAGCTACTCTCCCACTATCTTTAATCGTGGACGGAGAAATCGTTTATGATAATTTAAAGCTAGCCGAGCAAAAAGAGGATTGGCTGTTGAATGAAATAAAAAAACAAGGCTTCCTCTCTTCCGAAGACGTTTTATATGCCGAATGGGAAGAAGGAGAAAGCCTGTTAGTCCAAGGGTATTAATGGGGCATAACGATGAGTTCATTCTCTCTTATCGTGAAGGATAGGAGTTTCTTTCTTTCAAGACTGGTAAGATAAGCCGTCACCGACGTTCTGAACAAGAGCCATTGCCCCACATTCGATACAGTTATTTTATGTAACTGCAAATACTCTTTTACTACTTTTTCAAAGGAACAACCTTCTGAACTCTCATTCACAAGTGTGAGAAGTGAGTTCATTCGTTCTTCATGAAGATCGATATTCTCTTGGACCGTTTCAACATAGCTCTCTTCATAGTTTCCGTGACCTGGAATTGCTCCTTTGCATGTAATGTGAAGGAGTTTTTTTAATGAATCCAGGGTTTGATCCGCATCCACAATAAACGGAACAACATGTTTTTCCAACGTCTCCCTGCCAAAATAACTGTCCGCCGCATATAAAATACCATCCATAAGGAGTCCCACCTGACCATATGAATGTCCCGGTAAGTCAATTGCTTCGAAAATGAAAGGGCCAATGCTATTTTCACCAACATTCAATTCATCATCAACGGCCACTGATTGTCCTTCTAGAAATTTATTTCTCAAATCTTTTATGGGATTTGCTCCATTAAACAGATAAATGGGCTCCAATATCGAATTCTCTATAATCGCTTTTTCTATTTTAGGAGCAAATAATTGGATCTCGTATTTTTTTTTCAGGTAGTGAGCTCCGCCAAAATGATCTGCGTGGGCATGAGTGATCACACAATAATTCAGGGGCAGGCCTTCATTTTTTATTATTTTGATCACTTTCTTCATCGATGCATCATCCAGTCCGCAGTCTATGAGGAGACCCTTTCCTTCTTTCACGCAGTAACCTATCGTAACGCTTCCTGTAAATGCATAGCAATGCTCAGTAAGGCTTTGTAGTTTCAAGTTATTACCTCCAGATATGTCAGGAGCTCAAGATCAGTTAAATAAAAAAACCCTAAGGAAGGCTGCACCTTTTGGGATTTTTCAATTTGCCTATAAGTGACCCCCTTAAACTTCTTTATACATATTCGTTAAAATGGTTTCCTTTTCCTGTTAACTGGGCTAATAATTTTGACGGGATGGACGGTTTAGTGAATGCTTGGTATGAAGTTTTGCGTTGTTTTGATCGATATACATGATTGGATGTTCCTGTCTCTTCAGGATGTGCTTGAGATTTATTTTTCATGGGCTTCACTGATTGGACGGGGAGATAGGTGAACGGATGTTTTTCAACTTTTAATTCGCGCTCTTGATACTGTTTATACTGATGGTGAGGAATTGGTGCGATGTATCCCACTTTCATTACCTCCTTGGTAGTAGTTACCCATTTAAGGTTGTGCAATAAACTTTCTGGTGGCTTCCCGTTCGTATGCTGAGACTTTGCAGACCTATGTATAACGAACAACCTGGTGGCTTTGATTGTACTCTCCCAAGGCAAAAAAGAAAGGAGAATTAACATAAAATACGTGCCGGCACACATCTTTATGTCCATTCTCCTTTATTTATATATACCTTTATTTCTTCCCCTTATTTAACATATTGGAAATGGTTCCAAAGTCTAATTGCTTTCCATCATTCACAATCGACTGCACGATCTTATTTTCCATTTCCTTGTTTACAGGTTTATTGGCAATTTTGGATACGCGTTTAATGACGCTTCTGACCGTTGCTTCATCTTTGAAGTTTGCATTTTGTAATGAGTTCGCAAGCTCTAACACTTCGTTCATGTTAACGCCTGTCTTCTTCTCTAAATTCTTAAAAAAGTTATTATTCATTTCCTTAACGCCTCCTTTTAACTATAAGCATCATATGTAAAAAACCCAGGAGCGTGATTATGAATTGGTTTTTTTGAAGATTGAGGATGTTTTTATTTATTTTAGATCGTCTTTACACGATTTTTTTAGAGGACTCGTTGAAGGTTGAAAATCTCTTTGGTATTGTAATTGAATTTAGTGGCCATAAGAATGTTTATTATCGACTTTTCTGATTTATTATCGACTTCGGCCCTTTTATTATCGACTTCCTACCGGTACAACTTCACCACGTTTATTTTCATCTCACTTTCCATCACCTTTCCTGGCACTTCAAACGTATCCATAACCCTCAAAGTGACGCTTCCCCCAATAAAACAAAAAGACAAAATCCCTCCTGTGAGGATTCTGCCTTTTGTACCCCTTTCTAACAGAAGCTAGCTCCAACGATAATTAAAAGAATGAAAAGCACAACGATTAATACAAAAGTTGAACCATATCCGCCTCCGCCATAACCGCAGCCACCGTAACCATATCCATACATTTTAGTATCACCTCTCTTTTACCTTTAGTCTCTTATAACATATGTAAACAGAGAGGAATACGTATGGGCTTTTCAAGATATTATTGTGTGTTTGTCCAATTGTACAGGTCGAAGGTCAGATTTCCTTCACGGTCCAGCTGGGCAAGGAAAATGGATTCAACCTGTAATTGTCTTTTGGTTAGTTCTTTTTGTAACCAGGGCAGGGGAAACCCGACTTCTTGTAGAGCCGCTTCATCTATTTTCCCGTCTGAAATGACAGCCTGTGGAGGAGTGGTTTTTTGTGAGATTTTATATATATCTTCTCGAACAAGTGGCCTCTTTTCTTTTTTGAGCAAAACACTTAGATCACCATTGGTGTCCAGTGAAGCGAACTCGACATCTGCAGCACGGAAAACATCTTTTTTTCTTAATTGTTCCAACAGTTCGTCAACGGAATACTGTTCTTTCTTTAAAGCCTTCTCATCGATATTTCCATCTTTTATAAATACGGTTGGTTTTCCTTCAGCAAATCGTCTAAACCTAATGCTTTTAAGTGACAAATAGGAGAACAGGAGTGGGAACGTAAACCATAAGAGGATGCTCATAAGGCCTTCACTTAATGGCAGGCCCAGATCCATCGAGAGAGTCCCTGCAATGCTTCCAACCGTGATTCCTGTAATGTACTCAAAAAAGGAGAGTTTAGAAAGCTGTTTTTTCCCTAATAATTTTGTAATGGCGAATAGGGAAAGTAAAATGAATATACTGCGTAATGCCACCTCTAAGTACTCAGGCATCAATCTTCACCTCTATTATCCTTTTGGCTTAAAAAGGAGAGCTCCAATGAAACCAAATATGATTGCGGAGGAGATCCCGGAGCTTGTCACTTCAAACATGCCTGTAAGGACTCCCACTATCCCATGTTCCTGTGATTCCTGCATAGCACCATTGACCAGTGCGTTACCAAAGCTCGTTATTGGGATTGTCGCCCCTGCTCCGGCAAAATCTATGAGAGGCTCATATAACCCAAAACCTGAAAAAACCGCTCCTGCCACAACCAGTAAGCTGAGTGTATGGGCTGGGGTTAATTTAGCAACATCAAACAGCAATTGACCAATCACACAAATGATCCCGCCTATTGTAAAGGCCCAAAAAAACATTGCTAACACTTCGCTTCCTCCTTTCCTTTACATATATTCGATGGAAACCGCATGAGCAATACAGGGGATCGTTTCCCCTTGTTGAAATGTCAGAGGTGATAACAAAGCTCCCGTCGCAATAACTAAAATGCGTTTATATGTTCCTTTTTTCATTTCATTTAATAGGTGTCCATAAAGGACTGTAGCTGAACACCCTGGGCCACTGGCTCCAGATTGGACTGGCTGATCATTTCCATATATCAGCATTCCACAATCTTGAAACTGATGTTCTGAAAAGTTATATCCCTTTTCCCTTAACAGTTCAATAGCCGTCTTCCGACCGATTTTGGCGAGATCTCCCGTGATGATCAGGTCGTAGTATGAAGGATCTCTGTCCAGATCTTGAAAGTGCCCCGCAATCGTATCCACTGCAGCTGGTGCCATGGCACCTCCCATATTAAAGGGATCTTTCAATCCCATATCCATCACCTTGCCGATGGTTGCAGATGTAACTCTCGGTGCAGGGGTCGTGACTGATGCTCCTTCTCCGATTACCGCATACCCCGCACCTGTTACTGTCCACTGTGCAGTCGGAGGCTTTTGACCTCCATATTCAGTCGGGTAGCGGAACTGTTTCTCTGTTGCGGAATTGTGGCTTGATGCCCCAGTCACAATATGATGAGCACCATGATAGTTAACCAGGAATGCAGATAATGCCAAACCCTCCATGGACGTTGAGCATGCTCCGAATAAACCGAAGTAAGGGATTCCGTTGGTTCTGGCAGCAAAACTTGATGGGGTAATTTGATTAATAAGATCCCCCGTTAAGAAAAACTGTACATCGCTTTTTTGGAGAGACTGTTTTTCCAGGGCTATTTGAACGGCATCTTCAATGAGTGTTCGATTGGCTTTTTCATACGTATTCTGGCCCATCCAGAGGTCATCATAAAACTGATCGAAGTCGGCAGCTAAGTTCCCTTTCTTTTCAAAGGGGCCGCCAACGACACCGGTAGACAGGATGACAGGATGTGAAGGAAATACCCATGACCTTGAACCTTGAAGCATTAAATCACCCCCAATTGAATTAAGATCGTCTTGATTAATGCAACGACAAAAGCAGAAAATACTCCGAAAACAATAACAGAACCCGCCAATTTAAATAGGTTACCGCCTACCCCTAAAACATATCCTTCCGTTTTATGTTCAATGGCTGCTGCAATAACAGAATTTCCGAACCCTGTTACCGGAACCGCACTACCAGCTCCGGCAAATTGGCCAATATGATCATAGACTCCAAATCCGGTCAGTAGCATCGCTATGAATACCATCGTTGCAACGGTTGGATTTCCTGCCGTCTGCTCAGTAAAGTTGAAGAAATAAATGTACATATACGTAATGGCCTGCCCAATTAAACAGATGAAGCCCCCAACAAAGAATGCCTTGATGATATTTTTCAGGAGGGGGCGCTTTGTTTCATATTTTTTTTCTAATTGCTCATACTTTTTCTGTTCGGGTGTTTTTGGTACTTTCCCCACAAAACATTCCTCCTACGTCTTTTCCTTTTGAAGCTTTACAATCTCCTGAAACTTTTTTTCCGCATCCTTCTTTGAAATTGAACCTCTCTTTAGTTTTTCCTTTAGGCGGATCGTTTCAAGGAATATCTTGTAATCACTGGATAAAATAAAGTCTTCACCTGAGTACTTATCTTCTAGATATTGATCCATCTTTTTTTCGATTTTCTTCATATGGAATCTTTGTAAGTGCTTTACCTTATATACAACGAGCGTTTCTTCTTTTCCTTGAATAACCGCTACGTCATAAAGCTCTTTCATTTTCGATATTTCTCGCTTTATGGCGTGACCGTAGCTATCTGTTTCAGGATTATCCACTAATTCAATGGGTGGTGGATCGGTTTTCTTCATAAGCGCAATCTTGCTATCGTTTCCATCTTCCTTATTGGCGCATCCTATTAAGACCAGTAAAGTAATTGGAACGATGATTCGTTTTTTGTTCATGACATATCCCTCTTTTGTTTGTACTCACCTTTTATTTTTTTCTTAAAGTCAGATTTTATGAAAAAAAAAAAGACTGCCCAATATGAGCAGCTTTATCTTTTCTTCGCTTTTCCACAACCGCATCCTTTTTTCTTAATGGGAGTGTTGGTTGGTTTCTTGGTATTTACAGAAGTATTCTTCATCATAATCGACCTCCTTTACCATCCCCCTTACATTCATTGTATGTGAAATAGGGTAAGCTTGTTTCCACTAATTACCTAATTATTTATTCCCTTATCCAACTTTGGACAGCCGCCTCTATTATGGAAGCAACACCAGCAACTGCCAATACTGTTATAAACGGGTTAAAAAACACAGGAATGAAAATATTTCCTACATATAGAATTACAGCAACCCACATACCTGTACACCAATAACACGATATTAGTTCCCCTACAAACCCTTTTACTCCACCCTTTTTGGGTAAAAGGAAAATTTCTTCCACCCCATCTTTTGACATTTCGGGTACTTCATCGAAAAATGGAGATCTCAAAAATTCAGTTATTTTGTCAAAAACGATGAGGTGAGTCATTCTAAACACAGCAAGCCCCAAGATAATGATGTCAAGTATTCCCATACTTCCACTCCTTTTTTAAACTAATATCCAGCCCAATTTAGTCAAAAGGGGCATTTGTCCGTTACCCAAATTCCTCTTCTACAATATGTTATTAATGTAGTGAAAATTATTTAAGGAGGAAAATTCTTATGGGTTGCGGAAATTACAGAAAAGATGACATTGCAGGTGCAAGAGACCGCGGTTGTGTATGCCTTGCTGTTCGTGCTATTAAAGATGTTCAAGATGCAGCAGATCAAGACTGTTTTGATTGTAAAAATGATTGTTTTCTTGAGCCATTAGGATCTTTAGTAAGTCCAGTTGGAAATGCACCAAATACTCGTGTTTTCAAACTCTATAATAAAAAAGGAGACCTATTTAAGGTACACCCTAAACATTATTGCTGGAAAACACCTTACTTCCGTGTGAAGAACGTATTTGACGACTGCTGTGCAACACTTCAAGTATTGAAGAAAGTTCACGTTACAGGTGCAGACGTAGAATCAGAAGACGAATTAATGGGGTTAAACAATAACTTCGTCTACGAATTGACTGGAGATTGTATTACAGTTGATCTGGATTGCTTCTGTGCTATCCAATGTATCGATGATGTTAGAGTAGAAGGCGTTTGTGACTAAGCAGTAACGAGAATAAAAAGCCAGTCGGATATTCCGGCTGGCTTCTTTCATTTCAAACCTATGATTTTAATCGCCTTTATAGAATTTCTTTTCAAAGTGATTTCTTCACCTTGAAACGTTTTTATATCAATGGATGCGCTATCTGCACTGGTTAATACACCACGATACACCCCTTCTTCTGTTTGAAACGCACATGGAAATGGGGCTCTCCCCATTATGCTCTGCTGCATATATTCTATTTTCCCATCCAGATCCAGGTCCTTAAAAGGAGTAAGTGGTTTAAAGTAACTGTCATGTGAAAGCTCTTGCCCTAATTCACTGTGAATGGTTTTTGGTTCTTCACTCTTAGGTGACTCTTTTTTTATGGGTTCAGTTTCTCTTTTTACAATAGTGTGATATTCAGGCTGTTTTAACTTCCCTAAAGGGGCAGCTTCAAATAACTCAGTGCTTTTCCTTTCAACGGGCCGGACATTTCTTTCTACTTGTTTAGGTTGAACGTTTCTTGACGATGATCCTCTATATACTTCTTGCATGCTGCTGCTGTTCACATCATTTAACCTGGGCTGATGTATATATAATAGTGGCTTTTTCTGTCTATTCAATCCTATCCCTCCATTCATTCTACATTTATATGTATGCAGGATGCGCCTATGAGTTTCTTCTTAGATTCTTGAAAATACTATCAAAACATAACAAAAAGAACCCAGGCTACAAGAAAGTTCTGCAACCTGGGTTCTGTCATTTTTATTTTTAGCCTAATACATGATAACCGGAGTCTACATGCAGGTTCTCACCTGTGATGCCTCTTGAATAATCACTAAAAAGGAATACAGCCGTATCACCGACTTCTTCTTGTGTGGTATTGCGGCGAAGTGGAGCACGTTCTTCGATTTCTTTCAGGATGCTGTTGAAGTCACCTACACCTTTAGCAGATAAGGTACGGATTGGTCCTGCAGAAATGGCATTCACTCGAATACCATGCTTACCAAGATCACTGGCAAGATACTTCACACTTGCTTCAAGAGATGCTTTCGCTACACCCATCACGTTGTAGTTTTGCATCACTCTCTCCCCGCCAAGGTACGTCATGGAAACGATACTTCCACCCTCAGTCATAAGATCCTTTGCCACTTTAGCAACCGCAGTCAATGAATAAGAGCTGATGTTGTGAGCCAGAAGGAAACCGTCTCTTGTTGTGTTCATATAATCTCCAGCCAGCTCTTCTTTATTGGCAAATGCAATACAATGAGCCAGTCCGTGGATCACGCCGACTTCTTCTTTGATGGTTGCAAAGCATTTTTCAATGTCTTCATCACTTGTTACATCACAAGGCAGAACAAGTGAATCTTCGCCGCCTTCTAATGTCCCGGCGAGATCTCTAACTCCTTTTTCAAAACGCTCCCCTGCATATGTAAAAATCAACCGTGCACCGGATTGATGTAATGATCGGGCAATTCCCCATGCTATACTGCGTTTATTTGCAACTCCCATAACGACATATGTTTTACCTTTTAATGAAAGAGTCATTATAATCCTCCTAATTTATACATGTTATTAGTACCTACTACTAATTCTACAGTAATCCATCACAAAAGAAAAGAAGAATTCCTACAGGATTCGCCTTTTAACTTCTTCGATTTGAACTAAATGCCTCTGTTCATGTTTACCGAGAAGCTCTAACACTTGCCATATGGGCATATTTCCAAATCGATGATGATTCATGGATCGACTTTTCAAGCCCTCTTTCGTGTATAACTCCAGGAAGCGTGTAGTGAGTGACCGGGATTCATCTAAGGCTAAAATCAATGCTTCTTTTTTTTGAGGCTCAGAAGTTGGTTCGATTGGTGCCTTCAATTTTTTAGATGGATCATCAAACACGGATAAGTCAGCTCGATTTTCACTTGATCCTGATTGACTCTCCGCTGAATCGAGAGCCAATGTTAAAAATCTTTTTTCAGCTCCAGCCAGATGGAGAACAATTTGAGCTATGCTCCATTCCTCTGGCGAAGGCTGTTCGTTCAACTTCTCTACAGGTACATCCATGAAACTCCCTTTCACCTTTTCCCTGATTTCAATTACTTTTGTTTCCCACATATACTTACCTCCATTTAGTATATCTCTCTTATTAGATATTAGTGGTAAGAGAGTAAACTCCTCTAAAAAATAAAACTTCCCAAGAAAAAATTCTTGGGAAGTTGGTTATTTCTTAGCAATACTCACAGAATTCAAGCTCGCGTTTAAGTTCATCTACATATTCTTTAGAACCGGTCACAATCAAGCGGTCGTTCATGTGCAGTTCTGTATCTCCGTGAGGAACAATGGAGTCTTTCCCTCTAAAGATCCGAACAAAGATAACGTCTCCCGTGAATGGAAATTTCCTGAGTGTCATACCTTCGAACTGACTGTTTAACATCCGGATTTCATATAGGGATGTTTCTTGGTTAGTAAGGATATTCATCACAGAAGGTGACTCGATCAGCGCACGTAATAAGGCTTTCGTTGACAGAAACACGGAATATACTTCAATGTCCTGTTCACGCAGAGTCTCATGTAAGTCTGGACTCTCAACCCTTACAATGACACGATTGACACCATATTCCTTAGCAGTGACGGCAAGTGTTGCATTTATTTCTTCATCACCTGTTGAAATCACTATGATATCAGAGTCAAAGATGTTGTTCTCTTCAAGCGTGTCTATTTCGTAATTATCGATTTCGTTGATGGTAAATAAAGAATCGGCGATATTACGATCAGACTTATCTTGTTTTGTATGATATAAGACCGGCTCATAAAGGGAGGAATGAAGTTCCCTGGAAACCGGCATTGTAAGCTGATTCGCTCCCAAGAATGTAATCTTAAGCTTTTTCTCTTTTGCACTTTCCCTTGGGAAGAGCTTCTTAAAGAATATAGGTGTAATAATACATGTAATCACCGCTACTAAAATGAGCGTACCACTCATTTGTGGTGTGATAATTTCTATTCTCTCCGCGATTTTCGCAGCAGCAATAACGAGTGACAGTGTCGATGTTAATAAGAATGCTGAAGCAATCGTTGTTTTCGTATCATACCAGTACTTCAGCAAGTAAACAGGAATGACTTTCGAAACCAGGAATGCAAGAAGCAGTAATGGAATTAACAGCAGCATCTTTTTATCGCTGAGCAGCGATCCAAGATCCAACTCAACCCCGACCATCACGAAGAATATGGGGATCAGGAATCCATATCCAAAGGAATCAAGCTTATGGACCATTTCCTGATTCGGTGCTAATAATGATACAAGTACACCGGCAAGGAAAGCTCCCAGAATGTTTTCGGCTCCAACCGTCTCAGACACTGCAACCAATAAGATGATTAATGTAAAAACGGCACGTGTACCGATTTGAACGGTTCCTGTTGATAAACTCTTGATGAAGGAGTTGTTCTTTAATCTCTTCGCCAGGAAATATAAGAGGACCCCAACACCAAATAGGATCAGAAGAAGCCACATGTTTCCATGACCTTCACCGTAAAGGGACACAAATACAGCCAGTAATATCATTGTCACAAGGTCGGCAATAACCGCTACAAGCAAAATGATTTGACCAATGGCCGATTTCATTATATGTGCTTCTTTTAGAGTAGGAACGACTACTCCCAGTGAAATCGTTGAAATGATCAAGGTCATTAAGAATGCATTATTAATAAGTCCGAATAAGACGAATAGATAAGACAGTCCAAGTGAAACAAAGAAAATCCCAATAAATATAATGGTGGCTACCTTAAGACGATTCGGTTCTTCTTTTCCATTAGGTAACCGTTCTTTTTTCTTTTTCCCTCCTGAAAAAGCAGTGAAATCAATTTCCAGTCCGCTTAAAAACATAAGAAAAATAAATCCTAAAGTAGACAGTGTTTCTAACCACATGTCCTGGTGAACGATATTAAATCCGCTCTTACCTATTATTAAACCCATAATAATTTCAGCGATTACAACAGGGATAAAATTCAGTTTAAATCGATGTAGCAATATGGGAGTTAAAAATGCTACTAGAATAACAATGACAAGTGATGTAACAGATGCATGTTGTTCCATCTATTCCTCCCCCTCTTCTCTCTATATTAGGTATTTCATAAACAAAGTGGCTAATCCAAAATAAATCAGGATACTGATAATATCATTTATCGTCGTAATGAAAGGACCAGAAGCGACGGCTGGATCCACTTTTAGTTTGTGCATAAGTAAGGGTACTAATGTACCTGCCAATGTCGCAACAAATAATGAGACTAAAACGGAGACTCCCACAAGTACGCCTAAGAAGAATTCACCTTTCCATACATAGACAACGATGCTGACGACTATCCCGCATGTGGTTCCTGTAATAAGTCCGGTTCCCGCTTCACGGATGACAAGGGACATCTTGTTTTCCTTCTCCAGATCACCTGTTGCAATCCCTCTTACGGCTACGGCAAGGGCCTGGGTTCCCGTATTACCAGCCATCCCTGCAATCAACGGGATAAATACAGCAAGAATTGCTACTTTATCTAACGTATCTTCAAATCTCCCGATGAGGCTTGCCGTGAACATTCCAAGAAATAGTAATGCAATTAACCACGGAAGACGCTTTTTCGCTGCATTAAATGGACTTCGGTCGATGGAATCCAAATCGGCGATACCAGCTAACTTTGAGTAGTCATCAGATGCCTCTTCTTCCATGACGTCCATAATATCATCCACCGTGATGATCCCAAGTAAGTGATGCTGAAAATCGACAACTGGCAAGGCAAGGAAATCATAATCCTTCATTTGTCTCGCGACAGCCTCCTGATCTTCGCTGACGCCTACAGCCATAACACGATCACTCATGATTTCCCCGATCATTACCTCATCATGGCTGATGATGAGGTCCCTTAAAGAGATGACCCCGACCAGTTTTTTATCATCATCCACTACATATATGTAGTAAATCGTTTCAGCATTCGGGGCTTCATTTTTCAAAATATACATGGCCGACCGGACGGTCTGATTCTTTGATATGGCGACAAACTCAGTGGTCATGATACTACCGGCTGTATACTCTTCATAGTGCAGTAATTCTTTAATTTCTTTGGCTGATTCATCATCCATTATGGTTAAATAACTAACAACCTGATCTTTATCCAACTCATTCAATACATCTACCGCGTCATCGGCATACATATTGGATAGCATTTCAGCAGCATATGTAGGATTCATCTCGGCTAATATATCCTGATAATCCTCTTCATCTATATCCAGACTTTCAAACAGCTCTGCCATCTCTTCCGGAGAAAGATAATGGTACAGGCGGCTTCGTAAATCTTCTTCTATTTTAGAGAAAAATTTCGCTTGGTCATAAGAGTGTAAATGTACAAACTCTGAACGAAATAAATCCAGATCTTCTTCTTGAAGGGCTCTAATGAGTAGGTCTTCATCATACATTACTTTTTCCTGCTTATCTCTTTCCTTTTCTTGATCTTGAGTTACTTCAGACATCATATACACCCTCCTTCTTATCTTAAATTGTATATAGTCGTAATAATACTAGCAAATCTTAAGACGATTGTCTCTCATGAAATGAATTGGATACGGATTGGTTTAGAAACAAAATCGTTTGGTACAATATGAATAAACATCCGCTCGATATGAAAGACTGAAACATTAATATGGCATAAAATACGTGAAAAGAAAAGAAAAATGCCACAGGAAAGCGGGGATCCGATGAAATTAGATATAATTGGAGACATTCATGGGTGTTTTAATGAATTCAAAGAATTAACGATAAAGTTAGGCTACGATTGGTCAACCGGTCTCCCCGTGCATCCACAAGGAAGGTTGATTGGGTGTGTCGGGGATTTGACCGACCGTGGCCATCACTCACTTCAGACTATTTCAACGGTCTATGATCTATTTGAAAAAGGATCAATATACTATGTTCCTGGAAACCATTGTAATAAACTCTACCGATACTTCCTGGGTAACAATGTAAAGATCCTCCATGGACTCGAAACAACAGTAGGGGAACTAAGTGCCCTTCCACAAAGTGAAAGAGAACACTATAGAGATATGTTTATCTCCTTGTATGAACGATCCCCCTTGTATCAGGTGTTGGATGACGGCAAACTGATCATTGCTCATGCAGGTATCAAGGAAGAGCTGATTGGAATGCAGAATAACAGGGTGAAAACATTTGTCTTGTACGGTGACATCACAGGTGAGAAGAACGAAGACGGTACGCCGGTCAGAAAAGATTGGGCATTGGACTATAAAGGTGACGCCTGGATTGTATATGGCCACACCCCGGTAAAAGAAGCGCGGATCGTTAATAAGACTGCGAATATTGATACAGGGGCGGTCTTTGGCGGGAAGCTGACTGCCTTGAGATATCCTGAAATCGAAGTGGTTAGTGTTGAATCTTGTATGCCTTTTGTAGAGGAGAAATTTCGGAGGTTTGAATAAGTGAGCTGGTAGGTGTGTTTGTTCCCTCTCTACACACCAAAAAGAGATTCTCTTCAGTTTAACTGAAAAGAATCTCTTTTTTTCATTTTCTTTCAAGCAACATCCGCATATCCCGAGGCATCACTGTCTCCAAATGCACCCATACTTTTTTAACGGGATGAAAAAAAGACAGCTTTTTACAATGTAGTGCCTGCCTCCCTATCAATGCCACACTGCCTCCATACAAATCATCCCCTGCCAGCGGGTGTCCTATAAATGACATGTGCACCCTGATCTGGTGGGTTCTCCCCGTTTCCAATCTCAATTCAATATGAGCGAAATCCTGAAACTGCTTTTTCAATCTATAGTGAGTCAGGGCATATTGGCCATCCTGGCGCACTTCTCTTTCAATGATACTATCCGGTTTCCGGCCGATGGGCTCTTCGATCGTACCAGTGTCCGAGTCCAGCCGGCCTTCTGCAAATGCTTCATACGTTCTCTTTATTTCCCGCCCCTTCTGCTGAAGACTGAATAAATGATGAACGTGGCGGTGTTTTGCTATTAGAACCAGCCCGGATGTATCCTTATCCAATCGAGTAACGATATGAACCGTTGAACAAATACCGACCCTGTCATAATATCCGGCTATGGCATTGGCGAGACTTCCAGTCGGCTCTTTCTTAGTCGGTATGGATTTCATACCCCATGGCTTATTTACTACGAGAACATCATCATCCTCATAAATGATTGACAATGGGACCTCTTCCGGAACTAATGACTCACTCCCTTTTTCTTCAGGGAACCTCATCTCAAGAATATCCCCTTCTATAAGGTGATATCGGACACTTTCTTCCTTTCCATTAACGGTTATTGTTCCTCCATCAAACTTCACAGCAGTCAGAGTACGCTTTGAAATCTGCTGATCGATTAGAAACTCTCTCATCAGCTTCCCGTCATAAGAAGCAGGGATAATCCATTTCAATGTATAGAAATTCATCGTAAACTTCCCAGCCTTAAGTCATTCATCCGCAACAAAGGAATCATGCACCCTTTTCCAGAACGGAAACGGTCGGAAGCGGGCAAAGCGAATTTTCTCATCAGCGACACGATATTGAATGCTCTTTACATCTTTATGAAGAAGAGATAGATGGTCGATGGTAACCAGAAAATCAGGCCCATTCACCGGTTTAAGCATACATGTATGATGAGCAGGTAATATCAAAGGTGATCCGATCGTACGAAAAACACGATTATTGATGGATGCCATTTCAGCGAATTGAATAGCAGGAAGAGACGGATGAATAATTGCTCCACCTAATGCCTTGTTATACGCCGTACTGCCCGAAGGTGTGGATAAACACAGTCCATCTCCTCTAAAGCGTTCAAAGTGCTGCCCCCTGATTTCCACATCCATGACAAGGGTCCCTTCTACGCTTTTGACCGTCGATTCATTCAATGCTAAGTAACGGGTTTCTTTCCCCCCATGCTGGTAGCGGATAATCGTTTCTAATAATGGGTATTCGATAATTTGATAAGGTGTTTTCGCAATGGCGATCACAAGCTTCTCAATCTCTTCCGGCACCCAATCGGCATAGAAGCCGAGATGTCCTGTATGTACACCAACAAATGCGGTCTTATCTAACCGGGATCTGTAGCGGTGAAATGCATAAAGCAGCGTCCCATCTCCTCCAACCGATATGACGATATCCGGTTGGTCATCATCATAAGTCAAATTAAAATCCTGGAGATAGGTTCTCATTTTGTGCATCAATGTATTTGATTTCGAATCACCTTTTGATGTAATCGCGAACTTCATTCGTTTACCCCCTTCAAGTCACTACTGATTTGGTTTAGAGCTTTTACCCCGTTGGTCTTTTTCCTTTTTGTTTGTAAAAATGACTTGGGCTTCCTGAATTTCTTCACGAATCAAGCTCATTTCTTCATCCAGTCTGAATGCTGCTTCAGCAGCGCCTGCAAGACGAAGACGGACTTGTTCCGGGATTTGTCCACTGTACTTATAATTCAAAGAGTGCTCAATCGTCGCCCAAAAATTCATTGAAAGAGTTCGGATTTGAATTTCTACCAAAATGTTTTTTTCCCCGTGAATCGTTTGAACAGGATATTCAATGACAATATGATAGGATCGGTATCCACTTTGTTTCTTGTGGGTCACGTAATCTCTTTCTTCTATAATAGTAAAGTCATTTCGCCCTCGAAGCTTTTCCACAACGACATGAATATCCTCCACGAATTGACACATCATCCGCAGTCCGGCTATGTCTTGCATTTCTATTTCAATATTTGATAGCTTAATCCCTTTTTGATTTGCTTTATCAAGAATACTCGCAATTGGCTTGACTCTTCCAGTCACGAATTCAATGGGAGAATGAGTGTTATGAAGTTCATATTCTCCCCTCATCCCTTTAAGCTTAATCTTTAATTCGTCAACCGCTTGCTTGTAGGGAGCTAAAAATTGTTCCCAGTGATTCATTCTCCTCACCTCTACACGCCTACTTTTCAAGAAATGCGTTCTCTACCTTTGTAACCATTTCTTCACCGTAGTTCCCATTTCCTTCAATGTTGCTTACAAGATAGTCCAGCTCTTCGTTGAATCGATCCAATTCAAGTGAGTAATCACCGCTTTTCGCAATGACTGCAGCCTTATCTTGCAGTGCCTTTTTCAACTCAGCCCAGATTGACTCTTCCAGGTATAAGTAAACATATTCCTCTTCGTTTTCTGCTAAGTATACGAATGCATATCGATCAGAGTCTGCAATGATTTGGCCGGCTGCAGTCGTTCCTTGCAACAGGTCCGCTTGGTCCGTATGTAAGTATAATGTACCGTTTTCAAATGTTGTTTGTTTAAATTGAACAATTTTCCTCATGCTTTTCTTCATCCTTCCATAAAACAATCAGTATCATTTTAACATAAGAAAACCATTTCATCTAAATATTGAAGTTGTGTTTTATTAAAGGACTTTTCGTAAACTTTGTTCCTTTTGAAAAAGCGAGTAGTGGTTGATTTCCGCTCCAGGTGCTCGCTTTCCGCGGGGCGTGAGTTGAGCCTCCTCGGGCTATCCCCTGTGGGGTCTCAACTTCCCCGCTATTCCCGCAGGGGTCGAGCACCTTCCGCTTCAATCAATTTACTAAGTTTCCGTTTCTTACTATAGACAAATATAAAAATCATAAACGTTTAGAATACAACATTTTTCAAAGTGTATAGTCGGCTTTAGCTTGTATAATAGAAATACTATTTCTTTCAATTGTTTTTTGCATAAGATCTGTCACTAAAAACTCTTATATATGGTGAGGGGAACTGTGTAGACTCCTGCGGAAGAACGGTCGTGCCGAGACCCCGTTCGGCTAATCTGAGGAGGCTCCGCCAAACGCTAGCTGCAAGCGAAGCAGTTACCCTCACCATCAAGCACACACTGATTGACAGAGCCAGAGCAGCCCCCATGATATAAAACAATCTTTGCGAAAAAATCCTATAAAAGAGATAATAGAGGGACAGTATGCAAGGAAAGGATGCTTTTCATGGCACAGGAAATTGAAATTGAATTCAAGAATCTAGTAACTCAAAATGAATTTACGCGATTAACCTCACATTTTCATATAAAAGATGAGGATTTCATTTCTCAAGACAATCACTATTTTGATACGCCGTACTATCAATTAAAGGATAATCATTCTGCCTTAAGAATTCGGGAGAAGAACAGGACTTATACGTTAACCTTAAAAACACCTTTAAATGACGATCTCTTAGAAACGAACCAGAAGTTAACGAAAGAGGAGTCGGTATCTCTTTTACACCAAGGGGTATTTCCTGATGGAGAAGTCAAAGATGTTCTGGATTCCCTTCAAATCCCCATTCAATCCCTTCAGCATTTCGGTACGCTTTCGACCAGCCGTGCTGAAATCGACTATAAAGACGGACTTCTTGTCTTTGACAAAAGCTCTTACTTACAAAAAGAAGACTATGAGCTGGAGTATGAAGTAAAGGAGCGTAAATCAGGAGAATCTATATTTCTTGACTTACTGAAGGAACTAAACATTCCGCTTCGAAAAACCGATAATAAAATCAAGCGATTCTACATGGAAAAATTAAAACAGGACTGACATGAACCGATATAGTATATGAATAAATGTTTTCCAGAAGAGGAGTTATACTCATGAATGTTCAACTGTTGAAAACGATGATGGATTTACAAGCTCTAAACAGTTTGGGATCAGTATCTTCTGTTCAACAAAACACTCGCCGATCCAGTGAGTTATTTCATCAACTATTAAATCAAGCACTACACACTGAGCAGAACAACTTAAATATGAATCAAACATTAGGTTCCGTTAAAGAGGCGCTTGGAACCAAAACAACCTTCTCGGTTTCATCACCTCTTCGTGAACTTTCAGCTGTGAACAAACCGAACTGGAATGCTCCCCAAGAGATTGATGCAATGATATCTCGTGCAGCCGATCACTTTGGCCTGCCTAAAAAACTGATTCAAGCAGTAATAAAACAAGAATCCAACTTCAACCCTAATGCAGTCAGCCCTGCAGGTGCATCAGGTTTAATGCAGCTCATGCCGAGTACAGCACGAGGGCTCGGTGTGAAGAACATCTTTGACCCGGAAGAAAACGTTTTTGCCGGAACGAAATACTTGAAGCAAATGCTCGATAAATACAATGGGGACATCCCCCTGGCTCTTGCAGCTTACAATGCAGGTCCCGGAAATGTCGACAAATATAACGGCATCCCACCGTTTAAAGAAACCACTGCTTATGTAAAGAAAGTGACCGATCGATATTTCACCTAAATCCCAAAAGATGGCTGACCTTTATCTCCTGGTCAGCCTTTTCTTCTGTATTTTCGTATTCAGACGTAAGACAAAGACCTATAGTCTGATAGCCCTAGCTCCTCTTAAATTCACCTGAACCATTCCTGCAAATCTCTAATAAATCAGGATATACACCAGAAAGAAGGCTACACTAATTTAGGAATAATAAGTTGATGTAAGGCGATTTGTTTGAGATATAAATGAATGCTTGCTAGAATAAACATACAATCTAAGTAAAAAGGAGTCATTCTTATGGTCGAGAAACCACAAATGCCTTATAATCTTATCGGCGAAAAGAAACTCTCCATGCTCGTTGAAGCTTTTTATAATAAAGTAGCGAATCATCCCAAGTTGGCACCCATCTTTCCGGATGATTTAACCGAGACAGCTCGCAAACAAAAACAATTTCTAACTCAATATTTAGGTGGTCCTGCGATTTACACAGAGGAGCATGGTCACCCTATGCTGCGTGCAAGACATCTTCCGTTTCCCATCACAGAGGAACGGGCAAAGGCTTGGTTAAGCTGTATGCATGAGGCAATGGATGAGGTCAATCTAGAGGGTCCAGTAAGGGATGACTTTTTTCACAGGCTGGTATTAACCGCCCATCATATGGTAAATACAGAAACACCAAAGGGCTCTGCCATTGACTAGAACAAATAGCTGGCATCACCTTAAAGGATGTGGACGTAACAAGAAACCTCTAGAAATATATATGTTTGTTGACCCTCTTTGCCCGGAATGCTGGGCGCTTGAACCAATCCTAAAGAAATTACACATTGAATACGGACAATACTTTCGTATCCGCTATATCTTAAGCGGACAGCTCGCCTCCTTAAACCTTGCAACTAAACGAAAGCAGGAAGATTTAGCTCAGCAATGGGATAAAACAGCGAGTCGCTCCGGAATGTCGTGTGACGGAAGCTTATGGATTGATAATCCGATTGATTCTCCTTACCTGGCTTCATTCGCCATTAAAGCAGCAGAGCTTCAAGGAAAGCATTCGGGAATTCGCTTTTTAAGATTTTTACAAGAACGATTATTCCTGCAGAAACAAGACATCTCGAACATTGAGGTACTAAAGGAATGTGCACAGGCAGCAAAGCTTGATCTAAATGAATTTATGAACGATATTAACTCCTCTTCTGCATCCAAAGCGTTTCAATGCGATGTCAAGATCACGTCAGAGATGGAAGTGGAAGAAATTCCGACGCTAGTCTTCTTTAATGAGAATATTGAAGATGAAGGTTTAAAGATCACGGGATTGTATTCTTATGAGGTCTATGTTCATATTATTGAAGAGATGCTTGCGTCAAAACCTGAAAAGCAGCCCTTGCCTCCACTGGAAGTATTCATGAAATATTATCGTGTTGTCGCATCGAAGGAAATAGCCGTTGTCTATGATTTATCTATAGAAGAGGTAGAAAAGCAAATGAAGAAATGGACACTTCAGCAAAAAGTAAAAAGGCTCCCTGCAAAACATGGGACCTTCTGGAAATATATAAGCGATTAATTATTTCAGTATAATTAAAATAAGCCTATAAACAAGAAAAGCCGATGTTGTTTCCAACATCGGTTTTTCAATACGAACAAAGGGGATGGGAGAAATTTTTCACGGTCAAACAAAGGGGTATATGTTTGCTTGTGATCAACTTCACACTGATAATATATCACGCATCCACTTGTATTGGCAAGTTGTTTGTATGGTATTTCACAATATTGTCAAAATCCATACATGTTCCCCTCTACTCTTTCATATACATAGATACAAGACAACTTATCACCGGAGGGAAATGATATGGCTTTAAAAATGAAATACGCAGTCCTCCTGCTGTTGATCCTGATCAGCTTCTTCATAAACATACTCGGACTCATGCGTCTGGTTCCAATCTATATAACATCCCCCATTCTCTTTCTCTCACTCCTACTCTTCTTCCACTCCCTTGGAAACCGCAACCGCTTCAGGGGATTCAAATCATTGAAATGAGGGACGGACCTTCAACTTGCAAATATTTTTTACTATAAAAAACCCCCAGAGGATAAGGAATTCCTTATCCTCTGGGGGTTTTCATTTGGAACTGTATACTTACACCAATCTAATTATTGAAGTTTCTCCAGCAGTTCTTCCATTTCATTCAACTTTTCTTCAAAGACCTTGCACGCGTCTTCAACCGGCTTGGAGGTTGTCATGTCCACCCCTGCTTTTTTCAGGACTTCAATCGGGTAGTCAGAGCTTCCAGCTTTGAGGAAGTCGATGTAGCGTTTCACCGCCGGCTCTCCTTCTTCAAGAATTTGCTGACTGAGAGCTGTCGCTGCAGAGAATCCAGTCGCATATTGATAAACATAGTAATTGTAGTAGAAGTGAGGTATTCGAGCCCATTCCAATCCGATCTCTTCATCGATCGAAATGTCTTCTCCGAAATATTTCTTATTCAATTCATAATATTCTTTCGTCAAGAATTCAGATGTAAGAGCTTCTCCTTCTTGGGCTTTCTTATGAATGAGGTGTTCAAACTCTGCAAACATGGTTTGACGGAAAACGGTTCCCCTGAATCCTTCTAAATAATGATTTAGGAGGTACAGTCGCTTTTTCTCATCATCAATTGTGTTTAATAGATAATCATTCAATAGTGCTTCATTACACGTAGAGGCCACTTCAGCAACAAAGATGGAGTAATGACCATAGGTGTAAGGCTGGGCTTTCCGCGTATAATAGCTGTGCACACTATGACCGAACTCATGAGCAAGTGTAAATAGATTATTCACATTATCCTGCCAGTTCATAAGGATATACGGATTTGTTCCGTATGCTCCTGAAGAATATGCCCCGCTTCTCTTTCCTTTGTTCTCGACTACGTCCACCCAACGATTGTCAAAGCCTTCTTTCAGGACATTGGCATATTCATCACCCAAAGGCTTTAAGCCGTCAAGAATCATATCCTGTGCTTCATCATAGCTGATGTCCATCTTGACTTCTTTCACAAGAGGCGTATATAAGTCATACATGTGAACTTCATCCAAACCTAATACTTTTTTACGAAGCTTCACATACCGCTGCAGCAAATGAAGGTTTTTATTGACAGTATCAACAAGATTATCATACACCTGTTCAGGAATATTGTTATTTGATAATGCTGCATGTCTTGCTGAATCATAATGTCTTACGTTTGCCACAAAGTTATCTTTCTTCACTGCTCCACTTAATGTAGAGGCAAAGGTATTTTCGAATTTCCCGTATGTTTCATATACTTTCTTGAACGCTTCTTCCCGGACACGCCGATCACTGCTTTCCAGGAAACGGATGAAACGGCCATGTGTGATGTCAACTTCTTCTCCGTTTTCATCTTTAATGCTTGGAAACTCCAGGTCTGCATTGTTCAACATACCAAACGTATTGCTCGCAGCACTGAACACCTCAGAGGCCTGAGCAAGCAGTGCTTCTTCCTCTGCTGATAGAACATGTGGGCGCTGTAGATTAATTTCCTCTAAAGCATGCTTGTATTTCCTCAGATCTTCTTTTTCGTCAAGAAACCCTTGCAGCTTACTTTCCTCAATCGATAGCACTTCGGGTACTAAGTAGGCAAATTTACTTCCTAATTGTGTATAAAGACTTTTGGCGCGGTCATCGAGACCCTGATAGTAAGAATTCGTTGTATCCTGATCATAGCGCATATGAGAATATGTATAAACCTTACCCATACGTTCCATAATTTCATCCTGAAAGGCAAATGCTTTATATAGCTGATCTGCACTATCCCTTAATGTTCCTTTAAACTCGTCTGCTTTGTCGGTCAATTCTTTTATCTCTTTATATTCTTTTTCCCACGCTTCATCACTTTCAAATATATCTTCCAATCTCCACGTTAACTTCTCCTCTACCTCTTTTCTACCAGGCAGACTTTTCGTAGCTGTATCTTTTGACATATACATCCTCCATTCTGAAATCTACAGAAAATTCCTTATAGTTACATTCTCTCTTATCTAAGATTTTCCTGCAACAAAACAATCTTTGTTAGACCTTTTTTAATATATGCTTCCATTTAGGAAAAAAATCATGCTGATGCCGTTCGAAACCTGGGAAATTGTCTGGACACATCCATGGCTCCGATAGCTGAAGATCACCATTCTCCAACGTTCTAACAACCTTCATGTCTTCTAGCAGGGTCAAATAGCTTTTCACTATTTCCTCGAGCAGCCCCCCCACCCCTACTAAAGGAAGCGAACGAAACTCTAAATATCCTCTATCTATTCTCTTCTTTATCACCTCAACCACTCTTTCCTCTGAAAAAAAGAGTTCCTTCTTCATACAATCCTTCCATATATAATATTGCCATTCGACCGAATGATTCTTGAATTGTAGTCCATGAGGTAAGACCGGTATACCAACGAACAAAGGCAAATATAAAAAAGTATCCCCTTCTCGATAAACTTCCCGTAAAAATAAATCATCTTTTGCGTTACCATAATGAAGTTTATTATAGATCCACTTCATTCGGAATTGATTCCAATTTTTTAAAAGGTGTGGGCGATTGACTGTAGGATGTGGAATGGATAATGGAAGAGTGAATTCCTCAATGGGTATCCTGACTGGAGCGGCACTAATAAACGCTGATGCTGAAACAGGAATGAGATGAGTAAATAATTGGAATCTTCTTTCTTCAGGAGAAAAATGGAGGAGAAAGTAGTGTAATTGGGGCGAGTATCGGATAAATGCTTGCTGAAATGAAGGTAAATGCAAGTTTCCTTTTTTCTTAACTGGCTGGGTGAGAATCCATAGGGGAGTGATCTCTTCTCTTTGATAACCCTGTGTTCTGGAGAAGATATCGGAAATGGGAATAGAGGAACATTGGATTTCAACGGCTATTTTTTTCGATTCTGTTTTTACATATACATCAGCGATTTGCTGAAGATTTTTAATATAATGCTCAACCTTTACTTCTTTAAAATGCAATTTTAACCTGTCATATAAAAGTTGCTTACTGAGTAGATGTCGGGGAGACTCATGCTGCTTTCCTATCTTACAATGAGACTGTGGGTGATGAGCAAAATGTGGAACTTTCTGTTTTCCAATCCGCAGGTTCAATGGGGATAAGCAGTGGGGACAGCGGAATGGAAGACTCTTTTTTCGCAGACTTATCAATTCCTCTCTTGAATAATGAATGGTTGACAACACCTTCTCTTGAAATACAGCTGTTAACATAGAACACCTCCTCCTACAATCATTCGCCAAAAAAAGTGAAATTCCTGCAAAAAAACCTTCAAGTTAATAAATCACTTGAAGGCTTCTTCTTATAAAAGAGGTGACATTAAGCGGGAAGTGGATTCTAATAAGCGATAGCCAAGATGTCTTTTTTGAAACTCTTCCAACTGTAGTTCTTCTGCATCCTCTAGATCATGTAAATATTCTTTCACAAGTGAATTCGTGCTTTCTGTTTTATAAAGAAATGCATTGACTTCAAAATTCAAATGAAAACTTCTCATATCCATATTTGAAGTACCAATCGAAGCCATTTCTTCATCTACAATCACAATTTTGCTGTGCATAAAGCCCTTTTGATATTCGAAAATTCGGGCTCCTGCTTCAAGAAGATCGGGAAAATAAGACCTTGAAGCGTGAAACACAATTCGTTTATCAGGTTTATGCGGCACCAAAAGTCTTACATCCACACCACTTAAGGCTGCAATTTTCAGAGCTGAGAAAATATCTTCATCCGGTATGAAATAAGGTGATGCTACCCATACACTTTTTCTTGCAGAAGTGATCATTGAGAAGAAAATATTTTTCAGAACGCTCAATTCATTATCCGGTCCTCCTGCAATCATTTGAACTCCACCATCGTTCGTATTTTCCATTGGATCCGGGCTTAAATACCCTGGAGTTAAGAAATCATCATTCGTCATATAATACCAATCTTGAAGAAAGATAAGCTGCAGCGTCCGTACGGCTTCACCCCTTACAAATAGATGGGTATCCCTCCAAAAGCCAAACTGAGGATTCTTGCCTAAATACTCATCGCCAATATTAAGGCCCCCAACAAATCCAATACTTCCATCAATAACGATAATCTTACGGTGATTTCTAAAGTTGAACTTATTATTAAGTACAGGGATTTTTACGGGGCCAAACGGAACCACTTCTATCCCTGCATCTTTTAATTCAGCAATATAGTCCTTTGATAATTGCCAAGCCCCGACCGCATCATAAAGGAAGCGAATTTTCACACCATTATTCGCCCGTTCAATAAGAATATCCTTAATCTGATTTCCTATATCATCATGCCGGACAATATAATACTCCATATGAATATGATGCTTCGCAGTCTTTAACCACTTAAGGATTTCCCCGAATGTCTCAGTACCATTGGTTAAAAGTTTGGTTTCACTAGAAAAAGAAATGGCACTGTTCCCTATTCGCTGAGCAAGCTGAAAGTGCTTTTCCTGGAACATGCCAAACATATCAGCGTTCATTTCCTTAGGACCAGGCTCATATTTATTATAAGTTTCCTTGTCCAATATGTACTTCTTCTGATACATTTTCTCTTTCCTGTAGTTACGGCCAAACAATAGATAAAAGATAAAACCAAGTATGGGAAAAGCACCTAATACGACTAACCATGTTAATGTTTGAGTAGGATGACGATTCTCAAAGAAGATAAGGAATCCGATAACAATTACGGAGAATGTAAAAACCAAACTAATATACTTCACCATACCTGATAGGTATTGATCAAAATAAAGTATATAGCTTAACACCAGAACAGCAATAAATAGGAGGACTCTCACAGTATTTTTCATACCTCTAACACCTTCCACTGGCTTAATGATACAAATAAATAAAAAAATACCGATTTCTAAATGAAACCGGTATTGTCCTTACGAAAAGTGTCCACTTAATGTCTCAAACACATGTTCATTAATGACTACTTTTCCATACTCTTCAAGGCGATGAACGGTCATTCGTGACTCATCCGCATATTCAAGCAGTATACTTAACATATTGTCGATATTTTCTTCCGAGAAGTGCTCTTCTGAAAATTTGACGTAAATAAAATATTTATTTTCGAATGCAAGCAGCTTTGTTTCCAGATGATCTAATGGCATATCCTTCATCCGATGGGACAGAGAAATCGCATCTTCAAAATCATTAAATTTCAACGTGAAATCCAGTGCTACTTCAGCTTCTCCATCTTGATCTTGTTTGATTTGGAAATGCTGATCCAAAAGTTCTTCAATGCGTTCATCTACAGGAAGTTCCTTGAGTTTATCCTCTGGAATAGGTAACTCAAATCGCTGACCATCCTTTGAAACCTGAGCTCTTGTAACGAGTACTTCAAGCCCTTTATCTAACGCTTGAACTTGAATCCATAGCGGTCCTTCTATACCGAAATCTTCTTCTTGATGAACCTCATCCATCATTTCCCAGAAGAGTTCTTCACTTCTTTCGCGATTATACCAGATTTCCTCACGATCAAAGCCGCGATCTTCTATATCCCCATAGGAAATATAGAACTTGACGGTATTTTCATTAATGCGTTCGATTTCCATTTAACACCTCTCCCTTCTTGCATGATGTTAGTGAAGGGACTACACCCTCTGAGCTTTAAGCCCGATTGCTGGTGAAGATAGAAGATACATTTAGGTTAGTTTGTACCTTGTACTTCTATTTTATGATATAAACACTGAAAATGGAATAAAAATAACACCCATTTTTTTCTTCACAAATCACACTATTTAACGCGTTTTTGACATTTTAGCGAATATTTGCAGAAAATTCAAGTGTTAATACTTAATCTAATATAAAAGGGGTTGACCCCAAAGGATACGCAACGTTCCTTAAAGGGTCAGCCCCTTTTACTTATATATTCTCATACATAAAGAATGCGTGAGAAAGAAAGGATCCTTTAGTTTACCATTCTTTGAGCTTCTAGAAGTTGGAACGTACGAACCTTCCTTGGAAGGAATCGTCTGATTTCATCTTCATTATATCCTACCTGAAGACGTTTTTCATCCAATATGATTGGTCGTCTTAAAAGCCCAGGGTTTTTCTGGATAAGCTCGAACAGTTCTTGAAGTGGTAAAGTTTCTAAATCTACATTAAGCTTTTGGAATGTCTTAGAACGGGTTGAGATAATTTCGTCTGTTCCATCCTCAGTCATACGAAGGATCTCCTTGATTTCATCAATGCTTAATGGCTCAGAAAATACGTTTCGCTCTGTATATGGAATTTCATGCTCTTCTAACCAAGCTTTTGCCTTACGACAAGATGTACAACTAGGTGAAGTGAATAATGTAACCACGAATCATTCACACTCCCTTAAGGATTTTTTATTATATAGAGTATTTTATTTAAACAAAAGCTGTTAATTAAAATTAGTTTAAATAAGAAATCTCTATTATGTATTATACATGAATTACTGTCCCTTGAACATAGTTTTAACTAATTTGTCAAATTTCCTATACATAGGTTTAACATACGTCATATGATCTCTTTCTAATAACGCTTTACCCGGTTCAAAAAGAGAATAAACATGATATAGAACATTTCCATATTTTCATTTAGAAAACCTTATTGCGAATGAACAATAAGGTTCTTTTACATTTAGAGGTTTTTCAGTACATCCCCATCACGATCTTCATCTTGCTTCAAGACTTCTTCAACCGGCTGGTATGACGCTCCATAAAACTTCTTGTCATTATAAGTATGGATTAATTCATATGTTTTCTTCATAGAGTTGAAGATCAGGTCTTCTGACTCTTGATTCGGAGCCCAATAAAGGATTTCCATTTCATTGATTTCGTTTGTAGCGAGAGAACGACGTGCATATCCTATACTAACAGCATGCTCGAAGCCTTCACGCTTGTAAAACTTCAAGCGCTTCTCCGTATCGCTGTCATCATAGTCCACGGGCTCTACCTCTAAAATGATGGCTTTGTTCTTTTCTTTTAACTTCTCAAGTAATTTATGACCTAAGCCTTGTCCCCGCGCATCCTTTGAGACAAAAAGATAATCAATAAAGATAAAGTCATCAAGTTCCGCATACATAAGTACGTGGTGTGGCCCCTCATCTTTATGATAGATGTCACTTCTTTCTTTGAGTAATGACTCAAGATGTTCTTTTGATTTCATTTCCTCTACCGGGAAATACTGATTTAACTTTTCATACCAATGCATGGATCTACTCCTTTAAAAGAATTTTGGGTGACATTGACTAACGGGATACAATTATTTTTCTCAGAAAAAAAATGTTTATGTTAGATGTTAGTCTTATCCGTGGGATAAAAGTACGGAATCACAGGCTTGAACGCCTATGAAGAGGGTAATGTGGTTGAAAGCGGTTAATCTTACCAATATATTAATCATAACAATAGATGAGCATTTTTTCAAATCGAAAAGCTTAAATCATACATAGTACCAATGAAAACAGAAAAGCCTGCCCTGTAAATGACAGGGCAGGCTTGCGGCTTATGGTGTGTAGTCAACACCTTCTGTATACGTATTCCCCGCATCCCATAAAAGGAACTCTTTGATTCCTTGATCATTTAATGCTTTAATTTGCGCCTCAACCTCTGCCTTCCCGTAGGCTTTATAGTTTCCACTGCCTAACCAGGAAGCGGTAAAGTCCTGCAGCCACGGTCTTGATATAGGCGGGTTTTCCAATTCCGCTAATTTAGATTTTTCAAGCTTCGCATACTCAGAAACCAATTCATAAGGTTGTAAATCAGGTTTTGCGATTCCGAAATATGGCGTCCAATGACTCGGATAAATCATCGAAGAAATCACATCAACATTCTCAGATATTTTCGAAAAATTCTGCCCGATACCCGGTGCCTCTGGAAGAGTTGCTGTATACCCGAAGATATCGACAGAAACCTTTACGCCATAAGGCTTCAGCTTTTCACGGGCATACTCTACAAAATCCGTAACAGCATTCACACGTTTTTGTACGTTATCGGTATCATTACTTGCATACTCGCCTCCGTCGTACTTCAGCTCACCATCACGCTTCTCGAAACCTTCAGGGAAACGAACATAATCAAATTGGATTTCCTGGAATCCCATCTTCGCGGCTTCAATCGCTATCCCTACATTATAGTCCCATACTTCTTTCAGAAATGGGTTCACAAAGGATTCTCCCCTGCCGTTTTTCCATACCTGACTTCCATCTTTAAAGGATAATTCCGGTTTTTCGTTCGCCAAAATCGTATCTTTAAATACAACGACCCTGGCAATCGGGTAAATCTGTTTTTCTTCAAGTACCTTTAAGATTGCTTTGGGATCTTTGATATAGGGTTGCCCTACTTTAGCGTATGGTGAAGATTCTTCAGGTTCGTATGTAACATAACCGTGATCATCTTTAATATCAATAACCATGGCATTCAGATCCGTATCATCCATTAGTTTCGTTAAACTTTCAAATCTCGCTCCACCAGCAGAGTGACCTGTAACATAAACCCCTCTCACCGCATCAGGATATTCAAATGTAAAGCCGGAATCATATGCAAACCTTGGGGCGGGACTTGCTATCTCTTTCTTACTTAAAGAAAGACTTCTCTTCTCGTGGGCTGCCGCCCCGTCTCCTTCAGCACTCGCTGTTTGGAACGGCAATGCGCACATTGTGATTAAACATAAGGATGTCGCTACCTTACTCCATTTCAAAATAAACCTCTCCTCTATTAAATAAGCTATCTAGTAAAATATGTAACACCTTATACTATTCTAACAAGGAAATAACTTGAAAGAAAAGGGGTATTACTCCTAATCTGTCGAAATTTCCAAGGAAATTAAATATCTTCATTATATTGTATTATTTTCATGTACAAATAGAATACATCAAACATTCAATAAAAAAAGCTCCCCTCATTAAAGGGAGCTTTTAAAAAGAATTTTAGTTTTTGTACTGAGCTTTATATTGCGCAAATTCTTTGTCTGAGCAATATACGAAGTGTCCAGGTGCCACTTCACGCATTTCAAGATTATCTTCCTCTGTATAGTTGTGAACAGAAGGATTATACTCTTTTCTTCTGCGTGTGCGCTCATACTCAGGATCCGGTAATGGAATCGCTGATAAGAGTGACTGAGTATAAGGGTGAAGAGGGTTTTTGTAAAGCGCATCACTTGGAGCCAATTCGACTAATTTACCATAGTACATCACTCCGATACGGTCGCTGATGTATTTTACCATGGATAGATCATGGGCGATAAATAAGTACGTTAAGCCCTTCTCTTTTTGTAATTCCTGCATCAGGTTAACAACCTGTGCCTGGATCGAGACGTCAAGAGCGGAAATCGGCTCATCGGCAATAATGAAGTCTGGATCCACCGCAAGGGCACGGGCAATCCCGATACGCTGTCTTTGACCACCTGAGAATTCATGGGGGTAGCGACCAGCGTGCTCTTTATTTAAACCAACTGTTTCAAGTAAATCATGAACCTTTTTCAAACGTTCTTCTTTAGAAGAAGCCAATCCATGAATGTCGATACCTTCTGCAATGATATCAGCTACCTTCATACGAGGATTCAAGCTTGCATAGGGATCCTGGAAGATCATTTGCATTTTACGGTTGAATTTCTTTAACTGTGAACGTGACTTTTTACCGTGAACGTCCTCACCATTAAATAGAACTTGACCGTCTGTGGCATTATACAAACGAATAATCGTACGACCAGTCGTAGATTTACCACATCCGGATTCCCCTACCAGACCAAGGGTCTCACCTTTATATATATCAAAGCTGATATCATCAACAGCTTTAACCATATTCGGCTTACCAGGGTTAAAGTACTGCTTTAAATTCTTAATTTCTAATAACTTTTCTGCCATTATGAACGAACCCCCTCAACAAGTACCGGCTCTTTGTAATTAGAAGGCATTTGTCTTTGTCTTAATTTAACGATTTCAGGTGGCTCAACTTTTGGAGCACTAGGGTGCAATAACCACGACTTCACATAGTGAGTATCAGAAACCTGATAATATGGCGGCTCTTGTTCAAAATCCACTTTTAAAGCATATTCACTGCGGAGGGCAAAAGCATCTCCTTTAGGTGGATTTAAAAGATCCGGCGGTGTACCGGGGATAGCAACTAATTCTTGTTCACCTTCAGTTTCTGTTGTAGGCATCGAACCGATCAATCCCCACGTGTAAGGGTGACGTGGATCGTAGAAGATTTCATCCACAGTACCTGTTTCTACGATTTGACCACCATACATAACCGCCACACGGTCAGCCACATTTGCTACAACACCAAGATCATGTGTGATGAAAATGATTGATGTATCAATTTTATTTTGCAGATCTTTCATCAGCTCAAGAATTTGTGCCTGAATCGTTACGTCCAATGCTGTTGTAGGCTCATCTGCAATCAGGATCTTTGGATTACATGCCAAAGCAATCGCGATGACGACACGCTGACGCTGACCACCGGAAAACTGGTGGGGATATTGCTTGAAACGTGTTTCCGGACTAGGAAGACCTACTAATTTAAGTAACTCGATGGCGCGTTTTTTCGCATCATTTTTACTCATATTTTGGTGTTTCACAAGCGGTTCCATGATTTGCTTACCAATCGTCATCGTTGGGTTCAGAGACGTCATTGGATCTTGGAAAATCATAGAAATGTCTTTACCGCGAATTTTCTGCATATCCTTTTCAGGTAACTTTGCTAAATCTTTACCCTCAAATAACATTTCCCCCCCTTTAATAAAGCCTGGAGGATTTGGAATTAATCTCATTAGAGCTTTCGTAGTAACTGATTTCCCTGAACCAGATTCACCAACGATCGCTAGTGTTTCACCTTTATCTAAATGAAAATCTACACCACGGACAGCCTGAACTTCTCCTCCATGCGTATTGAAGGAGACGTGTAGATTATTGACTTCTAAAATTTTTGACATATTCATAATCTCCCTTCCATTACTTACGCATTTTCGGATCTAGTGCATCACGCAATCCATCGGCCATTAAGTTAAAACTTAAGATGACTAATGAGATGACGGCTGATGGAACCAGCATCATATGCGGAAATGACTGGATTGATTTGTACCCATCATTAACCAATGATCCCAGTGATGCTCTTGGTGGAGCAATCCCCAATCCGATAAAGCTTAAGAATGCTTCTGTGTAAATCGCAGCAGGCACTGTGAACATCGTGGTAATGATAACAGGTCCCATTACGTTTGGAAGTAGGTGTTTAAAGATCAAACGGTTGCTCGTAGCACCAAGTGTACGTGAAGCTAGAACAAATTCCTGATTCTTCAACTGTAATACTTGACCACGAACGATCCGGGCCATACCGGTCCAACCGGTTATAACCATGGCCATGGTTATGGAGAATATACCAGGCTCGAATATCAAGATAAAGAGGATAACCACAATTAAGTTTGGAATCCCGACAAGAATTTCAATAATACGCTGCATGACATCGTCGACTTTCCCACCGTAATAGGCAGAAATCCCACCATATGAAATACCAATGATAAAATCGATGATCGCTGCAAGAATACCAATATAAAGTGAAATACGGGTACCGTTCCAAGTACGTGTCCATAGGTCACGTCCTAAATCATCTGTACCAAACCAATAGTTTTCTTTAACTTGTCTTGCTTCATATACATCAAAACCATCTGCATCTTTTCCGTCAAATGGTAACCAACTAATTCCTGAAAGCGCTTCAATTTTTGGTGGCAGCTTTGCATGCCGAATATTTTGATCGCTAAATTTATACTCGTTCATCATTGGTCCAAAAGCGGCAAAGAAGAAAATAATTGCCGTGATAATGATTCCAGCAATTGCTCCTTTGTTCTTCCGTAAACGAATCCATGAGTCCTGCCAGAAATTTAAGCTCGGACGCGAAATTTTCTCTGACTCGTCTTCCCTAGCCTTTTGAGGTTGGAAGAGGTCTGGACTAAGTTGATCTAGTTTCTTTTTGTTTGCTTCCATTATTTCTTCCCTCCAGCTAAGCGAATACGCGGGTCAATGATACCGTAAAGAATATCTACTAAGAATATTACACCGATGAATAATGCACTAAAGAAGAGGGTAATCCCCATAATAACGGTGTAATCATTTGTATTGATCGATAGAACGAATTGTTCCCCTAAACCAGGGACTGCGAAAATTCGTTCAACTACAAGGGATCCTGTCATAACCCCAACTGTCATTGGTCCAAGAATTGTTACAATAGGGATTAAAGCATTTCTAACAGCATGCTTTACAACAGTTGCCGTTTTAGAAATTCCTTTTGCTTTTGCTAGTAAAATATAATCGGAGTTTAATATTTCCAGCATTTCAGTACGCATAAAACGAGCAATGGTCGCTACTACGAATACTGTAAGTGCTAAGGTTGGAAGAATCGTATGTTTATATTCTCCCCATAGTGCCACGGGCAGCCATTCAAGTTTAACCCCGACGTAGTATTGCAGGAGTCCGGCAAATACGAATGAAGGAATCGATATTCCAATTACGGCTAGGAACGTCGAACCATAATCGAGCCATGTGTTATGTTTGATTGCTGCAATAATTCCAATAAGTAGCCCTAAGAAAGTACCTAATACCATAGCTTGGAATCCAAGAAGTGCGGAAGGACCAATACGATCTCCAACAATTTGTGTAACAGGACGATTATCGTATTGGAAGGACAACCCCAAATCTCCTTTCGCTAACCCGACCATATAGTTCACATATTGTTCTGGCAGCGGATCATTAAGACCGTATTTATCCATTATGATTTGTTGTTGTTCCGGAGTCAGCCTTTCTGCGTTTTGTAGTGGAGATCCAGGTAGGAGCTTCATCAGAAAGAAAGTGGCGGTTGCAATGATAAGCAAAGTGATGATCATATAAACGATACGTTGAATTGTATATCTGACCATTCTTTAGCCCCCCTTTTTTGTCTATTTTTTTCTACATTTTTAATTATATCGATTATCGACAAATTTTCAATGTATTTTTACTTTTTTGATAATTTTCGACATTCACTGGAAAAGGAGAGCATATGCTCATGCATACGCTCTCCCTTTTAAGGTTTTTCAATCGAGCCGATTATTACTCAATGTACGCCCATTTGTATGATGCATCTGCACCAAATGAGTGACGTAATAGACCTTTAACATATGGACGCTCTAGGAAAGCAGTTCCACGTTGGTACATCGGGCTGATCGCTTGATCTTCGAAAAGAATCTTTTCTGCGTCAACCATTGCTTGCCAACGAGCTTCAGGATCATCAAGAAGTTCACCTTTAGCTTGTTCAATTAACTTGTCATACTCTGGGTTAGAGTAAGCCATTTGGTTGTGTGCACCATCAGTTACGAACATGTCAACAAATGTCATCGGATCTGGATAGTCAGGACCCCATCCGGCGAATGAAACATCATAATCACCTTTAGATTCTAACTCAAGCTTTTGCTTGAATGGTTGTGCTTTGATTGAAACAGTTAAACCTTCTAAGTTTTGCTCTAATTGTTCTTTTAAGAATTCACCGATTTTCTTAGAGCTGTCAGAGTCATAGTTTAGTAGTTCTAATTCAATAGAATCTTTACCTAACTCTTCTTTCGCTTTAGCCCAATGTTCTGCAGCTTTTTCTGGATCGAAACCACCGAAATCACCTACAGCTTCACGGTACTCAGCACCGTCTGGGCCAGAAACGAAATCTTTTGGTACTAAGAAATATGCAGGAATTGAACCATTGTTAAGAAGAACGTCAACCATACCTTGCTTGTCATAAGCTGCATCAAATGCTTTACGAGCATTTACATTAGCCATAACTTCATTCTTTTGGTTTAAACGAAGGAAGAATACCGCAGTATCAGCCTTTGTTTTGAAGTTTTCATCTGATTTGTATTTATCTACGAATTCAGCTGAAAGACCAGCTACATCCGCTTTGTTTGTTTCATAAAGGTTTACACCAGTAGCAGTATCTTTAACGATGTTGAAGTTAACTTCTTTAAGCTTAACAGTTTCTGCATCCCAGTAACCGTCGTTCTTAGTTAATTTGAAGCTTTGCTCATGCTTCCACTCAGATAGTGTGAATGGACCATTGTAAACTGCAGTGTCAGCTTCAAGACCGAATTTATCGCCTTTTTCTTCAACAAACTTTTGGTTTTGAGGATAGAATGTTGCGAAAGAAAGTAAAGCTTTGAAATATGGAACAGCTGTTTCAAGCTGAACTTCTAGAGTTTTCTCATCAACCGCTTTAACACCTAATTCTTCAACTGGAACTTCACCAGCGTTAACTTTTGCAGCGTTTTTGATATCGTACATGATGTACGCATACTCTGCACCAGTATCAGGGTTTAAAGCTTTTTGCCAAGCGTAAACGAAGTCGTTAGCAGTAACTGCATCTCCGTTAGACCATTTAGCATCACGAAGTTTGAACGTGTAAGTTTTACCATCTTCACTGATTTGAGGTTCTTCAGCAGCCATACCAAGTACAGCCTCATCATTTTCACCTAAACGGTAAAGACCTTCAAATACGTTGTTCATTACTTTAAATGAAACAGCGTCAGTTGCTAGAGTAGAGTCCATTGATGGGATCTCAGAACTCTCTAGTAAGTTAAGTACCTGTTCTTTCTTTTCAGCAGACTCGCCGCCTTCACCAGATGCTCCTTCGTTGCCCTCAGTTTTCTTGTCGCCGCCACATGCAGCTAAGAAAGTACTTAGAGCCAGAAGAAGAACTAGCAAGAATGAAAACTTTTTCTTCATCTTGAAATTGACCTCCTCGTAAATCTCATATTTATTTATCTTCTAATTTTCAGAAGATTTGTTACTTATTATACATGATAGAGAAATTATTGCAATATGAATTTAACAGTTTTTTTGCAAAATTATCAGATTAATAGGTATATTGTTGTTAAAACCTTGATGTATAAGGGTTTTAACTGTTCATTTTAGAGAGTTTGTCCCATTACAATTGTTACAAACGTAAATTTTAATTACGGCAATTTCAATTGTATTGTGGAGGATCATTCCCCAACGCCCCCTCTACTTCTATTATAATTATAAGATTTACAGACTAAATATAAAAAATAGAATTTATACTCTATTCTCTTCAAGGATTTATGTGGAGTTAGGAGTTTCAAATGTATACGCACTATAAGGATTTCTGTCTCTTTTACCACACATTGCATGCTGAACTGAATATATATGAACGATGATTGAATTCTTCTTTACCCTTCATGTATACTTTTATAAAAAACAAATTAAGGAGTACTATGAAACGAATAAATTTTTTCTACATACCTACACTGCTGTTTTTCATCATCGTCTTTGCGACTGCTATTCTACAGGGGAAAAACCTCCTTCTTTCTATAATAGACAGTTTGTTCATTATCGGAATTACGTATGTTGCCATAGGAGCCCTCCTTTATATTTTTCAAAAAGGTTTTTTCAACGGAATCTTGTATGCTCTTAAGAGATTCAGAAACAGTACGAAACAAGGAAAATACATCTCCCAGTTTGATACACTGGATGAAACGAAGGATGCTCATGAAGAATACGGAATGCAGCGCTCTTATTCCATTACGCGATCATTTCTTATAGTCGGTACTATTTCGCTCGTACTTTCGATCACTTTGTCCTATCTCGTGTACACTTGAATTACGAACATTTATTTTATATAATAAATGTATATGAATGAGAGTATAAGCGTTGATGAAGAGTAGTACCTTTCATTATTGAATTATAGAGAGCTTGTGGTTGGTGAAAACAAGTATTCATGGAGAGGGAATGGACTTCTGAGCTTTATTTGTGAAATAGAGTAGCATATAACGGATCAACCTCACGTTAAAGAGGTTCCATGTTCACATGGACTAAGCTGACTCATTTGAGTACTTAGGGTGGCACCGCGGAAATGATCCCATTCGTCCCTATCTTCTATAGGACGGATGGGTTTTTATTTTGTTTATTTTGAGGAGGAAGTTAGATGAAGACAATCTTTAGTGGTATTCAACCGAGTGGTACGATTACGCTTGGGAATTACATCGGGGCAATGAAGCAGTTCACTGAGCTGCAGGAGGAATACAATTGTTATTTCTGTGTAGTGGATCAGCATGCAATCACGGTAGCACAGGATAAAATGGAGCTTCGCAAGAATATCCGCAGTCTCGCTGCACTCTATATTGCTTGTGGCATCGACCCGGATAAATCAACACTATTCATTCAATCGGAAGTTCCGGCCCACGCACAGGCAGGATGGATCCTGCAATGTGTGACGTATATTGGTGAACTTGAAAGAATGACACAATTCAAAGATAAATCACATGGTAAAGAAGCAGTTTCTGCAGGATTATTAACCTATCCCCCATTAATGGCAGCTGATATTCTTCTGTATGGAACAGACTTAGTCCCAGTTGGAGACGATCAGAAGCAGCATCTGGAATTAACGAGAAATCTTGCTGAGCGTTTCAATAATAAATACAACAACATCTTTACGGTTCCGGAAGTCCGGATTCCTAAAGTTGGGGCTCGTGTCATGTCCCTACAGGACCCATTGAAGAAGATGAGTAAGTCCGATGCAAATCAGAAATCATTTATCACGCTCCTCGACGATCCGAAGATGATTGAAAAGAAAATCAAAAGTGCTGTAACGGATTCAGATGGAATCGTGAAATACGATAAAGAAAACAAACCAGGAGTATCAAACCTCCTTTCTATCTATTCGATTCTTGAAGGCAGTTCAATAGAAGAACTTGAACAAAAGTATGAAGGTAAGGGCTATGGAGACTTCAAAGCTGACCTGGCTCAAGTCGTAATCAAGGCCATTAAGCCGGTACAGGACCGCTACTATGAATTGATTGATTCTGACGAGCTTGATGATATCCTTGATCGCGGGGCAGAAAAGGCTAACTTCGCTGCAAACAAAATGCTGAAGAAGATGGAAAAGGCCATGGGACTCGGGCGTAAAGAGAGAAAAAGAAAATAGTGATGGTGCCAAGAGCCTGCAAATTAGGCTCTTGGCTTTTTTATGGACATTCACATAACCACCTTTTCCCCCTACCCAAACAAAAAACCCCAAGCCCATCACGGACTCAAGGTTTTCGTTCACCAATTAATTTACCTTAGGACGATTCTCCACTTCCCATAGTTTTTCAAAAAAAGGTTGTCCTTTTATTAAGTTCTCGCAGAGAGTCAGATGCTTGTCCGACCAGCCATACTGTGTTTCTTCGTATAACATTTGCCAAATTTCTTCAAAGTCCATCTCTTGAATGGACCGATATCGCTGTGGAGCCCATTCCGTGTACCAGTATCGTATTTCTGCCGTGTTATTTGAGCTGTGAAGCTGATCCAGCGCCATAAATAATAATTGCTTCAACTGTCTTTCTTTTCTTGTCAGACCACTCATCATATAGGGACTCGGCGAGAGAATGTGGTATGAATCCTCTCTCTTTCCTTCAGGCTGAATGACGTACTGCATCGTTTCATGATTTTCTACCATTTCATAGACGAGTTGTTCCTGCCTTGGAATGAGCCTGCTTTTTCTGATTGGAACGGTATACCCGATTGTATCCACGGCAAGTATCCCTGTTCCATCTGTGACAATGAAGCAATAATCCAATTGAATTCGTTCATGGTTTTTTCGCAAGTATGCTTTTTGATAGACATTATTGAGCAGTTGTTGAGGTAACTCTGATAAATCATTCTCGATGTAATGAAACAGAACAGTGTCCACTTTAATGAGCGGAACTTGATCTAATAATTCAATAACGTCCTCTTTTCTCCACTCGTGAAAATGACAGACATTGTAGCCATTTTCTTCGCCTTCGAACCAATTTACCCATACATCATGAAGATATAACATGATTGACCCCTCGCTTTGCTACAATCTTATTTGTCAATCAGTATAGGCAAATCGGTGTAAATTTATTCCTGTTAAGCAAGTGTTTTATAGATAGTGATTATTTTTCCTTCGTGGAATATAGATTGAGATCGTGATGATGAGAATCCCTAAGAGAAATAAGTAGCATTCGACTCGGGTGGATACGAAGAGAATATAGTCTGTAAAGGTCATTCCAGTAGTGAGAAGGTTTAAATAGATGATTAAACTTACACCACCTGAAACAGCCAGTCCAAACCCTATAAATAATACAAACATTCGAAACACCATACCTTCCGCCTCTATCCTCGCATTAGAGATTTAGCTCGTCCATTCTTACTATAGTCTATGGAGTTCAAATGGAAGATATGACGATATAAAGAGCTTAATTTAATATCACCAGCACAGGAATCAGAATATGAATGGCTGATCCCCATTCTACTAAGATAAGAAGATCGATGAAGGTTTTCCTAATAGAGCTGTGGTAGACCTATCCTTTTGCTTAACATAATTTTGTACCAGGTAATAGCCGGCAGCATACCCCAGCATATTAGGGTAAGATTTCTGACCAAGAAGTAAGTAGTCGTGAAGGGGACTGCTTCGTTTCACATCCAAATTAGGCTTAATCCACTTCTCGAAATAAAGTGACATTTGTTTTTCCTCATAAGCCTTTGTCCAGGAAGCTACATACTTCTCCCCACAATACTCTCTGACAGCAAACTCTGCCAGCCCTTCAAAAATGATGGAATCTAATAGGGTGTATTGGCTATCTTTTTTGTTTAAGAGTTTCATTCTGACACAGTGATGGTATTCGTGAACAAATAGAGCTTCGTATTCTTTGGCATCTTCTTGATCTGCTACAAAGAAGAAAATTTCGTCTTTAAAGCATACACCTGATTTTTTCATTGAGGCTTGGAACATGCCTCTCTTTTCCTGAACGGGGAATAAATAGATTGGAACGTTCGGGCCATTCCATTTTCGTTTATACTTTTTTTCATAAAGGGAAAAACGCTCCCATATCTTACGTTCTTTCATTTTTGCATAAATATCCTCTGCGTGATGTGATGATTTATACATGCCATGCTTCATGAGGTATTGATAAAACGACTTTTGATCTTCTTTCCCGTTTATCGTTTTCTTTAGAAGCTCTAAAGGTTTATGAATCGAATCTACAAGCCATTCATCAGTAGGAGCAACAGTCACCTTCATCCCTCTTTCCCAACTTTTTATCATGTATATGTAATAAAAAGAGGGTTCACAACAAAAAAACGAGCCTGCTAGCATATTAGCAGACCCGTTCTCATTTTAATTGTTATACTTTTTAAAGACGATCGTAGCATTATGACCACCGAAACCTAATGAGTTACTCATCGCTACATTCACTTCCTGTTTTCTTGCTTCGTTCGCTACATAATCAAGATCACAGTCCGGATCTGGTGTTTCGATATTGATTGTTGGAGGCAGTACATTGTCTTTCATAGCTAATACTGTAAAAATTGCTTCAACCCCTCCAGCTGCACCAAGAAGGTGACCTGTCATTGATTTCGTTGAACTCATGGCTAATTTATAGGCATGCTCTCCGAATACTTCTTTTACAGCCATCGTTTCGTATTTGTCATTGTATGGAGTACTTGTTCCGTGAGCATTAATGTAATCCATTTGCTCGGGTAGGATTCCACCGTCTTCTAAAGCCATTTTCATTGCTCTCGCTCCACCTTCTCCAGCTGGTGCCGGAGCTGTGATATGATACGCATCACCTGTACAACCATAGCCTACGATTTCAGCATAGATCGGCGCTCCGCGTTTCAGTGCATGCTCAAGCTCTTCCAGAACAACGACACCCGCTCCTTCTCCCATGACAAATCCGTCACGATTTGCATCAAATGGTCTTGAAGCTTTCTCAGGATCTGTATTGGTTGAGAGGGCTGTATTTGCACAGAAGCCGGCTACAGACATCTTCGTGATTGGTGCCTCTGCTCCACCTGACACCATGACATCCGCGTCTCCACGCTGGATGACTTTAAACGCATCTCCAATGGAGTTAGTTCCTGTCGCACAGGCTGTTACTGTACAAGAGTTAAAGCCTTTAGCTCCTAGCATGATGGAGACTTGTCCAGCCGCCATATCAGGAATGATCATTGGGACGAAGAATGGACTTACTCTGCGATATCCACGTTTTTGGAAGGTTTCATACTGCTGTTCGAACGTTTCCATTCCACCAATTCCTGAACCGATCCATACGCCGACACGGTGAGCATTTTCGTCTGTAATGTCGAGCTTCGAGTCTTTGACAGCCATTAACGAAGCTGCAATCGCATAATGAGTGAAGCGATCCATTTTTCTTTCTTCTTTTCTCTCAACACCGAAATCCTCGATATTGAAATCTTTCAATTCTGCTGCCACTTTGGCTGGATAATCGTCTGCATTTAAGCGCGTTAAGGGACCTACACCCGTTTTCCCTGCTAAAATATTCGTCCACGTTGATTCGACATCATTACCTAACGGGGTAACACTTCCCAATCCTGTTACAACTACACGTTTCTTGTTCATTTATTCCATCTCCTTTGTCTGCAAGTTATAGAAGAGAGTTCTATTTATTTACCCCAGCGCATGATAATGGCGCCCCAGGTTAAACCGCCGCCGAATCCTACCATGACGACTACATCGTTTTCTTTCACTCTTCCTGCTTCTAAATCTTCAACTAAAGAAACAGGGATAGAAGCTGCTGAAGTATTACCGTATTTATTTACCGTTTTAGACATCTTTTCAATCGGCAATTCCAATCGTTGTCTTGCTGCTTCCATGATACGAATATTGGCTTGATGGGGAATTAAAAAGTCAACATCTTCCTTCTTTAATCCCGCTTTTTCAATTACATTTACGCTCGATTCGCCCATTTGACGAACCGCAAATTTAAATACTTCGCGACCGTTCATGATGATATTTTCTTCCTGGTACAGATGTTTTGCACCCGATCCGTCTGCACCTAATTCAAAGGCAAGTATTCCTTTGCCATCTGGAACAGGCCCAAGTACTGCTGCACCTGCTGCGTCTCCAAAGAGAACAGCTGTATTACGGTCATCCCAATCTGTAATTTTTGATAACTTTTCAACTCCTACAACGAGCACATGCTTATACGCGCCATTGTCGATAAACTGCTTTGCCGTAATCATACCATACATAAATCCGGCACATGCTGCACTTAAATCCATTGCTGCGGCTTTCTTTGCTCCTAATCTTTCTTGAAGCAAGCAAGCTACAGATGGGAATGGCTGGTCAGGTGTGACCGTAGCCACAAGGATCAGATCAATTTCTTCTGCAGAGATAGCTGCATCTGCGATGGCCGTTTTTGCTGCTTCATAAGCCATGTCTGATGTGTCTGTTTCATTATCTGCTATTCTCCTCTCTTCAATGCCTGTTCTCGTACGAATCCATTCGTCTGATGTTTCCACCATTTTCTCAAGATCTGCATTGGTTACGACTTTCTCGGGAAGGTAACGCCCAATTCCAATAATCCCTGTATTCATACTGGCATTCCCTACTTTCTTTTTTTATGTTTTTTCTCTTATACTTTAGTTTATTATCAATTATTATGACTTGGTACTAATTTTATCGAAGATTTCTACTTTCTGCAATTATTTTTTCTTTTCCATTTCTTCTACGCGTTTGACCATACTCGTACAACCCTTCTCCTCATAGGTTATGTAGTAGGCAGAGGGGGTGAGAATATGTCTGAAGAAAAAAAGCTGCATCCATTTGATCAGATGATGTACGGAGGAAGGATCCCTAAAAAAGAAGCGCATCCTTCTCAGGAGAAGCGTGCAGGCAAAAATGAAGAAGGATCATTACTTGATGGCGTTCATTCCATTATGAATTCCATCGATGAATTGAAACCACTCTATAAGAAAATCAGTCCACTATTAAAGCAATGGACTATAAAGTAATAAAAAAACGGTTCATTGATATCGTCAATGAACCGTTTTCCTCTACACTTACTTGTTATGTAAGGCTTCCTGTTTGCCTAATTCATAGGCTTCACTCATGACTTGTGTAAACAGTGTCATAAATGGTTGCAGCATCTCAGGAGAGAACTCAACACCCGCTTGATCAAGTTGCTCTTTTGCTTGCGGGAAGTACTTCATGGCAATTTGCATAAATTCCATCGTTTTGTCTTGATTCATTGCTTCGATTCCTTTCCATTCGGCAATTTGCCTGTTTCGATATAGGCTTGAACATGTTGCTTCATCTCAGCTTGAAAGTCTTTTGGAATGACAGGACTATATTTCCCCATGGAAATGACTCCGTCTTCAAAATCAAATTCAAGGTTTCCTGAATCGAGCTCGTCATTTGCGAACCTTTCTGCAACTACACCATACAGCTTATCTGCATGCTGCACCGTACTCGTTAAAACCGTGGATTCCCCTAAATCAGATTGATCAGATACATAACCAATGGCATAGAGTCCCTTTTCCTTCAGCTTTTCGATTACAGATACATTATAGCCGTCACCTGCCGGATAAACAACATCGACTCGCTGATTCAATAAACCCTCCAGCTTTTCAAAAGCAATGTCTTGATCGTCCCAGTGATTGGTATACTCGATAATGAGCTCAGATTCACTTTTTTGGAATTTCGCTCCATCAATAAACCCTTGAACTTCGGGCTGCCATTCAAAAGCAGCAATCACTCCGACTTTATTCGTTTTAGATTGATAGGCTGCTGTCATGCCTCCGAAGAAGCCCATTGCATAGCCTTTAAATTGTAGACTGGTTGTATTCTCCTCTGTGGCATTTCCATTAAAGCTTACAAAATGCATATTGGGATACTCACCGGAAAGGGTGTTAAATATCTTGGAATATTCACTTCCGTGACCAAACACTAAAGTAACTTCATCATCATTATATGCTTTTACCGCTTGTTTAATTGATGTATCATTCTTTATACTCTCTTTATAGAAGACGTCAGCATCATAATCGGATTGAATCTTTAATAATCCTTTGTATCCTTTTGTTCCCCAAACCCCATCGTCTACGGTTTCCGGAACCAGTAAACCAACTTTTTCTATTTCAGCACTGTTTCCTGCTGAACAACCACTTATTCCAATGAGGAATACAATCAAGAAAATGGTGTAAAATTTCTTACTCATTTGCAGCAACTCCTTTAAAGCCCGTGCAGCATCTATAAAAAGAATCAATAGAAAATGTTTACATCATACTTATTTTACCCTCATCCCTATCTACATGGAAAGAAAAAATTTTCTTATTCCTGAATTTCATGCAAAGTGATCCCTCTTAATTGTTCCTTCAATATCCTTTCATGAGACTTAGAAGGTTTGACAATAAGCTCTTTACCATTTGGTTCGGCATTCATGCGCGGGGGTGAAAAAGATCTCTTCGTCACATAAGATAAGGCTTCATTCCAGCTTTTGCTTGAGAGTGCTTTCACCGTATAGACTTCTGTATTGGATGAATGATTTACAATGGAACGGGCAGCGTCCTTCACATAGATCGCTCCACTTGGATCATCAATGTAATTGGAGTCAACATCTTCTCCAATCAAAAGTCGAGCAAACAGAAAGTCATTCGGCTGGTGAATTCCGTATAAAGTTGGAAGGTAAAATACGGTTCCTTCTTCCTTATGGTTATGATTTATCGCACTATTGGGATAAATTCGAATGATCGTGAGAGGTTGTTCATTTTTTGAAATCAGCCCTTCTACTTCTGACAAGTAACTCACTTTATTCTCTCTTACCTGATCATAATATGGAAGGAACACACGGCATCCAGATTGTATTTCCTTATCCCAGTCTTCATAAGGAACATATTGAATGTTTGAGTTCCTTCCAATTTCTAACCACTTATCCTTCACTTCTTTGTTTTCATCAATTGCGGTCACGGTCCATCCATTCTCAAGAAGGGCATCACATAGTTCAAATCCCAAGAACTGCTGAGCAGCAAAAACGAATGCATGATTCAAGTCAATCACTCCAATGTGTTTGTTATAACTCTTTCTCATGTAAAGAAAAGTATGAGGCAAATTTCCCTCCGAGAGAAGCACGCTTTTCAGGAAGCACAAAGAATAAATCCGTTGATGTTCCTTTTTCTAAACGCTCTGTATATATATCTTTTATGAGAGTGAATTGATTTTTATAACGATTAAGAGTCGTTGACTGAACAATATAAAGTGGAATCGAGATGTTTTTAAATACTTCGTAGTCCTTTGATTGTTGACTGATGAATGCTTCGCAGTCCTCCTCTTTCAATCGAAACGTGTGCGCTAGTTCTTTTATTATCTTTTTATAAAAGAATTTCTGTTCCTTCTCTTGTTCTAAATGATCATATAGTGACACACAGGGTGAGAGCATAACGGCACTTCTAATATCTAGTTCCATTTTTGGGTAGAGGTTTTTCAACACCAACGCTCCCATTCCTTCGGCCAATATATGAATCTTTCCATTAATGATTTCAGATCGTTTTACATGTTGATAAAGTCGCTTGGCTAACTGCACGGCTTGATCGCTACCCCAATTCGCTCCATAAAGATTACTATAATAAACAATATATCCTTTGGCGGTCAGCTCTTGAATCCACTTGTAGCGTGCCTCATGTTGTACCCAAAAGCTGCTCTTATCATCTACATAGTGATGGGAATCTCCTATAACCATTACAGCGAATCCATTTGGGCGTTCAGGATAATGAATCATGCACCACTCTTGCTCTAATTGAAACAATCGCTGATACATTAGAATTTCTCCTTTTACATAGTAAGTCATTATAGTTTATGTAAGGAGAAAACATTGGTCAGGGAGATAGCCCATAGAACCCCATATATTTGCAAATTTAGTCGGTTACCTCCATCGATTATGCAGGAGTGGTATGGAAAGATGATAAGGGTTACATTTCACAGATTAGTCATTTATTATTTCCTGAAGCTGTGGTAAGATAAAAAAGATTGAAATTGGTTACAAATTGCTAATAAATTAGTTGATTACATAGGAATGAGGTGACTTGGCGTGAGATTTTTCTGGATGTTTTTCTGGGCATTTGCTCTTACTGAAATGTTAACTTACGTTGTAAGTTCAATGAATGGAACTGCTTTTCACTTTGAAACAGGATTAATTTTATCGGTTTGTGTAACGGTATTAGTATTCATTATCACGCTTGTTATTCCAAACGAGCCAGTCGAAAAGCACTAAAAAAAGCAGCCAGATCCGGCTGCTTTTTTTATTTGGTCCTAACTGATCAATAAGCCATTTTCCCCTGCCTCAATGGTGATGGTATCATTCGTTTTAATATTTCCAGCAATCAATTCTCTTGCCAGTTTGGTTTCTACTTCTCTCTGCAAATACCTTTTCAGAGGGCGCGCACCATAAACTGGATCATAAGCCGACTGTGCTATAAATTCTTTTGCACTCTCAGTCAATGACAGTGAAATATGCTGTTCTTCCACTCGTTTTTGTAAATCTTCCACCAGCTTATCGATGATCCCTTTTATATTCTCAATGCTCAATGGTTTAAAGAGAATAATGTCGTCGACCCTGTTAAGGAACTCCGGTCTGAAAGAGGAACGAAGCTGACTCATGACCAGGTTCTTCGTTTCTATATCCATTTCCTCTTCCCCCTTATTTCGTTCGAGGAGATGAGAAGATCCGATGTTAGAAGTCATAATGATCACCGTGTTCTTACAATCAACCGTCCTTCCTTGAGAATCGGTTATCCTCCCATCATCGAGCATTTGCAGAAGAATATTGAATACTTCTGGATGAGCTTTTTCAATTTCATCAAGAAGAATGACCGAATAGGGTTTTCGTCTAATTGCTTCTGTCAGCTGACCGCCTTCTTCATATCCTACATATCCCGGAGGTGCACCGATCAAACGTGAAACGGCATGCTTCTCCATATATTCAGACATATCAATTCGGATCATCTGTTCCTCACTATCAAACAACGTATGAGCAAGTGTCTTCGCAAGCTCTGTCTTCCCTACTCCCGTAGGACCTAAGAAAATGAATGAACCAATCGGACGATTCGGATCTTTAATCCCTGCTCTCGCACGTATAACGGCGTCACTCACCAATTGAACAGCCTCATCCTGCCCGATCACCCGTTCATGCAGAATACGATCAAGCTTCAACAGCTTCTCTCGTTCACCTTCTACAAGTTTAGTGACTGGTATCCCTGTCCATCTCGATACAATATTGGCTACTTCTTCCTCCGTTACTTCTTCTCGCAGCAGGCGTCCATCCTGCTCTTTCATCATCTCTTGCTCAACTGTATCAAGCTCTTTTTCCATTGCAGGAATCCTGCCATGACGAAGCTCTGCTGCTTTGTTGAGATCATAATCACTTTCTGCTTCTTCCAGCATGCGCCTGAGCTTCTCCAGTTCTTCCCGCTTCTCCTGAACAATCCCAATACTCTCTTTCTCTTGCTCCCATTTTAACTTCATCGCGGTCGCTTTTTCCTTCAGATTACTTAAATCTTCACGGATTCTATCGAGTCGTTCAAGGCTTGCCGGATCCTTTTCCTTATTTAGAGCTGCTTCTTCAATTTCAAGCTGCATCACTTTACGTGTGACTTCATCCAATTCTGACGGCATAGAGTCAATTTCGGTACGGATCATCGCACATGCCTCGTCGATTAAATCAATGGCTTTGTCCGGCAGGAATCGGTCAGAAATGTAGCGGTCAGAAAGTTTAGAAGCTGCCACAATGGCCCGGTCATGAATATTGACTCCATGATGAATTTCAAAACGTTCCTTCAAGCCTCTTAAAATTGATATCGTATCTTCTACATTGGGCTCCTGAACGAGAACTTGTTGAAATCGCCTTTCCAAAGCGGGATCCTTTTCGATGTACTTACGGTATTCATTGAGAGTCGTCGCACCTATACAATGCAGCTCTCCCCTCGCAAGCATCGGCTTCAAGATATTACCCGCATCCATTGCTCCTTCCGTCTTCCCTGCGCCGACAATCGTATGAAGTTCATCGATAAACAGAAGAATGCGACCCTCACTCTTTTTCACTTCCTGCAATACTGCCTTTAGCCGTTCTTCAAACTCTCCCCTGAACTTGGCACCAGCAACCAAAGAGCTCATATCCAATTCGAAGATGGTTTTATCCTTCAAGCCCTCCGGGACATCTTTTCTGACAATCCGCTGTGCGAGTCCTTCAACGATCGCAGTCTTCCCGACTCCAGGCTCCCCTATAAGAACAGGATTATTTTTCGTCTTACGGGAAAGGATACGTATCACATGGCGGATTTCACTGTCCCTGCCTATGACTGGATCTATCCTCCCCGACTTTACATCGGCAACAAGATCCCTCCCATACTTTTTCAACGCTTCATATTTTACTTCAGGGTTCTGTGTGTTCACCTTGCTCCCTCCTCTGATCGTTTCAATAATCTCCTTTAATTCTTTTTCTGTCAGATGATGTTTGGTTAAGTATGTCGTAATCGGGTGGTTCCTTTGGATGAATAACCCAAGGGCAAGATGTTCGACCGATACATAGTCATCTTCCCATTTAGTCTTTAAGGCCTCACTATCTTGCATAAGCTGATGAATATCTCTTGCGAAAAACTGTCCATACTGCAGCCCTTCTCCCTCCACAGCAGGGATATCGTTTAATCTGTCATCAATCCATTCTCTTAGGCCATCTACTTTTACCCCTCCACGGGCATATATCGTTCGAAGAAAACTGTTTTCTGAACCAAGGAGAGATTTCCACAAATGAAGCAGGGTGATATCTGTATGTAATTTTTCTTTAGCTGCCTCTCCTGCAGAAACCAATCCTTCTTGAATGCTGTGAGTCATATTATCAAATTTCATCGTGCTTCACCTCGGATTTTGACCTTTATTGACCTTTACATCTATTATATCCCTTTCGATGAAAAAAGGAAAAGAAAAAGGAACAAGGAGTGCCTCCGATAGACGTCACCATTCATGCTAAATAGTGAACAGTCGCCACGACATCCTTGTTCCTTATGGGGTTAAGGTTTTCTCATATACGTCCAAAGACGATTATGGTTGGAGTTTTCAGGAAATCGGTCTCCCGCTTTCAACCGTAGTTTTTGCGGATTTTTCACCATGCTTCCAGTTTCACCAATTTCTATATACTCTCCATTATTAGGTGCTTTTTCTCCAGCTTTAAATTGTCGTGACTGTCCCATTCTTACCCCTCCTTTTCGAAGCGATGCTTCCTTACTATTTTTCTACAAGGCCGAACATTCATGCATGCCAGATGAAGGATATCAGAATGCTTTATATGATAAACAAGTTACGGTTCGGTTAACATTTGGAAAAAGGCTTTACAGTCTTTCCCTTTATGGTGTTAAATTAAAAACTGTGGAGAAAAAAAGCTTGGAGGATACACAATGGATTTTTATCTGATTATGAAATACTTGTTTTTAGGGATTTTTCAAGGGTTTACTGAACCAATCCCTATTTCATCCAGCGGGCACTTATTGTTAGCCCAGCATTTCCTTGGTATAAAGGATGCCACCTTGACATTTGAAATCCTGGTTAATACAGCTTCATTAGTGGCTGTACTCATTATTTACCGTGAAGATATCATGCGTCTGATCGTGAATGGCTTAGGCTATTTCAAACATAAAACACCTGAAACGAAACGTGATTTTCATTTCATTGTTTACTTATTGATTGGTACGATCCCAGCCGGGGTGATTGGTGTATTATTCGGAGACGTGATTGAGGAACATTTAACATCTGTTATCACAGTAGGAATTACACTTATTATTACAGGTATTGCCTTATGGTTAATCCGTAACCTTCGAGGAAGAAAAAATGACGGTGACTTAAATGTCAAAGACGCCATCATCATAGGTCTTGCTCAGGCTGTGGCCCTTATTCCTGGAATCAGTCGTTCCGGTGCAACCATCGTAGCTGCAATGGCTAGTGGAATGAAGGCTGAAACGGCATTGCGTTTCTCTTTCCTCCTCTATATTCCAGTAAGTGTAGGGGTTATGGTATTCGGAATAAGTGATCTTATAGAGGATCCGAATCTTGCTTCAATGGCCATTCCATACTTAGTTGCGTTCATTGCATCACTTATTGCTTCATACTTCTCATTAAAGTGGTTCATGAATATTATGGCTAAAGGAAACTTGAAATATTTTGCCGTTTATTGTGCCGTTGTCGGAGCTGCTGTATTAATTTTCGCTTAATTCCCTTCTATCTGTCTGTTTCCTTTGGTAAGCTTTGAGTATAAGACATTATGATGGAAATGATGTGATCTCATGAGTGAAAATCTAGAAGTTCCTTCCGAGATTAAGCAACTATTTTTCGAGAAAAAAACGGTGAAAAATTTCAAAAAAGGATCCTTCCTGTTTCAAGAGGGAAGGCCTGCTCACGAGTTATATTTGATTAAAAGCGGTCGTGTCCAAATCAGCAAAGTGATTCCTGACGGACGGGAATTGTCTTTACGGATCTGTTCAAGTCATGATGTGATTGGTGAATTAACGTTATTCAGTAAAGATGCATACTACATGCTCAGTGCAAAAATGCTTGAGAATACGGAGATTTATGCGTTACCAAAAGAGGTCTTCGAAGAAAAACTATCCAATAACAGTAACTTGACCATCCAATGGCTAAAATGGATCCAAATTCAGAATCAACAAAACCAAACGAAGTTTCGCGATCTTATTCTTCACGGGAAAAAAGGTGCACTTTACTCAACGCTGATCCGTATGTCCAACAGTTACGGAAAAACAGTTGAAAAGGGCATTCTAATTGATTTTCCGTTAACCAACCAGGAACTCGCCAATTTCTGTGGTTCCTCCAGGGAAGTCGTGAATCGGCTGCTGAGTGAATTAAAGAAAGAAAACGTCCTTGTGTCGGAAAAAGGATATATCACGATTCTTGATTTGAACTACCTTAAAGATGAAATCGATTGTGAGAATTGTCCGGTTTCGATTTGTCGGATTGATTAAACGTTTCAACAAAAAATCCCCCTGAAGCAACCCTTGCCTCAGGGGGATTTTTTACATATCGGTATTATCTGATTCCCAATGCAATTTTCGCATAGCGGGACATGTTGTCTTTGCTCCATGGTGGATTCCAGACGATGTCTACTTCTGTTTCTTTTACTTCCGGAATGTCACTTAGAGCTGTTTTCACTTGATCGACAATGGTACCAGCGAGTGGGCAGCCCATTGACGTAAGGGTCATAGTGACCGTTGCTTTACCTTCTTCATCTAGATCCACGTCATATACCAGACCTAAATTAACAATGTCTATTCCTAATTCAGGGTCAACAACCTGTTCAAGTGCACCCATCAAATTATCTTTAAGATCCTGATCCATGCTAACTCTCCTTCCTCTATCCATGCTTGATGCTTATCTATTTTCACTACTCATCTTAACAAATTAACGTGCATAAAACAAAAGGTTAGGCTGATAAATGCTTCTCAAACCACTCTACCAGCTTTAACACGCCTTCTCTTGATACTTTATGATCTGCTTTATCGTCTTCAATAAATAACAGGTTGTCTTCCTGTGATTCATAATAAGGCAGGATGCTCTGGTAGAACTCTTGTGTAAGGTTAAACGGTACAACCTTGTCCCGTTTTCCGTGCCAGAACATAAGAGGTCTGCCCCCAAGTTTCTCAGGCTGAAGACTTAAGTCGTAGTGAGCGAGTTCATTTAACATATTTCCTATTTCTTCTTCACTGAATGGCAATTCATAACCTAACGATTCGACTTGAGCTAACTGGGCTTGAGCAAATTTCACATATGTAGGATTTCCCATTAACGAGACAGCAGATGAAATCCACTCATATTGAGTTAACGCTCCAAGTGTGACAATCCCACCCATAGAGGTCCCTGCAACCCCGATTCCATTTGGTACGAGCAATCCTTTTTCTTCGAAATGCCCTTTAAGAGTCGATAATTCATGAATCGTATGTAAGACGATCTTCCAGAAGACTTCTCCTAATTGATGCTCTGATTTGCCAGTAGATCGTTCTCCGTGCTCTAAACAATCGGGAAGGATGACTCTGAATCCCTTTTCAGCCAAATAATAGGCATAATGTAAATTATGCTCTTTCGCACTCGTAAATCCGTGAATGAAAAAGCAAACGGGTATTGGCTTATCTACATCCTCTTCCTTCACGAGATGAAGAAATGGAATGGTTTGAATGGTCGATTTATCAACTAAAATCATGTGTATTCTCTCCTTCCTGACTGCATTTCACTTTACTATGATATCCTAGATTTGGTAGTATGTATAATATTTAAATCGAAAGTGTTTGTAAACATTTATTAAATTAGTTGAAGCGGCAGTGGACAACTTTCATTGTCTAACGCTACACTAGAATTGCCTTAATACCAATTAGATTGGGGATTTGTATTCATGAGTTCACAAGAAAAACACTTGATCGTTCTGGATTTAGACGGAACACTTTTAACAGATGAGAAGAAGATTTCAACAAAAACCCGCGAAATACTAAAAAAAGCACGCCATAAAGGGCATGAAGTTATGATTGCAACAGGCAGACCTTATCGTGCCAGTGAATTGTATTATCAACAATTAAAGCTGACAACTCCCATCGTAAACTTCAACGGCGCATTTGTGCATCATCCCACTGATGATTCATGGGGGATGTTTCATGAGCCGATGGATTTAAAGGTGGCCAAACAAATTATTAATGCATGTGACGATTTTAAATTCCGTAACATTGTTGCCGAAGTGATGGATGATGTGTATCTGCATTATCATGATGAAAAGATTATAGACGTATTCATGATGGGCAATCCCTCCATTTCAACAGGGGATATCCGCAGTGTACTATCTGATCATCCCACTTCCATGCTCATTCACGCTGAAGAAGAAGATGTACCAGAGATACGTGCACATTTAGATGATGTTCATGCAGAATTGATTGACCATCGCCGTTGGGCTGCACCGTGGCACATCATCGAAATCGTTAAATCAGGATTGAATAAAGCTGTCGGAATTGAACGAGTTGCTTCATCTTTAAATATTCCGCAAGAACGCATTATTGCATTCGGAGATGAAGATAACGATCTTGAAATGCTTGAATATGCAGGCACTGGGGTTGCCATGGGGAATGCCATTGATCCCCTTAAAGATATTGCAAATGAAGTGACATTTTCGAATGAAGACGACGGGATCGGACGCTACCTGCAAAAACGTTTTAATCTTTAACCCAGAACGTATTTGGAAACTGTGGGTATATCTTCTTAATCTAATCCACCACCACTTTAGCCATACTAAATAGGAGCGCATCATGCGTTCCAACTTGAAAAAGGGGTGGTAGTGATGGGTAGAAATAAATCGAAACGATTTGTACAACAAGGTAAAATCGCAGTAACAAAACATGATGAACGTATTCCGTACCATCTGACGTATGCTGAAGCAGAAGCTAAAAAGCTTGCTTCACATGGCGAAGGGCCAGGGGGAATGGAATAATGAGTAATCCATTATTCCAACAGGCCCGTAACGCGGTTCATTCTGCCCAACAAGCATGCAGTACGGGAGAAAACGCTCAAATGTCCATTGATAAAGCGAAAAACGCGTTGTCATCTGCTTACGCTAACTCAAATGTCGAAGAACAAAAGCAGCTTCACGCTCTTCAAGATGAGTTAAACCGCCTGTCATAAAGATAAAAACAGGGTTTGCCCTTTACGGGCAAACCCTGTTTTCTTATGGAAGGGATACGACATATCGGTGAAGAATCTTCCCATCTTCATTATCCCGTTCATAAAGACTTAAGAAGAACTTGTCTTTACCCCCTGTCATCTGGGGGAGTATGATGGTAAATTCGGTCCAGTTAGGCGCTTCTTTATTAACCTTGAATAAGGTTTCTTTAAGAAGTACTCTATGTCCATCCTCCACATAGTAATAAAAACTCCCATCAGACACCCGCGCTTGTCCCTGGATGGTAAACCGCCCTTTCACCTCTCGTACCTTCACTCCCCTGAAAGATGGGTTTTCTTCAGGAACTTTGAATGAATACTCAGCCCGCAGGGGATGATCAAAACCACTTATATCCTCCCCCATCAGCCATGCTACAATCGTATATTTCCCTTCTGGGACACGTTTTCCTTCCTGCTTGTAATCCCAAATTTCTTTCCAGATCTTCGTTTCACCCTTCTTCAAAGAAATGGTTTGAAGCGCTTGAAGGAATGATTTACCCCGGCTGTACTGATAGACCACTTTTCCCGCATTATTTTTGATTGTAAAGTCAAATATTTGACTCGTGTTAAAGGTGATGTTCTTATCCCCTTCACTATTATTATAAAGAAGGAGCTGGATCTGAGCTCCTTCTTCTCCCGGAACAGCTGTTACAGTAAAGATCAGCGGTACCTTCTCAGCTTTCATGGTAGAAGGGAAACAAAAGAGCATTAAAGAACTTATAAGTATATAAACAACTGCCTTCAAGGTGATACCCCTTTCTATCTAGGTTCACCTGTAGTATTTGTTATTTTAAAGAATCTAATCTTTTCTAAAGAAACCGAATATCCCTGTCGTTTGCACGATATTGGTAAATGCATTAGGATCTACATCTTTAATGGTATGTTCAAGCTCATACAGTTCATAGCGTGAAATGACGATTATCAGCATTTCCTTGTCTTCACCGGAAAATGCCCCTTTTGCAGGCAGGGTCGTAATTCCCCTGACAAGCTTCGAATGGATGGCTTCTCTTAATTCATTGGATTTCTTTGTCACAATCATCGCTGTCAATTTCTCATGTCGTGTATGGATGGCATCAATGACACGCGTTGAAGCATACAACGTGACCAACGTGTATAACGCTTTCTCCCATCCATAAAGAAATCCTGCAGAAGTTATAATAACCGCATTCATAAGAAAGAAATAGGTTCCTACGGGCTTATCTTTCATTCTGGAAAGAATCATGGCGATAATGTCCATACCTCCAGTGGATGCACCCCATTTCAACGTGATTCCAACTCCCACCGCGGCAATGACCCCTCCAAAGACGGCGTTTAGCAGGATATCGGGCGATAATTTAATTACAGGGATCACTTCCAGGAATAAGGACGTCAGAAATACAGAAATGAAGCTATATACGGTAAAGGAACGGCCAACCTTAAGCCACCCCAGAATCGTTACAGGAATATTTAAGATAAATAATAAAATACCTGTTGAAATATTGAATGGCGCAAATTCTTTTAACACACTTGATAATAACTGAGCCAATCCTGTAAAACCACTTGCATAAACATTTGCCGGTATCAGGAAAAAATTCATGGCAATGGCCCCCAGCACTGCCCCTACTAACACTACGAAAAACTTCTTCGCTTCTAACTGAACATGATTTCTCGACATTGACAGACCTCCCACATCTAGTTGTTATTTTCTATGTTCCACAATTCATCTTAACTAAACTCCCCCTGATATTCACCCTTTAAGAGAACAATGATACTTTTTACCTTGAATTCATGCTCTATAGATTGTCATTTTCATGAAAAATAGCTAGACTAAAGCTATATAGAATAGTCAAAGGATGATTAGGATGACAGTAAAATTATTTGCTGATAGTGCAAGCGACCTTCCTGCTTCATATTTCAACCAACACAACATAGAGCTTTTGCCACTGAAAGTACATATTGATGGTCAAGATTATGAAGACTTGGTCACCATCGAGCCGAAAACCGTATTCAATAAAATCAGAGAAGGACATATGCCTAAAACGTCGCAAGTATCACCTGATCTTTTCCTGAAGAAGTTCACAGAGCTTGCAGAAGCCAATCAACCCGGTGTTTACATTGCCTTTTCCTCACAATTGTCAGGGACGTATCAAACCGCTGTCATGATTCGTGATCAGGTGAAAGAAGAGCACCCTTCTCTTGATTTGACCATCATCGATTCAAAATGCGCTTCCCTTGGCTACGGCTTGGTCGTAATGAAAGCCGCTTTACTTCTTCAGGAGGGAAGAAGTAAAGAAGAGATTATCAAAGCCTCCCGATTCCATTCAGAGCATATGGAACACCTATTTACCGTAGAAGATCTTGAATACCTTGCCAAAGGCGGAAGAGTTTCAAAGGCATCAGCTTTTCTTGGGGGACTGTTAAACATTAAGCCTCTTCTACATGTTGAAGACGGAAAGCTCGTCCCGATTGAAAAATTGCGTGGAAAGAAGAAACTTCTTAAACGAATTCTTGACTTAATGGAAGAACGCGGTGAAGATCTCTCAAACCAGGTCATCGCCATCAGTCATGGTGACGACGAAGAGCTTGCCCTTGAAATGAAAAAGCTCATTCAAGAAAAATTTTCACCAAAAGATGTATATATCAGTATTATTGGATGTGCCATAGGTTCTCATACAGGCACAGGCACCCTAGCCATATTTTTCTTAAACGAACACTCATAAACTCCCTTCCTCTTCCTCATACTATGAGAGAAGATGATACTCGAAGGGAGAATGACTATGCCACATACATCTGATAACGAAAAAAAGGCCAAGGATAACAACGCCCTGCGCCAGGAGAAGAATAAAATCAAAGAAGTGAACCGTAAAGCCGGGAAGAATCAGTATTCTAAGAAAACGGATCATTTGTAAGGGATTGCCGCGGGCAGTCCTGCGCTTTGATAGGAGAAAGTGCTAGTTCTTAATTGAGCTAGTGCTTTTTTTGTAGAGTAGACTGGAAAATAAGAAATGATCAGCAATAAATGTCTGATTATTGGTCAATGGTCGATATTTTTAAAAAAACTCTCCCATTCGTTTCGTAGAAGTTGTATGCACCTTCAAAGCTTGTCTATAATGAAAAGAGATAATACTATGGAGGGGTTACATATGGCGAAGGAAAGTTCATTTGATATTGTATCGAAAGTGGATATGTCTGAAGTGAGTAATGCGATTCAAATTGCGTTGAAGGAAGTTCAAACACGTTATGACTTTAAAGGAAGTAAGAGTGATATTAAATTAGATGGAGAGGAAATCGTCCTCGTTTCTGATGATGAATTCAAAATGAATCAGTTGAAGGATGTTCTTCTCAGCAAACTCATCAAGCGTAATGTTCCTGTTAAGAATCTTGACTACAGCAAGCTTGAAGGGGCTTCAGGCGGGACCGTTCGTCAGCGTGCGAAACTCGTTCAAGGAATCGATAAAGAAAATGCGAAAAAAATCAACACCATTATCAAGAACTCCGGCGTAAAGGTGAAGAGTCAGGTTCAGGATGATCAAGTACGCGTCACTGGAAAAAGTAAGGATGATCTTCAAAAAATCATCGCTGCGATCCGTGAAGCAGACCTTTCAATTGATGTGCAGTACGTAAACTTCCGTTAATCCGGTTTTTCAAAGAAGTCTAATGGGTACAATATATCCATTAGACTTCTTTCATTTAGGAGGAAAAACATGAAGAAAAAAGTCATCATCATAGGGGCGGTCGGCGGCGGTGCCACCACTGCATCACAAATTAGAAAACTGGATAGTGAAATAGAGATCATTCTCCTTGAAAAGACATCCTATCTTTCATACGGGGCATGTGGAATGCCTTATTACCTGGGTGACGTCATTAAAGACCGAGAAAGTCTTTTTGCAGCCACCCCTGAAAAATTACATACGAAAAAAAACATCGATGTCCGCATGCATCATGAGGCGATGAAAATTGATCGGGATAAAAAATCTTTACTGGTGAGGGATCATGACAAAAACCAGGATTACGAAGAAGCATATGATTACCTCGTGATCGCAACAGGGGCTTCCCCCTTTATCCCTGACATACCGGGACTTGATAAAATCCCGGCTTTCCATCTCAGAACCGTTGAAGACATGGACAGGATCAAACAATTCGTTGAAACCTCAAATCCAAAAGTCTGTACCATTATCGGCGGGGGTTACATAGGAGTTGAAATGTCCGAGAACTTCACTCATTTAGGGATGAAAGTCAACCTGGTTGAAAGATCGGAACATGTGATCAGTGTAATCGATGAAGAAACCGCCATCAAACTGCAAGAGCATATCACAGATCAAGGTGTGAATTTGTACACGAAGGATGGACTGAAAGAGGTACTGCCGGAGTGTACCCTGAAACTGGATAGCGGAGAGACGTTTCAGTCTGACTTCATTCTTCTTTCGGTAGGCGTAAAGCCTAATAACCTTCTTGCTAAAGAAGCCGGTTTATCTACAGGAGAGTCAGGTGGTGTCGTCAGTAATGAGTTTATGCAAACAGACGACCCTTCCATTTATGCAGTCGGGGATGTGGTAGAGTCCATCGATTTTATTGACGGGTCCCCTAAGCAGGTTCCCCTTGCATGGCCTGCCCATCGACAAGCTTACATTATCGCAAGACACCTATCAGGAAACCCTGTACCTTTCAAGGGCATGCTTGGTACTGCTATTGCGAAGGTATTCGACCTTTCCATTGCCTCCACAGGATTAGGCGAGAAAGAATTAAATGAAAAGGGCTATTCGTATAAAACATCCGTGCATAAAGGAAAGTCACATGCAGGCTACTACCCCGGTGCTCATGATGTGTATGTGAGAGTCCATTTTTGTCCTGACACCGGAAAGATCTTTGGAGGAAATGTTGTGGGCGGCGAAGGGATAGACAAGCAAATCGACGTTCTTGCTACTGCCATTTATGGAGGCCTGACCATTACCGATCTCCAGGAACTTGAAACATGCTATGCCCCTCCCTTCTCTTCTCCAAAAGGGTTGTTGAATATGATTGGGTATAAGGGTGCCGGGTTAATGGAAAAGAAATAATTGTAGGCAGGCTTCTCTTGGAGGGCCTGTTTTTTGTATGAGTATGCACTTTTATGATGGATATTTCTGTTAAACGGCTGGATTTTTTGTGGAAATGGCCGGATTTTTTCCGATTTCGGCCGGATTCTCTTCAAAAACGGCTGGATTTTCCGGGAAAGCGGCCGGATTCCCCTAAAAATTGACTGAATTTCCTTCAATCACGGCTCAATCACATATCAAATGCCTTCGTCCCAAATCCACATAACTGCAGCACACGTCAAATCGACCGATAAATTTGATTAACCTCCCAAAAGAAACATGTTAATAATTATTTTTTCCGGGTAAACACTATCCTAAGATAACCCAAATCATCAAAGGAGTGTTTTCATTGTCACAACAACAAAACCAGAAGCAAACGTTTCCCCCACAGCATCAGGATCATCAGCCGGGTACTGTGGATGAGATGAACCCCCAACCGATTCATACGGATCAAAATTATAAAGGCAGTGGGAAGTTAGACGGGAAGGTCGCTCTCATTACCGGAGGAGACAGCGGGATCGGACGATCGGTCGCCTGGTATTTTGCCAGGGAAGGCGCCCATGTTGCCATTTCGTATTTAGATGAACATGAAGATGCGAATAAAACAAAGGAATTAGTGGAAGCTGAAGGCGTAAGATGTATCCTGCTGTCAGGTGATATCGGAAGCTCGACATTTTGTAAAGACATCGTGAACAAAACGATTTCAGAGTTCGGGAAGCTTGATATCCTTGTGAATAATGCCGCTGAACAGCATCCTCAACAAGGACTGACGGATATAAGTGACGAGCAGTTGGAGCGTACCTTTAAAACGAATGTGTTCTCTATGTTCTACTTAACAAGAGCAGCATTGCCTCATCTAAAAAAGGGGGCTTCCATCATTAACACGGCTTCCATCACAGCTTATAAAGGGAATAAGGATTTGATTGATTACTCTTCTACAAAGGGTGCCATTGTAAGTTTCACGAGATCCCTTGCAGAAAACATTGCATCTGATGGAATCAGGGTAAACGGCGTGGCACCTGGCCCGATTTGGACTCCGCTGATTCCGTCCACCTTCAGCTCTCAAAAGGTATCCCAATTTGGAGCGAATACTCCACTCGGACGTGCTGGACAGCCTTATGAATTAGGACCTGCATACGTATACTTAGCAAGCGAAGATTCAAGTTACGTATCAGGACAGATGATTCATATTAATGGCGGGACGGTTATTAACGGATAAAATGAAAGCGACTGAAACATATGATTCCCCATTAAGTGGAGATTCCAACGTTTCAGTCGCTTTTTATTATGATTTCACTTTTCGCTCACTGCAAGAGTATCTTGTAACGAGCTGATGTGGAACGATGATTCTCTTGATCGGCTCTTTCGGGTTTTCAATCTTTTGAATAAGACTTTTAGCCGCTTCGTTACCAAGATTAAATATATTGATATCCACTGATGTAAGCGGTGGACGGGACATTTCGGCCAGCAGTACATTGTTGAAGCTGACAATGGAGATATCTTCAGGCACACGGATGCCCATTTCATCCAGTGTGTTCAGTACGCCTAATGCCATTAAGTCATCGGCCACTACCAGAGCCGTTGGAGGATCGTTTAATTGCATCAGCTCATTAATGGCTTCACGCCCTCCTTCACGGAGAAATTCTTCATGAATGATATACTCGTCCTTCATTTCAATTCCAGCATCCCGCAAAGCCTTCTCATAACCTAATAGACGCTCAACGGTTACAACAAGATTGAGGTCCCCCCCGATAAACCCGATACATTCATGACCCAGCTTCAGGAGATAATCGGTCACTTCCTTCGTTGCTCTGTAATTATCATTGTCTACATGGGTGATTTCTTCACAATACTTGTAAGGCTTACCTACAACAACAAAGGGAAAGTCGCGATCCTTTAAGTAGTTCATCACCTTATCTTCAACTTTCGAGTATAGAAGGATGATACCGTCTACTCTTCCCCCTTGAACCATTTGGACGACACCTTCGTAAATTTCTTCTTCAGATTGACCTGTGGACATTTGAAGTGCGTATTGTTTTTCCTGTGCCCCTTCACTTAGTCCTCGTAAAACTGTTGGAAAGAATGGGTTTTGTGAAAAAGTACTAGCTGAACCCGGTAATACAAGACCCAATACTTGAGTTGATTGATTCGCCAAGCTCCTTGCAATGAAGTTAGGATGATATCCTAATTGCTCCATCGCTTCTCTTACTTTTTGCTTTGTTTTCTCGCTGATTCTTGGATTATTTGCAATAACACGTGAAACCGTAGATGGAGCTACGTTTGCAAGCTTTGCAACATCCTTTATGGTGACCGCCATTCATTCCACCCCCCTCTTTAAAAAGCTTACCCTCTTACGTGTCGAGGGCTGCTTTATTCTATTTTATTAGAGAATTAAAACGCTTCCATTTTATTATTCTTAAAAATGTGAAAAAACAGGGCTCATAGAAAGAGCCCTCGATGAAATTATGACTGCTTTTTCTTTCTTCCACGCTTCCATACAAGATAAATAAAGAGTAAGAAAAGGACATACACCGTGCCGAGTGCTAATAGATAAGGATAGTTCAATCCACTCTTCTGTTTAAGGGAATAAACCTCTGCTTCTTCACGATCAAGTACGACTGTATAATTTCCATCTTTATCACTACGAACCAGGTCTGCGGTTAGTAACCCTTTCAGCTCACTATTTTCCGCTAATTCTTCTTCACTCAATTGAACTTTTTTAGATTCACTAGTGTTGTTAATCGCGATTATGAGTGTTTGGTCACCGTAAGCACGCTTAAATATTCCCATCCCGTCTTTTTCATAGATGGGGTCAATGGTCCCTCTGGTCAGGGCAGGATAATCTTGACGGATCTTTCCTAATTGAGTGATATAATCGATTAATTCTTCATCTGCCCTGAAATTCATAAAGCGGCGATTATCCGGGTCATTTCCACCATCGACAGCGATTTCCGAACCATAATAAACGATTGGAACTCCGGGAGTTGTGTACATATACGTTAGAGCGAGCTTCCATCTGGTACCCGGGAAGATCTTCTCTTGAACGAGCAGTCTCGTAAAACGTTCCATATCATGGTTATCGATAAAAGTTCCCATTAAATAGGGATCGTCATAGTACGTTTCGTTGTATTTCCAAAAGTTAAATAAGCGATCCATCGAAGTATCCGGTTTTTGGAATACAGAACGCATTTCTTCTGCTTGAGGAAAGTTAACGAATCCATCAATGCCTACATCATTGTATTTCGCTATCTTCTGGGGATCACGATCGAACACTTCACCAAGAAGATAGAAATCTTCCTTGACTGACTTAACCTCATCGCTGAATTCAGTCCAGAATTCCTTGGGTACGTGACGAACAGTATCCAATCGATAGCCGTCAATATCCGTTTCTTCGATCCACCATTTCGCGGCGTCAAATAAGTAGTTTTTCACTTCGGGATTTTCTGTATTTAAATCGGGAAGATCATATAACCACGCATTTTGAACGCTTTCTTCATTATCAAAGTTCATCGGCTGATTTTCGTGAAACCAGTCCGCTTTCTCAGGGTCATTCACCCAAGGGTGTTCGGCTCCGACATGGTTTACAACAAAGTCCAACATCACTTTCATATCGCGCTTATGGGCTTCATCCACCAGCTTTTTGAACGTTTCCATTGATCCGAAATGTTCTTCTGTCTTATAGAAATCTGTAATCCAATACCCATGATAACCCAGCGGTTGATTATCAAAGACCGGAGTCAGCCATATGGCGGTGAATCCCATATCCTTAATATAATCCAGCTTATCGATCACACCTTGAAAATCCCCGCCCTGATAGGCTTTAGGGTCCTTCGTATCCACTTGTACATCATTGCTCGTATCCCCGTTATTAAAGCGATCGACCATTAGAAAATAAATGGTCTCATCCTGCCATCTTCGTTCTTCTTTTTCAACTGCACCTACCGGAAGGGCGTAAAAAAGAAGAAACGGGACTAAAATGAGAGATAATACTCTTCTTTTCATCTCCGCTCCTCCTAAAACTGTTAGTAACGCCTATAAGATTATCCTTTTGTACCCCCTGCCGTCAATCCTGAAACGAAGTATTTCTGGAAGAACAGGAATAATAGAGCAATTGGTACGGCAATTAAAACAGATCCAGCAGCGAATGTTGTAAATTCTGCTCCAAATTGTTTTGCTACCATATCATAAAGGGCAACCGGTAATGTATACATTGTTTCTGAACGCAACAAGATACTTGCAATGATAAAGTCCGCGAATGGTGCAATGAATGAAAACAGTGCAACTACCGCAATGATCGGTTTCGCAAGGGGCATGACGATTTGGAAGAAGATACGCAAATGTCCCGCTCCGTCCATTTTCGCTGACTCATCAAGCTCTTTCGGAATCGTATCCAGATACCCTTTCATTAACCATGTATTCATTGGGATCTGTCCACCAACGTATACAAGAATCAATCCAATATGAGTATCCAATAGATCTGTTAATAGTGCTAAAACGAAAATCGCAATCAATGCAGCAAAGTTAGGAATCATTTGTAGGATAAGGAATGTCATTAATCCATTCTTACGTCCGGCGAAACGGTAACGTGAGAATGAGTAAGCCGTTAAACTTACCAGTAAAACAGTAAGTGCCATTGTTGATAAACTTACTTTTAATGAGTTCCAGTACCAAAGCATATAATTACTTTGCTCCAGATCGAATAGTTCCTTATAATGTGCCAGTGTTGCATTCTTAGGAATAATGGATGAACCGGATAAACTTTGACCTGGGTTAAAGGAAGAACCGATGATCCATGCAACCGGGTATAGAATGATGGCAAACATTATTCCGATGGCCAGGTACGAAAATGTTAAGCGTATGAGTTTCTGTCTTTTCATATTCATATTACATCATATCCTCTTCTTGGAATGATTTCGTTCTCTTGAACTGCCAGATCGCTACTGTAATAACGATGATGGATAATAATAATGTGATGGCAGCGGCTTTCGAATACTGCGCGGATGTCATAGTCAAACTGTAGATCCAGGAAATCAGAATGTCAGTTCCACCTGCATTTTGTCCTGTCAGGGCAGGTCCTCCGCCATTGAATAAGTAAATAACGTTAAAGTTATTAAAGTTAAATGTGTATTGCGTAATGATGATTGGTGCTGTTGCAAAAAGCACAAGCGGCAGAGTTATGTTCTTGAACTTCTGGAAGGCTGATGCCCCGTCAACCGTTGCTGCTTCATAAAGCTCATCAGGAATCGATTGAAGAACTCCCGTTGTCATTGCAAAGATGAATGGGAAGCCTAACCAGGCTTGAATACCAATCAGGGCAATTCGTGTATACATCGGTTCAGTCATCCATGGTAAACCTTCAATGCCAAAGAATCCTAAGATGTCTCGGTTAATCGTTCCGAAAGATTCATTGAACATACCAGCGAAGACCAGTATGGAAACGAAAGCCGGGATGGCCCAAGGTAAGATGAACACGGTACGAATGATTGCTTTTCCTTTTAAATCCTTTTGATTGACCAGGATGGCAAGGAATACACCCAAGGCAACTTGAAGCGTTGTGGCACCAAATGTCCAAACAAGTGTCCAAGCTAATACGGTAATGAATGTTTCTCTCCAAATATCAATCTTGAAAATATCAACAAAGTTTTGAATTCCTACCCAGTCGACTAATTTAGCCGGTGGTGAGTGATACAAATCATAGTTTGTAAACGCCAGTAAGATAACAAAGATGATCGGGAAGATGACTACGAATACGAGTAATAAAAATCCAGGAGACATAATGAGATATGGAAAGCCATTGTCCACTAAATTTCTGTACTGTTCCCGAATCGTACTTAGCTTCTCTCCTCTGTCTCTCTTTTCTCCGTTTTTATATGCGTCCCGAAGATTAAATAAGTAGAATCCGATTCCGAAGATTAATACGATGATTGCAAGGATGCCGTATACCATTAAGAAAATGGAATGATCTCCGTATGAGATGTCTGTCCCAAGCGTTGTAATCCCCCATAATCCGTAGCCGATCAAATCTCTAAAGACAAAGATAAAAGCGGCTGTCATGATCAGGAAGAATCCGCCTTTTAGAAACTGTCTATGATACATCTGACCTAATCCAGGGATTAGGGAAAGGGCCAGTGCTGTTTTTCTATGTTTTGTTTGATAGGATTTTTGCTCCATCCTATATTCCCCTTTCTACGTTCACAATTTTGATAAGCTTCAAGAGCTTTTTAAGAAAAGAAGTGGTTATTTCCTTAAAAAGCCCTTGAATAGGTCTTTAAAAGGATAGCAGTACCTCTCAGGTTGAGAAGGTACCGCTATATTTATTCATTAGTTTGAATGATTTGCATCTATGTTTTCTTGAATTTGCTTTACAGCTGCATCAAGAGCCGCTTTAGGTTCTTGTTTGCCTGTCACAACGGTTTGAAGTGAGTCAGCCATTGGTCCCCAAACTTCTCCCATTTCAGGGATGTTTGGCATTGGAACCGCATATTGAGATTGCTCAGCAACTGCTTTAGCTCCTGGATTTTCTGCAATCGCAGGGTCGTCGATCAACCCTTGGTTTGTTGGAACTTCTTGAGTTTGTTCAAAACGTAATTTTGCATACTCATCTTGAGTGATGAATTCGATGAATTTTTGAGCCCACTCTTTATTTTCAGAGTATCCTGATACGTGCCAGCCTTTAACACCCATGAACGTTTTCATTGGCTCTCCGTTTGGAAGCTTAGGCATAGCTGAAATACCGATATCGATTCCTGCATCTTTATAACCTTGGAAAGACCATGGACCATTCATGACAGAAGCAACTTTCCCTTCGCCAAACAGACCGTCCATTGCAGATCCACCATTTTCACCAACGATACCTTTAGGGAATAACCCTTCTGAGTACCATTTTTGAATATATTCAGTACCTTCTACAGCACCTTCATTGTTTAAACCAAGATCTTTCGCATCTAATGCTCCATCCTTTTCAGCAAATACATATCCGCCGAATCCACCGATCGGTGCATGAGCGAAATAGAAGTTATCCCAAAGAGCTAAGAAACCGTAGTTTCCTTCTTTAGTGAAGTCTTTAGAGAACGTGTATACTTCATCCATTGTTTTTGGAGCTTCTTCCATTAATTCTTTGTTATAAACGAATACTGGAGTTTCAGAAGACTTTGGAAGACCATAAAGTTTTCCATCATAGCTCTCCGCTGTCATGGAAGACTCAGTGAAACGCTCTTCAACGTCTCCTTCAACTTCTAAAGCAGCGATATGACCGGCAAGAGCAAGCTCACCGATTTGGTCATGTGGTAATGTTAAAACGTCTGGACCAGTTCCAGCAGGACCGTCTAAACGTAATTGTTCTTTCATCTTAGTAGCCATTTCGACTTCTTTCACTTCAACTTTGATGCCAGTTTCTTCTTCGAACTTAGCACCTACTTCATCCAGCCATCCAGTTTTCTCTTGATCTTCCCAGACAACCAGTTTTTCAGGTTTGTTTGCATCGTCAGCTTTTTTCTCTCCGCTGTCGTTGTTTCCTGACCCTTCTTCACGATTAGGACCACAAGCAGCCAACGCCCCTAGTACAAGCATGATTACCATCAATAATGATAACGCTTTCTTCATCTCGACCCCTCCTAAGTATGGTAAAAAATATTGAGCTTTCCATTAGACTGAACAAACGCTTGCACATACTATGACTTAATCTCTAAAGATATCGCTTACATTCTTTGTGAAAACGATTGCACAACCTACTTCTTATTATACAAACTAAATCTACTTTGACAATACTTTTTTGAAAATTTTTTATGTTAGCCCGAGAGGAAAGAAAACGCTTTACTAGATTATAGACCTATTATTGACAACATTGTTGGTTTAGAATACTCTTTAAATGGAATGAAAAAGAGGAGGATATACGATGCTACTGGAAGCCATCTATCATAGACCGAAAGATAATTATGCATACGCTTGCACAAAGGATGAATTACACATACGGATTCGTACGAAGAAGAATGATGTAGAAAACGTCACACTCCTGCACGGAGATCCTTATCAATGGGAAGACGGAAAATGGCAATTTGATCGTAAGGAGATGATTTTAACCGGAACTGATCACCTGTTTGATTATTGGTTCGCTCCCATCTCACCTCCTTTCAGACGTCTTCGTTATGGTTTCCTTCTGCATGACGAAACGGAAGAAGTCTTTTATGGAGAAAAAGGATTTAATGTGGCCCCTTCTACTGATATCGGGGATTACTTCTGCTTCCCGTTCTTGAATACCATCGATGTTTTTCAAGCACCGGCTTGGGTGAAGGATACAGTATGGTATCAAATCTTCCCTGAGCGATTCGCAAATGGGAATACTGAGAATGATCCTGAAGGAACACTGGCTTGGAATAGCACAGAGCCCACTCCAACCAATTTCTTCGGAGGGGATTTAGAAGGTGTGATCCAGAACATTCCTTATCTAAAAGAGCTTGGGATCTCTGGAATCTACTTTACCCCCATCTTTAAAGCGCATTCCAATCATAAATACGACACGATTGATTATTTCGAAATCGACTCACAGTTTGGGACGAAAGAAACATTGAAGGAATTAATAAAAGTCTGTCATGAGAATGATATTAAAGTCATGCTGGATGCTGTCTTTAATCATAGCGGCTTCTATTTTGACCAGTTCCAGGATGTACTTGAAAACGGTGAGGACTCTCCTTATAAAGAATGGTTTCATGTAAACGAATTTCCCTTGGATATAGAAAGTAATCCGCCTAATTATGATACCTTTGCATTCGAACCTTCCATGCCGAAGTTAAATACTGAAAATGAAGAGGTTCGCAATTATCTATTAGAAGTAGGCCGATACTGGATAAAGGAATTTGATATCGATGGATGGCGCCTGGATGTTGCTAATGAAGTTGATCATCAGTTCTGGCGTGAATTCCGAAAAGAAGTGAAGGGGTTAAAACCGGATCTATATATCTTAGGAGAAATTTGGCACGATTCAATGCCTTGGTTACGGGGAGATCAATTCGATGCTGTCATGAACTACCCTTTCACGACAAACCTATTGAATCTGTTCGCTCACCAAACAATCTCTGCTTCTCAATTTGTTGAAAACATGACTTCGGTTGTTCATATGTATCCTAAGAACGTAAACGAAGTGAATTTCAACCTTGTTGGAAGTCATGATACACCGCGTGCATTAACAGAGTGTGGCGATGATATCCGGCGAGCTAAACAAATCTACACTTTCATGCTCACCTTTACAGGCACACCTTGTATCTATTATGGAGATGAAATCGGCTTGACCGGTGACCAGGATCCTGGCTGCCGAAAGTGCTTCCCATGGGAACAAGATCAACATAATGAAGAGCTCTTCGGGCATATACAAAAACATATCTCTCTTCGTAAGGAATATCCACTGTTAAGTAACGAAGGAAATCTGACGTTTTTACCAGGTGACCTTCATGAACATTGCCTTTCCTTCACCAAATCAAACGGAGAGGAAACAATATTTGTTCTATTAAACTGCAGTGAAGAATCGACCACCTTCTCTCTTCCTTTCGAATTAAGAGGAAAGAAAATCACGAATCTGTGGAGTGGAGAAGATTTTGCCGCTGAAGCAGAGTCCATCGAAGTGGCACTCGAAGGGTATGGATTTGCCATCCTGAAATTTTAAAAAAACTTAGTTCGTGAAAAGTGGGACTACACCTTAACGGTTAGTCCCCTTATCTATTTAAATTGTAAAGAATGCCCAGGTGCATATCCCTGGCCAGCTAAAGGAGAAATCTATGAGTAAGAATCAAAAAAACATGACCCTCTTTGCCTTGACTTGGCCGATTTTCATTGAAATCTTTCTTCATATGCTGATGGGAAATGCCGATACGTTAATGCTAAGTCAGTACTCAGATGATTCTGTTGCAGCCGTCGGGGTTTCCAATCAAATCCTTTCTCTCATTATTGTCATGTTTGGATTTGTCGCTACAGGTACTGCCATTCTTGTTGCTCAGCATCTGGGAGCCCGGGAAGACCGATTGGCTGGAGAAGTATCCATCATTTCCATTGCCGTTAACTTAGGATTCGGTCTCTTCCTTAGTCTCGCCCTTGTGTTTTTCAGTGTACCGATTTTGCTTTCAATGGATCTTCCCCGATCACTGATGGATGAAGCATCTTCTTATTTGAAAATCGTTGGAGGATTCGCCTTTATCCAGGCCTTGATCATGACAGCCGGTTCCATCATGCGGAGCTATGGCTACACGAAAGACGCCATGTACATCACGATCGGAATGAATATCATCAATGTGATCGGGAACTATTTATTTATCTTTGGTCCATTTGGTGTTCCTGTTTTAGGAGTGGAAGGGGTAGCAATTTCCACGATTGCTTCGAGACTCATCGGATTCATAGTGAGCATCATCGTGATCACCAAACGAATCCCCAATGCTCTTCCAATCAAGAGTCTTTTTCGTTTACCCATTTCTCATGTGAAAAATTTATTGCGCATCGGGATTCCCTCTGCAGGAGAACATTTATCTTATAACGGCTCACAAATGGTCATTACGTATTTCATTGCAAGTATCGGGACGAACGCATTGACCACCAAGGTGTATGCACAAAACCTGATGATGTTTATCTTTTTATTCAGCGTAGCAATCAGTCAGGGAACTCAAATTATCATTGGTCATATGATCGGAGCAAAACAATTTGACAGTGCCTATGAACGGTGTTTGAAAAGTTTAAAGATTGCTATTTTCATCTCTCTTATTATGGCCGGAATTTTCTCTATCGCAGCGGAACCGCTGCTGCGAATATTTACAAACAACGAAGAAATCATTTCTCTTGGTAAAACATTGATCTACCTGACCATCATTCTCGAACCAGGCAGAAGCTTCAATTTAGTTGTCATTAACGCACTAAGAGCAACAGGTGACGTACGCTTCCCGGTCTATATGGGGATCTTATCCATGTGGGGAGTAAGCGTTACACTCTCCTATATACTCGGAATCTGGTTTGGGCTCGGACTTATCGGCATCTGGATCTCCTTCATTGCCGATGAATGGCTCCGGGGCATCATCATGCTCAAACGCTGGCGATCCAAAGTATGGATCCATAAACGATTTGTCCAAAGTGATAATAGCACAGTTTAGAGGGACGGACCTTCAAGTGGTTGTGAACCTTGGAGCAAGTCCATATGACCGCTGCTACCCTCCCTCTTTTAATAAAAAGGATGGGACAAAAGTGTTTTAGTCTAAGTAAAACCCGAACAAATCTGCTTTAGGCAGATTTGTTCGGGTTTTTTATTTATTTATTTGGTTTTTTAGTTTTGTCCCCCCTCCCTCCTTTTCACTCCAAATGAAAACGCATCCATCAATTCATGTTAAGTTTTTTTACATAAAAACGCTTACATTATAAATTAACACTTGAACTTTTGTTATTTTCTGAATATGATAAATAATATAACTTATTCATGTCATAAAACCTAACATCATAGAATCGATTTATCCAAGAATGAATGAACATAAAACTAAAGGAGGAAAAAACAATGAAAAAAGTAGAAGCGATTATACGTGCAGAAGCATTCTTGTCCCTGCGAGAAGCGTTATGCCTTCGTGGCTTCAGCGGACTAACCGTATCGGAAGCAGCTGGCTGTGGAAAACAAAAAGGGAAGCAAGGGATTTTCAGAGGTAATAAATTTGAACTGCAGTTAGTCCCCCGTGTAAAGGTGGAAATGATCGTCGACGATGGTCAGGTTGAAGACATCATTGATCTCATCGTTGAACATTGCAGTACTGACACCGTAGGAGACGGAAAGATTTTCATCTATCCGGTTGAGGATGTCATTCGCATCCGTACAGGTGAACGAGGAAAAAAAGCTGTTTTATAGATTATTTCATTCCTAACTCAATCACCAAGCCGCTTTACCAAACCAAATTTGGAGGGATACCATTGATTAAAAAAATTTCTGCTCTGTTGTTTCTGTCACTGTTTGTGAGCACTACTGCTTTTGCTGCGGCCCCTACCGCAGAATCTGTTCAAGCATCCGTTGACTCCTTGTGGGTCATGATTGCTGCAGTCCTTGTGTTCTTCATGCACGCTGGATTCGCCATGGTCGAGACTGGATTTACCCGAGCCAAGAACTCCCTTAATATCCTGATGAAAAACTTCTTAACTGTAGCCATTGCTTCTGTTCTGTTTTTCATTGTAGGGTTTGGGTTTATGTTTGGGGGAACATCCGGTGGAATCATTGGTGCTGACAGCTTTTTCCTTTCAGGACGTGAAGATATCGGTTTCTTCCTATTCCAATCTGTATTTGCCGCTACATGTGCAACGATCATTTCAGGGGCTGTAGCTGAACGAATGAAGCTTAAGAGTTATATTCTATTGACCATTGCCATGACCGGAATCATTTATCCGATTGTCGGACATTGGATTTGGGGTGGCGGATGGCTTTCAGAGCTTGGATTCGTTGATTTTGCCGGATCTACTGTCGTTCATTTAACAGGTGCTGTCGGAGCCTTTATTACGGTGCTTTTCCTTGGAGCACGTATCGGCAAATACAATAAAGGGAAAGTGAATGTTATTCCTGGTCATAATATCCCGATCGGTGCCCTTGGGGTATTCATCCTTTGGTTCGGCTGGTTTGGATTTAATGGAGGCAGCAGCCTAGCCGCTGATCCGACGCTTGTACCTCACGTCATTACAACAACTTTATTCTCAGCATCTGCTGCCATTCTTTCATCCGCTTTCTATACACTAGTAAGATTTAAACGAATCGATCCTTCTCTGACATTAAACGGAGCACTGGGAGGACTTGTCGGAATCACTGCCGGCTGTGCCAATGTATCACTCGTCGGCTCTCTCTTTATAGGGCTTATTGCAGGAGTGATCCTGGTTGAAGCCGTAACGTTCATCGATACGAAACTTAAAGTCGATGATCCTGTTGGAGCCATTGCAGTCCATGGAATTTGTGGGATCTGGGGTACGGTAGCAGTTGGATTGTTTGATGTTTCAAACGGTTTATTATATGGCGGTGGCGTCTCTTTAGTAGCCACACAAGTCCTAGGCGTGTTGGCAGTTATTGCCTGGACGTCCGTAACGGTCGGAGGTTTCCTGTTCATCGTCACGAGAGTATCAAGTATCCGCGTTTCACGTGAAGAAGAACTTTCAGGACTGGATTTTACAGAGCATGGATCGAACGCCTATGAATTAAAAGATACTGTATTAGAATCAAACATTTCTTCCTCTTCTCCTTTTGGATCTGATCTTGTCGAAAGATTAAATTCCATCGGAACAGGTAAAGTGAGTGAAACCATGAATCAACGAAACACAATCTAATCAAATCGGGAGCTGCAGAAAGCGGCTCTCTTTTTTTGTCTATACCAAAAATAATCCCGTATGGAAGTTTACAACCTAAGCTTCCATACGGGATTATTTACGAAATCGTTGAAATGATTTTTTCTTTTACATCCTTCGACACGAAATGCTTCTTGGAAAAAACATTATAGTGATTCTTTCTTACTTCATTCAGGATGGCCCTATACAATAATGCGGCACCCTTCACTGGTGTTCTTGAATACACAGGATAAAGATTCATTGTACGGAATGCTCTATCATAATAGTCTTCTGCAACCCTGGCCATTTCTTCCCATACGGACCGGAAAGCATCATTATTTTGATAATCCATTAATTCTGTTACAGTATATTCATATTTAACAAATAAATCCTGCGGGATATATAATCTTCCTCTTTCCAAATCCTCACCAATATCTCTTAAAATATTGGTAAGCTGCATGGCATACCCTAAGTAAATCCCATCTTCTCTTAATTGATGTTCTTTCCCGGGAGCAAGAATAGGAAGGAGCATTAACCCTACAGTGCTTGCAACGTGATAAGAATAGTCCAGTACATCATCCATCGTCACGTAAATTCTCCCGTTCAAATCCATCCGCTGTCCTTTCATCATATCCCGAAAGGCTCCGATGTCCATGTTGAAATGTTTAAATACATCGTTCAATGCTACCCACATAGGCTCTTCTTCGTTATAATAACCCCTAAGAAATGATTCGAATTCTTTTTCGAACCGGAGCAATTCATCGGATGGCCAGATCCCCTCGTCTACGATATCATCTACTTTTCGACAAAATGCATAGACAGCCCATACGGCTTTCTTTTGGTCTTTCGGTAAAAGGGAAAATGCTCTGTAAAAGGTCTTTGAGTGAAGTTTAATGATATTCTCACAATGATCGTATGCTTCCAAGATCTTGTTCATGTAAGGTCACATCCTTCCTTTCCGACTCGGATTTATAAAGTTCTTTAAAGGATTCAGCAACAAGCTTTGCCCCCTGCATGACAATCGGTACACCACCACCCGGATGGATGGACGCTCCTACAGCAAAGATATTCTTTTCTGCAAACGGTTGTACCTGAGGTCTGAACGGACCTGATTGCATTAAACTGGGTGCAATACCGAAGCTTCCTCCAGAATATAACCCCTCTTGTTTTGCCTCTTCAGGTGTCCTTACTTTCATCCACTTAATTCGTTTTCTTAACTCTTTAAAGCCCCTTTTTTCCATTGTATCCAATACAGAATTGGAAAGAAATTCTGAAGCCTTCTTCCAGTCCAATTTCTCGGAAACCGGAACAGGGATTAGGACGTATAGGACACTGTTCCCTTTAGGCGCAAGGGATGAATCAACCTTAGACGGATTAAATACGTAAAATGAAGGTTCTTTAGGAATTCTCTTATTCTTGAAAATATCCTCCATATTATTAGAGAAATGTTCATTTAAATAAAATTGATGCATTTCCTTTTCTTTAAAACCCCCCTCTATTCCCATATACAACAAGACGCAACCGGATGAGGGCTTGTAAGGTTTAGGGGCCTTTTTCTTTAATAATTTTGATGCCGTAGGAAAATCTCCATTGATGATCACTGCATCTATTTCTTCTCTACGGTTTCCAAGCACGATGTGAGTCGCTTTATCACCTGTAGTCTCGATTTCTGTGACAGATGAGGAGGTCTTGATGGAGACACCATTCCGTTCACAAGCCTCTAGTACATGCTCCAATAGAGATGCATAACCACCATTTATATAATAGATACCATGTTTATGCTCACTAAAGGATACCAAACTATAAATTGCAGGAGTCGTATAGGGGTTCCCGCCGATGTATAAGGTTTGAAGCCCGTATGCGGTTTGGAGTTTTTCATGATCAAAATAATGCTTTAAATTCCCCATCACGTTCCTGTATGCTTTTAACTTAAGCAGTGAGCCAATCGTTTCCCGATTCAGATAGTCTTTTGTCTTTAAAAAAGAGGATTCAAGAAATTGAGGCTTACCGATTGTAAACCGTTCATCCATGTCATTCATAAATCGCAGGAATCCGTCTTCATCTCCAGGAAACTGCTGTTTTATTTCTTCATATTGCTTATCTACATCAGCATATTTTGTATATGTTTGACCGTCTGCAAAATGAACGTTATACAAAGGATCACATCGGACGAATTCAATTGCGTCTGTATTTATACCTGCTTCTGAAAGAATGGAAAGCAGCATTTCGGGCAGAAGCACGATGGTCGGTCCTTTATCAATTTTGTAATCACCTTCTTGAACAAAGGCAAGACGCCCACCGATGATTGACTCTTTTTCATACACCGTAACCTCATGGCCCTCTTTCGACAGTAACAGTCCCGATATCAATCCGCCGATGCCTGATCCAACAATCGCCGTTTTCATAATGCTTCCCCCATTGTTTGATCTTTGGTAAATGAGAAGGAGGGATCTTCGTTCATCAGCATATTCGTTGTAATACGGGCTGATTCTAATATCGTAGGCAACCCGCTTCCAGGATGAGTTCCTCCGCCGACCAGCCAGCAGTTTTCAAGCTCTTCAAATTTGTTGTGAGGTCTGAGTGCCATCATCTGAGTTAATTGGTGACCGAGATTGAAGGTCGCACCTTCGTATATATTGAAGTCCGTTTCCCAGTGATGAGGCGAGATGATTTTTTCAACTTGGATATGTTCCCGAATGTTCTTTAAACCTGTTTTGCTTTCAACTGCATCCAGAACAAGATCCCGGAACGTTCGTTCATTCTCTGTCCAATCAATTCCGCTTACATTATTGGGAACGGGAGCAAGGATATATAAAGTGGAATGTCCTGGAGGAGCAAGCGTCTTATCTGTCACAGAAGCATTTTGAATATAAATGGAGGGATCTTCAGGAAGTGTAAACGTCTCCGTTATTTCCTCCACATTTCTCTTATAGTCCTCTGCGAAAAGGATGCTGTGATGAGGAAGATCATACTGTTTATCGATTCCAAGATAAATCATGAAGGTGGAGCAGGAATACTTCTTCTTCTTCAGTTTTTCTTTACTGTACTTCTTGAGAACTCCGTCTTCTACAAGGTTACTCATCACATGAGCAAAATCTCCATTGATGATGACTTCATCTGCGGAAACCTTCACTCCATCCTCTGTAATGATTCCCTTCACCACATTACGATCTTCAATCCACAATTTCTTGACCCCCCGGCCCAAATGGATGGAACCTCCATGCTCCGTTACTACTTTGGCCATGGCTTTCGACAGCTGATTTACCCCGCCGATCGGGTGAAAAATGCCATATTCATGCTCCATGAAGGACAAAATCGAGAATGCTCCCGGACACTCCCACGGTGACATCCCTAAATATTTCGATTGAAAGGTAAAGGCTAACCGCAATTCATGATCAGTGAAATAATCGCTTAACACACTATAAAGTGATTTCCCTAATGACAATTGGGGAAGTGCCCTCAAAACCTTCCAGCTGATATATTGATAATATCGATCCATGGGACTTTGGAGAATCGGCTTTAAACGCTCCATTTTCTTACGTGTATCATTCATAAAACGCGTATACCCTTCTGCATTCCCCGGATAATGACGTTCAATTTCCCGGGATAGTCTCTCCGGGTCTTTAAACATTTGCACTCTTTTATCTTTAAAAAGCAGTTCATACATCATTGAGAGCTCTTGTAAATCCACATAGTCGTGAAGATTTCTCCCTGCTGCCTCGAATAATTCTTCAGCAATTTCCGGCATGCTCAAGAACGTTGGACCAATATCGAACGTATACCCATCCATGGTGACAGACCCGTTTCGTCCCCCAATGAATGTTTGCTTTTCATATACTTCTACGTCGTACCCCTTGCCGGCTAAAAGCATCGCTGCCGCTAGACCTCCTGGACCAGCACCTATGACGATCATTTTTTTGGCCATCGTTACTGCCTCCGATATTTTTTATTTGTACATTTATTATACAATACTTATACAAATATAGTATACAATTCTTTTTTACTAGAAACAAAGTTTAAGCACTCATTTTCCAGAAAAATTTGATTCACAAAAAATGACTGGGCTTGTCTCTTATAAAATTTTCGCAAATCTTGAGTATTGAGATCCGTTTACCTTCGCTGTTTTACCATGGATAGATCACTACGATGAATTGATTGGAAATACAACAAGGAGACATATAAAAGGTACCCTCCTTTTACTATGCCTCCTTTTTAAATCATTATTACTTAAAATCTATGTTTGTACCTGTCTCTTAATTCTTATTGGTTTTTTAACCTGGAGTTTCTCGAGAAATTCCGGCCGTTTTAATGGAAAATCCAGCCACTTTCATGAAAAATGCGGCCGTTACGACCAAAAATCCGGCCATTACCAAATGTAATCCAGCCGAAATCAATAAAAATCCAGCCGTTTCACTTATTTTTCCAAAAGATACCGCATAGGAACCCCCTATCCAAATTCTCTTATCGTTCTAACTCACACAAAAAAGGTAAGCCCCTTTATAAAAGAAGCTCACCTTTTCAAATAGCTATTATTCTACAATTTGAACATTATAATCCTTAAACCAAACATGAATCTGGGCCAAGTGGGCAAGTAGTTGGGGACCGGTCATAAGTTGGCCATACCATGGTACCTCGAAGGCAGATCCACCTGTTGCAACGATTTCTTTCAGTTTTTCTTCATCGAACAATTCATAGAGAACACTTGATTTGTCTTCGAGTATTTCATTCAACCAGTCACTTACCAGTTTCGTGTACACAGGGTGATGTGTTTTCGGGTAGGGACTCTTCTTCCGATAAAGGACTTCGTGTGGGAGCACTCCCTCAAGTGCCTTTCGCAGGATCCCCTTTTCTCTTCCTTCGTACATTTTCATCTCCCATGGAATGTTCCAGACATATTCTACGAGTCTGTGATCAGCAAATGGCACACGGACCTCCAAGCTTGCACCCATACTCATGCGATCCTTGCGATCTAACAATGTCGTCATGAACCATAGTAAATTCAGATAGAATAGTTGCCTTCTTTTCGTTTCAACTTCACTTTCCCCTTCTAATAATGGGGTTTCTGCCACTGTCCGATCATATTGCTCCAGCACATACTCTTCCAGATTTAATTTCTTACTCCATTCTTCCTTCAGAAGGCCTTGACGCTCAGCTGTGGAGCGCATCCATGGAAATCCTCTGCGGTCGAAATCTTCTGGACGGTGAAACCAAGGGTATCCCCCGAATATTTCATCCGCACATTCTCCTGATAATCCAACCGTGAAGTCCTGTTTAATTTCCCGGCAGAACCATAATAGGGATGAATCAACATCAGCCATTCCCGGTAAATCTCTTACATGAACCGCCTCAGTCAGATAGTCCTTCAATTGTTGTTGACTAATGATACTGCGATGATGCACTGTTTTAAATTCAGAAGTCATCTTATCAATCCACGGCGCATCGGAATTCGGCTGGAAATCGTTCGCTTTAAAGTATTGATCATTTTCTTCATAGTCGATGGAGTACGTATGAAGACTGCCTTTTCCCTCTTCTTTATAGCAATTCGCTGCTACCGCTGTAATTGCACTGGAATCAAGTCCGCCGGATAAGAAAGTACAGAGGGGTACATCGGAAACAAGCTGTCTTTGGATGGCATCGGTTACCAGGAAGCGAACTTTCGCAACTGTTTCAATAAAAGAATCTGTATGCTTTTCACTCTTCACATTCCAGTATCTCCATATTTTCAAGCCCTTTTTAGAGAATAGTAACGCATGAGCCGGACGGAGTTCCTTCACCCCTTTGAATACACCATTTCCAGGCGTACGGGATGGTCCGAGTCCCAATACCTCCGCTAATCCTTGATGATCCACCTGAGGCAAAACATCCGGATGAGCCAGTAACGCTTTAATTTCCGAACCGAAAAGGATTCCTTCTTCCTTTTCAAAATAAAATAAAGGCTTAACGCCCATTCGGTCCCTGCCTATAAACACGTGCTCCTGTTCACTGTCCCAAACCGCAAATGCGAAAATTCCATTTAAATGATGGACACATTCCTCTCGCCACTCAATATAAGACGTTAACAGGACCTCCGTATCAGAATGGCCTTTGAAGGTATAACCCTTAGAAATAAGTATCTTTCTTAAATCTTCTGTGTTGTAAAGTTCACCATTGTAGCAGATGGTGAAAAGGTGGTCGTTATGCTGAATGCTCATGGGCTGCCTGCCACCTGCAGGATCTACTACAATTAATCGTTTATGACCAAACGCAACATGTTCATCAATCCATACATTCGTTTCATCAGGTCCTCTTTTAGAAAGGGTTTCAGCCATTTTTTCTACTACTTCTTTTTGATCCGACAAATCTCGTTTATAATGGATCCAACCTGTAATTCCGCACATTGTGATCATCCTCACTTTCTAATCAAACAAACTGGGCTCACGGACACATAAATTATTCTATGCTCTGAGCTTTAAATGGTTAATTGTCTCAATCAATCTTTACATGAATGAAATATGATAATTATGACAAGAAATGTAGTTAAGGAGGGATATTCACTTGAGCAACATATTTCGATCAAACATTTTAAAATCCCAAAAAAGGTCCTTCTCCGAGGGCACTGCTCTTTTCGAAGAGGATACGTGGTACTTTTTCGAAATCGATGCCGAGGAAGAGTCCGAGCTCGAATTTTACCTCAATCATGAATTAAAAGTATATAGAGATGGGGACTGGCTTACAGGTGTTCTGTTGGAAGACGGAATTATCGTGACACCGTATGAGCGATTAAGAATCGAGAATGGCGATCGAATTCAAATAAAGAAGAATATATTGTATTCGTTGGAGAATTTATTGGAAGAGATTTCTGATGATGCTTTTCATCAGTTTACAACAGCCTTAAACAATCTGGGTTATTCTATTTATGATAGTATCTTTTGCCATAACCACCTGGTTTTCCTTGGAAATCAAAAGATTAAAGAAGGGGTTAACTTCATCACCTTCGATAACGGTGTAGAAGTATGTGCTGTCCAGCATCACTTCACCTATTACAAAAAGAAGCGGGACCGCTTTGAATTCACATTAAGTACGGGGAGACGAATTGTGATTGAGAGTTTTAATATTTAATCCATTCATAAACCCAAATAGAAAAAAGCAAATGCCTGCCGGTATCCGACAGACATTTGCTTTTTTTTCTATTCCTTCTTTATCCAAGGAAATTCAAGCCCAAAGGCAATCGTAATCCCAAATAAAGAACAATGATTAAAGCGATGATCAATTGAATCCAGAACATCTTCGTACTCTTGCCTTTATTCATGCGAACCAAGACCATCTCGAACATCCCGATGACCCAAATACCAACCAATCCTTTAATGCCATATAGGGCAGGATTAATTCCCTGATGCTTCCAGAATAATAGGGCACCCGTTAAAATAATGAGCAGGTAGAATAACCGTAAAATCATATGTACAACTTTCATGCCTTTTTTCTTCCCTGCATTATGTAAGCCAACCGCTACAAAGAAAAGAATAATCGCAATCACCCAAGTTGTAATATGGGCATGTGTATTATCAAACATAATGAACCTCCTACATGTAGATAGTTTACGTTCATAATATTACCATAGTCTTAACTCCAACAGAAATTTTAACTAGGCCTGTAACTGATTTGTCAAAATTCCGAGAGATTCAATTTCGATTTCCACTCTGTCACCTTTCTTCAGGAAAAGCGGAGGCTTGAAGCCTTTTCCAACTCCAGCAGGGGTCCCGGTAGCAATGATATCACCAGGCTCAAGGGTCATCCCCTTTGATAATGTAGAAATGATGGTGGGGATGTTGAATATCATTTCACTTGTGTTTGAAGACTGACGGATTTCATCATTTACCCTCGTCTTGATTTCCAGATTCTGCGGGTCGGCGATTTCATCCTTCGTGACAAGATAAGGACCGATCGGACATGTTGTATCAAGGCTCTTACCGATAAAAAATTGGCCATGCTTTTTCTGCAGATCCCTGGCGGTTATATCATTGAGTATCGTATATCCAAATACGTAACCCAAGGCGTCTACCGGGGAAATCCCTTTCCCTCTCTTGCCAATCACAACAGCAAGCTCTCCTTCATAATCAAGCTGCTCCGTCACTTCACCATGATGCAGCACCGTTTCACCATGACCGATTACGGTATTGGTGGCTTTAGTGAAGATCATGATGTCTTTCGGGATATCCTGTTCGCTGCCCATTTCGATGGCATGATCACGATAATTTTTCCCTACACACATAATATTCCTCTGCACTTTCGGAAGCGGTGAAAGCCACTTTATCTCAGCATGCGAATAATAGCGGGGTTCTGCCGAATCTTCCTGAAGAACTCTTTTTACCTTTTGAAGAAAACCCTTCCCCTCTTCTATCCCGCCAAGTAAATCCTGAGGCAAGCCGTGCAAACCTGCTAACTCTATAATTCCGGCATTTCGTTCCACACCATACGTCTGTCTATCCCCAACCTGAAAGCTAACAAATTTCATTCCTTACTCATCCCCTTCATTTAATTGATAAACTATAACTCTCCTTTTTTCACCACAGTGCTTCTTCCATAGCTAAATACACGCCACAGCTTCTCAACAGGACCGTATTTAAACTTGGATAACCAAATCTCTGATAGGATGACTTGAATGACATAAATCCCAACTGCCAGCATAGTCCCCGTCGTTAACGTCACTTCTCCGTATAGTCCAAATCCATACGAATAGAATATCAGGGTGCCGAGGATCGATTGCATAAGGTAGTTCGTCAAGGACATTTTCCCTACTGAGGCTAAAGGCTTGCTCCACTTCATGATTTTTTCATTCAACAATAATAATGAGAGGATTATTGCATAAGATACTGATAAGAACGGACCTCCCAAAAAGTCTTGAATGTATGCATATGCAAAATTGGACTGGATGAATAATGGCATTGTTTTAATGAAAATCCCCATCGCCAAAGTACAGATTCCTATTATAATCCATGTCTTCTTATAAGCTCTTACCTTTTCCAGTAGTTGCAGTTTACTAGCCCCTGCACCAATCATCATCATTGGCAATATAGAAAGTAATAAAAATATGAGATTACCAGGTGAATTCACAGCATACCAGTCCTGAAAACGCTGTTCCATTATACTGCCGAAGCTTCCTGATGCATAAGCGGCAACAGAATCCTGCAATGACTGGATATCAGTGAACTGCGTTACGCCAGTCGGATCTGCAAATGTCATTAAAACGAGCAGAATACTGAAAAATAATTGAGGCACCAGAAATAATAATCCTCCTAACCATAATAATCCCTTTCCAGACAGCCTCATAAAAACGAGCAGCAGCAGCCCGAATACGGCATAGTTGATTAAGATATCCCCAGACCAAATCAGGAAAGCATGGATACAGCCGATCACTAATAAGATAAGAAGCCTTCTGATTCCAAATAGATAGAAAGACGTTCCTTTGGCAGTTGCCCTTTGCTGCTGAATCCCTAAACCATAACCAAACATCATGGCGAATAGAGGATAGAAGCTTGCTTGGACCAATACATCTATCCATGGATACAAGGCGACATCTTCAGGTGTTTTCCACCAGGAATAGGGGTCAAGATAAAGAAATGGTGAATGAAAGGAAATCATATTGATGATAAAGATCCCAAGCAATGAAAATCCTCTGATCACATCAAGACTTACAATACGTTCTGAATGTTCAGTTGGCGATAAAGAGTCCATTAATTGTTCCTCCGAAAAAATAATCTTAGTTCCATTTTAACTCTAAATGTGAAATTAGGCGATTATCACCTATTCGTTCTTCTCACATAGAATAACAATAATTAACTTTGTCTTAAAGGTGTGAGTCGATATGCCCGCAATCGTAGGAATTGCTCAAGTCGTAAGCATCGGTTCAAGTGCCGTCTTCCATATTGGAGATGTATTTAACATTAGTCCGATTTCCACAGCCAAGACTTTCGCAGGGGCAGGTTCGTTCATAACAGGAAAGGGGATTTCTGTTTACAATGAAAGCTCCTTGACCTATACCGTGGACGATGATGGAATGGACCAAGGAATAAACTTTAACCTATGAGTGTGATGCCGAATGACGAATTATTATGTTCAACAATCCATACAGATTCAATTCATTAAAATCGGGGGGATGTCCAATTCTTCCATCTTTCAAATCGGAACATGCGGTCAAATCACAACAAATGACTTCCTTTATAATACAGGGGGCTTCACGGAGCCTGCTCCGGAAGCGGAGAAAAACGGCAATGGAAAACCGCCTCCCTCTATAACCCCCCTCGTCCCCCTGCAAACGCCAAGGTAACCTAAATCGCGACAAAAGAAAGAGGTGGCAGAATGAACAATTACTATATGACCCCACAACAACTTTATCAGTATATCGAGATGTTGAACACGAAAATTGTCGCGTTGGAAAAAAAAGTGAATGAGCTGTCACAAGAGGTAATAACTCTAAAGGATGCACCGAAAATCAATGTTGAAAGAATCGAATACAAATTTGATCAGCTCAAAGTGGAATCTCTTGATGGCACCTTGAATATTGGATTAAATCCAAATAACCTAAAAGAAACCATAGAGGATCTCGCCGTCGAGCAAAATGTGGATGTCAAATCAATCAAGGACATCAAGCCCTATAAAGAAAGAATTACTGCTGAAATTAAAGCGTATATCGATTCAGAATTACCAAGTCTTATTCAGGATAATGAAATGCAATTTCAGCGGTCTCTGGATCCATCTTATTACGAGATGATTCAGCAGGATTTATTGAACCAGATGCCACAAAGAATCGATTTCTATTTACAGAACATCCCCTATATTGAATCAAAACAACAAGAAGGAGAATGGGAACGGAAAATCATCAGCAAAATCAAAAAGGATATCGAAACGGCCCTCTTCTCCTTCATGTCACAAATCCCAAATAATATGGAAGGAATGAAGAACAATGAACCTCCAAGTAATCAATCGTGAACTATCGGTTGGGAATATTGAAATTGCCGGGGTTACGAGTTCCTCTCTCGTTCTCGTAGGTGATGCTGATGTCATTCAGCTCGCCTCAGCATTCGATACGCCACCTGAATCACTGATCATCGGTCCATTCGTTCCTCTTACACCTAAGTAATGCTTAAGCGTTACTCGATTGTTAATCATTTGGAAGGAATCACACTAGCCTTTAGCTCGCTTTATCAATTAGGGGATTCTCAAAACATTTATGCCGTGTCGAAGGCATTTGCGGTGCAGCGTGAAAGAGAGTTTTTCTTAACCAGTGAAGGAAGTTTTGATTCATCCGTATTTACCGGGCCAATCGACCTCCCTCGCATTAACCCGGATATCAGGGTAAACAGGCTAAATCTTTGTCCCATCAAAGTAAATAACATGTATATACGGGCAACGTCGTTCTCATCCATCATCCACGTCGGAAATACATCCAACGTATATATGGAAGCCAGGGTAAAAAATATCCGTCAGCTGGAAAAAGAAAAAGATACCGAACCACTCACGTTTGAGACGATTGAAAGTCCAAACTAGATGAAGAACCTTCCCCAGAAGTTCACATAGGCTAACATTATAGACAAATAAAAAGAGGATGTTGATTATGCCCGCTTTAGTAGGTCCTGTCGCTATTCTTAACGTTGGTGGAGGAAATGTCCAGTTTGGGGATACGGCGATTATTTCACCTAAGTCTGCTTCTAAGACATTCGGAGGTGCCGGCGGCTTCAATACTGGTCCATTTCAGTTAAGCTATAATGTATTCAGTGTAAGTACCACATTTGATTGTAATGTCGTCGATCAACCCATTACCGGAAATAATTAGAATAACAAAAAGCCCACATTGTGGCTTTTTGTCTTTTATACCCTTATCCCTTTTTCCGCCGCTCATTGCTTTTCTTTGTTTTCACCAATTTTGAGGAGGGCTGCTTTCGTATCCACTTAATGAACTTATGAATCTTTTCATCCCGTCGCAAGTCTTCGATGGTGTTCAACCTTATGCCCAATTCATCATTTGTATAGAGGGAATGAACTTGCTTATGACACGGTATACAAAGCTGTGCCGTGGGAAGGAAAGTTCCCCCAACCTCTTTGGGTGTCAGGTGATGAATCGTGGTTTCCACATTCTGCCGCGAACATAATTCACATGTACCAATCGACTTTTTACTCATCTAACCCACCCCCCTAAATATAATTAGTATAGGTATTCCCTAATTTTCACACCTTAAAAAACCACTTTGAAGACCAGGCTTCAAAGTGGTTTTCTATTATAGCTCCAACACATGCCCTCCATCGAAGAAGTAAAGATACTTTTCAGAAACTGTTTCTTTCCAAATGGATTCTAATGCACGGGTATATAATTCAATTTGCACCCTGTATCGTTCTTCAAGAACGGGCTTCGCCTCGGCAAACCCATCTTTATATCGGTCATGAATGCCGTCGGTTTTGTAATCCAGCAGTACGATTCCAAACTCATCCCGGAATACACAATCGATGACCCCTTGAACAAGAATCGTTTCTTCCGGGGCACCTTCCCCTGTTTCCGAAATCTCACTTAGAGGGACGCTCATGCTGAAAGGAATTTCCCGTTGTATATTCGTTGCACGGGCCATACGCTGACCGAGGTCGCTTTGGAAAAATCCAACGATGTTTTCTAATGAGATTGCCCTTTTCTGTTCTTCCGTCAGAATTTCTTTGTGTACCAGATTTAACAATAACTCTGCAACATCTTGTTCTGTGGGTACACCATCTGCTATAGAGATATGCTGCATGACGGTGTGCATGGCTGTTCCTCTTTCAGCAGGAGACAGCTCTTTAGACTGCATAAATTTTGGCCGGTTGTACACAGGCTTTTGATGGCGCCGAAGAATATCGATACTCGATGCTTCATCCCTTATTTCCACCATTCGCTTCAGCTCAGAAACCGACTGCTTCGAGCGAAGGTTAGTAGCGCTCAGATGTGGATACTTCCACGACAAACGGTGCAATACCTCTTCTTTATGTTTGGACTCAATTTCCACTTCCCCGCCATTCTTCACCTGCTCTTTCCAATTGTCATCTTCATCCAATGACTCATCGGCTTCTGCATCCATCTCAGACTTATGAATCGTCGTGATATTCCAACAAGAAGGATGCTTTAGAATTTCTTCATTGATCCCACTTCCTTCTAAAACCGCCTCTCCTCCAAGGTCTCCACAATGGGGGTGCCGCATGAGGGACGGACCTATCCAATCAAGATAAGAGCTGGCCCCGGCCCGGTCAAAGTCAGATAACAACCATTCTGTCTGTCCTAAAGCCCCCCTCCATTTCTTAAGTGATTTCTCTAAGCTTTTCACGGTTCCCACTAAGAATAGTTTCTCTTTTGCACGGGTTAACGCAACATAGAGCACCCGCATTTCCTCTGAGATGGCCTCCATGCGCTTCTTCCGCTTAAATGCCAGCTGGGGAAGGGATGGATAACTGATTCGCTTCCCCGGGTCTGTATACTTTGTAGCCAAACCTAGATCTTTATCTAATAAATAGGAAGCGTTCAAGTCCATAAGATTGAATTGCTTCGACGTGCCAGCGACAAAGACAACCGGGAACTCAAGCCCTTTACTGGAGTGAATGGTCATTAAGCGGACCACATCTTCCTGTTCACTGAGAGCTCTCGCAACCCCGAGGTCATCTCCTCTTTCCCTCATCCGATCAATGAATCGCAGGAAGCGGAATAACCCTCTGAAGGACGTTGATTCGTATTGGCGGGCACGGTCGTATAGTGCCCGAAGATTTGCCTGACGCTGTTTCCCGCCGGCCATTCCTCCGACATAATCATAGAATCGGGTGTCCCGGTACAATTGCCAGATCAGCTCCGTAACCGAACCTTGTCTAGCCTTTGTCCGCCAGTTTTGCAGATGATACAGAAACACTTTGACCTTTTCAAATGTTTCTTCTTCACGAGAGTTACTTGGTTTTTCACTTGCAAATTTCTTCAAGGCTTCGTAATACGTTCCCGCTCTAGAATGGATTCGAATGCTTGCAAGCCCCTGCTCATCCAGTCCAACAATCGGGGAACGAAGAACCGATGCCAGGGGGATATCCTGATAAGGATTGTCAATCACTTTCAGGAGTGAAAGCATAATCGCGATCTCGGTTGCTTCAAAATAGCCAGTAGACAGATTTGCATAAATCGGAATTCCCTGCCGTTTGAATTCTTCCATGATTTCTGCCGCCCAAGGCATGGAACGAAGCAAAATCACAATATCCTTGTACTGAATCGGACGCTCGGTTTTCGTTTTGGCATCATAGATCGGTGTACGCCCTTCAATCATGCTCTTCACTTTATTTGCCATATAGCGGGCTTCAAGTACGGATTTCTCAATATCACCCTCGTCAAAAATGGAGAGTTCCACTTCATTACCAGCCGATGAAGCTTCCTCTGATTCCTGATCAATGATCGCTACTTCGATCGGATACTCTTTCTCTTCAGGATAAGGAGCACCTTTCACAAGCTCTGCTTCCCGGTTGTATTCCATCTCACCAACCGAGGATCCCATTATTTGCTTAAATAAAAAATTTGTTCCCTCTAATACTTCCTTCCTGCTTCTGAAGTTTTGAGATAGATCGATCTTTAATCCCGCTTCCCCGCTTACTGGAAGAAAGCGGGTATACTTTCCTAAAAACAAATTCGGTTCAGCCAATCGGAAGCGATAAATGGACTGCTTTACATCTCCTACCATGAAACGGTTCCCTACTTCTTCCCGTTCTTCAGTGATTAGAAGAAGAATTGATTCCTGTACCATATTCGTATCCTGATATTCATCGACGAGTACTTCTTTGAATTTCTTTTTATATTGCTTTGCAGCCTCTGAAGGAAGTAAAGCATCTGATGCAGGGTCACGTAAAATATCGAGACAAAAATGCTCTAAATCGGCAAAGTCAACAAGTCCCTTCTCTTCTTTCACTTGCCGGAAACGTTTGCCGAATTCCACGACCACTTCTGCCAATGTGTGAATCACTTCCTTCATCTTTTTCATGTCTTCGATGAATGACTCCGGCCTTCTCGAAAAGAAATCCTCCTGGAGCTTCTCCAACGTCTTCTTTCCTTGATCGCGAAGTTTTTTCGCTTCATCAACGATATCCTTGTTATAATCGTCCCCCCGGCAAGCTTTTAGCTTGGTGAAGGGTAAGGTTTGAATGGTTTCATATATAGTATTCCAAGAAATGTGCAAGCTTTCCTCGAGGCTCTCGACAATCTCTATATCGCTTAGAAAGTTTTCCGCTCTCGGGCCCGGCCCTCCAGGAACCCGTGTCAGATCCATTGCACGCTGAAACAAGTTTTTCGCCCCATGAAGCTGTAAGCGAATATCTGTCAGAAGCGGCTGAATGAAGGAAAGCTGATCGATTTCTACACCTTCTTGGATGTCATACATCTCTTCCAGCCCTCTCAGCCATTCGTCCGGGTTCGGATGTGAGCGTGAAAAGTCATACAGCTTACGGATCATATCCTGTAGGGCCCCGTCACTTCTATCATTGGTAAATGTATCTACCAGTGTAAAGAAATCATGATTATGTTCTTTGCCGTATTCCTCCTCAAACAGCTCATCAAGCACTTCATCCCGGAGCAGATCGCCTTCTGTTTCATCGGCAATCCGAAAACCCGGGTCTATATCGATAAGATAATAATATTTACGAATCACTTCAAGGCAAAAAGAGTGAAGAGTCGAAATGGAAGCCCGGTTCAGTAAGCTCAGCTGCTTTCTTAAATGATGGGAATGGGGATCGTGATCAATCGCTTTTTCCAATGCCTGCCCGATCCGATGTCTCATCTCAGCGGCCGATGCATTGGTAAAGGTTACAACCAATAGTTCATCCACATCCATTCTGTCTTCTTCAGAAAGGATTTTCTGAATGATCCTCTCTACAAGAACCGCGGTTTTCCCTGATCCTGCAGCAGCTGCTACGAGAATGTCCTGGCCTTTCGCCCAAATTGCTTTCCACTGATCGTCTGTCCATGTAACATGATCAGGCTTCGCTGGAATCGTACCATTACTCATTGGACTCTACCTCCTCTCTTACTTTCTTTAATAGATCTTCTGGTTTTGCCGTTGGCAGCACTCTGTACTCATTTTCCTCCAGGGACTGATCGAATTGACAAACGGAACGGAACGAACAGAATTGACAAGGTGTCCGATCCTTAAGCTTGTAAGGTGTAATATTGGTCTCGCCTGAAATGATCCGGTTCCCCGACGCTTCGTAGAGCTTTCTCAGATGCTTGCGCATATAGTGAAAGTCTTCCTGTGAAGCAGCCTTCGAACGGGAGGATAATGATCCATCCTTCTTGATCCCGGCAGAGATGATATCTGAGTTCCCCGTATCTAGCGTTTGATCCATTAACCGAACGATGTCAGAGTCTCCCAGAACGAGTCCCTTCATCTTAAAACTCTTAAAGATTTCCTTTTCAATCTGATCCATCGTCAAGATTTTCTTACTATTGATCATAGGGTTATGAACGTGGAAATAGAGCACACCTGCAGGCTTTGCTTCCTTCCCTACAAATTGTTTAGAGTTCGTTAACACAATGTCTAAATACGTCAGCATCTGAAGCGCTAATCCATAGTACACTTCCGTCATATCCAAATCTCTCGCACTCGATTTGTAATCAACAATTCTAAGGTAAACTCCACTTGTATCCTCTGCTTTGTCTACCCGGTCGATTCTTCCCTGAAGCTCCATTTTCGTTCCATTCCTCAGTTGGAACTGGAACGGAGGGAGGGTCGCATGGGGACCAAATCCAAGCTCCACCCCGACAGGAACAAATCCACTCGCCTTCGCATGCTCACTAAGAATGAGGCTCGCACGGCTTATGATTTGCTCAAGCTTCTGAGCGATATAATAATGGCGGTTTGAGCTTAATAGAATCTGGTGCTGAAGCTTCGGTGCCAGCATCAAGACCGCTTCTTTAGCTAGCTTGAGACACTGTGCTTTTGATAAAGATGCCCAGGTCAGACCATGACGTTCGACTTCTTCTGATATCCATTTAAGAGCGGAGTGGAACATCTCCCCGATATCAGGAGCCTCCAGTTTAAAGAAATCCCGTTCTCTAAGCTTCAATCCGTGACTGGCGAAATGGGAAAACGGACAGCTATGGAAAAGCTCCATTCGGGATACACTCGCTAAAATATGGTCACCATACAGATCCCTGCTCGTATCCTCTGAAAGCTGATTCGCCCGATTCTGGTAGAAGAGACTGGATAAAATATGCTGTGAGTGCCATTTCCAATCGTTTGACGTTGCATAGAAATTATACACATCCCACCAGAAATCATAGATCGGATATTCCCGTTTCTTCATCTGTAATTGCGATGTTAAATGAGAAATCGTCACATTGGGATGACACACATAATGAAGCTGCTCTTCCTCAGAAAGCTCCGATGGTTCATTAAACAGAAGCTTCGTATTTGCATCCGGAAACATTTCATTCAGCCTTTTGATGAACGAGGATGCTAATAACGCTTTTCCTTCTTCATTGGCAATCGGATAGCTGACGAATAATCGTTCACTCGGAGTCGTAAAGGCTTTATATGCCACAAACTCCTCGTCCAGCAGCTTTGTCCTGTTACTGGGAGCTATCTTGAAGCCCCTATTGATCAACGATTCACGGTCTTCATCAGACAGGACTCCGTCTTCATTCATTTTCGCCGGCAGCACACCATCATTCACTCCGATGATGAAGGCTGCTTTAATGTCTCCGAGTCTTGATTTCTCAAGATCTGCAATAATGACCTGATCGATGGCAGGGGGAACTAACGAGAACTGCATCGTTTCGATTCCTGCATCCAAAATGGAAGAGAATTTCTTCATCGTTGTTTCCTCATCGCCGAGCATTTCTACATATTGATCAAGCAGGTCCATCACGGCTGACCACGCTTGATCGTGCTCCCTTGCCGCAATCAAGTCGCCTTTTTCTTCTGCTTCAATACGCATACGTTCAAGCTTAGCCGGAATATCCAACTCTTCCAGATACAGATAGAGAGTTTCACAGAATTCCCGTCCCGTGGATTGCTTTTTCAATCGTTTTCCGAGACGTATGATCGGCGCAGAAATAAATAAACGAAGCTCATTAATTTCATGCTCAAGTTCCTTTTCACGGTCGGTTTGTGGTGCATCTACATGCTCAAGACCACGGAAGCGACGGTATTTCCAGCGATCTTTCTTCGTCCAGCGGTCCCCTTTGATCCCATATGCCAGCACATAGTTCTCCAATCGGTCCATCTTTTCACGCAGATCGGTTGGATTTTTCTGATAAGGAAACAAGAGGTCTGTTTTCACCGCCCGGAAGACAGGCTCGTATCTCCAATTCGTGTTCATGATTTCCATAGTCGAACGAATCAACTCAATTAAAGGGTGATTCAACATCGTCCGCTTCTGGTCAAGGAAAAATGGAATACTATAGTCTTGAAAAATGGTTTCGACCTTATCACGGTAATCCTGACTGTTTCGAACCAGCACCGCGATATCCTTGTAGCGATATCCCTTTTCCCGGGCAAGCTTCCTTATTTCCCTTGCTATCCCTTCGACCTCTGCCCGGCGATTAGAGGCTTCCAGAAACTCAATGGATCCTTTTGCTTCTTCGCATGGAACAGTTGGCCGGTCCTCAAAATGACGTTCCAGATGCAGCATCGTGTCGTTATGATAACGAATCGGCTTCACTAACACATCTTCCTCTACGGATTTCCCTGCTCCATAGCAAATATCCTTAAGAGTGTGGTAGGTTTCGTTCGTCATCCGATACAAGCTTAATTGGTTCATAGCACCCAATTGCTGTTCCGGATCGGTGGTGAGGGCAACCGTCACCTTCTTGCTGTGCTGGATGAGCTGATCGATAATGAGATATTCCTGCGGTGTAAAACTATGAAAGCCGTCTATGTAGATCTCTGCCTTACTGAGAAGTTCAGAGTTTTTCACATTATCAGCCAACAATTGAAAGTAATCTTCTGAATCAATGTATTTGCCCAGGAGCTTCTCTTCAAAAGTTTCATAAATCAGTTCAAGATCATGAAGCTTATCCTTCAGCACCTTTGACTCCCGCTCATCTTCCCCATCAAGATGCCGGAGATCCTGTGGCGAAATACAATAGCGCTTAAATTCCGTCAACATAGTTTCTACATGATGAATGAAACCCGGCTTATCCGCGGCCTTCGAGAAAATAAGGAGTCGATCTTTGTTTTCATCTATAATCTTTCGAATCATCATATTTAAGCCAACATCGGATAGGTGATAGCGGCTCATTCCGCCCGTTTCCTGCAGAATCTTCCACGCGAGCCTGGTGAAACTGAACACTTGTCCACGAATCATCCCATTTAAACCGGGTGTATTGACAAGATCGTATTCCGATATAAATGACATCTGATCAGGTACGATATAGATGATGGGATCCCCATTCGGCTCTTCCAATAAGCTCTGCTTCATCTCATTTAATATGCGATGTGTTTTCCCCGTACCAGAGCGCCCGAGAATAAAACGTGCAGCCATCCTCTCACTCCCTTTCTTATTCTAATATCTATTGTAACCATGAGGCAGGTTGAATTTTTGTATAGGTTCATTATAGTACACAGGAACAAATCTTTCCCGTCTCAATCTTTATTGAAAAAATTTGGAACATCCGCATACAGTAAAAAGAGGTAGGTGATGGGATGATGAATCAATATTTTAACAGAATCGCCTCTGTTCTTGTTGTGATGGCGATTATGGTAGCCTGTAATATTTACACGTTCATTCCAATCTACAGGAATATCGCTTCCTCCCTGTCCATCGCACAAAGTGAAGTCGTTATTGCAGGAAGCTCATTTATCTTTTTTTACGCCTGTGGACTTCTTACCTTTGCGAATGGCGCAGATCGTTTTGGAAAGAAAGAGATTCTCGTTTGGGGAATGCTTGCCTCTGCAATTTCAACAGGCTTGGTGGGGATTGCAGGTGACTTCTGGAGTTTATTTTTCATACGGGGATTTCAAGGGTTTTGTTTGGGGAGTTTTGCCCCCGTCGCCTTTGCTTATACGTATGATTTGTTTTCTAAAAAAAAACGAACCCTGCTTCTAGCATTTATCAATTCCGGATTTCTTTTCGCAGGCATCCTCGGGCAATTGCTAAGTGAAGGAATCACCCGCTACAGCAACTGGACGACTGTGTTCTTCTTTTTCGCAGTGGTGTACGCCTCCTTATTTTTCATAGGAAAACAAACGCTACCTACAACGTCCACTCGATCCGTTTCCGTCACACACCAAATCGTCACGATTTATAAGCTCCTTTTGAGAAAGGAACTCCTTTACTGCTACGGTATCGTGTTCACCCTTCTTGCCTCTTTTGTTGCTTATTATGACAGCTTGACCAGATACTTGTTTGGAAGTCCCGATGTACTCTTCCTCATCAGGGCAGTCGGAATGATCGGTGTCGGCTTATCGCTCTTTACCGGTCGCCTTCTTGAAGCCATTGGGGTCTATAAAACTCTTTTTATGGGTGTAGCCATTTCCATTACGAGTTTATCCATCGCTTTCATTTATGTGTATATGAGCGAACCGTTTATCATCGTTGTATCTTCTGTCCTCTTTGTTTCCGGCATTTCATTGTTGATTCCAACGGTGATTACCCTAATTGGAGATATGAGTGGTGATGACCGAAGCCAGGCTCTTAGTCTTTACTCCTTTATTTTATTAGGAGGAACCAGCTTAGCTCCTTTAGTGATCATGCAGCTTACTTACGTTCAATCGTTGTTTCTGTTACTGGGATGCTTTTTGTTTCATGCCTGGATGGGAGTGTTGTTGTATGTTGAGCGGAGGAGACGGGGGACGGGGGATTAGTACCAGTCCTCCATTCTCTCCTGAAGATTTGAGGTGTGGAGCTCGAATTGGATATTGTCCGTGGCAAGGAAATTGACACTCCACCCTTTCCCTCTTCTTAAAGGTCCCCTTACAATACACACTTCCTTCTCCTTCAATCGTTGAACAGCCTTAAAAAACTCTTCTTCATTGATGGAAAAGGCGATGTGATCGACCCCATATCCCCTGGACGTTCCGAGGCTGTCTTTTTCCTGGAGACAGATCCAAATCGGACCCCATTCCAGATAAGCATCCATTCTCCCTTTATGTACAAGCACTGCCTGCAGGATTTCCATATAATAAGTCAGCGATTCTTCTAAACTACTAACGTTGATTGTCAGATGATTAAAGCCGGTTATGTTCACATATTGTCCTCCTTTCGTTTGGATATGTCCGTTTATTATGTCAGCAGGATAAATCGAGGAACTTTGTAGAGAATTTATACCTACCGACCTATCCATCGGGTAGTTAATTGCGTCTTTTGGGAAGGGTATTGCGTCTTTTTTTGATTAATTGCGTCTTTTTTTGATTAATTGCGTCTTTTCGGAAGGCGATTGCGTCTTTTTTTGATTAATTGCGTCATTCCGTATGGTTATTGCGTTATTTAACAAATAAAGGAAGTTGACTGAGCGCTCGATCCCACCACCCCACCCACACACCAAAAAAAGAAGGACACCATCATCCTTCTTTCCACTCATCTACTAATAACCCATACAGGATCATGTCATAACGATTCCCGTCTCTTTGCAGGAACTGACGGAAACTTCCTTCTTTTGTGAATCCAAGTGATTCATATAAACGGATCGCTCTCTCATTATACGAAAATACCGTTAACTGAAGACGGTGTAAATTCAACTCATGAAAGGCATACGCCAAGAGACACTGCATGGCTTCCCTGCCGAATCCATTCCCCCATGACTGCTCGTCACCGATGGATATTGAAATCCAGCCCACACGATGGGTCCAGAGAATTCCGTCCAACTCAACAAATCCGATGATCCTTCCGTCATCCTTCAGCCGGACCGCAAAACGAAAGGCGGTGTCTCCCGGATCCCCCATCCATTTTTTAATCTCTTCGTCTGTTTTAGGCTTATGGGGGAGAGCATCCAGTAATCTCTGAACTTCTTCATTTTGATTCCATTCCCTTATGGCCGTAACATCTTCTTCCTGAAATCCGGAAAGATAAATTCTTGTACCCGTCAATAACCGTTTCATGTCTTTTTCACCTCGACGTATGTATTTCGGGGCGTACCTCTCCGATTCCTTTATTGCCCTTGAAAAAGTTTCGTGAGTGCCTTTTTGTTTACTTTTCCCACATCGGTTTTAGGAAGTTCTTCGATGAAATGATAGTTCTTAGGAATCTTAAACTTCCCAAACTTCTGCAAGCAATACGTTCTCACATCCTCTGCTGTCATGGACTCGCCTTTTCGAATCCTGATATAGGCCGTGACCACCTCTCCCCACTTTTCATGAGGGAGTCCAATGACCGCACACTCAAGTATGGCTGGATGCTCACATAACCAATGCTCGATCTCTTGAGGATAAATATTTTCCCCCCCGGAAATGATCATGTCTTTTTTTCGACCAACAATATAATAATCTTCATCCACATCATATTTCGCCAGGTCACCTGTATGTAACCACCCGTCTTTGAGAACCTCTTTCGTCTGCTTAGGATTCTTCCAGTACTCCTTAAATAAATGGTCTCCTCCTAACAGCAGCTCCCCCACCTCTCCCTGACCGACAGGATTTCCGGCTTCATCAATCACCTTTACCCGATTCAACATCATCGCTTTACCCACAGAACCCTTTTTCATCCGGGAAGGATCAATATAAAAATTATTAGGTCCCGCTTCGGTTAAACCATATCCTTCTTTAAACGGTATCTTCTTTTCCTTAAAGAACTCATATACCTTTCCGGGGCAAGGGGCTCCTCCTGAAAGAAACACCTTCATTTTTGGAAATGGAGTATGTTTAAAATCCTCATTTTCCATAAGCAAGTGATACATTGTCGGGACAAGTAGAACAATGCTGCATCCGTATTCGTTCAGGACATGTATCACTTGGTCGGGGTCAAACCTTTCAGCAATCACGACCTTCCCTCCCACCATCAAAAGAGGGATTGACAGAGCATTTAACCCTCCCGTGTGAAAGGTAGGTAAATACGTCAGCGTGCAGTCTCCCTCTGTCAAGTTCCAGCTCACCACTGTGTTCAGGGCATTAGCAGTTACCGATCGATGAGAAAGAACCACTCCCTTGGGACATCCCGTCGTTCCACCTGTATAAATCATCACCCAAGGATCCGAGGCTGACAGAGTAGCAGATTGAGGTATACCCTGTTTTTGGGAGTAAACAAAGGTTGCGATTTTATCCATACAGTGTTGTTCTGCTACGTTTTCAAGGTCTGAAACAAGAGATTGAAAGTCTTTTTTATATAAAATCAGGCCGGGTGTACAATTGGCTATGATCGACCCAATCTCAGCAGCGGATAATCGCCAATTAAGAGGTACAAATACAGCCCCTATTTTTCCACAGGCAAATAAGAGCTCGAAGCAGACTGTATGATTAGTGGATATGAATACCACACGGTCCCCTTTCGATATTCCTGTATCATGCATATATTGAGCCCACTTAGACGCCCGTTCATCTAAGGTGCGGTAATCAATCGTTTCATTGGTAGGAGCATTGATTAAAGCAACGTGATCAGGAGAGATCATTGATCGCTTCTGCAACCAATCTGTTACACTTTCCATATTCATCTCCTCCTTTGGATGGTTGCTTTCATGATAGATGTCGGGGGTTACAAATGAGTTACAGAAAAGGAACCTAGCTTCCACATTAAAAAAGGGCCTGGAAGAGTCCAGGCCCCGTGCTGCTTACCAGATCATTTCCGCCCACTCGGGGTGGTCAATGAATGGATTTCGATTTCCTTGATATTGTTCAAAAATAATATTGTTGCGTCTGATTTCCCTCGCATCGACAGGGTCTTGTTCATTCCATTGAAGGAGAACTGACATTTTCCCGTGGTACGGGGCACTTCCATTGTTGACGTTGTTATTGATTTCTAAATCGAGTTCTCCACTGTCCCCTTCATAGCGGACGGCCATGTAGAAGATCATACGGGCGACGTCACCTTTCACTTCATCACGAGGCTCCCAGGAATCGCCATCATAATAGTTGCCTGGCGCTTCGCTATGCTGAGTTCCACCATTGTCAAAATCAAGATTACTTCTTGTGGAATTGACCGTTACATCTGTTGGTCTTAAGTGATGAAGGTCCGTCCCCGGTCCTTGCGCTGTTCCGAAGTCACCGTGGGATTTCGCCCACACGTGCTCACGGTTCCAGTCGTCGACTCCACCGCCGTTTGTCGTTTTCGATTGGGAGCGTCCTGAGTACAGGAGTATCACATTATTGGGATTGTTCGGATCTTCATCTGTGTTACGCAATGCTCCCCATACATCACTGTAAGAAAGAGTTTGATGATCATCAATGATGTTATGTAGTGCTGTTTTTAAAGAAGACCCCGTCTTTCCTTCAGCGGTATTATAGTATTCTTCATAGGCTGGCGGGTCGGTTGGTTCAGTTGGAGGATCAGTCGGATCAGTGCCTCCATCTTCCACTGATTCAAATGCTGACGTAGACTTCACTCCCGGATGAGAGAAATATGCCGTTAAACTTCCAGTCACTTTGATTTTTTCGCCGATCAGGCCTGGGTTACTTTGCAGTCCATAGTTTGAGCGGTAGGAAGATGGAATTTGAACATATACCATATCATCCGTGTTGGATTCTGAAGGGGAATCTGCCAAAGCTAAAGCATAATCATTTGGAAAATTGCTCGTGACAACGGATGACGTAGAGGTCGGCTGCCCGACCACATATCCTTCCACCGACTGAGTGGAACCATCTTGATTGGACAATGCCTGATCAACAGTAAATGGCGAACTCCACGTCCCGTTTCCCGCTGCACTCATTTGACTCGGAGATACTTGACCACACGCAATCATAAAAATAATTAAAACAGAAAAAATGCTGATGATCTTTTTGTTTACAACCTTCAAATTGCTTCGCCTCCTCTAAAAATGACTATATATTTAGCGTACATTACATATTGTCAAAATAGGGTAAATTTTGTGTAAATGCGTGAAAATGAGTCTATTATCATAGGGTTGTGATTGGTCTTAACGGGGGGAGACGTTCTTTCCGTAATTGGTGAGGGTCTCCTTCCCACACTAAAAATCCCACAAAAAAAGCACTAGCCCCATCCAGAGCCAGCACTTCCTCTTCTTACATCCCTTCAACCAACACCGAAGCGCCCATTCCGCCGCCGACACATAATGAAGCAATTCCCTTTTTCAATTCACGACGCTTCAATTCATGCAGTAAAGACACAACGAGTCGTGCACCTGTGCAGCCAACTGGATGACCGATACTGATTCCACTTCCGTTCACATTTACCTTTTCCCGGTCGAGACCAAGCTCTTTTTCGACAGCTAAATACTGTGCTGCGAATGCTTCGTTAATCTCGAATAGATCGATCTCATCCAGAGACCAATTTTTCGCTGTATGTAGTCCTTTTTGAATGGCTGGTACAGGACCGATCCCCATCACTTTCGGATCCACGCCTGCTACTGAGTAGCCAACGATTCTTCCTAGGGGCTGAAGTCCTCTTCGCTCGGCTTCTTCTTCACTCATGAGGATCAGTGCCGCCCCTCCATCATTGAGACTTGAAGAATTCCCGGCAGTCACCGTGCCGCCTTCACGGAATGCAGGCTTTAATTTCTGCAGCTTTTCTACTTTCAGCCCGGCTCGGGGACTTTCATCTTTATCAATCACCTTTTCACTCTTACGTTCCTTTACTGTAAGTGGAAGGATCTGTGAATCGAAATATCCATTCTCCATCGCGGCGGCTGCACGCTCATGGCTTAACACCGCATATTCGTCCTGCTCTTCCCGGGAGATCGAGTGAATTTCTGCTAGGTTCTCGGCTGTTTCTCCCATCATGATGCCGTGGATCGGATCTTCAAGCACCTCCCAAACGGAATCCCGAATTTCACCGTGTTGCAGCCTTTGACCGAAGCGGTGCTGCTTTAGAATATATGGACTGGAGCTCATCGCTTCTACTCCACCTGCCAGGACAATATCAGATAAGCCTGTTTGAATTTGCATGGCTGCTGAAATGATTGCCTGCATCCCGCTGGCACATTGTCGTTGAATCGTAAAGCCTGTCGTCGTGTCGTCAAACCCGGCAAGTAGCGCTGCCGTTCTTGCCGTGTTAGGCTGGTCGGTCCTCTGAATACAATGCCCGAGGATCACTTCATCAATATCACTTGCCGAGAGCCCGCTTTCTCTCGCCGCTTCTTTCATAACAGGTACAATCAGATCCGTCGGTAGCAGATCTTTAAATGCTCCACCAAATGCACCAACCGGCGTACGCAGGGCCGATGTAATCACTACATTTCTCATTTTGTCACTTCCCTTTCCTATCAGTTACATCATGATGCCGCCATCTACATGCAGGACTGTTCCATTTACATAGTCACTATCATCAGATGCCAAATACAAGTAAGCTTTTGCGATATCATCCGGTTTCCCTAGTCTGCCAAGCGGTATCATCGCCTTCATTTGATCGATGACTTTTTCCGGAACGGCTGCCACCATACTCGTTTCGGTGAATCCGGGCGCGACTGCGTTCACGTTGATACCTTTACGCCCCAATTCCTTCGCCCATGTTTTCGTCATTCCGACCACGGCAGCTTTTGTTGCCGCATAGTTGGTTTGTCCGACATTTCCGTAAACCCCACTTACAGAAGACGTGTTGATGATTTTCCCTTTTCCATTATCGATCAAATGGGGGAGAACCGCTTGGGTACAATTGAACACACCTGTCAAATTCACATCCAGCACCTTTTGAAAGTCTTCCGGTGATAACTTATGAATCATACCATCTCTTGTAATTCCAGCATTGTTTATTAAAATATCGATTTTACCAAATCGTTCTCTTACCTCTTTTACAAAAGAATCAACGGAAGATCGATCTGCTACATCCCCTTGAAAAAAGCATGCTTTCCCCGTTCCCAGTTCATTCAGCTGTCGTGCTTTTTCTTCGCCGACCTCCTGATTGAAGTCGACAAGTGCAACGTGGCATCCTTCTTCCACAAAAATTTTCGCTGCGGCATATCCTATTCCGTTCGCAGCACCCGTAATCAGGGCGACTTTACCTTCCAGTCTCATGCCGGTTCCTCCTTCATCTGCAAAAATGATGTCATTGCGCGAAGCAATTGATCTACATCATCGATGAGCGGTGAATGCCCACTATTCTTTAATTCAACAAATGTAGCGTTTTCTCCTATATCTTCGATGGTTTCCTCTGCCATTTCTTTTGTGATCACATAATCACGGTCTCCTCTTAATACAAGTACCGGAATCGAGATGGAGCTCGCCTGGTTCGTTCCATCAACGAGACCATTGTAAGCACTGCTAACATTAAACGTGTTTAAGGCTTGATAAATATGAGCCAAGTTCCGCTGTGTTCTCATATCATCAATGTACGCTTCGTAGCGTTCATCATCGGGCTGGTTGTGCGAATAGATCAGTGAATTCCACAGGGTGCGGAGAAATTCCCGGTTGTTCCCGTCGTATGCTGCTTGGACCGGGACGGTTTTGCCGCTGTCCATCATTATTTCTTCTATCCTACGAAGGCGATTTCCCATATCAGGTGTGCCGTCTGATTTAGTGCCGAAGAATGGGTAACCTCTTGTGGAAGCTGAAGCTAGTAAAATAAGGTTCTTGCAATAGTCTGGATAATCGATGGCAAATTGCATGGCGACTGCACCACCAGTCGACCATCCTACCATTGAAAAGTCACGGAGGCCCAATTCGTCAACCCAATCCTTAATATCGTCGGACAAATCTTTTATACTCGTAATTTCCCGATGATAGCTTGATTCACCAAATCCTCTCATATCAACGGCGTAAATTTTATAACTTTCATCCATTTTATCCAAAACAACATCCCAATGTTTGGATGAGGTCATATTCCCGTGGATAAGCACCAGTGGAATATGTCCCCCGTTTCTTTCCCGATAAGCTAACGTTTCTCCATTCCCAAGCAATACTTTCTTTAGTTGAACCGCTGCCATTTCGTTATCCCCCTTTTTATGAATTCCCCCAAATCATGGTCGTCGCTCCCCAGGCGTACCCAATCCCCGCACTGACCAGCACGACAACATCGCCCTCATTCAGCTTGCCTCTTTCTTCTGCCAGTTCCAGTGACAAAATTTGATCGAATTGGCCGATATGTCCGTATTCTTCCAGATAGATAGACTGCTTTTCAGTGAGTCCCAATTCCTTTAATACATAGCGATGGGCGGACTTTTTCATATGAAGCATGGCTACGTATGAAATGTCCTTTTCTGAGTATCCGCTTTTATATACCGATTCACGTACAACCTTTAAGAAGTGATCCATGGATTTCTGCTCGAGCCTTTTCTTCATTCCTTCCGGATCGGTGACATCCAGCTTATATCGTCCGATAGACTCTCCTGTCAGAGGCTCCTTCGTTCCACCCACCGGGACAATGACATCTTCTGAAAACGAGCCATCGGTGATGATGGACGTTTCCAATACGGCATTTTTCTTAAGACCTTTTTGAAGGATCATCGCTCCGCCGCCTGCTGCCAGGTTGAACATAAAGCGGGTCCTGCTGTTTCGGTAATCGATAAAATCGTTGTTGCGGTACCCTCCTGCAAGGAGCACGGTTTTAACGGAGGGATCCGTTTCCAGTAAGCTTTTGGCAAGCTTCATCGCCATGATCGTGGTACCGCACCGTAACGCCACGTCAAAAGCCCAGGCCCGATAAGCACCGATTTCTTCCTGGAGCTTGATTCCCGCTGTCCAAAGGGGATATTCTTTATGTTCTTCACCAATGTAGATGACTACATCAATATCCTTGGGATCGATACCTGCTTTTTCGATGGCCCGCCTTGCCGCTTGAATGCCCATGGCACATGTATGATCTTCCGGTCCTGGAACCGTTTTCTTTTTGATTCCCATTTTGTTTTCTACAACCTCTAATGGAAGTCCTGCTTTTTCAGCAATTTCCCCGCTTGTCATAGTAGTTGAGGGTAAATATAATCCTGTGCTAAGAATGCCGATCGTCATGAAAGATCCTCCCTTTTAGCTTGCGATGTTTTTCTCTTCCCTGTGCTCTCGTTTCCCTCGTTTTCTTTTCTTGATTTTCTTGAATGACCCCACAATACCCGCCGGGAAGAACATAACCGCCAGGATATAAAGAATTCCGAAGAAAATGATCCAGCGTTCAAAGATCGGATAGGTTTTGGCGAGCTCGGTCAACCAGTGATGGGCAAATTCAATCAGTCCTGCTCCGACGATCGGTCCCACCAGGGTGCCCACTCCGCCAATGATGGTCATCAATAACGCATCAAGGGTGACATCCATCGTGAATACACTCGTGTTCACGAACCGTAGAGACAAGCCGTACAATGAACCTGCGAAACTCGCAATCACTCCGGCAATCACACTGGCTAAAATTTTGTAATGAAGGACCTGGAACCCAAGTGATTCTGCCCTCTGCTCGTTTTCACGAATGGCCTGAAGTACGGACCCGGCAGGAGAATGGGTAAATCTTCTTAATAAAAGAAAGATGACGGCCATGACACCTAGGCATATGAAGTAAAATACCAGACGATCTTTCATTAAATCCGGTGTTCGAAACGTAAACCCATCATTCCCAAACGTCAAGCTTCTCCATTTTTCAGCCCCGACGAGGAATAATCCTGCAAAGGCAAGGGTCAACATCGCATAGAAATGACTTTTAAGTCGTAACGTCAAGAGTCCGACGATATAGCTGACCAATCCTGCTATGACGGAAGCGACCAGGATGGAGACCATGAGCCAAAACATGGTAGGCTCCATTCGGTCGAGAAAAATGCCTGTAGAATAGGCTCCGATACCAAAGAACATGGCATGCCCAAAGGAAACGATCCCTGTATATCCGAGAAGGAGATCGTAGCTCATGGCAAATACGCCGAAGATGAAGACCTGGGTCAGGAGGATCATCATGCTTCTTGAATCATTGAAAAACGGATAGATGATCAGGATCCCTAATGCTATTCCTAAAAATGCGTTCGATCGCTGCTTGAGAATCTTCATTCTGTCACCCCTTTACTGTAAATAGTCCCTGTGGCCTGAAAATCAGTACAAGCGCCATTAATATCATATTGACTGCCAGGGATAATTCGGGCACATAATACGTCATGAACGAGCCTGACAGACCGACTAAGATAGCCGCAAACAACGAACCCGGAAAACTTCCCATTCCCCCGATCACCACAACGATGAAAGCGAGGATCGCAAATTCCATGCCCATCTCTGCATAAATGACACCTGAGTACGGGGCAAGAAGAATTCCTCCGAGGGCAGCCAGGGAAGAACCAACCATAAAGACGTACATAAACATTTTCTTAATATTGATACCAAAGGCTTCCACCATTTCTTTATTCATGACCCCTGCCCGGACGATCAAGCCGATTCTTGTTTTATTCAAAATCAGCTGGATAATCGTGAAAATCAATAATCCAACAAGGATAATGAAGACACGATATTTAATGACAATGATATCCCCGATTTCCCAGCTCCCCGCTAAATAGTCAGGCGCTTTCGCGGATAGCTGGTTCGGTCCCCACACGACTTTCAACATCTCTGAAAGAACGAGCATGAACCCTAACGTAATGAGAATCTGTTGAACATGATTTCCGTAAACCGGCTGTATAATGAATTTTTCTGTCACGAGTCCCAGCACCAATCCGGTTGCAATCGCTCCGATAATGCCTACCATAAAGCTGTCTGTTACGGTATAAACCCAGACGCCGCTGTATGCTCCCCATGCAAATAAGCCTCCGTGAGCAAAGTTCAATACATCCATTAATCCAAATATGAGCGTCAAACCTGCTGCCAGCAGAAAGATCAGCATCCCTGTGGCCAATCCATTAAGTGCCAAGTTAATGATGAGGTCCATCCTCTTCCCTCCTCACGCAATTCCTAAGTATTTCTTCTTCAATTCTTCATCTTTGACCAACGATTGCATTTGCCCATCGTGAACGGTGGTTCCATCGTCGATAATATAGAAACGATCCCCGATTTGACTGGCCATCATAAAGTTTTGCTCAACAAGAAGGATCGTCGTTCTTTCTTTCATTTCTTCAATGGAATGCATCACTTTCTCGACGACAATCGGAGCGAGCCCCTTACTCGGTTCATCGATTAAGATAAGGTCATTATTATTTAAGTACGCCCTTGCAATGGAAAGCATCTGCTTCTGCCCTCCGCTTAAATTCCCGCCGGCCTTTTTCCAGAATTTTTTCAAATCGGGAAACAGATCAATGATCCAATTCATTCGATCCCCGGTCTCTTGATCTTGCGTTTTCATGGCTACCTTCATATTCTCTTCCACTGTCAGGTCTCCAAATATCCCCTGATCCTCCGGGACATATCCGATTCCTTTATTGGCTACTTTAAAGGTGGGAAGCGTGTGAATCTCCTCCTCTTTATAGATGACTTTTCCTGACGAGGGCGGGGTCAGTCCCATGATGCTCCGGAGACTGGTCGTTTTCCCAGCCCCGTTTCTTCCTAGCAGTACGGTTACTTCGCCTTTTTTCACCTCAAAGGAAACTCCTTGCAAAATGTGATACTGACCGATATATGTTTCGATGTTTTCTACTTTAAGCAGTGTGCTCATCGTAAAGTCCCCCTAAATAAGCCGATTGCACTTGTTCATTCTTCATGATTTCCTTTGGATGATCATCAGCAAGCATTCGACCATTGAATAACACCATGATGCTGTCAGACAGATCCATGATCATATCCATTTTGTGTTCAATGAGGACAATGGTTTTATCCCCTTGAGATTTGATGGTACGGATCACTTCCAGGATCGCCGGTACTTCTTCCAGGGACATTCCTGCAGTAGGTTCATCCAATAGCAAAATTTCCGTATCCAGTGCAAGGAGCATGGCGATCTCTAGCTTTCTTTTTTCTCCGTGTGCAAGGTTTACGGCAAGAGAGTCCGCTTTATTCGAGAGCATGACGAGCTTCAATAAGTCATAGGCTTCACTCATGACATCACTGAACGCTTTGATATTCCTGTGCATCACATAGCGGATTCCAAGCTTTGACTGCACGGCCAATCTCACATTCTCTAAAACCGTCAGATTCGGGAACACATTCGTCATTTGAAAGGAGCGACCGATTCCAAGCCTGGCCCTTTTTGTAGGAGAGAGTCTCGTAATCTTTTGTCCTTTCAAAAACACATCTCCGCCAGTTGGCTTTAACTGACCGCTCAGAAGATTAAACAGCGTCGTTTTCCCGGCACCATTCGGTCCGATGATCGACTTGAATTTCCTTTCAGGTACCGAGAACGTTACATCATCGACGGCAATATGACCTCCGAACTTAATCGTTAGATTCTTTGTTTCTAAAATACTCAAGCTTCTTCACCCCGCTTAGATTTCATGAAAGGGGCTGACTGATAACAAAGTGCCAAAACACCCAGTCAGTCACCCCCCTTTTCATTCCTTTAAGTTCGATTTTAGTTACGGATCGGAGGAGCCGTTTCTTCCGGCGAAAGCTCTCTGATCAATACCGGAACAGGATATGGAACTCCCTCTTTCTTCTCGAGCTTGATGGCATATAGCGTTTGTAATGCCTGATGATCTTCTTCCCGGAAGGTCATCGTTCCCTTCGGTGTTTCGAAGCTCATTCCCTCCATCGTTTCAATGAGGGTATCAGGATCTAAATCCCCTTCTGTTTTCTTGATCGCCTCCACAATGGAAATCGCCGAGCTCATCCCACCTGGGGTAAAGAGATCCGGAACGTCCCCGTCATATTTCTTCTTGTGTTCTTCCACTAACCAGTCGTTAATGTCATTGTCCGGCAGTTCATGGTAATAGACACTGAACCCTTCCATCCCCACAAGTGGTTCCATAGCTGATAGAGCAGCAATATCTGGTGCCCCTGTAGAAATTTTGATCCCTTTTTCCTGGAGCTTCATATCCCCGATTTGATTCCATGGAGAGTTCGCACCTGCCCAGATGACAAATAGATAATCCGGTTTACTATCAATGACCTTTTGGATATTCGATGTAAAATCTGTAGCGGCCGGATCTGCATATTCTTCAAGTACAATTTCAGCTCCAAGACCTTCAGCCGCTTCTTTAAAGGCTGCCACCCCGTCGCGGCCAAATGAATAATCCGGTGCCAGTGTAGCGATCTTCACTCCATCCTTCGCAATCGCAGCAGCCCCTGCAACAGCATCCTGTGAAGAGTTACGGGCTGTACGGAAGATATAAGGATTAAACTCTGAACCTGTAATACTATCGGCAACCGCCGGCTCGACAATCATGATCTTTTCGTATTCTTCTGCAAGTGGCAGCACGGCCAGTGTGTCACCTGAGCTTGATGATCCAACCAGGAAATCCACTCCATCTTCTTCTAAAAGCTTCGTCGCTTTTTGAACAGCAACCTCTGGCTTCGTTTCTGTATCTTCAAACACAACTTCTATTTTCTTCCCCGCCACTTCCATCGTTCCATCCGTGGCATACTCGAGGCCTAATTCAAATCCGCGCTGCGTTTGCTTCCCATATGACTCCAGTGCCCCTGTAAGGGAAGCAAGCACCCCGATCTTCACCGTTTCCTGTTCTTTCTCATCTGTATCCCCCGACCCGCCACTGCTTTCTGAGCTGCAGGCACTCGCAGCAATAAGCATGCATGACATCAACATCATTAAAGTCGTCCATCTAAACGATCGTTTCACATTTTCTCCCCCTCGGAATATGAACTAAAGCGATAATAGCTTTGAATTCATCTTAGGTGAGGTGAGTTACAAATGAGTTACATGGGAGTGGGGCGATGTTTTTGAATGGGTTGCGTGCAAATAAGGATTGCAATTGGATAATTATGTTAATCGGCCGGTTTTTTGATGCTTTCGGCCGGATTAAGTGGAAAAACGGCTGGATTCCATGCTATTTCCGCTGGATTATTCGATATTACTGCCGGCTTTCATGCTATTTCCCCCGGATTATTCGATAAAACGGCCGGTTTCCTTGATATTTCGCTGGATTATTCGATAAAACGACTGGATTATTCAAAACTCTAATCGAATATCCTGCGATAATAACCAATGTTCCTACGGTAAATATGATCATGACCCAAGTTCTCATAAAAGCAATTGAGTTCCTGGCTTTCTTCGACCGAATCTCGCAATGTAAATCCATCTCAAAATAAAAAAGGATCAGATCCCCAAAGTGGATCTGACCCTTTCCTTATTCAAATAGCCTTCCTCTTACCTTCGCACCAATGACCATTTCATACATTTGCTGTGTCGCTGTCATGGGATCGACGCCCAGTTCGGATTCGAGGATGTCTTTGCAGCGCTGAAACCACTTAACGGCTTGGGGACGGTTATTCTTTTGATAATAGCCGTACATGAGGATGCGGTAGGCTTCCTCCCAAAGGGGATCATGTTCGATAATCGTCAGGCAGTAATCGATGGCTTCATCGACCCGTTCCATTCTCACTGCGATCTGAGCCCGTTTCTCCAGTCCTCTCAAGTATAGGAGATGAAGTCGCTCCCTTTCCTTCTCGGTCCACCACGCCCCTTTCCGGTCCGGCAAGAACATCCCTTTATAATAGTGGAATCCCCGTTCGAGGAATTGAATGGATTTCTCCACATCGTTTTCTTTTAATCCCTCTGTGATCCAGCTGGTGAATTGATCTGCATCGTATTCGATGTTGGCCATTGGATTCAATCCATACCCTTCCTGATGGCGACCGATAAAGAAAGCTTTTCCCCTTGCTTGACGATTGGGTTCTAATACATTGTTCAGGGCGTTGAGTGCCACCTTGAAGTCACGGTCCGAACCTGTCCCCTCTGGCCACAGTTCTTCAATGATTTCTTCTTTCCGTTTTAATTGGTTCCGTTGAATCAGGAAGTATTGAAATAATTCTTTCGCCTTCTCCCTCTGCCACTGCTTCTCTATGACTTTATGATCGCCTAACCGGATTTCAAAGCGTCCGAGGGTTTGAACTTTGATTGTGTACCCCGGATGGGAGGTGATCGAATCATATCCTGATTTGGTTAAAAGCTGATGACAAAATGAGGCATGAATGCTCTCCTGGTAAGCTTTGACTAATAATGGAATCAGGCTTTGCAGGTCTTTCGGCCCGAATGTAGTCGGCTTGAAAAAGATAAACTCATATTCTCCCATTTGGACTTCATTTAAGCAGGAGGTCATATTTTCAACGAATCTATCGTGATCACCTGTTTTGTAGGCAATTGCGCTTTTCCACAAATCTGTCACCATTTTGCCGTAACGGTCTCCGCACGATTGAAAATGACTGCTCGCCCGTTCAAAGCTTTTCCTTGCCTCTTCAAATTCTTCTTTGTAAAAGTCCGTTATCCCGACGCTCAGAAGTATGAGTGAATATAGCCACATATCTTCTACCTTTTCCGTTTCATGCAAAGCCTCTTCGGCTAATTCCTTTGCACTCTGGAAATCTCCTGATCTGGCATAAAGAATCGACAGTCCCATATATGGTTCTGCTTTTCCCCTTGAAACATTGATCTGACTCATTAATTCTAACGATGTTTCATAGCAGCTTTTTGCAAGCTCTGTGTCGTAATCACTGATGAGCTGAACGGCATGACCCATGCGAATCCAACCGCATGCTTCCACAAAAGGAGACTTCCCTTTGATTCCCTGACTGATCCCCTGCTGAGCTAATGATTTGGCTTCGCTGCCATTCCCCATGAACGATTGAATAAGCGACAGAAGCAATTCTTTTTCCCGATGGGATTGTGGAAGCCGGTCTTCTCCTTCTTTGTAGAGAAGAACCTGTTTTGCTTCTTGAAGCTTCCCTGTTCGGAGAAGCATCCTTGCCTCAAGGTTGCCTTCTTCCTTCATGAAACCGCTCTTCTTTCCTTTGTCATACCAGATTTTCGCCTGAATTGCCTTTCCAGAGTTCACCAAATTCTCTGCTATCAGAACATATAAATGATTTTTTTCGAAAAGGTATTCTTGATCTTCAACCTCTAAACATTCAATGGCTTTGAGTAAAAACCGCTGTGCTTTTCCCGGCTGAATCGTGTCTAAATAGATTCTGCCGATTCCTTCATATGCTTTGCTCAGCATGAGCGCGTCACTCTTTTCCTCTGCCAGTTGAATTCCATGGGTATAGGCTTTTTCTGCTTTTTCGTAGAATGACCGATAACGAAAGAACTCACCTTGATAAAACCAAAGAGGATAATATTGATCCTTTAAGGAGTCTGGAACCTCCCCCAAGTAGTCACCAAGTGTTTCGAGCTGTCCACTTTTCATCATCGCATCCGCTTCACGAACAAGAATAGCGGACACCGCCTCAATGTTTTCCATTTTCATATAATGATGAATCGCTTTTTCCCACTTCCCGTTCTGTTCATAGAATCGAGCACATTTCAGCTGTAATTCCTTATAGAGCCCTATGCTTTCTTCTTTAAATTTCCGTTCTAAAAAAGTTTGGAAAAGGGCGTGAAGTCGATAATGATGTGATCCTTTCATTTCTTGAATAAGGGCATTTTTCTCTGACAGCTGGTTTAACATTTGCCCGGATCCCGGCAGTTCAAAGATGGCTTCGCATGTACGTCCATTTATTTCATCGAGAATCGAGATTTGCTTCAAGAACTGCTGCACGATCGGTGTTTGCTTAGAAAACACCTCATGTGCCAAATAATGAAAGAGCTCTTCAAGGGAGGAATGCTGCTTTTCCACCATGAGAATATCAGGATTCTCTTGAAGCTGCGAATGAATCATACTGACAGCAATGACCCAGCCTTCGGTTAATTCACAAATCGCATCAAGCTGGGATTCGGGAATGACCGTTTCATGAAAGTCCGTTAGAAGTACTTCCACCTCTTCTTTCGTGAGGCACAAATCATTTTCTGTTATCTCTAATAATTGTCGGGATATTTTCAGCTGGATAAATGTGGCCCATGAAGGCTTGGTTCGTGTAGATAGAAAGAAATGAATGTGACCCGGTAAGTGCTCAATGACCTTCTCCATCCATTGATTTATAAGGAAGGAATGGTCCACTAAATGATAGTCGTCGACGATAATGGTGAATGTGTGGGGGATTTTCATGCATTCGTTAATAAACAATGCACTTAATCTGTAGATATCATCATCCTTCATATATTGCCCCATGGACAGAATGGTTTCCCTCAACTCTTCTCCAAAATGAGGGATTTGCTTCTGGATGCTATACACAATATTTGTGACAAACGGAACCAGTCCGTCATCGGTTTGCGTAATCGAGTACCAGCAATGGTTCGGCTTTACATCTTGAAGAAACTGACTGATCGCAGTACTCTTTCCGTAGCCTGCCCCCGAATGAACGATCACCAATTTATAATCTGTAACCGTTCTCATTTTTTTCATTAAGCTTGGCCGCCTAATATATGAATCCTTGACAACAGGCGGCACAAATTTGGTTTCAATGATTGGAATTTCTGTTGTCACACAACCACCCTCAAAACGAACGAATTTTCTTACTATTCTATCATATTTATATTGGGCGATGGAGGACAACTAGTACTTAAGTGGAGAATCTTTTACAAAAAAAAGAATACTGCTCAAGTATTGAACAGCATTCAGGATCGTTAGTTTCTAAATTGTACATCCCATTCGTTGATAGGCCAGTAACGAAGATCCACCTTCCCGACGATCTGTTCACGGTCTATGAACCCGAAGTAGCGACTATCCATGCTTCCCCGGCGGTTATCTCCAAGAACAAATACTTTTCCTTTGGGAACCGTTTGCTCATCTGTGATTTCTTCCAGAGTAAAGTCACCCGTCAGCTTATTTCCGATATACTCTTGCTTGAATTTCTCTAAATAAGGTTCAGGATAGTACTCTCCGTTAATATATAGCTTATCGTCCTTATAAACGACCTTATCACCGGGCAGTCCGATGATGCGTTTCACATAATCCTCATTTTCATTTGCATGAAAGACGACAACATCAAAGCGATCCAAGTCTCCAATATGATAACCGATTTTGTTCACAACAAGCTTATTTCCATCCTGTAGTGTCGGCATCATCGATTCACCTTCGACTACATAGTTGGAGAAGAGAAAGGTTCGAATGATGATAAAGATGATCAGTCCAATCCCTAAGGCTTTAATCCATTCGAGTCCTTCTCTTTTTACCTCTTCTCTCAATTTGATTCCTCCTGCTTTTTCCGTTCAATTCGTTGGTCTATTTCCATTTTCTTATTCAGATGTATCTCAATTCGTTTCCCTACAAACCATAGCACAAAGATAATGGCTGCAACGATCACAGTACGTATTGGCTGTCTTACTAATGATATGATATCATATCCGATAAAACTTATGGTAAAAATCATCACCATTTTCCCTGTTACCACCGCGAGCATATATTGAGCGATGCTGATCGACGACAAACCCGCCACTACATTCACCACGGCAGACGGCGTAAAAGGAAAGCATAAGAGAATGAACAACGGGCCAAACCCATGCTTGTCTACCCATTTCGTCAATCGTTTCACTTGGCGGTTCTTTCTCAGGAAACGAAAAAATCGGGTCTCCCCATACCTTCTTACCAACAAGAATACAATAAGAGCTCCAAGAGTAGCCCCGATCCACGAAAACAGAAACCCCCACCATAACCCGAATGCATTGGCATTCGCCGTCACAAACACAACCAGTGGCAGGAACGGAAGAAATGCTTCCAGCAGCGGCAGCAGGATCCCTGGAATGGGTCCAAACGAACGATACTGCTGAATCAGGTCCATCATATTTTCAAGTGTAAACCATTCTTTTATCGACTTTATATCCATATTATATGTTTCCCCTTAAACGACCATGAACAAATAAACTCATTTCGTTATATCGTTACTTATATTTTCATCATATCACACCAAATCAGGATTTCCATATTGTTATCTCTCGGGTCGTTTTATTAATATAACTTTGCCTAATGAGGGGGGATGTAAACGTTTTGGGGTGGGTTATTTTTTGGGGTGCGTTCTGGAATAGGTTTTGGATTAGGATTCGTTCGTTGGTTCGTCTTTCGTTCGCAAAATTTGTCGGATTTTGTACATTACCAGATATATTGAATCTTTAGCAGATAAAAGTGTTTTTGAGGATGTTAAAATCGGGGAACGGTAGATAAATTCCTTCTCCAAACAATCCAGTCAAGGATTCCTCAACTCCGTCCGGTTGATATTATCGACTTCGCCCCATTTATTATCGACTTTCACAATAGTGCTCCACACTCGTCAAATTTCATTTTTTTATTCTTCATTCCCCATTTCCCCTAAAAAAACAGCCATCCCCATCCAGGAATGACAGCTCTCTCCTCTATAAATGCTCCCCAAACCAACCCACAATCTCTTGTAATCTTGCTTCCCTCAAGGAAGGTTTTCCATTCCGTGACAAATTGTGATTGGATTCCGGGAAACGCACGAATCTTACATCTTTTTTCTCTCGCTTTAATGCGATGAATAACTGTTCCGCCTGCTCGATTGGACAACGGTAGTCCTTTTCGCTGTGAAGTATTAATAGGGGGGTGTTCATATTCTTCACATAAGCAAGGGGTGAATGCTTCCAAAGGGTTTCGATGTCGCCGAGGTCGCTTTGGATTTGCCACTCCGAGAAGTAGTAGCCGATATCGCTCACTCCGTAAAAACTGATCCAATTGCTGATGGAGCGCTGGGTGGCCGCCGCTTTAAACTTGTCGCTATGACCGATGATCCAGTTGGTCATGAACCCTCCGTAGCTTCCACCGGTCACACCTAAGCGGGTTTCATCAATAAACGAAAATTCCTCAAGGGCATACTCGACTGCTGCCATGATATCTTCGTAATCCCCGCCGCCGTAATCGCCTCTTACGGCATCCACGAACTCTTGCCCGTAGCCATGGCTTCCTCTTGGATTCACATATAAAACAGCATATCCTTTGCTTGCCAGTACTTGGAATTCGTGAAAGAACGTGTTCCCATACATGGTGTGGGGGCCTCCGTGGATTTCGACGATTAGTGGATATTTCTTTCCTTCCTCATAGTCGACTGGCTTCATGATCCAGCCTTGTACCTGCCAGCCTTTCGCACCATTGTACATAAAGGCTTGAGGAGAGGATATTTCACGATCCGCCAGGCCCCCGTTCAGGTTGGTCACTTTCTTCAGGTCTCCGGTAGGAACATGAAGAGTATACAATTCACCAGGTTCTGTCGGTTTACTCATGGCAACGAGCATTACTTGGCGATCAGAATCGAAGTCGAATCCATATATATGCTGCTGCTCCTGCAGCAATGCAGGGTAGATGGCTCCTTCAATGTGAGCGTAGTAAAGGACCGTGTTTCCTGAATCAGACGCCAGGAAATAGAAACTTTCATTGTCCTTTGACCACAGGATTCCTGCTTGAGATGAGCCTTGGATACTGTCAGTATTGAGATAATCTCCTACAGGTACATCCATGCTTTCTGTCAGGCAAACGGAGTGACCGGTTTCAAGGTGATGCAACCACACCTTATTGTGTGTCGCATTCTCATATTCACGTCCATGTCCTAAATAGGAGAGACGCTTTCCATCGGGAGACCAGCTTGCTTCTCCGTAGTACCCCGATTCTCCATTAATCTTCTTATATTCGTTCGTTTCAAGATGATAAATAAATAAATCAGACTGGAAGGAGAAATCTTTGTCTTCTGTTCTGTCCACTGAAAACGCAATGTGCTTACCATCGGGGGACCAGGAGTGAAGAGTGTAATCATGGACATCATCCGTGATTCTTCTCATTTCCTTCGACACCACCCCCACCATTACTATCTGCGAGTGGCAGTTGTCATCGAAACCTCGGTCATCACTTTTATATTTCATGCTTGTCGCAACAAATGGCTTTAATTTCTCTTCTTCGCCATCCTTCTTTTCAAACGTCTCCCCTTTTTCCAATCGCATCGAGAAAGCGACCTTTTCACCACAAGGAGACCATACAGGATTCGAAACGCCTTTTTGATAATCCGTCAGCTGCTCTGCTTCCCCTCCATCACGATGAATGACATAAAGCTGATTCACGCCGGAACGATTTGAGACAAAGGCAATCGTCCCCCCATCAGGTGACCATCTCGGAGATGAAATCTTTTGTTCTCCGAAAGTCCATTGGCGAGTGGTTTGGTCTTGCAGACGAATGCTATGTAAGGTTGAGAAATATTCATTTTTTTCTTCACACATGATGGTTTGGACAAATACGGCTTCTTCTCCGCTTGGAGACAATCTTGGATCGGATACGGCCTTTATTTCGTAGAGGTCCTGGATTTCAATTCCTTTATTCATGTTCTGATACCATCCTTTCTTCTGTTCCCCATATGATTTCGACGTCAGAAATACTTTTCCCTTTATGGATAAAAACTCGAACTGCCCTTCATAATAGAAACAAATTCAAATTCTACAACTTTCCCTATTGAAAGTAAATCGAATTCCACGTAAAATGAAAATACGAACATTCGTTCTATATCAAAAATGAAAAGGAGTCTTTTCATATGACAAGGATCCCGGAGAATGACAGGAATATATTAGAACAGGCGATTTATTTACCGATGGTGCTGACCATATTGAATCGTGATCTGCAAATCGTGGATAGCAGTCCTTTTAAATTAAAACGACCGTATCTGGAATTGGTCGAGGAGACGATGAAGGTCATCCAAGGAGAACTCGCTCATGTAAAAAAGTACATGAGGACCAATAAGATGAAGGTTGAGCGAATTCAATCAGACGATGCTTTTACGATGTATATGTTTCTTTATAAGGGGTATGAAGAACACCATAACTACTTTAATCCGCGCCTTCGCAACCGGGTGGAGGATCTAATGAGACATTATTTGTATCGCCGTTTCCTGGAAACGAAAACAGACACAACAAAAGAAGCGTGATTGATCTCACGCATCAGCTTTTTTGATAGTTGGATTGAGATAAAACGTTTTTATGTTACTCGCTTCAGTGTGAACCTTCGTATTATATTTACTTTCCATTTCTGCCACCCGCTGTGTATATGCAATACGCAAATCAGAGGTGCGAAGCATTTGATTTTCAAAGGAACTATATGAAATCGGAACCGTGCAGGACTCATTGTTTTGAAGATATACCTTCGTCGATCCATTTGTCGATCGTTCATACCCACGAACATGGGAGTGGGAAACCCAGGCACATTCTTGCTTGACAGGAGATGATGTTGGAAAAAGATAAATGGACATCTGAGGATTCACCATGATGGGAGCTTTGTAGATAATACCCGTAAGTCTCTTGGTGCCTTCTTTTCTTCCTTCATAGGAGGAACCAAAGAATTCACAGCTCTTCTTCAAAATATCAAACGGTTTAAATGGGGAGACTAGCACGTCATCTACCTCTATGATCTTGGTAAATGTCCTGGCACCGTACTCAATAGGCTGCAGGATCATCGTATGGGGATTCACTTCATATTCTTCTATAATTCGAGATTTTTCTCTCATTTCATCGCCTCCATTTACATTTTTCACCAAAATAATACCACAAATTCCGAGGGTTGTCTCCTATATTTTTAAAAATTCTGAAATTTACTGCACGCCACCCGTTTATGAGTAAAAAATTATCAGAATATTTAATTTTTTAGTTGAATTTTTACTACTTACCCCATATACTAATAAAAAGAATTCAGGGGTGACCGTATATGGAAAACAAAAAGTCCTATACCGAAATGATGAAAGCTTCTGCGATGACCCGGAAGAAAGCCGCTGAGAGAAGTGTAATGGAGATCTATATTGACATGGTGTTGCATGAAAGCATTCTGACGACCCGTAAGACAAAACTCCTGACAGACATTGACGCCGCCCTGGATAAGAAAAATAAACCTTTGTTCATGAAATTAACAAAAGAATTAAACGAACTGAACCTAAGCTACGGATGATAAATAATAGCTGACTCTCCACAGAGTCAGCTATTCCTTTTTTAATGGACGGGCCATTGGACCCCCTCCATTTCATGAATTACTTCAATTTAAATAGTACATCCTAAAGCTAACCTATACACTTTGGAGCGAATATGATGATCCTGCTAATAAAAGTACTTGTCCTCTACTTAATTACCATTGCCGCTATGCGACTGATGGGAAAATCCACAATTGTACAAATGACCCCTTATGATCTTGTGGCGATTATCATTGTCGGGACCATTGCCTCTGAGCCCTTAATCTCTACAGAATTCTGGCCGACGATTGCATCTCTCGTCATTTTAGTAGGACTGCATGTTCTGTTTTCATTCATGACCTTAAGTCAATGGGGAAACCGTTTCTTTCTTGGAGAACCTACCTTGCTGATTAAAAATGGTGAAATTCTAGAGGACAACCTTGAGAAATCTAAGATATCGCTGATTCAGTTGACGTCCATTCTACGCTCACAAGGTTACCCGAAGATTTCAGACGTGGACTACGCCATGCTCGAGCCGATAGGTGAAGTAAGCATCATTCCAAAGGTGGAAAACACCCCTGTTACCGTCCAGCATCTCGGCCTTAAAATCGATGACGAGGGATTGCCGATTTCAGTGATTGTGGATGGTAAAATCCAAACGCGGAACCTGGTGCTCCTTGGGAAATCGCAAGAATGGCTGGAAGCTCAACTAACGAACTCCGGACTTCATTACAAAGATGTAATTTTCGCTTATATGACAGAGAAAGCGAAGAACCTGATTATCAGTAAAAGAGAAAAAGCCTAGTCTTTTTAAGAACCAGGCTTTTTTCATTATTCCTTTATTAAAAATAAACGTATGGTCGGGTCTCCTCAAAGTGACGGACCGTTTCACTTGATACATTTCACCTATTCTATTTGTAAAAGACGGACTGGCGGCTTCTTCCTCATCATATTGAAATTCCATTCAAGGAAGATCTAATGTAGTAAATTCCCATAAGTTTTAATCGTAAAGTATAATGCTACGGCGGTATAAACAAAAGCCGTCCAGAAAGAAATGGAATGATAAAACCTCTTCTTTTCTTCTTTGATCAAATGCTGCCCCTTTTTGTAAAAATATCCATCTCCGTTTACGTAGATGATGATCAGGGTAACTAATATCCCAATGATCAAAGACCACTCCATCATCGGGCGGCCAGTTTCAAGATAACTCAAAAAAGGTAAACCGATTAACGCTAAAACGGTAAACATAAAACGAATAAATAATATCCAAGCTTTTTGATACTTGATTTTCCCCGCCCCCTGCCAGTTTTAATAAACTGAAAAACCCAACTATACAATTCCTTATTTTACCATATTTACGAGGATTGTGCACTGAAATTTGGAATTTCAGGAATAGGATTTAGAAATAGACACAATAAAAAAACGACTCGCTTCCTACCACAAGTCGTCCTTCATGTCATGCACACTCTTTCAATTTATAGAGGGAGAACCTATCCTCAGTATTACCCCTTTACTCTGTATCTTTCTCTGTTTCATACTCTTCAAGCATCGTCAGTCGTTCAAGCATCGTCGGATGGCCGTAACGGAAAATCTTCACAAGTAAAGGCGGATTGACCTGAGATAATCCCACCTTGGATAACTTTTGGAAAGATGAAATGGCGGCTTCTTTGTCGCTCGTCATTTCTATTGCATATCGGTCAGCCCTCGTTTCCTGGTAGCGGGAGATCCAGTTACTAAGGGGACTGACAGTGAACAGCAGCATGGACGTAATCATCAAGAACAGAGGTAATGAGCTCAAGTTCGACACGTTCGATACTTTCATGTCCTCTTTATGATTGGCGACGATCCCTCTCATCAGCTTGGCCGTCAGGAATAATCCAAAAAAGGATAGGATCAGGTATATCGCAATGCCTATATAGATATGCTTCTCCACATAGTGAGCCATTTCATGAGCCATTACAAACAGAATTTCCTCGTCTGTTAATTTTTCAAGTGTCGTATCCCAGAGGACAATCCGGGAATTGGATCCTACACCGGTAACATAGGCGTTCAGGGAGTTCGTCTTCTCCGACATATCGACTTCAAACACGTGGTCTGCAGGGATTTTCGCCTTGTCTGCAAGAGTCAGGATTTGCTCTTCTAACGCTTTATCTTTCAGTGGATAGAAGTCATTGTATAACGGATCGATCAATACAGGCTGCACGAACATCATGAAAACCGTAAATGGCACAGACAATGCCCAGGCTGCCAGCCACCAGCGCTGTTTGAATCGTTTCATCAAACCATATAACACAGAAACAATGATGAACATAAGCAGGTAATTCACCCAGAAATCCGTGACCTCATCCTTCATCCACATGGCAAAGGTTTGGGTGGAAATATTGTAGCTCTTCGAAATTTTATAGGAAATATACTGAAGAGGAAAAATCGCTACAAAAGAAGCAATCGATAACCAGAATAAATAAATGGCCGTTTGCAGGAAACCATTTTTCACTGTGCCCCTCGCCCACTTCTCAAACACACGCGAGACCCCGAGGATCAGGATCAGGAAATAAAACAACCATTCATAAGGAGTGGATAAGAAAAACAGGAGATTCTTGATTTTAGAAAAATCCTCACTCAGCATAATTTCTTTATCATTCATAAAGGTGGCTGGATCAGCACTGCTTCCGTTGTACATGTCAGGCAAAGTAGAATCCGCCAAGAAAAATAAATACACATATAGAAACAAGCCTAATAGCAAATAAGCCAGGATTGAACGAAGTGCCCATTTTTTAGCCAACATATTTCCTCCCTTCAATGTCTTCATTACTATATGTAATACCCTGTCCAAAGATTTAGAACCTAAACACATTACGGCAGAAATCGCGAAATCCCCCTCCAATTAAAAAAGCCGCGACCCGAATCGCGGCTTACATCAAGAACACCGAATACAAAGACAGTACTGAAATCGCCCCAATCACCACAACGATGACGTTGGCACCAAGAAAGGCGATGACAAATGCGGCTGCCGTCCCGACGGCTCCAAACATAAGATTCCCCTCTTGAATCAAAAGGATGCTCGGAAAAATTAAAGCGCCTAATACGGCGAAGGGAACATTCTTTAATACCCCTTGAAGAAATGGAGGCAGCTCTTTCCCTTTAAATACGAGGAAAGGAAGCATTCTGGGAATATACGTGACAATCGCCATACCGATGATCATCAACACAATCGCGCTATTCATTCGCTCTCTCTCCTCCCTTCATTATGACAACCAATTCCACAATCACGGCTGATACGAGGGTAGCAAGTACAATCGACCATCCGTTTGAAAGGTTCGTCGTGAAAAGCAGGATGCTATTCAACGCACCGGCCACTACAGCTAAAAACGTGACCTTGACACTTTTTTTCATGGAAGGAACGAGGAGTCCCACAAACATGGCATAAAGAGCGATCGTCATACTCGCTTGTAGAAACTCGGGAAGGATTTCCCCAATGAAGTAGCCTACACCAGAGTTCACGACCCAGCTCCCGTATGAAATGAGCATCACCCCGACGGCAAAACCCGTTCTTACTTTGCCATCTTTGACGCTGATGACCGTGAAGGTTTCATCCGTAATCCCAAACGCATAAAAAAGCTTTTTAAACAAACGGTCTTCCTCGAGCTTTTCACTTAAAGAAGCCGACATCAGGAAGTGACGGATGTTTACGATGAACGTTGTAAGAATAATTTCAATGATACCAGTACCAACCGCTATCAGACTCAGTGATATGTATTGAGCAGCCCCTGCAAACACGAGCATGCTCATCAGTACCGTTTCCGTGACCGTGAGGCCGGTTGTCCGTGCCAACAACCCAAAGGTTAACGCAACAGGCATATATCCGATGGCAATGCTGAGTCCTCCCTGCAGGCCCAGACGAAAATCACTCACTTTTTTCGTAGAAAGCAGTGCCTCCATCCTCTCACATCCTTTATAATAGAAGTAATTTACTATTTTAATTTTTTGATAATTTATTATATTATACATATAGACGCTATAGTATACAAGAGGAGTTTTAGCATGGAAAATTTCCCGATTCAAATTGGTGATAATATACGGAAGATCCGCAGGGAGCGCGGCTTCAGCCTTGAGCAGATGGCAGAGCGCACCGGTGTAAGCAAGGCGATGATCGGTCAAATTGAACGAGGTGATTCGAATCCGACCGTCGCGATTCTATGGAAGATCGCCAATGGCTTGAAGGTATCCTTCTCTTCACTGATTGAAAAGCCAAGCAATCAAATATCCATCATTCATTATCAAGACGTTCAACCTGTTCTTGAAGATAACGGCAATTACATCGTGTATCCCATCTTCCCCTTCGATCCCCTGAAAAAATGGGAAAGCTACCGGGTTGAAATGAAACCGGGCTGCTTGTATCGGAATGAAGGCCATACGAAGGGGGTAGAGGAATATATCACGGTGCTGTCGGGGAAGATTGCCCTTAAAATTGGCGAAGAAACCTATGAGCTGACAGAAGGAAGTTCGATTCGTTTTGCCGCTGACTCAGGGCATGAATATGTAAATGATTCAGGAGAAACAGCTGTGTGCCAGATGGTTATTTATTATGGCGGTGAATAATCCCAAAAAAGTCCTGCATGTGAAACTACATGCAGGACTTTTTCAAACTATCCAGCTAGCAAAATGTATCCTTCGGTTTCGGCACCGACAATCCGAATAGCGGACGAAGATATAGTGCCAGGAACGTACCGCCAAGGGCAAGGATCCCCCAAATATAACCGTGAAGACTGAAGGAAGCAATCCCTCCGAAATAAGCACCAATGTTACATCCGAATGCCAAACGTGCACCGTATCCCATCAGCAGTCCACCAATGACGGACGCCATGGCATTTTTCCCGGTGATTTTATTAAAACGGAACAGGCCTCCTGCAGCAGATGCAAGAAATGCTCCAAGGATGACACCGAAGTTTAATACCGTTGTGGAATCAGCAAAGATCGATGCTTGAAGAGCTTCAGCATTGGCTCCTGTCCAATAGCCCCAGCCTGCTACGTCGACCCCGAACATTCCGGCAACCTTTGATCCCCATAGAGCAAAGGCAGAAGTGATCCCCCAAGGATTCCCCCGTGTCATGAGAGTAAGAGCATTTAACACAGCCAATACAATCGCTGCTGCCAAAAGGGGCCAAGATCCACGTAAAATCCGTTTCCATCCCTTTGATGTTGGAAGTGTCGCCATGCGGGGCGGTTTTTTCTTCTTCTCCACCCGCAGTGTAATCCACGCAATGAATCCAAAGAATAAAATCGAAACGACCCACGCCCCGAAATAACCTAATCCGGTAGAAGTTGCTAATGAAATAGGTTTGAAGGACGGCAATTCCTCTGTCCAAAATGGAAGATGATAGGCTCCGACTGTGGCACCGACAATAAAGAATAGCAATGTGATGAACATAACGGAGCGGCCGCCGCCGATTGCGTAAAGGGTACCTGAAGCACAGCCTCCTCCAAGCTGCATCCCAATCCCAAACAGGAAGGCACCTACCAGTAAACTTACACCAACGGGTGATACATAACCTGCCGCTTCTCCGCCAAAGAATGTAAACCCTGTCGCAAGGATCGGAGCAAACAGCGTTACGGCAACGGCAAGCATCACCATATGTGCCCGCAGTGCCTGCCCGTTCCCTACAGACATCACTCTGCGGAAGGCAGAGGTGAATCCGAATCTTGCATGAAATAATGTATATCCTAACAGCAGCCCTAGAACCAATAACACGGTTTGGGCAATGTCTTGTGTAAAGAGTAAGTATAGCCCAAGTATCGCTGTAACGATTAAACCGCCAGCCACTAAAAAGGTCTGTGGCGGGTTCAATTCGGTACTCGCTTTCTCCGGGCCCTTTTGTTCATTAATCGGTTGAACATAGCCAGCCATGAATAATCCTCCTTAATCTGATTGAATTTGTTGGAATTTATTTTACAATAGTAATAGATTCGAGAACAGTTGTCAAAAAGATAGACTTCTACTTCCTTTCTTCTATTTAAAAAAGCTGCTTGATACATCTCAAGCAGCTTCGCTTCTATAAGGATACAAGAGCCAACATAATCGGAATCGTCACAATGCTCAAAAGTGTAGTGACAAGGGTACTTGTCGACACTAAATCAGGCTCTGTGTTGAACTGCAATGAAAACATCGTCGTATTCGCAGCAGTCGGCATGCTTGCCAAAATAATGAGGATCGATCCCAGCATAGTAGAAATAGGCAGGAAAGAAACGACGACCAGAGCTATGATGGGTGAAGCTACCATTCGCATGATCACAATAAAGGAAAGGGCGCCTCTTTCCACCTTCTTCCCTCCCAATGTCGCTAATTGCATTCCTAACACCACCATAATCGTAGGAATCGTTGCCTGGGAAATCAGATCAATGGTCTGACTCATAAACACCGGCACATCAAGATGAAACAATTGAAAACCCAACCCAAGAAAAGCACCATGCAGAATCGGCATCTTGACGATCTTCATCCAGATTTCGCTCGTTTCCCTCTTTTTATCACTGCCACTGACAGCATAATAGAGGCCGATTGTATTCATCAGAAATGACTGGATCACCATCATTATGACCGCATAGCGAAAACCGAGCTCACCGAAAGCGAATAGGATGATCGGTACTCCATAGTTGCCGCTGTTCATGAATACCCCGGATAAAATCATGGCCGATACTTTCGGTTTAGAATAGTTTTTAAACCTCGCCACTATTTTAATAGAAACAATCAGGATCACACAAAGCGCGATACAAAAAAGAAAAATATAAAGATAATCCATATTCAGTTCATTCTCGTAAAATGTCTTGAATGCCAGAAATGGATACATTAAGTAAATGGCCATCTTCGAAATCGAATTGATCTCGAAACCAAGTTTCTTTTGGCCGATATATCCAACAGCAAAGACCAGTAATGCAGGCAGTACAATCAATATTACGTCCATTTACGTCACCACAATCTATTAATATGAAAGATAGGCTTGACTACTAGAGTCAAGCCTAAGTGTACCATATTTACAACAGCGGGATAATTAATCCGGCTAACAGCAGGATCAATGCGCCGCCTAATCGGGAAGAGATTTGAGCGAAAGGCATAAGCTCCATTCGTTTCGATGCTGACAACACAGCAACATCTCCCGTTCCTCCCATATTCGCCATGCATAGCCCTGCGGTGATCGCTGCTTCAATCGGGTAAAAGCCAACGACTTTGCCAAGGATCGCCGCACCGAGGATCGCTCCTAAAACGACTCCGAATACAGTCAAGATATATTGCAGCGTCAACGCAGCAAGAACGGTATCTAAGTCCGTGTACGCGACACCGATCCCAAATAATAAAGCGAACGTCCAGTTGCTGGCTACAAATTGATACCACTGACTGGCTCCCTCTACGACATTTTGAGGGATCATGTTAGAAATCTTCGCTGCAGCCACAAGAATGATCATGATGGCATATGGATGAAGGGGAAGAAAGGATCCCAGCAATGTCCCCACCGTGAAGAATGTCAGGGCAGCGAGTAAGCCCACTCCCATCTTTTCAATATTATACTTCTGCTTTGTCTTCTCATAAGTAAAACCTTTCATAAGCTGACCGTTTCCACTTAGGGAAGGTACTTTTTTTCCGATAATATCAAGAACCGATGCTAAAATAATTGCAAATACATTCCCTAATGCCAGTGCTGGCACGAGCATGGAGATATAATAGCTTGGATCATTCCCCATCATTTCAGAATAGATTTGACTCATGGGAACAGCTCCAGCTCCCATTCCGCCACCCATGATCGGCATCGTAATGACGAGGATGGCTTCTTGAAGGGTAAATCCGACAAGAGATCCAAAGATTCCTGCTACTATCACGGCTCCGGCTACCGCTCCGAAAATCGGTAGGAAATAGCGCAGACCCACTTTAACTAAAACCTTTGAATTCATTCCTAAAATACTTCCCGTAATTAATGCAGCAATATAGAAATTCAAAAAACCGCCTGATTTCATAAAGTCAGTCATGGACGTGACGGTGGCTTCCGGAAGTAAACCTGCGTAAACCATAAAAGCAGATCCAAAGATCGCAATGATGGCACCTCCGCCAAGGAATGTTTTCACAATCGGCGTACGGTCTCCTAACCATCCGAATAATTCCCCAAGAACCATCATGACGAGAAGACTACCGATCATTCCCCCTGGAAGGTTTCCCGTATACAAGCTGGCTAGCGTGATTCCCGTAAAGATCAGGAACCAAAGGATCGGCATATTGAAAATCTGAAGCGATCGATCTTTCGTAAGCGTCACATTCTCTTTTGTTTTCTCCTTCTTATATGAAAGTGTTGATGCTGCTTGTCCCATCTTGATCATCCCCTTTGTCATTATAAAAATTACGAAACTGAACTGTTTGCTTTGCTTTCCTTACATGCAATCTTTCGCACGGACTCCCCGACTTTTTCTGCCACACGGGAATCAAGCGCGTTCGGAATAATATATTGAGGGTTCAATTCAGAAGAGCTGATCACATCGGCTATGGCATAGGAAGCGGCCACTTTCATTTCCATTGTGATATCCTTTGCTTTCGCATCCAGCGCTCCTCTGAATATCCCAGGGAAAGCGAGAAGATTATTGACCTGGTTCGGATAATCCGATCTTCCCGTCCCTACTACCGCTGCGCCTGCTTCCAATGCTTCCTCCGGATAAATTTCAGGAATCGGATTGGCCATGGCAAACACAATCGGCTGCTCATTCATCGTTTTAATATACTCTTTCTTGAGGGCTCCAGGCCCGGATACACCGATAAATACATCGGCTCCTTTTATCGCATCCGATAATTCACCCCGCACCCCCAGCAGGTTCGTGCGTGTAGAAATTTTCGCCTGGGTAGCATTCATCCATTTCTCCCCCTTGCACAGTACACCTTCTAAACTTACGAGAGTAATATTTTCATAACCTGCGAATAAAAGGAGTTCGGCAATCGCGATTCCAGCTGCCCCCGCCCCATTGATGACAATTTTCACTTTCTTATATGATTTGTTTACGACCTTCAGCGCATTGACTAACGCGCCTAGGACGACTATGGCCGTACCATGCTGATCATCATGGAAAACGGGAATATCCAACTCTTTTTTTAACCGGTTTTCAATTTCAAAGCAGCGCGGCGCTGAAATATCCTCCAGATTGATCCCTCCAAAAGAAGGAGACAAGGCTTTAATAATCGTGACGATTTCATCTACATCCTTCGTATCCAAACTAAGGGGGAAGGCATCTATTCCGGCGAACTTCTTAAACAACATGCTTTTCCCTTCCATGACCGGGATCGCGGCTTCTGGACCGATATCACCAAGACCCAATACAGCTGTACCGTCTGTGATGATGGCCACCATGTTTCCTTTCGATGTCAGCGTATTGGCGTGCCTGGGATCCTCGGCTATCGTCTTACATACATCGGCGACACCCGGTGTATAGACAAGACTAAGATCTTCTTCAGATGAAATATCAATCTTACTCACCACTTCAATTTTCCCTGCATGAGATTCATGTATGGATAATGCTTCTTCCTTTAAATTCTTTCGAGTCATCCAATCGCTCCTAACGTAATCGCTTACAATGTATACCCATCATATGAAAACGCTTTACCTTTTCATAGATTATGAAACTATTGTTTGACTTTTAAAATTAAAAAAAGCAGCCGGATAGGCTGCTTACAAATAGCTTTGAATGCGTGAGCTATTCAGTTTGTTCCTTGTATATTGATAGACCGGCCTTCCGACACCATAGATCAGGGTCTCATCCACCACGCCGATACTTTTTAAAAACCTGAGGTACTTTCTGATCGACACCCGTGAAATGGACGTCACGTCTGCAATATCATCTGTTGAAAACGACTCTTCCTCGAAACTCACAATCTCGTCGTAGATAGACGATAATGTACTGCTCGTCAATCCTTTAGGGAGGGGTGCCTTCTCCCCGGCTTGCACATCCCTAAGTAAAAGTAAATCGAGTTCACTTTGATCGATGGTAGATTGCTTTTGAAGCATCCGATTACTCTCCCGATAAGTCGTCAATGCTTTTTTAAACCGTTCAAATTCAAAAGGCTTGATCAAATAATCCACTACCCCCATGCGAAGTGCGCTCTGGATATTATCGACTTCTGATGCGGCTGTGATGAGGATGACATCTGTCTCCCGCTGTTCCTTCCGTATTTGCTCTAACAAATCCATCCCGGTTTGTTTCCCAGGCATATAAACATCCAATAAAACCAGATCAATCTTATACTCACTTACTTTCGCCGAGGCATCTTCAATCGAATTAGAGATTCCTATTAAATGAAACCCTTTGATCTCTTCCAGATACTTTTGATTAAACCGTGCCACCATCGGATCATCTTCCACGATCAATACATTAATCAATCTTCTTCCCCTCCTTATATGAAGCTTGAACAATCATCGTCGTTCCCGAGCCTACCTTTGATTCGACGTGCAGGGTTCCATTCAATTTACGGAGACTTTCTTTCACTAAGAAGAGACCGTATCCTCTTCCTTCCCCTTTAGAAGAGTATCCTTTGATGAAGATATCCTCTGCTATTTCATCCGCCATTCCTTCTCCTGTATCCGTCACGACCATTTCAAATTGCTCGTCCTCATAGAATAGCTCCATCAGCACTTCCTTTTCATCACTATTTGTCGTTGCTTCAACACTATTATCCAATAGGTTTCCAATCACGGTAATCAGTTCATGTGTTACAGTAGGATCTTTGGGTTCCGGGATAAAGTCGTGGCATTCAATGGTCAATGCAACGTTCTTTTCCCTCGCATAGCTCAGTTTCCCCATGATAAAACCAGCCAAAGCAGGATCTTTCACTTTCGACGTCACCGTGCTCACTTCATCGACCCGTAGGGAAACAAGTTCTTTCACGTAGCGATTTAAATGATTGTAATCCTTCATCTTCACCAATCCCAGAATCACATGCATCTTATTCATAAATTCATGCGACTGGGCCCGGAGCGTTTCCGCATACGATTTGACACCCGTTAACTGCTCAGCCAATTGATTCACTTCCGTTTTATCACGGAAGGTGGATATCGCCCCGACTACTTCATCATTGACGATTAACGGAACACGGTTTACCAGGATAGATACCCCATTGATCGTTTGCTCCTCGTCAAGCTCAGGTTTCCCCGTAGCGATGACTCTTTCCAACCGGGTGTGTGGCATGTATTCTTTGATGGGCATTCCAATCGGATCCGAGCTTAGTCCCGCTTTATTAAATATTTTCAGGGCAGACTTATTCACTAATGAGATGGTCGTATCTTTATTGACAGCCACCACCCCCTCATGAACCGACTGGAGCATCGTATTTCGCTCTTCCAATATTTTCGCAATCGTAATCGGCTCCAACCCAAACAACATATTCTTTATGTACCTGGCTATAATAATGGCCCCAATGACTCCAACAATAATCCCGATCATAGATCCCACTAAAATATTCCAATGACTCTGGTCCAATGCTTCCTCCACGCTACCCAGGGAAATCCCTACTGCGACAGCCCCTATCTGTTGATTTTCATTATTAAAGACAGGAGAAAATGCCCTGACGGATTTGCCCAAAGTCCCTTCTGAAATAGACAATGTTTCCTTCCCTTGGAGTACATCTTTCTCATCCCCGCCGACAAAATGCTTGCCGATACGATCAGGATCAGGGTGAGACTTACGTATCCCTTCCATATCCATGACCACTACAAACAGAACCTCTGCTGATTTCTGGATATCAAGGGTGTACTCCTGAATCCGATCTGCATTCCCTTCCCCCTCTAAACCGCTCTTCACAATCGTGGAATGAGCGACCGTCCGGGAAACGATTTTCGCCTTTTCTTCAATATTAGACTCAATGTTGTCATTAATCGTCCTGGAAATAAGCAAGTCGGTTATTACAAGTGATACCAGGACAACGATGCATACGAAGAGAATGATGATGGTACTTAGTTTAAGCTGTTTCTTTTTCACAGGAGTCACTCCAGTGTTTTTTAGTATGATTCTTTATTTTACATGATTTTTGGTGTTTAAAAAGGGCCATGTGAAAAAGAGGCTCCAAAGTTGGAACCTCTTGATTAAATGAAGATTTTCATTTGTTTGTAATACCGTTTTTTCAAGTTGCGTACTATGTTTTGCTTTCTGGTTTTACCCTTCAAGCACCGAAAACAAAAAGAACCCCCAAAAAAGAGTTCTTTTCAGCCACCCTGTATCACTTCCCCTTAAACTCCGGCTTCCGCTTCTGACTAAACGCCAACAAAGCCTCCACCCGGTCTTCCGTAGGAATGGTAATCTCATATGCTTTTCTCTCAATCTGTAATCCGGTCTGCAGGTCTACGTTCATACCATTCTTTACGGCAAACTTAGCTTGCTGCAGGGCAATCGGGCCATTAGCCAGCATGGGTTCCACGAATGCATGGACTTCACCCAAGAAGTTCTCTTTTTCTACTACTCTTGTGACCAGTCCGATGTCCAATGCTTCTTCTGACGTTAATCGTTTAGCCGTCAGAATTAGTTCCAGCGCTTTTGATTCCCCTACTAATCGTGGCAGACGCTGGGTTCCCCCTGCTCCCGGGATGATGGCCAGGCTCGTTTCGGTCAGTCCCATTGTCGTGCCTGCTACTGCGATTCTGAAGTCACAGGCGAGGGCAAGTTCCATTCCTCCGCCGAATGCGTAGCCATTCATAGCGGCGATGGTCGGTTGTGGGAGGGTAGCGACGGATTGAAAGACTTCGCCTATTTTGTAGACGTTGCGGATGACTTGCTGTTCAGTCAGAGTCTTGCGCTCTTTTAAATCGGCTCCAACCGAGAAGGCTTTTTCTCCACTTCCTGTGAAGATGACGACTCTGACGTCCGGGTTGATGCGGAGTGCTTCGACTACCTGCTGGAGTTCGTTCAGCGTATCGTAATTAAAGGCGTTCATTGCCTCAGATCGGTTGATGGTTACAGTGGCGACATTGCCCTTTTGTTCTAGTAAGATTGATTCCATGTTTGTTCTCCCCTTTTTTTAACTGATTCCTCCCTATGTATGATTCGACACAAACCGAGAAAACCCTTTCATTTTTTAACGAGGTTGAACATATCTTGGTTGGGTGAATAGACTAAATGTGACATATACCCATAAAGGAGCTGTATTTCTTTTGTATAATCCTTCAAATCAAAACCCTTACCTTCAGCATCAACAGGTGAATCCCTATTCAAACCAATATGCAAACGATATTGCCTGGCTACACTACTACCGTGAAACCCAAAGCCTTCCCGATCAATGGGTTGAGTATATTCAACCACTTGTAACCCGAGCCCTGTCTGAAGTGGAAGAAGGCATCAACCTTACCCACCTCTTCCAGGAGTTCATCCTGTCAGGTGTACTGGTCGGGCAGGGATTCACACCCGAGCAGGCGATCGAACAGGTTGAAACGTGGGAAAAAGGTGAATCGAAGCTCTTACAGGCTAGTAAGGCGATGAAATAACGTAAAAAAGATGCTCAGTGATCCACTGAACATCTTCTTTTTTTATGATTGAAGCACTTGTTCTTTCAGCGCTCTTCTTAAAATTTTCCCTGTTGTATTCTTCGGCAGCTCATCAATGAACTCGATCGATGCTGGCAGCTTGTACTTGGCAAGATGCTCTTTACAATACTTAAGTACGTCCTGTTCCGTTAAGGATGGTTCACTTTTCACAACATAGCTGCTGACGACTTCACCCAGTTCCGGATGTGGGACACCGATGACCGCTGCTTCCACGATTCCAGGATGATTGTATAGCACTTCTTCGACCTCGCGTGGGTAGACATTGTACCCCCCGACGATGATCAGTTCTTTCTTTCGGTCCACAATATAGAAGTAGCCTTCTTCATCCATCCGGGCAAGGTCACCTGTGTATAACCAGCCATCTCGGATCGTTGCCGCTGTTTCTTCTTCCATTTTGTAATAGCCCTTCATGACATTCGGGCCTTTGACGATCAGTTCGCCCACTTGTCCGACTGGTACTTCTTCACCCAGTTCATCGACGACTTTATTCTCCAGGTTCATGATTGAAGTTCCGATGGATCCTGGTTTTCTCGGTCGATCCAGCGGGTTGAAACATGTCACAGGAGACGCTTCGGATAGGCCATAGCCTTCAGAAATCATGACGTTGAATTTCTTTTCAAAGTTTTTTAGTAAGGCCACCGGCAGGGAAGCTCCGCCTGAAATGCAGAGACGGAGAGATGATAGATCTTCCGGATTTCCTTCAGGATACTGGAACAGGAAGTTGTACATGGTTGGTACGCCGGCAAATACGGTTGGCTGATAGGCCTTCGACAGTTCAAAAATGGCTTTTGGACTGAAGCGTGGAACGATTAAAAGGGTCGCCCCTGTCATCAATGGCGCATTCAGGACCACTGTCAGACAGAAGACGTGAAACATAGGCAGAGCTGTAATGACGGTGTCGTCTTCATTCATTCGTAAATAGCTGCCGACATCGGTTGCATTGGAATAAATATTTTTGTGTGTCAGCATTGCGCCTTTCGGTTTCCCCGTCGTTCCCGAGGTGTAAAGGATGATGGCTACTTCATTTTCATCCACTTCCTCCCCCTTAAACGCAGGATCGCCCTTCCCAAGAACACTTGTAAACGATTTCATTTTAGGGTATGCAAGCGAGATTTTCTCTAAATCAATGTCCTTTGCCCGTTCATCCCCTGATTCACACAGGATAAATTGCTCGACATCGGATAATAGATGCTGCATCTTTTCGATTAATGGGAATAGCAAATCAAGAGTGACAATGGCTTTCACGTCACCATTTTTCAGAATGTAGCCAATTTCATCCGGTGTGTAGATCGGATTGATTGGTATAACCTTTAACCCCATTCGTAATGCCCCATATAATCCAATGACGAAATGTGGTGAATTCCCTAATACAAGCGCGATGTGATCCCCTTTTTTCAGACCCGATTGCTCTAGGCCACTTGCAAATTTCGATACAGCTGCATTTAATTCCCCGTATGTACTAGAGGTATTTAAGAAATGATAGGCTGTTTTATCTGCTTTCTCTTGAGCGATTTGGTCTAACCGTGTTGCGATATTCAATTGTATCCCTCCCCTTTTCAGTTAAACTGAATGAATGGTCATTCATCAAACTATTAAAAGTATTCAAAATATATTCTATATAAAGAATAGTATTAATACAAGTATGATGATGAAAAAAAGCCGCCCAATTTGGACGACTCTTCCATTTTCTTATTGTGCAAAAATCGCATTTGAAACGAGTCTGAACAGATAATCCGTATGATCACGGAAAGTTGGTTCGAGTCCGATCAATAATACATTTTCATCCTTCACGATAACAGGCTTTCCTTGAGCTGCTTCACTGTCTTTCCAGTGTCCGGCCAGGAAGAAGTCACTGCTGTTTTGATAGCTTGATAGAATTTCTGCATTACCTGTGTTCGTGTACCATGTTGGTTGATAAACAAATCCAATGTCTGCTGTTTCGTAACCAGCTGTGTAAGTAGAATCCGTGTGTGATAATTGGACGATTCCGTTGCTGTTGGAGCCGCCGGTTTCCACTTTCACATCACTTATTCCAAGCTTTGTCGTGGCTTGAGATGCACCTGCACCGACGGCAAGATATTGTCCACCATCCGCTACAAAACCTTCCACATTCGCTTTGAATGCTTCGTATTGTGCTGCATCCTTCAATCCGAATTCCGAATTGGCCACACTATTTTGATAGGAAATGAGGTTCGATCTCCCGTTATAAATAAACACATCTGTTGAACCCAGACCCTCTTCTGCTACCTGTCCGGGAGTCTTTTCTTCCACCGCGAAGCCAAGACGCTCCAGGGCAAGCTTCGTTCCAGAGTGGGATTGAGCTTTGTTCATTCCTCCATCTTTCAAGAGGGTTACATGCCGGGACGTCATTTCTTTCGCTCCTACAGGAACAGATTGGGAAGAAATCGTGACAGCAGTATTTTTCACAAGGTCGGAAAGTTTTGCTTTTGCATCGGCACCTGCATACATTGTTCCATCTTCACCTCTGTGAAGAGTGTGTCCGCTATTTAATAATTGATTGGCAATCGCTATCGATTCCACGGAGGTATTCGGGATCGCATATGGTCCGTCCCCAATGACGTCTCCACTTTCATTAAGTGCTCTTACTTGTTTCGATTTAACATTCAGTTCAGTGTCACTGCTTACTTCCACTGCATCGAAGCCCCATAATTCCGGCAGATTCCAGGCAGAGATATCATACATACTCGGTGTATCTTCAGTGATGTCTTCCCCGTCCCAAAGCATGGTGTTCGCGAGGCCGGCTTTTGCTTGCTCCATCGGTACGATATACGTTCCTTTCGGATATGTCACGCCATCAAACGTGAAATCCTTCTGAGCTTCTTCTACGACAATATCATTATCTTGAAGATGAAGGACGGCTTTCAAAGTAGCCGTTTGATCCTGTTCATCATTCGGCAGAATATAAGCAGATGGGAAATGGCCTTCCGTATGGAACGGATGGTCGAACTGGACACCACGTTTAAAGACTTCGATCTGATCTTTTACCATATCCACTTTGTTCTCGCTCGCATAGCCCAGTGCACCCATCACGGCATCATAGGTCCATTGAACCCCGTCCCAATCATTGGTCGGCGCTTCAAGTGTATACCCATATGCCCCGTGGTACATGGCATACATTGGAGTGAAGATCGGCGGATAATCATCCCATCCGGCAGAATCATCACGTTGCGGGATATAAGTCCCTTCCATATTCTGATAATCTACTTTTGACGATTCCGTATGAGTATTTTCATAGTTTTCTTTATTCGAAACGATATTGGATTCCATCGCCTCTGCTTGATTCATTGCCCACTTCGAATACAGATCATATTCATAGTTTGGATTATGAGGAGGCGTACAAGGCTCAATCAAACCTGGCTTTGTCGGGCCGCCATATCCTCTCACATATCCATGGAGATCAAGGAATACCATTGGATTCCATTCTGTGATCAGGTCTACCATATGCTCTGTTTCAGGCTGGGATTGAGTGATAAAATCACGGTTGAGGTCAATTCCATTTCCGTTGAAACGCGTAGCATCAATACGCCCATCCGGGTTCGCTACCACATTGAAAATCAGGATATGATCTTCGAGAATCCCTTTCGTTTGTTCGTCATTATCCGAGGCAAAGCGCTCGATTAATTGCAAAGCTGCGTCTGTTCCAACAAATTCTGTTCCGTGAATCGATGCATTGATCATCACCGGAACCTTTAGATCAGGGTGCTTATCGATAAAGTCCTGTGCTTTATCAGGCGACTGGATCATTTTCTTACGCAGACCTTTATAGTAACCATACTTCCCTTTCGCTTTCGCATCCGAAACGGTCACTACATACATATCATGACCTGCTGCTGATTTTGTTTCGCTCTTCTCGACAGTTACACGATTGCTTTCCTGTGCGATCGCATCAAGCTTCCCTTCAATCTCAGAGTACTTCACAAAGTCATAGTGCTCGCTATTAAACAAGCTTTTATCTTTCTCATCGAGTTGAGTACTTTGAATCGTCGTTTGTGGAGATTCTGCTAAAACGTTGAATGGTGTGGTGGATAGTAGAGTAAAACTGGCAATTCCTGCAATAATCTTTTGCTTCATTTATGTACCTCCAAATTCTGTAATAGTCTAATGATAGAATAAATATTCATAACGGTACATAAATATTTAGTCCTATATTTTGATTGGTAGGATTTTCCTACAAAACCAAACAGGGCAGCGATCTTTTAGAGAAAGCTGCCCTTCAATTCAAATTTATTCATAATTACCTATAGCCCAAGTTTATTCGGAATCCACATCACTGCCCCTTCCCAGTAGGTGATGATAAATAAAATGAAGATTCCCATCATGAGAAATGGCATGGTTGCCTTAACCAGTCTTTCAAATTTCACATCTGCAATCGAGGAAACAATGAATAAACCGGTCCCAACAGGTGGTGTGAGAAGGCCTATAGTCAGGTTGATACATATGATAACGCCAAAATGAATCGGGTCGATTTCAAATGCAGTGATCAGCGGCATAAAGACTGGGACTAATATGATTAAAGCCGCAATTCCATCCAGTACCGCGCCTAGTAATAGCAATAGTATATTCACCAATAACAGGAATACAAATGGGTTATCAGATAAGGATGTCATTTGCGTTACGATCGCTTGAGGGATTTGTTCAAATGCTATCATCCAGCCAAAGATATTGGCCATTGCAATTAAAAAAGTAACCGTCGCTGTTGCCGTCACCGTATTCACTAAAATACCAGGGATTTTTCTCCACTTTAATTCCCTGTAGAATAACATTCCCACAATAAAGGCTACCAGAGAGGCGATAGCAGCAGACTCCGTAGCTGTGAATGCTCCACTTAATATACCAAATATAATAATAAACGGAACAAGTAATGCCGGGAGTACACTGAAAGAACTCGTCATAATTTCTTTAGCAGAAGCTCTTTTCGACTTCTTAAAATTATATTTATATCCAAGGAAGGCAATCAAGCTGATAAAACCGATTCCATACATGATACCTGGAATGATTCCCGCCATGAACAAACCACCAATCGAAGTACCAGATAGAGTTCCATAGATGATAAAGATCATGCTGGGCGGAATGATGGGGGCTACTATAGAAGAGGCTAATGTTAATGCTGACGAAAACTCTCTATCATAACCTTCTTTTTCCATTTCGGGAACCATGACTTTACTCATCATGGCAGCCTGAGCATTAGCTGATCCCAGTATGGAAGCTAAAAACATGTTAGCAATAATCGTGACATACGCGAGACCACCCCTGACATGACCGATTAAGACTCTTGCAAACTTTACTAATCTTGTGGTGATACCACCACCATTCATTAACTCTCCAGCCAGCATAAATAAAGGAATAGCCAATAAACCGAAATTATCCAATCCTGAGTAAAGCCTCATGGGAGTAGAGGACAAAAGTGTTACGTTTCCTACTACTAGGAAATAGAGTACGGTTGTGATTCCCAATACAAGGGAGATAGGTACAGACATAAAGAGGAGGATAAAGAAACAAAAGACCACTAATATTGTCAATTACTTACCCTCCCTTACCAAATCAAAGAGGTTAGATAATACATGGATACCTGCAAATGAAAGACCCAATGGCACTGCAGAATAAGGAATCCACATTGGTATTAACATGGCTGTGGATTTTTGATAGGCAACACTAGGTGATAAAATCCAACTAGTGCTGTAATAGATTAAGAGAACGAGAAAAACGAGCATTATCATATGCCCTAAAATAAGAATGATCCTTTTAACTTTTGAAGAGACATATTCTAATACGATTGTGACGGAGGCTTGGGACTTATACTTCAGCCCCAAGCTCCCTCCTATAAAACTAATCCAAATTAGGAGAAATATAGAAACTTCTCCTGCCCATGATAATGGGGAATTAAGGATATAACGAAAACCGACTGCTAACGTTACGATAACGGCCATCGAAAACATCAGGATCATTGATAGTATCTTTTCTATAGAAGAAATGCCGTTACTTATCGCTCTCATGATTTTTACCCCCTATTGCTAATCTATTATTTACGGAAGGTATCAATAAACTCTTGAATAAGTGGATCTGTCGGACCATATTTCTCATCATACTGTTTCATCTGTTCTTTAAATACTTTAGAATCAAGCTCGTAGATTTTCATACCTTCATCTTTTAGAGTCTGTTTAAACTCTTCCTCTTGTCCAGCTCTTGTAGTGGCTGCGAAATCTGCGGCTGCCGCCATGGATTCACGGACAATTTTCTGGTCTTCTTCAGACAGTCCTTCGAATGTTCCTTTATTCATCATCGCCACCGCAGGCCAAACCATGTGATTAGTCACCGCTCCATATTTAACTACTTCATGATATTTATTGGTGATGGCTGCATCCAAATCCATGTCCATTCCATCAATTACACCTGTTTGAACGGCTGAATATACTTCCGGTAATGGAAGCCCCTCGGTAGAAGCGCCAGAGAAATGATAGAAATCCTGCATCGGTGGACTAGGTGTAACACGCAGTTTTAACCCCTTCATATCTGATGGGTCCTTCACTTCTTTATCTTTAAACAACATCACACGTTGTCCGGCGAATAAATAGTCCAGGCCGACTAAACCTTGCTTATCGATCGTATTGAGAATTTTCTTTGCTACCTCTGAATCTCTTGCTTCATTTGCCGCATTTAAATCTTCAAACGCATAAGGAGTAAACCACGCAGCAAATGAAGGTTCTCTTGAGCTCATATATGCAGCTGTTATCAGACCAAAATCGACTGAGCCAGCAGCGATTTGTTCTACCATATCTGCTTCCGTTCCCAACTGACTTGATGGATAAATTTCTACTTTCATACGACCTTCTGATCTCTTTTCGAGCTCTTCTTTAAATTTTTCTGCCCCTTTATGCCACATATGACTCGGTGGTGTAATATGAGCTAATTTAAAGGTATAAGTTTTGCCCTTATTATCTTCAGATCCACTGCTTTTTTCTGATTCTCCGGAACCGCAAGCACTCAATACACCTAATACAAGAAGAAGACTCAACAAGTTTAATCCCCATTTTCTCAAACTTTTCACGTTCATTTCCCCCTCATTCATTATTAAAGCGTTTTCAAATATTGAAAATTCAATGAATGCTTTCTCTAACGTTGCAGATGTACACCTAACAGATTACTAGCTTCAAAATTTTCCCCTTGCTCGATAAGCTTTCTTATTCTTGTTGAGGAAATTACTGTTCCTTTCTCGCAACAAACAGGATTCAACATGCTCACCTTAAAAAATTGCCTGAGCGTTTTCACATTACCTTCCCTGCCATTACCAAATCTAAAATCGTTCCCAACAAATATTTCTTCCGGGTGGAAACTCATTAGAGTATTTATAAATTGGGAAGAAGATTGTTTAAGATACTCTTTATTGAAACTGGCTATAACGGCATAATCAACACCCAGGGACTCTATACGTTCCAACTTCTCATCTAGGGTGGTAAGCATTTTAGCTCCTTTGAAATAAGTACGAGGTGGTGGATCAAACGTATACACTACGCTTGGAATACTTCTTTTTCTGCTTTCATGTACGACATGAGTAATCACAGATTGATGTCCTTTGTGTACACCGTCAAATGCCCCAATTGTTATAATGGACTGAGGCAATGTTAATGACTGACCATGAAGTGTTTGCACCATAAGCACCTCCAACAAATAAAAACCTTAAATACTTACTATTCTTTCAACGTTCCACCAACAGACCAATTTCCATTTGGAACTTCATTTATTAAAATTCTTACTTGTTCTGGTTTTGTTTGTAAACATTCACAAATTGAAAGAGTAAGAGATTTTACAAGCTCTTCTTTTACTTCGGGACTCCTGCCTTCGAGAATATGAAGATGAGCAATCGGCACCTTTATACATCCTTCCCATTACACGCATTAAAACCAATGAATCCAAGTGGGCCAAAATCAACCTTTAAAGAGTCACCATCATAAATATTAATTGCTTCGGTTATTCCTCCCGTTAAAATAACCATCCCTGCTTCGATTCCAAGGCCATCTCGATCCAACATTTTGGCTAATTCAATAATGGATTTGACGGGGTGGCCTAAAACAGCAGAACCCAGACCAGATTGGACTTTTTCTCCATTTCTAAACATGGAAACTTCCAGATTTCCAAGTGAATGGTTCAAAGGGGAATATGCTTGATCACTCAGTATAAAACGAGAAGAAGAGGCATTATCTGCCACAACATCCACTAAAGTGAAAGAGAAATTTTTATACCGGCTATCAATAACCTCAACTGCAGGCATGATAAATTCTGTAGCACTCCAAACATCACGAGGTGTTAAGTGGCTTCCCTTTAAAGCTTTCTTCATTACAAATGCAATTTCTGGTTCTACTCTGGGATGGATCAATCCTTGAAGAGAGAGAGAATCTTGATTGATCTCCATTGATTGAGTTAGTCTCCCATAAATTGGTTCATTCACACCAACCGATTGTTGTTTAGCGATACTCGTTAACCCCATTTTCCATCCAATTTTATGATCTCCCCTTTGAAGGGCACATTGTTCCCATAATTTCTGAATTTCATAGGATTCTTCAACCGTTAAGTTGGGATAAGCCAGTGTAATCTTATCCATTTCAATTCCTTTTACCTGATGAAAATCAATGGTTTTCGCTAATTCTATTAAGTTCTGTGTTTTAGTCTCCATTTTTGGCTCCTTTCTACCTTACAGTAGCTTTCTTTGATAATTCGCTGGCGACGTCGACAATCATATCTTCTTGTCCCCCTACGACACCCCTTCTGCCTAATTCCACTAAAATATCTCTTGGATCAACATTGAATTTCCTGGCCGCTTTTTGTGCATGAAGTAAGAAGCTAGAATAGACACCTGCATAACCCAGAATTAAACTCCCTTTTGTAATTTCTTGTGGTTTTTCTAAAATCGGTGCAACAATATCCTCTGCCAGATCCATCATTTTATAATGATCGATCCCAGTCTCAATGTTCATGCGAGCCAGTATCGAGATCAAGACTTCTGTTTGTGTATTTCCAGCACCTGCACCTAAACACCGGACACTCCCATCGACCCAGGTTGCTCCTTCTTCTATCGCTGCAAGAGTATTGGCCATTGCCAGTGAAAGATTGTTATGGGCATGAAATCCAATATTTGCATGGATGCTTTGCTTTAATACTTTCACTCTTTCCCTTACTTCATGAGGAAGCATGGCCCCTGCAGAATCTACAATATAAATGGTATCCGCTCCATAGCTTTCCATTAATTTCGCCTGCTGTATCAATTTGTCCATGGGTGCCATGTGAGCCATCATCAAGAAACCGACCGTTTCCATACCCAATTCTTTCGCCGTTTGGATATGTTGCTTTGATACATCAGCTTCTGTCACATGAGTAGCAATACGAGCGAGCCTAGCACCTGCTTGCTCTGCCTTTTTCAATTCTTTAACCGTTCCTATTCCAGGTAAGAGCAGAATCCCTATCTTTGCTTGTCTGCATACCGAGACAGCAGCTGAAATCAAATCAAATTCATTTGTTTTTGAAAGCCCGTATTGCAGGGAGGAACCCCCTAATCCATCTCCATGGGAGACTTCAATGTAAGGAATATTTGCTTCATCTAAGGCTTTTGCTACATTTATTACTTGATCCACTGTATAGCTGTGACCGATAGCATGACTTCCGTCTCTTAAAGCTACCTCTGTCACAGTAATATCCCGATTTGTCACACTCATTCTCCTTTCTCATTTACTCGAGGTGAAGTATTATGCCCGCTGAGTCATTACATATTTAGCTAGTTCTTCCCCTACTTTCACTGCAGATGAAGTCATGATATCCAGGTTTCCGGCATAACTCGGTAAGTAGTCACCAGAGCCCTCCACTTCAAGGAAAACCGTCACTTTATTGTCTTCAAAAATAGGATCGGTTCGAAGGCGATATCCAGGAACATATTCACTCACTCTATTTACCATGTTTTTGATAGATTGAGTAATCTCTTTTTGATTCACATTTCCTTTCACTAAACAATAAACCGTGTCCCTCATTAAGATTGGAGGTTCAGCTGGATTAAGAATGATAATCGCTTTTCCATTTTCAGCTCCTCCAATCACTTCAAGACCTTTGGCTGTTGTTACTGTAAATTCATCAATATTAGCTCTTGTGCCCGGACCGGCACTTCTACTGGAAATGGTGGCAACAATTTCTGCATACTCCACTTCAGCTACTGAATTTATACTGTGCACGATCGGAATGGTCGCTTGCCCTCCACAAGTGATCATATTTACATTTTGTTCATGTAGATACTCGTGTAAGTTTACAGGTGGAACAACAAAGGGGCCGATGGCAGCAGGTGTAAGATCAATCACTTTCTTACCGAGATTTTTTAATACTTCAGCATGATGACGATGGGCTTTTGCAGATGTTGCATCAAATAATACATCTGCCAATTCATGTTTTTCTAAGAACCCATCCAACCCATTTGAAAATGTTGAAAGACCATGTTCCTGTGCCATTCTTAATCCTTCTGAATTTGAGTCAATACCAATCATTGCCGTTAATTCCAATACATCTGAACGAAGCAATTTCTTCATTAAATCTGTACCTATATTCCCAGACCCGATTATGGCAACTTTCGTTTTCATTTCTTTTCCTCCTTACCTTTCAAACGTACATGAAACCTGTCCTAGACCATCAAACACGGCAGAGAACCCATCACCGGGGTGTGCGTATACAGCTGCTGATAAAGCTCCTGATAAGATCAACTCCCCAGGTTCCAGAGTCAAATTAAACTCATGCAGTTTATTGGCAAGCCACGCTACACAATATGCTGGATCTCCTAGTGCTGCTGAACCCTTCCCCGTATTCATCAGTTCACCATTACGATAGAAGTTCATCCCTACTTCTTTTAAATCGACGTCCTCTATTGATACTGGTCGATCCCCTAATACAAATAACCCTGAAGAAGCATTATCGGCAATCGTGTCTTGTAATTTAATCTTCCAATCTGTAATTCTGCTATCAACAATTTCTAATGCGGGTAATACATAATCTGTAGCCTTCAATACATCTTCTACAGTTACGTTTGGACCTCGCAATTCTTCTTTAAGGACAAAGGCGATTTCCCCCTCCACTCTAGGTTGAAGAACTTGAGTCTTCAACACTGTTCCATTGTTCTCAATGGCCATTTCATCAAGAAGGTGTCCATAATCTGGTTCATCGACACCAAGTAGTTCCTGCATGGCGATGGACGTGAGACCAATTTTTTTGCCCACTATGGTCGCACCCGTTTCGACTTTCCTTGCGATCGTTTTCAGTTGGACGTGATAGGCTTCTTGAATGGTGATGGATGGTTTTAATTCTGTTAAAGGTTTACTCCCCTCTCTATTTCTCTCAGCTTCTATAAGTTGATTTGAAAAGTTCTTGATCTCTTCACTCATCATTTTCTCTAACATGATCAGCCCACCTTTCCTATAATTTAATCGTGATATTGGAAAGCTCACTATAAAATTCGAAACTATGCATGCCTCCCTCTCTGCCAATACCGCTTTGTTTCATTCCTCCAAATGGAGTGCGCAGATCTCGCAAATACCAGGTGTTCACCCAAATGATTCCTGCTTCTATTTGGTGAGCTACTCGATGGGCTCTTCTTAAATCATTTGTCCAAATCGTCGTTCCTAATCCATAATGAGTATCGTTTGCTTGTTCAATGACTTCATCTTCCGTTTCAAAAGGCAGTACCGTCACCACTGGCCCAAATATTTCTTCGCGTACACATGTTGCATCCTTATCAAGGCCAACAATGATTGTCGGCATGATAAAATACCCTTTGTCTTCTTCCTGGAGTCTACCTCCCCCGGCGAGGATGGTTCCGCCTTCATCTCTGGCTGATTGTATGTAGCCCAACACTCGATTATAGTGTTCTTTACTTATTACTGCGCCAACTTTAGTTTCATCATGGAATGGATCACCTACAGTGAGCTCTTTTGTTCTGGCAACGAACTTCTCTAAAAAGGATTCATACATCGAACTTTCAACATAAATTCTGGAACCACACAGACATACTTCCCCTTGATTCATAAAACTTGATTTAAGTGTCGTCTCGATCACTTCATCCAGGTCGGAGTCTGCAAAGATGATGTTAGGGTTTTTTCCACCAAGTTCATATGATAGTTTCTTTAAAGATGGGGCAGCGGCTTTCATGATTGCGGTTCCTGTCTTGGTTTCCCCTGTGAACGTAACAGCATCAACGTCAGGATGTTCGGTAATGGCAGCCCCTGCCGAGCCAGGTCCAAAACCATGAACAAGATTCACTACCCCGTCTGGTACTCCTGCATCTTTACATATTTCTGCCAGTACCGTAGCTGTCATGGGAGTCCACTCAGCAGGCTTCATAACTGCTGTATTTCCAGCTGCAAGACAAGGTGCCATCTTCCACGTAAGAAGTAATAATGGCAGATTCCAAGGATTGATCATCCCCACTACACCAACCGGCCGGCGAATGGAGTAATGAAGGGCTTGTTGATCTTGCTGATATGCCTCTGTTCCCATAGAGGTCAAGTAGTCGGCAAAGAAATGAAAGTTATAGGCAGCTCTAGGAATATCAATTTCAAGTGCCATTTGATATGGTTTTCCCGTATCCATTGATTCAAGTGCAGCTAATTCTTCTTTACGTTCAAGAATCAGGTCGCCAATACGTCTTAAAACGGCAGAACGTTTGCTTGAAGTGAAGGTTTTCCAAGGTCCCTTTAAAGCGGTTTTTGCCGCTTTTACAGCTTCATCTACTTCCTTCTTCCCACCTTCCGATACCCTTCCCATTATTTCCTCTGTAGCTGGATTCATATTTTCGAAGGTTTTCATATCAAATGAATCTCTATATTCACCATTAATGAAATGTCTGCAATCTATTGGTCTAACTTTCTGATTGGATTTTTCTTTTAAATGCACTGAAAGTCCCCCCCGCTACTATTCACACGTTATTGTTTTTGAAAAAAGGTGACAAACATGTCACCTTTTTTCATTTCATTTAAGTTAATGGGTCTTCAAATTCTACAATCATTTCTATTTCAATGGCTGTTCCTCCAGGTAATTGTGCCATCCCCACAGCTGACCTGGCGTGCTTGCCCTTTTCACCAAAAACCTCTACTAATAAATCAGACGCACCATTCATTACTTTTGGCTGTTCCGTAAAATTCTCTGTGCAATTGACAAATCCTAACATTTTCACGATCCTCTTAACTCTAGAAAGTTCTCCAAGTTCATCCTTCAACACGTTTAATAGATTCATCATGGATTGACGTGCAGCCAGATAACCTTCCTGTACATCAAAGTCAGTGCCAATCTTTCCACGATACTCATCGACTCCTTGACCAGAAGTGAAAATCAGGTTGCCAACACGAACTCTACTAACATAATTCCCCACAACAGGGCGTACAGGAGAAAGCTTAAGTCCCAGACTTTGAAGTTTCTCCTCTGGTGTCATTAGTTTTTGTTCCATAGTCAGATTTTAACTCCTTTATATTTAAGAATCTCAACGCATTTTCACCTAAGATCATTCGTCTTTGAACGTCTGTTAATTCGTTCATTCCATCTATTACTCTTCCTGGTGGAACCTCTCTTAATAAAAATGGATAATCGGACCCCATCATTACTTTCTCATGACCAAATCGATCAATTAGGTAGTTCACATTTAAAGAATCATAGTTTAAGGAGTCAAAATAGAAATTCTTCACATAATGACTAGGTGGATGCGTTGTTAATCGTAATTGCGGCCATACTTTCCACCCTTGATCCAATCTTGGTAAGATGTACGGGAATGACCCTCCACCATGGGCAAAACAAATTTTTAAATCAGGAAATCTCTCTATCACACCGCTCCAAACAAGACTGGCAGCGGCAAGAGCTGTCTCACTCGGCATTCCGATGGTATACATAAAGTTATGTCGTGGTGTTCGATCCTTAGCCATCGTCTCCCACGGATGAATAAATAAAGGTACATTCCATTTTTCGGCCATCTCAAAAAACTCCAGGAATTCAGGTGCATCTAAATTTTCACCATTTACATTTGTACCTATTTCAATTCCATATAAATTTAATTCATTAATGCAACGATCCATTTCAGCTACTGCTGTTGCTGCATCCTGCATGGGCACAGTCCCTAATCCTACAAAACGGGAAGGATACTCTTGAACGGTTTTTGAAATAAAGTCATTTTGAATCCGTGCCATTTCAAGTGCTGCATTCTTATTTGCCCAGTAAGAGAACGTGACGGGAATGGGAGATAGCACCTGAATGTCTACACCTTCTCTATCCATATCCTGAATTCTCTTTTTTGGACTCCACACTTGATCGGTCACTTCTCTAAATATCTTTCCTTCTACTAAAATATTAGCTCCACACGCACATGTTTGATGAAGAACCGGCCATTTCCCTCCGTATTTTTCAGCAAAATCCGGAAGGTCCTTCGGAATGATATGGGTATGAAAATCTACTCTCATTTCCATTCCTCAGCTTCAGGGGGCATTTTATACCCACAATTTTCACATATACGCAGATCTTCACTTGAATTAAAATGTTCTATCGCTTCTTTCACCTGAGTTTCTATATTTGTCAGTTGAACAGTCGCCCGGTGCAATTCATGGTCACATTTATCACAGAACCATACAAAGCTTTCAAGTTCTCCCTGATCCCTTTTTCTTTCTAAAACAATTCCATATGAATCTGCTACTCTATGAGGAGAGTGGGGTACATTTGCCGGCAGCATAAATATCTCACCTTCGCCTACAGTTACCACTTCACGTTTCCCTTCATCATTAATGCATTCTACGTATGCATTGCCTTTAATTTGATAGAAGAATTCATCAGATGGATCCACATGGAAATCACGACGTTTATTGGGACCTCCAAGTAGCATGGCAATAAATTCAGAGTCTTCCCAAAGCACTTTATTGTTCACAGGCGGCTTCAATAGATCTTTGTTATCTTCAATTGTTTTTAATAAATCCAGAACCCTTGTTTTTAAAAATGATTTTGATTGAGTCGTCATTTAATAACCTCCTGAATGATTTTAGTTGTTACAATACACTGCTTATATAGCCGATATCTTTTGAGATTTTTTCAGCTGTATTTACCACACTTCTAATCATTTCATTACGATTGCTGCCATTCATATATGAGATCGGTCCAACCATATTAAGCGCAGCGATCGTTTGACCCGTATATGATCGAATAGGTGCCGCTATACCATATAGCCCCAGTTCATTCTCATTATTGCTAATCGCAAAACCTTGGGCTTTTATTTGCTTTAATTCTTCTTTTAATTTTGAAATACAGGTAATTGTGTTAGGTGCACGTTGTAAAAGCCCCTTGGCAATCGTAGGTTTAATTAACGAAGGGTTATAAGCCAACAAAATCTTTCCCGTACTCGTACAATAAGCCGGTTTCGTTGCCCCGACATATGTGGGTACTGGAAGTGATGTTTTAGATTTCACCTTTAACACGAATCGAACTTCTCCTGAATCGAACATACCAATATGGACGGTACCGTGAAATTTTCGTATAAGACTCTCACAGAATGGTGTTGCCTCGCTATAAATATCCTGCTGATACATAACGTGATTGCTCCATTCTAATAGCTTCCAGCCTAATCGGTATTTTTTTCGGCTATCTTGAATCAGCATTCCCTCTTCACAGAGAGTACGCACTAAATGATGGACAGTACTTGGATTCATCCCTAGTCTTTCGGCAATTTCATTGTTGCCTAGTGCCGGTTCGTCATTGGTAAAGCAATTCAGAATTTTGGAAATCTTTTTCACAGAAGAAATCACTTATTATCCCCCTCATCCTACTATTGGCCAACAGCACCAATTTAAGAACTTTGACAAATCTTGTTGAATTACCTGCTTCCATCCAATTAAAATAAAGCGCTTACATTTATGGAGTCGGTTGTCCTTGAAGGTCTTTTGATCCCTTTAATGCCTCGTCAACCATTTCAAAAGAGTGATTCCGTTTAAATCCTGCATAGAAACGACCCAGTCTTCTTAGAGGATCTCCTGAATAATAACGTTCATATTGCAGTAACCTCTGTCCAAATGCTTCACCACATAAATCCCAAGCAAGTTTAAATAATCGAACCCGTTCTTCTGAAGTTACCCCTTCACGTCCTACATAATATTTCTGAGCATCTTCCCTAAGTTCAGGTTGTTCAAAATCAGCGAATGTTGGTGACATCAATAATCCACCAGCACCGACAGTTTGCATCACTTCAATGGCGCGAGGATATAGCTTAGGCAACATTCCACGAATGGTCTCAAGAGGGGTACCGGCCGGTCTCACTTCACCGCTGGACGTCGTTTCAAATTCATATTCTGCCACTCTTAACAGGGCGCGCACTGCTTCAACAGACTGCATAAGCTCCCCTAATTGTGTTTGAACGTTTAAATATCCGTCCACACCAATGGAATCTGCCACCCTTGCTGCTACTTCAGAAGCAAATTGCAGTTTTACTAACCCTCTTACCCCTGATTGGTGAGCAGGCTGCTGGCCAATTCCAGTCTTTGGATATAAAAGATTAGCAGCTTCAATATTTTGATTGATAAAAATACGGTCACTTGGCACAAATACATCATTAAAGACAAGTAAGGCATCCATTTCTTCATATCTGGATGCGAGTGGATGGTCTAACACAGATCGTTTTCCATCTTGCATCGGCTCTCTACAAATAATTCGCAGCCCCGGTGTATCTATAGGCAAAGCAAAAGCAATGGCATGCTTTTCATCGCCTGGCTGAAACCCTGGGAATGAATAAATGATCACTTCATCAGTTATTGGAGCTAGTGTGGCTAACATCTTGGCTCCTCTTACGATAAAACCATCAGGTCTTTCTTCAACAACCCCTAGATGTGTAAACTCTTTTTCCTGCTCATGAGAAGCTTTACTGCGGTCATTTTGAGGATTAATAATGGCATGAGTCAAGAATAAGTCGTTGGTCCGAATATATTCGTAGTAGTTCACCATATTCTTTGCCCATTCCGGATTATATTGTTCTAGAAACCACTTATTGCTGGCCATTGCAGTAATCGTTACATTAAGAAAGTCGGGTGTTCTTCCCATAAGCCCAAAGGTTGCTTTAGCCCAAACTTCAAAAAGCTTGCTTCTTGCCTTTAAATCTTCATACGATTTTGGAACTTTAAATGCGTGAGAATATCGCTCACCTGTTTCTTCACATATGTAGGTGATTTCCTCTTTGATTTTTGGATCATTTTGAATATCGTAGAGATTTGCAATTTCATGGATTGGCTGGCGGAATACTTCTTCTTCATAAACGTTCTCTACTTTCTTTCCTCCTAGCCAGACCTCTGGTTGACGTGCTTTCAAACCTTCTATATACTGAGCCCCAGTACGAATTGTCATTTAAACATCCCCCTTTACTACTACTTTTTCACGTAGTTTTCGATTGAATTGGTTTCTAAAAACTTACCTTGGAAAAAGACTAAACTATTACCCTCTTCGTAATGGTAATTCTGAACTTCACCCACAAATAGAACATGATCCCCGCCTTCATATTCCTTCCAGGGATTGCATTCAATTGTAGCTAGTGAACCTTTAATAAGAGGACCACATTCGGTATCTTCCCATTCGATTTGCAATCCTTGTTGTTCTTTTCCGGCAAATTGCCATGCCACTGCTTCCTGACCGGCTGCCAATATATTAATAACAAAAGGCTTATCTTTCATTCTTTCGTAGGCTTTGGCTTTTTTATCAATAGATACCAACACTAATGGAGGATCCAAAGAAACAGACGTAAACGAATTTACCGTAATTCCATGATTCTGATTGTTATCACCTTTCCAAGTCACAACCGTTACTCCCGTGGCAAACTTACCAAAACAACTTCTTAAATCGCGAATATCCATTTTACATGCCACCTCCTCATTTCTTAATCTGACTCCATACTAAAGCTTTTTAAAAGATAAAACTTATGATAATTTCATAATGTGAAATACTAAAAGTATTTTTTGAAAAATCTGATACTTTTTGTAGTTTTTTTTAAAAACCAAAAAAACCCTCCTTTTAAAAGGAGAGTTATTAATTATTAGTACACCAAATCCACAAATTCATCCTTCGTCACATTCCCGAAATAGTGTTGAATATCAACACCTTCCAAAGCCCTGGCAATGTCTTTTCGTTCGTAGCGGGTGCCTGTTAGTTTTTCTTCGATGTCATCAACATTCCCGACTCCGAAGAAATCACCGAAAATTTTACAGTTATCAATTTTCCCTTTGTTCACTTCCAGACGGACGTCAATGGATCCGACCGGGAAGCGGTGGGAATGCTGGAGATTGAATTTCGGTGATTTACCGTAGTTCCAATCCCAGTTCTGATAGCGCTCTTTTGAAAGCTCATGGATCTTCTTCCAGTCTTCTTCCGTCAGGACATATTCTTCTACGTCGCTTCCGTCGAAAATATAATCCAGAAGGGTTGAACGAAATTGTTCGATGGTCATTTTTTCTGACAGGAATTCAGAAATGTTGGCCACACGGCTTCGAATCGATTTGATCCCTTTTGATTCAATCTTGTCCTTTTTCACCCGTAGAGCCGACACGACGTTTTCCATTTCGGAATCGAACAGCAGCGTTCCGTGGCTGAACATCCGGCCCTTAGTGGAGAACTGTGCGTTACCGGAGATCTTTCTGCCTTCTGCGATTATATCGTTACGTCCGCTAAGCTCCGCCTTTACCCCCAGCTTATGAAGGGCTGTTACAACAGGCTCGGTGAATTTTTTGAAGTTGTGGAAGCTCTCTCCGTCATCTTTCGTGATAAAGCTGAAGTTCAGATTCCCTAAGTCATGATAAACCGCTCCCCCGCCGGAAAGGCGGCGAACGACATGGAGACCCTGCTTCTCCACATAGTCTGTATTGATCTCTTCAATCGTATTTTGGTTCTTCCCGATGATGATGGAAGGTTCATTGATATAAAACAATAAGTAACTCTCATTAATATCTAAGTTCTTCAGTGCATATTCTTCTATTGCAAGATTGATCCTGGGATCTGTAATTCCTTTATTATCGATAAATAACATCTTTCTTCCTCCTAAATATCTATTTCCATATCTTTTTTCGCTAATAGTACCTCGCCGTCATACATGGTTTTCGCTTCCGTTACCAATTGGTCCAGTTCGCCGAAATGAGGTAAATGTGTCAGTATGAGCTTTCCGGCATTCGTTTTCTTAGCAAGATTCCCGGCGTCAAGACTCGTCATATGACCAGCGTTAGAGGCATCCATTTCTCCATAAAAATTACATTCACACAGAAGCACGTCAGCACCCTGCCCGAATGAAACGAATTCTTCTTTAAAGGCGGAATCTGCTGTATAGAACAAGGATTTCCCATCGGCTTCGATTCTCATTCCGTAGCACGGCACGGGATGCTTGGTTTTCACAAACCTCACCGTGAAAGGACCAATCGATAATGATGTATCCTCCTTATATTCATGGGCTTTCATTAAATCTTTATATGTAATCGTATCGTAACCCCGTTGGTCCTCCCTATGGGCAAATACAGGTAATGTTCCTTTATTTTTCCCCAGGAAGAATTGAATCAACAAAGCGTGTTGTAGTACACCTATATCTGCTACATGATCTGGATGATAGTGGGACAGAAGGACCGCATCTAAATCGGTAGCCTCTACGTGATGTTGCAGATGGGATAGTACACCACTGCCACAGTCAATAAGCAGTTTAAAGTCTTTATGCTGGAGTAAATACCCGGTGCTCGCTTCTCCTGCCTTCGGATAGCCGCCCCATTGTCCAATAACGGTTAGCTTCAAATTTGAACATCCTTTCACTTTAGTATGTACCCCTACTATACTTCATTGTGCCTATTTTTTCATTTTTTTCGCCTATTTTTGAATTAATCGTTGACGAAATACATACTGTTATAATACAATAAAATAAATTAACACATCAGTTATATAACACAAACAATTGATGGGTGAAAAAATTTACGGAGGGTGATTAACATGGTAAAAAATATTGTGGAGTTCTTTCGAAATTTGCCGCCTAAGTCTTGTGCACAATGTGGAGATACAATTGAGGAGCAGCATGAATGCTACGGCATTTATTGCGAAAAATGTACGACTGACTACGAGTATTAATATTGAAGAATAAGGGGTAATAAAAAGGATGCTCTTCAAAGTGAAGAGCATCCTTTTTATGTTTATTGTACTTCCACAGTTTGCATTGTGTGTTCGTGAATTTCCTCACCTTTGGTCACGTGAACCTGTACATTATACGTCCCCGTTTCCGGGAAAGCATACGAACCATTATACTTACCAGCTTCACCCTCTGTTAAATCCACCCATTCGTGTTTTTCCTGACCCTCTTTGTAAATTTCCAGACGCACTTCTGCTTTTTCAAGTGCTGCTTCTTCATTTTCTACATGTACGTTCATTTCCGCTTCTTGATTCATTGTAATCGTATCAGGTTTGTTTAAGTGGATGGATACATTACTTTCGTGATGGCCATGGTGACCGTCTTCGCTTTCCACTCCATGTTCCCCTGCCTCCACTTCACCAATCGCAATTTCAGCTTTCGGCATGGTGTGCATATCACGGGCTGTTACATGGACCTGCACAGTATACATGCCGTCTTCTTCGAATGTTTTTTCTGCTTTGTATACACCATCTTTATCATGTTTTGCTTCGATCATTTCACTTTCTTCTTTATGGTCATTTTTCCAAATCTCATATTTGACTTCACCGGCGTCCTCTACATTGTCCTCACCTTGAGTGACTTTAGTGGAAAGAGAAATGGTTTCTCCCTTTTCTCCCTTTTCAGGCACGTCTAACTTTGCATCAATCGCTTCCAATTTCTTATCTTCTTTTTCTCCGTTATCCTCATTTGAATTACCGCAGGCAGCAATAAACAACGCCAGAAAGGCTACCAGAACAAACAAGCTTACCTTCTTCATCCCAAACTCTCCTTTAAACAATCTTCTTTTTTAAGTGTCTCACCATTATGTACTTCTCACCAATAAGTATACACTCTTATGGTTACGGATGGTTTGTCCATTTTATGAAGAAAAAACGGGAGATTTGTGTGGCATCTCCCGTTTTTTCCCTTATGCTTCTACTGTTTTCGTATATTGTTTCTTGAATAGTCCTACAAAGAATACTGATGTCATTGCGACAAACACAATGAAGTAACCCAGCAGGATAAAGAGGTTCTGCCACATGAAGGCAAAGTCTCCGCTTGAGATGACCGCTTTGAATGCTGACACTGAATATGTCATCGGTAACAATGCACTGATTGGCTGCAGAGCAGTCGGAATTAATTCCAGTGGGAATGTACCTGCACTCGTCGTTAGTTGCAGAATCAAGATGATGATCGCTACAAATCGTCCCGGATCACCAAGGATCGTCACCAGCATCTGAATCAATGCCAAGAATGTAAGGCTTGTAATAATAGTAGAAAGTAAGAATAATGGTACACTTTCCACTTCAAGACCCAATCCCAGGAGTAAAATGGCTGCTGCAATCAGTGATTGGATGATCCCGACTGAAGTAAGGACAGCGAATTTACCAAAGAACCAACTCATTCCGCTTGATGGGCGATCAGACGGTTCTCTCAGTGGATATACTATGGAGATTAATAAAGCCCCTACGAATAGTCCAAGAGATAAGAAATATGGTGCAAACCCTGTTCCGTAGTTTGGAACATGATTGATTTTCTCATTTTTCACATCGACTGGACCAGCCATCATATCATACGTATCGCCATCCGCTTTGACACTGTTTGCTTCATTTGCTGCATCTTTTAATTTTGTTTCATATTCTGTTGTTCCATCAGATAGTTTCGTTGAACCCTCTGCTAATTCCGTTGAACCATCGGCAAGTTTCTTAGAACCATCTGTTAATTGAGTGGAACCATTGTATACTTTATTTAGACCTGAACTTAGTTCGCTTGCTCCTGAAGCAACGCTTACTGTTCCTTGATATACTTCACCGAGCTTATCATTTAATAAGGCAAAGTTTTTCACAACTTCCCCCTGACCTGCTTGAAGCTGGTTGGATCCTTCATCCAGTTGGGCAGATCCGTCTACTAATTGGCCGACTCCGGCATGAAGCTCCATTTGGCCCAGATTCAGTTTCTCAATAGCGCCAGTAAGGTCATCGGCCCCGTTTTTAAGGTCCCCTGCTCCCTTACTTAATGCACCTGTACCTGTTTGAAGACCGGTCGCCCCCTGCTTGATCTGATCGATGGCAGCCTGTAATTCTGCCTGTTTATCTTCCGGAAGGCTGCCCATAAATGGTGCCAGTTGTTCTTCAAGCTTTGTAGCCCCTGCTCCAATTGCTTGAGCGCCTGCTTTCGCATTATCCGCTCCACCCTGGAGAGCACCGATTTTTTCTGCAAGGTTTTGAGATCCGGCGTGCAGTTTTGCTGTATTGTCCACTGCGCTATTTAGACCTGCATCCACCTGCTCCAATCCAGCCTTGCTTTTATCGATTCCGGCTGCAAGGGCATCAATACCTGACTGGACATCCTGTGTTCCTTTATATAGTTGTTGGGATTTATCCGTCATGACTCCGACTCCGTCAGATAGTTCCTGAGAACCTTTTGCCAGTTTCTCAGCACCTGCCCTCGTTTTCGCCACACCGTCATTCATCTCAACATTCTTTTCTGCTAAGACGGCTAAATTATCCTTTAACTTATTGGCACCCTGAGATAAATCGATGGCACCATTATTGATTTCGCCAGCTTTGTCACTGGCCGTCTGGTAGCCGTCTCCCATTTCTTTGATTTTATCAAACATCGTCTCAGCATATGTTTCAGAGACAGACTTCGAAAGACTTGCCTTGATCTCTTTCATCGCTGTGTCACCAATTTGGGCTGACAGGAAGTTAAAGCTCTCGTTCGGAACATATTTCAGAGAAAGCTTTTTAGGGTTATCTTCTAGTAACGTTGTTCCGTTTTCAGAGAAATCCTCCGGAATCTCAACAAGCATGTAATAATCCTGCTTCTCTAAATTTTTGTATCCTTCATCCTTATCGACAAAGTGAAAGTCGAATTGCTCACTATCCTTCAGTTTATCAACCAGTTCATCCCCGATATGCAATTCCTTTCCGTCAAACTCTGCTCCCTGGTCGCTATTTACAACCGCAACCGGTAAGTCAGTAAGCTGTTCATATGGATCCCAAAACGCCCATAGAAACATGCCACTGTATAGAACAGGAATAAAGAGCACTGCTAGTATTGGAATGAGCAACTTTTTATTACGAAAAATCGCTTTGAATTCTGAACCAATAAATGAATTTTTCATATTTATCCTCCTATTATTTTTCTGGAATTGAATTAATGACCAATTATCCCAACTGGTCATTTTGGTGTAAAAATAAATGACTATTTCATTCATTTAGTCATTTACTGCCAAAAATGAAGGACTATCGATTCGATAACCCTTTAATTAAATATAGTTCAAAGAGATTGGCAATTTCATCTTTATCAAGTGGACCATGTGCACGTTCCCAATCAAAAATAAGTGAAACGTACATCTTTAACATTACAAAGGCGGTCATTTCAGGATTACATGGCTTAATCGCTTCTGAGGCAATCGCTTTTTCAATTCGTTGACTCAAGAATTCAATGACCGCTTTCTCCATGCGATCAATGACTTCTGATACAGCAGGAGTTCCCATTTCCCGGGCTTCTTGATAAAGCTTGATGGTCAGCTTATGCTCTTTCCTGAATTCAAGCATGCGGAACAATGCACGATGAACATTTTCTGAAAAGGTGTCCTGCGGATCAATCACTTCTTCCGCTTCCCGTTTCATTTCAATGATTAGCGATGATACAATTTCATCAAACAGTTCTTCCTTATTTTTGAAAAACGTATAAATCGTTCCTTTTCCCACATTCGCTAATTTTGCCACTTGATCCATTGTGGTGGCTTTATACCCAAACAATGAAAACGAATTTGTCGCAGCCTCCAAAACCTGTTTCTTTCGGTCGATCGCCATGAATACACCCCTCAATATGACCTTTTGACCAATTTTGTAATTTAGTCACTTTATTAACATTAATTAATTTATCATATCCCTTGCCAATACACAAGTGATTTTTTTCTTTTCGTATACCATTCATCCTTCATATAGAATAAGCCCTTCTGAATAGGCTATAAAGATAAGGTTTGTTTGGAGGTGTCTTATGAATATTTATGTTGTTAAGAGCGGGGATTCTCTTTGGTCGATTGCACAGAGATATGGTGTCGAAGTCAATCAAATTTCTTACGGAAATCAATTGAAAAACCCCAATATTCTCGTGATTGGACAAAGTCTTCTCATTCCGGAACCTTTAAAAGAATATATCGTGCAACCAGGAGACACTTTGTATAGCATTAGCCAAAAGTACAATATAAGTTTAAAAGAATTGATCGATTTCAATCAAATTTCAGATCCTTCAATGCTATTCGTTGGTCAATTGATTGTTATGCCTTCCTTTATCCATACAGTAAAATCGGGTGAGACACTTTATGTCATTTCTTATAACTATAAGGTTCCTCTTCAGGACATTTTGAAGGCAAATTCTATCTCGAATCCTTCTCTCATTTATCCAAACCAGCAAATCAGGATTCCAAACACGAAACTCACGACGGAAGTAAATGCCTATATTACCCGGACAGACAGTGAAGGGGTAGCGGAAGTGAACGGTTTGGGCAGCTATTTCACCTACCTGACTCCCTTTACGTATTCTATTACAAAAGACGGTTCGGTCACTGAGTTAAATGATAGTGCTCTTATTTCAGCCTCATATAACCAAAACGTCGACCCTTTACTGGTTCTCACAAATTTCACAGGTGGAAAATTCGACTCTGATCTTGTTGCCACCATTCTAAGAAGTGAAACTCTGCAAAACACCTTAATCTCTTCCATCTTAAAGAAGATGGAGTCGAAGGGCTATAAAGGTGTAAATTTTGATTTCGAATATGTATATCCCGAGGACCGGGAAAATTATAATACTTTCTTAAGAAGAACCGTTGCAGCACTAAAACCTAAAGGATACTCTGTGTCGACGGCCCTTGCACCTAAAATTAAAGCTGATCAAAAAGGACTTTTATATGAAGCCCATGACTATAAAGCACACGGAGAAATTGTCGACTTTGTAGTACTCATGACATACGAATGGGGATGGGCAGGCGGCAAACCCTGGGCGATTGCCCCGATCAATGAAGTGAAGAAAGTACTTGATTACGCCGTCACCGTCATCCCGAGAAACAAAATCATGATGGGGGCCCCCCTCTACGGACGCGACTGGAAAGTTCCATGGGTCGACGGAACCATCGCGAAAACCGTCTCCCCTCAAGGAGCACTTGATCTCGCGAGCAAATACGGCGTGAGGATTCAATACAATGACGTATATCAATCCCCCTATTTTACCTATTGGGACGAAACCGGTCAAAAGCATGAAGTTTGGTTTGAAGACGCCAGAAGCATGCTGGCCAAACAGAAAACGGTGGATGAATATAGACTGCGAGGCTTAAGCTACTGGGTACTCGGTTCTGCCTTCCCCCAGAATTGGATGTTGCAGCATTCCAGGTATCGGGTCGTGAAATGAGTGATGCACCTCCTGTTGTAAGCAGGAGGTTTTTTGTAGTTTCCGCTTAAAGGAAATTCGACAAAAAGACCGCCATCCAGGCGGCCTCCATGAACCTATTCCAAAAATTCCAATACCTTCAATACAGTCTTTTCCCCCTGCTCGATACAGTCCGGGATACTTACTCCTTCATATGAGCTCCCTGCTATAAAAAGTCCAGGCAGACTTGCTTCAGCCTGTTTATACATGTCCCGGATACGTTCCCTGTGGCCTACTGTATATTGAGGCATGGAGTTCTTATAACGGGACACGATTGTAAACTCAGGTTCACCCTCTATATCCATGACCTTGCTCAGATCTTCAAGGACAATCTGCTCAATTTCATCATCGGATAAATCGACGATGGTTTCGTCACCGGATTTACCCAGGTAACATCGCAATAGTGCCTTTCCTTCCGGTGCAGTGTGTGGCCATTTTTTATGAGTCCAGGTTCCCGCCGTCAAGGAATAGTCACTGTTTCTTGATACAAGGAATTCCGTGCCGGCGATGTCTTTTTTTATGGCATCTCGTGCAAACCCCATTGCTACGGTTGCCACGGATGTAGCCGGCATTTCTTTTAAAAAGGTTAAGAAAGGATACGTGGGAAACATGGATTGTACTACATGGTGAGGTGTGGTGACGATTACGCTGTCGGCTTCCAACTGCTCACCGTTTGTGAAGGTAATCGTGTAAACATTGGTGTCTTCTTTTTCTATGCTGGTTACTTTCATGCTTTTGTATACCGTGTTCGGATCCAGTCCCGCCTCCATGGCGTCGATCAAGGATTGAAGCCCTCCTGTGAATGTAAGGAAGTTTCCTTTTTCATCCGTGTTGGCAGAGTGGCCACTCTTTTTGATACCTGCAATTAAACTACGATGTTTTTGTTCCAATTCATAAAGTTGCGGGAAAGTTGACATTAAGCTTAATTGATCGATATCTCCGGCAAAAATTCCCGTTAAGAGTGGTTCAATCAAATGGTCAACGACTTCATCCCCCATTCTTCTTCTAAAGAATTTCCCAAGTGACTGATCTTCTGTTTTCTGTGAGCGGGGAAGCACGAAATCGGCGGCAGCCCTCATCTTCCCTGTCAATGAAAACAAACTGGTCGTAATAAATGGGGCGATCTGGGTTGGAATACCTACGATGGACCCACCTGGTATAGGGTACAGCTCACCTCCCGCTATCACAAAGGACGTGCCTTTACGGTTATGGATGAGTGTATCCTCGATTCCCAGTCGTTCCGCTAAGCGGGAGACTTCTGGTTTGCTGGCTAAACATGAATCCGGTCCCTTTTCGATCACATAACCGTCCCTTTTCAAGGTATGTACTTTTCCACCGAGTCGATGGGTTGCTTCCAAAAGCTTCACTTCGATGGGAAGGTTTTTATCTTTTATTTCCTGTTGCAGGTAGTACGCAGTCGTTAATCCGGTGATCCCTCCACCTATGATAACGACTCTTTTATTTTGTTGTTCCAACACGTTCATCGCCTTCTTTAACAATAGATCTTATTGAACAATAGAGAAGGACTAAAGCGGTGAGAGTGAACTCATATGCTTCAGTCCTTCCTTTGGTTCAGCCAAAAACGAGAAATTATTTAAGGTGTTTTAACACGACATCTGCCATTGCATCGATGAATTCAGGTTTGGCATTCGGCATTTCCGGACGATAGTACGAAGCTCCAATATCATCTGTTACCACTTTACATTCATAATCGTTGTCAAATAGAACTTCAAGATGATCGGATACGAAGCCTACAGGCGTATAGACGAATGTCTTGTATCCATTTTCTTTATAAAGATCACGGGTTAAATCCTGAACGTCAGGACCTAACCATGGATCAGGAGTGTTTCCTTCACTTTGCCAGCCTACTGCATATTCCTTCACGCCTGCTCCCTCAGCAATCATCTTCGCTGTTTCCTCTAATTGCATTGGATACGGATCGCCTGATTGCAGGATGCGTTCGGGAAGGCTGTGAGCAGATACGATCAGGACAGCATTGCTACGCTCTTCTTCAGACATGCTTGCATAGGTTTCTTTCACTCTATCCACCCAATACTGAATGAATTTAGGTTCATCATACCAGCTTTCAACCGATGTAATGTGAGGCCCGCCCAGCTTTTCTGCCGTTTCCTTCGCGCGTCCATTGTAGGATTTAACACTGAACGTTGAAAAATGAGGGGCAAGTACAATCGAAACGGCTTCTTGAATGCCGTCTTTATGCATCTGTTCAACAGCGTCTTCCACGAAAGGTTCGATATGTTTCAGACCAAGATACATTTTAAACTCAATGTCATCCTGAATGCTGTTTAAATGTTCTTCAAGACTCTTCGCTTGATCCAGGGTGATTTTTGCCAGTGGAGAAATCCCACCAATGGCTTCATAGCGTCCACGGAGGTCTTCCAGCAGTTCAGCAGAGGGAGCTCTTCCATGTCGGATGTGAGTATAGTAACGTTCCAAATCTTCTTCTTTATATGGAGTTCCATAGGCCATCACCAATAGACCCATTTTCTTCTTTGTCATACCATTTCACCTCGTTATCAGTATCATACATTCCATTATTGTGCCATGTTTCTTCATATGAATCCATGGTTACACACGTATGAATGTGCTCTACCTGGCACTGTATTCATGTACGAAAGCTGCCAGACGCTTTAATGTGTCCGGATTAACTTGCGGGAATACCCCGTGTCCTAAGTTAAAGATGTGGGAAGGAAGCTCCATTCCCTGATCAAGGATCTCTCTGGCTCTTTCTTCGATCACTTCCCAGGGGGCTAACAGAATCGCAGGATCCAGATTTCCCATTACCGTTTTGGAAATGCCTCTTTCCCTTGCTTCTTTAATCGGCAGGCGCCAGTCTAAACCAACTACATCAAGAGGAAGGTCATGCCATTCATTCGCCAAGTGACTTGCACCAACACCGAACATAATCAATGGTACGTTCTCTTCCTTCAATTCTGTAAAGATCTTCTCCATGACCGGCTTAATGAATGTACGATAATCTTGTATATTCAATGCCCCGACCCATGAGTCGAAAATTTGGAAAGCAGACGCCCCTGCTTTGATTTGAGCTTTCGCATACGTCACTGTCATAGCTGCCAGTTTATCCATTAAAGCAAACCATGCTTGTGGCTCTGCATACATGAACGCTTTTGTTTTATTATAGTTTTTCGACGGACCGCCTTCAATCATGTAGCTTGCCATTGTAAAAGGTGCACCGGCAAAACCGATCAACGGCACGGACAGTTGCTCAACAGTCAATAATTTAATGGTATCTAATACGTAAGGAACATCATTTTCAGGGTCGATTTCTCCCAGCTTCTCAACATCCGCTGTCGTACGAATCGGATTATCGATCACGGGCCCGATTCCTGATTTGATTTCTACATCCACTCCTATAGACGGAAGTGGTGACATAATGTCTTTATAAAGGATCGCTGCATCTACATCATATTGTTCCACCGGCAGCCTTGTCACATATGCGCAAAGCTCAGGTTGGTGTGTAATTTCAAACAGAGAATACTTCTCTTTGATTTTGCGGTATTCAGGTTGTGAACGCCCAGCTTGTCTCATATACCAAACCGGAGTATAGTCCGTCTTCTCTCCCCTTGCTGCTCGTAAAAATGTATCATTCATTTGTTTCATACCTTTGTTCGTCCACCTTTCTATGTAACTCCATTATTCCCATTGTATACTAACTTGAGTAGATTCTGAAATTGTCTTATTTATAATATGACCGTACGAATTGTAACCCTTTTAAACTATAGACGTTTTAAAGAGAATTGTATAGTTATCAAGGGAAAATGTCATAAATTTGCCGATTTTCAGGGGGGATGAAAAAATATCCATAAATCATGTTACATGAGCTAAGGATTAGGGAAGAGTATACTAGAGATAACTAACTAATTGAGGTGATTTGGATGAAGGTTTATATAACAACGGGAACCCATGAATTTCTAAAAAAATTAATGGATCGGCATTCAGATGAAAAGATGATCTTAATGCAGGGAAAAGATGCCATGCTGCTCCATGAGACAAAAGGAGAGAGTGTCTTTGAATCCCCCCGCAAATATGAAATTGTCGATCAATCCGGTGAGCTTGAAAATAAAGGATATGTGGTTTTCAATAACATTCCTGTTACAGATGAAGGTCGCCCACTATTTGAGTACCGCTTTAAAAATCGTGCAGGATTGATCGAAGAAGTTCCAGGCTTTACGGCTATCCGGGTTCTTCGCCCATTAGACACGGATACATATGTGATTATGACACTATGGGAAGACGAGAGAAACTTCATTGCCTGGCAGGAGTCAGATCAATACAAAAAAGCTCATGAAAAGCGGGGCACGGAAGAAGGAATTGATAATAAGAAAGACATCTTTCCCCGCGCTTCCTATGTTAGTGACTATCATGTAACAGAAGAAGAGTAAGAACCAAGCTGCCATATTTCTGGCAGCTTATTTATTATCCTGATATTCAAACCTTTCAATCTTAACAATTACACTTAAGGTGTACATACATAATTACAAATTATTAACAGTATACTTTATCGTATTGGATAGATATTTACTTTACATTACCCTATATGAAAGGAGTTGAGTACCGGTGAGTCAAACGTGTTTGCTTCTGATTGACTTTCAAAAGGCATTTGGTCATCCTTCATGGGGAAAGCGGAATAATCCGGGTATGGAAGAAAACGCCTATCAGCTTCTTCGCGCATGGAGAGAAAAGGCATGGCCCGTCGTTCACGTACAGCATTCTTCCAATGATATGGAATCACAACTGCATTCAAGCTGCTCAGGTTTCGATTTTATAGACGAATTCCGTCCTTTACGAAATGAAAAGCAAATCATTAAGCACGTTAACAGCGCCTTTATCGATACGGACCTGGATTTATATTTAAAAAGGGAAAAATTCACATCCCTTGTAGTGATGGGCTTCACGACGAATCACTGTGTATCCACAACGGTTCGCATGGCTCAGAACTTAGGGTATGATGTGACGGTTCCTTTTGATGCCACAGCATGCTTTGAAACATATTCCTATGACGGTTCCTTATTTTCCGCAGAAATTGTTCACGGTCTGTCACTGGCTAATCTTCATCATGAATTCGCCACCATCGCTTCAACAGAATCCATTCTATCTTCTCGATTAAAATTAAGTAAACCTGTTACATTCTAAGAAATGTTTTGTTTTCGCAAAGGGGCTTAGTCAAGGGGAATCATTCCATTCCCCTTGACTAAGCCCCCTTGCTTTTTTCAATATAGATTCTTCTCGCAAAAGCTTCTCTACTCTTTACTACCAGCTTTATACAAGATTCCGTTTCGATTTGCATAAATGGCTGCCTGCGTACGATCGGCCACTCCAAGCTTGCTCAGGATATTACTTACATGTGTTTTGACAGTCTTGACCCCTATGAAAAGCTCTTCAGATATTTCCTGATTCGTCATCCCTTCTCCCAGGCATTTCAATACATCCATTTCTCTCGACGTCAGCTCTTCATGAGGCAATACTTCCTGAGGGCGGAATCGGTTCATCATTTTATCTGCCACTTTGGAGGCAATGACAGACTCCCCCTTCACCGCTTTATAAACAGCCGATGTCACTTCTTCGGCACTTGCCGTTTTCAATAAATAACTATGTGCTCCTGCTTCAATGGCGGGAAACACTTTTTCATCATCATAATAGCTTGTAAGTATGATAATTTTACAGTCAGGATGAAAAGTTAGGATTTTCTTGGTTGCCTCGATACCATTCCCGTTCTCCATCAATAAATCCATCAGAATCACATCAGGCATATACAGCTTCGCAAGCTGAGCCGCTTCATTTCCGCTTTTTGCTTCCCCAAGGAATTCGATCCGATCTTCTGTCAGCAAATAGGTTTTCATTCCTAATCGAACCATTTCGTGATCATCTACAATCATCACCTTTACCTTATCCACCTGTTTTCCCCCTTTGATTTAGACTGGAATTCTCAGGTCAATATACGTTCCTTCTTTCTCTTTAGAACGTATTTGAAACAATCCCCCGATTTCCTCGGCCCGCTCTCTCATTGTCTGAAGTCCGTAAGATGTCATCTTGTTTTCTCTCAGGTTAAAACCTCTTCCATTGTCACTAATGTACAACGTGACATACCCGTCCTTTTTCTCCGTCACAATCTTTACTTTCGTTGCCTCAGAGTGACGAAGGATATTGGAGAGGCTTTCCTGAATAATTCTGAACATATGGGTTTCCGTTCCCTTTGAAAGATTCTCAATCCCATCTAGACTTGCTTCGATTTCGATTTGTGTTTTTTCCTTTAATTCTCTAATTAAAATGGTTAAGGCTTCACAAAGACTTTCACCTTTTAAATCGATCGGTCGTAAATGAAGAAGAAGAGCCCTCATCTCCCCTTGCGCTTTTCCCGCAATGTCTGCTACTTGTTTAACGATCATTTCAACCTTCTTAGAGTCTGTCCCGATACTTTTTTGCGCGGCAGAAGATAGCATATTTAATGCGAATAATTGCTGACTGACTGAATCATGCAAATCCCTCGCCAGTCTTTGCCGTTCTTCCATGACAGCTGCTTGATGAGCCTGGTCGGCAAGCTCGGATTTTTCATCGGCTAACCTCTGGAGTGATTTCACCTGTTCTTGAATGAACACAGCAAGTTGATTTAATTCATCCGATAAGACCCCAAGCTCATCGTGTTCGAATCGGTCCACCCTGGCAGAAAACTTCCCGCTTCTTAACAGCGTTACAAAGGTGGAAATATCATCAATTCTTCCTTTAAATGTATATCCTGTGCGAAATCCGAAATATATGCTTAATAATAGAAGAATGCTTGCCAGCCAAATGGTTAAATATAGTGAAACCTGAAGGGAAAAGCTTGGGTTTTCAGCTAAGTACAGATAGACCTGCAAGGAAATAAAGAAAAGCAAGACAGCCATGGTGGACATCATGAAAAAGCTTTTAAAAATCCAGTTGCGAATATTTGATGACTTTTCCACGTTCTCCCCTCCTTTCACTGGATAAATCGGTCTCTGATCACACTCGGCTGATTCGAATCGATCCTATTTTTACATTAACGTTCAGTTTGATCTTTTTGCTTGCGTGCTCGTATTCAGGCGAACGGTAATAAAGCTCGGAACGAATATCAGCAGACTTTTGGTCGAATAATTTAATATCCCCTACCTGCACTTTCAAGGTGATCTCCACTGGAACGTTTTCTGGAATGATCATCTTTACATCACCAATCCAGCCCTTAATATCAATGGGAGTTTCCCCTTCTGGTATAAAAGCCTTACTAAAGTCAAAATAGTAATCTCCAATGGCATTGTAAAGATTCATTGATTCCAGCGGCCAGTTAGGCTCAGAAAAACGTATATCCCCGACAATAAACCCTTTGTTCATTTTATTCTTCTTTTGAAGGAATTTCTCCCCCAACGGCTGATTTTCAAAACCTATGTGAGATGTCTCCTCTTTATTTGGCGATTCATTGCTTATGCTAATCTTGATGGGTTTATTTCTTCCCACTCTATTAATGGCAATGGCAATAATAAAGAGAGGCCATAGTTTCCACCAGCTTCCATAGTCGAAATCCACTACATCGTACCCATCGAGTATAATGAGCCCCCCTAACACCATACTGAATAGTCCAAACAGTAATTTCCCAAAGCTTTCCTTCAAAAAACTGTCTACCGTCCACTTCAAGCCAAGGAGTAACAACAAAATCGGAATAATATTGACAAATATCTGCGTTATTTCCAAGGAAATGACACCAATATTCAATAGTAATAACAACAATCCTATCGCCATCAACATGAACGAGAAAAACCATTGTTTTCTTCCCTTATACCTCATCCCAACACCACCTTTACATCTACTATTAGTTTCGCTATTAATGGATAAATTCCTGTTACTTCTTTCATTATAGATTGGTTTCTCAACGTATTTGAGGAGCATCGGCATGATTTTGCCTCAGTCTCGAGACGGAAAAAATGTTTCTACTTTGCATCACACCTTTTCACTATTTTCATAATCTATAGTACAGATCAGGGCATATGCCTAAGTTTGAGGAACGATTTAGAGGAGGTTTTTTCTAATGGGGATTGATTTAACAGCTCTTCATTGGATTTATTTAGCTTTCATAGGATTCATCATCCTATTCATGATTTTTCGGAAAGACACCACGATCGTATGTATCCTGGGGATCTTCAGTATTGCCCTGGTGGCAACAGGGTCTCTAAGCGGATCGATTAGTAGTATATTTAATAGTTTTATATTCGCCATCACCGAACTGCTGTCTACCATTCTCGTGATATCCATTATCGTAGCGATGAGTAAAGGACTGACGACCACCGGTATTAACGATGTCATGATCCGCCCGTTTACAAAGTTCATCCGGACACCTGCCCTGGCTTACTGGACAATCGGTCTTGTGATGATGTTTATTTCTTGGTTTTTTTGGCCGTCGCCTGCAGTAGCCCTCTTGGGTGCAGTATTAGTACCAGTCGCCCTTAGAGTCGGATTACCTGCTCTTGGAATCGCCATGGCCATGAACTTATTCGGTCACGGTATAGCCCTTTCAGGTGACTTTGTCATTCAGGCTGCTCCGAAGTTAACGGCCGACGCAGCAGGCATACCTGTATCAGATGTTATTTCTGCAAGTATCCCCCTTATTATCGTGATGGGTGTCGTCACAACTGTTACTGCGTTCCTTTTCCTTAAAAGAGATATGAAGCGGGGAATCCTTTCGGTGGATTCGAGCTCCCTGGCGTCCATCGGCCAGGTTCAGGAGGAGTCACCTAACCTGTTACCTACAGGATGGAAAAGAACAATTGCCATTCTTATCCCTATTTTATTTGCCCTGGATATTACCGCTATGGTTTTATTTGACCTTCAAGGAGGAGATGCAACCGCACTGATCGGTGGAACATCCATCATCATACTTCTCTTGATTTCATTGGCTGCCTTTAAAGGAAAGGGATTGGAGAAAACGACGAGCTTCATGATTGACGGTTTTCAGTTTGGATTTAAAGTCTTTGGTCCCGTGATTCCAATCGCTGCTTTCTTCTACTTGGGAGACTCTGGGTTTCAAACGATTATCGGCGATTTCCTACCTTCAACATCACAAGGAATCGTCAATGACCTCGGGGCATCCCTTGCTGCCATCGTTCCCCTTTCTACAGCAGTCGGAGCGATCACCCTTACGACCGTTGGAGCGATCACGGGTCTCGACGGATCCGGTTTTTCCGGCATCTCCCTTGCTGGTTCCGTAGCCAATCTATTCGCAGATAGCATTGGGTCCGGTGTCGCTACCCTAACCGCCCTCGGGCAAGTGGCAGCCATCTGGGTCGGCGGCGGAACACTTGTCCCATGGGCCCTCATCCCAGCTGCCGCCATCTGTGGAGTCGATCCATTCGAACTCGCACGGCGTAACATGCTTCCTGTTACCATCGGATTAATAGCAACTACAATTGTGGCGATGTTCTTGATTTGAACATAGTGAGGGACGGACCTTGTATAAGGTCCGTCCCTCTATTTATCTTGTTTCGGCCGCTTCTCATAGAGAAAGATGCACAGTACGAAAAAGGAGTATCCGAGCAGGTATCCGGCTGCGACATCTGATGGATAATGAGCCTGTTCCACTATTCTGCTGAGCCCTGTCAACATGGAAAGGATGATGGACAGGATAAAGAGGCTCACTTTCATTCCAGTTGAAGAGATCTCTCTACTAATGAAGTATGCAATGACGAGTAAGAAGACCAGTCCTACCATGGCATGGCCGCTGGGAAAACTGAACCCTTCCTCGCCATGTGAAAATGGAGGTCTTTCTCTTTCCATCAAGCCTTTGATGGTTTTATTTAGCACGTTACTTCCAGCTACCAGCACAACAACGGTGATGATTCCAACATAGTCCTTCTTGACCCACCAAAGATATAAAATAAGGGCGATGGATGCGATCCCGATCACTATTTCAGTACCGATTACGGAAAACGATTCTATTAAGTGAAGGTTGCTCATGCTGGACAAGAGATACTCATCACCTAAAATCTCCATCTCATAAAAAACAAAATGTGCGATAGTCATAAACAGTACAAATGAAATGATGGCCGTTATGTATCGAAACTTCTTCATCTTGATCCTCCTTGAATTTCACTCTGACTACTTCCCTCTCAATATTTAGTGTTATAATATTCGTAATATTCATCAAATACTAGGAGGTTGTGCACTTGCTGAATGAATTATATCAGAAATTAGAAGAACGTTGGATAGAAATGGTTGAGATCAGAAGATATCTTCATCAACATCCTGAATTATCCTTCCAAGAAAAAAATACAGCTGCATACATAGCTGATTACTACAAAAGCATCGGCGTACCGGTTAAGGAACAAGTCGGCGGCAATGGGGTAGTCGCAAGAATCGAAGGGGCTCTCCCAGGTAAAACGGTGGCCCTCCGTGCAGATTTTGACGCCCTTCCCATCCAGGATGAAAAGGATGTGGAATATCGCTCCACCGTTCCAGGAGTCATGCATGCATGTGGTCATGACGGCCATACAGCAACCCTGTTAGTATTGGGTAAAACCCTCCATGAAATGCGTAGTAAGCTTTCAGGTACTGTGGTTCTCATTCATCAGCATGCGGAAGAATATGCTCCGGGCGGAGCGAAACCCATGATTGAAGCGGGCTGCCTCGATGGAGTGGATGTTATTTTCGGAACTCATTTATGGTCCAGTGAACCGCTTGGAAAGGTTTTATATCGAACAGGTCCAATAATGGCTGCTGCTGATAGATTTGAAATTGTAATCAAGGGGTCCGGCGGTCACGGGGCACAACCTCATAAAACAAAGGATTCCATCGTGATAGGAGCTCAAGTCGTTTCAGAGCTTCAACAAATTGTCAGCAGAAGAGTGAATCCGATTGAATCTGCCGTTGTGACAATCGGTTCGTTTATGGCAGAAAACGCATTTAATGTGATTGCCGATTCCGCTAAACTCATTGGAACAGTCCGTACATTCAATCCTGAGGTCAGAGACTTTATTGAAGAAGAAATCGAACAGATCTTGAAAGGTGCATGTCTTTCAGCCCGTTGTGAGTATGAATATGTGTATGAACGCGGATATCCTGCTGTCGTTAATCACGCTGAAGAAACGGATCTATTGATTCAAAGTGTGGATACAGTCGATGAAGTTCATGTAGTGGAAGAAATTGAAATGCAAATGGGCGGGGAGGATTTCTCTCATTACTTAGAACATGTAAAGGGTACCTTCTTTTTTACGGGAGCCAAGCCGGAAAATGTTGAAGTTGCCTTCCCCCACCATCATCCAAAGTTTGATATTAACGAAAAAGCTCTTCTTATAGCCGCTAAATCACTGGCGTCTGCTGTCATTCAATATCAACAAAGACATTCTGTCACAGAATCGACGCTGACAAATTAACACATAAAAAAGGATCAGGTGCCATATGATAAGGGCCTGATCCTTTACTCTTAGTAAAAGCGATGATTTTTCTCGATCTTACTTACCACCAATACCCACCAGATCAGGAGCGGTTGAAACAATAACCTCACCCATAGCAGCACTACATTCGCTTCTTCATTCCCTGGAGCTGGAATTCCTTTAATGGCCGCATAGATGTTGGCAGGAAAGATGAGAACTAAATAAATCGCTGTGATGATTCCGGCTTTTTCCCGTGTCTTTGGAATGAGCAGCAGCACAGCTAATATAAATTCAATCATTCCCGTAATATAAACGATTTCTTCTCTTAGGGGGATGATTTCAGGAATCATTCGGGCAAATCCTTGAGCTTCAATAAAGTGAAACACCCCGGCTAAAAAGAAGAAGAATGAGAATAGAATAAGTCCTAACAGCTTCAATCCCTTTTTACGTTTGTTCATCTAAACACCTCTCTAAATCAATGTAACCGTACTTCCTAACTATACCTGAATATTCAAAGGAAATAAAAAAAGCGTTCATTTCCCGTAAAGCCCAGCTCACAAAAAAAGATCGACCATCACGATCGACCTTCCCTCACTACTATTCTAATTCATTAAAGTACCGAATCCGATAAGCAAATTTTGCCACTTCCCCCAGTTGATCAAGAAGCTGATAGTTTGCATAGGCCCCAACGACAGCTCCTACTCCCGGAATGAGTTGAAACAATTTCACGAAATCAATGTAATCCCGATACTCCTGTTGAAAGGTTCGCCAGTCCAATTCCATTAGCTTTTCTTTTTCCTCATCCCAGTTTTCGATGATGTACAGGACATGTTTTTTATGAGAATCACTGGAGAATGCCAGTTGAAACACATACAAAAGAAACAGTCGTTCTTCATATTGTTTTACATCATACCCATGAATGGCAGAGCATTCGCTTAGGAATTTCATTTTGATTGATAAAAGCAACGGAAAATCTGCCAAACCGAGAAAGATTCCACCTGCACCAGTTCCTGCTCCTTCAATCGTCGCAGCTTTTCGGTAAAATTCCATTCGTTCCATCATTAGCCTTTCTCTTCCCTCTAATGAAGGCCTCAATGATATCTGATGAAGAGGTACCCACTCACTGCCCTTTAACGTAACTTCTACCATTCTCTTAATGCTTTCCGTTACCAATTTGTGCGCTTTCTCAGGTATCAATTGATTCACTTTTGTTTGAGCTTGTTTAGAAACCCGTTGAAAGATAGACGATTTTCTACTGAACTTACGTTTCCAGGAATCGAGCTCTTCTTTTTCATGGTTCACACTGAACCACCGTCCTTTTTTATCGGCTTACTCATTCTATACGTTTCTTCCTACTGGATTGTTTCACTAAAATAATGTTTCTTCCATCTTTTTCAATCGCTGAACTAAGTAAAATTGGCTAAACAATATGGAGAATGACAGCCCAACGAGTAGGGTAATCACTCCTTCCACCCAAGCCCCCTTAATGAATAAAGGAAGGCAAAATACAACCGCTTGGATCATCATCGCCTGATTCATGATTTTTTGGAAGGATGATTTCTTCAATTCCCTTGAGACGGGATAAATGAGCACCCAGATTTTATAATCAAACCGTTTAAACATTGGTATGAGCTGAAAAGCGGTTAAATACAGAAACACCAAAGCAGTCAGAATGCTGAAAATAAAGGACGAATTTGAATAAATCAGCAAAACGCCGATCAAGGTCAAACGAAGATAAAGACCTGAATATTCACTTGTTCTCACCAATGAGCGAAGATACAAATAGCGATAGGTTGATGCTTGGGTGAATGATGTTTTCACAATTCCATCAAGCCATTTTCTCCTGTGCACCTTTCCTTTCAGCTTAGGGACATCAGTGAACATATTGGCGATCCGGTAAAAGATCAGCATCCGCTGCTCCTCCAAGTTGATTAACAAATCCCATTTAAGATTTTTTCCTTTTGTTGATTGATAAAAGTAGAGCGCATATCCGAGCATAATGAAGACAACGACCGTGATCATCCAAATGTCAGCTCCTGATAATACTAAGAACACGAGAGTACCGCTTAATAAAAAACGCAAAAAGCTGTCCTGCAGGTGAGCTTCCCTTTCCTGAAAGCGCAGCATAAACCAGCGTACATATAGGTTCCATACCTTTAAGGCTAATACAAAGCCAAGTAACGGAAAGAAGCTTCCAAAGCTGCTGTCTGATACCGCTACATACATCGGCATGAGTGCAGCCAGTACGAGCAGTTGAATATACGATTGAAACATGAAACTAATCCAGATGCATTTGGTGAAATAGCTTGATAAGCGCCCCTCTAATGGCAGAAGAAACACGGCATCCGCTTCCCTCAAAAACGTATAAACGGGACTCCATGCCAATAAGAGACCCAGAATCACCGCCATGATGAGTGGTGCAGGAAAAGCCGGATCCAGGGTTTTCACCCACTGATTATACGTATACGCTGCTCCTCCCAATGCAAAAATCAGGACGAATAATAAATGATCGTTAAACATGTATTTCAAGTACTTTTGAAGCTCTTGATTATACTCTACGATTCGTTTCTTCCAAATACTTTCAACATTATTCATCATGAGATTCTTCCTTTGTCAGCTGGATATAAATATCATCTAAGGTCGCATCCGGCATGAAGAATTCGGTACGAAGTTCCTGAAGCGTACCTTTTGCGCGAATTTTCCCTTCATGAAGAATGATGAATGAGTCACAATATCTCTCTGCCGTTGCTAAAATATGCGTCGACATCAGTATTCCGGCACCGTTTTGCTTCATCTCCTGCATCCAGTCAAGCAGTGACTGAATTCCGAGTGGATCTAATCCAACAAACGGCTCGTCAATGATATAGAGACTGGGCTGAATTAGAAAAGCGCACATGATCATCACCTTTTGTTTCATCCCTTTTGAAAAGTGTGCAGGAAACCAGCTCATCTTCTTCTCCATACGAAAGGCCTTCAACAGTTTATCAATTCTTCCTTTATACTCAGACTCCGATAAGCCGTAGGCCATGGCCGTCAGTTTTAAATGCTCTTCAAGGGTAAGCTCATCATAAAGAATCGGTGTTTCCGGTATGTATGAAAACTGGTTTCGATACTGATCGGCATCACTCTTCAAGGTATGACCATTAATGGACACTTCTCCTTGCTTTGCTTCCATGAGACCGATTATATGCTTGATAGTCGTACTTTTCCCTGCCCCGTTCAGGCCGATTAATCCGACAATTTCATTTGAATGTATGGAAAATGATATATCCTTTAAGACCGGTTTTCGGGTATATCCGCCAACCAGGTGTTTGATTTCTAATAATGACACGAGCAGCAACGTCCTTTCTCTTCTAATGGTTTTCTCTATTTTATCAAAATTTCATGGTAAAGGCATTGTTAATCCAATTTCTCATTCCACATTTTAACATTCATAATAATACACGATTTGCACATCATAATATTTGAAGGGGCCAGCAATAAGAAAAAGGGGATGGTTGTTAAAGACCAGCTAACCGATTTCACTATTGTTTGCGACTGTAAGGATTGTCGTCTTCTATAGTGAATGACACACACACCATATTCATTTGTTCAAAAAATTGATAAATGAGGTGTTTGTTAAAGCACATTTTGACTGAATCAACTTACTTTATTAGCTGATCAAGCTTAGGAGATAAGGGGATGGTCACATTGCACAAAGTCATTCATGTTTCTAATGGTTTACACATATCATCCTTATAGCAAATGAGGTGTTTGTCCAAGACGGCTAACAGTTTCTATTGTCTGAATTGCTTAAATAGCGAAAAGATAAGGGGATGGTCGCATTGAACAATTTTCATTCTAACTTAAGAATGTATCACTACAGAAGCTACTAGCGAATGAGGTGTTTATCAAGGAGAATGAAGCCTGACATATAAACCTTTATAGTATTACCCCTTCAAGAAGAGAGGCAGGAAAATCGTTCCTGTCTCTTCTTCATTTATTTTCTCTTTCATGATAAAATACATAAAAATGCCATTATTGAAAGGTGGAGTAAACAATGAGTGACTGTATTTTTTGCAAGATTATCGACGGTGAAATCCCTGCAATGAAAGTGTACGAGGATGAGCATGTCCTTGCTTTTCTTGATATTAGCCAAGTGACAAAAGGCCATACATTACTTATTCCTAAAGTACATAAAGAAAATATCTATGAACTGACTCCTGATATAGCAAGCCACCTCTTCTCCGTTGCTCCTAAGATTGCTGACAGTATCAAGGCCGAGTTTACCCCCGTCGGAATGAACCTGTTAAGCAATGCAGGTGAAGAAGCAGGACAATCGGTCTTCCATTTCCACATGCATTTCATTCCCCGCTACGGCCATGGAGATGGCTTCGGAGCCGTCTGGAAGACACATAATGATGACTACACTCAAGAAGATCTGAAAGGAATTGCTGAATCCATTGCACAGCATCTGTCATAAAGCAGAGTGCCTGATCCCCTTAGATCAGGCTTTTTTTCAGAATAATTAATCTTTGACAACAACACTCGGTATGTTATAATGTACCTATCTTTTCGCTAATGGCAACAGTGCACATTAGGAGAAGCAAATAGTATAGTTTAGTTGAGGAGAGATGAGAAATGAATACAAAAACACTTGTATCCCTGTCATTATTAGTAGGGATCGGAGCCGTCCTGCACACAGTGATCCCGGGAATATTCTTAGGGATGAAGCCTGATATGATGCTGACAATGATGTTTCTAGGCATTATATTATTTCCAGCTAAGAAAAACGTATTACTATTAGGTTTATTAACAGGGGTCATATCAGGATTAACAACACAGTTCCCTGGTGGATTCTTACCTAACCTGATCGATAAACCGATCACGGCATTCGTTTTTTACGGACTTTTCCTGGCTACTAAAAAAATCACTCGTTCACTTGTAGGAGCTTCTATATTAACAGCTATTGGTACACTCGTATCAGGAAGTGTTTTCTTACTTTCTGCTTATGTGATTGTCGGTCTGCCTGGAGCATTCTTTGCTTTATTTGCAGCAGTCGTACTTCCGGCTACACTTGTTAACGCTGGAGCAATGTTTGTGGTGTATCCAATCATTAACGGGATTTTAAAACGTTCAACCATTCGAGAAGCTGTTACAACAGAACAGCTATCCTAAATTAAATTATAGTAAAGCCCTCCATTTAATGTGCTACCATCATTAAATGGAGGGCTTTTTCTATTCCTTACTTGACTGCAACCCACAAGAGTACCCCAATTAAAAAGGTGATCACCCCACCGGACCCCAAGATGGCAGCACGCTTTTTCAATATATTCTTAGGAGGATACATTCCCGGCCTTTGAATGGTAATGAAGTTATACACCATACTTAGAAATAATACGCCACAGAGAGCAAAGAACCCAAAGATTATCCCGTCCATTACTTAGAACCTCCTCCTTTACTCCACCTCTTACCTTTATTTTTATGCTGAAGATAAGCAGGTTATGAATTCACTTGTTTTAATCTGTTCTAAAAGGGAAAAGGAGAATACATGTTGATTGTAGAAATAGAGTATTATAGAAATAGAAGAACGAGGTGATCATAGTGAACAAAAAATCTCTTGCTTACGGACTTTTAATTGGTGGAGTTGTTGGAGGAGTTGCATCCCTTCTCACGTCTCCTTCATCAGGGAAAGAAATCCGGGCACAAATTAAAGACAAGAAGGATGATTGGACAGGAGTAATCGAGGAGATGAAGCTCCATATTGGTGAACTGAAAGAATCCATCGGCACCCTGTCTCAAGAAGGAAAAGAAACGGTCCTGCAGCTTTCAAAGGATCTTCAAGCTTCATTCAAGCAATGGCAGGCTTCAACAGAACCAAATAATCGACGACTTCAAGAAGAGATTCAATCCATTCAAAGAACCATTGAAGACTTGGAAAGATCGATTAACTCAGCAAATACGACGAATCAATAACTAGAACCCCGTATCCCTCCATTTACTTATGATGATGGAAGGCTGCGGGGCTTTTCTTTTAATTGGATTAGGGGGATTAAAACGTTTCTGCAGAAAAATAAAAAAATTTATATATTCTCCTTTCTTTTCTTTCAATATAATGATTACACGTACAAATCCCGTCATCACAGTATTCATTCACCCATCAACCACTGTTTTTCAAAGGATGTAGCAGCCAAAAATTATATACTTCTAAAAATTTTGTCAATTTAACCTTTATTAATTATTACTTTATTGGCATAATAAAATATAAGCGCTTTCTTTTTTATGATAGTTGTTTTGGTGAGTTATTTTCGTACTACTTAAATTCAAAAAAGATTTTCTAGCAAAGTGGGTGAATGAGATGAAGGAAAGAGAATTTACTTTGAAAGAGGCTATGCTCTTCAGTCAAAGAATGGCCCAGCTCAGTAAAGCTCTGTGGAAGGCCATAGAAAAGGACTGGCAGCAATGGATAAAGCCATACGACTTAAATATTAACGAACATCATATTCTCTGGATTGCGTATCATTTAAAGGGTGCTTCCATTTCAGATGTAGCCAAGTTTGGTGTCATGCATGTTTCGACTGCATTTAACTTCTCCAAGAAATTAGAAGAACGGGAATTACTGCAGTTTTCTAAACGGGAGAACGATAAACGAAACACCTATATTCAATTGACGGATAAAGGGGAAAAGATCCTTCTCGAACTAATGAAGAACTATAAGCCTGAGAGTCACTCAATCTTCCAAGGAGTTTCTCCATTAAGAGAATTATATGGAAAGTTCCCTGAAATGATCGAGATGATGACCGTCGTACGAAATATATATGGAAATGATTTTATGGAGATATTTGAAAAATCGTTTCATAATATTGAAAATGATTTTTCTGATGATAACGGAAAACTGGGAGAACTATTTCAAGATGAAGAAGAACTGGCTTGATCTACAAGCTCTTCTTTAACAGTTTCATCAAAGCTGGATATAGGTCTTGAGCTAAACAGCCATCCACCACTTCCTGAACCTTCAGCTTTGAATGAAGCTCTTCTTCAAACTCTTTGAAAAGCGGAGTATTGTACACGAATCCTTCCGCTTTTTGCTTTTCAAGTTTCATGCTCAATCTATCACAAGTAAGAAAGAACTCCTTCACTTCTCTCTCCGACAAACCATTACGAATGATTAATCGATGAAATGGAAAGCCATTTTCGGGAATCATATCCGCCATCAATCGTTGATAATACTCAAGTTTCTCTAAACGTTTCATTAATTCATTCATATTCATCACCCTTCAATCATTGCACAAATTCTCATACTCTCATTGTACAAAACTATAACATACCTGTCCCAAAAACTCCGCTTAAAAAATAAGAAAAAATCATAGCAAAATGTATTGATTTTTTCCGGCAATCGTAATAAAGTATGTAAAGCACTTATCTAAGATTTACTCGTCTAATGGAGGCGATTTTTTTATGCATTGCTGGAAAACAATTAATCTGGAAAGACAATTCGGATTTTACCGAGTCTTTTTACTTTCATCCATTATCATGATGATGGTATTCTCATTAATATACGTACCAATTAACTTACTATTTCCAAGCGCGTTCTATGATAACCATTTCCTTGGATTCTTAATAGGACTGTTGAGTATATATCCATTGCATAAGTTTTTTCACATTGTACCCATTCTGCCCTTTGTGAAAAAAATAAAGTGTAGATGCAATCGAAAATTATATCTATTACCGATTGTTTCATTGCGGGTGGATCAGCCTATTTCAAAATTCCGTTATATGCTTGCACTGGTGGCACCATTCTTCATACTGAACGGCATTTTGCTATACGGATGCATCTATTTCCCACACTACTCTCATTACTTTTCAATGCTGCTTGCATTCCATTCAGGAATCTGCGCCATTGACTTCATCTATGCGAGACAACTAATGGATTCACCAAAGAATGCATTGATTGAAGAGAATGATGATGGATACGAAATATTGATTTATCAGTAAGGATGATGGATGACCATTGAAACATACACTCGATGGAGGAAATCATCCTTCTATTTTTATTAGGAGATTCTTCGTTTTACGTGCTCAAAAATACCTACTTGCACTTGGGCGTAATGGAACAAATCATGCGAAAAAGTCTTTTTCGCACGATTTCAGCAATACTCTCGCTACCATTTAGAGAAATAATTTGGTAATGTATAGCTTATAGGAGATAACGGGGAGGGGTTTGGATGATCTCCATGTTTTTAGTGTTTGCAGTTTTCATCTTATTTTATATAAATAAAATGACAAATGCATTATGTTTACAAAAAGAAATACCTGAAGAACGCCAACCTAAGGTGTTTAGAACCATCAATATTCTAATCACCATCTTACTGGTTTCTTCTTATATAGAAATACTATATACATAGAACATGAAAATGGATAAAACAAAGCCGATCCGGATTTTACGGATCGGCTTTGCTTAACTATTCAAATTAGCAAACGTATGCTGCACCAATGATGATTAACAAAATGAATAGAACAACGATTAACGCAAATCCTCCGCCGTAAGCACCTGACATCTGCGCTTCCTCCTTTCATGTATGAAAAAGCCGCCTAAATAGGAATAAAGCAAAAGGGGCCGCCTATCGTAAGGTATTGCCCCCTCTACAGTCTTTATCCGAAAACTTTAAACCCTGAGGCTAAATTATAGCCATGCTGCACCTACAATAATTAACAGGATGAACAGTACTACGATTAACGCGAAACCTCCGCCGTATGCGTGACCCATAACTTTCCACCTCCTTTGAAGCGCTACTTTATCTTATTCAAGTTAGCTGCCATTTGTTTTAGGCTAATGTCATAAATTTATTTTTTAGCAAATAAATGCGGCACCAACGATGATTAATAAGATGAACAGCACTACGATTAACGCGAATCCGGAATTGTGTCCACAGCTCATATTTATTACCTCCTTTTCTCTCTTCGCTCTTATCATATGAAAGTACCTAGGAAATGGGTGTGTAAAATGCCCATTTTTCTGAAGATTAGTTTGGAAAATATTTTTTTTCATGGAAAAAGTATGTTATAGTATATTTTGTGGAAATTTGACAAGCCATCAAACGAATATATTGTAGGAGTTGGTCACCATGAAAAAATGGATCATTACAGTATCATTGGCTGCGGGAGTCGTTGGACTTGCAGGATGCAGCGGAGACGGTGCTGAAGGTAACAGTGACGTTGTTGCAACAACAAAAGCTGGAGACGTAACAAAAGATGAACTTTACAAATCAATGAAGCAAAAATTCACTCCACAAATGGAACAAGCCCTTCAGGAACTGGTTTACACTAAAGTACTTGAAGAAAAGTATGACGTGTCAAAAGAGGAAGTTGATGAAAAGCTGAATGAAGCCAAAGATCAATTGGGACCTCAATTTGAAATGTTCTTACAACAATATAATCTTGATGAAAAATCGTTTAAAGAATACTTAAAGCTTCAATTACTTCAAGAAAAAGCGGCGATTTCTGACGTGAAAGTAACAGATGAAGAAGTAAAGGAATACTACGAGACATGGAAGCCTGACATTCAAGTCCGTCACATTCTTGTGGATGATGAAAAAACCGCCAAAGAAGTAAAACAAAAATTGGCTGATGGTGGAAAGTTTGAAGAACTTGCAAAAGAATACTCCAAAGATCCTGGATCTGCTGAAAATGGCGGAAGCTTAGGCTGGGTAGACAATGCAGGTCGCAAAAACTTCGTACCTGAATTCTCTAAAGCTCTGGACACTTTAGAAAAAGGAAAAGTGAGTGAGCCGATCAAGACAGAATATGGCTACCACATCATTGAAGTGACAGATAAAAAAGAAAAGAAATCCTTTGACGAGATGAAAAAGGAAATCGAAAAAGAATTGAAGCTTTCAAAAGTGGATCCTCAAAAAATCCAGGAAGCCATGAAAGCTGAAATCGAAAAAGCTGACTTAAACATTAAAGATGAAGATCTCAAAAAAGCATTTGATCAAGTGCTCAATCCTCCTGCTGCACCTGAAGGCGGAGAGGCTCCTGCTGCACCTGAAGGAGAAGAAGCTCCGGCACCTGCGGAGGAATAGACCAAAAAGGACTGACGGATTAAATCCGTCAGTCCTTTTCATTTATGTGTGTGATAATCAAGACAATAATTGACGTCTTCGCTGCTTCTCCTCTTCCATACGATGAATGTAGACTTCTCCTTCTTTCTCAATCCACTCGTCTTCCATGTTCTTTTCTTCCTTAGCTGATTTAATCGTCATAAAGGCACTCCCGAAAATCCCTGCTACAACCAAGTACATCCAGATAGGTAGTGTCATTTGCTTCATCTCCTTATAGGTTTGTCCTCTTTTATTTACACTATATGTGGTGAAGAGATGAAACATAACCAGATTTAAACTTTTATTCTGCTGTAAAAGGCCCCGATCCATCCACCGGGGCCAATTATTACCTATTTATGAAAAGTTGGTTTATAGAATGAACGATTATCAAGGGCAAATACCCTTTCTGTATATTCCCCTGGTTTCACCCGTTCCAATGCGCGGTCCAACATATTCATCTTTGCATCCACATTATCGATGTAATGAAGGATTTCTGCTTCACGAATGAGTGGCGGCTTAGGACTTCCCCACTCCGCTTTCCCATGATGACTCAGTACCAGATGTTGAAGGATCATCACTTCTTCTCCTTCAATTCCAAGCTCGTCTGCAGCTTTTCCGATCTCATTCACCATGATCGAAATATGGCCAATCAGATTTCCTTCGATCGTATATGTTGTCGAGGTTGGACCTGAAAGCTCAATGACTTTCCCTAAGTCATGTAGGATCACTCCCGCATAGAGCAGATCCGAATCAAGGGAAGGATACAATCCTGCAATCGCCTTTGAAAGATCCAGCATCGAGACAACGTGATACGCAAGTCCTGATACAAATTCGTGATGGTTCTTAGTAGCCGCAGGATATTCCAGGAAAGGCTTTTGGTATTTTTTAATCAAGTGTCTTGTGATGCGTTGAATATTCGGGTTTCTCATTTCAAATATATACTGAGTGATCTTACTCGTCATTTCATCTATGCTCACCGGCGCAGTTTCCAGGAAGTCGGAAATGGCATAACCATCTGCCGGGGAAACGGGGCGAATCTGCTTGATCTTGAGCTGATTCTTTCCACGGTAACTATGTATGTCTCCAACAACCTTTACGATCGTTTCAGGCTGATATGCCTTCTCATCCTGCTCAGAAGCATCCCAAAGCTTAGCTTCCATATCTCCACTCTTATCTTGCAGAATCAGCGTTAAGAACGGCTTTCCTGTATTTGTCGTACCTTTGGTCATTTGTTTAATTAAAAGGGGTAAATCGATTGTTTCTCCGACATTAAAATGGGTAATCCCAGACATCTCTTCTCCTCCGTCCAACTATATTAGTAGTTTAAGTATATCATATTTCAGGAGAAAACACGGATGGAAAGGGCTGGGGAGAATTTTGGTGTTGTGCCAGAATCCGTCTTTGTTGTGCCCAATTCTGGACACCCTTCGAAGGTCCGTCCCTCTCCTTTTACAACAAAAAACCGCCCCTCACCGGAGACGGTTCCAACCTAGTTCACTAATGCTCTCTTCTCTTTCTTGCTAATCCAAACCTTCGTCGCTACCAGCCCTACGAGCATAATGAATGCGCCAAAGTAGTATGGAATATGTATGTTCCATTCAAACAGCGTCCCTGCAAGTAATGGTCCAGCAACGTTCCCGAGACTGAGAAACGAGTTGTTCAGCCCCATGACAGTCCCTTGACGTTCACCCGCTAATTTTGAAATAAGGGAGTTTAACGACGGACGGAGCATGGAATTTCCGACGAAGAAAACGGCGGTTGTGATCAAAATCCCTGCAAAGCTGGTGGCAAATGTCATGATGACGAATCCCAGTGCACTGAGGAGCAAAGAGCCGGTTACGACTTTTTCTTCACCGAATCTCTTCGTTGCCCTTCCCACTCCCACTCCTTGAACGAGGGTTCCGATAATCCCGATAATCAGAATGATGATTCCCACTTGCTGCGGACCATATCCATAACGCTCAAGTGCATAGTAGCTGAAAATGGATTGGAAATTCGCCAATCCGAAGCTCATGATGAACACGAGAATCAATAGAAATCCGACAGGACTCATAACTGCATTCTTCATGGTCACAAAGCGGTTTTCACGTTTCTCGTCCGGATCGAACGTTCTTTTTTCCTTAGGATAGGATTCCGGTAATATGATGACCGAGACGATAGCTGCAATAGTGGCTGCGATCCCTGCAAATATAAATGGATAGGAGAGATTGATTTCTGCAAGCCATCCTCCGATTCCAGGCCCTATGACGATACCTAGACCCATGGCTGCACCCAGTATCCCCATCCCTTGACCTCGATTATCCTCATCTGTTACATCTGATACATAAGCCATTGCAGTTGGCATTAATGCTGAACCGAAAACACCTGCCAGTATTCTCGACAGGAATAGCATCCATAACCCTACAGCGAAGGCAAAAATGAATTCAGCTATGGCAAAGCCTATCAGGCCAATGGTGATTAATGGTTTCCTCCCGATTCGATCGGATAACCGTCCCCAAATAGGAGCAAATAAAAACTGCATAAATGCAAATACAGCCACCAACGCTCCGAGCGTTTGAGCATTGGCGTTGAATTTTTCTACGTAGAAAGGAAGAATGGGGATGACCAGCCCGATTCCGACCATGACGATAAATAAGTTAAAGCTGAGTAGTGCCAGTGGCCCCCGATTTCGTTTCCACCCTTTTGTTTTTGTCATACTATGTGTTCCTTCTTTCTAGCACTCAATTCTTTCCCATGCGACTCCTTTTCATTATCAGCCGTCATGAATGATTAAACAACTCCTTGTAGTATTGTAACGAATCCAGGAGATTTTTGCTAATTCTAATGGACAAAAAATCAGGAAGTGCGTATCGCTTCCTTTTCCATCCGCTTTAACACAATCATTTCCTCACCGGAGAACGTATTTTTAATATGAGGATGACAGGTAAAGAACAGTATTTGATGCTTCTTTGCCATTTTCCTCAGCAGCTTTAAAAATGCGTTCGTTCTCTCTCGATCAAAGTTGACTACCCCATCATCGATCAGTACCGGCAATGGGTACTTGTCGCGGAAAGATTGTATAAGGGCAAAGCGAATAGCGATGTAAAGCTGCTCTTTCGTTCCTTGACTGAGCTCAACTGCGTGAAAGACTGCACCGTCCTTCCTCTCAACCCTGATCATCTCATCTTCTTGCAAGAAAATGCGAAGATAGTGATCTTCTGTAAGCTCTCTGAAATTTTCTTCTGCAAGTTTCATCACTTTAGGCATCTTGGTTTTCTGGTAGAGATCCATTGTTTTGCTTAAGGACACTTGTGCTAACGTAAACTTTGACCATTCGTAAGCAAGCTCCTGAAGCTCCGCTTTCTTGCCTTGAAACTCCTGTAGGATGCTGGAGTAACTCTTTCCTTCTTCTAACACCTTTATTTCATACGAAATGGAAGCGAGCTCTTTTTGATGAGCGGACAGCTCTGCCGAAAGCTTATCAATTCTTTGTGACACGCGTGTTAATTCTTTCCTGATTTCTTCCTGGGAATCGAACCGGAGAAATGTATCGAAAGTTCGTTTCGTCATTCGTGTTTTTATTCCACTATATTGAGCAGATAGCTCGTTTCTTTCTTCGACGTGAAGTGCTTTTTCGCGAAATTCAGCTTCGTTCAGGCAGCCAGCAGACTCAATAAGAGTTTGGCTTTCATCACGGATCTTTCTCAATTCAATGGAAAGTTTCTCTATCTCAAGAGAAAGAGGCTCGAGTTCCGATTGGATACTATTGATTATAAGCTTTCTCTTTTCAATATCCTGGGTGATCCCCTTCAGTTTTATCAGAGCCTCCTCGACTGTCGTAAACGTGAGAGAATGTCGATGGAACCATTCCTGGCAGTCTTCCTTATACTCATTCATTTTGTTGAAGACATAGGCTTGTTCTTCTTTTAAATGGATATAAGCTTCATAGTTAGAGACCGCTTCTTTCATTTTGGCAAACGCATCACGCAGCCACTTCCAGTGAAAGTCAGGAGGTAAACAAAGCTCTGATATCAAGTGGGATACTCTTTCCTCTCCTAGAACAATTTCTTTTTCTATTCCCTTCTGTTTCTCATGGAGCTTCTGAAGTTTTGCTTGCTGCTCTTCTAATGAAAGAATACGCTGCTTCCACTCGCTCCTCAGTTCCATTTGCTGCTTTAAGCTTTGCTCAGCTCTTTCGGGAGAGTTGAATTCCAACTTCCCTTCAGGCTGGAGCTCTTTTGCTCTTGCTTTTGCTTTTTGAAGGCTCCTTGATTCTTCCTGCAGATTCCCCCTGGCCTGCATGCCCATTGCTCCGACCACCATTAGGAGCAGCAGGCTGATCCCTGTAACCAGCCAATTCCCGGTCACAATTGCCCACGCACCGAACCCGGATAAAAGGAGGAGTGCTGCACCGATTAATAGGAGCTGTTGAGAAAGGGATGCCTTATTTCTGCTGAATCGTTCTTCTGCCTCTTTCACTTGCATGTTCATCCAGTGTGCCTGACCACGTGAAACTTGCCGGGAAGATTGGCTTTTCACCGTCCTTTGTAATTCCTGATACTCATCTTCTTCCATCAGTCGCTCTTCTAAGTCATCACATTTGCTTTCAATGCGGTGAAGTTCTTCTTTTTCCTCTTCGTAATGCTTATGCAAGCTATCACGTTCATGAAGGAGCTTTGATTGCTGATCTAGCGCATTTTGAATACGGTCGGACATCATTAAGCTTGTATCCAGTGACTGGATTTCCTCCATTTCAACTGTTAATCCTAATTCCCGGATCGTATCATTGATTTTACTACGCACCGTTTTCAGTTCTCTGGTCCGTTCGCTGCTTTCTTCTTTCCATTTCAGATAAAAGGATTGTTGAGACATTATCTTTTCCATAAATGGAAGGTCTTCATTTATGGAAGTATCAATTTCTTCGGATTCTAATTTGTTTTGGAGTTTTTCTTGTTTCGCCATCAAGGATTCAAGGTACGCTGATACCTGTCTTTCTTCGGTTTTAAGCTCGTTTAAGAGTTCTAATCCTTTTGCAGGAAACTCGATTGCTTCCAGCTGTGCAAGCCGCTCTTTCACTCTTTTGAAGCCAGATAGTGAGTCCCAGTTTTCATTAACCGAAACCAGGTTCTGTTTTTTTTCAGTCAGATCCGCCTTCTCTGCCTCCATGGATGAAACACGGGTTTCCAACGATTGTTGCTTTGCTATAAGCGGACGGTATTGTTCATTTTTTTCTTTTCCTTCCCTTACTTGTTTTTCAAGGGATTTTAGTTGTGTCAACACCGTATTGATTATCGGTTTTCTACCTGATTTCTTAAACAGCTGCTCCCTTTCTTTTTGCCAGTTTTGTTCCAGCTGTAAAAGCAGGTCCGTCCCTGTAGAGCCTGCAGAGAAGAGGTAACGGTTCAAGTCTTCTTTTTTGAGGCGCTGGATGTTTTGGAGTCCTTCCAGGTTGAACGAGAATATGTTTTGGTAGGTTGCTCTGTCCATATGCCCCAGCAATTGTTGAAGGGTTTCTTCTCCTTCCATTCTTCCGTCTTCGAATTGGACGGTTACATCGCCTGTCGCCTTGCCCTTGATGCGCTCGATACTTACGGTACCATGACCATCCATTTGGCAAAGAATTTTCCCGCCATACTCTGTCGATGATTTCGGTTCATACCTCAGGAGTGATTGCTGCTTAGTCGGAAAACCGAATAAAATGCTATGAATGAAAGACATGATCGTTGATTTACCAGCTTCATTTTCCCCATAAAATAATTGAAGGTCCTTTAGGGAAAAACGCTTATTTTCTATTTTTCCGTATCCGTAAATATGAAGTTCGAGTAGTTTCACCTCATTCACCTCCACGTTCAGCCTTTATTTTGTAACAAGTGCTCTGTTTCTTCTATTAAAGATTTCTTCTCTTCTTCCTTTAAGGGATCCAGGAAGCGGTAAATTGTAGGGTGCTCATACAGCTCTGCCAAGGCATCCTCCCACTCTTCTTCATTCATCTCCTCCAGGGTCGCCATAACCTCCTGTTTAAACGGATCCTGTTCAATGCCCCGACTCGCTTTTGCTTGATTCCACCGTATTGAATGAATCCACTTCACCCCCTCTTGACCCTCATAATCTGACTGCAATGCTTCCAGCAGATCACCATTTTCTATTTTTCCCACCACGTCTTGAGGAAGTGACTCATCATGGTTCAGGACGACCTCTATTAGCATATCCCCGTCGTTCAGGGGTTCAAGGGCTTGCTGGATACGCTGAAACATTTCTCCAAAGCGGTGGACACCTTGGAGGGATACTGTGCATGTCTTCCACATCATGTCGTGAGTCGGAATAAAACTTAACTCTGTATGGTGTTGATCAAGCTCCACTACATAACATCCCTTCATCCCGGTTTCTTTCCTGTGCCTTCCCTGGATGTTTCCTGGGTAGACGATAAAAGGATCTTCATGTAGAATCTGTCGCTCATGAATATGCCCGAGGGCCCAGTAATGGTAATTCTTCTCCAATAATTCACTGATAGTAAAAGGAGCGTATGTTTCATGAGAAGAGTGAACACTTCCTTCGCTGCCATGAAGGATACCGATTGTATAGCGGTCCTCGGATCGTTTAGGAAAGCCTTCTATCCTTCGTTCTCTAATATGTCTGGTATCATAGCTAAATCCCACAATATCGACGGTTTCTCCACTTTGAGTGGTAACTTGCTTCACTTCGGTATCCTTGTTAAAAATATGTATATTCTCCGGCATATCGAGCTCTAATCGATAGCTTCCAAGATGATCATGATTGCCATGCACGACGTATACAGGAATGTTGTGTGCGTGCAATTGATTAAATTGCTTCAATAATTTCGCTTGCGCCCGAATACTTCGATCTTCTTCGTCAAACAGATCCCCGCTGATGATCATAAAGTCAATTTGTCTATGAATCGCTTCCCTGACCACTCTTTCAAATGAAGCGAAAGTACTATTATGAATACGTTCAAACACTTCTTTCGGTAAATGTTTAAGGCCAATAAACGGACTATCCAGATGTAAATCTGCTACATGAAAAAAACGGATTTTATCCATGAAGTTTCCTCCTCGCACTACGAATATATGTTCTAATATTCTTTCATTATATCCTAAAACCGGGGATAATTTCAGTATGTATTCACAATTTGTACGATTCACAGAGAAAGGCTGCCCCGAGCGACGGAGACAGCCTTTCGTTCCAGATTATTTTTTCGATGTTAAATCGATTGCTTTCTTAATATCTTTATAGGAATTGGACTTTCCATAAAGAAGCACTCCACCACGATACACACGTGCCCCAAATACCCCGAGAATAATGATCGTCGCAAGAAGGACCACAATCCCGATGATCGGTTCATACACCGGAAGATTCAGCATCCCTACGCGCAGGAACATCACCATCGGTGTGAAAAACGGGATATAAGATGTAATCGTGACAAAGCCCGCTTCCGGATTTCCAAGACCGAACATGGAGATGAAGAATCCGATCATGATCAGGAAGGTCATCGGCATAATCATCTGCTGCACATCTTCAATTCTACTGACAAGGGATCCCAGTAATGCTGCAAGGGTCGCATACAGGAAATATCCTAATAAGAAGAAGATGATCGCGTAGATAACGACACTCAAGGACAGAGACTCAAATCCGAATCCTTCAAAGAAGCCCCCGACTAGTTCATCTTTCTTGCGAATCATAGTAAAATAGCCTACTGCCAGGATAACGGCTAATTGAGTCAAGCCGGCGAGACCGATTCCAATGATCTTTGCAAACATTTGTTTTACCGGAGACACACTGGATATCAGAATTTCCATGACTCTCGAGCTTTTTTCTGTCGCGACCTCCATGGCCGTCATGTTAGCGTAAGCAATGACAGAGAAATAAATAAAGAACAATAGAACATACACAATGCCTCTCGCCTGACTCAGTTCTTCTTCAGACTTGGCTCCTTCGACAAGGGCTTCCTTTTCAAAAGCAACGGGACCGCTTAACAGGGCCAGTTCATCGCCTGAAAGCTCCAGTTGACTGGCAGCCAGTGAGGATTTTACATTTTGCAGGGCGATTTGCAATTCCCCTGTCACGTTAGACTCTGATAATGAATTGGATTTATAAAGAGCTTGTGGAAGTCCTTCCGGGCTTTCACTTAATACCAGTAATCCCTTTATCTCTTCAGATTCTATTTTCTTCTCGATTTCTCCGGTAGGTTGGGAGGTTGATTCCAGCTTTATATCACTATCCATGACCTCCAGCTGTTGCAGTAGCGGATCGAACATCTTACCTGTTTCGTCCTGAACTGCTACCCTACTTGTATCATCATTACTGAAGTTCGATATGACACTTTCAAAATTGGCCAGTAATACAATGGCAGCGGCTATGATGACCGTGGATATGATAAATGACTTTGCCTTTAGCTTCGACAGATAGGAGTGACCCAGGATCAAGAAGAAATTATTCATAAGAAGTCCCCACCTTTTCTATAAAAATATCGTTCAGGGAAGGTTCCTCTAATTCGAATTTTCGAAGGAATCCTTTTTGTACGACATCATGAAATACTCTTTCAGCCGCAGCCTCAGATTCAACTTGAAGAAGAACTCCCTCCGTTGTTTCCACAAGCTTTGTCACACCCTGCAAGTCCTTCAAGTAGAGAAGGTCAAAGTCTGCATGAATCACGACATTTTTCTTCCCAAAGGAACGCTTGATCTCCTTCAAGCCTCCATGGACCACAGGACGTCCTTTATGCATGATGCATAAGCTTTCACAAAGCTCCTCTACGTGTTCCATGCGATGACTGGAAAACACAATTGTCGTTCCATTTTTCTTTATTTCCCGGACGGCATCCTTCAACAGCTCGACATTTACAGGGTCCAGACCGCTGAAAGGCTCGTCTAAGATCAATAATTTGGGTTTATGAATGACCGATGCGATAAATTGAATTTTTTGCTGATTCCCTTTTGAAAGCTCTTCTACTTTCTTATTCATATATTGGGGAACATTGAATCGCTCCAACCAATACTCCAATTCCTTCAGTATCGCCTTTTTCTCCATTCCGCGAAGACGGGCCAGATAGACGATCTGATCGCTTACCTTCATTTTCGGATATAACCCTCTTTCTTCCGGAAGATATCCGATCTCTGGACTTGTGGTATAATCAATCCCTTTCCCATTCCACGTAATCTGCCCTTCAGTTGCATCTAACAAACCTAACACCATTCGAAATGTCGTCGTCTTCCCGGCTCCATTCGCCCCGAGGAATCCGAACATTTCACTCGGTGGAATTTCAAGTGACAGCTCATCCACTGCTGTGAAATTTCCAAACCTCTTGGTTACCTGTTGAATACGCAAACTCATATCAGCATTCCCTCCTGTACCCATAAACGAGCATCCTTTTTCTCTCTAGTACTCTACGATTTTATCCACAAAAGGTTTCATTTCCCAACTCTTTTTCATTATCAAATTATTTAGACTTTCCAAAAAAAAGATAATATGAAAAAATAAAAGAGTAAATGAATTCTATACAAAGGGGTAAATTACTATGAAAGTCTACAAACTGACAGTCTTTGAAAAAGACGGCAAAAAGATTCTCGATGAATCATTTGAAGCTTCATCCGATAGTGATGCAAAGAAAATGGGAGAATCCATGTTAGAGGAAAAAGGCTATTCCGATCATACTCACCGCTGCACTTCTCCTCTGGGGAAACTATTGTTGTTTCATGTGTAAGATGAACATCCTGCATTGCGGGTCACCCCGAGTGGCCTGCGGTGCATTTTTTTGTTAGAGAGGGATGATTCATTGAACGAAAAAAGAACCAACCCCCATCAGGTCAGTCCTTATTAACCATTATTCCCCCTTGAATTCAGGTCTTCTTTTTTCCACGAATGCACGAATGCCTTCTTGGTGATCGGAGGTTTGACGCATGAGCCATTGACCCTCTTTTTCGAGATCAAGTGCACGCTGAAGCCTGTCTTTGTTTAAATTGACATACACTTCTTTCGTTTTCAGCATCGCTTTCGTCGGTGCACTTAACACTTGTTTCGTGTAGCGCTCGATGCCTTCCTCTAATTTACCCGAAGGTATCGCTTCATCGACCAGGCCTTTCATAAGGGCTTCTTGTCCCTCGAAAACTTTTCCGTTCCAGATCATTCGTTTTGCTTTATGCGTTCCCAGGCGCTCTTGTAAGAGAAAGTGACTTCCTCCATCTGGTATCAGGGCGATGCCGATAAAGTTCATGGCGAGTTTGCTGTCTTCCTCACATAAGATATAGTCAGAAGCAAGAGCGAGGCTGAACCCAAGGCCAGCAGCCGCTCCATGAATGCCTGTCAGAACTATTTTCGGCATAGAGTACAACGTCATGACCAATTCATTGATGGTGTCCATAATACTTGAGAACTGCTCTTCACCGCTTAATGAAAGCATGGATTTAATATCTCCCCCAGAGGAAAACCCCTTCCCTTCCCCTGTCAGGACCAATAAAGAAATCGCTGGATCATTTTTCACTTCCTTTAAAGCAGCCAGTAGCTCACTCATGAGCCCGGCGTCCAATGCGTTCAGGGATTGAGGCCGGTTCAACTGAAGCCTCGCCACCTTACCTTCTTTATGTAATTTCACTGTTTCGTATTGATTTGACACTGTCAAAAAAATCCCTCCCCTTTCTCCTAGCATAGCGTATTTTCCTATTTTTGAAATGATTATTTAGAATAGTACAATAACTCAAAGGGGAGATCGACCCTGTGCCAACCTCCCACTTGATTTACAATTGCTTCATTTTATCCTGTACTTGGTCTCGAAGGGCCCTTTTTAGAAATTTCCCTACTGACGTTTTGGGAATTTCATCAAGGAACAGGATTTCATCAGGCAGCCACCATTTGGCAAACTGAGGTTTCAGGAAGTCCATGATTTCTTCTTGGGTCACGTTTCCTTTTCCAGATTCTTTTAAGACCACACAAGCAATCGGCCGTTCCTGCCATTCTTCATGGGGAACAGCTACTACCGCTGCTTCAAATATATGTTCGTGGGCCATGAGTGCATTTTCAAGATCCACTGAAGAAATCCATTCTCCACCTGATTTAATCAGATCCTTTGTGCGGTCCACGATTTTAATATAGCCCTCTTCATCAATGGTGACCACATCACCCGTATACAGCCAGCCATCACGGAACGCTTCCTGAGTTCTTTCATCTTCATAGTATTCAGAAGCAATCCAAGGACCTCTCAGGGCAAGCTCTCCCATTTCAATACCATTCCAAGCCACCTCCCCGTCTTTCCCGACAATCTTCATGTCTAATCCAGGTACGAGGATCCCTTGCTTTGCTTTCAAATCAAGCTTATCTTCAGCAGAAAGATCATCATGATAGCTTTTTGATGCAGCAATCACGGCAAGTGGACTTGTTTCTGTCATTCCATATGCATGCATGAACGGAATCCCGAATTTCTCTTCAAAGGATCGAATCATCCCTTTAGGAGCCGCTGAACCCCCACATAAAACGGATCTAAGACTCGAGAGGTCATATTCATTCTTTTCCAATTCATTTAATAAGCCAAGCCAAATTGTCGGTACACCTGCAGAAATGGTCACTTTTTCGTCCTGCATTAACTGAGCCAGCAATCCGGGAGTGAAATATGGTCCAGGTAGAACCTGCTTCGTTCCAAACCAAACCGATGCGAACGGAAGTCCCCATGCGTTCACATGAAACATAGGTACGACAGGAAGGGCAACATCGCGCTCACAAACTCCAGTCGTATCAGCAAGCCCTAAAGCCATGGCATGTAATACGATTCCACGATGAGAATAGATGACTCCTTTGGGGTTGCCGGTGGTGGCGGAAGTGTAACACATTCCTGCCGGTGCATTTTCATCAATGTCTGTGCGGAATTTGAAAGAAGGATCTCCTTCTTCCAGTAATCTTTCATAATGATAAACTGGTTCTAAAGACGTCTCGGGCAAGTCTCCATCGGTCATCACAATGAAGGCTTTAACCGTTGGAATCTGATCTTGGATCTTTTCAATGAGTGGAACAATGTCTGAATCAATGAGCAATACTTGATCCTTGGCATGATTGATAATATAAACGATGTGCTGTGGAGATAAGCGAATATTGATCGTATGTAGCACGGCACCACTACAAGGAATTGCAAAGTACGCTTCAAGATGCCGGTGATGATTCCAAGCCAGTGTACCGACCTTATCCCCTTCTTCCACCCCAAGTTCAGAAAGGGAGCTTGCAAGTCTGCGTGTCCTTTCCCCCCACTGTTTATAAGTGAAGCGGTTAATTCCGGACTCCGTACGTGAAACAATTTCTTTCTTAGGAAAATACTTTTCAGCTCGTTCAATCATTTGTGTCAGAAGCAGAGGTGTTTGCATCATATTCGATCTCTCCCCTCAATATGGTAAGCGTTTACAAAAAGTTCTAATTTCTATGTCTATCTTAACTAATTCTACCTTTTTACGATTAATCCTTTATGTAATGTTGAAAAATTCCGTTAATTGATGGTATACCTGTTGTAACAACCAAATATGCTATGAGACGACTTCTGTCAAGTCCATTTCATGTGGTCAACGGTGCAAATGATCACATAAAAACACGCTGTACAGGAACCTTCTCCCGAACAGCGTGTTTTCTTATGAAAATAAATCATCAAGAATCTTGATTTTCTTTTCCGTATATTCTTTAAATCCAAGGTTATAGGCGTTAGGCTCTTTTGGATTGGCAAAGTGAGTGATCTTTCCGGTCTTCGGATCGATGAATTTACTTGCCGCCCCACATCCTATTCCAATTATCGTCTGGACTTCTTCCATGATCATGATGTTATAGATACTATCCTGTGAGGGCAGAGCATAACCGACATTTTCCAGGTTACCGAGGATGTTCTTCTGACGGTATAAATAGTACGGCTCGTAACCATGCTCCTTTGTCCACTCTTCAGCGAGGTTCATCATCTTCTCGATTTCCAATCGGTCTGCCACCTTGTACTTGTCTTTGTTCTTCGTCATTTCAGACGCCCTCTTAAAGGACAAGGTGTGAACCGTCAACGATTCCGGCATGAGCTTCTCAGTTTCATCCAAAGAATGCTGAAGCTCTGGAAGTTCTTCACCAGGAAGACCGATGATCAAATCCATATTGATGTTATTCATTCCCATGTCCCGGGATAAATGAAATTTATCAATTGTCTCTTCCACTGTATGATGACGGCCGATCGCTTTTAATGTTTCCTGAGTGTACGATTGAGGGTTGATGGAAATGCGATCGATATTCCATTTATTGAGTACCTCGAGTTTATCAGTGGAGATTGTATCGGGTCTCCCTGCTTCCACCGTCACTTCCCTTACCTTGTCCACATCAGGGAAGGAGCGATACATTTCTTCGTATAAGTCATCCATTTCTTCGGCGGTGATGGACGTCGGTGTACCGCCACCGTAATAAATGGTCGTAATCTTGACATTATTTTCTTTCAACCACCGTCCCATTTCCTGGATTTCATAGTGAAGTCCGGCCAGGAAGGAATCGACCCGTCCTTGTTTACCGAGAATTGCGTATGCTGGAAAAGTACAATAGGCACATTTGGTCGGACAAAATGGGATCCCGATATAAATGCTCACTTCATGCTGCAGGTCATAGAGGTCTGGTACAACAGATAACTGACGGTCTACTATATTTTGCATCAGCTGAATTTTTTCATCGGTAATGAGGTATTCTTCCTTCAATTTCGCATGAATTTCTTCCTTGGGCATTCCCAACTGCGTCTGCTTATGCAAGAGCTTGGTTGGACGGATTCCCGTTAAAATACCCCACTTTTGCCTGATTCCCGTCAAGTCTTGAAGAACATTTAAATACACATGAGATACGGCTGTTTTCAACTGTTTGAATCGTTCTTTCTCATTTTCATACGATGCCCAATCATGTTCATACTTCGCAGTGTATGACTGTTCAGAAGACGGTTTTGTTAATATGGCTTCCGCTCTAATCTCTTCTTCTATCGAAAGTTCTATATGGACTTGAAGATCAGCGCTATCACAAGCACCAAAGTAAATCACGGACTCTTCAAAAAATAAATTCGCAATCAATCTCAGAGGGCGCTCATAACGCTCATCCTCGATCCCTTTTATCAAAACATTCACGTTCTAATCACCTTTTCCCAAATCTGATAAGCTTTTATAAGTGTACAGAAAGGGGTGGGAATGGTCAATGTCTGGCGGGCTTAACTCATATAAAATAACCCCCCGCATTTCCAAAGGAAATGCGGGGGGTATCCGTTTATGATTTAATGATGTTCATTTTCTTCAGGAATGGGATGGGGTGCTGCTTGCGGAAAAGCTCTGTTACAAAGTATGGGATGCCTTTTTCGCTTTGGCTGCGTGTAATCCAGTTCGCTGCTTCTCTCACCTGTCTAGGGGCATCTCCCATAGCAACCCCAAGACCGCAGCATTCCATGGAATCGATGTCATCCAGCCCCGATCCGACCATCACGATTTGGTCCTTCTTCACTCCAAGGCGTTCAGACAGATACATTAGTCCCCGGAGCTTCGATACGCCTTTTGGTACAATATCCAGTTTATAGTCAGATATAGGAATGGCATCCACTTCTTCATACATCCCTCTTATAGAGGCGACAACGTCCCACACATCTTCCCGATGCTCCATAACCACCGATATCTTCGGAACCGACATCGGATTCTCTAAGAGATGATCACTCACACGGTCCACAAATTGCTTACTATATAGTAATTTGGACTCTCTTTGCCATGAGATTTTCGCCATATCCCTTGCCTGGGAATTGGCTTTGCCAACGATTGAGCGCTTCTCTTGGGACAGGTGTACCTGACTTGAGAAGCCTTCAAGGAATTGAGCAATTTCATACGTAATGTCTTCGGCAATCTTTTTTACATACATCGGTTTTTCCAGCTCACCAGCAATATATGCCCCACTATGTGTGACGAGCGGGGTTTTGAGCTTTAGGGCTTTGGCTACTTTCTTTGCTGAAGAAAAGCTCCTGCTTGTAACCAATGTGACCGGTACCCCTTTATCTTGAACGTACTCAATTGCATCCTTTGTTTCCTTCGCAATTTTTCCGTTTTCATTTACAATCGTTCCATCGATATTTAACGCTAACATTCTATAGATCATCATTGGTGTCCCCCCTATATGTTGTCTACTCCCTTTCTTTACTTTTATGAAGGAAGGGAGACAAATATGACAAGAGGGGATTGGAAATCATGGGGGGGACTTCTGAAGGGAGGTTCTGAGTGAAAAACAAACCAAAAAACCGACTCCCCATCAGGAAGTCGGTCCCTTTTCAACACCTATTATTTCTGCATTGAACCATAAAGTTCTTCAAGAGGCTTCATGATGACTTTGTTTAAGTCATTGATGACCATGCTCATGCGTTGCTCAGCTTCCATAAGCTTTGCGATTACTTCATGTTGTTGAACAAGTTGAGCTGTCTTTTGAGCTTGTTCTACTTCTTCTTGAGAGATTTCTTCACCGCTCATTTGTTTTTGTTGAAGTGTCATTTGGATGTTTCTGAAGTTTTCAAACATCTTGTTAGCAGATTCGTCATTGTTTACTTCGTCATACATCTTCTTCAGTTGTAGAAATTCATCGCTTTGACGTAAAGCACTTTCCAATTCGTTCGCTTGATCGTATAAGTTAATAGCCAAAATACGTACCTCCTATAATTTCACTCTATGTTTCCTACACCACTATAACAAACTATAGAGTGAAATTCTAGGAAGGACCCTTAGGCCCTGCTGAATTAAGAGATAAAGAGGGCTATGACCCCTTGAACGATACCGATCACTCCACCAAGTAATGCCCCTAAGTAAGTGATCATCTTGAATTCACGACGGGAAATGCCGAGAACCAATTCTTCCAATCTTCCAACTGAAAAAGATTCGACCTGTTCCTGCACAATATGCTGCAGGTGCATCTTCTCCATCAGATTCGGAATCTTCTTCGATAAGAGGTCCGTCCCTCTGTCCACCCATTTCGGGAGCTGAAGGTTGAAGAAGGAATCCTTATGCGGCTCAAGAAAGTTTCTTAACGGCTTCTCCAGGTGGCCTTCGATGTTGACGAGTTTGACCAGGGATGCCTGGACGGATTGAATCAAGTCTTCTTCCGGTAATCGATCGATGAACTCATCAAGCTTCATTTGTTTCAGTTTGGACCATTCTTTTGTCAGCAGATTGTAAAGGATTTCCTGCGTTCCTTCATGCTTGATAAACTTTACGATTTCAGGTTGTACTTTGTCAGCTACCGATGTGTTACCCAGGAACATTCCCAGCATGTTCCCAAGCATGCCCCGTTCTTTAAGAAAATCGTCGATCATGATTTTCACTTTCAGCTTCCCTTCAGGACTTGTGAAATAAGTTTCCGCCCGGTTTGCGATAAAGTCAACAAGCTTCGGAATACTTTCTTCCACTCTTTCCTGCCACTTTTCAGGAAGAGCCTCTTCAAGCTTTTTAGATGTGTAGGCTGCCTTCGTATCTTTCATCTTTACAGCTACCCACTCTTCAAGCCATTCATTAAGACGATCGGAGGAAACAGGGATTTGCAGGATGTCCAGCCATTCATTCACGGTTTTGTCCGATGTGAAGACAGGCTGTAGTTCTTCCGCTAGCCAGTGGGTTACATCCCTTTGAAAATCATCGTTCATCACTTTTTTCTGAAGGCTTTCAGGCGTGATTAAATGATCGACCACCATTTTCCCGAGTTGTTCTGCCAATTCTCCCCGGCGTTTTGGAATCAACCCTGGTGTGAATGGTACTTTAAAATTCCCGATATAGTAAGCCTTATAAGGTCTGAATAACATTTTTATGGCTAATGAATTGGTGACTCCTCCAATGAGTGCTCCAATCAAAACCATGAACAGTATTAGGATGAAAGCATCCAGCATGATTGCACCTTCCTTTTCTACTTCTCCGGTTTGAACATTTTGCCCGGGTTTACATAGAATGCTATATCAACATTAGCCCAATAAATCATTATAGAATTATTCTTACGGGTTATGCAAACGGGGAATGCCGGATGAAGATAAAATGTTCATTTAGTTCGCATAAAAATAATCATGATCATCATCACTTATATATCCCAAAGCAGATGATGAATCGATACCCTTTTCAACGGAGCATGACGCTGAAATGTGGGAACTCCCTTCTTAACGTTACATGTAAGGAGGCTTCGACTGATTCTTTACAGATTATGTTAGATACTAGCGATTCATTATTCTCTTCTATACCGAACCTGGAAAATATATGGATATCCATCGATTCAAGGAATAACATCATTCACATGGGACCGGTTGTGGCCCTATTAATCAACCAATTTTCCTTGAATGCATTACATTCACACTCTTTAAAAGAATATTTTACAGAGTGTCAGAGCTGGTTTCAACGAAAAGGTGGACTTTTTTACCTGCTTCCCCTCTCAAACTTTGTTGGAGACCTCCCTGAAGGGGTCGCATATCTCTATCAAGACTGGCAGTCCACAACGCTTCCTGCTCCTCACGTCATTTACAATCGTTGTCATTCCCGGAAGGTAGAAAGAACCCCTTCCTATGAAAAAGCCCTTACCCGCTCTGAACATCGCCAAATTCATGTTTTCAATTCTGGATTTCTTTCGAAAGACGAGGTTTACAATGCGCTGAAAGACAGCCCGTCCTTAGCACATCACTTGCCCAAAACCATGCACGGAATCGATTCATTGGAGGAAATGCTTTCCTTGTATAAGGATGTTTTCGTCAAAGGGATAAACGGGAGCAAGGGACGTTACATCATGCGCATTCAAAAAAGAGACAACGGATTTACCATGTACCAAAATTCATTCTCCTCTCATAGTCCACTTACTTTCCCAACTTACTCTGCACTCTATAAACAAATTCGGTCCTGGTGTAAACCTTCCTCTTATATCATTCAGGAAACCATTCCTTTCCTTACAGTGAAAGGTCAGCCATTGGACTTTCGGTTTCTATGTCATTTCAATGGAAAAGAAAGCTGGGAAATCGTTTCTTCTGTTGCCCGTGTTGCATCACAGGATCAATTCGTTGCAAACGTCGATCAGGGAGGAAGCATCGAAAGACCTCTTTCTATCTTGCATACTCTTTTTCCATCTAAGAAATGCGTAGCGATTCTAACTGAAATGAAGGAGTTATGTACGACATCTGCCAAGCTTCTTTCTGAGACTGTAGATGGGCATTACGCAGAGCTTGGCATTGATGTCGGCATCGATGAAAGCGGGAAGCCATGGCTGATCGAAGTCAATTCCAAACCTTCTAAACGAACATACCTGGAAAACGACCGGATCCGTCCGTCGGTTAAAGCCCTCTATGAATATAGTTTCACAAAATGGATGAACAAGGAGGATTAAAACGATGAACCATTCATTGGGCATTATGACCCTTACCCCACAAGTAGCGAACAGCTACTTTCTAGAAATTGCGAAGCAGTCCCTCTCTTATCCTATTGATCTGTATCTGTTCTCTCCCAAAGGAATATCTCCTTTACACGAAACGGTGGACGGATACTATTTCAATAAGGAGTCACAAACATGGGAAACTGAAGCCTTTGAAATTCCCGAATATATCTATGACCGTACGTATTATCAGAAGGATATTCAGTCCCGTCAAGCAAAGGCCGTCGTTCAGTGGTTAAAAAACCAGAAGCATATTCGATTTCTCGGGTATGGATTACCAAATAAATGGCATCTTTACGAAAAACTTAAAAAGACTCCTCTCTCCCCTTATTTACCTGAAACGTACCTTGTGACCGATGAAAATCATTTATTAAATCTTCTTACCGAGTATAAAGATATAATCATCAAACCAGTCGATGGGGCGCATGGATATGCCGTTTACCATCTCGTGATAAGCAAACAGGGCATAGTCGTCCGAACAACGAAAAAGCAAGGGATCATGGAACAATCCTTTCCTAACAAAGAGATCATTCTTAAGTGGCTGAACCGAATTCTTCAGAAACACACATTCATTTGTCAAAAGCGCCTCCTCAATCTGACGAAAGAGGATGCCCCTTTTGATCTTCGCATTCTTCTGAATAAAGACGCTTATGGAGACTGGAGAGAATTTCAACGGGCGATCCGAATAGGGGAAGAGAAAGGAATTCTGACCAATATCAGCCGGGGGGCTTCTTATAGATCATATAGTGATTGGAAGGCTTTGCAGGATTCCTCATGGGACTTTATTGAAGAAGAACTCACAGACATATTGGAAGAAATGCCTTTAATACTAGAAGAACAGTTTTCATCTCTTTTTGAAATTGGGGTGGATCTCATTATTGCTGAAGATCGGTCACTGTGGATACTGGATATGAACTCTAAGCCAGGACATAAAATAGTCGATGAATTATGCCCTGAGAAGCTTTCTTCTCTATTCCAAGCTCCTTTAGATTATTGTGATTTCATGGCATCGCAATGTCTCTCATCACTAAAACGAGGTGATTTCTAATGCTTAAAACGTACAAAATAGAACAATTTCAAGATGAAGAAAGCCTTCTCTACCTTCCCTCTGGTTTCAAGCTGGAGGGAAAAACGCTCCCTCATACGGTGATCCTTGGAACTGCAAGGCAATCCGCCGAATGTAAGCGTCATCCGAACGGACGTAACGTGATAGGCATTAGCTCGGGTTTAGCTGCGAAGATCCATCTTCCTTCGAAAGTAAAGTCCCTTTCACTCTTGTGTAAAGAGGATTGTTTATATGCAGGGGTGCTCATAGGAATATTCACCTCTGGATTCACAAGCTTTCGCTTAAGTCCCATTGGTGAGCGCTCCTATTTTTTCAAAAAACTCTTATCTGTTCAATCATCCCTGGGAGTCATTCCCTTTGTGTTCGGGGAGCGACATATTGATTGGGAGAATGGGCTCGTAAAGGGGTATTTTCATTTCGGAGAAGGATGGGAAATCGAGGAGATCCCTTTTCCCAATGTCATTTATGACAGACTGCCAAACCGCCGCAGTGAAAAACGGAAAACATATCAAAACATCAAAGAGAGGTTACAGAGGGAGTACGGTATTCCCTGGTACAATCCAGGGTTCTTTAATAAGCTTGATTTGTTTGAACGACTGGAAAACGACTCTTCTGTCCAGCATTTCCTCCCAGAAACACACCCATTCCAATCTTTTGATGAGATGGAACGCATGCTAGCCATATACCATAATATTTACTTAAAACCAAAAAACGGCAGTCTTGGGAACGGCATTCACAAGATTACGTTTAGCCGCTCAACCCAGGAGTATTACTGTCGGTTCAGAGATCAAGAACACAAAAACCGTTTACTGAGATTCAAAACCTTGGAGCAACTTGCCAATACAGTCTTTAAACATCGAAACCTTAACACCTTTATCGTTCAACAAGGGATTTCTTTATTGCATGAAAACAATCGTCCAATCGACTTCCGGGTGCATACGAACAAAGATGAAGAAGGTGCCTGGCAGGTAAGCGCAATGGCTGGAAAAATTGCCGGATCCGGGAGTGTGACAACCCATGCCAATAACGGAGGAGAAGTGAAGATTCTATCCGAGCTGTTTACTGATGAAGCGGATCGACAATCTATTGAAGATGCACTTAAGGACGCTGCTATAAAACTTTCTCATGCCATTGAAAGAAATCTGGAAGGATATATTGGAGAAATCGGCTTTGACTTCGGAGTGGACGAAAATCACCGTATTTGGATGTTCGAAGCAAACTCTAAGCCGGGAAGATCGATCTTTTCCCACCCGCACTTAAAAAGCTTTGACTTACTAACAAGAAAGCTCGCCTTATCATTCGGAATCTTTCTTACTCAGCAAAGCTTGAATCATCCAGAGGAAATGATTCCATGAATATCCTGTATGATCGGGTAAAGAAAACCTTTTTTCATGAGGAAAAATCCATTACGACATTTGGATTTGCGAAGAATTCATTTCTTCTTTCTTCCAAAGATTCAAAGGACTGCTATCAATTTACAATCACCTCTCAGCAAAAGAACATCCCGGCGATCCCGTTGATCGGGATCGTCGCAAGTAAGGAAGAAAGCAATAAATACAAGGGGAACTTTGAATTGTTCAGGTCGATTCAACAAGACGTAGAACAGGCTGGGGGGATTTGCTTCGTCTTTTCCCCCCAGGATGTATTCGGAGAAACCATTTCGGGGATTATGTACAATCAGCCTTTGAACAAATGGGTAAAATGCTTATTCCCTGTTCCGAACGTCATTTACAATCGGGTGCCCTCGAGGCATGCAGAGGAAAATCAAGCGTATGAAAAGCTGATTCATTTCATCAACAAACACAAGATCCCCTTCTTCAACCCCCATTTCTTTAATAAATGGAAAATTCACGAGCTTCTTTCCAGGAGCCTTGAACTCGCACCTTACCTGCCTAAAACTGAACTTGTAGCAAATGAAGAATCCTTTACCCGCTTTCTTACAACACATAAAAAAGTGTATGTGAAACACTCACTTGCCTCTCAAGGAAAAGGAATCAGACTTATTGAGGTGGATTCCAAAGGACGTATTCTATGCAAAAGCATCAAGAAAATGGAGAGGTTTTTGAACGTATCCCGCCTACTACAATCCTATAGCGAATGGTTTAAGAGTAATCAATGGATCATGCAGGAAGCGGTTTCCTGTAAAACATTGCATGATCACCGTTATGACTTCCGGATTTTAGTGCTTCACACGGGAGAAGATTTTCGTTTAATCGGTATCGGTGTCCGCATGTCCCAGCGGCAGGAAGTCACAACTCATGTACCTACTGGAGGAAAGATCATTTCACTCAAAGAAGTGGCGGACTCTCAAACAAAAAAGGAGATCTCATTGATCGTTCAAGCCTGTGGAGAAGAGCTGGCTAAATCCTTTGGGTATGTAGGAGAATTTTCCATCGACTTAGCTCCGAGGGAACAAGGGGGATTTGTATTATTTGAAATCAATTCAAAGCCCATGAGCTTTGATGAAGAAGAAATTGAAAACAAACGGAGACAACAGCTTGTCCGCACATTTCTCACACTCAGCGCAAAAAATACCTAAGGTTGAATCCCGTTGGTTCAACCTTTTTCATTTTTTCCCTATCGTAATGAATTATAGATGGTAGAAAACCGCGTAGCATGTTCCATTTCATCTGTCATGGCAATAAACAGGGGCTTATATGCTTGTTGATTCGGAATTTCCAGCAGCATGTCCCGATAGAATTCTGCAGCCTCAAGCTCATCCTTCAATGCCCGGAGGACACCTTCTTTAAAAGTAGTAAACCCTACCTTCTCTTTCTTATGCTCGTAATACTCCCCCGTTAATAAATAATGGAGATATTGAAACATTTCATAATGCTCTTTTTCATCCTTCTGGGCATGATCGATAAACTCTACATATAATGGATTATTCGTCCGCCCTTTTAACTCTTTATAGAAATAATAGGCTGTCCATTCATCACTTATCGCCTTTTGCAAATCACGAATAAACGAATTCATTCTTCGTCCCTCCTCCATCTCTTCAGTAAATTCTATTAGAGGGGAATTCCATTTATGATACATTTAACAACCAATCCTACACACCTTGGATTAAAACGTTTACAATTAATAATGGAGGTGATGAACAATGATCCAACATTTTCAATACAAAAGCATGTTCGAAAATAAACAGCTGCCCGGCTGGACCTTTTCCTTTTATTTCAGCGGGTTGAAATACCAGGGAAATTACCATAAAGACGGGAGGATTGAATGGACCGGTCCCACTCCACCGACGGAGAAGGAAGAAACCCTCAAAAAGCAACTTCATGAACTGATGCTTTTCCATGTTTATGATTAATAAAATGTACATAACCCAAATGAGATAATAAATAAATTATTTCGTACATCATGCATAACTTCAGCCCCCTTTCCAAAACTAAAGAAAGGAGGCTGATAGGCATGAAAAAGGATAATATAGACGATCAATTCCTTCCAGATACGAATTATGAAGGAAAAGAAAAAGCATTTCTCGATGTTGACCGCTTCATCAACGAAGGAATGTCCGGCGGTTCCGTCCACATGAGGGAAAACACAACCAATATCGAAGAAGCAATCGAAATCACCGACCACGAAGAACCACCGAAATAGAAAAGCGGAGGGGGCTTGCCCAGAGGCGACAAGCATAAGATGAGAATGCCGGAAAGGCGCTTTTTGCCTTTTTGGCATTCTCATCTTATGACCTCGAGCCTCTAGCCACCGGAGCTGGACAAACAAAAAAGCTGCCAATCAAGGAGTCTTTCCCTGAGGCAGCTTTTTACCATTTATCGACTTCTGACAAGCATATTGACGGCTTCTTGAATAGCATCTTCTGCATTGATGCCCTCTTCTTCCGATTCACGTATGCAAGCTTCCAGGTTTTTGGCTACGATGAGGCCGATTGTACGGTCAACGGCAGTACGTACGGCAGATAATTGAGTCACAACATCTTTACAATGTTTTTCCTCTTCCATCATTTTCAACACGCCGCGGACTTGTCCTTCAAGACGTTTCATTCGATTCGTAACTTCTCTATTATATTCCATTTTGGACACCTCATAATGATTTATTCATTCTACAATAGTATTAAAATTAGTGAATTTTTGCAATCATGCACCCTTTGATTACTCGGACTATTTCAGTACAATATCATTATAACCTTTTTTACTATAATAATGAACAAAGAGGGATGACATGTTTACATCTTTACGTAAAAAATTTCCTGATGCTATAATCCAACACCATTATCCAACCAATCTTGAAGCTACAAAGATTTGGTTTACAAATGAAGCAGAAGATGAATACATAGGCATTGATAAAAGTGAGATCACTCCGGAGGAAATGGAGTTATTGCATTGCTTGTTCAAAGAAATTAAGAACCCGTCGGGACCCGGCAATGATTCTCCCCACTCTATGGAATGGTTCTCTTATTTATTTAAGAACGGACCAATCCCTTCAAATATAGCAGGAGAATTTCGTATCATTCAATTCTCCATGAAGGAAAGTTTGGACCAGCTTCTATTAAAAGAGGCGTTTCAACATCTTTTACCTCTCAACACGACTCTTATATTACTAGATGACAATATGGGGTTGCTCATTGAAGAGAAAAATGAATGGAATATGGATGAAGAGCAATTGCTATCGATTTCACATGTGATTGAATCGGACTTTTTCGTCAGCCTTTCATTTTTCATAGGTCAATTTCATGTAATGGATTCCTATTTCCCTCTCACTTTTAAATATGAGCAGGAGTTATTTTCGTTTTCCAGAACGGTTCAGAAGCAGTCATTCATTCATACCGTCGTGACAGTGCTGCCTGCATTCACCCTGCATCATTTACCTCAGGAGTGGAAAACACAGCTATTCTCGAAGGTTACCGAAACCTTCAGGGAAGATGCTGAACTGATTTATACCGTGAAGGCTTTTCTTGAAAACCAATCAAATATCAGTCAAACAGCCAAGAAATTATTCATGCACCGAAACAGCGTTCAGTATCGAATTGATAAGTTTATTGAAAAAACCACTATTGATATTAAAACATTTCAAGGCGGTATATTAGCCTATTTCGCCTGCTTGAACTTTCAATCTGACAACCTGCCTAAAAAGGAGTAAGGAACTTTGTGCAGGTTGACCATATCGTTTTGAATCCGCTTTCTCTACAATGAAGCTATAGATGAAAACGATTGCATTTCAAGGAGGAGAAAGAAAATGGCTGAATTAAAATTAGATCATATCCACAAAATTTATGATGGGAAGGTAACGGCAGTAAATGACTTTAACCTTCACATTCAAGATAAAGAATTTATCGTATTTGTTGGACCATCGGGTTGCGGAAAATCAACTACCCTGCGCATGATTGCAGGACTTGAAGAAATTTCAAAAGGAAATTTCTCCATTGACGGAAAACGCGTGAATGATGTGGCGCCAAAAGACCGTGACATCGCCATGGTTTTCCAGAACTATGCCCTTTACCCACATATGAGCGTATATGATAATATGGCATTTGGCCTTAAATTACGTAAGTTCGATAAACAGGAAATTGACCGTCGTGTTCAAGAAGCGGCTAAGATCCTTGGCCTTGAAGCACTGCTTGATCGTAAACCGAAAGCACTATCAGGTGGTCAGCGTCAGCGTGTAGCACTTGGCCGTGCCATCGTCCGTGATGCGAAAGTGTTCTTAATGGATGAGCCATTATCCAACCTTGATGCTAAGCTTCGTGTGCAAATGCGTGCAGAAATCGCCAAGCTTCACCAACGTTTACAAACTACAACGATCTACGTAACACATGACCAAACAGAAGCCATGACAATGGCAACACGTATCGTTGTCATGAAGGATGGAGTCATTCAACAAGTTGGTTCTCCTAAAGAAGTATACGATAAGCCTGAAAATGTTTTCGTAGGCGGATTCATTGGATCACCTGCTATGAACTTCTTCCACGGATCCCTTGAAGAGGGGAAATTCGTTATCGGCAATGCTAAGGTATCGGTACCTGAAGGAAAAATGAAAGTACTTCGCGAGCAAGGTCATGTAGGCAAGAGCATCGTCCTGGGAGTGCGTCCTGAAGATATTCATGATGAGCCCCTTTTCTTAGATACTGCTGAAGGTGCCAAAATCACGGCGAAAATTGAAGTATCTGAATTGACAGGTGCTGAAACAATGCTTTACTCTCAATTAGAAGGACAAGAATTTGTAGCCCGCGTTGATTCCCGTACAGATATCGTGGCTGGTCAAACGATTGAACTTGCTTTTGACATGAACAAAGCCCACTTCTTTGATTCAGAAACTGAGTCAAGAATCCGATAAGAACATAAAAATGCCGCACTCATCTACGAGTGCGGCATTTTTTATATCGTTTAAAACTCTGTCAAATCAATGCTTTTCCCCTCTTCTTCCCCACATCGTACACATGTAAACAGATGCAGGCAAGTATCCGAGCAGCTGCTATTTGGTATGCCATCGGCTAATTGAACATGCTGTATATCCATATACGCACTGTACTCATCGTAAAAATCATAATATCTTCCCTGATCCGTTGTAGAGTCACCACACTTCTTGCAAAGCCCCCTATATTCAACGATTCCATTACATAATGCGCAAGCTTTCATGCTGTGTCACCATACTTTCAATCTAATCATTGTATAGTGTTATCCTTTTTACATTCATGATGATTTATGTAGAAAAATTATAGGTATTTAACAGGAATAAATTCCCTGTCCTCACTTTGAATATAATTCCCCGGAAAAACCATAATACCTAGTAACAAGGCAGCAACAAGCCTTCTTACACCCAACACGATGGGTTACACCATACTAAAGATGGTCGCTCATGGAATAGCGGGCTGGTGCAAATCCAGCTAACCCAACCAAAAAAACTTATACATTTTAAGGAGATGACAGATTATGCAACAGCAACAATCTCGCAGCAATTCATCTAACCAATTAGTAGCTCCAGGAGCTCAACAAGCAATCGACCAAATGAAGTACGAAATCGCTTCTGAATTTGGCGTACAATTAGGGCCAGATGCAACAGCTCGTGCTAACGGTTCTGTAGGTGGAGAAATCACTAAACGCCTAGTTCAAATGGCTGAACAACAAATCGGTGGCGGGTACCAACAATAATTAGCAATTTCATATGAATGGATCAAGCCCCCGGTTTTTGACTGGGGGTTTTAATTATGTCTGTTTGGCGTTATGAAAAGAACTGGCCCATTTTATTAGAGCCAGTTCTTCCTGTTATTTATTATGAACCATGTTCGCGGGATCGATCCATTCGTCATATTGCTCTTCTGTTAAGTAGCCAGATTCTATGGCTGCTTCCTTTAATGTAGAGCCATTATTGTGAGCTTTCTTAGCAATTTCAGCCGCTTTTTCATACCCGATATGAGGATTTAATGCCGTTACCAGCATAAGGGACCTTTGAACAAAGTCTTCTATTACCTCTACGTTCGCTTCAAGTCCTTTCACACACTTATCGTTAAATGACTTTATGCCATCTGTAAGCAGGCGTACGGATTGCAGCATATTATAGATGATGACTGGTTTAAATACATTAAGCTCGAAGTTACCTTGACTTGCGGCAAACCCTATAGCCGCATCATTTCCGAAAACTTGTGTCACTACCATCGTCACTGCTTCACTTTGGGTCGGATTCACTTTACCTGGCATGATTGAACTTCCTGGTTCATTCGCAGGTATCGTAATTTCTCCGATTCCACTTCTGGGACCGCTCGCTAACCACCTTACATCATTCGCTATTTTCATAATATCAGCAGCGAGGGCCTTTACAGCACCATGTACGTACACGATTTCATCATGGGACGTTAAGGCATGAAACTTATTATCAGATGAGACAAACTTGATGCCTGTTTGATTTTCTAATTGTCTTGCCACTTTGTCGCCGAATTTTGGATCGGCGTTAATCCCCGTCCCTACAGCCGTTCCCCCTATAGCCAGATTGACTAATCGATGAACGCTTTCTCTTAGCATGCTATAGGATCTTTCCATCATGGCCCGCCAACCGCTGATTTCCTGTCCCAGCGTCAATGGTGTTGCATCTTGAAGATGGGTACGGCCTATTTTAATGATGGATTGAAATTGGTTTTCTTTTTCTTTCAGTGTCGAGGTAAATTCCTGAAGGATCGGAAATAGCTTTGATTCGATTTCCTGATAAGCTGCGATATGCATCGCTGTCGGAAATGTATCATTGGAACTTTGGGACATGTTCACATCATCGTTGGGATGAACTTTTTCATCCACACTTTTTTCTTCAAGGATTTCATTCGCACGAAAGGCAATTACTTCATTTACATTCATATTGGATTGAGTACCGCTACCTGTTTGCCATACGACAAGCGGGAAATGATCATCCCATGTTCCTTCCAGTATTTCATCACATGCTGTACTGATCGCCTGCTGTTTCGCTTCTGAAAGCTTTCCAAGTGAATGGTTAACAACCGCAGCCGCTTTCTTTAGCTGGGCGAAGGCATATGTAACCTCAATGGGCATTTTCTCTGTACCGATTTGGAAGTTTTCTTTACTCCGTTGAGTCTGGGCACCCCAATATTTTTCTTTCGGCACCTTCATTTCTCCGATTGTGTCACGTTCAATACGATATTCCATTCTGGTTCCTCCCTTGTTTTGATCTTGTTATTACCATATTTCCACTAATCCTGGTGAACTAACCTTTTTCTGAGAAGTTTATTTGAGACTCATCAATTTATTCTTAGAAATTGTAACGTTGAGGTGTTCCTTCATGAATATAAAAAAGATGAATGAGCATCTGTCCCATTCATCTTTTACACTCTATTGTATTAAATTCAGGAATTGTTTCGTACGTTCATTCGTAGGGTTTTCGAAGACCTCCTGTGGCGTGCCTTCTTCTACGATATATCCGCCATCCATGAAGATGACCTTATCGGCTGCTTCTTTCGCGAATCTCATTTCGTGAGTAACGACAACCATGGTCATCCCTTCTTCGGCAAGATCCTTCATTACCTTCAGAACTTCTCCTACCAGTTCAGGATCGAGTGCAGAGGTGGGTTCATCGAAGAGCATCACTTCCGGCTCGATAGCGAGTGCTCTTGCGATTCCGACCCTTTGCTGCTGTCCACCTGAAAGCTGGAACGGATAGTAGTCAACTTTGTCACCCAATCCTACTTTTTTAAGCAGTCTGATGGCTTTTTCCCTAGTTTCAGACTTGTTACGCCTCTGTACAATAGTAGGTCCTTCCATGACGTTTTCCAGGGCTGTCATGTGAGGGAACAAATTGTAGTTTTGGAACACCATCCCTGTCTTTCTTCTTAGTTTAATAAGCTCTTGCTTGGATACTTTTTTATTGAAATCAACGGAGGTACCGCCTATTGAAACGGTTCCGTCATTAGGGATTTCGAGGGCATTCAAACAACGCAGGAAGGTTGTTTTCCCAGAACCTGAAGGGCCGATCAGGACGATTACCTGTCCTTTATTCACCTCAACATTCATTCCCTTTAACACTTCTAATTGATCAAATCGTTTCGTTAATCCTTTGATGGAAATCATATTCAATCTCCTTTAATTTGTTGCGGCATATAATTACTTGGCAATATATCGATCTAGTCGTGTCTCGATACGGCCTTGAATGATGGATAAGATAAAGCAAATGATCCAGTACAAGAGGGCAGCTTCCATGTACATAAGCAGGAACTCATAGTTGGTCGCAGCAATCTCCTGTGCTTTTCTGAACATTTCTGTTACAAGAATCAATGAAGCCAGCGACGTGTCCTTCACCAGACTAATGAATGAATTCGATAACGGCGGGATGGATACACGAGTAGCTTGGGGCAGGATGATTCTCTTTAAAGCTTGTGAATACGTCATACCGATGGAATAGCCTGCTTCCCATTGACCCTTGGGAATCGATTGAATCGCTGCACGGACGATTTCAGAGGAGTAGGCACCTTTATTTAATGAGAAAGCAATGATGGCAGACGGGAACGGATCAAACTTTATTCCAAGTGTCGGTAAGCCGTAGAAAATAATGAACAATTGAACAAGTAATGGTGTTCCCCTAATGGCAGATACATAAAATCGGGCAATTCCTCTTAAAATCGATACATTGGACAAACGGGCAAGTGCAGTAAGGACGGCCAGGATCATTCCTAAAGCAAAAGAAATCAGCGTCAGAGGGATAGAATAATACAAAGCTCCCTCTAGCATTGGAAGCAGGGAGCTTTGTAGTATATCAATCATTGCTTCGGGATCCTGGTAGATACTACTTAGGAGATACATCTTCTCCGAACCATTTCTCAGAAATCTCTTTGTACGTACCGTCTTTCTTCATTTCCTCTAACGCTTTGTTAACTTCTTCTACTAACTTGTCGTTTCCTTTACGGAACATCAGACCACTTTGTCCGGCCTCTTCAGCTTCAGCAGCTATTTTGACATTTGCGTTCGGCTGTTTCTTTAAATAGTCAAGAATTGAAATTTTATCGTTTACAGTTACATCTACTCTGCCTTGCTCAAGAAGTTGGATAGATTGTGCCAAGCCTTCAACGGGCTGAATTTCCGCCCCATTTTTTTCAGCGATATCTCTATAGTTACTTGTCAGAGATTGAGCAGAAGTTAATCCTTTAATATCTTCAAATGTCTTCACATCGTTATTGTCTTTGGATACAACCACTACTGCACTTGATTCGATATATGGTGTTGAGAAATCATATTTCTCCTGGCGATCTTCACGAATCCCCACTTGGTTTGCAATTACGTCAAAACGCTTAGAGTTCAAGCCTTCAAACATCGCGTCCCATTGTGTTTCCTGGAATTTCGCTTCAACGCCCAGACGCTTTGCTACTTCACGGGCAATCTCTACATCAAATCCAGTCAGTTCCCCGGATTCGTCGTGGAATGTGAAAGGAGGGTATGTACCTTCCGTTCCAACAAGTAATTCTCCTTCTTCCATGACTTGGTCGTATAGTGATGTTTTAGAGTCTTCTTTAGAATCACCACTTGATTCTTCTTTATCATTAGATTGACCACACGCAGCTAATACCATGGATAAAGCTATTAGCATGATGATGGATAATTTCCATTTTTGCATCGTATAACCCCCACTATTCTTATCGGATTTAAATTCGTTACGATTGTCATCATAAAACGAGACAAGAAATAAGTCAACATAAAAGTTTTCAATTCGAGACTTTTTTTATTCTTCTCCTTCCTAGTATGTAACCTGAGATGCAGATTCATGTAAATAATAACGATTTTGCGGTACACTATTTCCATAGTGAGACTGGAGGTCATAATGATGAAAATCGCTTTATTCGGAAGCACCGGGCGGGTCGGTTCTGTTGTCTTTCAACAAGTAAAATCTGTACATGAGGTAAACCGTCTGATAAGGAGCGAAACTGATAGAGAAGCGTGCAGCAATGATATTGTAGGCGATGTACTGAACGAAGAAGATGTGATGAGAACCATTGAAGGCTGTGACACGGTAATCAGCTGCTTGAATACAGATAAAAACGACGTACTCACAAGGAGTATGCCCAACCTCTTAAAAGCCATGAGATATCATGGAGTGAAAAGAATCATTACCTGTGGTACCGCAGGGATCCTTCAATCCCGAAAAGATTCAGCAGTATTTCGATTCCAGTCAAGTGAATCTAAACGAAGAAGCACAACTGCTGCCGAAGACCATTTAAGAGCCTATTTCATCTTAAAAGCCTCAGAGATGGACTGGACGATTGTCTGTCCAACCTATTTACCTGATGGAGAAAGACTGGGAATATACCGAACGGAAAAGGAAGTCCTGCCTCCTGAAGGAAAAAGCATCTCCATGTATGACACCGGGGATTTTATCTACCAACAGCTCGAGGATGATAGATATATCAGAACTCGTGTGGGGATTTGTTATTGAGTGTTTGGGACGCAGGTCTCTTGTCTCAGGCTCTACCAAAAAGAAATAGGGACAGTCCCCTGTCCCTACTACTCATTATTTGAAAATAGTTGAAATGATTTCGTCTGTTGTCATTCCGCTCTCCACTTCGAAAGTACCCGGACGCAAATCATTTTCAAGTCCGCGCTTTTCAACTTCTTTGTAGAAGTCGAGGCCGCTTTTGATGATGTTTGCGTTCTCCAGGGCATTCCCGACGTCAATGCTGGTCATTCCGGTAGACACGGTCAACATTGTACGATAAACGACACTGTCATCGTTTTTCCGCTCTTTAATGTCTTCCTTTTCTTCTTCCTGCTTCTCGTTCATGGCAGCGAGCTGCTTATTCCATTCATCTTCGGTATGTATAACAAAGCCATTGGAAGTAAGTTGTTTTACCATTTCTTCTTCTGTGAGTTTCTCCGTTTTAACGGTTTCCGCTTTCCCTGTGCTTTCGGCTTCAGTAGGACCAAACATATATACAGACCCAATTACAGTGGTTGCAATTAATAGACCTGCAGCAAAACTGCGCAATGAATTAGGTGTCACTCTCATTGTGCTACTAAGCCCCTTTCAGCCTTTTGGGCCCTAAATGGCGCAAGCAGATGTTCTACTTCATTAGGCTTCAGCTTTGTTTTTCCCGCTATGCTTTCAATGGAATAGCCCCTTTTATACAAATCAAGCATCTCACGCAGCAGGGTGCGCTCCTCAGATCCCGCTAATGCAACCCCTGCCTGCTGGGCTGTAATTTCGGCATCCAATTGAATATTTCGTAACTGCTTCTCCAGTTCATGAACCTCATTCAACACAGAAATCGATACATGCTCTATCTGTTGCTCAAGCTGCGAGTTGGTTTGTGTCGTTTTAATAAACGATAAAATGAGCAGCACAACTGCTGTCCCAAATAAAATGGCGATTGCCCATCCCATCATAGGATCCTCCCTTTATGAAACTTTTTTATCAATTAAATTATACATTGATAAAGGGAGAAATTCGATTTAAAACGACAAAATCCCACGAAAGTCCTGTTTTCTTAACAGGAAATAGTATTTTTGCTTGAATGACAGGGTATAATTGGTGACCCCTTTGGCGTTTTTCTACCAAAAAGAGTCCGTTTTTATCCAAAAACACAAAATTTGTTGGGATTTGGGGATTTTGGGATTTTATTTTCAAATTCCCAACTTTTATTTTCAAACGCACATCCTACCCCCTATATGTCTCCTCGGACTCCATCACAAACATTTCACCTTCCACACGCTCCACAGATCCCCTCTGCTTCCCATCCCCTTTCCTGATTCTCTTCACTCTCCCCTTGTCACCCAACAGTACCCGTTGAAGCGATGTCGCCATAAGATTATAGGAAAGCACAGTGAATGATAATGCAATAAGGGGCACAAAAAGAATCCACGGTGCCACCATCAGTTCAAAGTAGGCTTTCCCGATATTTCCTGCCCATTCATTGGAAAGAGAAAACAATCGCGTTACTCCCATCATGATTTCCCTTTCTACAGCCCCTCCCAGGAAAATCTCAAGAAAGCCGAGATGAGCAAATAATATCAGTACCGCCACATTTCGCTGAAAAAACAACAAGATCAGACGCGGGAATAAATTTCTCAGGATATGCCTCCGATACAAAGATAAGCCACTTGCTCCCAACGTTCTGGCACTCAGGACAAACTCTTCCTGGAGCACTTTCTTAATCTCTTTGGATAGGACTACAATCAATGGCGGAATGCCGATCAGCGTCAGGATGAAGATCTGAATACTTATCACTTTCACAAATGCCTTTTCCGGTTCATCGATGACGAAACTGATTGGTGAAAGGAGCATGAAGGCGATGACAGCCATGGGGATATAGACCATGGACTCTACCAACTCTTCAAATACCCTTTGCACTTTTTTAAAGAAGTTTATAAAGATCACTGATAATGAAAAAGCCAGTACCACCTGAAGAAGGCTGATGATCAATCCAATGATGATGGTAAACTTCGCCCCCTGAATGACATATGACCATAAGGGTAGACCCAATCGATCTGACCCGAACGGAGGCAGCTCAGCCGGTGTGAACGGCGGCCCCACTGTTTCGCCGTTATAGTTAAAGAAACTATACATCTTCACCTTTTCTTCTATAAATGGTTCATACAAAAAACTCAGCACTAATAGGCCCGTAATGAATAGGAACCCAATGAGAAACTGTGGCTGCTTCCAGAGATCTTTAAGCATAGGTCCCGTCCTCCTTTAGTCCGATGCTCTTCTTCATGCGCATCTCAATCAAAGTAAAGACCAGATAGAATGGGAGGAAGATGACAGTGGAAATAATCACAAAAGTGAATTCACTCGACCAGATCAGTAAATCCATTATCCCCCTCATATTGAACAATCTTTCTAATATAAACAAATTGGATAGCATAAAGGAGAAAATGATTTTGGATCGGTAGAATAGGCTGTAGACTACGTTCCTGAAACCATGTGTCACTATGACTTGAAATGCATTGAGACCTTTCCCCCTGGCGAGCTCTATGTACGGTTTCCGGTCTTCCTCTTTCAGCAGGAGAACGATGGTTTTAATTAAGAATACGGTCGGCACGATCGTTAAGCAGGTGACCGGCAACAGGTATAATTCTTCACCCGTCATGGCAATATCCCCTATTAACACACCGGTATGACGGAAATACATCACTACAGCCAGTTGAATACCGATGATGATGAATACATCGGGAAGCGATTCGAGGATATTCACCAGACTTAAGAACGCACGTTGCATCCATTTGGAAGAAAGAGAGATGAATAAACTGATTAAAAATGAAATTCCAACCGCCAATCCCAGAGAAAATACGAATACCTTCATGGAGTAGAAATATCGTTCAGCCAGAACATCCTGAAGCGGATATTCCTTACTCAGAACAAACAAGATCCACTGATCCTGTTGAAAGATTCGTGAGAATACATGATAAATTCCTAGGAAATATTCTTTCGGATAAAAGCCAAATGAGCTTCCTTGATCATTCATCATCAAATAATATAATTCCGTGTTTCCTCCTCCATAGAATAAGACGGGCAGCACGCTTATCAGTATAAAGCCCACAATAATAAGTACGAGTTTACGAAGTGCCTTCATGATTTCCCCCTTGTGATTGTCTCTATCTATTTACTGTTCTTGTAAGAGGTGACAAAATCCTTTTTCTGGATAAATTTTAAAAAAGAAAAGCACCCGACTCTATCAGTCGGATGCTTCCCGTGTCCTATCCTGCCTTATCACCTTTTGCCCCCTGCTGGAGCTGGTACATTTGATGGTATCGTCCCATCCGCTTCATCAATTCGTCATGATTGCCCCGTTCGACGATTTCCCCTCGATCTAAAACCAGTATTTGATCGGCATTCTTAATCGTAGAAAGTCGATGAGCGATGATGAAGGTCGTTCTTCCCTTCTTCAACACTTCCATCGCTTCTTGAATGATGGCTTCCGTCTCTGTATCAATACTCGACGTCGCTTCATCCAAAATCAGGATCGCTGGATTAAAGGCGAGAGCCCGTGCAAAGGAAATCAATTGACGCTGCCCTGAAGAAAGAGTGCTTCCTTTCTCGATCACGGGTTCGTCATAGCCGTTCTCAAGGTTTTTGAACACCTTTTCCGCACCAACGGCCTTGAGTGCTTCTTCCACCTGTTCCCTCGAAATCCGAGGATCATCAAGACTTACGTTGGATGCGATTGTACCCGTAAACAAATAAGGATCCTGTAAGACAATCCCCATATGCTCGCGAATTGTTTGATAGGGAATATCGACAATGTCTTTTCCGTCAATCAGGATTTTTCCTTCATTGCTATCGTAGAAACGGAATAATAGATTCATGATCGAGCTTTTCCCTGAACCTGTGTGTCCCACCAGGGCAACAGTTTCGCCTCTGCTTGCGGTAAACGTGATATCCTTCAATACATATTCATTTTCCTTGTACCCAAAGAAAACATTCTCAAAGCTGACATTTCCCTCATAACGATTCATTTTCTCATCTTCAACAGAAGTTCCACTCTCTTCTAGCAGTCGGAAAACCCGCTCCCCTGCCACTAGTGCCTGTTCAAGGTTCGCAAGCTGATTTACGATTCCTGTCACCGGCTGGAACAAACGGTTGATGTAATCGACAAAGGCATATAGTACGCCCAATGTTACCACCGATCCTACTCCGGTAGAGGCTCCTCCGAAATACCATATGAATGCCACGAAGGTGATATTTCTTAATACCCCTACAAGGTTATGGGAGGTCATTGAATTTAAGCTTAAAAGTTTATTTTGATATTTGAAGTGAGTTTCGTTCAAGTCTTCGAATTCTTCGTTTGTTTTCTTCTCTCTGCTGAAAGCCTGAATGATGTTCATGCCCTGTATCGATTCATTGATCATGGCATTGATATCGCTCACTTTCGATCTGATGATGTGATTGTATTTAGACGCATAAATACGGTACAGGTACGTCCATACAACCAGAATCGGGATCAGGATCAAGCAGATGGCCGCCAATTTCGCATCAAGTATAAAGAGTGCTATATAAATTCCAATAATATAAATCGTACTTGAGAAAAAAGTCGATAAAACTGTTACATACAGGTCTCTGATCGCTTCGGTGTCGTTTGTGATCCTCGCTACGACCTTCCCTGCCGGCAGATTATCAAAATAACGGATCGGCAGCTTCTGGATATGCTGAAAAACGTCATTACGCATTTTCTGAATCACACGGTTTGCAGCTTTCTGAAGGTAGAATCGCTGACCGTATTGGAAAAAGGCGGCGATTACCAATAAGCCAAAATAAAAGGCAATCAATTTGATAATTTTCGGGATTTCCGGATTATAAAAACGCAGCAGCTCGTTTCCCTTCAATTTTTGGGCGGGATAAGTTGCTGACTCATCCCCTTTTGTAATGGTCATTTCCCCTGCTGTGACAGATCGTTCACCATCAAAGGAAACACTAGAAGGAACGAAATAAAATGCTCTTCCCACTTGAAGAATACGGATGTCTTCCCCTTTGCTCTCCCCTTCAGAGAAATATTGATCACGCTTATACCAATTGCCCTCATAGGAAACAGCTTCTTTTCCCTCCACTGTTTCATACCAGGTTGATTCTATTCCAAGAATATGATCATCGATCAGTTTTTTTGCAATGAAAGGTCCTGCAAGTTCTGCCGCTACTGACACACTAAGCATCAAAAGGGCAGCAATAATGATTTTTTTGTAAATAAGGGCATAATCGACTAGTTTTCTTCCGACGTTCATGCGCCCACCTCCTCTAGTGAGGAATCTTCAACTTGTTGGCGATCGAATTGTTCTTTATACCAACCACCGTTTTCAAGGAGTCGTTCATGTACCCCTTCTTCTACCACTTTTCCATCTTCAAATACGATGATCCAATCTGCATGCTGAACCGCCGAGAGACGATGAGTCGTAATAATCGTTGTTTTTCCATCACGTTCTTTTCTTATATTGTCAATGATCTTTGCTTCTGTCTTGGCGTCAACAGCGGATAGCGAGTCATCAAGGATCAGTATTTCCGGATTTTTGATAAGTGCCCGGGCTATCGAAATCCGTTGCTTCTGACCACCTGAAAGCGCCACACCCTTTTCTCCTACAAGAGTGGTCAATCCGTCCGGAAGCATTTCAAGATCTTTTTTGAAATCAGCCAGTTCAATGGCTTGTTCCAGGTCTTGTTCAGTCGCATCATGTCTGCCGAACAGAATGTTTTCTCTAACGGTCCTTGAGAAAAGGACATGATCCTGGGGTACGTAGCCGATCCAGTCCCTTACCTGCTGGATGGTCAAGTCACTGATCGGGACACCTCCTATGGATAAAGCCCCTTTTCCGGCAGGGTATTCACGGAGGAGCTGCTTGATAAAGGTCGTTTTTCCACTTCCAGTCTTCCCGACGATTCCAAGAGTGCTTCCTTGATGGATATTCACATTAATATGGGACAGATTTAACACTTGTGAGGATGGATATTGAAAGTCCACATCCTTAAACCCTATGCGATCAGGAGAATCTATCCATTGAGGAGTCTCAGAATCCTGGACGTCCTGAACATAATCAAGGGTCTCCTGAACCCGGTCAAGTGAGGCATTTCCGCGCTGCATGACATTTATTAACTCACCAATGGCAAACATCGGCCAAATCAGCATACCGAGATACACATTAAAGGAAACAAGCTCTCCCAATGTGATCGACTGATGAAACACAAGATATGCCCCGTAGCCGAGTCCAATTAAATAACTTAGCCCTACAAGTACTTTTATGGTAGGTTCAAAGAGTGAGTCAATCTTTGCCACTCCTATATTCTTGTTATATACATCTTCTGTCATATCAGCGAAACGCTTCTCATCAGCTCTTTCCTGGACGTACGCACGAATGACACGAACGCCCGCAATGGACTCAAGCACTTTATCATTCAAGTCCCCGAATGAATCCTGAGCTTCCGTAAATCTCTTATGAATTCTCGCACCGTACACCTTCATCAACATTGCCATGATCGGCAATGGCAGTATAGCCGCTATGGTCAGTTTCCAGCTGATAAGAAATCCCATTGTAAAAAGGATCGTTAACATAAAGACACTGGAATCGATTAAGGTCAACACTCCGAAACCGGCTGTGACCGAGATAGCCTTCAGGTCATTCGTTGCCCTTGCCATTAAATCTCCCGTACGATTTTTCTCGAAAAACGTCGGTGTCATCTTTAACAAATGTCCCATGAATTTACTGCGGAGCTTCCGTTCAACCAGAAAGGCCCCTCCAAATAATTGATACATCCACACATACGTCATTGCGTACGATATGATAGCGATCCCGGCGATCAACCACAGATATTCCCCTACGACATCCCACGTCATCGCACCCAGGTGAATGTCATCAATGGCATTTCCGACAAGCTTAGGGGGAATCACATCAAGGATTCCGACAATCGTCAATAGAACGATCGCCACCGTATATCTCTTCCAATTTTCAATAAAAAACCATGATAATTTCTTAAAAATACTAAACATTCCACATTACCTCCTCTTGTTGATTTTCTTCACTATCCGCCTTCTGTCTCCACAGCAGACATCATCTTCTTCATTTGAATGATTAACATATTCATTTCCTCCTTCTAAATTAGGTATATATGTGATCAAGGATGGTCCTTGGGTACACCTAAACGAAAAAAAGACAGACGCTTAAGGCTTTTAACACTAGATCTGATAGAGGTTTCCTTTCGAATCCCCACCAATCTGTTGCGCCTTAAAACGTCCGTCTTTGTTTTTGGACATACAAAAGCACAGATTATATGCATAACCTGTGCCATTAATATTCATATTTCAGAATGATTAAGGAGTTACTGGTTATGTGATGATATGAAATTGGCTGCTGGTACTCCATGAATTGTATACACTTTCATCATCACAAACCCTCCATTCATTTTTATTATTAATTCCATTAATAACCATACTATACGCTTGAAATTGTGTCAATATTATTTTTATTATTAATTTTCTATATACTATATGTGATACCACATCAATAGTGAACCACCATTATTCTACGCTTTCACTTTTCATTTATTCCACGACGACAGCCGTTCCGTAAGCAATAATTTCTGAAGCATTCTGCATGACGGCAGAGGTTTCTAAACGAACGGCAATAACGGCATTTGCACCTTTTTGAGAAGCTTCTTCCATCATACGATCTATCGCCTGTTTCCTTGCCTCCTCCATCAACTCACTGTATTCGCTTATTTCTCCACCAATAATAGTTTTAAGACCGGCAATAATGTCTTTGCCAATATGCTTGGCTTGTACGGTACTACCCCTTACAAATCCTTTTAATTCTTTTACTTCTTTACCTGGTACAAAATCGGTTGTCACAATAATCATGATTCCCTCTCCCCTGCCTTGAATTTTCTCCAAATCTTCTTTGCAAATATGAAATAAAAGATAAGTGGAAACGGGCACTGAATCAATCCCCAGATCCCCCAGAACCAATAGTTATGTCCGTTCTTCCGGGCATCGATAAACAGGTAAATACTTTGAGTCAGAAGGATCGGAATGACAAGGGGTAAAATATATAGTTCTTCTTTCGTCATATCCTTTTCACCTTTTTCGTATATGTTATGCCAGTAAAGATCGAGGCTCCCACAAAGATGGCGACTTGAAGGAGAAGAAATAGAATTGGCATTTGAAATAACGTAAGGGAAAACACAGTCAAGATACAACAGGCCAGAAGAAGAAAGATGGTGAGATCTCGTTTAAACCTTGCTTTAAGCTCCACTTGCTTATCCTCTACTAATTGCTCGAACCACTGCAGGGACGGGGTGCTTTCGTCAATGTCTTCATCAATTGACTGGAATCCCTCCTCCAGTAATTTCTTTAATTCATCGTTATGTTCCTGATGATTGTTCATCTATTTTCAACTCCTTCCTCAGCCGGATGATCCCATGATGAACACGGGATTTCACTGTCCCAGGTGGCACTTCTGTCATTTGACCAATCTCTTCATAGGAATAACCGTAGTAATGTTTAAGGATGATAGGGAGCCTGATATCTTCTGATAGTGTGGATAGGGCTGCCAGCACATCATTCCATTCTTCATTCCTTGACTCCATCTCCCATTTTAATTTTCTAACGTTCACTTCTTCATTCTGCCAGTTCTGTTCTCTTTTCTTTTTACGCTGCAGATCAATATAACGATTGGTTGCGATGGAAATCAGCCATGATGAAAATTTTGATTTCCCATTGTATTGATGAATCTTCTCTACACATTTTGCCATTGTATCCTGAGCAAGCTCCTCTGCCTGATCCCGATTCATTGTCACTTTCATTAAGTATTTCACTAGAAAAGGATAATGCTCTCGAAAAAGAATAGCAAAGGCTTCGTGATTCCCTTTTTTCGCCCGTTTGATCAGATCTCTCTCTTCCATCCTTTACTGTCCTTTCTTTCCACCCCAGCCTGCGAGTTCATTAATAAGACGCACAAGAAGAAAAATCGTTCATAAAATCATTATACTTTTTTTGAAATATTTTCATTCTATTTTCAAAAGCCTTTTTTCGCAAAGATTGTTTCTTTATAACATTGGATCTGCCAGGGCTCTGTCAATCAGTGTGTGCTGGATGGTGAGGAGAACCGCTCCGCTTGCAGCTAGCGTTCGGCCGAGCCAGCCCCGCGGAAAGCGAGCATCCTGTAGCGGAAATCAACTACTTCTTCTCTAAAATAGCAACAAACTTTTCGGGAAATCCCACAATAAAGCCCTCTATGAATAGCCCTTTTCTATTCATAGAGGGAATCTCACTTAGCCATTCAGAACAGCAGGCTGAGCATTCTTTTCTTCTTTCACATATTTAGGTAGAATGATGGTGTAGAAGATACCTACTATGATTAGGCATCCTCCAACGAGCCAGTAGAGCATTTCAACGGTTACGACGGTAGGGAATGTCAAGGCAATCACTCCCAGTGTAATCGATTGTGACAGCATCATAAGAGGATTGATCCACCCTTGCACCCTGCCCATCATTTTTGGATCAATGATGCTCGGCATCCATCCTCCGATGGCAATATTCACAAGGGGTAACCCCAATGCGGCAAAAAAGATGATCGTGAGGAAGATCCAAGTCGCAGGCGCAAAAGATGCTGCGATGATAAATGTTCCGGAAATAACCAGCCCTGCAACGATCAACACATGAAACTTATACTTCTGAGCAAGCATCGAAGAGAAGATACTGCCGATCAATACACCCGCGCCGAATGCGACACCTAATAGAATCGAATATTCTTCATAAGACTCTGGGGCTAATTTATATTTCAATATAAAAATAGGAATGACCGAGAATCCGCCGTTCACAATTCCAAATACGACAAACCCTCCAATTAAGGATAACAACAGCTTGTGATTCAGAATATAATTCATCCCCGCTGTAAAATCCTTCCTCACAGACTGAATGTTCAAGTCTGTCCACGTATGCTTGCCGTTTGGAAGACGAACCTCTTCAGGAATGATACATTTCCTGATTAAGATGGCAGAAATAACGAATGTAACAAAATCGACTGCAATCGCACCGTAGATCCCCGCCGTCCAATATACAAAGATGGCCACTGCATTTCCAAGTAACATAAACAAGCTCATCACCATCTGATTCAAGCCGGCGGCCGTTGAATAATCATCTTTCGAAAGCACTCCTTGCAATATCCCCTGTTCAGCAGGAAAGAAAAACTTCTGAACGCCGCTTCGTAGAAACAAGATCGTAAATATGAGGGGCAGCCAGCCAATGTAGATGGCCCCGAATAATAAAAGTGTAAGGAACGCACTGATTGTATCACAGTGATAGGCGATTTTTTGCCGGTCCATTCTGTCAGCGAATACTCCAACAAGAAAGAAGACGAGAAGAGTGGGTAATGAGTACATCATTTCAGTCAGGGAAGCATACATGGGTTGCTCGGAAAACCGATCCAGCAGATAAAACATAAAGGCAGTCAAACCAATCACACTTCCCATATGCGAAGTGAAATTAGCAAAAAATAACTTTAGAAATATTGGATTCTTAAAGATTTCGATCATTTTTTTCATGAATAACCGTCTCCCATCAATGATTAACTATCTTTATCATATAAGGAAGGTTAAGTGAACTTGAGGGTCTATTGGTGGTTTTTTCCTCCGTCTGTGGTCGGATGTGGATCGGGAGGCTGGAAGTCTAACAAAAAAAGCGTAGGAATCTACATACCCCATTGTGTATTATAGTCATTTCAGTAACCCACTTGTGCCAAAATCGGGGGTTGTTGTGCCAGTTTTGTTGTTTATTGAGCCACTTTTGGTATTTGTTGTGCCAAATTGTGAACCTCTCTCTGAGTTCAACCAACAATACCCTGCCACTTTACCATCTATTGGCCAAACCAGCACACTAAATCGCCACGTATTCAATCCATACATACACAAAAAAAATAGCCCAGAGCCCCACGGCTCCAAGCTATTTAAAACCAAACAATTATTCAAACGTGCCCTTCACTATTGCTTCCCCGTTCTCTACCATCAACTTCCCCTTGGCAAACACCGTGTTTACTTCAAGTGTATTTTTATCCAACAGCACCAGATCAGCGTCTTTTTCAGCCTCAACGTGACCTTTTTGCTTTAATTTCAGGATTTTGGCAGGATTTGATGTAATGACTTTAATGGCTGTTTCCAAAGGAATCCCTTCTTCCAGAACAGCGTCTTTCACTTCACAGTATAAACTGGAAACCTGGCCAATCTGTAATCCTATCAGCTCGCCGTCCCCATCAAAATTAGGCAGGCTTGCTTGTCCATCCGAGGTGTATGTGATTTGTTCAACTGGCACACCTGCATCCAGCATGCGTTTTAGCGCTTTACTGCATTTCACTTCGCCATCTTCGAGAAATTGTGGAATCGTACTGGTCGTAAAGTCTACATAACCACCCCTTTGAGCATATTGAATCCCTGCTTCAAATAGATGGGCATTTCGATTAATATGAGTTGGATAGAATTGTTTAATCGGAATATCCGTTGTGTCGACTATTTCCTCTAGAAGCTTTAAATGGTCATGACTATCTCCTACATGAACATTGACAATTCCCGATTTGCCTGACAGCATGCCGCCAATTCGGGCAGCAGAAGCAATTTTCGTTAATTCATTTACCGTGGGTTGAGATGAGCGGTGGTCAGCAATTGCCACTTCGCCTACTCCTATGATGCGGTCTACTAAAATAATATCGTCTTCAATTTTTCCAGTAAGCGTTTTTAATGGTACTTGATAAGAACCGGTTTGCGCGTAGCAGGTAATTCCCTCTTCTTCAAGACCCTTTGCTTTCGCTACAAGGCTCGCCATCGTTCTTGTCGTTCCATCTGTTCCTATCACACCAACAAGCGTCGTGATACCGGCAAGCGTGGCCTGAGTCAGTTGAATTTCCGGTGTTCTTGTACGAAAGCTGCCCTCGCCGCCTCCACCCATAATATGTACGTGTGAGTCTATGAATCCAGGTACAACATACTTTCCAGTTGCATCCACAATCTTTATATCCACAAATTGATGAGGAGGTTCAATCTTATCTTCAATAAAACCTATTTTATTATCTACTATTAATATATCCTTTTTCCCTAAATATTCTGGAGCATAAACTTCTCCGTTTTGAATTAATGTCAGCATGATGTTTGCTCCCTTCATTTCTTATTCATACAATCGTACCGAACCTTTCGATAAAGGTTCGGCACTATAAATCAAATCAGAAACCGATGAATGTTGCCGTTATCACAAAGATCGATGAAAGAACGAATAGAATCAGCATGAATTTAGTAATAAATTTCGCCCATATTCCCCAATCGACACGGGCTGCTCCAAGTGTACCAAGTAAGGCAGCAGAGGTCGGCACAAGAATATTGGTTAATCCATCTCCTAATTGGAAGGCAAGGACCGCTACTTGACGAGAGACTCCGGCAATATCTGCAAGTGGAGCCATTAAAGGCATTGTTAAAGCGGCTTGACCGGAACCAGATACAACAAAGAAATTGAATACAGACTGGAATAAATACATACACCAGGCAGAAATGGCTTCAGGGAAATCCCCAACCACTTGCCCTGCTCCATATAACATCGTATTTAATACAGATGGTGCGTCAGGTGAATCTCCACCAAGGATAATGACGATTCCTTTTGCCATACCTACAACTAAGGCAGCCGGCAATAAATCCTTCGCCCCGTCGATGAATCCATCTGCTATATCATCCCATGACATTCCATTCAATTTAAACAGAACGCCAATGATTCCTGCTACTAATCCAATCGTAAAGAATTGGCTCGCAATCTCCGGAATATAGTAAGCGTGTTCCACTACTCCCCAAATGATCCAAGCAATACCTACTGCAACCGTTAATATGACAAGTGAATGACCCAAAGTAAATTTCGTATTTAGGTCTTGTACTCTGCCTTCTTTACGGAAGTATTCATCAGAAGCGTAAGAAAGACTCCGTTTAGGTTCCTTTCGAATCGCTACAGCATATCTCCATGTGTAAATGATCCCCACAAGTGTAAAGACAATCCACATCACAATACGGAAACCTGATCCCGAAAGAACCGGTACACCTGAAACACCTTGTGCGATAGCCACTCCGAATGGATTCATCCATGAAGTGGCGAAACCGATTTGAGTCGCCACGTAAGTGATCATGATTCCAGTGATGGCATCATACCCAATCGCAATCATGATTGGAACGAGTATCATGGCAAAGGCAATGGCCTCTTCCCCCATCCCGAACACGGCTCCCCCTAATGAGAACAAGAAGAACATAATTGGGATGATGAGAGATTCCTTTCCTTTCGTCCTCTCAATGACCTTTAGGATCCCTTCCTCAATGGCCCTTGTCTTCATAATGATGCCAAAGGCACCACCAATGATTAAGATAAAGGCCACAACACCTACAGCCGACCCCCATTTATCCCCTGATACAAGACCTTCAAATACATAATTAAGGAATCCAATTCCGCCACCCGGCTCGAAAAGACTGGTTCCTTCTCTAATTAGATTCCCATCATCATCCTTTAAATAACTGAACGAATCAGGATTTAATACCGTTTTGGTTTGTTCTTCTCCATCCTGCATAAATGTGATTTCTTCTGTCGTGAATTGCCCCTTTGGTACGACATACGTTAAAATTGCAGCTGCCAGTACAACGAAAAAAACAATAATAAATGTATGCGGCACCTTCCAGGCTTTTTGTTCTTTCTCCATTTCTTTCCCCCCGTTTGACAGTATGATTTGTTTCACATATGTACATGCAAGTTCCGTGCCAATCTATAATTATCTGAAAATACAAACTTTGGGTGCACTAATGGTTATTATCGGTTAAAATATACTTAACCAATAAAACACTTATCAACCAATTAAACCATAAGGGGGAGACGTATGAAACATGAATTAATTCTATTAGCTGGAACAAAGGAAACAGAAAGAGCTCTTAAGCAACAATTACAATCCGTTTTTGGAGAACTGATCAATATTACGAGTTATGCTTGTGATGAAGGAATTCCTACGTATTTCACCAATAAATTGATTGTTTATTCTTCTGCGCTCATCGCACCAGAAGTGAAAGAATATATCGATTTCGATTCATGCACCATCATTAAAGCTCGCCGCACCGTCAATTATGAATACATAGATCGTATTTTCGAGTTACCTCCGGGAAAAAAGATTTTATATGTGAATGACTTTATCGAGACGGCTCAAGAAGCTGTCTCTACATTGAAACGATTAGGAATAGATCACGTCGATTACATTCCATACTCCCCAACCGGAGACTACCCTAGACAAATTGATATTGCCATCTCACCAGGGGAAACGGCAAGCATACCACCTTCCATTCCCAGCAAAATCGATATCGGTGTAAGACTGATCGATTTGAATACCATTATGAAAATCATCTACCACTTTCAGTTGTCAGAGCAGTTAACCTTTGATATTACCGACCGCTATACGAGAAAGATCATCGAGCTCAGTCAAAAACTGGGCGCCATCAATCGACGGGCAAAAACGTTAAATAAATTTTTAAATAAAGTAGTGGATGGTGTAAATGATGGTATCCTCGCCTTTCAGGAAGACGGAGAAATTACCGTATTCAATGAAGTGCTTGAACGAATGGTCGGGATTACAGCTGCCCATGCGAAAGGAAAAAAACTAAACAGGGTGTTCAAGAATATCGAGCTCAATCACTTTTTGACATCGCAACAGGATGAAGATCAACAATATTTCACTCTCCGTCAGCAGAATGTAATGGTCTATCGTTTCCGTTTGAAGGCAGAAGGAGTCATCGTTGCAACGTTTAAAGATATGGAAGAGACCATTGAGATGGAAAAGGTCCGTAAACGGGAGCTTCAGCGAAGAGGGTATATTGCGAAATATACATTTGATAGCATACTGGGTAACAGCGCAATCATTAATGAAACAAAAATGATTGCCAAAAAACTCGCTCAAAGTGAGCTCCCGGTTCTAATCTATGGGGAAACAGGCACAGGGAAAGAGTTGTTTTCAAGCGCTATGCACAATGATTCTTCCCGAAAAAACAGTCCGTATCTTGCCGTTAACTGCAGCGCCCTGCCCGAGGATCTATTAGAAAGTGAATTATTCGGCTATGAGGACGGAGCATTCACAGGCGCAAAAAAAGGAGGTAAAAAAGGATTGTTTGAACAAGCTGATGGCGGGACCTTGTTTCTTGATGAGATCGGTGATATTAGCCTAAAGCTTCAAGCCAGACTCCTGAGGGTTCTTCAGGAAATGGAAATCAGACGGATCGGAGGAAACAAAAACATCCCTGTTGATGTCAGGATCATTGCTGCAACGAACAGGGATCTCCAAGCCTTAATAATTGAAGGAACGTTTCGTGAAGATCTCTATCACCGTCTGAAAGTTCTATCTTTGCAGCTGCCAAGTCTGCAGGATCGCAGCGAAGATATCCCCCTCCTCATTGAGAATTTCCTCCGAATGGAACAAAGCAAAATCTCTACAATCGACGTGGCTGTATTAGATGCATTGAAGAAAGCACCATGGAGTGGGAATATACGCGAACTTAAAAATACGCTGCTTTACATGATCACCGTTGCAGAACAAAATCGTCTAACGGTACATCAATTACCGAAAAATGATAATAATTTTAAAGGTAAAGTGCATACTAAGGATAACCTATCTCCTCCGGCCATCACCATGTCAAAATCAGGAGAGTATGTAAATATCCTTTCCGCTTTAGTTGAATTTTTCGAAGAAGGAAAACGAGCCAGCAGACAAAAGATTTATTCTTGCCTGCAACGAAGCTCCACTCCTCTATCCGTTCAACAAATTAGGACAAGACTAAACGAACTCCAGGATTTAGGCTATGTATGTATCCAGAGAGGGAGAATTGGAACAGAAATAACGCCTGAAGGAGTAGCCTGGCTAAATAATAATGTGGAGAAGGTTTTAACTATTCGTTAACAGGGTAACTTTACATTAACCGGTTAGAAATACAAAGCATATTTCATTGATACGATAAGTCGAGGTGATTTTAATGATACGTACAATCTTAATGGTCGTTGGAGCAATTGTTGTCATTGGTTGGATTATCAGCATGCTGTAATCAGAACCATTCAAACTGAACATTATTCCTGCTATTATATGAATTTTAATCAAATAGAAAGAGCAGAAAGGATCTTCCTCCGTTCTGCTCTTTCTTTTTGTTATTAAGCCAATGTTGAATCTGCACCTATATATTCTGCATTCCATTCACCGTTTTCCTGAATAGCTTTCATATAGGTAAATACAACCTGACAGGTTTGATCATCAGCGTTTAATACCTTTAAATGCTGAATACATTTTCGAATGGTTGGATCGTAGTTTCCATGGGATTCTTCTTCATTTAAAGTTTGAAGAGATTTCAAATACATATACACGATTTGCCGTGTTTTCTCATCAGTATTGATTTTCGTTAAGTGTTCAATACACTTTCTGATGATTGGATGCATTTTATCCATATCCTTTTCTCTCCTTAGTAGAAATAATTTACCATAATATTTCGTGTGATTGTCTCGATTTATGAGGGATTTTCCTGAAAAAGATTATAATTCATATATTGGGGTAAATAGTAGATATCCCAATATTGAGGTGATTTTAATGTATAGACATATTTTGTTAGCCTACGATGAAACAGATGGAAGCAAGAAAGCATTGGATGAAGTGCAGAAATTAATAAAAGGTTCTATAGATACAAAATTAACCGTACTCCATATATCAGATGAAAAGATAGCCAATCAAACCCATGATAACTATACTCCCACCCATGCACTGGCAGATACATCACCAGGGTTTGATAATAATTATATGGGGAATTTATCGGTTTCACCGGACAACAAAACTCATTCGACGGAGGAAGAACGTCATGAAATCAAGACCCCCTCCTCTACACATCACTTTTTAAAAAATGCAAAGGAAAAACTTTCTCCTTACGGGATTGAAGCAAACTATATTCACCTATCCGGTTCAGAAGCAAAACGCATATGTGAATATGCCAAAGAAATCCAGGCAGACCTGGTAGTGGTCGGAAGCAGCGGTAAGTCCGGTATGAAAAAATGGGTACTCGGAAGCGTCAGTGAAAAAGTCACTCAAAACTGTGAATCCAGTGTATTGGTTGTAAAATAAAATTAAATATCAGAAAGGGAGGGACGGACCTTGCAAGGTCCGTCCCTCCCTTTCTTTACTCACCTGTTAACTCATCAAAACGTTTATGGGCATTTTCTTCATCAAAGCTGCTATAAATTCGGTAGTCATCAAAATCTAATATTCGATAGTGCTTACTGAAAAGGTTCTGTTGAAGTATGTATTCATCATCCTTCTTCAAATCCTTCCACCAGACCTTCCCGCCTAACGTCTTTTCCTTCCGGTAATCAATCCCTTCCCGAGCAATTGTCTCTATGATTTCAAGAGGTTCCCCCCCAAGACTCGTGGTTAAGGTTTCACTATCTTTAAACAATGCACAGACGGCAATGACCGCGGTCCAGCTGGCCATGACTCTGCCTTTTTCTATTTGGACAAGGGTTTTTTTGGATAATCCGATGATGTTCGCCATCTTGTCCTGTGTATACCCTGCTTCTGTGCGTATTAGCCTTAATTTATCTGAAATGATTAAAACGATTTCTTCTTTTGTCATCGATTCACACCTTATTTCCGTTTTAGTGTAATATTACACTAATCTCAAAATTATTAAAACATATTTGATTGAACCCATTGATTTTTGTATCACTCTGTCCATTTTACTATACTTTAGATTAAGAATAGACGCATTCGAATCAACGGAGGGAAAATCATGACAAAAAGCATCATTGTCCTTATTAGGCAAGACCTTCGCCTTCACGATCACCCAGCTCTCTACAAAGCTTCTCAAGAAGGAAAAGTGATTCCTCTCTATATCTTGGATGAGGAAACTTCTCCTGCTTCAACCGGAGAAGCCAAGAAGTGGTGGCTGCATCAAAATTTAGAAGCCTTTCAAACATCTCTTCAAACGATTAACGGAAGACTATGGATGGATAGAGGAAAAGTAGAAAATGTTCTCCCTCAGTGGGTTAAGAAAACCGATGCACAAGCAGTTTACTGGAATCGGGTATATGATCCAAAGGTGTATGAACGGGATCTCACATTAGCCCGTTCTTTGTCCTCACAAGGAATAGATGTTCAAACATTTGAAGGTACACTTCTCCTCCCGCCTTGGAAGGTCAAAAAGGAGGACGGCACCCCTTATAAAGTGTACTCGGCATTTTATAAATCATTAAGGAAGGAAGAAATCCCGAAACCCCTCTTACCTGTTAAGAAACTAGAGGTCCCTAGGCTCGGTGCCGAGGGTCTATCACTTATCGATTTAAGTCTAAAACCCTCTATACCCTGGTTTCACATCATGGAAAGCATTTGGGACCCCGGCGAAGAAGCTGCTATTAAAAGGTATCATTCATTCGTTCAAAAAAGCATCGAGGACTATGCAGAAAGAAGAGACATGCCTGCAGAAGGACATCATTCCACTTTATCCCCATACTTAGCTCTTGGTGTCATTTCTGTGAGAAGCTTGTATCATTCACTCCTTGAAATGGGAGGTACACAAGTGGAGCCGTTCATTAAACAATTGATTTGGAGAGAATTCTCCTACTCCGTCCTCCTTCAGTTTCCTGAGTCCACCACACGGCCAGTAAATGAGAAGTTCAAGAAATTCCGATGGAAGAAGGAAAAGGAGTATTGGAATAGATGGACAAGAGGAGAGACAGGCTATCCAATCGTTGATGCAGGAATGAGAGAATTATGGGCAACGGGGTTCATGCACAACCGTGTCAGAATGATCGTCGCATCGTTCCTGACCAAGCATTTACTGATTCCTTGGCAAGAAGGCGCAAGGTGGTTTTCGAATACACTCATCGATGCAGACCTCGCCAATAATTCAATGGGGTGGCAGTGGGTTGCAGGCTCCGGCTTTGATTCAGCCCCCTACTTCCGCATTTTCAATCCAACCCTCCAAAGTGAAAAATTCGATAAAGAAGGCACTTATATCCGGATGTGGGTTCCTGAATTAAAAGATGTTCCCAGTAAACATATCCACAAACCTTCAGAAGCTTCCGTGGAGATTCTGGAAGGGGCCGGGGTCATCCTGGGGGAAGATTACCCCTATCCAATCGTGGACCATAAAGCCGCCAGGGATCGGGCATTAGATCGCTACCACGAAATAAAATAGATATAAAAAATCGAGTCTATCGCCTTTACAGGCCATAGACTCGATTTAATTTATGAGGAGATCACGCCTCTCCTCTTTGTTCCTTAATTGTACGTTTCTTCTCAGATTCTGATACAAACAGCGCACACGCTGCATCTCCTGAAATATTGATCGACGTCCTTGCCATATCAAGCAGGCGGTCAATCCCCAGAATTAATCCAATTCCTTCTACAGGCAGGTTTACACTGCTTAATACCATGGCAAGAAGGATTAATCCTACACCAGGAACCCCTGCTGTACCGATGCTGGCTAAAACAGCCGTTAGTACAACCGTAATCAGTTGTTCCAATGATAAATCGACACCATACACCTGAGCGATAAAGACGGTCGCAACCCCCTGCATGATGGCAGTACCATCCATGTTGATGGTGGCTCCTAATGGTTGGACGAAAGAGCTTACTGATTTCGATACGCCTAAACGCTGCTGTGCAACATCCATTGAGATGGGAAGCGTCGCGTTACTGCTTGATGTACTGAATCCTACACTCATCGCAGGACTGAAATTCTTGAAGAACCATAGCGGATTCTTCTTTGCCAGGAGGAGAATCGTTCCACCATAGGTAACGATGGCGTGAATGATCAATGCTGCAAGAACGACGACAAAATACAGCCACATCGCCTTCAAAGCACTGAAACCCTGGCTCCCTATTGCTGAAGCGATTAATCCGAATGTGCCGTATGGAGCGAATTTCATAACGAGTGTCACAAGGTACATCATAAGATCATTACCTTGTTCAACAAGCTTCAATATTCCTTTTGTTTTATCCCCTAAAGCTGTTAATCCAAATCCAATAAAGATGGCAAATGCAATGATTTGCAGCATATTTCCCTCTGTCATCGCCGTGAGTGGATTTTTTGGAATAATGTTCATGAGAGTCTCTCCCACAGGAGGAGCTTCTTTGGTTTCAAAACCTTCTGATTGTGTTTTGTCGATTCCCTCTACCAGGCCGGGATCAATGACATAAGCCAGAGATAGACCAATCACGATGGCTATACAGGTAGTCACCAAGAAGAATACAATGGTCTTCAATCCTATTCTCCCCAGTTTCTTAGGGTCACCCAGACCTGCAGATCCAAGGACGATGGATAGAAACACAATTGGCACGACAAGCATGCTGATGAGGTTAAGGAAAATCTTCCCTAACGGAGTAAATAGATAAGGATCTAATATATCAAATATATCTTTAGCAAAAATATTGAGCAGTAATCCCACAATCGCCCCCAAGATCAAGGCGATGATAATCTTCGTTGTTAAATTAAACTTCATAGATGTCCCTCCCCATAAAAAATACAAAATAATTAAAAGATGTTTACCCTAAATTAAAGCTTGCAAAACCATTCTCTCTTCTTCCTTCAAAAAAACAGTCTGCAATTCGTGCCAAGCTGCCTTCCCATTCAGATTTCATCCCTCTAGCTTCTTCATTCTCCCTCCCCTATTATACTGATTTTTTTAATAATTGAAGAAGTTTATGGGAGATTTAAAACATATTTACTATATTTCATCCCACTACACCCACAATAACAGGGAGAAACATGATTCAATCTTACTATGAATTGAATTCCAATCTTTTCTTTTTTACATTTAATGATTAAATACTACGTGGTTGGGTAAATAGTAATAACAGCATGAAAATAGAAAGGAAAATACCTAAAATGAATAAAACAGTCTATTTTCTTTCAAGTAGTCAACAGCGCAGCTTGATAGCTGAAGGGTGGGCTGAGAAGCTCGATGTGTCGGATTGGTCGTTCAAAAGTGCAGGTTGGGTTGCCGAGAGTCGTGCTGAATTCAGCGTTTTAGCAATGAAAGAGTTATGTATCGACATTAGTACCTACCCGCTTTCGCGCATCGAGATGAATGAACTTGGTGATGCTTCGGTTATTGTTGCGATTCAGGATACAGAATTTGATGATAAGATTGAGATTCCATCTGAATTAGAAGATAAGGTCATCTATTGGAATTTGCCTAATCCAAGGAAGCGTTCCAAGACACCTATTGAAGAATGGGTACACTATCAAGAAATTTGTGATGAGATTGCCATGCGAGTGAAAGATTTAGAAAACATCCTTCCACAACTACATTAAGAGGACTGATTACAACTGAAATTCTATTGTAATCAGTCCCTTTTTTTTATGTGAAATACTCCAGCTTCGCTTTCGGAAAATGCTTCTCCATATACGCATACAGATGATCTTTCATTTCCTGCTCCTCATCCTTCTGATAAATATACTTGCCTATCCCGTATTTCCCCCACTTATATCGACGTTCTTCTTCGTTTAGTTCAAGTTTAGTCATCGGATAATTTTTCTCTATGACCCTTTTAGCCGGTTTTGTGAAACGATGTTGAATAAATTCAAAGGTCAGATCCTTTTTCGCTTCTTCCGGCAGGTGAGCTTCCAAATGTTCAAACATTTGCTTATACCCTTCCTGCCATCCTTCATGGATATAGATAGGTGCCACAATGAATCCTAATGGATACCCTGCTCTCGCTACCTTTCCTGCTGCCTCAAGTCGCTTATCCAGGGGAGATGTACCAGGCTCGAAATTCTTGATCACATAATCTGCGTTGATGCTGAACCGGAACCTTGTTTTCCCGTTATGCTTTGCATCAAGCAGATGGTCGACGTGATGGAATTTCGTTACGAAACGAAGCTTGCCATACTCGGATTCACCAAAATGTTCGATGGCTCGTTTCAGTGTATGAGTGAGATGATCAATCCCTACGATATCGGACGTACAGGCAGCTTCAAAGCGAGTGAATTCAGGAGCTCTTTCCGCGATATACTTGTCCGCCGACTCAAAGATTTCATCCACATTGACATAGGTCCGGATATACGGCTTACTTCCCATCGTTGTTTGCAGATAGCAGTAGTGACAGTGTCCCATGCACCCTGTTGCAAAAGGGATGGCATATTCAGCAGACGGCTTGGATGTATCAAATTTCAACGTTTTTCTTACTCCAACTACTAATGTGGATTTAGCAATGCGATATTTCTGAAAGTGGTTATCCCCAGGCAGATTACGAACCTGGTTATGCGAAGTTGTGTACCGGATTTCCACCTCCATTTTTTCAAACTTTTCTTTGAGCTCTTTACCGAGGGGATATTCCAAGGCATTCGGTTCAAAGTAGACCAATTGTGGCACGAACGGTTTAACCATGCTTCATCCCTCCTACATGTCTCCAAATGATTGAGTATAGGCTTGCTCCGCTTCTGCTTCTGAAGAATAAACCGCAATTTCATGTGTTAACGGATAATAGGTTTCATATAGAAATAATGCCAGTTCATTCGGATTTTCCGGATCATGTACTATGGCTGCTTCCTGCACGTTGGCTACACTTTGTGTGTGGGGGTTTCGATAAATCACATATACGACATCCCCTGCTTGATAGGGCATATATTGATCATTCAGTTCCATTCTTTTCACCTTTTTCCTAAACGTCATTACTATCATTTTTTGTTATCTTCCCGATAAATATGATGGTAAAAGATGTTTATAAAAAAAACTTCTCCTGCACCTACTATGCAAGAGAAGTCACTCTTTTAAATACCATATAAATCATTCGTATTTTTGAATAGTTGTTTATATACATCTGCTTCTGGAATGCCTTTTATCTCTGCTATTTTTTCAATGGTTCGATGCATCATTCCAGGATGGGTCATCCTCCCTTGAAATTCTCCTTCAAACCGCCAAGGACCATCCGTTTCCACCATTATTCCTTCAACAGGATACTTTCTTACAAGCTTCTGTATCTCAATTTCATAAAGGACATCAGGTGTAATGGAGATTGAATAGCCATTTTCAATCATTCTATCAACGGTCTCATCATCTCCTTTAAACCAATGAAAATGAGCTTTCCCTATGGAGTGCTTTTCTAACAGGGCACAAACGATGGGTGCGTGTTCATACACCGCATGAAGGATAATCGGTTTGTTCATCCTCTTTGATTCAATCATGAACCGTTCCAACAGATCGATATACCGCTCAACTTCAACATCAGGATCTTCTTTCATTTTGTAATAAGGCAATCCTACTTCTCCAATCGCCACTATTTCCTGTTGATGCAGCTCAATGAATGATAGTAGTTCCTCAACTTCTCCTTCAGAGGGCAGTTCCTGCTCCGGATGGAACCCTGCAGCTGGTTTGACCCTAGCATCTCTTCTTGAGAGATCTATATTTGTCCTGGAAGACTGAAGGTTGGAAGATACAGTTATGAGCGCTTCAACAGCATACAGTTCAAGTTCCTGCAGAATCTTATCACGTTCATACCCATCGTATAAATCCAAGTGTATGTGAGCATCGATCAAGGAAGGTTTACACATATTGAGAAAGCTCCTCAAAAATGCTCGTTTTCCATTTCAGAAACTCCTCTGTTAAGAGAATCTCTTTGTCCCTGGGTCGGGGAAATGGTACTTTGAACTCTTTCTGTACACGGGCAGGCCGAGTCGATAAAACAATAATCCGATCTGAAAGGAATAGGGCTTCGTCAATATTATGAGTGACAAATAGAACGGAACTCAAATCTTCCTCCCAAATGGAAAGGAGCCACTTCTGCATGTCTAATCGTGTGAATTCATCCAGGGCAGAAAACGGCTCATCCAAACATAAAAAGGATTGAGGACTGACCAGGGCACGAATAAAGGCAACTCTCTGCTTCATCCCTCCAGAAAGATCACCGGGATAAGCATGCTCATATCCCTTCAAACCTGCCCGTTCAATCATACTCATTGCTTTTTCTCTATCCCTTTTTCCGTGCAGCTCCTGACCCAGCATCACATTCTCAATCACCGTTCTCCATGGAAGGAGGGACGGACTTTGAGGCATATAACTGATGGTTCCTCTCTGACCATTAATCGACCTTCCATCTAATTGAATATCTCCTGAATCGGGTGTGAATAATCCGCCGATGACATGAAATAGCGTGCTCTTCCCGCTTCCAGAAGGACCAAGGATCGAGACAAACTCACCTTCTTCCACATGTATGGAAAGGTTATCCAGGATCAGTTCTCCGTCAAAGTATTTGGACATATTTTGAATGGATAAGGTTGTCATGCTATTTGTCCTCCTTCCGATTCCACTTAATCATGATTTTTTCTAATAACAAGATGATGCCGAAGAAAGCCAGGCTGAGCAGCATAATCATAAAGATGGCAACAAATACCCTGTCTGTCCTGAAGGAAGAAGAGGCAAGTGTCATGTAGACCCCGATTCCTTTCTGAGCACCTAACCATTCCGAGATGACTGCCCCCATCACACTATAGGTAGCTGAAATTTTCAGTCCTGAGAAGATGGACGGTAGTGCATGCGGCCATTCAACTTTTCGAAAGATTTGCCCCTTTGATGCTCCTGACATTTTCATGTAAAGAATATACTCGGGGTTCGTCTGTCTGAACCCATCCAGCGCCGAGACCGCGACCGGAAAAAAGCAGATCAACGTAATCACAATGATTTTCGGCAATAGTCCAAATCCAAACCAGATAACAAGTAAAGGAGCCAGGACGATGATCGGAATATTTTGAGACAAAATCATAAGTGGATATATCGCTTCTCTTACTTTAGGGAGGAGATGCAGACCCACTGCAGTCCCGATGCCAATCGTACATCCAATCACAAACCCTCCGATCGTAAGGAGTGTTGTCGAAGCAAGATGTGTTGTAAACGTGGACCATGAGGCGACTCCTTCTGCCCATATTTCTGAAGGTGAAGGCATTAGCCATGCCGGCACCTCAAATACTCTAATGGTGGATTCCCAAATGATGAATAAAAGGATGATGACCAAGAAGGGTCTCCATCCTTTCGATATCCATGCTTTCATCCTTTATACTTCTCCGTTAATTGATCCATTTCAATCCCGGCCGGCTGATATAATACCTTGATTTGAGAAATGACGTTTGAGCTGCCCATTTCAATCATTCGTTCATTCATTTGTTCAATCACCTTAAATAAGTCAGATAGATTTCCTTCCATTGTCGTTTCTAATGGATGGACTTCATAACGGACACCAGATTTATCAATGATCGCGATGGCTTCATCCACGTATGGTATAACGTCTTCACCATTTTTCGTCTTCGGAATAATTTGTATGCTTACGAGTGCGTTCCCCATTTTGTTCACCTCTTAATTTGGTAAAAATTCGTTTGTAAAAGCTTTTTTACTGTCCAGTTCCTTATCTAATAAATTGTTCTCATACATCCATGAAGCATAGTTTTCCCATACCTCAAGCTTCTGCTCTCCCCATCTGTCAGCATCATCCTTGTATTTAGGAGCCAGCCATTCCTGGCTCTTCATGACTAATTCTTCATCAAGATCCGGAGCTGCCTCTAAAAGAATTTCACCTGCATCCTTCGGTTTGTCGATTGCAAACTGATACCCTTTTGAAGCAGCTGCCAAGAAGGCTTTAACCGTATCGGGATCTGATTCAATCATTTTTTCATTTGTTGTCAGGACAGGAGTGTAATAATCCAGTTTTTCAGAGTAGTCCTTTACGTACATCATGTTCAATTCCTCACCGCGAAGCTCTGCTTCAATACCTGTCCATCCATAGTAGATCCATGCAAAGTCAACATCCCGTTTCACGGCAGTAAAGAAATCTGTATCTCCCATGTTTACAAAATCCACTTTCTCTACATCTGCGTTTTCTTGTTTCATAATCGATGTCATGACAGCTTTTTCAACAGGGGAACCCCAACCGCCATAACTTTTACCTTCAAAATCCTTTGGTGTCGTAATATCCTTGCTCTTAGGTGATGCAAACCCCGAGGTATTATGCTGTATAACCGCAGCGATTGATACGAGGGGAACATCCTGTACCCTGGCTTGTGTGACACTTTCCTGGTATCCAACCCCGAACTCAGTTTTACCCGAGGCAACGAGTTGATCTGCCCCAGCCTCACCTGGTAAGATGATATCCACATCCAGCCCCTTCTCTTCGAAGTATCCTTTTTCTTTCGCAACGTATAATCCAGTGTGATTGGTATTCGGTGTCCAGTCCAGTACGACCGATACCTTTTTAAGATCATCCTTTTGTTCATCTGCCGTATTTCCTCCACCGCTGCAGGCAGTTAAAAGAAAGACAGCACAGATGATGACCATCCATTTTTTCATCTTGATTCCTCCTCAAATCCTCATATGTAGTTGTAACGTTTATTCGTTATTCTTCACTTAATAAGGTGAATGAATGTAAAACAAAAGGCAGATGGAACCTAAAAAGCTTTGGGACACTATAACAAAAAGCGCCCCAAGCCTTCAGCCCGGGACGCATCGTTAAACATGATCATGTATTGTTTAAGAGAATGTTTCCTACGCTGGTATCAGCCAGTTCAGGTTCAAAGGGTCAGTATCTACAGGATACAATCTCAACCGGCCATACCGGTTCCCCTACACTTTTACTATGAAATTAAACGTTATCTTCTACCCTACTTTGCCACAGAGTAGATGGATATTCAAGCATTTCCTATTAAAGTTAATTAAATTTGAAAGGCTCGTTCGTAATCACCGTTATCTACAAGTCCGTTAATAAACGGTATATAGGTAGATACAAGATGTGAATACCCTTTTTGATTGTAAAAAAACGTATATTGGACAAGGAAGATAATGACTAAGAATGGCAGCAGTCTCTTCTCATCTTGCGTTAAGGCAGCATCGAAGTGATACCCCGCCAAAAAGGTATGGATACATTCGAAATGCTCTTTCTTATCTTGCTGTACCAGGTCTTTGAGGATCCCTGCGATAAAGTAACCGATATCTGCTATACGGGGGGCTTTTCGTATCCTTTCAAAATCGATGACCCCGGTCACCCTTTCCTCATTTATGAGGATATTACGCGGGTGGCAGTCACTATGTACGAGTTGATGAGGCAATTTGCTATAGGAGAAAGACCACTCATTTAGCCTGCCTATAAACCCTTTCCCCCATATTTCAATCGATGTCGGATCTTGCACGGCTATCCACTCTCTCAAATGTGTGTCAACTTTCCATTCTTCTACCTCGTATTTACAGACATATTGTTTTAGTCTGCCATGGAGTTGAAAGAGATACGTTCCCGCCTTTTTAAGAGAAGCTAAGGAATAGACTTGTACTGGCTTTCCTTCGAGGGCTGGATACAGGGAGTAGAAATCTTGATGCTGTTGTACATAAGACTGGTGTGAGACCGTTAGCAATGGCCTTTCAACGGTAAGTCCGCTTTCCTGTAAATAGGTCGTTAAGAGATACTCTTCTTCTAGCATCTTCACAGAAGAATTGAATCTTTTTTTCAAATAATATGTCTTCCCCAGATTCTTTACCTTATAAACATTCGGATGACTGTCCACAGTCTCTATGCAGGAAGGATGAACCTTCCAGTTCAATAATAGATCATGAAGAGGTTCAATCATTTTTAATTCCCTTCCAAACATAGTAATATACGTTTAGTATGACTATGAAAGAATGTCTACATACCATATGAAAAGAGGTTGCATCCATGCAAAGAATACAAATGACGGAAGACTTATCATTCTCAAGAATCATTCATGGGTTGTGGAGACTTGCAGACTGGAATCAATCAAAGGAAGAAACCCTTGCTTTGATCCAGGAAAATATTGAAAATGGAATCACAACTTTTGATCACGCAGATATTTATGGCTCGTACATGTGTGAAGCCTTATTTGGTGAAGCCCTTGCCCTTCAGCCTTCCTTACGTGAGAAAATGGAGATTGTGACGAAATGCGGTATTGTCCTCCCTTCTGAAAATCGTCCGGAACATAAAACACATCATTACAACACGAGTAAAAAGCATATTTTGACATCTGTTGAAAACTCACTGCAGAATCTAAAAACGGACTACATCGATTTATTATTGATTCACAGGCCAGATCCATTTATGAATGGAGAAGAAGTGGCTGAATCCTTCACTCAATTGAAGGAAGAAGGAAAGGTACGTCACTTTGGAGTATCAAACTTTAAAGATCATCAATGGAATATGCTTCAATCCTATTTGCCGTTTCCATTGATCACGAATCAAATCGAATTATCTGCCTATAACTTAGAAAACTTCGAAGACGGTACATTAAACCTTTGTCAGGAGAAACGTGTCGCGCCGATGGCCTGGTCTCCACTCGCAGGCGGTGCGATTTTCAAGGGAGAGGATGAGAAAGCCATTCGTCTTCGACATACATTGAAGAAGATAAAAGAAGAAACAGGTGCAAAGGGAATTGATGAAGTTCTATATGCCTGGCTTCTTAATCACCCTTCAAACATTATGCCTATCGTCGGTTCCGGTAAAAAAGAACGCATCCAACATGCAATCGACTCTCTTTCTATTTCTTTAAACCACGATCAATGGTTTGAAATCCTGCAAACTTCTATGGGACATGATGTGCCGTAATAGAACTTAGTACAGCAAAAAAGACGATCCTTTTTCTAAAAGGTTCGTCTTTTTTAATTCGCTATATCGCCACCAACGTAATATTCCAGATAGACATCTTGTAGTTCATTCATGGAGAGCTCATAAAGCTGCTTACCAAAATATTTATATACGCCAATCCTTAATAATTGTTGAATATAGAAATCCTTCTTAAATTCAGGTGTCTTTTGCTTCTCTGATTTATTTTCTTGATGTAACATGTTCATCCCTCCAGTTGAGGATATACCCCAAATCGAGACTGAACTAAACATCCTCTTACACATTGGTAATATTAGGATAAAACGACAGCTGTTACGTACAAACGTGATGATGTCCCTCTGTGACACTTTTTCCCTCCACTTGAATCGTAGAGTGATGAATAGCAAATTCCTCTTCAAGATAGGCTGAGAGCCGTAATAAAATCGTATCTCGATTCACTTCGCTTCCCACCACCACATGACAGCTTAGAGCTGTGAATCCCGACGTGATGCACCATACATGAAGATCATGGACTTCAATGACTCCCGGGATAGCTGCCAGGCCATTCATCACTTGTTCCGTATCGATACCTTTTGGGGATCCCTCCATTAAGATATGAATGGAATCCTTCGTTACTCTCCATCCGGAAATGACGATTAGAATGGCAACCATGACAGAAGCAATAGGATCCGCCAAGTTCCAATTAAAGAAATAGATCAAGAGTCCGGCTGCGATGGCCCCGACCGATCCCAACATATCACCAAGTACATGAAGAAAGGCACTTCGGACATTCAAGTTATGTTCTGTATCCCCTCTCATTAAGATCCATGCCACGATCATGTTTACAACCAGACCTGTGATGGCGATCACCATCATACCTGGTGAAACTACAGGAGTATCTATAAAACGATGATACGCTTCCCAGAAAATATAGAGTGAAACGAGAATCAACGTGATGCCATTCATAAACGCCGCCAGTATTTCGAATCTCTTGTACCCATACGTCTTCCCTTTATCCGAAACCTTCTCACCTATATAAAAAGCTGCCAAACTAAGACCTAAAGCGGCTGCATCACTAAGCATATGTCCCGCATCGGAAAGAAGAGCAAGACTATTTGTGACGATTCCACCTATGACTTCTACGATCATAAAGGTGAAAATAAATAGGAAACTGATTAATAATGCTTTTTTATTCTGATTGTGTCCATGACTGTGGTCGTGACCCACTTGACATCCCTCACTTCCGGTCTCTTACTCTTAATAATCTAAGACCATTCAATGTAACGAGTAATGTCGCTCCCATATCGGCAAAAATCGCAATCCATAGAGTAAGCCAACCGGGAATGACAAGTAATAATGCAAGGAGCTTGATACCGATGGCAAATGAGATATTTTGCTTGATGATGGTAAGCGTTTTTCGACTTAAGCGAATGATATATGGCAGTTTTGAAAGATCATCGTTCATTAGCGCGATATCGGCCGTTTCCAGTGCTGTATCGGTTCCTGCCCCACCCATGGCGATTCCTACATTTGAAGCAGCAAGTGCTGGGGCATCATTGATTCCATCCCCAACCATGGAGACTTTTCCATAAGTGTTCATGTATTGCTTAACAAAGTCTAATTTATTCTGGGGAAGCAAACCTGCTTTGATTTCTTTGACTCCTACCCTTTTTCCGATCGATCTTGCCGTATTTTCATGGTCTCCTGTAAGCATCATTGTTTGCTCAATACCCAATTGATGAAGGCTGTCGATGATTTCGCGACTTGTTTCCCGCACTTCATCTGCTACGGCTACAAGAGCCAAAGCAGTATCCTCGACTCCGAACACCATGACCGTTTTCCCTTCCCGTTGAAGCATTTCAATTTCAGCTGAAGGAGTATTTACAAAGAAGCTATCGGATCCCAGGAAGTATTTGTTGTCACCTATTCGGCCACTGATTCCTTTACCCGTATGGGATTGAAACTCAAGCACTTCACAGTCCCCATACTCAATGTTCAGCTCCTTCGCCCTTTTTAGAAAAGCGTGAGCGAGGGGATGCTGGGAGTGAAATTCCAGTGCAGCCATCTTCATCCACAGCTCTTCTTCTTCTACATCTCCTAATCGTATAAAATCCGTTACTTCAGGCTCTCCTTTAGTAAGAGTTCCTGTTTTGTCAAAGGCGATGGCCTTTAAACGCCCTAATTCTTCTAAATACACGCCGCCTTTAATAAGAATGCCATTCTTGGCTGCGTTCCCGATGGCCGTTACAATGGCTACGGGAGTCGAAATAACCAGTGCACAAGGACACCCCACTACCAGGACGGATAGTCCCTGATACACCCAGGTTGACCATTCTGCTCCAAAAAGCAGGGGTGGTATGATCGCAACAAGGAAAGCGATGACCATAATAATGGGCGTATAATACTTTGCAAATACATCCACAAATGCTTGAGAAGGGGCCCTTTCTCCCTGCGCTTCTTCCACCAGATGAATAATCCTGGCGAGAGTCGTGTCTTCAATACGCTTGGTCACCTTAACCTTTAGATACCCTTCTTCGTTTAATGTTCCTGCAAATACAGCATCACCCTGGTGTTTCTCCACTGGTACCGATTCTCCTGTGATCGCTGCCTGATTGACAAATGAAGAGCCTTCGAGGATGTCACCATCCATGGCAAACTTCTGACCAGGTTTGACCACCATGATGTCCCCGATTTCAATATCCTCGGCATCAACGGCAAGCTCCATTCCATTTCGTATGATGATGGCTTGAGGAGGGGCAATGTCCATGAGTGAACGAATGGACTCACGAGCCTTATCCATAGAGTACGATTCCAGAACTTCACTGATGGCAAAAAGGAGAACGACGATCGCTCCTTCACCCCATTCACCAATAAACGCAGCTCCAATAATCGCAATGGTCATTAAGGTTCTCATATCGAATTCTAATTTAAGTAAGTTTTTGAATCCCGTTTGAAATAATCGATACCCGCCTACAGCAATCGCTGCTGCAAATGAAACAGTAGAAAAAATGTCACTGTTCTCGATTTTCATAAGTGGGACAGAGTAAGCAAGAAGGATAAAAAGAACAGAAAAAAGTAAATGCTTATATTTCGTGTAAAACGGGTCTTTTTTTTCCTCTCTCTTTCTGATTCCGTCTTCTTTAATGCGAAGCCCTTCAAAGGCTCCTGCTTTTTCTACCGCTTCCTGAGTGGTTTCTCCGTATACGGTAATCTTCGCCGCTCCAAAGTTCACCTTCGCATCTACTACTCCGTCGAGATGCTGAACGTTCTTTTCGAACTTCGCCGCGCACCCGGCACACGTAAACCCCTCGACCCGGTAAGTTTGTTTATGTGCCGCTTTACTGGTCACGTTCCTCCACCTCCATTTGATGCGTTACAGCAATTTCGATTAACTGTTTTACATGATGATCATCCAAGGAATAATATACGAGCTTGCCTTTTTTTCTGAATTTGGCTAACCCCTGCTTTTTTAATAAGCGTAAATGATGGGATGCTGTTGCTGTTGAAGAACCCGCAATATTGGCCACATCGCATACACACAGTTCGTCCTCGATGGTAAGTGCATACGCAATTTTCATTCTTGTTTGATCAGAAAGTGCTTTAAAGATCTCGGCTACCTTAGAGGTATTTTGTGTTAACATCATTGATTTTAAGCGATTGACCTTTTCATCTTCCACACACGCTACTTCACATACATCCGTCTCTTTCATCTCTTCACCCCTCTAACATTCAAATACTCTTTTGAATATAGTATAGAAGAAATGCCAATAATGTTCAAACATTCTTTTGAATGTATGGGATTTTTCGAAAATTCTAAGTAATGATATTCTGCGTACCAGGAAATTGGTTAGATTAATACCCATTTTCAGGAAAACTTTTTGCGTGCAGAGGAGGCTCATCGCCGTACAGTGCAAAGCGGGTATCCTGGACCGTAAATCAACTACTCCTTTCTTCCTTAAGATCGCCACAAACTTTTGGGAAAGAGCCAAATAAAAAAAGCCCTGGAATGATTCCTGGGCTTATAAGTAACATATTAATTTTGTTGTAGCTTTTTCCGATCACGTTTCATAAAGAGATCCAATGTTACCCAGAAAACGACAGATGTAATCGCAAAGATTGCGATTCCGAAGTAAATGTCTTCTGTTTTCCAGTCCAATCGTGGAATAAGCAGGCCAAGTACGCCTGATAATATATAGTAGCCACCAATTAATTGCAGGTATAATCGTCCAGTTTGGGACTGATTATTTTCCAGATAGCCTTTCCCTGCTTTGCCAAAGAAAATAGCTATTCCTCTTAAAATGACATAAACCGAAAAGGCAATGATAAGGGCTACAACAAGCTCTTGATTAAACACGTCTGCCATAATCGTTCTCCTTCCCATTATCCACTATTTGAAACCTAAATGGTTGTATTGTCCATTCCTATTCTCTATGATGAATCCATACATCATTTGGTAAATAGTTATTACTTAGAATAACCGAATTATGTACACATTGCAACGAACATTTGGGCATGGATAAGAATGTGATACTTTTAAAAGGATATACTCAATGGAAACGGATTTCAAGTGTTATCTTGCTTCAATTTTCACGGAACCATGACTTTTTTATACAGGAGGTGTTTGAAGCGAAGAGTGGTGCATGTCACGTTCACTCCTCAGCTTCCGCTCATTGGACATTCTACTTAATTTATTTCTTGTTGTTGTTTTAATTGCACTGACTGCTTTCTTCGTGGCTTCTGAGTTTGCCATCGTCAAGGTAAGAAGCTCCCGGATCGATCAGTTGGTATCTGAAGGAAATCAAACGGCCATTGCTGCTAAAAGGGTCATTTCACATTTAGACGAATACCTTTCAGCCTGCCAATTGGGCATTACCATCACAGCCCTCGGACTTGGGTGGTTAGGTGAGCCGACTATTGAAACATTGCTTCATCCCGTGTTTGAGAAACTTGATTTGAATGCTTCCATCACAAGTATCATTTCATTTGGACTCGCATTTTCCGTCATTACCTTTTTGCATGTGGTGATTGGAGAATTGGCACCCAAAACCTTTGCTATACAAAAAGCAGAGAAAGTCACTCTATTATTTGCACGACCATTGATATGGTTTTATCGGCTCGCTTATCCATTCATTTGGACATTAAACGGCTCTGCTCGAGTGTTCACGGGGTTATTCGGTTTAAAACCCGCTTCTGAACATGAAATTGCCCATTCAGAGGAAGAGCTTAGAATCATTCTTTCCGACAGCTACAAAAGTGGGGAAATCAATTCATCTGAATTCAAGTACGTAAACAAAATTTTTGAATTCGACGAACGAATTGCAAAAGAAATCATGGTTCCGAGAACGAATATCGTGACTCTATCCGCAGAGTCCACCATCGATGAAGTATTAGCCATTATCAAAGAAGAACGCTATACAAGATATCCTGTCGTGGACGGTGATAAAGACAATATTCTCGGTATAGTGAATGTGAAAGAATTGCTGACAACACTTGTGAACCACAAGGCGGAACACGAAGACTTAACTTCCTTTATCAAGCCTGTGATCCGAGTCATTGAAACCATCCCCATTCAAGCCTTACTCGTCAAACTTCAGAAGGAACGGTCGCCAATGGCCGTACTCCTGGATGAATACGGTGGCACTGCCGGCCTTGTTACTGTAGAAGATATCATTGAAGAGATCGTCGGGGAGATTCGGGATGAATTTGATATCGATGAAATTCCTGAAGTCCGGAAGGTGAAAGAAGATCATTATATCTTTGACGCTGTGATGCTCATTGAAGATGTGAATGACCTTCTTGGAATCACCCTTGAAGAAGATGAGGTCGACACGATCGGAGGCTGGTTCCTGACTCAGAAGTACGAAGTGAAGTTGAATGACAAGATCGAGGAACAAGGATATTGCTTTAGAGTGAAAGAAATCGATGGTCATCATATTCAATATTTAGAGGTTACAAAAATGGCATAGGCAGCCATGATGAAAAGAACGAGTCCGATTAACGGCTCGTTCTTTTTCTCTCAGTGAATGCAGTCATACGGAACGTCTGCAATCAAATCCCACTAAACAGATTTCCCTATAGAATAAATCCTTTCATAAATGGAAAAATAACCTCAAACATTTATGAGAGGTGAGTTATGACTAGCATCATTGTCGGATTAATCCTGCTTATGGTCTTAGCGTATTTAGGCTGGTCAATCATTTGGATCGCTCCACTGGTAGCAGGTTTAGTGGCATTAATGAGTGGACTTGAACTGCTTCCTGCGTATACAGAAACGTATATGACCGGCTTTGTGGATTTTGCTAAAGAATGGTTTCCTGTATTCCTTTTTGGAGCCATTTTCGGAAAGCTGATGGAAGACGTTGGAGCAGCGCAATCCGTCGCATACAAAATCACGAATATCATCGGAAAAGACCGGGCAATTCTTGGCGTGTTAATTGCCGCGGCCGTTCTAACTTATGGTGGTGTCAGTTTATTCGTTGTAGTATTTGCTATTTACCCTCTTGCCATCGCCATGTTCAGAGAAGCAGATATCACACGGAAATTGCTGCCCCCCACTTTCGTATTAGGGGCTTTCACATTTACAATGACAGCCATTCCGGGTACCCCTCAGATCCAAAACTTAATACCGATCGATTATTTCAAGACTTCCCCCACTGCCGCACCGATCATCGGTATCGTCGGCGGATTAATCATGGCGGTTGGAGGATATTTTTATTTAAGATGGCGTCAAAAGCAATTTACAAGTAAAGGAGATACGTTTACCGAGCCTAAAGGTGGAAACGATGTAAAGGAAATTAAAGAATCAGAGCTTCCTAATTTCTACTTATCATTTCTTCCTCTTGTCATTGTCGTCGTTACATTGAATGTCTTTAAGTGGAACATCCTGACCGCTCTTCTTGTAGGAATACTTTCGATATTATTCATTAACTTCAAACATTATAAAAAATTCATCCCTGCTGTCAATGGCGGAGCAAAGGGCTCAGTCATGGCAGTCATTAACACAAGCGCTGCCGTTGGTTTCGGAGCGGTTGTCACAGCGGCACCCGGTTTCAAGACGTTAACGAAGCTTATTCTTGGCATCAAAGGTAACCCCGTCATATCTGAAGCCATAGCTGTTCAAACTCTTGCAGCTATCACTGGATCTGCTTCAGGAGGAATGGGGATTGCCCTGGAGGCTTTGGGAGATAAATATTATGAGCTCTCTCAAACGAGTGGTATCAGTGCAGAAGCTTTCCATAGAATTGCTTCCATTTCATCAGGAGCCTCGATTCTGCCACATAACGGTGCACTGCTGACCTTATTTGCCGTAACGGGACTAACCCATAAAGATTCGTATTTGGATGTAGCTGTTGTCGGGCTGCTTATTCCTACGATTGCAGAAATCGTTTCAATCATCCTTGCCAATATGGGAATTTATTAATTAGAGGAGGAAAAGAAGATGGTCAATGATAAAGTTGTATTTATTACTGGTGCTGCAAGGGGAATTGGTTTTGAAATCGGGGAACACTTTGCTCAAAATGGTGCGAAAGTCGTTCTCTCTGATATCAATCAAGAAGGATTGGATGAAGCGGTTGAAGAACTGAAAGACAGAGGCTTCGATTGCCTGGGCATTAAATGCGACGTTACCAGTGAAAAAGAAGTGAAAGCGGGAATTGATAAGACAGTTGACCACTATGGCCGGATAGACGTTTTGATTAATAACGCAGGTATTCAACACGTAGCTCCAATTGAAGAATTCCCTATTGAAAAATTTGAGCTCCTGATCAAAATTATGCTGACCGCTCCCTTTATCGCAACAAAATTTGCTTTCCCTTATATGAAGAAGCAAAAATTTGGTCGTATCATTAATATGGCATCCATTAATGGACTGATCGGGTTTGCCGGTAAAGCGGCATACAACAGTGCCAAGCACGGTGTCATTGGTCTGACAAAGGTATCTGCTTTAGAAGGTGCCGAGCATGGGATTACTGTCAATGCCCTATGCCCCGGATACGTGGATACCCCCCTTGTCCGTAACCAACTAAAGGATATTTCAACCACTCGCGGAGTGGAACTTGAAAAAGTATTAAAGGATGTCATCTACCCTCTTGTTCCACAAAAGAGATTGTTATCAGTAGAAGAAATTGCAGACTACACCATTTTCCTATCCAGTGACAAAGCAAAAGGTGTAACTGGTCAGGCCGTTGTTTTAGATGGTGGATATACTGCTCAATAATAAGCACCCGAAAAATCGGATCAGGAAACTGATCCGATTTTTCTTCAGTTCATATTTTCAGGTAAGACACCTAAATCGATTCCCCACACGAGTGGCATGAAAAAATAAATCAAAAGTGCAATACATACGATACTAATCAGATTTAACCATATACCCGCCTTGACCATGTCTCCCATTTTGATATAACCTGATCCGAATACGACAGCATTCGGAGGTGTAGCCACCGGCAGCATGAAAGCACATGACGCAGCTAAGCCCGCCGCCACCATCAGACTATAAGGGTGAACATTCAAGGCAGCTGCAAGAGCAGCCATTATCGGAAACATCATCGTGGCTGTTGCCGTATTGGACGTAATTTCCGTTAAGAAAATAACAAAGGTCGTCACTGCAAGCAAGATGATAATGAAGGATATTCCTTCAAGAATCGTTAGTTGCTGTCCGATCCACTCTGCCAACCCCGTCTCTTTGAAACCTTTGGCAATGGCAAGACCTCCACCGAATAAGAGCAGGATTCCCCATGGAAGCTTCTTCGCATCATCCCAATTGATCAATCGCGATTCTTTTCTTCCTGGAAGAAGGAATAAAACGAGTGCCCCTGTAATCGCTATGATGGTGTCGTCTAATGACGGAATCCATTGGTTCAATAGAAACGATCGGGTGATCCAGCATAGGGCTGTAGCGACAAAGACCGTAAGAACAAGCTTTTCTTCAAATGAAATGCGACCAAGAGACCGGTTCTCTTTCTCTACAATCTCCCTTCCCCCCGGCAATTCTTTAATCTTTAATGGAAAAGCCACCTTGATTAAATACCACCAAGTAACAAATAGAAGAATAGCAGCAAGTGGAACCCCAAAAAGCATCCATTTCGCAAACGAGAAATCAATCCCATACAACTGTTTCACCACTGCAGCAAATATCGTGTTTGGAGGCGTTCCGATCAACGTTCCCAAGCCTCCGATCGATGCACTATAGGCAATCCCCAGCATGATCACTTTACTGAAGTGACCTGTTCTTTTAGCCCCCTCCTTTTCTAGACTTTGATTCACTTGATAAATCACGGCTGTTCCAATCGGAAGCATCATCATAGCCGTTGCCGTATTCGAGATCCACATAGATAAAAAACCAGTAGCCAGCATGAATCCAAGTACAATTCTTTCAGTGCCTGTACCAATCAACAAAATGATGTTCATGGCAATGCGCTTATGTAAGTTCCACTTTTCCATCGCAATTGCAATGATAAACCCACCCATAAAAAGAAAAATCGTACTATCACCATAGGCAGACGTGACATCCCCGGATTGAAGAGCTCCCGTAAGTGGAAACAAAATGATAGGCAACAAAGCAGTAGCCGGAATTGGTATTGCTTCTGTTATCCACCATACCGCTATCCATGTTGTACCTGCAAGGACAGCAACAGCCTCCTTCGCTAAACCTTCAGGAGAGAAAAATAACATAATAAGAATAAATAGGAGTGGTCCCAAAATAAACCCGATTTTCTGTCTTGGGTTTGCATTAGGCTCCGGAACAAGATTTGTATCCACCGTGTCTGAAGCAGCAGGCGTACTTCCGGAAGTGAAAAATTGCAAAGTATCCATCACATCTCCATGCCATTTCCAAAGTGTCCCCCATGCGTTTTTCACAATTAGCATCTACTCATTCCCCCATTACTCGTCTTACTAAAACTCTATCGACCATCGAAAGCGCTGTCAATTATATCCACTCCAAATAATATAAATAACTGAATATTCATTTCTTTCTTCCTACTCTCCTCACGCTTTCTCCTTCAAAGGATGTACATCTTCTTCAGGACATTCGCCCTCTCCCTACTAAACAAAAAACAAACCATATCTTCATAAACCTTTTCGTTGTAAAATATTGTTATAGAGTGATGACTGTTATTTCAAAGGAGACAATATGAAAATCTATTGGCAAATAAGCTATTTTGTAATAGGATTACTTATTTTCAGCTATGGGATCAGTATGTCCATTAAAGTGCAATATTTAGGGATCCATCCATGGGATGTGTTAAACATTGCCATGTTTGAGAAGTTCGGCTTAACGATTGGAACATGGAATATAATTGTCGGTGCCACCCTGATTGCAGGCACCCTTGTTCTGAAAGGGAAGTATGTTCGTATCGGGACAATCCTTAACGGAGTAATGGTTGGCATGTTGGTCGACTTCTTTCTATTTTACGATCTACTTCCGCCTCAAACGAACATAGTCGCAGATATCCTGATTCTATTATCAGCGATTATTTTAATGGGGATTGGCGGAGGATTGTATTCAGCGGCTCACCTTGGTACAGGTCCGCGTGACGGGTTTATGCTTACCATTTCGGACCTGACCAACTTATCAATCAGCAGAGTCCGGATCATGTGTGAGTGTGCGGTGTTACTAATCGGACTGCTTCTTTCCGGTCCAGTCTTCGTTTTCACCTTTATTTATACGTTTATTCAAAGTCCCATCTTTCAAAAATCCTTTTTATTTTTTACCGATAGACTCAATACCCGATTCACCAGTCGAAATAATGTAAGTTTGTAAAAAGGACAAATGCCTCAGGCATTTGTCCTTTTCTGCGTTATGACATCTCGCATGCCACTAAGCCGTATTGTTGATGGGGATTCAATTGCTTTATAAACTGAAATAATTGCTGCACCTGTTCATTTTCCATATCCCGCTTATAGTATTCTTCCAAGACCGACAGCATTTCATCAGGATACATCAAACAGGTATGACTTCCCCAGTCTGTTTGCCTGCCTTCTAATTTCTTATAATAAATGCCATCCAATAGGGAGAAAAAGAGTTCATACCCTTTCGGAAAAAACGGACTGATCCTTTTCGGGTAATTATGATTCCAGTCTCCCCCTTCATAATGAAATGTCTGGTCCGTTAAATCACCGATAAAGACTTCAACATCTGCCAAGCTATCTCCTCCTCTAGATAAATTTTAACCTTTATTATTATGTATAAGCCCGTCCTGTTATTTAGAACTGATTCGTTATTATTAAACTAGAAAAGAGCCGCTTCAGGATCTTCACCTGAAAACGGCTCCGTATTTTCACAAATATTTTCTTTGAACACTTCTGCCGTCATACGTAAATAACATATCACGGTTCTCCACACGGGTTTCGATATGCACCGGTCTTCCCCACAGCTGATGCAGATACGGTAAAACCTTTTCTAAATACTTAATATCGAGCTCCACGTCTTCAAACCAGTGCTTAAGATAAAGCTCCCCGCTCTTCATATAATCCCCATCATTCACCGTAATGTAAGGGAACCCGCCATTAACCCTCATGCCTACCAGCTGGTCCCGTACATGAGTCCATTCTTTATCGACGATTTTATAGTCCTTCCCTTGCTTCTGGAACAAATACATATCTTCTCTCGTAACAAGATCCTTTGTTAAATAGTTCCGTAAGAAAGAAATGTCAGATTCAATCTCACGAACCTCAAACATTTTTTCACGGCCGGAATTCGGTTTCGCCCCACGCTTTTTCATTTCATCCGTAGGGTTGTCGAAACGATCTTCAATATCCTCAAAAATCTTCAATCCTAAATAATACGGATTAATCTGCGTACGGGAAGGCTGTACAACACCTGCATTCAGCTTTGCAAACTCAATGGACTCACCACTCGTCAGATCCATTTCACGGATGATTCGCTGGTGCCAATACGAAGCCCATCCTTCATTCATGATTTTCGTTTCAAGCTGTGGCCAGAAATACAGCATCTCTTCCCTCATCATCGTCAATATATCCCGCTGCCAATCAGACAACTCCCTGCTGTACTGCTCGATAAAGAGAAGAATATCTTTTTCCGGCTGAGGAGGGAACTTCTTCTTCACCTTTTTCTTTTCTCTGCTCTTCGGCTTTTCATCCAATGACCACAGATCATCATAAGGTGTCGCATGAATCACTTCTTCCTCTACCCATTCCACATCATCCATCGTCCACGACAGCTTCGGGCGCATTAATGACGGATCAATATGCTCATCCACGGCAAGCACGGCATCCAGGAAGTTTTCAACCTCCTGCTTCCCATGTTCTATCTCATATCTTCGCACTCGTTCCGCAGTAGCCGCCATGCTCTCTACCATATCCCGCTTCGTGTTCTGGAATCGGACATTATTCTTAAAGAAATCACAATGGGCCAACACATGTGCCACAATCAACTTATTCTGAATAAGCGAATTCGAGTCCAATAAAAAAGCATAACAAGGATCAGAATTAATCACGAGTTCATAAATCTTGCTTAAACCCAAATCATATTGAAGCTTCATCTTATGAAACTGTTTACCAAAACTCCAGTGAGAAAAACGAGTCGGCATCCCATAAGCACCAAATGTATAAATAATCTCAGCAGGACAAATCTCATAGCGCATCGGATAAAAATCAAGACCAAACCCGGCTGCAATCTCAGTAATTTCCCCTATAGCATTTTGTAACTGCCTTTGCTCCTCTAAATTCATCGTCATCCCCCTCTTTATTCTCTTATCTAAATGTATGAAAAGAAAAGGGATTTGATGAGAAGAAAAGCGGAGGCGGGTTGGGCAGGCCAGACAAGCATAGGATGAAGTCGACAAAAAAAGCTGCTCCCTATCGTTAATTGGGAACAGCTCTTCAACAAATATTACATTCTTATATTCTTTTGCAGGATCATTACTGGAATGAGAGTACCCAGCAGTAAGAGCGCTGATAGTGAGAAAATCATTGAAATACTCAGTATTTCAAGAAGCAGCCCTACTCCAACAGAGGATAACCCAAACAGCAATGTGGTTAACGCTCCTTGTGCAGCATAGATTTTCCCAAGCTCTTCAGGTGGTGCACTTTCCTGCAAATACGTCTGAAGAACGACATTTTTAATTTGATCAAACAAACCGAACACAAAGGTTAAAACGAGTGCAAGGAGAGCAACCTTATTCCAGGCATAGACGAGTGTCACACTTGATGTAAAGACCATGCAAAGCGGGAGCCATCTATGCCTGAACTTTGAAAACAAGCCGTGAAGCTTAAAAATCAAATACGAAGCAAGAACCAAGCCTACAAAGAAGCTGGAGTTGATGAACCCCCACCATTCTTCCCCTCTCTGCAATTGCAGATCAACATACAAATACAAAACAGCCGCAATCCAAACGGTGCCAGAAATCGACTCTAACCCATAGATCCAAAACACGGGAACTAATCCCTTTCTCTTTCTAACCTCTGACCACCCTTCTCCAAGCTGTTGCCACCAAACTTTTCTCACTTCTAAGCTGGTGCTTGGGATAACAGGCAGCTTCATCATAAACAACGTACTTGCAAGAAACAAAACAATGATCACGATAAAAAGATTCGTTTCATTTATAAGCGATAATAGGATTCCACCTAATGCCCAGCTTGAGAATTGTATCGTCTGATCCACGGTAGAAAGGAATCCGTTCGCCCCCATCAACTCTTCCCGTTTCACAAGAAAAGGCACATAAGAGTTCCTGGCAGGCAATGCCCAGCCATCTAAAAATGAAATGATACTCGCACACCCTAAAAAGAACCACACATTTTCAATATTGAGTACCATTAACAAGAGAAAAAAACATAGGAAGAATGTTTTCCCCATTTGAGAGTAAGCAATCAAACTCTTCATTTGCGTGCGATTCAACAGAAGAGGTGCCGCCATACTACTGATGAAACGCGAAAACGTAATCACCAAAGGAACGGCCGTCATATAAACAGCAGAACCCGTTATATTGTATACAAGGGAGATTAACCCAACAATGTACAAAATATCTCCCATATTGGCTAACGCTTGACCGAACCAAAGATTTCTAAATGCAGTGGAATGCATATCTTTTCCTCCCTCTATTCAGTTTTTATTTAGGTGAGAAAAGATGGCATCACATGGGAATAAAGATCCCCTTTCAAATTATGTATAGGTTTATTTTAGCAAATCGTTTCAATTTTTGCAGTGAATACTTTATTTTATTAACAATACGGTGTTTTGGTGTTAGATTGTGACGCATTCTAACATACACCACGTGGTATATTAGGTGTTTTGCTAGGGTTATTGTGCCAAATCTGGTTTGTTGTGCCAGATTTACGCTTTGTTGTACCACTTTTGGAGAAACTTGTGCCAAATTGTGAACACCGCATCATTGCAATGACAAAATACCCTCCTTTAGATATCCGTTCACAAGCCGAACAAAAAAAGCCTTCTCTTAAGAAGACTTTATCTGTTGCACCTATTCCTGCACCGTAATGTTCAGTATTTTTTCATTATCAAGATCGTGTACGACGACTACAAGTACCTTTTTCTCTGCATTGTTCTCTTGAACGGTAAATTCAAATGAATCGGCCACTTTGTTTTCAGTCATTTTCTTTCTACCTTGATATTGATAATCCTTCACAGGCTGACCAGGATAATCTTCTTTAATAACGGCTGTGGCAATCCGGCCAAATTTTTGATAATCCGTTGGTTGAGCATTTGCATGACTTGAAAATAACAGAAAAAATACGGTTGATGCAATCACTATGACTTTCTTCATTATCATCACCTCTGTTTACGTTTCATTAATAGGATGAATTAAATTCACTGATTTATTCACCCAATAGTAGGAAAGCCAGCATTTGCAACATAACCAACTTTTACAGAGAAATAAATGCGGTTTTCTCCATACAATATGATTACCCCTTCAAAAGGAGGGAAACCAAGTGAACAAAGTCGATTACGATCGGGCCTTGTATTACACTCACCGATCAGAATGGGATAACCTGTTGATCCTCATGGTGAGAACGAAGGATGACCTTCTTTCGAAAAGAATTGAACACTTCTTACATGCGTACCATTTTTCAAATGATTACACGATTGTAGAGCGTAACCTATATACGCTTTTACGATATATTGAACATGCAAACTTCACCTATAGTGTAGAGCAACCACTTGAGGAAACCTTTGCAGAGATGTAGCTACAAGAGAATTCCACCTACGGCTGATCCAATTAGTATGCGCTATTGGATCAGCTTTTATTATTTTGGTATGTTTAAATTGAACCTAAAAAAAACCGGCACAATGCCGATTTTCGCGACTAAGAAGATATTTCACTTTTCACCAGTTCAGCCGCTTTCACATACACCTTCAGTTCCCTCATCAAGTCATCGACTAATTTAGCTGGTTCTTCTAAGAGTCCGTCCCCTTCATAATCAAAACAGTGTGGATCAAGGATGAGCTGCTTTGGAATGACGTTTGCATACACTCCACGGCCGACGATGCGAAGGTTGTTCAAGCAGTTGATCCCCCCCTTTCCTCCACCGGCACATGCAAGTAGTGCCACTGGTTTGTGGGCAAATTGCTCGCTGCTCAGAAAATCGAGTGCATTTTTCAATGTCCCGCTCATACCGCTGTGATATTCAGGGGAAGCTAAAATGACGGCGTCTGCTTCCGTCACTTTTTGTTTAAGTACTCGAACGGATTCAAGCTCTGATTGATCCTGCTCCCCATTGTACAAGGGGAGTGACCCCTCACTTAAGTCGATAAGGTCACAGTCATATGTCCGGGCAATGAATCGTGATGCAATTCCAGTACGCCCGCGTTTTCTTGGACTTCCATTAATAATTACAATACTCATATTAGAAAAATCCTTTCCTGTTTAGTTTGATGTCAATTGATGTTTAACGGCATACAATGCCGCTTGGGTTCGATCCGTTACTTCCAGCTTGGAAAAAATGTTTGAAATATGAGTCTTGACGGTTTTTTCCGTTATAAAAAGGCTGGAAGCAATCTCTTTGTTACTCTTCCCTTTCGTAAGCTCAATCAAAACATCCTTCTCCCGTTTGGTAAGCTCATGGATTTTGTGGGGTGGTTCTTTTCTGGAAATACGGGTGAGTAAATGGTTGGTTGCCTTAGGATGGAGAGAGTTTTCCCCGGATAAAAGCTTCCGGATACTATTCACTAATTCATCGGGTTCAATATCTTTTAATTGGTACCCGGCTGCTCCTGCTTCAATGGCCGGAATCACGTGATTCTGATCGGAAAAGCTGGTGAGCATGAGTATTTGAATAGCGGGATGATTCTTTTTAATTTCCTTTGTTGCTTGAATTCCGTCCATGACCGGCATCATTAAATCCATCAAGATGATATCGGGTTCCAATGTTTCAGCTAATTGAACGGCTTCTGCACCATTCTTCGCTTCTCCCACGATGTCCAGGTCCTTTTGTGTTTTCAGAAAGAAGACGAGGCCTCTACGTACGACATGGTGGTCATCTACTATTAACACTCTGATCATGCATGGCACCTCCTATCCTAATAGGGTATTTGAACTGATATACTCGTTCCTTTTCCGAGTTGACTGTTTATCGTTAGTTCTCCACCAATGCTTTTCACACGTTCCTTCATACTTTGTATCCCCACAGAAGGCAGAGCATGTTTGGTGTCATATTGAAACCCGTAGCCTCTATCTTCAATCATTAAATGAATGAAATGGGATTCACTTTTTAATGTATAAAAAATGTACTTCTCACCAGAATGCTTTTTACAATTACTAAGGGCTTCCTGGCTTACCCGCCACAGGACTTCTTCTATCCTGGAACTTAGGGAAATGACGCCCTCTACTTTCGTTTCAAGGGTCAAGCCCAGCATTTCTGCGTATCCTTTCACGGCTTCGACTATTCCATTTTCCAAACCATGGGGTCTTAATTGCCAGATGAGGGCCCTCATTTCCGATAGAGCTTCCTGGGCAAGATTCTGAATGGTCTTGAAGGTGCCATTCACTTCCTCTTCCCCGGTCATCTCCGCCCCGCCTCTTGCAGTTAGCGTAAGTGAGAATAACAGTTGATTCACAGAGTCATGAAGATCCCTTGCCAATCGGTTCCTTTCACCAATAAGAGCAACTTCCTGCTCTTTCTTTGTCAGTGTAATTCTCTTGATGGCGGAACCGATTTGGAAGGCAACCGATTCGAGAAGAGCAAGTTCAGCGGTTGAAAAGTGGGTTTTATTCGGAGCTGCAACATTTAATAACCCAAAGGATTCATTTCCGGACTGCAGAGGGACCGTTGCATGGTACGTGATTTCATCTGTATCCCCTCTGTTTTCTTCAATGGCCTGCTCAATGCGCTGACATTCGATGATATTGGAGGCTTTCGTAAGTTTTCCATTTCGAAAGCGATTGACACACCAGCAGCCGCCCCTTTTCATCAGCTCACATTTCCGGTCAGATAGTGACTCCGGGAGATTCTCATGGGAGACAAGCTCGTGACTGCCTTCCTTTTCAATAAAGAAAATCCATCCCGTTGTGAAGCTTGTGCCTCTGATCAGCTTCTTCAATGCACCTGAAAGCATAGAAGAAAGCTCTGTTTCATTGTTCAGCAATTCGGCTATCTCTTTCAAAAGCTCGATATTTGAAAGGGATTCTTGATTCATCTTCATCGTCCTCCCCGATCCTTCACTACTATTATATAGATTTCACACAAAACCGGTATTCTCAAAAAGAATGAAACACTCTACGACCTTTGACTGAAAACGTATGTTCTTTTTCAATCCAAAAAAACAAGAGATGTACCAGCACATCTCTTGTTTTTTTATTACGCAATCCAATGCAATACTGCTGTTTGTTTTACGCCTCACCTACAGATGAACTGATCATCGTTTCTACTTTCGCCATGATGGCTTTTTGCAGAGCATGTAATTTATTATCGCTATCGCTTTGTGTCTTACCAATTACACTGAAATAGAATTTGATCTTCGGCTCTGTTCCTGATGGACGCAGGCAAATCCATGATCCGTCTTCAAGATGATATTTCAGAACATTGGATGACGGTAATTGAATGGTTGATTCTTCACCGGATTGCAGGTCAACCTTTTTACTTACTTTATAGTCTTCCGATGATACGACCTTCAAGCCAGCTACTTCTTTCAGTGGCTCGTTTCTGAAATCCTTCAGAATTCCCTGAATTTGTTCTGCGCCTTCTTTTCCTTTTAGAGTTAAGCTCTTAAGCCCCTCTTGATAGAAGCCATGCTGCTCGAATAAATCATTCAGCACATTATAGAGAGTTTTCCCCTGCTTCTTATAGTATGCAGCCGCTTCTGCTGCCATCAGTACGGCTTGTATCGCATCTTTATCGCGGGCAAAGTCGCCGATTAAGTACCCATAGCTTTCTTCGTATCCGAATAAGAATGAGTATTCGCCTGTTTCTTCATATTTTTTTATTTTTTCACCTATGAATTTAAAGCCTGTTAGTACATCTTCCACTGAAGCCCCGTAATGTTCAGCCACTTTACGGCCAAGTTCAGATGTAACGATCGTTTTAAATACACGCCCATTCTCAGGAATCATATTTTTCTCCTGTTTACGTGCCAGAATATAATCAAGTAGAATCGCACCTGTTTGGTTTCCAGTGAGAAGAATATACTCGCCTGATTCTCCTTTTACAGCTACGCCTAAGCGATCTGCATCGGGATCTGTCGCAATCAGGATATCTGCGTCGATTTCCTTCCCGTCACGGATGGCATATTCAAAGGCCGCTTTATCTTCCGGGTTCGGGGATTTCACAGTCGTAAACTCAGGATCCGGAATCGCCTGCTCCTTTACGATGTGAACAGACTCATACCCTAAAGCTTTCAGACCCTTTTCAGCCATCTTTAAAGCTGTTCCATGTAATGGAGAAAACACGATTTTCAAATCGACTTCCTTGGCGATTTGCGGTTTTTCAGAAATCGAAATCAGATGCTCCAGGTAAGATTGATCGATCTCTTCGCCAATCAATTTAATCAGGCCGGATGATTTCAATTCTTCTTCAGGTTTAACTTCAATTTCCAGCTCATTTTCCACTTCATTCACTTTATCGATAACGGCATCGGCTATGTGTGGAGGCAGCTGAGCTCCATCCTCACCGTATACTTTGTATCCATTATATTCAGGTGGATTATGGCTTGCCGTTACCACGATTCCAGAGAACGCCTTTAATTGTCTAAGGGCAAATGAAAGCTCCGGAGTCGGCTTGAGTTCGTCGAACACATATGTTTGAATACCATGTGTAGCCAATGTCTTAGCTGATTCCATGGCAAATTCAGGTGATTTATAACGGGAATCGTAAGCGATTACAACTCCGCGCTTTTTAGCCTCTTCGCCTTGTTCTTCTATGTATCGTGCTAATCCTTCAGAGGCCTTTCTAACTGTATAAATGTTCATCCGGTTGGTTCCGGGACCAATTTCTCCTCTCATTCCACCAGTACCAAATTCAAGGTTTTTGTAGAATGCGTCTTCTAAGGTTTTTTCGTCGTCTTTCATTGCTCCTAAAAGCTCGTTGATCTCTTCATCTAGATGCAAGTAGTCGCTCCATTTTTCCCATGATGTTTTCCAACTCAAAACGATCCCCTCCTAATGCTGTATAATAATAAATTCTATCACAAATTGTAGAAATCCTGCTAAAACAATCCGTCACATGTCGACAAGATTCGTTCAGTCCTTATTTTAGCATAATTTTTCTTAAATAAAGCCCCACTGAATAAATCAGCGGGGCTTTATATTTCAGCATTACTTCTTATAATTCACTCCATATACATCATGTCGTCGATCTTTCAGCTGACGGACCGTTCCCGATTGACGCTGGCGTCGCAGGACTTCGAGATCGACGTCTCCGATCATGACCATTTCAATGTTCGGATTGGTTTCGCCGACGATTCCGTCACGTGCAAATTCAAAGTCGGACGGAGCAAAGATACCTGATTGAGCATATTGAATGTCCATATTTTCCGTTTGTGGAAGATTTCCGACCGTACCGGAAATGACTGTATAGATTTGGTTCTCAACAGCACGGGCTTGTGCACAGTATCTGACACGAAGATACCCTTGGCGATCTTCTGTACAGAATGGGGTAAAAATGATTTTCGCCCCTTTGTCTGTTGCGATACGGGCAAGCTCAGGGAATTCAATATCATAGCAGATTTGGATCGCAATCTTACCGCAATCCGTATCAAAGACCCTTACAGAATCTCCAGGGCTGATTCCCCACCACTTGCGTTCATTTGGTGTGATATGAATCTTGTACTGCTTCTCAATCGTTCCATCACGGCGGAAGAGATACGCGATATTGTAAATTTCATCGTCTTCTTCCTTAACGAAGTGAGACCCTCCAATAATATTGACGTTGTAACGAACGGCTAAATCCGTGAATAATTCAATGTATTCCTCTGTAAAATCCGTTAACTTTCTTACAGCGAGGCTCGGTGATTGAATATTCAGGAATGACATGAGCTGTGTAGTGAAGATTTCAGGGAACACGACGAAATCTGATTTCGCATCTGATGCTACATCTGTGAAATATTCAACCTGATTCGCGAATTCCTCGAAGGAATTGATTTTACGCATCATGTATTGAACAACACAGATTCTGACAGGATAACTTGTTTTGAAATGCCGCTTGCTTGACGGACGGTAATCGACGTTATTCCACTCCATTAAAGTGGCATATTTATGTGATCGTTTGTCGTCAGGTAAATAGTTCGGGTTGATCCGCATCAGGGTGAAGCCGTTTAATAATTGGAAGGATAGTACAGGGTCATAGATCTTATGACGCCCGACTGAATCCACGTACTCCCTTGGAGACATCTCCTCTGAGTGTTTATGGTAGTTAGGGATGCGTCCCCCAATGATGATACTCTTTAAATTCCATTGTCGTGCAAGATCCTTCCTTGCTTCATATAAACGGTGTCCTACCTTCATGCGTCGATATTCAGGGTGCACCATGACTTCGATTCCGTACAGGTTATAGCCATCAGGATTGTGATTCGTTATGTAACCATTATCCGTTACATCATCCCACGTATGGCGGTCGTCATACTCGTCAAAGTTAATGATCAGGCTCGAGCATGATGCAATAATTTCCCCTTCTAATTCGGCGACAAGCTGACCTTCCGGAAAAACGTCCAAATGACTTTCCAGATGCTCTACCTTCCAGGGATCCATCCCTGGGAAACAAACAGACTGCATGTTGATAATATCTCGAATGTCCTTATGTTCCATTGGACGAATGATCATTTTCTTTTCAAACTGTGATAAGTCTAGTTTTTCTGCCATCTATGATCTACTCCTTCATAAAATACCTGAATTATATACCCTTATAGTGCACTGTTGAAACGAAGTTCATGACAGTCCATCCCTTTTATTTTAGCAAAGGGGGGTGTATGAATTGAAGAAATTTGATTTGTCTGTAAATGTTCTGCAGTGGTGGTTGATTTGTTCAAGTTCTTTAACAACAAACAAATCCCCTTAAAAATAGAAGCACCCGATGATATGGGTGCTTCCTTTCATTTTATCCTCTAAAATAATATGCCGTTGCTTCCCATGGGTTTAAAGTAAACTCATCTTTCTCCTGCTTTTCTTCGTTTGTTATGAGGACTTCAGCCTGATTGATATCAAAAGAAGCGACGTTATCGATGACTTGCTTTTCTCCTGATACATTGCAAAGAACCAAGATTTTCTCACATCCATACGTTCTTGTATAAGCATACACGGAAGGATGATCTGCATAATGAAGTTCGAATGATCCGTATGGGATAATTTCATACTCCTTGCGAAGAGCGATCAATTTTTGATAGTAGTAAAAAATGGACTCGGAATCATTCAGTGCCTTTTCTGCATTAATTTCTTTGTAGTTCGGGTTAAGGGCAATCCACGGTTCTCCTTCAGTGAACCCTCCCTGGTCACCGCTGTTCCACTGCATAGGGGTTCTGGCGTTGTCCCTTCCCTTTACGTAAATGGACTTCATGATATCTTCCGGATTCATGCCTTCCGCTACTTTTTCACGATACATGTTCAGGGTTTCAATATCTTTGTACTCTTCAATGGAAGAAAATCGGACATTCGTCATTCCGATTTCTTCCCCTTGATAAATGTAAGGCGTCCCCTGCATCAGATGAAGAAGTGTTGCCAGCATTTTCGCAGATTTTATGCGGTACTCTCCATCGTCACCAAGTCGTGACACAATCCTTGGCTGATCGTGGTTGTTCCAGTACAAACTGTTCCAGCCCTTTCCGTGAAGTTCCGTCTGCCACTTTGTTAAAATGGTTTTCAATTTTACAAGGTCGAAAGGAATGACATCCCATTTCCCTCCTGGGCCCGAGTCCACATCCATATGCTCAAACTGAAATACCATATTCACTTCATTGCGATCCTTACCTGTGTAAAGGACGGCTTCATCCGGCGACACACCCGGCATTTCACCAACCGTCATCGCATCATAATGTGAAAGGACCTCTTGATTCATTTCCTGTAGGAACTCATGAATACGTGGACCGTTCATAAAGTAATCATGACCTGAAGCATACGTTTTGCCTTCAGGATTCGGCGCATCAGGCAATGTTGGCTCTTTGGAAATGAAGTTGATGACATCCATACGGAAACCATCGATCCCTTTGTCCAGCCAGAATTTCATCATGTCATAGATTTCCTGGCGCAGCTTCGGATTCTCCCAGTTTAGATCCGGTTGTTTTTTCGAGAAGAGATGCAGGAAATATTCCTCTGTCGTTTCATCATATTCCCAAGCAGAACCGCTAAATACAGACTCCCAGTTATTCGGCTCTATTCCGTCTTTTCCTTCACGCCAAATATAATAATCGCGATATGGATTGTCCTTCGATTTCCTCGATTCCACAAACCAGCCGTGCTCATCGGAAGAGTGATTCACCACTAAGTCCATCACAAGCTTTATACCACGATTATGCATTTCCGCAAGCATTTCTTCCCAATCAGCCATCGTTCCGAACTCATCCATAATCTTTTTATAATCGCTTATATCGTACCCATTGTCATCATTAGGAGATTCATACACAGGAGATAACCAGACCACATCGATCCCCAATTCTTTCAAATAATCCAATTTTGAAATGATTCCTCTAATATCCCCGACACCATCCCCGTTCGAATCCATGAAGCTGCGAGGATAAATTTGATAGACGACCGATTCTTTCCACCATTGTTTTGTCATGTGTGTTTTCCTCCTATAAAATCAATTTAAAAATAGAGCGCTTTCTGCAAACGCTTGCACAAATCGTTAAAAAAATATCATATTTGCTCATAAAGATTTCTTATTTTACTTTTATAATAATAACATACTATAATTTGATAGAATATACGAAGAAAGGAATTCTATATGAACAAAAAAGCAGATTCTCTGTTATTCCTGGCATGGGCTTCCTCTCTTGTGGCATCTCTGGGGAGTTTATATTTCTCTGAAATCATGAAATATGAGCCATGTGAATTATGCTGGTATCAGCGTATTTTAATGTATCCAATGGTCATTCTATTAGGTGTGGCTTATGTTCGCAAAGATTTTCAAGCGGCACTATATTCTACGAGTTTATCTGGAATCGGTATCCTCGTTTCCTTGTATCACTACTCTATTCAAAAAGTATCATTCCTATCAGAGAGTGCACCTGCCTGCGGACGTGTCCCATGTACAGGCGAATACATTAACCTGTTCGGCTTTATCACCATCCCATTCTTGGCATTGACCGGTTTCATCATCATCTTCATCGCAAGTGTAATGGTATTAAAAGCATTAAAGGAGGACAAATAGATTGAAGAAAATCATCATATTTCTTGTAGCGATTGTCGCATTATTTGCTAGCATCGCGCTCATCACAAGCATGCAAAACAGTCAAAAGGCAGAGGGAAATAAGTTCAAAAAAGCGAATCTTAACCCGGCCACTGTAGAACTGCTGGACGACCCTAACTATCAAAATGTAATCTTACCAGAGGAATTAGAAGAAAAATTAAAGAATAACGAAGACGTGACTGTGTATTTCTATAGTTCAACATGTGTTCACTGTAAGAGAACCACTCCTACCCTGGCACCTCTCGCAGAAGACATGGGAGTCGATATGGTTCAGTACAATTTACTTGAATTCGAACAAGGATGGGATCAATACCGAATCGAAGCTACACCGACACTGGTACATTTCAAAAATGGTAAAGAAGTAGCGAGAATCGTAGGAGAACAGCCTGAAGAAGAATTCGAGAAGTTTTTTGAAGAGAACGTTACGAAAGAATAAGTAAGCAAAAAAAAGAGGGGCTGACTTTTCTACGAGTCAGCCCCTTTCAAGTGAGGAGGAATTTCAAGATGAAGACACAGTGTATCTTCAAATTAACTTATTACAAGCTATTTTCCCCTCACTTGAATCTTCTAAACATTTTTATGCGAATTTTCTAAAGTATCAAACTTTTCCCGGCGTGATTTTTCTATACAAGCAACTGGTTATCCGCTCTCGAATAAATACTTAAATTATGCTTACAATCCGATTCTTCACTGAATTGATCATACGACAGTGGGAAAAACATACCAAAGCCTTGAAGAATTTCAGCATTGTGGTAAAACATTTCTTCATACACATCTTCTTTTGATCCGCTCTCCACAATGGAAATCAATGTTTGTAAGCTTGAAATCACCTGAAATGCTTCCTTAAGGGTTCCAAAGTATTCAAAGTTTCTCGTCGTCGTATGTAATACTTGCATATCATCAAATTGTTCAATTTCATCATCTGTGAAATAATCAGGGAAAATAGTACAATACATGTACTGTATAAGCTCTTGAATTTTGTCTTCCTGTTCATGTGTTGATGCTAGTAAAACTTTCACCGTCATAACCCACCTTTGTAATGGTTGTAATCTCTCTGTAATAGATATATTAAGGATAACATAGAAGTAGAACCAACAGCGTGGTAATTATACCCATGAAATGGGTTGAACAGGAGTTAATTTAGGTTTAAATACCCACATAAGTATAAGATTATTGTCATTTGAAGGAGTTTTTTGATGAAAACACAGAAAAAAGGAGAACTATTTGAACTACTCATTCCAGATAAATGGAAAAATGTAACGATTGAAACAATTCTTAGAAATCACTGGCAAGCACCTAAGAAACTAATTCATTCCATGAGGATGAAGGGTGATATTAAAGTGAACGGGGCATCGATTTCCTGGACCCAGCCCCTATCCCCGGGAGATGCGCTACAGCTTCATTTATTTAAAGGAGTTGAATACGATGTCCCTCCGACATACGGAGAAATCGATGTGTTATTTGAAGATGACCACCTGATTGTCGTCAACAAACCTGCCGGGATCGATACTCACCCAAACCATCCAGATGAGACGGATTCCCTTGCAAATCTGGTGGCCTTTCACTATCAAGCCCGGGGAGAAAGCTGCCGCGTCATGCACATTCATCGTTTGGACCATGACACGTCGGGTGCAATTATTTTTGCCAAACATCCGTTAAGTAAAGCGATTCTTGACCGCCTCCTCACTGAGAGGCAGATCAAGCGTACATACCACGCTCTCGTTCATGGTCGATTGAAGCAGAAAAATGGCACCATCTCTGAACCGATAGGGAGGGACCGCCACCACAATACAAGAAGAAGAGTTTCACCTTCAGGTCAGGATGCAGTCACCCACTACAAGGTGCTGGAATATAAAAATACTTATACATTAGTGGAGGTCCAGCTTGATACGGGACGTACCCATCAGATTCGCGTCCATATGAGTCACATCGGTCATCCTCTGGTTGGCGACACATTATATGGAGGAAAACCGATTTTCAAAAGGCATGCCCTGCATGCAGCACGAATTTCATTTCTCCATCCGCTGACGGACGAGTGGATCGAATGTGAGGCTGAGTGTGTGGATGATGTTGGGCTGTGAGAACACAATAAAAAAACGAGACACTCTCAATCGCGAGTGTCTCGTTTTTTTCATATGTTGATTACTTCAATCCGTTTTTAACCGCTTCAGCGATTTGGATCGTACGGCGAGTTTGGTGTTTCACTGCAGGCTCTACGGATTCAACCATATTGCCCTCTTGATCGACTGTTACACTCGTTCCGTACGGGTTTCCTCCTGTAGTAAAGCTTGATTGATCTGTGTATCCAGGAGCTGCGATGATTGCACCCCAGTGCATCATCGTTGTGTATAAAGCTAGAACCGTCTGCTCCTGTCCACCGTGTGAGTTGCTTGCAGATGACGTGGCGCTCACTACTTTGTTTGCCAGCTTCCCATTGAACCAAAGACCTCCAGTGGTATCCAGAAAAGCTTTGACTTGAGAAGGAACGTTACCGAATCGTGTTGGGACATTGAAAAGGTAAGCGTCTGCCCATTCAAGATCGTCAAGTGTCGCAACAGGTACACTATCTTTTGTTTCATTATAATGCTTCTCCCAAGCAGGGTTTGAAGCAATTGCTGCTTCAGGTGCTGTTTCTTCAAAACGGAGTACCTTCACTTCAGCTCCAGCTTCTTTCGCAGCCTCTTCTGCCCATTTCGCCATTTGATAATTGGTTCCTGTTGAACTGTAATACATGATTGCTAATTTTACGTTAGACATAGTCGAAATCTCTCCTTTAAATATGGTTGATTTATAATAAATAAGTGAAACACAGAATCAGACTGCAGGTAAATCAATCAACGTGCACCTGCAATATTCATTTGCTACCTAATTGGAAGTAGTGATGTTGGATTGCATGCCGAGTTTCTGTGTTGAATTTCCACATCATATATGTGAACATTTGAATTCCTATTGAAAAATGAACTTATTTAAAATAAAAGTGCGTCTATAGAGAATGATCCTGCCCCTACCAATGCTACTCCAAGAGCAACAACAATGAGCATCACATTATATTCTGTACCATTTTGTGTTACCCAATAACCATTTGGTCCGTGAACTTTTACGATCGCTACAATCATCGTTCCAATGATAAGCAAAGCGGCCAGTGGTGTCAGGAAACCTGCTGCGAATAGTATTCCCCCTGCAACTTCAGAAAGTCCTGCAAGTAATGCCATCGTTTTTCCAGGCTTGATTCCAATGGACTCAAAGAAACCACCTGTTCCTTGTAGCCCGTGTCCTCCAAACCAACCAAATAATTTCTGTGCTCCGTGAGCAGCGAATGTTAACCCCACTACTAAACGAATAACCAATAAACCGAACGCAGCTAATGCTGTCATCTTACTTCCTCCTCTTTGTTTTCCCTTCGAGATTTATCTTCAAACATTTCAAATTCAATTATTCTCAAATCATTTATCTTGAATTTGAGATATACGTGTAAAAAAAGAGTACTTGTTATCTCGAATATGATTATTTTGATTTCGAGATAATTGTATACTACTCCTCACAACTCTGTCAATACTATTTTACAAATTTTATTAAAATGGGAACCGGAGGAAGGAGGGTAAAAAAAAGAGGTCCGTCCCTCATCTGGCGGGACGGACCTCTTACATATATATCAATCAGAAATCGAAGTTGTCTGGATCGGGTCCAAAACGTTCGTCGAGATTCAGTTGATTGATTTGGTTCATTTCTTCCAGTGATAGTTCGAAGTTGAATAGATCTGCGTTTTCTTTGATGCGGCTTTCATGAACAGATTTAGGAATGATGATAACATCATTCTGAAGGTGCCAGCGCAGAATCACTTGGGCAGCCGATTTTTCATGCTTTTCAGCAATGTGATTCAGTGTTGGTTCATCCAGTACACGCCCTTGAGCGATTGGTGACCATGCTTCCACTGCAATATTTTGTGATGCACAGAATTCTCTTATTTTTTCCTGATTCAGACGAGGGTGTAATTCGATTTGATTTAATACAGGCTTTTCATTGCTGTTCTGCATTAAATCTTCAAGGTGATGCTGATGGAAGTTACTTACACCGATGGATTTCACTAAGCCTTCGCTAGACAACCTTTCAAGAGCCTTCCATGTATCGTTGTACTTTCCTTCTACCGGCCAGTGAATTAAATAAAGATCCAGATAGTCCATATCAAGCTTTCTCAAACTGGTTTCAAATGCTTTTAATGTTGTATCGTAGCCCTGATCACTATTCCATACTTTCGAGGTAATGAAGAGTTCTTCTCTCGCTACTCCACCGTCTTTCACACCTTGACCTACACTTTCTTCGTTGTCGTAGATCGCCGCTGTATCGATGGAACGGTACCCAGACTCAATCGCTGTTCGAACAGCTTGTACCGTTTCAGACGGATCTTTCATTTGGTAAACTCCTAAACCGACATAAGGAATTTCGATTCCGTTATGTAATGTCTTCGTACTCTTTAAGTTTTTTAACATATTGCATCCCTCCTGATTTATTATTTTACAAATCCACTCAGCTTTTTGCTAATATTATGATTGTGAAATTCGTTTTTTACTAAATTAAGGTCCGTCCCTCACCGTGAGGGGCGGACCTATTTTGATCATCGGCCGATAAATTGCTCCCTTCTCTTCCCGATAAAGGCGAGCTTATGAAGGGGGCGTGTCATGGCCACGTATTGGAGCTTGATGTCGAGTTCGTTTTCCGGATTGAAAGCTTCATCCACCGCTGCAATGATGACCACATCGAATTCAAGCCCTTTTGACAGATAAGATGGAACGACGACGATTTGATCTTTCGGGATCGATTCCTGTTCTTCCAACAACTTCACTTTCCCTGGCTGCCGCTCTTGAAGGACTTCACTGATTTTCACACAATCTTTCATGCTTTTTCCGATCACAGCGAATGTATGGAATCCTTCTTCTCGTCCAGCATTCACCTTCTCCTCGATTATGGCAGCCAATTCTTCCATTCCCACATACTCATCGAAGCCGGGAGCATCCCCATGTCTCACCACTGGATTCACTTTAGGAAAATCATAGGGTAAGAGATTCAGCAATTTATTTGCTTCCTCCATGATTTCAATTGTGGTTCGATAGCTTTTTTGGAGCTCGGTATACGTAGCCCTCGGAAACACATCTCTATACACCGGTTCCCATGACTGAAGTCCACGATAGGAATGAATCCCCTGGGCAAGATCCCCTACCAGTGTAAACATGTCGGTTTCAAGTGCCCTCTTCAACGAATAAAGCTGCATGTAACTATAATCCTGTGCTTCATCAATCACGATATTTTTTGCTTTATAAAATTTATCGATTCCAAACAAGTGAGTTTGCAAGTAAAGAAGGATGGCTAAGTCTTCTACCTCATACTGTTTTTTCTTCGCGTATTTCAACGTATAATGACTAAGCTGTTCTGCCTGCTGCATACTTAGCTCACCTTTCGAGTAAGAAGCCAGCCGTTTCGGATCTGAGAACAATTCTATGAAATATTGATCCAGGTTTTTCTTTTCAAACTGCTTCATGTAGGCCGTAACGCTTGTTCGGATCGCCTTCTTAATTTCTTCAACCCGCTCACTTTTCTTGTCCAATGCTTTGGACACATAGTCCTTCCGGTTTGCTGCCTGTGTCCGTTGAAAAAGCGCTGTTTCGATCCGTTCATCGAAAAACTTCTCTACCTTCTCCACCATCTGCTTCTTGTTCGTCCGAACATAACTCTGTAAGAGAGACTTGAGCTTTTCCATCCGGCGATAGATTGGCATATACGTATATTCATCTTTAAAAAGATGAGTGAACTTTTTGGCGGTGTAGAGCTTGTATTTATCCACATAGAAGTCTTTAGACGTATAAAAGCGTTGTTCAATTTCTTCTATATAATAATCAAGTATTCTCCTGAATGCTTTGGAGCCTTTGAACCCAGATATCCACGAGGCAGTCACTACGTCTTCATCATGGGTTTCAATCAACTGGGTGAGCTTGTTATCTTCTACTAAATTCAGCTTTTTCTCTAAGCAGGTCATGACATAATCTGGGAACGTCGTTTGTCTAACACGTTCTACTCCAAGTTCCGGCAATGCCTCTGAAATATAGTCGATAAACAAATTACTTGGTGCAAGGATCATCAGTTGTTTCGGGTCAAAATGCTGTTTGTAGTTGTAAATAAAGTATGAAATCCGATGAAGGGCGATGGTTGTCTTTCCACTTCCTGCGGCCCCTTGTACAATGATGGGCTTGTTTAAATCGGCCCGGATGATCCTATTTTGTTCTTCTTGAATGGTGGAAATGATCTCAGTTAAACGATTGCTGGAGCTTTTGGCTAATGAATCCTGAAGTAGTTCATCTGTGGTCGTTAAGTCAATATCCCTGATTTCTTCTAACAAACCATCCTCGATCATGTACTGACGCTTTAATGAAAGATCTCCTTCATATGTCTCGTCTTCCGCAACATACGAAACGTCACCAATCCTTCCTTCGTAGTATAGATTCGCTATGGGAGAACGCCAGTCCACAATGATTTGCTCTTGATTTTCACGCTGATACAAGGAGGTCTTGCCAATATAGTGCTTCTCCACCTTGTCCGATCCCTCGTGTTGAAAATCAATCCTGGCAAAATACGGTTTCGTTTTCGCTTTCGTTAGGGACTCCAGTTCTTCTTTGGACATCTCAAAAAAGCTTGAGTTCGTCAAGATATCGATGTACGCAGCACTCGATTCGCCCCAATCAATATCTCCAAAAGCTTTTTCCATGTTTTCCTTATACTTTTCCTTACTCGTCTGGGATGTGCTGATGACTACATCAATGTAGCGCTTCGTAAACTCCAGGCGTTCTGATTCAGTTGAAAAATCGGGATGAATAGTTGATTCCTTCGTCATACATTTCTCCTTCCAAATGTTTTAGCCGCAATGGAGAAAAAAACGTCTCATCACTAGTACTGAGGTAACGACTCTCATTGGATGAAACGTTTAAAAAAGACTTATCGAAATCTGGATAAATTATGTAGGCGTTTGGGAGCAGGAATATATATTATCAGATAATTAGGGAAAGTTCAATAGAAAAGCGGAAGGGCTTTGCTCAGAGGCGACAAGCATATGGCTTCAACAAAAAAATAACCCTCCACCTATAAAGATGAAGGGTCTTTTATAAGATCCACAGGAAACACAATCTGAAAACTCGTCCCCTTGCCTACTCGACTTTCAACTGTAATGACGCCTCTCATCGCTTCAATGATGCGATAAGAAACCATTAGCCCCAGACCGGTTCCTTTTTCCTTCGTAGAAAAATAAGGTTCACCCAGTCTGGATTGTTGTTCAGAGGTCATACCGACTCCATTGTCAGTAATGGTTATGCTGACGTTCCCCTTTTGAACCTTCGAAAGTATCGTGAGAGTACCTCCTTTTGGCATGGATTCAATCGCATTTTTAATGATGTTGAGAAATGCTTGCTGAAAGCTCCGTGTATTGCCGACGATGGTGGCGTCGATGATGTGATTATGTACAACCACCGATTGCTGGTTGCTCAATGGTTCCACCATATCAATGAGCTTATTGAGTTGTTCAGAAATTGAGATGTTCTCCACATGATCAGGGTCCGGCTTGGCGAATGTAAGATAGTCGTTGATGATATCTTCTGCCCGTTTCAGTTCTGATGATGCGATTTCTAAGTACTGCTCTTTTTTTCCAACTGGAAGATTTTCTTGATTGAGCAGTCTCAGAAACCCTTTAATAACGGTTAAAGGATTCTTTACTTCGTGTGAGATGCTGGCTGCCAGCTGAGACAGTACTTCCATTTTTTCTATTTTCATGAGTGCTTGTTTGATTTGGATCTGTTTTAGTAATGTTTCACAAATGTAAGTCAGGATAAGCATTCCCAATGAAGGGAGTAAGATGAAATTAATGAGATAGCTTTCATCAATCACAAACACGGTCATCGCATTTGCAATAAGAGCTGCTACTATGGAATGAGTGGTAAAGAGAATCACTGAGAATATGATCTTCTTACGGCTCGTTAACCGGTCGAAATCGAACCACTTCATCCCGATAACTGTCAAGAGGTAGATCACCACATAAATAACAAATGCTACTATACTCCAACCATATATCATTGTCCTGGAAACCATTAAGACAACTAAAAGTGCAAACCCCGTATAGGGCCCTCCATACATAATTCCGAGTACAAAAGGAATCATCCGTAAATCATGTACACAGTATGGATTTTGATAAATAGGGGAAAGCATGCACAGGATAATGGCCGTACTCAAAGAAACAAGGGTTGCTAACCTTGTATACCAGCCCTGTATCATTTTTCTTTCAAGAAGGAAAAAAATTAAAAAAATACTCAAAATGATATAAAAGAAATTATTAATAACATCCTGATTAAAGATAATCATACTTACCCTTTGACCTTTCAAAGATATTGTCTACTTTATAGAAATTCTACCACACTACTACAAAAATCGTTACAATTATATATGTAATTCTACATTTACATAAGACAACTCTCCCGTAATTGTACAGGAGAGTCATCAACTTACACAGTTTTCAATTGTTCACCAAGATAGTTTGCTAACTCAAGCATCCCGTATTGTCCGTACTTCGCCTCGGCATCCTTGTTGTAATTTGTATTGGTGTTCACATCATATGTGTAGATGGTGCCTTCATTGTCTTGAATGAATTCAATCCCGGCTACATCAATCCGGTTCTCTTTTAAAAATGCTTCGTAAGACGAGATGATACCACAGGAAAAGTTTTCCCTTATTTGGAATTTAGGCTTCTCCTCTTGCTCCCCCACTGGACAGAATAGATCATCGACCTGACAGACATCAGCCGGACATAGTTCAAATCCTTTTGACGTATCCACCTTCACAGCATAAATGAATTTGCCGCCAATGAACTCACACCGTGTAATCGAAGCGTCTGGTGCTTCAATGTATTCCTGGATAAGCGTCGTTCCGTCTAACGGTTCTTCAAACGTATCACTGCATACATAGTTTTTCAAAGCATCAACTGAATGAAACAACTGAACTCCCAATCCTTTTCCTGCACGATTATGCTTGGTGATAAAGGAAGGTTTATTAAGCTTTTCAGCCGCTTCAATTATTTGCTCATTTCCAACAGCTGCAATGGTTTTCGGTGTCTTGATGCCTGCAGCGTTCAAGGCCATATACTGATTCACCTTACTCACTTCCAACCGAAGGGCACGGCTTCCGTTCAGTACCTTTCTATCGTACCTCTCTAACCAAGAAAGAACGCTTTCCGTTAACTCAGGCGCAAAACGATGGTCTCGTGTATGGGAAGATGCACTGATTCGATTATAGAAAACACCTTCTGGCGGCTCTGATGATAAATCGACGAGTCCTTGGTCCAGGAACCATTCCTCATAAGGCAATTGAAGCTCGTTGAGACGAGTCGTTAAATGATTGGTCCATTCACTGTTTTCATGAATAATATGAATTTTCTTCACGATCATTACCCCATTTGTTTGTAGGAATTTTAAAATAGTCTCACAACACAAAGTAATCCTACTATAAAAGTAGGATTTAGGTCAACGATCATCACCTTGTTTTTCTCTCGGTTCTCATTTGAATTTTCATACCACTTTTGGTGAGCTGATCGCTCGGTCTCTGAATGTCATGTCTAATGGAAGATCTTTGATCATCCTTCAATATATCCCTGATTTCCTGTAAGACTTCAAGGTTGGTCGTTTGCTTCACCTTGTATGGCTGCTCCCCGCCTTTCAAGCGGTTGACCACCTTTATCATCAGAAAAATGCTCATGGCCACGAGAAGAAAGTCTACAAGGGCTTGTAGGAACTTTCCCAATTCAATCACCTCTGCTCCAATTCGAAGGTGCAGGCCTTCTAAGTTAATGCCACCAAATAAAATTCCGATTGCCGGCATCATCATGTCCTGAACGAGAGACTCCACAATCTTGCCAAACGCTGAACCAATGATGACAGCAATCGCTAAGTCAACTACATTCCCCCTTGAAATGAATTGCTTGAATTCAGACCACATGATACATTCACCTACCGCTTCACTTACTCTTAACATATGGCAGAAACAAATGAGATATGAAGACAAGGTCAAAAAAGCCTAAAGAAGATATTTCCCTACAATAGCAAGCAACACAATAAAAGCAACAACGACCATTAAGATGATCAACATTTTTTCATCTTTATTCCCTAGCATTCTTTTCTCCTCCTCTTATCCCTTGAGGAACTTATACGGTCCCTCTATCAAATAATTTCGTTTCCAGTATCACCGGTTGAGGATCCGCCTTTTCGAGAAATAGCTTAAACGATTCTTCTCCTACTTTTCGTATCGGGACTTCAAATGACGTAATGTCCAGTGCATCGGCAATGGGATGATTATCAAAGCTTAGTATAGCCAAATCATCGGGTATCCTGATTCCTCTTTTAGCTGCCTCTGTCACCATTCCGGCTGAAACCTGATCACTTGTTACGATAAGGGCTGAGGGCTTTTCTCTCAGGTGTTCCCATGCTTTCACCACATCTCTCCCATCTTGCAGATGATAGCAGTCATTGAAGATCCACTCATCACGCACAGGATGGCCGGCAGCTTCTGAGCTATCGTAGAACCCCCGGATCCTTTCCTCACTATTCGTCCCGAACGTCCGATGCAAACACAGTCCGATCCGTGAATGACTTTTTGAATAGAGGTATTCGAGTCCATTCCTTATTCCCTGGTAGTGATCGATGAACACCTTTTTATACGAGGGATCATACACATTTTCACAAAAAACCACATTGGGACCGACGAATGGGGCAAGAACATCCAGTGAATTGGAGCGCGACGTCAGGATCAATCCATCCACTTCCTTCATTTGCAGTCGATGAAATGCATCAAGTTCTGCTCCCCTGTCATAATTCGTTTGGAAAAGCTGAATATGGTATCCATGTTTTAACGCTTCCCCTGCTATGCCTTGAAGAATCTCTCCGAAGTAAGGAAGATTCAAGTAGGGCAAAACAACTCCTATGCTATAGGTCTTGCCTTTTGATAAATGGACAGCATTCGCGTTTTTTATATAATTTAATTGCTCGACGGCCTCTAGAACCTTCTTACGTTTTTCTTCTTTCACATATGGATGTTCATTTAATACCCTTGAAACCGTTGAAACTGAGACTCCCGCCAATTTGGCGATACTGCGAATATTTGTCATACCCATACCCCTCATGAAATATTCTGAATGGTCCACCTATCCCTTTTACACAAATAATCAAATAAAACGCTTGCTCTGAAACGCGTTTCACACTTTAGAGTTAATCATGCAAGGGGTCTTAAGTGGCATACCGAACCCCTAAAACCGATAAGGAGGCTATACTATGCTCGGTATTTTATTCTTACCCGTTCTTTGTATCATCATCATCGGAGGAAGCTACGCCGCATTAAAGCCCATCCATTTCTACACTCCTCACGATCAAGAAGATCCATTTGAGCATATATTCAATAATAAACTCAACTAACCGCCTGCCTGCAATGACGCAGGCTTTTTATTTTACCCATTTCACTGCCCAATTCTGGACGGCATCCATCACCTGCTCTAGTTCTCTACCTTTTTTCGTCAGGCTATAGAGTACCTTGACCGGCTTTTCGTCGAGAACTTCCCGAAACACTATGCCATGTTCCTCCAATTCCTTCAATCTGTCCGTCAACACCTTTTGACTGATATTTGGTATTTCTTCATTTAAATCTTTAAAACGGCATGTGCCTTCAAATAATACCTTTATAATCATCCCGATCCAGCGCTTACCTAATAATTCAAAAGCAGCGGCATATTTCGGACAAAGTTTTGTTTCCATCGCTCTCAACACATCCTAAATATTTATCCCTTGACGCATACTAAAACGTCGGGTATATTGTTCATATTGCTTATACACTTACAAAAAGTAAGTAACATACAAATATATACCATATTATAACACTTTTTTAAACATCAAGGAGGCTTTATCATGGATAATTTCTTTCAAGTAGTCGAAGAACGGCGCTCAACGAAAGTGTACGACCCTCAAGTGGAGATCCCTCGCGAGGAATTAGTCAGCCTGCTCGAAACAGCAGGGAAGGCTCCATCTGCCTGGAATCTTCAACAGTGGAAATTCCTGGTATTCGATAACAAAGAAGTTCAAGAACGCTTACTCCCGATAGCCTATCACCAGCAGCAAGTACATGATGCTTCTGCAGTTGTGGCTATACTTGGTGACTTGGAAGCCAACAAGAACGTCGATCCTGTCTTTGACCCTGCCATTGAAAAGGGGGAAATGACGGCTGAAATCAAAGAGGTACTTAAGAAACAAATCGACGGAGCCTACAGCCGTGACGAATACCCAAGAGACGCAGCTTTCAGCAATGCTTCCCTGGCTGCTATGCAATTCATGCTTGCTGCGAAGGCGAAGGGCTGGGATACTTGCCCGATCGGCGGCTTCAATCCGGCAGCTCTCGCAAGCGAATTCAATGTGTCGGAGCGCTATATTCCGATTATGCTGATTACAATCGGAAAACCGCTTCAAGAAGCACGAAAATCAGGTCGTTTAGATATCCGCAACTTAATTGATTGGGCAGAATAAGCCTATGAAAAAGCCGCATCCAAGGGGATGCGGCTTTTTCAGGTTCTTAAAAGAGTACGCTCTTTTCAATCTGTTTCATTTCATAGAAGTAGCCTTTTTTCCTCATGAGCTCATCAAAACTTCCTGCTTCTACAACCTTTCCCTGATCCATGACGACGATTTGGTCCATTTCTTCAAGACCTGTCAATCGGTGACTAATCAGAATCAGTGTATCACCATCCGCTACGGTATAAAGATGCTTGAAAATCTCTTTTTCCATCAAAGCATCAACAGAAGATGTCGGTTCATCCAGCATCCATAAGGGTGAACCTTTCAATAGGGCCCTGGCAATCGCTAATCGCTGCTTCTCTCCACCAGAAAGATTCTCTCCTTTTTCTAATATAGCGTCCTCTAAAGAAAAGTGATCCAGCTTCACTATTTCTAATGCCGTTTCCATTTCCTCATCTGTCAGATCGTCACGTACCAGCATTAGATTATCCTTCATTGTGCCGTAGAAGAAATGATTTTCTTGAAGAACCACATTGGCTTGCCCCCACAACGACTCTTTATCGATATCTTTAATTGAAAGATCATTCACGTAAATCGATCCTTGATCCGTTGAGTAAAAGTTTAATAACAATTGAAGCAATGTTGACTTCCCTGATCCCGAAGGTCCTACAATCGCCGTTTTCGAACCTGCAGGCAGCTCAATTCTTACCTCGTCCAAGGTCTTCCTTTCCTCTCCATTAAAGGAAAAGCTCACATCCTTCATACTGAAGGAAGGTGCGTGCCCACTCAGACCCCAGCCTAAGGAAGGTCCGTCCCCGAAGGTCCTCTCTTCTGGAATAATGGAAGACAGACGGCTTGCCCCGCGGCGTGAGTCTTCATAGTGTGTAGGTAGTACTGCCATTGGTGTGGCATTTTCGAATACGGTTAGCGAGATCATGACAAGCATCGCAAGGTATATCCCGTCCAAATGACCTGCTGCGACTGAATACGCCCCTAATGCTAAAACGATCCATGAAATGAGTTGGGAAACCAGGATGTTCGTTGAATGACTAAAGAGAGAATAGATGCTCTCCCGTTCTTGCTCACTCACATAACCTGTTGCTGCATGAACGAGACTCCTCTTTTTATCCTCCAGTCTTTGATATATCTTCAGGTCTCTGAACCCATAAAGAAATTCTGTTACCTCTGTGGATAAATCCCCTCGACTTTCTCGTAAGGTCGTTTCAATTTCCCTCTGTTTATAAGCAAAATAGACTGGGACAATAAATCCCGTTAATAGAAGCCCCCCGAGAAGGATCAACGCAATAGAAACAGAATAAAACATCGTAAACAAGATCGTACTTAAGAACACCATCACCAGGATAATCGGTGGATAAAAGACGCGAAGAAAGAAATTCTGTAAGCTCTCTACGTCTCCTACGATTCTTGAAAGAAGATCTCCACTTCGATATCGCCAGAAAATTCTCGGTGCTAACGGCTCGATTTTTTCATAGATGGAAACCCGCAAGTTCGCCAAAATCGTGAACGTAGCCCTATGGGAAAAATAGCGTTCCCCATACCGGCTTAACGCCTTCGTAAAGCCAAACAGCTTCAAGAGAGCAATCATTACCGTAAGAGCATAAAGAGGTACCTCCAATGCCGCTTTAGAGATTAAATAGCCACTGGAAGCAAATAGTCCGACCGAGGTTATTCCAGCCAGAAAGCCAAAAAGAATAGAGTACACCATATCCTTCTTTTCCTTCATCATCAGCTTTACGACAAACCCTAACTCCTTCATCTAAAGCTTCACTCCTTGTTGTGCAGTCACCATATCACGATAGTGAGAAGTAGACTTCATTAATTCCTCATGATTTCCTATGCCCGCTAATTTCCCATTTTCTAAAAATAGGATTAGATCCGCTTCTCGAATCGTATGAAGACGGTGAGCTACTGTAATCACCGTTGAATTCTTTGATAATTCCTGTATGGATGATTGTAGGATCCTCTCCGTTTGAAGATCCAATCCCGTTGTTGGTTCGTCGAAGAGAATAAGAGACGGTTTTTTAAGAAAGGCCCTGGCTATGGCCATACGCTGCTTTTCTCCACCAGAAAGCCCTCTCCCTGCTTCACCAATCGGGGTCTCATATCCTTTATCGAGGCCTGCAATCATTTGTGAGATTCCCGCTTTTTCAGCAGCGTATTCGATCTCTTCCAGGGTGACGCCCTCTCTTCCGCCAACCGCAATATTCTCGGCAATCGTGCCTGAGAATAAGTAAGGACTCTGTGAAATATAACTCAATTGATCAAACCAGTCTCTTTCCCCATATTCACATCTCGAAAGTCCATCAATCACAATGTCACCATCAGAGGGATCAAGAAGGCCGGCTAATAGATGAAGGAGGGTTGTTTTCCCTGCTCCACTCTGACCCACGATCGCCACTTGGCTTCTGGGAGGAAAAGCAGCCGTAATGCCTCGAAGATCAAATCCCTTATCCTCGTAGGAAAACCCTACATTACATAGCTTAATTGTTGGAGGAGTCCCATTTGTTTCGAACTTCTTCTCTCCCCATCTTACAGGTTGATCCTTCTCTTCAAGCTCCTCCATGACTTTCTTCGCGGCTCCCACACTACCTCGCCCAGTATGAAAGGCATGCCCCAGCTCTTTTAATGAAAGATAGAACTCTGGTGCAAGAACGAGAACAAAGAAAGCTGTGAAGAATGAAATACTTTCAAAGACGACTAATCTGAGCCCCACTTCCAGGGCAATCAATCCAATACTTAACATAGAGATAAACTCTAACATCAAGGAAGATAAGAAGGCAGTCTTTAACACTTCCATCGTGGCTTCACGAAAATCAAGACTGGCAGAACGTATCCCCTCTTTTTGTTGCTCCCCTCTTCCAAGCAGCTTCAAGGTAGTCAATCCCTGCAGTGTATCGAGAAATCGTCCAGAAAAAGCCGTCAGTTTGTCCATTTGCTTCTCGGATTTATTCTTTGTCATGACTCCGATAATCGCCATAAACAAAGGAATGAATGGGGCTGTTATCACCATGATCAGACCCGTATACACATGCTCAGTAAAAATAATGATTAAAAGAATCAACGGGACGATGGTCGTTTGAATTCTTTGGGGTACGTATTGACTGTAATACCCGTCCAGTCCATCAACGGCATCCATCATCGTACTGACCTTTTGTCCAGACTGTCCTTGAAGGGATGCTTGCAGTGGATTTTTTGCCCACTTAATTAAAAGCCGTTTTCTCAAGTCGACCTTTACCTTCGAAGCCATCCTGATTCCTGTTCGTCCGTTTACATAAGAAAGTGCCGCTCTCCCCACTAGAATAAGAAGCAAAGCACCCAGCATTGGGAGGATGTCTTGAAACCCAGCTTCCTCTATAAACATTTTATCTACAACGCTAACCAGTAAGTAAGCTTGTCCAATAACGACTCCCCCCATTAATAGGGATGTTCCGTAAAGCGCCATCATGGATGATCTCTGCTGCTTAGCCAATCGATTCAGCTCTTTCATAACTTCTCTCAACTCCAAAAGTTAAAAGTTAGTGAAATACTTCACAAATTCAATAACTCTATTATAGTAAACTTGTTCCCTTTATGCATCTTTTAGGATTGACCTTTTTGTGACAATTCCAGAACACAGGTAGTTTTGAATGCGGCGGAAGTGGATATTCCCACAAAGTCTACTATATTAACAGGAAATATGGATACTTCATTTTGAAATCTACTTTTACAAGGGATTTGTGACGGTCATGGTCTGGTATTTCTATGATGTCCTAACGAATCCAGCCGAAATCACCAATAATCCGGCCGTTTTTCTGGATAATCCGGCGGAAATCATCAATAATCCAGCCGATTCTGATAAAAATCCAGCCGTTTTCTTAATTGATCCAGCCGTTTTCTTAATTGACCCAGCCGTATTACAATAATTGTAAAAAAAGAGCACAAAATAATTTCAAATCAATAAAAAGAGAGAGGCGCATCCCTAAGCGAATGACCTCTCTCTTTGTTCAGCTATACTCGGCACATCATATCTTCAATAAATCCTTCGTCACACGCTGGATAATCTCCGGCAGTACTGAGAATGTGTAAGGTTTATACACTCTCTCTGTCCACTGATGGCCATCCTTTCCATAAACTCCTATATTAATCGAAGGGATGTTCAGCTTTCTGATCATTTCGATAGGGACAGGATACAACTGATCGATCAGCGGCAGGTTCTTTTTGAATACCTCGATATCCTCGTCTTCTTCATGAAGAGAGAGAAAACTGCCGTCTGCTAGATAAGGGAAAAACCGTTTAATGACAAATTCTTCGCCGGTTTCTTTGGCTATATCATTTAAGCATTTTCCTAACGCTTCTCTTACCCTCTTGCCATACTCATTTTCTTCATTTACAAAGTTGTGAGGTAAAAATGGCGGTGCGAAGAAAATGATCACTCTGGGTGTTCGATCGGGATCCAGGTGCTGTAAGGCTTCCACCATCGTATATGCAATCGTTCTTCTATCTTCTCCTTCCATATCATGAAGAATCTTTTTCATGACAGGATCCGGATCAATGCCTCTTTCCTTTAGCCAGAAGATATACTCCCGTAATGTCAGCACCTCCACTTCCCAGGAAAACTCCCTTTCCGGGAAACCATGATAGCTCCGATATTGCTCAAACTGCTTTTTGCTCCGTTCTTCCAGTTCACTCACTGCCTTTAATGCTGCCTTTTTCATATCGTAGAGCACTTCTCTGGCGGTTCTCTCGTAGACAAAATAGTTGAAGTAAAGAGAAGCGCTAAGAGGGGTTTGGACATTATACGTATGCTTATCATCTTTGAAATACAAGCACGATGGCGGCAGGGTGAATTCTCCAGGTATATCCTCCAGATAATCCAGGTTCTGATTGATTTCGAGATTGATTTTTGAAGCAATCACAGTAGGATCGATGGATGTCAGCACATCCCCTACATGCGCTTCTCTTCCATATATATAAAAACTTGGCAGAAGCTTCCCTGCAGCACCTGTGTAAATATATCGTTTACAGTCCCCGTCATAGATCGGAGAAATGAAATCCGTATTGATCGCTGCCAAATAATCAAAGCCCTCTTTCTTTAAACGATAGAGATCACTTAAAGCAGCAATCATTCCGGCATGTTCACTTTCTTCGTCACCATTAAACAGGAAGAGTAAATTTCCTTCCGGGGCTGCTTGATCCGTATGGTGTAAAAGATTGGCTATGTGGACGGCAATCCCGCTCTGCATATCCAAGGCCCCTCTTCCAAATAGCCAGTTTCCAGAAAGTGCATCTTCCCTAACCTTTTCCTCTCCTTCATAATCCATAAAGAATTTCTGAAGAAAGTCGGGATCATGAGCCATATCTTGAAGTGCCCCATAATCATCCGTCCCTACCGTATCATAGTGGGCATGGAATAATACGGTTTTCGAAGACGTTCCTTTCACGAGGGCAAACACGTTTTTCCTTCCTGTGGGATCGTTCGGGACTTCTTGCAGCCAGACCCGATCAGGATGCTCCTGAAAATAAGGAAATGAGGAAATCATTTCATATATATACTGGGCTTTTTCACTTTCGCCTGTTGTTCCGTTATAGCTTTTCAGAGCGACTAAGGATCGTGTGATCTGCTCAATCTGCTCGGAGATTGAGTTGTTTTTCAATTGAGTATACACGTTAGTACCGCTCCTTTCCTTATGAAATGTTACTTCCTGCGTGGTAAATCGTTTACTGACTGGGCATTATAGAGACTGATTCTTCTATAATTGATAACATCTTATCGAAAACAAAAGGGGTTTGGAAGGGGTTTCAAGATATTTTCTTAAAAAAATTTCGGTATCCCCTATTGAAATCCAATCTATTACCGAATATTATAGAAGTTGCGTGTTTTTAATGTTCGTTTTTATTGGAGGTATTACGATGTTTAAATTGAAGGAACACGGCACTAATCCTAAAACTGAAATACTGGCAGGTATTACAACATTTTTAACAATGGTGTACATTGTCGTTGTGAATCCCATTATTTTAGCTGATGCAGGTGTCCCATTTGATCAAGTCTTCTTAGCAACCATTATTTCAGCCGTAGCCGGAACGTTATGGATGGCCTTGTTCGCAAACTACCCGATCGCCATCGCACCAGGGATGGGATTAAATGCTTATTTTACGTACTCAGTAGTCGGTGCGAATGATGATATTTCTTATATCGTTGCGTTTTCTGCCGTTTTTGTAGCAGGTATCATCTTTATCATTCTCTCTTTAACACCGTTTAGAAAAAAATTAATCGAAGCCATTCCTCAAAATCTAAAGCACGGCATAACAGCAGGAATCGGTTTGTTTATTGCGTTTATTGGATTACGATTGACAGGACTCATCCAAGCTCACCCAACAAATTTAGTACAGTTGGGGGATCTTCATTCATCCTCTGCGATCTTAGCGTTAATCGGGCTGGCTGTTACCCTGATCCTCATGGTCTTACGTGTCCATGGAGCATTATTTATCGGAATGATTGTCACTGGACTCGTTGCATTCTTTACAGGAGAATTATCATTTAAGGAAGGATTTGTGGCCCTCCCACATCTTCCAGAAGGACTGATCGTAGCAAATCCGGTAACTGCTTTTGCTGATGTTTTCCAGTATGGATTATATGCGGTAGTCTTCTCTTTCTTGCTTGTGACCATCTTTGACACAACGGGAACAATGATCGGAGTGGCTCAACAAGCAGGTCTTATGAAAGGCAACACGATGCCAAGAGCACGTGAAGCACTATTGGCTGATTCCATTGCAACGACTGTTGGAGCTATGTTTGGAACAAGTCCTACGTCCGCTTATATTGAATCTTCAGCCGGTGTTTCCGCTGGAGGAAGAACAGGACTGACAACATTAACGGTTTCTGTTTTGTTCATCGCTGCTGCATTCTTCGGTCCTCTTGTAAGTGCCGTATCGGGAATTTCAGCTATTACTGCTCCAGCACTTATCATCGTTGGAAGCCTGATGATGGGAAGCATCTCCCAAATTAAATGGGATCAATTAGATGAAGCCTTCCCTGCTTTCTTAATCATCCTAAGCATGCCATTAACATCAAGCATCGCAACGGGGATTGCACTGGGATTCATTTCTTATCCATTATTAAAAGTAGTAAAAGGACAATGGAAGCAGGTACATCCACTCGTGTATATCTTTGCCGTCCTGTTCTTCTATCAGCTGGCATTCCTGCCTCATTAAACCGATATAGATACTTGAAAGACCGTTCATAATGAACGGTCTTTTTGTAGTGCAAATTCAGCTGGTTGTGTCCATATTCTCTTGACACTTTTTAGATTTTCATCATCAAAAGTTAAACAATATATATCCGGCATTTCAAGCTTTCTCCAAAACCTGATATCATATTGAGGATCAAAGTAACTCATGATCAAAACCATAATATTACCATGTGTTCCAATCACAACGTTTTTCCCATTATATTCTTCAATGATCTTAAATATCCCTTGTACGCCCCTTTTTTGAGCAGTGAGATTCGACTCTCCGCCTTCCAAGGAAAAAGCAGGATCCTCCCACACCATTGAGATTGCCTCTTCAAAGTTTTGAACAGGTTTTCCAGAGAGAGTTCTTTCTCTCAATTCTTCATATAAATTGATTCCCTTCCCAATATGGCGGGCTGTCCCTTCAACGGTTTCCACCGCCCTTTTATATGGACTGGAACATACTGCATCAATCTTTTCCTTCTTTAATAATTCCGTTACATTCTCAGCACCCACCTTACCTTTCTCAGAAAGGGGTCTGGTTAATTCCTCGGGGGTATATTTTGAGTGAGCATGCCTCACCAGATACAGTTGAGTCATTGCCAACTTCAATCACTCCTTTTTACTTTCCAACCACAAAAAAGAGCTGTCATGGAGAACAGCTACTCTTATTTCCACACAACGTCCAATTGACTAGCATAAAATGTTATCGCCTTTTTATAAGGTTCGATGGTGGATTCTTGTGACGATTCTCCAATACATGTCAGCAGTAGCTCCATTGCTTGACTATGTTCGTTCAAATTATAGAGGGTCATGGAATAAAAGACCGTCAACGCTTTATTTTCAGGAAATCGTCCGATTGCTTTCTCGAACACGGTTTTGCTTTTATCATACTCTCCCAATGTCCGATATGTACTCCCTAATCCAAGATAGGCGCCTTGTAAATCTTTATCATCCAGTCCCAATTGAATCGAACTTTCGTAATAAGGAACGGCTTCGCTTTCGAGTCCCATTGCGTCATGGCTCCATGCACATTGGTAATGCAGAAAACCATTATCTGGTTCTTCCCCAATCAATCGCTTCCACCTTTCAATGGAAGCTGCGTATTCTCCCGACTCTCTCAGTTCAATGGCTTCTTCTATTTTTCTATTCATTTTAAAGTCTCCCATTCACTCTGGAATGAACTCCATCAGCCAGGAATCATGATGTTCGCCTTCATGAAGCTCATGCTCCCGTAGTATTCTCGCTTTACTATATCCACATTTCTCATAGCAGCGGATCGCTCTGGTGTTCCAAGTCATGGGATCCACCACGAGGCGGTGGACCCCCTCTTTCTTGAGCAAGTACTCTACTACAGCTCGAATGAGTTCCGTCCCTAAACCCCTGTTCCAATATGCCGCTTCTCCGATGAATTGATCCGTACCATAAATCACTTCATCTAAATTCGTGTAACCATACCGGATCATCGTTTCTTCATCAAGCTGATAATACTGGAGATAACCGATTTCACTCCCCTCATACTCAACCAGACAACCTGAGACGGCCCTCTCTGCAAGGAATTTCTCCTCCACCATCTGAAGAGTGAAGGGACGGTCCCTCCCTTCATAAAACTCCAGTACCTCCGGATCCTGCAACCACCTTGCCAACGTGTATTTATCCCCCTCCACTAAAGGACGGATAAATAAATCCCCACTCCTGACATTCATACACACACCTCCCATAGCTCTCCTCTTCCTCTATACATTCATCACTCACCAGAAAAAACCCTTTTTTTATTTGAGGGACGGGCATAGGTACGTTTCTCTGTATGACAAGTTTGTGAATTAATTCACATTTATGTATGTTATGCTATATTTCAGAGTAGAATATCAATGTGTTTCGTGTTATCATTTGGTTGTGAATTACTTCACAATATCTCCGCTCATATTCTGAAAGCTTTATTACTTTCTCTTAATCTCACCATTGTTAGATTCATGTGACCAATTTTTTTTACAAATAATTAGTGAATAGGTGATGACGTATGACAATCAAATGCACAAACAAAGTAGCTTTAATCGGTACAGGATTTGTAGGTTCAAGTTATGCCTTTGCTCTCCTCAATCAAGGAATCGCACATGAACTTGTGATGATTGATTTGAATAAGGAGAAAGCTGACGGAGACGCACGTGATTTAAACCATGGTCTTGCTTTCGCTTCTCCTATGAAAATATCTGCAGGAGATTACAGTGATTGTAAGGATGCTGACCTGGTCGTGATTACGGCAGGAGCTAACCAGCAGCCAGGCGAAACCCGTCTGGATCTGGTGGAAAAGAATGTGAAAATCTTCAAAAATATTGTAGACTCTGTCATGAATAGTGGATTCAACGGCATTTTCCTTGTGGCGACGAACCCTGTCGACATCTTAACGTATGCAACGTGGAAATTTTCCGGACTGCCGAAAGAAAGAGTCATCGGATCAGGAACGATTCTCGACACAGCCAGACTTCGTTACTTAGTCGGCGAGCACTTTGATATTGATACACGGAATATTCACGCCTATATTATGGGAGAACACGGAGACACGGAATTTCCCGTTTGGAGCCACACAACTGTAGGAGCAAGTCATTTAAGTGAGTTGATTGACCTCCACCAGGATGACGTCCAGAAACAGCTTGATGATATATTCGTTAATGTAAGAGATGCAGCCTATCACATCATTGAACGGAAAGGCGCAACCTATTATGGTATTGCCATGGGTCTTGCCAGGATTACCAAAGCGGTCTTTAACAATGAAAATAGCATTTTAACCGTTTCTGCCCTCCTTGAAGGGGAGTATCATCAGGACGATATCTACATCGGTGTTCCTGCGATTATTAATCGTGAGGGCATCAGAAAAGTCGTCGAGCTTCCATTAAATGATAAAGAAAAAGCTCAATTCGCCCACTCTGCAGAAACACTCAAACATGTGATGAAAAAAGCGATGGAGACTTGATCCATTCCCTTCGCTAACTTAATAGACACGCACGCCCACCCAACCTCCTCATAAGATAAAGAGAATTCTTTATGAGGAGGTTCTTCTATGTACGATCACAGACAATTATTCCCTGGATTTCCTGGCGGCGGAGGCGGCGGCTTTCCCGGATTCCCTGGAGGTGGCCAAGGATCAGGGGGCGGCGGCTTTGGCATCCCAGGTTTTCCTGGTGGAGGACAAGGCGCACCAAGCTCACCACCACCTACTGGCGGGCAAGGCGGACAAAATCAACCACCACCCGGACCACCACCGAACTTCCAACCGCAAAAAACGGTGATGCAAGGAACACAAGGTGGACCAAGTGTTTTTGCAGTAGACCCAGGTGCCATCAGAAGATGTTTATTCCGTTACACGTATATTTGGTTAAGAAGGGATGCTTTCTGGTTCTATCCTGTCTTTGTTGGACGCCGTTCCATTGCCGGATGGAGATGGATTGGATTCACATGGGTATACTTCGGCATCGACTTGGATAAAATTGAATCCTTTACGTGCGTGTAGGACTGCTCATGTATTCATATCCATACTATAGGACCGGCAACACCAAGGGGACGATTACTGTAACAGGTGAGCATACCCTTTATATCGATCCTGATCAAGCCATTGTCTCTGTCGGTGTTGTCACTAAAGATGAAGAGCTTGAAGCGGCCCAAAACCAGAACCAGCAACAATCGAGTCAAGTCGTTCAATCACTATTAAACAACGGAGTGTCACAAAAGGATATCCAGACCTCCACCTATCAAGTGTTCCCACAGTACAACTATGAGGACGGAAAGCAAATTTTCACAGGATATGAGGTTCGCCAAGTATTCCGAGTTACCATTCAGAACATTGAAAAAGTCGGTACGATTATTGATGATGCCATTAAGAGCGGTGCGAATCGTGTAGAAAACATTTCATTTGTCAATTCCAACCCCATCGAATCCTATCAGCAGGCCCTTGCTATGGCATATCAAAAGGCGTATCAAAAAGCACTCACATTATCCAGCCAATCGGGGCAGCAGCTCGATCCCCAGCCAAAGTCCATCACAGAGCAATCAAGCCCAATCGTCACCCCCTTTATGACCACCGGGTTTGTAAAAGCCGCTGAAGAGAGTGCAGCCGTCCAACCAGGACAAATCGCCGTCACAGCCATCTTGACAGTAGAATACCAAACCCGATAAACGACAAACTGCCAAAACAATTCAGTACTTTGGCAGTTTGAATAACGTTTTAGAGGGACGGACCTCCAGGTTTGGTGGTTTATGCGTCGATTTCTACTTTCATGCGTTAAAAATCCTTTCACTCATGACTAATACTAAAGAGCCCATCCCGAAAACGAATGAGCTCCCCCTGCTATCGCCCAAACCTCAGCTCAGGATTCACCACATGCGCTGCCACTTTTTCAGCAGACGCAACCACTTCATCGTCACTCATCATTCGAACCCCATGCTCTACATAAGCAGGCAAGAATGTCATTCCCGTTAAATTAGCAGTAGCCTGCAGTGGTTTCAGCAGTTCACTCATGGAGTAGTGATTAAAGCCTCCTGATCGGTAAGCTCCACCCGGACCACCGGTTGAAGTCACGACTAAGAATTCTTTTCCGTGAAGCTTCGTCCCCTCTGCTCCATAAGCCCATCCATATTCTAACACCTTATCCTGCCATTCTTTTAAAATCGCCGGTGTGCTGTACCAGAAGAATGGAAATTGGAAGACGATTCGGTCATGTTCTAATAAAAGATTTTGTTCTCTCTTAACATCAAAATTCATGTTCGGATATTCTTTATATAAATCATGTACAATAACGTTCTCTTCTTTTTCCAAACGTTCTGACCAAGCTTTGTTCATTCTTGATTCTTGTAAATTTGGATGTCCTACTAACACTAGTGTTTTCATTTCAACTACTCCTTATTTGTATGTACAAATAATATCATCATTTGTTTGTACACACAACTAACATGGTAAAAAATTTTATTTTTTATTTTCCAATATCGAATTGGCTTCGTTCACATCACGCGTCAGCTTGCGAGCCTGTTCCTCCCCCATGATTTCAGCATAGCGTTTAAATAGGTTCTTCCAGCACTGAGAAATGTCACCCTGCATGCTATAGCCTTTATCCGTCAGGGCAATGATTGCTAACTTTCCTTTGTTCTTTCGTGTAACAAGTCCCTTCATCTCTAATTTATCAACAAATCGGGTACTTGTTGAAGGAGCGATATTTAAAGCACCACTAAGCTCTTTTTGTGTTAGACCGTCTTTATCCTTTAAGGTCATCAACAAAAATGCATAAGTGGGAGACAAACCGATCGGCGCAAACTCTTCCTCCGCCATCTTGTTCATCATTCTTGCCAAGTGATTGGCAGAAAAATAGAGACAGTTACAGAATTGATCTTCCACTATCCTCGACCTCCGTTAATGTTTGTATGTACAAACTACATCAGTCATGAGGATTTGTCAATGGTTTCCACTCTACTCACCCAGGGATTTCGATTTACGGCTGCATGCGTCCATTGCTGTTAAGATGGCTCCTTTAAAATTATTTTTCTCCAGGGCTGACACAGCTTCAATCGTTGCTCCGCCCGGTGAACATACGGCATCCTTCAATTCCCCCGGATGAGTGCCTGTTTCAAGGACCATCTTCGCCGCTCCAAGTACAGCCTGTGCTGCCAGCTGATAGGCTTGTTTTCTTGGAACGCCTTGCAGAACCGCTCCATCGGCCAGTGCTTCTATGAACATAAATACATATGCAGGAGATGATCCGCTCACAGCCGGAATGGCATCCATCAAGCTTTCCTCTACCATTTCAGACTTTCCGAAGCTATCTAAGATCGCTTTCACATCTTCAAGATCAGCGTCGGTTAATTCGCCATTTACACAGTACGCTGTCATACCTTCACCTACAAGAGACGGTGTATTTGGCATGGTTCGGACAATTTTAACAGACTTAGAAAGCTGACTCTCCATCCAATCAATCGTGATTCCTGCAGCAATGGTAATGATGATGGCGTCCTTTTTCAGAGAATCCTTTATTGATTCAACAATGTTCCGATATTGATCTGGTTTCACTGCTAAAAACACTATGTCTGAAAAAGCTGCTACGCTCTTATTATCACTAATAACCCCCACTCCAAATTCCTCTGCTACTTTTTCCTGCGTCTCTTGTGTTCTGGCGCTGGCTTTAACCGAATGATTCTCTACTAAACCGGACTTCAATATCCCCCCCATGATCGCTTGTGCCATATTTCCGCACCCTATAAATCCAATGGTTTTATTCATTTTTTCACCTCGTCAGTTTGTATGTAAACAGTCTTTAGCATCATACCAAATTTTTCTCCACATATAAAATAAACGCCATTAAAAAAGGCTCAAAGGAGAAATCCTTCAAACCTTTCCATCATTCCACCAGCTTCCCGCAATGGGGGCAAAGAGATTTTTGATAATCCTTTGGAATCTTCCTGTGACAATGAATACATGTCTTTACATACACAGGCTGTTCAAATAAATCCTCTGACATTCCGTATCCCCTTTTAAATGTGGTCCTCATCAAACGGACTAATAATCCGATGATCACACCTGTAATAAGGAGTGCCCAAATCATTTTTCTCTCGCTTTTTCAAGAATTTCACTGTAGTGCAAATCGACGATTGGCTCATCATGGAGCAATCTGTCCCTGATCTCTGAAAGCAAGGACTCCTCGACCTCTGATAAATTCTCTAGATCCCACTTTTTATGGAAAACAGAATAAAGTGTTAAATCCCTGAGGAGCAGAAAATGGGGAATGCGGTCCACCCATTCTTTCTCTAAATCACACTCCGTCAAATATCCTTTTAAAAACGAAATGAGGAACCTTCTGCCAAATTGACTACGGGTATCTAAGTTCTCATTACGAAGCTTCCACCACACGGAATAGTATAGGGGAATGGCGACATCACTTATAAAAAAGAACTGTGTACTATCATCAAAGTCAAACACATGAATATCACCCTTATGGTAAAAAAAGTTCCCTGGATGGATGTCAGAGTGAATCAGTCCAAAGGTATCTTTCGTTTCCTCATAGCTTTTGATCGTTTTTTTATTTATCTCACCTTTTTCGATGATGTACTCATCTTTCACAGAAGATAAATACTTCCCATACTTCAACACGTCATCCTCATCCCAACGATCACGACGATTGATACCCTGAACATATCCTTTTGTCACTCGATGCATATGTCCTGTGATTTTCCCCCATTTGTAAAAGAGTTCCTCATCGAACAATGGGTCATTTATCTTAACCGGACTTCCTGGAGCTTTATCAAACAAACAAACATAAAAATACGTGTCCCCTGCTTTGATAATTTCTACGAGCTTCCCTTTATCAGAATGTTTGACTAATGATACATTCACTCCGTGTTTATGTAAGTAGTTAATCCATTTCAGTTCAGCTTCCACTTCTCTTTCTGAACGATGAGAACTGTGAGTGAGGCGGAGGATATAGGGGCTGTCTCCCTTATGAACCTCATACACATAGTTTTCAAAGTCTCCGAGCTTCTTCGCTTGAGCAGTGTTACAGCCATATCGTGAGGCAGCTTCCGCAAATAGCTCCTCTGTAAAAAGTTCTTCGATCCATTTTTCCATTGTACCTTCTCCTACTCCACTAAAGTATTGGTCTCTTTTCTCAGGAGAGCCACTCGATACGGAAACAGCTCTGCTGTCATAATCCCCTCTTTTACGGTAGGATCTTCCTTCATGAACGCTCTGGCCTTTTCCGCATCTTCCGCTTCAAAAATAACGATTCCAAAAGCATTTTCTTCTTCATTTAACGTTCTGCCGGCAAGGATCACCACTCCAGAGTCCGTAAGCTCCTTCAACCTCTCAAAATGACGATGAACAATCCCCTCATCCCCGGTTGTCCAATTTTCTTCTTTATGTAAGCGCGGAATCAGCTTTAATACATAGATAAATTCCATCGTGATCGAACCTCCTTCTCCACTATATATACGACTTCACTTACCGGGATTCCTTTTTAAGTAAATCAAGTAAACGCAAAAAAGCGATTGAACCCTGTTCAACAGCTTACATGGTTATTTAAGAATCCATGCTCCCTCATCCATTCATCCATCGCCCGATTTGAGTATCTTTTTCACAGGCATCACCTTTTTATGAATGCTCAGTTAAAGAAATCAGGATACGAATGAATATCAGGTGTTTTCACAATATGGATTTCTTTCCTTGCATTGATGGAGGCATAGAACACCTCATCGATTGAAGAGAATCCCGCTTTCCCGATTTCTTCCCATACCCGTTTTTCCTCCACGTTTAATTTATCTAAAACGCTTGTATGCAATACTCCATCTACAATAAGAGGGAACGCAAGGCTCGTTCGCTTCATGACTCCCGCATCTTCAGCTGTAACGGTTTGTTTTGAAGGCATCTTTTGAATCGATAAACTTCCGTTAGGCTCAATGATTCCGATTTGTATATCTTCCAGCAGGAAAACTTCTTTTTCCCGAAGGAGCATCAAGATATTATCAATCGTATAACCGGTTTTCTTTAATTCTTCTTTTAGAATCTGACCGTTTTCAATGACAACAGTAGGTTCAAAGGAAAGAATTTTACCCATTTTTCTTGAAGAAATTTTCATTTTGGTCAAGATTTTTTGTAATATGGCGATAAGAATCATTGCGACGATGGTATGGATGTGTTCGATGTTGGGATCGGCAATATCTGCCCCTACAACAGAACCGAATACAAGGACCACTAAAAAGTCAAACACCGGTAATTCTCCAATTGACCGCTTTCCCATATATAGTGTCACAAATATCATAAATGGAAGGATCGTAAAGATTCTTAATGCTACGATACCTAAGTCTTTAAAATCTACCATAAGCAGCTCAAATCCTTTATGTCTCAGATAAGGATAGTTTCCCCTATCTTAGATCAAACATGAAAGGTGTTTTCAGTCACGAAAAAGAACCAACCATTGGGGAAGGTTCTTCTACTCACTTATCTTTTGAAATTCAAGGTCCTTTTCACTCATCAAGTACTGCAATGCCGTGCGGAATGTGAGGAAGCTTTTGATTCCTTGAAGTTCTCTTACTCCTGAATTGATCATCACTTGAGTCAGAGCCGGGGTAAATCCGACGAAAAGGGTTTCGATCCCCATCAACCCAATAGCTTTGACCATGTTATGTATATAAGTGCCGAAGATGTCAATTTCCCCGATTTCATTTTCTGATATGGCTGAAAAGTCTATAATAATCGTACTAATATCTTCTCCATATGACACGTCCAGTATCTTTGAAATGATCCGCTCAAAGCGTTCAGGGTTGAGTCTTCCAGTAACAGGAATCAATATGGTTTCAGGGATGATGGATGGGATAATGGGTGCAGAAATATCCATGATGATTTGTTCCGATTGAGCTAACTGTTCTTGTAATTCCTTAATTTCCTGTTTTAATCGTTGGATTTCTTGCTTTTCATCTGTCATGATAAACCTCATCGCTTATAGAATGTTTTTATTTGTAAAACGATTTCTTCCTTTCTATTTTAGCACTTTGGTTATAGAATCACCTAATTATTTAATATGTAATTAGATTAATAGATTCCAGTGAAAAACCAGCCTCATCGGCTGGTTTTCTCATGCGAATGCTTTTTCCTGTTCCTTGTGGAAGAAACTTTTCATGGCGTGGAACACATCGGCTTTTTGTTTGAGAATATAGTAACGGAAATCGTCGTTTTTAATGTTCTTGTAGGCTGACATGAGAGTGGAATGACGGTTATACTGGTTTACTTCCCCGTATCCGAACATGCTGGATACTTTCATTAATTCTTCTACAAGCTTGACACATCGCACGTTATCAGACGTTAAATTATCTCCATCAGAGAAGTGGAACGGATAGATATTGTAGCGGCTCGGAGCGTACTTTCCATCGATGAGTTCCAACGCTTTACGATAAGCTGATGAACAGATGGTTCCTCCGCTTTCCCCTTTAGAGAAGAAATGTTCTTCTGACACCACTTTGGCTTCGGTATGATGAGCGATGAATTCAATTTCCACCGTTTCATATTTAGTGCGTAAGAAGCGGGTCATCCAGAAGAAAAAGCTTCTTGCCATATATTTCTCCCATACTCCCATACTTCCACTCGTATCCATCATGGCCAAGACGACCGCTTTGGATTCAGGTTTCAACACTTCATTCCATGTTCTGAACTTCAAGTCTTCGGTATATATCGGATGAAAGCTTGGTGCTCCTTTCATGGCATTTCTCTTGAAGGCAGACATCATCGTCTTCTTTTTATCTATATTCCCCATTAGGCCTGTTTTACGGATATCATTGAATTCAATGTGCTCGACGGTTTGAACATCTTGCTCCTTCTTCTTTAGGTTCGGAAGTTCCAATTGGCTAAATAAGGCTTCTTCAATCTCCAGCATCGACACTTCTGCTTCATAGTAGTCTTCACCGGCTTTATCTCCGGCCCCTTGACCTTTTCCAGGACCCTGCTGCTGTGGTGTGCCGTCTCTTGCAATGACGTCCCCTACCTGACTCTCACCGTCTCCTTGCCCGACATGTTTATTCTTATCATAGTTGTAACGAATTTTATATTCATCTAAAGAACGAATCGGTATCTTGACGACGTCTCGACCATTGGACATGACAATATTTTCTTCTGTAATCAAATCAGGTAAGTTATTTCGAATCGCATCCTGTACTTTCTCTTGATGTCTTTGTTGATCATCGTGACCTTTGCGGTGGAGGGCCCAATCTTCCTTGGAAATGACAAACTGATGATTATCCATTTGACTCAAATTATTCCCCTCCTTAAAATTTTTCACAATTTTTCGTTTTCCTGCATACACTATGTTGACTGTCTAAACTGCATGTATCCCATGAAGTGAAACGGGGATTACTCTATCCTATGCAGAAGTATTGATAAATTTACAAATAATTTCGACAATTAAACGTTCTTTTTTGATTGGACAAGCCTATTTTTCTGACAGGTTGTGTAGAGGTCATTGATCGTTCTATAGAAATGACTCCATAGCACGTTCAGTCAAAAAAAAATAACCAGGCAGAAACACCTGATTAAGCTTCTTCTTCATATTGAGCCGGGTCTGATACTCGATTGTGTATCTTTAATTCGCCACTGGAACGTAACTTTTCCATTTGCTTCCCTAGCTTAATGACTTCCTCCATATTGGAGGCCATGCTTCCGTTAAGAGGTTCTGCATCTTCTGGCCGATGAGGTTTAGAAGACATCCTCTCCACCCACTTTCATATTAGATAATGGGCCCAGCTCTCTATCTATAGACTATTATATTCAGACTTTTCCGTCAACTATTCCTTGTCTTTCTCTTTAAATTGAACAGGGTCGGGTTGTTTCTTGTCTTCTTTCAGCTCTTCATTCGTTCTGAGTTTGTCCATTTGCTTCCCTAGCTGCTCCATCTCTTCCATATCATGTGCCATGGATCCATTTTCAGGTTCATAGTTTTTATCCAGTTCATATTTGTTTTTGGTCAATATTCTCACCTCTTGGCTACTACTTTTCCCTGTAGGTAAGAGATTTAAACTTTAAAGAAAAATCGGGAGGTGCCCGGCACCTCCCGATTTCACTTCTATTAACGATTCAACAGGCTGCCCACATAGCGCAGTAATTCGTTGGCGGATGTAGAGTTGTAGCCGTGTTCATCGATGAGGCGGGCAACCACTTCGTTGACTTTCTTCAGCTGCTGTTCGTCTGGCGTTTTAGATGAAGTCGTGATTTTCACAACGTCCTTCAAGTCAGCGAATAGCTTCTTCTGAATGGCTTCTCTCAAGCGATCATGTGAATTGTAGTCGAAACGTTTTCCTTTGCGGGCATAGGCAGAGATACGGATAAGAATTTCTTCACGGAATGCTTTTTTCGCATTTTCTGAAATGCCGATTTGCTCTTCAATGGAGCGCATCAGCTTTTCATCCGGATTGATTTCTTCACCGGTTAATGGATCATGAAGCTTAGCCTTATTGCAGTATGCTTCAACGTTATCAAGATAGTTATCCATAAGCGTCTTCGCAGACTCTTCATATGAATACACGAAGGCTTTCTGAACTTCTTTCTTGGCAATATCATCGTATTCCTTACGGGCGAGGGAGATAAAGTTCAAATACTTATCACGAAGCTCATTTGTAATCGATGGATGCTGATCCAGTCCTTCTTTCAAAGCACGTAGCACATCTAACGCGTTAATGGTCGGTATCTCTTTACGAATGATCGTAGATGAGATTCGGTTAATGACGTAACGCGGATCGATTCCGCTCATTCCTTCATCCTGATATTCCTTCTTCATTTCATCCACATCTGCGGAGTTAAAGCCTTCGACATTCTCACCGTCGTACAAGCGCATTTTCTTGATTAAATCAATATCACCACGCTTTGGTTCTTTCAATCGGGTTAAAATGGTGAACATCGCCGCTACCCGTAACGTATGAGGAGCCACGTGGACGTTCGACACATCACTTTCGTTGATCATTTTCTCATATATTTTCTCTTCTTGAGTGACTTTCAGGTTATATGGAACCGGCATGACAATAATACGGGAATGTAAGGCTTCATTCTTCTTATTAGAAATGAAGGATCTATACTCAGTTTCATTCGTATGAGCCACAATCAACTCGTCGGCTGAAATAAGGGCAAATCGGCCTGCCTTGAAGTTTCCTTCCTGAGTAAGGGATAATAAGTGCCATAAGAACTTTTCATCACACTTAAGCATTTCCTGGAATTCCATCAATCCACGGTTTGCTTTATTTAATTCTCCATCAAATCGGTAAGCCCTCGGATCTGACTCAGAACCAAACTCGGCAATCGTGGAAAAGTCGATACTTCCTGTTAAATCAGCGATATCCTGTGATTTTGGATCAGATGGACTGAACGTACCAATTCCGACACGTTTATCTTCAGAGAAAAAGACTCTTTCGACCTGAACGTCTTCTATGCGGCCATGATATTCTTTCTCCAAACGCATAGTATTTAACGGAGAGAGATTTCCTTCAATGCGAATGCCATATTCGTTGTAAAAATCTTCACGTAAATGTTGAGGAATCAAATGCAGTGGATCTTCATGCATCGGACAGCCTTTGATTGAAAAGACGCCTCCTCTTTCAGTCCGGGAATACTGCTCCAACCCGCGTTTAAGCATCGACACAAGGGTTGATTTCCCTCCACTAACAGGGCCCATCAGTAACAAGATTCTCTTTCGGACATCTAATCGCTTCGCAGCAGGATGAAAGTATTCTTCAACGAGTCTTTCCAGCGCCTCTTCTAAGCCAAATAATTGATTGCTGAAGAACTTATACTTTCGTTTCCCCTCGACCTCCTCAACCCCGGCATCCTTAATCATATTAAAGACTCTTGAATGAGCGGATTGCCCAACCCAAGGCTTCTCTTTCAGCAGGTCTAAATACTGAGCAAACGTCCCTTCCCATTTCAGTTTCTCTTCTTCTTCTCGGTAATGTTCGATTTTTTTTAAAATATCCATAAGGACCTCCCCCTGTCGCTTAATGAGAGACGATTAATATACTGTATGCGCTTGGTCAACTGAACATGTTAACAAGATATATTTATTACAGACAAAGGTCCGATATTCACGGGAAACAATAGGGCATGCCTGTAAGATACAAGGGTTTTCATTTTCATTTCGTCAAGCTGCCATAGATTCAGTAAAAAAATAACTGATTTCATTCACATCAAATAAAAAATAGGCTATACTAAAGACAGACTGTGGAATAAGTGAAACTGGGAGGTTACCAAACATGGGTACTATAATGATTATAGGTGTATCTTTAGCATTCTTAGTAGCGATTTTCACTGCTGGATATAATGATAAACCCGGCTCCAACTAATTCATAAACTAAAAAAACTGGCCCGGGCCAGTTTTTTTAGTTATTACGCCATATTAAATTAAGAGCAATCACTACAAATGTCCCCACGATCAACCCATTACTCATTACAATTTGAAGCGAACTCGGAAGGTCTTTGAAAAGATCCGAAGATTGAAAGAAAAGACTCGTGCCACTCAAAAGTGAAATACCAATGATTGATAATTCCCTTTGTTTCAACTGAATCGAAGTTATCTTCTTTACCGAAATGATAAACATATTCACGATTGTTGAAAGCAGCGCTGCACTTGCGACGGCTACAGGCAAAGTAGACACGACATGGACCACCTGTGGCATAAAGGATATGAGTAATAAACTGCCTGCTGCTATAAGAAATGGCAGACCGCTTCTTTGTTTCGTCGTTTGTACAAAACCGGATGTAACCGGTAAGGGCACAATGGCAAGAGCAGAGAAAATGGATGATAACCAATGATTGATTCCTCCGACGACAAACCCTCTTCTTATACTGTCTTGTTTATTGATCTTCTCTCCATCATAAACATCATACATCGAATCAATGGCTGCAATATTGTTTAGAATCAGGGTAAACGAAAACAGAATAGTCGCAGTGATGATACTACCGTTGATTGCAGGGGGTCCCCATGAAAATAGTTCTGGCACAGCTAGACTATTAAGATCCCTCTGTCCAATAGGGGTAGAAGCCCCACCGAAAATGGCGAACACACCCCAGCCAACAATGATGCCTATTAAGAGTGAAAACTGCTTTCCCCAACCTTTTGCTTTAATTGATAGAATCACAATAAAGATAAAAACGAATATGGCAAGCATCGTCAGTTTCCAATCAACGTTTCCTTCTTCTTGTACGATCATCCCATTAAAAAAGATACCACTAAGCTGAATCGCTAGAAGAAACAAAAATACACCTGAAACCAAAGGTGGAAATACTCTTTGGTAAAATAATTTATTTTTCACTAATCCCATAAGGATCAGTATACATCCTGCTAAAGCAAGTGAGCCCATACCAAGTGATAAAGATTCTTCAACCGACAGACCATTTTGCTTAGAAAAGGCTGCCAAAATAACAAACACACTTACCCAGGATCCAGCCGGTCCTTCAATAATCGGAAGGGAATGTCCAATTACTTTCTGAAGAATGGAGCCGAGAGCAACCAGGAAAAGCGTTCTTTGCATTAACCCTGAAATCTCGGTCTCACTTAAACCAAACACACTACCAATCACAATGGGAAGAGCAATCGACGTGCCAATTAAAAACATGAGCCATTGAAAGCTTTGTAGGGCGGTTCCTACGGTCTGCCCTTTGTATTTCATGATACTTTAACCGCTCCGGCTTTAAGCAGCATCTCCTCAATTTCTACAAAACCTCTTTCCCTCGCACGCTCAATTGGTGATTTACCTTCCCGATCAGGAATGGTTACATCCGCACCATACTCGATTAATGTGGCAATAATCTCTTGATGTCCCTCTCCACCGTCACTCAATACAATGGCTTCCATCAACGCCGTCCAGCCAAGATCGTTAACATGATTGATATCGACGTTTGTTTTATCCAGTAAAAGTTTCACGGTCTCCCCGTGGCCTTTTTCCGCAGCTGGAATTAGAGCGGTTCCGCCATATCGATTCACTAAAGCAGGATCTGCTCCTGCTTCGATTGTGAGAAGCAGAATGTCATTCATTCCTTCTGCACCGGCGTACAGAAAAGGATTGTTTTTTAATTCATCCTGTAAATGAATATCGGCTCCCTTATCAATCAGTAAACGGACCATATCCGTATTATTTTGATATGTCGCCAGCATAACAGGCGTTCTACCAAGGGCATCCTGTTGATTAATATCAGTCCCTTCATCAATTAACGTTTCTACCTCTTCAATATATCCTTCTTTTATATAGGTGAAAATCACTTCTTTTTCCTCCTTTTGAGCATTAAACGAACATCCCGCTAGAGTACTGATAAAAATAGCAATGAGCATCTTCTTCATTTTCACTCCCCCTAACAACTTTTAGGGTATCACGGCTTGATATATATGGATAATATCTATTAAATTGTATTATTATATATTTATCATATAAGGAAGGGGAATACCATGCTGGACCTTAAACAACTGCGTTACTTTTTGGCGATTGTGGAAGAAAAAACAATACTCGCTGCAGCAAAGCGACTACATATGTCTCAGCCCCCCCTAAGTCAGCAGCTGCGCACGATGGAAGAGGATCTCGGTGTGAGCTTGTTTTACCGGAAAGGAAGAAAACTGGTGATTACAGAGGCTGGTAAAGCCCTTTATCAGCATGCTTATCAGATGATCAAGCTGCTGGAGGCTGCTGAAGCAGAAGTGAAAGAAATTGGTTCAGGGGAAAAAGGCAAGCTGAGGGTTGGTGTAAATACATTATCAGACATTGATTTACCATATATTTTGAAAGAGTATGAAAAGAACTTCCCAAACATCACCTATAACATTCATCAAAACGAATCCTCACAGCTCATTCATCTTTTAGAATTACGTGAGATTGATGCTGCTCTGATTCGACTGCCATTTTCAGCAGACAATATGGAGACGGTGACCCTTCAAGAAGAGCCATTTTACTACATTACGAATGTTCCGATTTCAAGTCATGGCACGATTGCATTAGAAGATATTGTTCACCAGCCATTAATCCTTCCAAGTACACGAAGTTTGGGCTTGTACGAAATGATTGTTCAGTCATTTACTTCAATCGGGTTGACGCCGTATATAAAGGCAGAATGTTCGGATACCGTTCTTCTTGCCAATCTTGTGGAACAAGGATTCGCTTCCTCCATCGTTCCCCATAGTGCTCTGCAAGTATTTAAGCATAAAGACGTTCAACAATTGGAAATTGAGAACATGAACAACGCAAGCTACGGTATCGTATGGAAAAAAGACTTCTATCTTCCTAAAACAACGAGGGAGTTTATCCGGTTAGTCACAGAACATTTTAAAGTCGGGTTTCCGGAGATGGATTAGGAAAAAGCCCGAAAAAGATTTGATCTTTTCGGGCATATTTTTTTAGATTCTTTATCTACACGCGGGTGCTACCTTTTATTAAATCCTTTCTTCTCCACAAATTCCTTCATATACATGCGTTTCTTACCTGACAGCATGTTGGCCATTTGCTCGGTCCATCGATCCGAACGTTTGCCGTCCGTTCGTACATGATAATAGGAAGAAATGGTTTCGTCATAGCGATCGAGTCCCTCTTTCATGTACCCTTCATCATGTTGATATGAATCCTCATGGTAAATGGCTTCCATTGGCAACCTCGGCTTCACATCAGAATTTCCTTCAGGGAAACCGACAGCCAGCCCGAATAAAGGAATGACGCGATCAGGAAGCTCCAGCAGTTCACTTACTGATTCCAGATCATTCCGAATCCCACCAATATAGCAAATGCCCATTCCCATGGATTCAGCAGCAATGGACGCATTTTGGGCCGCCAGTGAAGCATCAATCAATGCCACCATGAATTTCTCCGTGCTTTCAAGTGTTGGAATGACATCAGCATTTTCCCATTCACCTATCTTCTCGTGGCGGTACAAATCGGCACAGAATATAAAGAAATGACCATTTTCTTCTACATATAATTGTGGACCGGCAAGCTCCGCCAACTTCTTCTTTTTAGCAGGATCCTTCACCCCAATGATTGAATACGCTTGAATATAACTGGACGTACTGGCAGCCTGGGCACTCGAGACAATTGTCCGGATTTGCTCCTCGGTTAACGGCTCACTCTTGAATTTCCGTATGGATCGATGCTTAAGAATCGTTTCAATGGTTTCATTCATTATGTACTCTCTCCTTCACATTCTTTCCCTTAGTATAAGCCAAATAAAAAAAGGAATGAAAATCATATGATTCTCATTCCTTTTTTTTATAACAGACCCGGATATTTTCTTTGTCTTAATGCTTCATAAATCAGAATCGCCGCTGTATTGGAAAGGTTCAATGAACGCACGTTTTCGTTCATTGGTATGCGCAGGGCGCGATCCAAATTATTTTGGATGATGTCATCCGGCAGTCCTGAAGTTTCCCTGCCAAAAATGAAGAAGTAATCCTTCTCTTCTACACTGTAGTCAAAATCAGTGTGAGGGATCTTTCCGTATTTTGTTAAGTAGAAAAATTCTCCACCGTCATTTTTCTCGAAGAACTCTTCAATTGAATCATAGTATACAATGTTTACAAACTGCCAATAATCAAGGCCTGCCCGCTTTAACATTTTATCATCTGTTGAGAACCCGAGTGGACGGATCAAGTGCAGAGTTGTGTCCGTTGCTGCACACGTTCTCGCAATATTCCCTGTATTAGCAGGGATTTCTGGTTGATATAATACAACATGTACTCCCATGTTCCTGTCACCTCATTCATAAAACTCTAAGTGACATTATACCATTTCCTCCCCATAGAACAAGACTTAGCCGTCATCTACTATGGTAAAAAATCTATACTTGATATTGGGTGTATAAGCAGTCGAGTCCTCATACTTCCAATACCGCATTCTGCTGTTGAACGTATGGGCATTCACGAGAGGCTCTCCTGCAGCATCTTTACCGGTTACGATCGTAGTATGGTCAAAACGACCATCCCCTTCAAAGTCATAGCAGATGACATCTCCAAGCTTCAACTCTTTAGCGTCATTTACCTGTCTTCCCCTTAACCCGACCGTCGAATTGGGGATATACCATCTCATGGAATTCGCAACCGTCCAGCTATAGCTCCAGTTCTGATTTCTCATCCACCAGCCTTTCCCTTTCGTCGGATACCCCCGCATGGGAGCGTCCCCGGCATGGAGGCACTGTGAAATATAGTTCGTGCAATCATTCTCAAACTTCTTATATGCAGGGTTATAGCTGTTCCACCATCGCTCAGCATATTGCACCGCGCTAAGCCGATCATATTGATACGTCACTCTAGCCTCTTTCCCGTCGAAGTTTGAACTCTCTTCACGTACAACATTCTCTTCATAGAGAATCGGAATCTCGCCGTCTTCATAGATTTTACCCTTATAAAATGCTGAACGCCTATTCTCTACTTCTTCTTCTAAATAAAGAAGATCCCCCTGCTTAATAAGATATTTATAGTGAACATCGTATAAAATGGTTTGTGTTTCATTACGCTGGGGTGTCATGCTTTGGATTTTCCCTGCTGCATCCACCTTTACAATTTCCGCATTCCGTCGAAGACAAGATTCCTTCTTGCTTCTCACTTTGTCATTGTGATAATCTGACTGACTGCGGGATGTATATTCATCAATCACATGTTGAACCTTTTCCATTAACAGCTTTCTGATCATTGTCTTCCCTCCTCCCTAATTGTTATGCGGGGAGAAGACTGTTCAAAACAAAAAAGGATAAACTCAGGTGGATATGTGAGTTTATCCTTTTGGACTATTTGGTTATCAGGCTAAGGCCCTTTTTGATTTCGTTTAATACATCGTCATCTGTTTCTACTGACTGCTGTTTCAGTAACGCCTGTTGTGCTTCTTCTCCGCCGATTTTGCCAAGTGCCCATGCAGAGGTACCTCGGATCACCGGTCTAACATCCTTTTTCATCACGTCAACGAGATCTTTAATGGCTGTTGTATCCTTATAATGAGCGAGTGCAATGATCGCGTTTCGCTGGATCGGCTTCTTACCTCTCCATGAACCGGATACATGACCATACTTTTCTTTAAACTCACGGTTACTGATCGTTAGAAGCGGCTTTAATAGCGGCTTTGCAATTTCTGGATCCGGCTCCATCTCTTCGTGAAAATGAAAGTCCATCCCTTTATTTTCAGGACATACGGTCTGGCAGGTGTCACATCCATAAAGGCGGTTCCCAAGCTTTACCCGGTATTCATCGGCAAGAAAGCCCTTTGTTTGCGTCAAAAAGGCAATGCATTTCTGAGCATCCAGCTGTCCTCCTTCGATAAGAGCTCCCGTTGGGCAGACATCCACGCATTTATTGCATGTGCCACATTGGTCCTCCATCGGTGTATCAGGGGCAAAGGGAAGATTTGTCACCATTTCCCCGAGATACACATAGGATCCGAACTCAGGTGTTATAATCGAACAGTTTTTTCCGCTCCAGCCAATCCCGGCACGCTCAGCCACGGCACGGTCAACGAGTTCACCCGTATCCACCATGGATTTGAAACGTGCCTGGGGAACCCTTGATACGATATATTCTTCCAGCTTTGAAAGACGATCCCTAAGCACATGGTGATAATCCGTCCCCCATGATGCCCGGCAAAAGATCCCCCGTCTCTCTCCCCGTTTACTTTGTGGAGCGTTCTTCATTTTGGAAGGGTAGGCGAGAGCAATGGCGATGATCGATTTCGGCTTATCAAATATCAAAGAAGGATCAACCCGCTTTTCTATGTCCTTTTCCTCAAACCCGGATTGATACCCGAGCATCTCCTGGCGCAGGAGCCTGTTTTTCATTTCCGAGAACGTATCCGCCGTTGTAAAGCCAATCTTATCAATGCCGATTTCCTTGCTATACTCGATGATATCCTGTTTTAATTGATCGATATCCATCGCCCTGTCCTCCTTTCTATCTATATATTCAACACTTACAATTAAGCTTACGTGAAATAGGAACGTGTATTATGATAAACTATTTTAAAACAAATGTGGAGGGAAAATAAGTGGAAATCACGATTGATTCATCCATTACAAGCAAAATCCCCGATTTCAAAGTGGGATTCATTCAATATCATGATATCGAAGTCGGCACTTCTCCTCAAATGCTGAAAGGAAGGCTTCAGCTGTTCCAGGAATCCATCTTCTTTGATCTTCACGATAAAAATGTGACGGAAATTGAAGGAATTGTCGCGTGGCGGGACATCTTCAGGAAAACAGGAAAGGACCCAAATCGCTACCGTCATTCTGCCGAAGCCCTTTTTCGCCGGGTTAAAAAACAGAATTATTTGAGCACCATTAACTCAAGCATCGATCTCAACAACTTCTTCTCCCTTCAATACGAAGTGCCCATCGGCATTTACGACAGGGATCAACTTAACGGAGACACCATTCAATTGAAAATTGGTGAAACCGGACAATCATACATAGGGCTCAACGGCCGGGAAAACTCCCTGGAAAACCTGATCGTCGCATGTGACGGGGACGGACCTTTCGGAAGTCCATTCGTCGACTCAGACCGAGCACCCGTCGGGGAAGAAACCAAAAATTCCGTTCAGATCATCTTTCTGAAGCCTTCCCTTTCTATAGAAGAAAGCGAGAAACTCACGAAATCGTTAATGGATATGTTCCTCGGTGTCCATGGTGGAGAAGGATCATTTGAAGTGGTGGGTGGATAGAAGTTTGTGCAGGATCCCTGTTTCACGGGATCCTGTTTTTTATTGAGAATCTTGTACGAGAACCATAGCCATTTCCAAGAAATCTCAGCCTCTAAAGCATACGAATGGCTTATTCCTTAGATGAAAGGGAATATCCAACCCGCTTTCGGCTGTGGCCGGAGTCAATCCGGCCGAAATTCACGATAATCCGGCCATTTCTTGTGAAAATCCAGCCATTTTGGCAAATAATCCAGCCGTTTTATATTAAATGTAAATTAAACACTACTAATTTGAGACTAACACATCACGCAACTACTCCACAAAAAAAGAGAGCCCAATGGACTCCCTTCTTACCAACCTACACCCACCACATATCCGACGGCTGTTCTTCGATCAGTATCGACTTCAGATTCTTCACGGCACGCCCGAAGCCTTCTTCAATCGACATGATCGGATCCTCATGCTCGATGCTTACCACATAATCATATCCGAATGTGCGCAGTGCACTCATCATATCAGACCACTCCTGCAAGGAATGTCCACAGCCCACTGAACGGAAGGACCACGCTCTTGTTTGGATGCTTCCGTAAGGCTGCATATCCGTCAGACCGTACATGTTGACGTTGTCTTGGTCGATATACGTATCTTTCGCATGGAAATGGTGAATCGCATTTTCTTTACCCAGGATTTTGATCGCGGCAACCGGATCGATTCCTTGCCACCACAGATGACTCGGATCAAGGTTTGCACCGATTGCGTCACATGTTTCTTCACGGAGCTTCAATAACGTATATGGAGTGTGTACAAGGAAACCTCCATGCAGCTCGAGACCGATCTTCACATTATGATCCTGAGCGAGCCTGCCCATCTCTTTCCAGTAAGGAATCAACTTTTCTTCCCATTGCCATTTGAGAATATCCCCATATTCATTCGGCCAAGGGGATACTGGCCAGTTCGGATGCTTTGCTCCTTCATGGTCGCCCGCTGTTCCAGAAAAACAGTTCACAACCGGTACATTCATCAAGCTTGCGAGCTTTATTGTTTTCTGAAGTGCTACATGGGATTCTTCCGCAAACGCTGCATCAGGCGAGATCGGATTTCCGTGACAGCTGAAGGCACTGATTTCCAAGCCTCTTGACGTTACTTTCTCTACGTATTCGTTTCTCTTCTCTTCGCTTTCTAAAAGAGCGTCCAGGTCACAGTGAGCATTTCCGGGATAACCTCCCGTGCCGATTTCCACTGCGTGTAGCCCGGCTCCTTTTACATAATCAAGCATTTCATCAAGATTCTTTTGTGAAAATAATACAGTAAATACGCCTAGTTTCATTTGTGCTTCCTCCTATTTCAATCGGATGCTCTGTCCGGTTTCACTGCTTTTATAAATGGCATCAATTATTTGAGACACTTGCATGGCTTCCTGGGGCTTCACAACCAGCTCCTCTAAACCGAGACAGCTGTTGATAAAGTTCCGGGCTTGTGGAAGACTTGGATCATCTTCACCGGGAACCCAATCCGCTTCACTATTCAGAAGCATGCCGTGTTTCATTTGGTTCATTTGGAACGGGAATAGATCGATCCCCCCCGTTTCCCCTGATATGCTCATGCTTTCTTCATCACCCTTGACATTTGCAGACCATGACGTTTCGAAGAGCATGGATGCACCGTTATCGAACTTGATATAAGCCGTCACATGGTCATCGACTTCAAATTTCTCTTTATCAAAATCTCCCCACTGATTCACTTGATCTGGCATTCTACTAAGCTTGTTGTAGGTCGTCCCGGTTACTTCAACAGGCGCCGGGTTCCCAAGGAGCCATAGGGATAGATCCAGGAAGTGACATCCGTAGTCGATCAGGCTGCCGCCTCCTTGAAGTTCCTTGTTGGTAAACACTCCCCAGCCAGGAACTTTGCGGCGGCGGATCGCCCTTGCCCTGGCCACCATTGGTTCACCGATTTCATCTTCCAGGATGACACGCTTTGCCGCACGTGAATCCTTCATGAAACGATAATGATAGGCGATAGCCAGAACCTTCCCTGACTGTTCCGCAGCTTCGATCATCAATTCACATTCTTCAGGAGTCATGGCCATCGGTTTCTCACAAAACACATGGATCCCGGCTTTGAGCGCTGCAATCGTGATTTCCGCATGAAATTTATTTGGAGTACAGATCGTCACAGCATCCACATGTCCGAACATGTCCCGATAGTCACTGAACACGTTCGGAATGCTAAAGGTTTCTGCCACGGTTTGAGCAGTGACAGGATTGATATCACTGATCGCTTCAATGGATACAGAATCTGATAGTTTCATAAAAGTAGGGATGTGGCGCGTTTGGGCAATGCCCCCTACGCCGATCACTCCCATCCGAAGTTTAGTCATTGCTGCATTCACCTCTATTACAATTTTACGATCCGTTTTGTTTCACTTGATTCCAGGGCAGATAAAACCACTTCTAACGATTTCTTTCCTTCTTCACCTGGAACAGGAGGCTCTGCATCATGAAGGATGCTGTCGACAAATTGATCGATTACACGGGAATTCGTCTGGCCGCCCTCGTCATTTGTCTGAATGCCGCCAAGCTCATACTTCACTACTTCTCCGCTTAAGTATTGAACGATAAGGGAGTTGACCGGATCATCCTCTAAACGCAGGATGGCCTTCTCTCCATAAATGATCGTAGAGTTGTCTTCTTTCGAAACATAAGACCAGCTTGCTGCAAGGGTACCGATTGTACCGCTTTCGGTTTTCAATACACAGACAGCCGTATCATCCACATCTGCATTTTCCTTTGCACTTGTTTCAACAAAGGCACCGACTTCGGCAAATTCTTCCCCTAAGATGTACCGAAGGAGATCGGTTTTGTGTACCCCAAGGTCACCCATGGCACCGATGAATGCTTCATTCTTTTTAAAGAACCAGCTGTCTTTCCCGTCAGCACTCCACCCTTCAGGTCCACCGTGACCAAATGCAGAACGGAAACTGTAGATTTTACCTACTTCACCACTTTCAATCAGCTGCTTCGCTTTTTGGTGAGAAGGGACAAAACGCTGGTTATGAGCGATCATCAATTTTTTACCGTTTTTACTAGCTGCATCGATCATTCTTTGAGCTTCTTCACTTGAAGTGGCCATCGGCTTTTCACATAATACATGTTTTCCGGCGTTTAGGGCATCGATGGAAATCGGTGCATGCAGGTAGTTCGGTGTACACACACTCACGGCTTCCACTTCAGCGTTCGCCAGTAGTTCTTTATAATTGGTATACGCTTTCGCTCCGACTGCATCGGCTATTTTCCATGCCCGTTCTTCCACGATGTCACACACCGCTACCACTTCAACGTTTTCATTGTTTGCATATTCCGGCAAATGACGATGCTGTGCGATGCTTCCACACCCGATAACCCCGATTTTTAATTTACTCATGATTTTTCCTCCTCTTGTTCTTTAGTTAGATCCTTTGATTTCTTCTAACGGCTGTGCGTTTCCGTATACCGGTCTTGCATGATCTACAGGGGATGCCCATTTCACTGCATTGACGATGACCTTCTGAACGTCTTCATTGTAATAGGTTGGATACGTTTCATGTCCTGGACGGAAGTAGAATACTTTTCCGTTGCCACGCTGATACGTACACCCGCTTCTAAACACTTCCCCACCTTCGAACCAGCTCACCATCACAAGCTGATCAGGAGTCGGAATGTCAAAATGCTCTCCATACATTTCTTCCTTCTCAAGCTCGATGTATTCCCTTAAGCCTGCTGTAATCGGATGACTTGGATCGACTATCCAGATGCGTTCTTTCTCATCAGCTTCACGCCATTTCAGGTCACAGGAAGTACCCATCAATGTTTTGAAGATTTTAGAGAAATGACCTGAATGAAGGACGATCAATCCCATTCCATCAAGGACACGCTGTTTCACTCTTTCAACTACTTCATCAGTGACTTCATCATGGGCGATATGTCCCCACCACAGCAATACGTCTGTACTATCCAGCACATCTTCCGTCAATCCATGCTCACTTTCGTCTAATGTAGCCGTTTTCACATTGAATGATGCTTCTCCCAGGAAGGAGGCAATGGCACCATGAATTCCTTCAGGGTACACCTCTCTCACTTTCGGATTCTTCTGCTCATGACGATTTTCATTCCATACAGTAACGTTTAACATTGTAAAACCTCCAAGTTATGTGTTTGATTGTAAGTGCCGATATTCATTTGGTGTCATACCGACGTGCTTTTTAAATACTTTGCTGAAATATTTTTCATTCCCATACCCTACACCATAGGCGACTTCATATATCTTCAAATATGGATTTTCAAGCAGTTTCCTTGCCTTTTCCATCCGAATATTCGTGATGTAATCCGTGATGGTAGATCCATGATCCTGTTTGAACTTACGTGAAATGTATTCCCTGCTTAGGTAAAAGCGATCGGCAATGTCCTGAAGATTGATATCCTCTTGATAATGCTGCTGAAGGTATTCTTCAATGTGCTGCATATTGTTCTTTTCCCGTTGGTACTTTACCTTTGAAAGGGTTTGAATTAATTCTCTGAACTCTTTCGCCTTTTCCTCTTTAAATTTCCTGAACGAAAACGAGCCGTCTTCATTCCAATAATCAAGGCCCCGATAGAGTGGTTCTGGATGCTGAATCTCATACTCTTTCAACCAATTATTCCGTAATAACTCAAATTGATTTTCCCAAACCTGGAGCTGCTCAAGTGAGAGTGCATGCCCTGTTTTCAACTGTGCAAATATCCCGTCCAACTGGGACTGAACCTGCTCCCGGCTCCCTGAACGGATTGCCCATTTCAATTCATTTGAGTGATCCAACAAATGCAGCAGGGGCTGTCTTTTCACATCTTTATGGGTGACGATTTTCTTTTGATCAAGCAGAGAATGCTTAAGATAAACCTGTAAAGCAGATTCATACGCTTCGTTTATTTTCTTAGACTTCTGTCCAATTGCAATGATCGTAAAGAGTTTACTATATTGATAGATCAATGAGTAGATTTCCTCTAACAGATACGTCACATTTTTATCATTCCAGAAGAGAATCACAAGCTCTTCTTCTTTGTTCCCATTCCGGAAGCAAACTCCATCATTTTGCTTTCGCAGCAATTCATTGCAAATGTTGATAAGTGTAAAGAAGGCAAGGTCGCGGTCTCCTTGAAAGGACTTCATCACAATCGGTTTTATGGGGATGAGGGCAACGGTCTTTGCAAGCTTTGTAATGGTAATCCCAAACTCCTGATCAACCTTTTCTACCATCTCTGTGGTAATGTTCTCCTTCGCACAGAGACTTGAAAACAACCGATCCCAATAGAGGGGCTTTGCCTCATTCATCACTCGATTTTCCTCGACCTGGGATTTTCTTGATCGAGCCTGCTCATTCCACTCTTTTACCGCTTTATCCAGTGTTTCATTTAACACATCCGGTTCAATCGGCTTCAGAATATAATCAAAGCTTTTGTAGAAGATCGCGTTTCTCATATACTCGAAATCATCATACCCGCTTACAACGATGGTTTTGCTTTTAAGGTCAGAGGCATGAAGCCATTTTAAAAGGTTAATGCCATCCCGCTTCGGCATCCTCATATCAGTGAAAATGATTTCCGGCCGGTGCTCTCTGATCATTTCGATGGCTTGGTCTCCATCTTCCGCCTCCAGAATGGTGTGGATCCCATGCTTGTCCCATTCCGCTAATAAAAGTAACCCCTCACGCACATGCTTTTCGTCGTCAATGATGATTGCCTTCATTTGCTTCACCTTCCATTCTTATTGGCAGCCTCATAGTGACCATAAAGCCTCCCTCAACATGATTTTCAAGCTGTAAAGTGGCCAGGTGATCATAGTAGAGCTTTAATCGAACATATACATTCTTCAGTCCGATATTGGTCTCATCCCCCGTTTTATTCCATGCTTCTGCTTTAAAATGATCCCCTATTTCCCGAAGTCTGCTTTCCGTTACGCCAACACCATTATCACGGACAATCATCACCAATTCTTTCTCATCCTGAAAGCAAGATAACCATATTCGCCCTACCCCGTCCCGGATATCGAATCCGTGTTTGAAGTAGTTTTCAATGAGAGGCTGCAGGAGCATCTTCGGTACCGGGGTCTCCATTACCTCTTCTTCTACCTCTACACTGTAATCCAGATTCTCACCGAAACGTTCTTTTTGTAAAAGAAGATAGGCGTTCGTGTAATTGATTTCCTTGCTTAATGGAACCACATCCTCCTCCATATTCATCCCGTACCTCATTATTTTGGAAAGGTGGGTGATCAGGGAGTAGATTTGCGGAACCTTGTTCTTCAAAGCAATCGTTCCAATGGATTGCAGGGCATTATAGAGAAAATGCGGATTGATTTGAGACTGGAGGACCTTTAATTGATTCGTCTTGTTTTCGAGCTCCAGTTTGTACTCACGGTTGATCAGATGATTGATCCGCTCGATCATCTGCTGAAACCGGTAGCCGAGGATCCCGATTTCATCGGAACCGAACGATTCGGACTGTACCTTCATATTCCCTTTTTCAACCTGTTGGATATGTTGAAGCAGAATCCGTATGGGTGACGTAATTTTGAAAGAAACAAATAGGGTCGCGAGCACCACAAGTGATAGCCCAAGAACTCCAAACAGAATATTAATCTTCGCGACACTAAATGCGCTTTCATAAAGATTCACGTAAGGAACCCGTTTCACTAACAACCAACCGCCGGCCGAAGCAGGGAGCTGGTCGTACATCATCACCCCGTTGAAGGAGTCCTCCTTCCACTCGAGTGTCCCTGATACATCTTTTGATTCCATTATTCTCTTAATCCACTTCTGGTTGTTGCCATCATCCGATACATCCCGGTCCGAGCTATAAATCATTTCCCCTTCCGAAGAAAGAAGATAGAATTCTTCTGACTTAGCGTTATAGAGGTTTCTACTCAAATCGATGATCTTGTCAGGTGAAACCTCCAATGAGATATAAGCAAGCACCTCATCACCGGGAACGTTTCGGAATGCCCGGTGAATCGTGACAATATCCTTCGACCGGTTGATATTCTTTTCTTCCTGACTATGGGTTGGTTCAATATACATGTTATAAGGGCTGCGCTCTGCATTTCTGAAGGATTCCCATTGCGAATCCCTTACCTTATTAGAAAAAACAACTGTAGAGCGCTTTGTTGCCGAAATGACGCGGTCACCATCGGCGAAGGAAATACGTACCCCGTTAATTGTATCACCCGTGTAGAGAATCGTTTGCACAACATTCTTTACAATGCCAATCGTCAAGTAATTATTCTCTTGACTTGGTGATCTCATGAAGTTAATAAAATCAGGATTATTATAGAGTGATAGAGTTAACCCGTTGAGCTCATTAATATAGCTCTCCAGATTCACCTTTCCCTGATAAAGAAGATTGCTGCTCTCCTCCACCACCTGCTCCTCTATGGAGTCCTTCGTATAAAAATATGTAATAATAATAGAACTGCCAAACGGCACAATCGTCGTAATCATCAACAACACAATCAACTTATTCCGAATGCTGGTCTTTAACATGAGGGACGGACCTCCCAGGTCTCACTTATACACTAGTATAAAGTGTTTTTCCCTGCTCTTGGAAGTGTTTTTTCGAAATATTCCTATTAAACTTATAAAATAGAAAGCATGCCCAGTAGACATGCTTTCTATTTTTTCAATTTACTTCAAGTTATCCCATGTTTGCTGGAATCGCTCAAGTACAGTGTCGTAATCAATTTTCCCTGCGGCATACTCCTGGATCGTTGCAGCGAATTCCTTATTCGCTCCATCCGGCCATTTGAACCAAGTCCAAGGAATCGTCTTCTCTTCTTTAGAGTAGTCAAGGATGGACTGACCTAAGTCTCCAAGACCATTTGGCTCGATGTTATCGAAGGCCGGGATGAACGCAAACTCTTCCGTGATATAACGCTTACCAGTTTCAGATGAAACCATCCACTCTAAGAATGTTTTCGCTTCTTCAAGATGCTCAGAGTTCTTGTTTAATACCCAGTTATTCGGTACACCTACAGGAAGGCGATCAGCACTATCATCATTGCTGATAGAAATTGGAAGGAATCCCATGTTGATTTCAGGATTGATCTCAGTGATCATGTTCTCAGTCCAGTTTCCTTGTTGCAGCATCGCAGTTTCACCAGAAGCAAATAGCGTTACTTGTGTATTGTAATCCGTCGTTAACGGATTATCATTTGCGTACTTAAGCTCAGCATCTAAAACTTCTTTGAATTGTTTGAACTTTTCGTTGCCTACAATCTTCTCGGAACCATCATAAAGACCGGCGATGAACGCATCCGGATCTTCCTGCTGAGCAAACGGAATGTTAAGTAAATGTTGACCAATTACCCACCACTCGCCATAACCAGCTGAGAAAGGCGTGATTTTCTTCGCTTCAAGCTTCTTCGCAGCGTCTTTTAACTCATCAATCGTTGTAGGCGGCTCAGTGATTCCCGCTTCTTCAAATAAATCTTTATTATATACAAATCCGTAGCCTTCAAGGTTAACCGGCATACCATAAAGCTTGCCATCTTCATCCGTCATCGGCACTTTACCGATCGGAAGAACATGCTCAACCCATGGCTCACCGGAAAGATCTGCTAACTTCTCTTTCCAAAGCTCTAACTCTTTAAAACCACCGTTGTTGAAAATGTCCGGCTCTTCACCAGAAGCAAATTTCGCTTTCAAAGCAGCACCGTAATCGGCACCTCCACCAACTGTTTCAAGCTTAATCTTAATGTTTGGATGCTCAGCTTCGAACTCATTGATCATTTCTTGAAGCTGATCGGCAATTTCAACCTTGAACTGGAAGAAATTAAGGGTAACTACATCGTCACCTGATCCAGACTCTCCACCTGATTTGCTTGTAGTGTCTTTAGAAGAACAGCCAGCAATAATACCAAATACTAAAACCAAAGACATACAAAGTAAAAGTATACGTTTCATAAATGGATTGACCTCCCTGATATAAATTATTTTATATAAATTTCTGTATCAATGATAGACCATCTCGACAGAAACTTTATATCTACTTAATTGACCCTGAAGCAATACCTTTGATGATATGCTTCTGTAAAAATAAGAAGAAAATGATGATCGGTGTAATGCCAAGCACCAATGCTGCAAGACCCATATCCCATTGCTTCGTATACTGAGCGAAGAATGAGCTTGCTGCGAGTGGAATCGTACGCAGTTCCGCATCCTGTAATACAAGAAGGGGAAGAAGATAGTCATTCCAAATCCATAAAGTGTTCAAAATGACCACGGTTACTGTTATCGGCTTAAGTAATGGGAATACAATTCTCCAGAACACACCAAACTGACTGCAGCCATCAATCATCGCGGATTCTTCAATCTCAATCGGAACGGTTTTCACAAATCCATGATATAAGAAAAGAGAAAGTGGCACGCCAAATCCGAAGTACATGATGATCAAACCTGGAATACTATTCGTAAGTCCCAACGTCCCTCCTACCTTCATAAGAGGAATCATCACCGTCTGGAACGGAATGACCATGGCTGAAACAAAGATGACAAATAAAATTTTGCTGAACTTCCCTGGCGTACGTACCATCTTCCACGCCGCCATGGAGCTGATAATCACTAATCCAATGTTACTGAAAACGGTGATGACCAAGGAGTTCCAGAAAGCACGGGGGAAATTGATGATCTCCCACACCTTCGCATAGTTAGAGAAAACAAATTCCTTTGGCCACGCCGCCGCATCGATCAAAATCGCTGCAAACGGCTTCACTGAGTTGATCAGTACGAAGTAGAAAGGAATAAGGAAAATGAGCCCTATGACAATTCCGATAATCTCTAATACAAACGTTCTTTTCGTATAGCGATTGCCCATTACGCCTGAACCTCCTTCTTCTTCGTCACCATCACCTGAACCGTTGTAAACACTGCCACTACCACAAAGAACAGGATCGATTTCGCTGTTCCCAGGCCATAACGGTTATTCTGGAACGCTTCTTGATAAATATTGATCGCCACAGATTGTGTAGAATTGAATGGTCCCCCGCCTGTTAACGAGATGTTCAAATCGAATATCTTAAAGGCCATTGAAATCGTCAAGAAGAAGCAAATTGTGAATGCCGGTAAAATCAACGGAATGATAATCTTCGTCAACAACGTCCAGTTGGATGCTCCATCTATCCTCGCTGCTTCCAAAAGTGAATTATCCACCCCTTGCAATGCCGCAACATAGATGACCATCATATAACCACTGATCTGCCATGCAAACACGATGACAATCCCCCAGAATGCCGTCGTCTCATCACCAAGCCAAGGCATTTTAAAGAATCCGATCCCCGTCATATTCCCGAGTGATGCAAATCCTTTCACAAAGATGAACTGCCAGATGAATCCGAGTAGCAATCCACCAATTACGTTGGGAATAAAAAACACTGTCCGCAAAATGTTTCGCGTCTTCAATGCTGCATTCAGTAAAAGTGCAAACCCGAAACCTATTAAATTACTAATAATCACAGCCGCAAACATAAACTTCGTCGTGAACATAAAGGAATTAAAAAATGTCTTATCATCTGTGAAGATCTTTTTGTAGTTATCAAATCCAACCCACTCTACAACTGAGCTGACACCATTCCATGAGGTAAACGAATAATACACCCCCATCAAAAATGGAAGAATCTGAATCACTAAAAAAAATATAAGTGCCGGTCCAACAAAGGCAGCATACGTCAGCAAGCTCTTATACTTGAACTTCTTCTTCGTAACCGCCTTGATTTGCGCATCTGGGCTTACTGGTCCAGTCTGAATCTTGGTTTCCACCCGTATCACCACCCCTAATAATGTAATCGCTTTCTTACATTATAATGGGAGCGCTTTCTTAAATAGGGGGACTCAATTGACAAAGAAGGTGCAAAATTTTGACTAGATGGGTTTGGGATGGGTTGGTGATGGGTAAATGAAAAGGTTGGGTTTCTTTGGCTTGATAAGGTGAACGTAGGGTACAATGCGATTTTGAAAATAAAATGCTGGAATTGAAAATAAATGTGGTGAATTTGAAAATAAAATTGGAAAGTCGATAATAAATGTAGCAAAGTCGATAATAAAATCGAAAGGTCGATAATATATCTGCCAAACTCGATAATAAATCCGAAAAGTCGATAATATATCTGCTAAACTCGATAATAAATTATCAAGTGCCTATAAATCTAGCAGTTATATAGTTATAGAGAGTCGCTTTTTTATGTAAAATTATCATTTTCACTCTAAAATAGTCTTTTTTCAACTCCATTCCTGTACAAAATGCTACTAATACTATCTATAATATTGAAAAACTTCGAATCTCCCCCCTTATCCTACTAAAATAAAGCTGTTACTCATTGATCCACACTAAAATCTACTCATTTATTACATTCTTCCACATTTACCTCCTAAATTTCAGTCTCAGAACAATAAAAAAAGACTTCCTCTAATGAGAAAGTCTATCATATGTAAATTGGAGCGGGTGAAGGGAATCGAACCCTCATCATCAGCTTGGAAGGCTGAGGTTTTACCACTAAACTACACCCGCGAATGGTACCGGTGGCCGGGGTCGAACCGGCACTCCAGAGGAACACGATTTTGAGTCGTGCGCGTCTGCCAATTCCGCCACACCGGCATTACATTTGGAGGCGGCAACCGGATTTGAACCGGTGATCAGGGTTTTGCAGACCCATGCCTTACCACTTGGCTATGCCGCCTTAATATTGGAGCGGAAGACGGGATTCGAACCCGCGACCCCCACCTTGGCAAGGTGGTGTTCTACCACTGAACTACTTCCGCACTACTGGGCTAGCTGGATTCGAACCAACGCATGTCGCAGTCAAAGTGCGATGCCTTACCGCTTGGCTATAGCCCACTGATAGTATATGTCACGGAAATGAAAATGTGACTTTTATGGGGCGACTGATGGGAATCGAACCCACGAATGCCTGAACCACAATCAGGTGCGTTAACCACTTCGCCACAATCGCCATGATAAAATTGGCAGGGGTAGTAGGAATCGAACCCACACCAAAGGTTTTGGAGACCTTCGTTCTACCTTTAAACTATACCCCTATGAAATATAATTGGTTTCCAATGAATCTTCCTGCTATTAGCTGGGGTTCAATACTCCGCTTACGCTAGGAAAAAAATCTTGGTGGAGGGGGGCAGATTCGAACTGCCGAACCCGAAGGAGCGGATTTACAGTCCGCCGCGTTTAGCCACTTCGCTACCCCTCCAAATAGTAAATCACTCGGTTGGTGCCGGCAAGAGGACTTGAACCCCCAACCTACTGATTACAAGTCAGTTGCTCTACCAGTTGAGCTACACCGGCATCAAGTAATAAATGGTGGCTCAGGACGGAATCGAACCGCCGACACATGGATTTTCAGTCCATTGCTCTACCAACTGAGCTACTGAGCCATTATGCAAAATAAATATGGCGGTCCGGACGGGACTCGAACCCGCGACCTCCTGCGTGACAGGCAGGCATTCTAACCAACTGAACTACCGGACCAAAAATTTTCGCGCCTGCAAATTTTTTTACCATGAGTTGCGCCAGCAAAATAACTTTCATTACCTCGCAATAGCGAAAATAACTATCCATGCGTGACTCATTAAGGATTATACTATCCAAAGTCAAAAATGGTATTGCGGGGACAGGATTTGAACCTGCGACCTTCGGGTTATGAGCCCGACGAGCTACCGAACTGCTCCACCCCGCGACGATATGATTTGTTAAGTTAAACTTATAAATTAAGGATGATTATTCAACTCAGCTTATGCTTCGTGAAAAATCATGGTGGAGGATGACGGGATCGAACCGCCGACCCTCTGCTTGTAAGGCAGATGCTCTCCCAGCTGAGCTAATCCTCCATTATATTCATTGTTTTATTTCATTTTTGGAAAAAAGTGTTGGTGACCCATACGGGATTCGAACCCGTGTTACCGCCGTGAAAGGGCGGTGTCTTAACCGCTTGACCAATGGGCCTTAATAAGAAGAAGTGTTATGGCGGAGAGCAAGGGATTTGAACCCTTGAGACAGCGTTAACCGTCTACACGATTTCCAATCGTGCTCCTTCGGCCACTCGGACAGCTCTCCATATAATGGCTCCGCAGGCAAGATTCGAACTTGCGACCGATCGGTTAACAGCCGATAGCTCTACCACTGAGCTACTGCGGAACGATATGCCTGGCGACGTCCTACTCTCACAGGGGGAGATCCCCCAACTACCATCGGCGCTGAAGAGCTTAACTTCCGTGTTCGGCATGGGAACGGGTGTGACCTCTTCGCCATTGTCACCAGACAATTCCTTGTCACTTTTTTAAGGACAAGTATTATTATATCGCGTAGATATATTTTTTCAAGGCTTTTTTTATATTTTCTTATAAAATTTATTCCCTGAAAACTAGATAAAGAATTGATGTCAAGAAAGCCGAATACCGACCAATTGTGCATCTACTTCTTCAAGTAGATACCATTCCAGCTCCGGCGGCTAGAGACTCGAGGTCATTTCAGTTCAATCAGCTGAGGGTAAAAGGCACCCTCTTCTGATTGCCCAAAAATGCTTGTCGTTTCTGGTCAAGCCGCCTCCGCTTTATAGTGTGGTTAAGTCCTCGATCGATTAGTATCAGTCAACTCCACATGTCGCCATGCTTCCATCTCTGACCTATCTACCTAGTCATCTTCTAGGGATCTTACTCACTTACGTGATGGGAAATCTCATCTCGAGGGGGGCTTCATGCTTAGATGCTTTCAGCACTTATCCCTTCCGCACATAGCTACCCAGCGATGCCTTTGGCAAGACAACTGGTACACCAGCGGTGCGTCCATCCCGGTCCTCTCGTACTAAGGACAGCTCCTCTCAAATTTCCTGCGCCCACGACGGATAGGGACCGAACTGTCTCACGACGTTCTGAACCCAGCTCGCGTACCGCTTTAATGGGCGAACAGCCCAACCCTTGGGACCGACTACAGCCCCAGGATGCGATGAGCCGACATCGAGGTGCCAAACCTCCCCGTCGATGTGGACTCTTGGGGGAGATAAGCCTGTTATCCCCGGGGTAGCTTTTATCCGTTGAGCGATGGCCCTTCCATGCGGAACCACCGGATCACTAAGCCCGACTTTCGTCCCTGCTCGACTTGTAGGTCTCGCAGTCAAGCTCCCTTGTGCCTTTACACTCTGCGAATGATTTCCAACCATTCTGAGGGAACCTTTGGGCGCCTCCGTTACTCTTTAGGAGGCGACCGCCCCAGTCAAACTGCCCACCTGACACTGTCTCCCACCCCGATAAGGGGCGCGGGTTAGAATTTCAATACAGCCAGGGTAGTATCCCACCGATGCCTCCACCGAAGCTGGCGCTCCGGCTTCCAAGGCTCCTACCTATCCTGTACAAGCTGTACCAAAATTCAATATCAGGCTACAGTAAAGCTCCACGGGGTCTTTCCGTCCTGTCGCGGGTAACCTGCATCTTCACAGGTACTATAATTTCACCGAGTCTCTCGTTGAGACAGTGCCCAGATCGTTACGCCTTTCGTGCGGGTCGGAACTTACCCGACAAGGAATTTCGCTACCTTAGGACCGTTATAGTTACGGCCGCCGTTTACTGGGGCTTCGATTCGCACCTTCGCTTGCGCTAAGCACTCCTCTTAACCTTCCAGCACCGGGCAGGCGTCAGCCCCTATACTTCGCCTTACGGCTTCGCAGAGACCTGTGTTTTTGCTAAACAGTCGCCTGGGCCTATTCACTGCGGCTCTCTCGGGCTTGCACCCTACCAGAGCACCCCTTCTCCCGAAGTTACGGGGTCATTTTGCCGAGTTCCTTAACGAGAGTTCTCTCGCTCACCTTAGGATTCTCTCCTCGCCTACCTGTGTCGGTTTGCGGTACGGGCACCTTTTTCCTCGCTAGAGGCTTTTCTTGGCAGTGTGGAATCAGGAACTTCGCTACTATAATTCGCTCGCTATCACAGCTCAGCCTTCACGATGATGGGATTTGCCTCATCATCAGCCTAACTGCTTAGACGCACATATCCAGCAGTGCGCTTACCCTATCCTCCTGCGTCCCCCCATTGCTCAAACGGAAAAGAGGTGGTACAGGAATATCAACCTGTTGTCCATCGTCTACGCCTATCGGCCTCGACTTAGGTCCCGACTAACCCTGAGCGGACGAGCCTTCCTCAGGAAACCTTAGGCATTCGGTGGATGGGATTCTCACCCATCTTTCGCTACTCATACCGGCATTCTCACTTCTAAGCACTCCACCAGTCCTTACGGTCTAGCTTCGCAGTCCTTAGAACGCTCTCCTACCACTGACACCTAGAGGTGTCAATCCA